>NZ_CP120724.1:0-222500 GCF_045013505.1 Pseudomonas sp. JDS08PS003
TCCGACCTGTTGGTCCCGATCAAGACCCTGGCCTACATCGCCGTGACCCTGTACGTGATCGGCACCCAGATCGAACAAGTGCCGGCCATGCTGGAGACCATCATCAAGAGCGCCTTCGGTCTCGACCCGGCCTTCGGCGGCCTGCTCGGCAGCGCCATCGTCATGGGCGTGAAGCGTGGCGTGTTCGCCAACGAAGCGGGCCTGGGCAGTGCACCGAACGTCGCCGCCGTGGCCTCCGTGAAGCATCCGGGCGCCCAGGGCGTGGTCCAGGCTTTCAGCGTGTTCCTCGACACCTTCGTGATCTGCACCTGCACCGCGCTGCTGATCCTGCTGTCGGGCTTCTACACCCCAGGCTTCGAAGGCGACGGCATCGTCCTGACCCAGAACTCGCTGGCCGCCGTGGTCGGTGACTGGGGTCGCCTGTTCGTCAGCGTCGCGCTGTCGCTGTTCGTCTTCACCTGCATCCTCTACAACTACTACCTGGGCGAGAACAGCCTGCAGTTCCTCACCCGCAACCGCACCGTGCTGATGCTATTCCGCGGCCTGGTGCTGGCGCTGGTGGTATGGGGTTCGATGCAGGACCTTTCGACCGTGTTCGCCTTCGCCGACATCACCATGACCTGCCTGGCCTTCGTCAACCTGGTGGCCCTGGCCATGCTGTTCAAGGTCGGCCTGCGCGTGATGCGCGACTACGACGAGCAGCGCCGCGCCGGCGTCGACCAGCCAGTGTTCGACTCGCGCAAATTCGCCGATCTGGACCTGGACCTGAAGGCCTGGCCCGCCGAACCTTCGGCCCCCGCTCAGGCCGAGCCGCAAGGCGTGCCCGCAGCGCAACGCTGACGGGTGAACGACGGGCGCATCCTCTGCACCCGTCGGTTACAGTGCGATAAATGTCGGAGCGGGCTTGCCCGCTCCCACAGGAACTCACCGTTTCGGAGAATCCCATGAACCCTTCGACCTACCCTGCCGCCCAGCACGTCATGGTGCTCTACACCGGTGGCACCATCGGCATGCAGGCCAGCGCCGACGGCTTGGCCCCGGCCTCCGGCTTCGACGTGCGGATGCGCGCCTACCTCGACAGCCAGCCCGAGCTGGTGGTGCCGGCCTGGCGCTTTCGCGAGATGGCGCCACTGATCGACAGCGCCAACATGACCCCCGACTACTGGCAGCGCCTGCGTGAAGCGGTGGTCGAAGCCGTTGAGGTGCAGGGCTGCGACAGCGTGCTGATCCTCCACGGCACCGACACCCTGGCCTACAGCGCCGCCGCCATGAGCTTCCAATTGCTGGGCCTGCGCGCGCCTGTGGTGTTCACCGGTTCGATGCTGCCGGCCGGCGTGCCCGACAGCGACGCCTGGGAAAACCTCAGTGGCGCCCTGTTGGCCCTGGGCCAGGGCCTGGCACCGGGGGTCCACCTGTACTTCCACGGCGAACTGCTGGCACCGACCCGCTGCGCGAAGATCCGCAGCTTCGGCCGCCATCCGTTCGCCGCCCTGCAACGCAATGGCGGCGGCGCCAAGGCCGAAGCGATTCCGTCAGCGCTGGATTACCGCCAGGCCAAGCAACTGGCCAAGGTCGGCGTGCTGCCGCTGTTCCCCGGCATCGGCGCCGAGCTGCTGGACGGCGTGCTCGACAGCGGCATCCAGGCCCTGGTGCTGGAGTGTTTCGGCAGCGGCACCGGGCCCAGCGACAACCCGGCGTTTCTGGCCAGCCTCAAGCGCGCACAGGAGCAAGGCATCGTCGTAGTGGCGGTGACCCAGTGCCATGAAGGCGGCGTCGAGCTGGATATCTACGAAGCCGGCAGCCGCCTGCGCGGCGTGGGCGTGCTGTCCGGTGGCGGCATGACCCGGGAGGCGGCGTTCGGCAAGCTCAATGCGCTGCTCGGTGCCGGGCTGGAAAGCGCCGAAGTGCGGCGCCTGGTGGAACTCGATCTGTGTGGCGAGTTGAGCTGAAGCTCGCGCTCGGGAGCCGGTGGCTACTGCGGTAGCTGCCGGCTCGACGACGAGCAGAGGGTGGCTGTCAGGTTACTTTTTGACCGAGTAATCCTGGCCCCAGACCCGCACCGAACTCGAACTCTCGATCGGTCCTTCAAACACGAACTTCTGCCGCACTGCCGCCTTGGCCGGGATGGTGACTTCGTCCGGGTTGTCGAGGCTGACAGTCAGGTTGTTGGCGTAACCGTCCTGGTCGATCGCCAGCAGGGCGCCGGTCTGCTTGAGGTTGATCAGCCGCAACTGGCTGTCGCTGCTGTTCTTGAAGCCCAGGGTGACGTTGAAACTGTCGCCGGCGGCTTCGGTCTTCAACACCTGGACCTCGACGCGGCCTTTCATTTGCTCACGGGAGGAAATGATCGAGGCACCGTCGACGCCTTGCGCCGATTGGCGACCATCGAGCACGCCTTCGCTGACGCCGCCCAAGAGGTTCTTGCCTGCCGAAATGGCTGACGAGACGGCGGACTTGGCAGAGTCCTTGATGGTGCTTTCGCTGCTTGGCTCAGCCTCGGCCAGGCACAGCGAACTCAGGAGCAAGCCGGACACCAGAAGCAGGGAACGCGCAGGAGTAAGGGTCATACATAGTCCTTTATCGGGGTTGCTACACCGCCAACTCAGGCGGTGAATGGCAGGCAGGTTGCACCAATCAAAGCGCCAAGTCACTAGCTACACAACGCCCGGAATGCCACATGCCACCGGCCGGTAAACCGCGGTCTGATCGCGGGCGGCATGCAAATTGCTCCTGTTCCCGGTCTTTCCCAGGCTGGAATCTGCGCATGCTGCACTCGCACCTCACCACCCTCAATGCAGTTTCACTGGTCCTCAACACCTTCAAGGAGCAGGGCCAGGACAGCGACGCGCTACTGGCCGGCAGCGGTATAAACGCCGCCGACCTGAGCCGCGCCGACACCCGCATCACCACCAGCCAAGAGATGCTGGTGTGTGCCAACGCCGTGGCCCTGCAGCGGGATATCGGCCTGGAGCTGGGCCGGCGCATGCACGTTTCCTCTTACGGCATGCTCGGCTATGCGCTGCTCACCAGTGCCACCTTAGGTGACGCTTTGCGCCTGGCGCTGCGTTATCCGGCGCTGATGGGAACACTTTTCGAACTCAGCCTGGAAACCGACGGCTCGCGCATCTGGCTGACTGCCGCCGACTATCGCGAATGCCCGGCCCTGGCCGCGTTCAACACCGAGTTCTGCCTGGTGTCGATGAAGGTCATCTGCGACGACTTGCTGGGCCACGCCTTGCCCTTGCTGGGCGCGCGCTTCGACTATCCGGCGCCGGACTATCAACGGCGCTACCGCGAGTCCTTCAACTGCCCACTGCAATTCGACGCCGATCGCAATGCCTTCGCCTTCGACCGGCACTGGCTCGACCAGCCGCTGCCCCTGGCGGATGCAATCACCCACCAGGCCATGGCCGAGCGCTGCCGCAAGCAGAACACCGAGTTCACCGGGCGCCAGGCCTGGCTCGGACGCATCCGCCAGCTGCTGGCAGCGCAGCTGGATGCCGCGCCGGGGCTGGAGGGGCTGGCGGAACAGATGAACTGCTCGGCCAGGACCTTGCGCCGCCACCTGCGGGACCTGGGTTGCAGTTATCAGGAACTGCTGGACGAGCTGCGTTTCGAGCGGGCCAAACAGATGCTCTGCGAAGACCAGATGCCCATCTACCGGATTGCCGAAGCCCTGGGCTTCAGTGAAACCGCGAGTTTTCGCCATGCCTTCATCCGCTGGAGCGGTGTGGCGCCGAGCCAGTTCCGGCCCTGAGACAAACCCCGGCATAAAGCCGCCGATTGCATTACATTGCCGACCTTTGACACCAGCAAGGGACTGCAAGCTTGAACCTAATCACAGGCGCCATCGCCCGGCGCATCGGTATTCGCGGGGGGTGCCTGGCGCTGGTGCTGCTAGCCGGCATCCCCCTCGCCCAGGCCTTCGAGCTGTCCAAAATCCGCTGGTGGGAAATGCAGAGTGGCATCCTCCTGGACGATCCGGAAACCGCCACGCTGCAACTCGAACCCTTTCCCCTGCCCGGGCTGGCCCAGGCGCCGGCCCGAGTGATCCTCAGCCAATACCACGGCCTGTTCTATCTCAACGGCTATGCGGATGGGCAGTACCGGCAGCGGGTCTACAAGTCGCCGCCCATGCCGCTGTTCAACGCCCAGGAACTACAGGCCTGCGTGCCCGAGCAGCAACCCGTTGGGGCCACGGACAACTGGCCGTCGAGCAAGCAGCTGGAATCCGCCCTGAGCCTGACCAAACTGAGTTTCGACTGCCAGAGCCCAGGCTGGGAGTTGAGCAATCGCTATCTGCTGGTGGACAGCCGCGATCCCCAACGGCCATTGCTGGCCATCGGTCAGCGCCAGGGCGAGGCACAGATCGACTTCACCCCGCAGCAACCGATCAGCCCCGAACTGCAGCAGCAATGGCAACAGGCCCTGCACAAATACCCGAAGTTGCTGGAGCCCTTTGACGCCAGCAGCGGCCAGCTGCGCGTCAAGCCCTATGCGCCGCAGCCCAGCGCGGAGCAGGTCTGGACAGAGTTTCGCCAGTTGCACGCGCAATTGCGCGATGCCAAAGACAAGGCTCCGGGCATCGTCCGGGTGGAGGCCTTCTTCACCCGTCATGACTTTCGCGCGATCGCCCCCGAGCGCAGCACCTACCCGGGCCTGCTCAACGACATCGCCTATTGGGCCACCGAGGCCGGCCAGTTGCAGAGCGCCCGGCCGTGGCTGGCGTACGTGCTGCGTCGCGACCCGGGTCGCATGCCGACCTACCTCAATCTGGCGGACCTGGATTGGCGCCTGTACCAACAGCAGCCCGCGGACACCCGGCACCGGGGCCGGGCCATGGAGAACTATCGGCTGTACTGCGGGCTGCGCCTGCAACGCCAGCTGGGGGTCCCCGCCAGGGTCACCCAGCGCCTGGGCCTTGAGGCACCCAGCGAACCGGCCTGCCAAAGCGCCTGGCCGCTGGTGACGGCGGTGGACCAGGGTGACGCGGGCGAAGTCCGGCGCCTGCTGGAGAACGGCCTGAGCGGCGACGTCATAGCCACCGATGGGCGCCCGGCGCTGTTGCACGCCCTGGATAAACCCGACCTCGACATCGCCCGGCTGTTGCTGGTTCATGGCGCCCGCCCCCAGGGTCAGTACAACGGCCGCACCCAGGTGTTCCTGGCCATGCGCCGCGACCTCAAGGACAACCCCGACCTGAGCCAGGCCAAGCGCCTGAACTTCCTCCTGCAGGCCGGCGCCGCCATCGATGAACAGGATGCACAGGGCGGCACCGCGCTGCAGGAAATGGCGAAAAACCGCGAGGACATCGAGCGCTTCAACTGGCTGCTGCAACACCCCCAGGACCTCGACAAGCGCAGCGGGCCAGACGGCGTGACCGCGCTGTTCCTGGCGCTCAAGGGCGGCAACTACGCCGCTGCCAGGCCACTGATAGAGGCCGGTGCCAACCTCAACCTGAGCTACGGCCGCGATATCTGCGCACAGCAGCCGATTCGCGAAAGCCTGCTGATGATCGTGGCCGAACAGGGTTCGCCCGAGGTCATCAAGCCCTGGGTCAGCCAGCAAGAGAGCCTGGACATGTTCACCCTGCTGCTACAACGTGGCGCCGACCCCAATGTCGGCCGCTACTGCAAGAACAACGGCTACACCTGGCTGCTGGAGATCATGGCCCGGCGCAAGCGCGACGACATGCTCAAGGTGCTGCAAGGTTTTGCGCCGCCACCGCCGGCGACGGCGTTTCGTCTTTGAGGCGTGGCGCCGAGCCTGAGACAAAGCCCGGCAGAAAACCGCCGATTGCATTACATTGCCGACCTTTCTACCGGCAAGGGACTGCAACGTTGAACCTATTCTCAGGCGCCAACGCCCGGCGCATCGGCATTCGCGGGCTTGGCCTGGCGCTGGTGCTCCTGGCGGGCGCACCCGCCGCCCAAGCATTCGACCTGGACCTGGGCGCGATCAAATGGTCGGGAATGGCTCGCCACTTCGTCATCGACTATCCGGAAACCGCCGCCCTGCAGATCAAGCCATTCCCCTTGCCGGGCCTGGCGAAGGTGCCAGCGCGGATCATCCTGACCCAGTACCGCGGGCTGTTCTATCTCAACGCCTATCAGGACCTGGAGTACCAGCATCGGGTCTACAAATCGCCGCCCATTACCCTGTTCAGCCCCGCCGAGCTGCGGGCCTGCGTGTCCCCGGAGAATCCGGTCCAGGTCGCCGACAACTGGCCCGCAACCAATACCCTGGACACCGGCATCACCCTGACCTCGCTCGACTTCAACTGCAAGGAGCCCAGTGACTGGCAGCTCAGCCAGCGCTACCTGCTGATCGACCAGCGCGACCCGCAGCACCCGCTGCTGGCGATCAGTCACCGCCTGGACCTGAGCCAGCTGGAGTTCACCCCGCTGCAACCCATCAGCGAGGAAACCGGGCAGCAATGGTTACAGGCGCTGCAGACATTCCCGCCGTGGTTCCGGCCCTTCACCCGCGGCACTGGGCCGATCACCCTCAACCCCCATGTACCAGAGCAGGCTCCGGACCCGGACAGCGTCTGGAAGCAGTTCCGCGCGCTGCACGAGCAACTGCGCACCGCCAAGGACAAGCAAGCGGGCATCAACCAGGTGGAGGACTTCTTCGTCATTCATGACTTTCGCGGCATCGCCAGCGACCGCCGTGAATACCCCGGCCTGCTCAACAACATCGCCTACTGGACCAGCGAAGCCGGGCGCCTGAGAACCGCCCGCCCCTGGCTCAAGGAAGTGCTGCGCCGCGACCCCGGGCGCATGCCGACCTACCTCAACCTGGCCGACCTGGACTGGGCGATCTACCAACAGCGAACCCTGGACAACATTCACCAGGGCCGGGCCATCGAGGGTTACCGGGTGTATTGCGGCCTGCGCCTGCAACGCCAGATGAGCATCCCGCCCCGGGTGCTGCAGCGCCTGGGCCTGAAAACCGCCAACCCGCAAGCCTGCCAGGCCTTCTGGCCCCTGGTGGACGCCGTGGATGCCGGCGACCTGGCCGAAGTGCAGCGCCTGCTGGCCACTGGCATCAGCGGCGAGGTCATGGCCGACGATGGCCGCAGCGCCCTGTTGCATGCTCTGGACACACCGCGCCTGGACATCGCCCGGTTGCTGCTGGCGCACGGCGCCCACACCAGCGGCCTGTACAACTGGACCACCCTGGCGACCCTGGCCATGCGCCGCGACCTGGGCGACAGCCCCGACCTGAGCCAGGGCGGGCGTTTGAAGTTTCTCATCGAGGCCGGGGTTGCCATCGACGAGCCCGACAGCCAGGGCCAGACGCCACTGATGCAGATGGCCGAGAACAAGCGCAGCCTGCAAGGCTTCAGCTGGTTGATGCAGTACCCGCAAAACCTCGACCTGCGCAAAACCAGTGATGGCGAAACCGCGCTGTACCGGGCTTTCTCCGGCAACAACTACGTGGCCATGAAGCAGCTGATAGAGGCCGGCGCCAACCTCAACCTGAGCTACGGCCGTGGCACCTGCTACAACCAGCCCGTCGGCGAGAGCCTGCTGACCCTGGTCGCCGACAAGACCTCCGCCGACGACAAGTCCCCCTACGTCAGCCAGCAGGACACCCTGGAGTTGTTCAGCCTGCTGCTGGAAAAAGGTGCCGATCCCAATGTCGGCCAGCACTGCGAGAAAAAGGGCTACGCGCTATTGCTGGAAGCCATCGCCCGGAAAAAACGCGAGGACATGCTCAAGGTGCTGCAGCGCTTCGTTCCCGCCCCGCCCGCCAGCTGAACAGGACGGCGCCCCGCAACGGGGCGTCATGCCTCTTTAAGGGGCGAATTTCGGTCAAACACTTTGGCCGCATAAATCCCCTTTTGGCCGCTCCTGCCGTTCTCCCAAACCCCGCGCCCCGCAAGACTGTGATCCACCGAATCAGCCTGCGGAGAACAAGAAAATGCTGACGATCTACTCGGACGATCACCACCTGCACCACGGCCGTTGTGAACTTATCGACGGGCAACTGATGCCCTGTTTCGAAATGCCTTCCCGGGCCGACCATGTGCTGGACCGGGTGAAATACCGCAACCTTGGCCCGGTAGAGGCGCCCAAGGACTTCGGCCTGGGGCCCATCGAGCGCGTCCACAGCCGGGCCTACCTGGACTTCTTCAAAGGCGCCTGGGAGCGCTGGGCGGCACAGGGCATCGACGGCGACCTGCTGCCCTACACCTGGCCCGCACGCACCCTGCGCAGCGTGATTCCCACCAGCCTCCATGGCCAGCTCGGCTACTACAGCTTCGACGGCGGCGCGCCGATCACCGCCGGCACCTGGCAGGCGGCCTATAGCGCGGCGCAAGTTGCCCTCACCGCCCAGGCGGTGATCCAGCGCGGTGCCCGCAGCGCCTTTGCCCTGTGCCGTCCACCGGGACACCACGCGGCCGGCGACCTGATGGGCGGCTACTGCTACCTGAACAACGCGGCCATCGCCGCCCAGGCGTTCCTCGATCAGGGCCACAGGAAAGTCGCGATCCTCGACGTCGACTACCACCACGGCAACGGCACCCAGTCGATCTTCTACGAACGCAGCGACGTACTCTTCACCTCGATCCACGGCCACCCGGAAGCCGAGTTCCCATTCTTCCTGGGCTATGCCGACGAAGGCGGCGAAGGCGCCGGGGAAGGCTTCAACTTCAACTACCCGCTGGCCGCCGGTAGCGGCTGGGAGGTGTGGAGCGCAGCCCTGGAGCAGGCCTGCAACGAGATCCACAGCTATGACGCCGACATCATCGTGGTGTCCCTGGGCGTGGACACCTTCAAGGACGATCCGATCTCGCAATTCAAACTCGACAGCCCGGATTACCTGGCGATGGGCAAGCGCATCGCCGCCCTCGGCAAGCCAACGCTGTTCGTCATGGAAGGCGGTTATGCGGTAGCAGAAATCGGCATCAACGCCGTGAACGTTCTCGAAGGTTTTCAAAGCGCCCATTGAGGGATTCGCATCATGAAAAGACTCCAACGCTTTATCGTTCCAGCCCTGTGCGCCAGCCTGCTGGGTACCGCCGCCCACGCCGAAGAACGCACGCTACGGGTGTACAACTGGTTCGACTACATCACCCCCAAGGCCCTGGAGGATTTCAAGGCTCAGAACAGCCAGGTGAAGCTGGTCTACGACATCTTCGACACCAACGAAGCCCTGGAAGCCAAGCTGCTGACCGGCAACTCCGGGTATGACGTGGTGGTGCCGTCCAACGTGTTCCTGGCCAAGCAGATCGAGGCCGGGGTGTTCCAGCCCCTGGACCGTAGCAAGCTGCCCAACTGGAACCACCTGGACCCCAAGCTGATGAAGCTGATCGAGGCCAACGACCCGGGCAACCAGTTCGCCGTGCCCTACATGTACGGCACCATCCTGATCGGCTTCAACCCGGACAAGGTCAAGGCCGCCCTCGGCGACCAGACGCCGGTGGACAGCTGGGACCTGATCTTCAAGGAAGAGAACATCAGCAAGCTCAAGCAGTGCGGCGTGGCCCTGCTGGATTCGCCATCGGAAATCCTGCCCCTGGCCCTGCAGCACCTGGGCCTGGACCCCAACAGCAAAAAGCCGGCGGACTACGAGAAGGCTGAAGCGCTGCTGATGAAGATCCGGCCGTACATCACCTACTTCCACTCGTCCAAGTACATGGCCGACATCGCCAATGGCGATATCTGCGTGGCGGTGGGCTATTCGGGAAGCTTCTCCCAGGCCGCCAACCGCGCCAAGGAAGCCAAGAACGGCGTGACCGTGGACATGCGCCTGCCCAAGGAAGGCGCGCCGATCTGGTTCGACATGCTGGCGATCCCCAAAGGCGCCAAGGACCAGGAAGATGCCTACACCTTCATCAACTACCTGCTGCAACCTCAGGTGATTGCCCCGGTCAGCGACTTTGTCGGTTACCCGAACCCGAACAAGGACGCCACCGAGCTGGTGGACCCTTCGATCCGCAACAACCCCAACTTGTATCCGACAGAAGCGGCGATGAGCACCCTGTATACCCTGCAGCCGCTGCCTCGTGATGCGGAACGGGCACGCACCCGGGCCTGGACCAAGATCAAGTCCGGGACCTGATCCAGCGCAAGCACACGGGCGGTGTTTGGGGGGCGGCGAACAACGAGGACGCGGCGGGTTATAGACCGCGTCGCCGCTGTTCGCCGGCAAGCCGGCTCCTACACAGTGGCAGTTAGCAGCCGGTGAGGCCTTGGGGGGTGCGCTCTTCGGTGAAGAACCACGGCCGCAGGCGCACGCCGACGCCATTGCCGATGAAGGCCGCCACCAGCCACAGCCAGCCATGCAGGCTGCCAGAGGCGATGCCGCTGAAGTAGGCGCCGATGTTGCAGCCGTAGGCCAGGCGCGAGCCGTAGCCCAGCAACAGCCCGCCAATCACCGCCGCCACCAGGGAGCGGGTGGGGATCTTCAGGCTCGGGGCAAAGCGCCCCGCCAGTCCCGCTGCCAGCAAGGCGCCCAGGACGATGCCGATGTCCATGACGCTGGTGATGTCCTGCCACACCGGGGCGGCCAGGGCCTTGGCGTTCGCTGCGCCCTGCCAGAACACCCAGCTGCTCACGTCCACACCCAGCCCGCTGGCGACTTTCGCGCCCCACAGGGCAAAGGCCGAGGTGATGCCCCATGGCCGCCCCGCCAGGGCCAGGGTGGCGAAGTTGAGCAACGCCAGGGCCACTGCGCCCCAGACCAGCGGCCAGGGACCGCGCAACAGTCGACGCCAGCCCCGGTGCTGGCTGGCCACCGGCGCTTCAAGGCTGCCGTAGCGGCGCTTTTCCAGGGTCTGGGTGAGCAAGGCGATCAGCGCGAACAGGCACAGGCTCAAGCCCAGGGCCGGGCCGACGCCGAAGCTCTGGACGATGGAGATCGGTGGCAGCGACGGCAAGGCAAACCACCAGTCCACATGATGGGTGGCAATCAGCGAGCCGCAGATAAAGAACGCCAGGGTCACCAGCATCCGCGCATTGCCGCCACCGACGGTGAACAGGGTGCCCGAAGCGCAGCCGCCCCCCAGTTGCATGCCGATGCCGAAAATGAAGGCACCGAAGATCACCGAAACCCCGGCCGGCGCCACCAACCCGACCACCGGCTGACCGAACAGGCTGCCCGCCCCCAGCGCCGGGAAAAACAGCAACACCGCCAGGGCCAGCATGACCATCTGTGCCCGCAGGCCGGCGCCGCGCCGATCGCGGATGAACACCCGCCAGGCCGAGGTGAAACCGAAGGCGGCGTGGTACAGGGTCAGCCCCAGGGCGGTGCCCAGCAGCAACAGCAGCACCTGTCGCGCCCCCACCTGGGTCTGCAGGAATAGGGCACCGCCCACCAGGAGCAACAGGGCGAACAGCGGAGCGCCGAACTTGCGTTCAGGCGCCAGGGAGAGGGTCTGGCTCATGAGGGCTCTCGGGCAGGAAAAGGCCCGCGAGTATACCCCGTCAGACCCGCCAGGCCTGATGCAGGCGGCCCAGGGCTGCCTGGATATCGGCCTCAGGCACCGCAGCGAAGCCCAGCACCAGCCCGGCCCGCTGGTCCTCGGGCAACCGGGTTTCCGGCAACCAGTAAGTGCTCAGGCCGTTGACCTCGACATCGACGCTGGCCGCCTGCGCCACCAGTTCCTGCTCGCGGGCCAGGCTGTCCACGCGCAATGTCAGGTGCAGCCCGGCTGCCACGGTGGGCAATGGCCCGACCCCTTCGATGGTCTGGGGCCAGCCGGCGAGCAAGGTGTTGCGCCGACTCAGAGCGGCCCGACGCATGCGGCGGATATGCCGCTGGAAATGCCCGGCCGCCATGAACTCGGCCATCACCGCCTGGGTGCTGACCTCGGAATGGCGCACATCCACCGCCCGGCGCTGGGCGAAGGCCTGTACCAGATTCGGCGGCAGCACCAGATAACCCAGGCGCAAGGCCGGGAACGCCACCTTGCCGAAGGTGCCGACGTAGATCACCCGCCCCTGCCGGTCCAGCGCCGCCAGCGGAGCCAGGGGCGCGCCGCTGTAGCGGTACTCGCCGTCGTAGTCGTCCTCGACGATCCAGCCCTGGCTGCGCTCGGCCCAGGCCAGCAGTTCCAGGCGCCGAGCCAGGCTCATGATCACCCCGGTGGGGTACTGGTGGGACGGGGTGACATAGGCCAGGCGGCAGTTGTGCAGTTGCTCCAGCTGACGGCAGTCGATGCCTTCCTGATCCACCGCCACGCCCTGCAACTGTGCCCCAGCCACGGCGAAGGCGTGACCGGCAGCCCGATAGCCGGGGTTTTCCACAGCCACGTTGTCGCCGGGCTCCACCAGCAACTGTGCACAAAGGCTGATGCCCTGCTGCGCGCCACTGGTGATCACAATTTGTTCAGCGCTGCATTGCAGTCCACGGGCACTGCGCAGGTAAGCGGCGATCAAGCTGCGTAGCCGCGAATCGCCAGCGGAATCGCCGTAGCACAGCTGACGCAGGTCCGGCCTGCGCCAGAAAGCCGCATTCAGCTTGGCCCAGACCTCGAACGGGAACAGATCGAAAGCCGGCACGCCGACCCGAAATGCCCGCGGCGGACCACTGGGCGGCGTGCTCAAATGGTGCTTTTGCAAGCGCTGCAAACCACTGCTGTGGATAACTTTACTGGATGTAATCCCAGGTAAATCCACTGATTTTGTGGATAAACCTGTGGGTAAGCCTGTTGAAAACCCTGTGGATACTTTTGTGGATAGTTTTTTGACCGGGAGCCGGGTTTCCGGCAATTGGGCCACATAGGTGCCATCGCCGACCCGGCCTTCGATAAAACCCTCGGCATACAGCTGGTCATAGGCACGTACCACGCTGTTGCGGGAAATCCCCAATGCCGCTGCCAGATCACGGCTGGCCGGCAAGCGCGTACCACTGGCCAGACGCCCGTCCAGCACCCGCATGCGCAGGGCCTGGTACAGCTGGCGACTGAGGCCCTGGCGACGATCCAGTTCGATACCGGCAGGGTTGAAAGACAGCGGAGGCAAAGCACTGTTCATCAGGGTATACCCAGGGAATTGGACCTATGAAATAGATCACAGATGGCTCTTACAACGAACCATTAGCCTGCCTAGGATGCAGCCACTCGCCAAGGATTTTTTCTATGTACCTACCTCGCGCTTTCGTCGATGAAGACCTCACCCGCCTGCACGGGCTGATGCAGCACAGCCGTCTGGCGACCCTGGTGACCTGGGGCGCCCTGGGCCTGCAGGCCAGTCACCTGCCACTGTTGCTGAGCCCCGAACAGGGCCCCAATGGCACCCTCTACGGGCACTTGGCCAAGGCCAACCCACAGTGCGCCGAGCTGGCCAGCGGCGCCGAGGTCCTGGTGATTTTCACCGGCGAAGACGCCTACGTCAGCCCGTCGTTCTATCCGAGCAAGGCCGAACACGGCAAAGTAGTGCCGACCTGGAACTACGTGGTGGTGCACGCCTACGGCCAGCCCGAAGTATTCACCGACCCGCAGCGGCTGCTGAAGGTGGTCGAGGGCCTGACCGAGCGTCACGAAGCCGGCCGGCCCCAGCCGTGGAAGGTGGCTGACGCCCCGGCCGACTACCTCGACAGCATGCTGCGGGCGATTGTCGGTTTTGCCCTGCCGATCCAGCGCCTGGAAGGCAAGCGCAAGCTCAGCCAGAACCGCAATGCCGAAGATATTGCCGGGGTACGCGAAGGCCTGGCGGCCAGCGCCGACCTGGGCGACCAGCAGCTGTCCCGGCTGATGGGTTAGGTTTGCGTACAGAACATTTTGCGTACAGAACAATAAAGGAGCCTTCATGAGCCAGATCCAGATCCGCCCCGTCACCGCTGCCGACCATGGCGCCTGGCTGCCTTTGTGGCAGACCTACCTGCGCTTCTACGAAACCGAACTGCCGGACGCCGTGACCCAAAGTACCTGGCAGCGTTTTCTCGATGCCGGCGAGCCGACCCACGCGGCCCTGGCCTGGGACGGCGAGCGCGCCGTGGGCCTGGTGCATTTCATCTACCACCGCTCCAACTGGAGCATCGAGAATTCGTGCTACCTGCAGGATCTGCTGGTGACCCAGGACCAGCGCGGTACCGGCGTCGGCCGCCAGCTGATCGAGTTCGTCTACGCCCAGGCGAAACAGGACGGCTGCGCCAAGGTGCACTGGCTGACCCACGAAACCAATGCCACGGCCATCCAGCTGTATGAGCGCATTGCCGAGCGCCCCGGCTTCATCCAGTTCCGCAAACCCCTCTGAACCCGCAAGGAGCCACTGCATGTCGATTTCTCTCGCCGACTGGAAAGGCGTTCCCGCCCCTTCGGCCACCCTGCTTGAAGGGCGCTTCATCCGCTTGGAAAGGCTCGACCCGGCGCGCCATGGCGACGATCTGTTCCAGGTGCTGCAAGGCCCTGGCGCTGACCCCGTACTGTGGAACTACCTGCCTTATGGCCCCTTCCCCGAGCGCGCGACGTTCGATGCCTGGCTCGGTAACCACGCCGTCGCCAGCGACCCGTACTTCTTTACCGTGATCGACCGCGCCAGCGGCCAGGCCCAGGGCCTCATCAGCCTGATGTCCATCGTCCCGGCCCAGGGTCGTATCGAGATCGGCCACGTGACCTTCGGTGCACCGATGCAACGTTCGCCAAAGAGCACTGAAGCGGTGTATCTGCTGGCCAAGGAAGCCTTCGCCCTGGGTTACCGGCGCCTGGAATGGAAGTGCAACAACGCCAACGCCCGCTCGCGCTACGCCGCGGAACGTTTGGGTTTCAGCTTCGAGGGGGTGTTTCGCCAGCACATGGTAGCCAAGGGGCAGAACCGCGATACCGCGTGGTTCTCGATCCTGGATGGGGAATGGCCGGCCATCGCCAAGGGCTTCGAGCAATGGCTCAGCGATGAGAACCAGAGCGGCTCGGGGCAGCTCAAGTCCCTGGCGGAGTGTCGCGGCTAAGCGGGGGGTTTCGCCGGCAAGCCGTCTCCTACAGGCCTGTGTAGGAGCTGGCTTGCCAGCAAAGGACTCAACCGAGCTTCTGCGCCAACACCGCAATATGCTCCGGCCCGATGCCGCAGCAACCGCCCACATGGCTGGCACCGCGCTGGTGCCAGTCCGCCACCCAGTGCAGATAACCCGGCGGGTCCAGGTCTTCGCGCAGCGGGCACAGGCCATCGTTGGCGGTGGCATCCTCGGGCTGCGGCGGGAAGGCGTTGGCGTACACGCCGATATGGATCTGCACCCCCAGGCGCTCGAAGGTTTCACGGGCCGCATCCACCGCCGCACCAATCACTTCCGGCTGGCTGCAGTTGAACAGCAGAGTCTGCACGCCCAACTGCGCCGCCACTGCCGCCGCTTCTGCGACCGGCTCGCCGGAACGCAGGCGCGGTACTTCATCGACTTCTTCATCCTTCAGGGTGAAGGACAGCCAGAACGGCTTGCCGTCCTTGGGCAAGCCGGCGTGGATGGCCCGCGCCTCGGCAATCGAACTCTGGGTTTCCGCCAGCCACAGGTCCACGAAAGGCGCCAGCCCCTTGACCAGCGGGCTCAGCACTTCCTCGACCCGGGACGCATCGAACAGATCCGGGCGATAGGAGCCGAATAGCGGCGGCAACGAACCCGCCACCCGCACCGACTTGCCGGAGGCTTCTACCGCGCGGCGCGCCAACTCACCGGCCAGAGCCGCCAGGGCTTGGCCTTCAGCGGCAAAACGTTCCTCGCCGATATGAAACGGCACCACCGCGTAGCTGTTACTGGTGATTACGTTGGCACCGCTGTCGATATAGGCCGCGTGCACCGCCTCCACTGCCTGGGGCGCCTCGCTCAGGGCCAGGGCCGACCATTCAGGCTGCCGGAACGGCGCCCCGCGACGCTGCAGTTCACGCCCCATACCGCCATCGAGAATTACCGTATTGCCTGCGCCCATATGCTTTTTACTCATATGCTTATGAAAATAACTCACTACCGGAGTCGTTCTTATAACTATTAAATACGCACCATTCGGTTAATAACAACTCTTTTTCAGTCAGGATCCCGATGAATTTCCAACCGCTGCTGGCCCTCGGCCTGACCCTTCTCGCCGCCTCTTCCCAAGCCTTCGCCGGCGCCACCCTGGAGCGTATCGAGCAGAAAAAGGAGCTGGTGGGGGTGCTGATGGAAAGCTACCCGCCCTTCTCTTTCCTCAATGACCAGAACCAGCTGGACGGCTTCGACGTCGACGTGGCCAAGGCCGTGGCCGACAAGCTGGGCGTCAAGTTGCGCCTGGAAACCCCGTCCTGGGACGTGATCGCCGCCGGACGCTGGAGCGGACGCTACGACATCTGCATCTGCTCCATGACCCCGAGCAAGGCCCGCGCCGAAGTCTTCGACTTCCCGGTGCAGTACTACGCCTCGCCGGCGGTGATCGTGGTCAACGCCAAGGATGATCGTATCCACGGCGCCAAGGACTTGAGCGACAAGAAGGTCGGCCTGACTGCCGCCTCCAGCTACGAGAGCTACCTGAACAAGAATCTGGTGATCGAAGGCGCTGAAGACACCCACCTGCAATATCCCTTCGAGAACGTGCAAATCGCCCCCTACGATACCGACAACGTGGCCTTCCAGGACCTCGGTCTGGGCCCGGGCGTGCGCCTGGATGCGATTCTCACCAACCTGGTCACCGCGCAACCACGGCTGACTCAGGATTCGCGCTTCAAGCTGGCCGGCGAGGCGCTGTATGCCGAACCCAACTCGGTGGCCATCGAGAAAGGCGATGCCCAGTGGAACGCCAAGGTGCGTGAAGTCTTCGCCCAGTTGAAGCAGGACGGCACCCTGAGCAAGCTCTCGCAGAAATGGATCGGCGCCGATATCAGCCAATGACTGCCTACACGCCACCGCCTCAGCCACCCCAATCGGTGGCTGAACCGCTGCTCAAGCGCCTGCTGGGTTTTCGCAGCCGCCTGTACCTGACCTGGGCGACCCTGCTGGTGCTGTTCGCCAGCTTCTTCCTGAGCTTCGACCTGAAGTTCTCGATCATCCTCGACAAGTTGCCGAACCTGCTGGGTCTGCACCTGTCCCCCAGCGGCTTTCTCCAGGGCGCGGCGCTGACCCTGTTCCTCTGCGCCTGCTCCATCGTCGCTTCGTCGCTGCTGGGCTTCATCACCGCCCTGGCACGCCTGTCTTCAAGCGCCGTGGCTTTCGGGATTGCCAGCTTCTACGCCTCGTTCTTTCGCGGCACGCCGCTGCTGATCCAGATTCTGCTGATCTACCTCGGCCTGCCGCAACTGGGGGTGGTGCCGGGCGCCATTACCGCCGGGATCATCGCCCTGTCGCTGAACTACGGCGCCTACCTCAGCGAGATTTTCCGTGCCGGTATCCTTGGCGTACCCCACGGCCAACGCCAGGCCGCCCTGGCCCTGGGCATGAGCGACAGCGTGATCTTCTGGCAGGTGACCCTGCCCCAGGCCATGCGCACCATCATCCCGCCGGCCACCAACCAGTTCATCTCGATGCTCAAGGACTCGTCGCTGATCTCGGTGATGGGGGTCTGGGAAGTGATGTTCCTGGCCCAGTCCTACGGCCGCTCCAGCTACCGCTACATTGAAATGCTCAGCACCGCGGCGCTGATCTACTGGCTGCTGTCCATCGGCCTGGAACTGATCCAGGCACGGATGGAAAAGCATTACGGCAAGGGCTACGCCAAACGCGGTTGAGGTTCAAGCGAGGGCCCGGGGGCACCCGGGCTTCTTTCCGAACGCTCAAGCTCATCGAGCAGCGAACGGGCGCGGCTGGTTCTCTGCACTTTCACCACCCCCATCTGCAGGCCGAAAGGCTTGAACACCGCATTCAGTGACTTGAGGGTCGGGTTGCCGTCACCGTGTTCGATATGGATCAGGGTGCGCAGGGAAATCCGGCACATCCTGGCGAACTGGCTCTGATGCAGCCCCGTGACTTCGGTGCGCAGGCGCTTGACCGCATCGCCAATGGGCAAGCGACCGCCCGCCATTTCCTGCTGGATGTTGTCGATCAGGGCCCCGCGTTCTTCCAGCGTCATGTTCATTGCAATCCCCACTCCTGCAGGCGTCGGTCCAGGTGGCGCAAGTGAATACGCGGATGATTCAAGGTGGCTTCGGGCAAGCCGCCGGCACTCAGCAGGTCCGGCAGGGCCCGCAGTTGTTCGGCATCTGCGCGCAGGCGCGTCAAGGCCAACTCGGGATCGAGCAGCGGCTTGAGACTGGCGCACACCAGGCGCCAGTCGACGTCACCGGCCACTTCCATGCGCCCGGGCCACTTGGTGGTGCGGGCAATCCCCTGGTCATCCATGACCTTGGGCGCCAGGTCATGGATCGGGGCCAGATGCACCCCAGCATCAGTGCGAACCACCGAAAGCGTGCGGCCATGATTGTCGGTGTTGCCGAGGATCCTGTTGAGCAGATCGCGCCGCAGGTAGTCCGCCACTAACTCGGGGATAGACGCCTCCTGGCCGGTGGCGCGCCACAGTTCGGCGAGGATCCCCAGTACCTCGGTATGGCGCATGCCTTGGCCATGGCCCACCAGCCCGGCCAGGGAATAGATCGACTCCACCGCCAGACGCTCGACTCCAGCGGCCGTCCGCCGACGGTCAAAACGCTGCATCCACAGGCTTGGCCGACGCCCCTCTTCCAGAGCCAGCCCGTGAGCCGGCAAGGTCTCGATACCCAACTGCTGCAGCGCCCGGTAGTAATGAAACTCGCTCCTGAGGATGTCGCAGTCATTGGGCGAAGCCGGGTTACGGGGGAACTTGACCCACCAGTGACGCGCTGCCGCGGCGTCATCGAGCAGCGCATCGGGGTACAACAAGCCCTCGCGGTTTTCTGTCAGCAACAGCTTGGGCGCTTCGTCGCCGATGCTCGCCGTGCCACCAAAAGCCGCCGCCTGCTCATGGGCGTATTCAAGAAAACGGTTATCCAGGGTCGCCACCTGCTCCCGGGTGAAGCCCAGGGTCGGACGCCTGTGCAGCCCTGCCAGGGATTCCTTGATCCGCAGATGGCCAATGGGCGCGGCGGTGCTTCGGGCCAGGAGGAACAACTCGCTGCCCATGCCATCGGGCCGCTCATGGCCGATCTGCCGGAGCAAAAAGCGCCGCGCCGCCGGCGTGGCGACCAGGTCATAAAGAAAGGCCGGAGCCCGGTCTTCTCGCCAGGGCTGCCAACCCAAAGGTATCTGTGCACTGACCGAACGACTCAGCGGGCTGGCAACAGCTTCCAGGTTGTCCACCAGATACTGCGGGACATAACCAAAGCTGCAAGGGCTGGCAAAGCCCTCTTCAGGGTTGTCGAAACTCAGGGTCATGGCATCGGCCCACGCCCCTGCACCGTAGAGCTGCAACGTCAGCCGGAGCATTGGGGTACCTGTAATTTGCTGCGCTTCAATAGAGGTTCCGCCTCAATAATCCATGCATTATATTGCAGCCATCCCAAGCCACTGAACCAATAAGTGCATCTAAATGCATTTCAATAAACTATCAGACCCAAAAAATGCATTAAATGACACTTCAAAAAAGCAAAAAAAAGGGGAGCCGTAGCTCCCCCGAGGTAAACAGTTGCAGATGAGGGCCTGAACTCAGCCCTCGATCTCGATCAGGATTTCGCCCGGGTTGACCCGGTCGCCCTTGGCCACGTGAATCGCCACCACCTTGCCGGCCACCGCGGCCTGGACTTCGGTTTCCATTTTCATGGCTTCGGTGATCAGCACCGCCTGGCCGGCCTTGACCACGTCGCCTTCCTTGACCAGCACATCGACGATGTTGCCCGGCATGGTGGTGCTGACATGGCCCGGGGCACTGGCCTGCTTGCGCTTGCTGGTGCCGCCGCCAACGAACTCGTTGAGTGGCTCGAACACCACTTCTTCCGGCATGCCGTCGATGGACAGGTAGAAGTGACGCTTGCCTTCGGCCTTGACCCCGACGCCAGTGATGTCGACGCGGTAGGTCTCGCCGTGCACGTCGATGACGAACTCGGTGGGCACGCCTTCGCCGCCCGGCTTGCTGACGCCACCGGCTTCGGGGATCGGCAGCAGCACTTCTGGAACCAGGGTGCCGGCCTCACGCTCTTCGAGGAACTTGCGCCCGATGTCCGGGAACATGGCGTAGGTCAGCACGTCTTCTTCGGAATGCGCCAGGGCACCGATTTCGCCGCGCAGCTTGGTCATTTCCGGTTTCAGCAAGTCGGCCGGACGCACATCGATCACGTCCTCGCTGCCGATGGCCTGGCGCCGCAGGTTTTCGTCCACCTGACCCGGGGCCTTGCCGTAGCCGCCTTGCAGATAGAGCTTCACTTCGTTGGTGATGGTCTTGTAGCGCTCGCCGGCCAGGACGTTGAAAAACGCCTGGGTGCCAACGATCTGCGAGGTCGGGGTCACCAGCGGCGGGTAACCGAGGTCGTGACGCACCCGCGGGATCTCCGCCAGCACTTCGCCCATGCGGTTCAGGGCGCCCTGCTCTTTCAACTGGTTGGCCAGGTTGGAAATCATCCCGCCCGGCACCTGGTTGACCTGCACCCGGGTGTCGACCGCGGTGAATTCGCTTTCGAACTGGTGGTACTTCTTGCGCACGGCATAGAAGTACAGGCCGATTTCTTGCAGCAGCTCCAGGTCCAGGCCGGTGTCGAACTCGCTGCCTTTAAGGGCTGCGACCATGGACTCGGTGCCCGGGTGGCTGGTGCCCCAGGCGAAGCTGGAGATGGCGGTGTCGATATGGTCGGCGCCGTTCTCGATGGCCTTGAGCTGGCACATCGCAGCCAGGCCGGCGGTGTCGTGGGAGTGGATGAACACCGGCAACGACAGCTCGGCCTTCAGCGCCTTGACCAGCTCGCCAGTGGCATAAGGGGTCAACAGGCCGGCCATGTCCTTGATCGCGATGGAGTCGCAACCCATGGCTTCCATCTGCTTGCCCTGGGCGACGAAGGCCTCGATGGTGTGCACCGGGCTGGTGGTGTAGGCGATGGTGCCCTGGGCGTGCTTGCCGGCGGCCTTCACCGCTTCGATGGCCACCCGCAGGTTACGCACGTCGTTCATGGCGTCGAAGATGCGGAACACGTCGATGCCGTTGACCGCCGCCTTGGCCACGAACGCCCGGACCACGTCGTCGCTGTAGTGGCGGTAGCCCAACAGGTTCTGGCCACGCAGGAGCATCTGCAGACGGGTGTTGGGCAGCGCGGCGCGCAGTTTGCGCAGGCGCTCCCAGGGGTCTTCCTTGAGAAAGCGCACGCAGGCGTCGAAGGTCGCGCCGCCCCAGACTTCCAGGGACCAGTAGCCGACTTTGTCGAGCTTGTCGCAGATCGGCAGCATGTCTTCGGTGCGCATGCGGGTCGCCAGCAGCGATTGGTGGGCGTCGCGCAGGATGGTGTCGGTTACATGAATCTTCTTGGACATTGTTTTATTCCTCACAGGCCTGCGTGGGCGGCGATGGCGGCGGCGATGGCCAGGGCCAGCTCTTCGGGTTTGCGCTTGATCGAGTAGTTGGTCAGTTCCGGATGGCTCTCAACGAAGCTGGTGTTGAACTGACCGCTACGGAATTCCGGGTTGCGCAGGATTTCCTGGTAGTAGGCGGCGGTGGTCTTGACCCCTTGCAGACGCATGTCGTCCAGGGCGCGCAGGCCACGGTCCATCGCCTCTTCCCAGGTTAGCGCCCAGACCACCAGTTTCAGGCACATGGAGTCGTAGAACGGCGGAATGGTGTAGCCGGTGTAGATCGCCGTGTCGGTGCGCACGCCGGGACCGCCGGGCGCGTAGTAACGGGTGATCTTGCCGAAGCTGGGGAGGAAGTTGTTCTTCGGGTCCTCGGCGTTGATCCGGAACTGCAGGGCAAAACCACGGTGATGGATGTCTTCCTGCTTCACCGACAGGGGCAGGCCCGAGGCGATGCGGATCTGCTCGCGAACGATGTCGATGCCGGTGATTTCCTCGGTGATGGTGTGTTCCACCTGCACCCGGGTGTTCATCTCCATGAAGTACACCTCGCCCTCGGCGAGCAGGAACTCCACGGTGCCGGCGTTCTCGTAGCCCACGGCCTTGGCCGCGCGCACCGACAGGTCGCCGATGTAGGCGCGCTGTTCCGGGGTCAGCTGCGGGCTCGGGGCGATCTCGATGAGTTTCTGGTTGCGGCGCTGGATCGAGCAGTCGCGCTCGAACAGGTGCACCACATTGCCAAAGCTGTCACCGAGGATCTGCGCTTCGATGTGCTTGGGATTGACGATGCATTTTTCCAGGAACACTTCCGCCGAACCGAAGGCCTTGGTGGCTTCGGAAATCACTCGGGGGAACGCCTGCTCCAGCTCTTCACGGCTGTTGCAGCGACGGATACCGCGGCCGCCGCCACCGGAGGTGGCCTTGAGCATCACCGGGTAGCCGATGCGGTCGCCTTCAGTCAGGGCTTCATGGATATCCGCAACGTTGCCTTCGGTGCCCGGGGTCACCGGCACGCCGGCCTTGATCATGCTGCGACGGGCTTCGGTCTTGTCGCCCATACGACGGATGACTTCCGCCGACGGGCCAATGAACTTGATTCCACGTTCGGCGCAGATGTCTGCCAGTTCGGCGTTTTCCGAAAGGAAGCCATAGCCGGGATGCAGGGCATCGCAGCCGGTTTCCACCGCCAGGTTCACCAGCTTGCGGGGGTTCAGGTAGCCGGCCAGCGGCTCGGCGCCAATGCTGTGGGCCTCATCCGCACGCTTTACATGCAGGGCATGGCGATCGGCGTCGGAGAAGATCGCTACCGAACGGATGCCCATCTCGGCGCAGGCACGCACGATTCGTACGGCAATCTCACCACGGTTGGCGATCAGGATCTTTTTTATCACTTGGAGGTTCCCTTGAGCCGTTGGAACAAACGACCCGCTAGACCGAGTCGGCGCGTGACCAAATGTTTCAAGTCAGTCGCCGCGTCACACTAGCTCTGCAGATGGATTAACAAAAATCAATAATTATTGGGTTGGGCATAAGTAAAGACTTATAGTCGTGCCACCAGCCCTTGGCGCGAGCACTCGAACAATGCGTAAGTCCTTGATGAGACTGACATTACGTCAGTTGCAGATTTTCAATGAAGTCTGCGATCTACGCTCCTACAGCCGCGCTGCCGATGAAATGAATCTCACCCAGCCCGCCGTCAGCCTGCAGATTCGCCAGCTGGAGGAGCTGATCGGCCAGCCACTGTTCGATTACGTGGGCAAGAAGCTCTACATGACCGAAGCCGCCGAAGCCCTGCAGCGGGCCAGCCGCGACATTTTCGGGCGCCTGGAAAACCTCGACATGCAGCTCTCCGACATGCAGGGCTCGCTGCAGGGCCAGCTCAAGCTGGCGGTGGAATCCAGCGCCAAGTACTTCGTCCCGCACCTGTTCGCCGCCTTCAAGCGCCAGCATCCGGAAGTCCACCTGCAACTGACCGTGGTCAACCGCTCCCAGGTGATCCGCCGCCTCTCGGACAACCGCGACGACCTGGTGATCATGTCCATGGTGCCCCAGGACATGGAGCTGGAGTTCCTGCCCTTCCTCAACAACCCCATCGTCGCCGTGGCGCCGCCGGACCACCCGCTGAGCCATATGGGGGCGCTGCGCCTGCAGGATCTGGAGCCCTACACCCTGGTGCTGCGGGAACAGGGTTCGGGCACGCGCCTGGCCTGCGAGGAGTACTTCAAGGAGAAGCGCGTGCACTTCACCCAGATCCTCGAAGTGTCGTCGGCGGAAGCTCAGCGTGAGTGCGTGCGGGCGGGTCTGGGCGTGGCCTTGCTGACGCGCCACGCCCTGAACCTTGAGTTGGCGACCGGCGGCTTGATCGAGTTGCCGGTCGAAGAGCTGCCATTGCTTCGCAGCTGGTGCCTGGTGCAAGCCAAAGCCAAACGCCTGTCACCGGTAGCGCATGCGTTCCTGGGATTCATCCGCAGCGAGCGCGTGCAGATCAGCGGGCTGGTTGAACGCTTCGACGGGAAGCCGCGGGTGCCGCCTGCCAGTAATTGACGGCCTCGAGCTCGGGGTAATCGTTGATTTGCTGTTGCAACTGACGCAGCTCGAAGCGGTGTTCGATCGCACGACGAAATTCCATGCGGCGCTGGTCTTCCTGCTGACGACGGGTCTTGACTGCGCTGTTGCTCTCTTCGTAAGGCCGGGCCATTTCGAGTCTCCCAATGCGAGTACGGGAGCTTCACGATGGACGTCGGCGGTTACGGTTTGGCGGCGGGTCGGTTACAGGACGATGAACATTCACCTGGCAAACACCGCCCTGGGCGCTGGTGGGCTTGCCGGCGAAAGCGTCCGTCAAGGCAACGCACAACCCAGGCCCCCTCGCCAGCAAGCACAACCCCGCCCGAACGCCCCTAGCAGGAAGACTCAGTCGTCCAGAGCTTTCACCGACTTGGGCGACAGACGCAGGCTGCGAAGGCTGCGCTTGACGCTCTTGAGGTGATTCACCAGGCTCGGGCCGCGGGCCATGGCCACGCCCATCGCCAGCACGTCGATCACCACCAGGTGGGCGATACGCGAGGTCAACGGGGTGTAGATTTCGGTGTCTTCGTGCACGTCGATGGCCAGGTTGACCGTGGACAGCTCGGCCAACGGCGTCTGGCTCGGGCACAGGGTGATCAGCGAGGCGCCGCTTTCACGCACCAGATTGGCGGTGATCAGCAGGTCCTTGGAACGGCCGGACTGGGAAATGCAGATGGCCACGTCGGTAGGCTTCAAGGTCACCGCCGACATCGCCTGCATGTGCGGGTCGGAATAGGCCGCCGCGGTCAGCAGCAAGCGAAAGAACTTGTGCTGGGCATCCGCCGCCACCGCGCCCGACGCGCCAAAGCCGTAGAACTCCACGCGCTGGGCCTGGGACATGGCCGTCACCGCCTGCTGCAGGGCCACCGGATCGAGCTTCTCGCGAACTTCCATCAGGGTGTGCAGGGTGGTGTCGAAGATCTTCAGGCTGTAGTCAGCGACAGAATCGTCTTCATGGATCGCGAACTGGCCAAAGCTGGCACCGGCAGCAAGGCTCTGGGCCAACTTGAGCTTCAGATCCTGAAAGCCGGAGCAACCGATGGCACGGCAGAAGCGCACGATGGTCGGTTCGCTGATGCCCACGCTGTGGGCCAGGTCCGCCATGGAACTGTGCATCACGGCCGCAGGATCAAGGAGCACGTGATCGGCGACCTTGAGTTCCGATTTGCGTAACAAATGACGTGACTGGGCGATGTGCTGCAACAGGTTCAAAGGGCTGGACTCATTGTTATTGGCTGACGCCGGGGATGTAGCAAGCTTGTAGTTATACTACAGGAATCGTCTTTTTGCCTGTTCAATGCATCATGAAGTTGCCGGCCTTCCCCCCATTTTCAGCCGGGTACGACTTATGTAGCCGTTGTGGCAGGCGCCGCCGCCCATTAGCGAGTCTGGGCTTGCAACAGCTGCGCGAGCGCCTCGGCATTCACCGGGCGACTGATCAGGTAGCCCTGAACTTCATCGCAGTGTTCGGCCCGCAGGAAGGTCAGCTGGGCAGGATCCTCGACCCCCTCGGCCACCACTTTCAGCGACAGCCCGTGAGCCATGGCAATGATTGCCCGGGTAATCGCCGCATCCTCGCCACCGTCGGCAAGACCACGAATAAAGGCCTGGTCGATCTTCACGTAGTCCACCGGGATGCGCTTGAGGTAGCTCAGGGACGAGTACCCCGTGCCGAAGTCGTCGATGGCCAACTTCACCCCCAGATCACGCAGTTGCTGGAAGGTCGCGATGATGTGCTCGACGCTATCCAGGAGCTGGCTTTCAGTCAGTTCCAGCTCGAGGAAGTGCGGCTCCAGACCAGTTTCTTCCAATACCTGGCGCACCAGGCTCACCAGCTTGCCCTGGCGCAACTGATACACCGACAGATTGACCGACACCCGAATCGGCTCCAGCCCCTGGCGCTGCCATTCGCAGGCTTGGCGGCAGGCCTGGCGCAACACAAACTCGCCGATGGGGCCGATGAGCCCGGTCTCTTCCGCCAGGCCAATAAAGTCTCCCGGCGGCACCCGCCCCATGGTCGGGTGATCCCAGCGCACCAGGGCTTCGGCGGCGTTCAGCCGGCCCGTGGCCAGGCACAGCTTGGGTTGGTAGAACACCATCAACTGGCCTTCTTCGATGGCCTTGCGCAGTTGGTTCTCCAGTTGCAGACGCTCCAGGGTGCTGGCCTGCAGGCTCTCGGTATAGAACTGGAAGTTGTTGCCTCCCAGGTGCTTGGCATGGGCCATGGCCATGTTCGCCTGACTGACCAGGGCGGCAATCTCCCGGGCGCTGTCCGGCAGCATGCTGATGCCCATGGAGGCGCTGACCACCAGTTCATGGCCATCGACGGTGATCGGCAGGCGCAGCTTGCTCAGCAGCCGGGTCGCCACCCGGGTCAGGCTCGACAGGCTGCCGTAGGCGTCGAACAGCACGGCGAACTCATCCCCGGACAACCGGGCGATGGTGTCGGCTTCCGGCAGGGCATTGACCAGTCGTCTGGCCATCTTCTGCAGCAACTGGTCGGCCACTTCATGGCCGAGGCTGTCGTTGAGCAACTTGAAGCGATCCAGATTGATGTGCAGCAAGGCCAGGCTGCGGCCGCCCTGGCGCACCCGTTGATGGGCCTCGGCCAGGCGCTCGCGAAACAGAGAGCGGTTGGCCAGCCCGGTGAGCTCGTCGTAGTGAGTGAGGTAGCGCATGCGCTCCTCGGATTCGCGCCGAGCCGATAGATCGGCGAAAAAGCCTACGATATGCCGGATTTTCCCCCGCTTATCCCGCACGACGTTCAATTGCAGCCACTGCGGATAGAGTTCGCCGTTCTTGCGGGTTTCCACCAACTCGCCCTGCCAACTGCCGTACTGCTCCAGAGCCTGATGAATCAATGGGTAATGCCGGCGGGCATCGCGGCTGCAGGACAGCTCCACCACATTGCGTCCGAGCATGTCCTCGATCTGGTAGCCCGTGACCTGGCTGAAGGCCTGATTGGCGGCGATCAGGGCGTACTCGGGGTCGAGGATGACGATGCCTTCACTGGCCGCCTCGAACACCGTCGCCGCCAGATTGCGCTGCACTTCCACTTCCTTGTCGGCACTGATATCCCGCCGCGTGCCCACCATGCGCAACACCCTCCCAGCAGGACTGCGCTCCACCGCCCTGCCCCGGTCCTCGATCCACACCCAGTGGCCATCGCCATGGCGCACCCGGTACTCCACCTGATAATCCTCGCTGCGGCCCTTGAGGTGCTCCACCAGGGCACGTTTGAGCAGCGGCAAATCCTCGGGGTGCAGACGCGGCTTGAGATGACTGAGCATCGCGGTGACATCTTCGGGCTCCAGGCCGAACAGCTCCTTGATCTGGGTGTGATGGATTTCGTCGGTCTGCAGGTTCCAGTCCCAGAGCCCCAGCTCGCTGGCGTTCAGGGCCAGGGCCAGACGCGCCTCGCTCTTGCTCAGGGCCTGGTTGGCCTCGTCCAGCTCCAGGCTGCGCTGGGCCACCCGGAGCTCCAGCCCGGCCTGGGCTTCACGCAATTGGTCTTCGGCCCGTCGGCGCTGTTCGATCTCACGGGCCAGCTCGCGGTTGAGCTGACTGCTGCGGCTCTGGGCGTCCTGCAGATGCTCGATCAGCGCCTGATTCTGAAAGCGCCGCAACAGTCCGCGCTGAATCAGGCGGTTGACCTGCCAGGCCACCACGCTCAGAGATACCAGGAGAATCAGCCCGAGCCAGCCCCAGCCTCGCTGCTGATCGTCTCCGCCCCAGAACAGATAGGCGATGGCCGGCAACAGGCAGGGCAAGGTGAAGGAGAGAAAGGCCTGCAGGCTGACCGCGTAAGCCACGCTAGCGGAAAGAATCGCCGCGCCGATCAGGCCGAAAACCCAGGCCTGCTGCAAAAAACTGTCGGTGGGCACCAGGGCGATGCCGGCACAGGCCAGGGTCAGGCCACTGACTGCCGACCCCAGAAGAAACATGCGCTGCCAGATGGGCTGCGCCTGACGACTGGGAATCGCCGAGTCGAACGCCGCCACCTGGATCACCCGCAAGGCCACCAGGGCCAGTAGCCAGACCATCCACACGCTGAGCAACAGATAGCGCGCCGGACTCCAGAGCAACCAGGTGCACACCAGGCCGTTGAGCAGCATGAAAAGGGTCGGCAGCAGCGAGCCCTGATACAGCAGGCGCGTGCGCTCCACTGCCATCTCGACGGCGTAATGCTGGCGGATGACCCGCGGCGCCATGAAGGGCCCGGACGGGTCGGGGTTAAGTGTCATAGGCAGTATTCTTATAATGGTTGAGCCCGAAACGTCGGCGGAGCATACACAAGCGCAAGCCCGAGCCAAACTGCTCCAGATCATAAAATCGATAAAACAAATCCCGCCGTATTCCGCCGTGAAAGTGTGCGGGCGAGAGACGTCAATGGCTGCGGCCTGTGACCAACCGGTCGTCCCCGGCCGTTGTTTTATCGGCTAATGCAATGCCGGGTTTGCCCGGGGTGACGCGGCCCCCTAGAATGCCCCGATGCGCGATGATCTCTCCCTCCTGTTGAACTCCCTCAACGATGCCCAACGCCAGGCCGTAGCTGCCTCCGTGGGTCGTCAGTTGGTCCTGGCCGGTGCTGGCTCCGGCAAAACCCGTGTGCTGGTGCACCGTATCGCCTGGTTGATCCAGGTCGAGAACGCCTCGCCCCACTCGATCCTGTCGGTGACCTTCACCAACAAGGCTGCCGCCGAGATGCGTCACCGCATCGAGCAATTGCTGGGTATCAACCCGGCGGGCATGTGGGTCGGCACCTTCCACGGCCTGGCACACCGCCTGCTGCGGGCCCACTGGCAGGAAGCCGGCCTGAGCCAGACCTTCCAGATTCTCGACAGCGACGACCAGCAACGCCTGGTCAAGCGGGTGATCCGCGAGTTGGGCCTGGACGAACAACGCTGGCCGGCCCGCCAGGCCCAGTGGTTCATCAACGGTCAGAAAGACGAAGGCCTGCGGCCGCAACATATCCAGGCCAGCGGCGATCTTTTCCTGGCCACCATGCGCGGCATCTATGAGGCCTACGAGGCCGCTTGCCAGCGCGCCGGAGTCATCGACTTCTCCGAACTGCTGCTGCGCGCCCTGGACCTGTGGCGCGACCACCCGGGCCTGCTGGCGCACTACCAGAAGCGTTTCCGCCACGTGCTGGTGGACGAGTTCCAGGACACCAACGCCGTGCAATACGCCTGGCTGCGGCTGCTGGCCCAGGGCGGTGACAGCCTGATGGTGGTAGGCGACGACGACCAGTCGATCTACGGCTGGCGCGGGGCGAAAATCGAGAACATCCATCAGTATTCCGCCGACTTCCCGGACACCGAAGTGATCCGCCTGGAGCAGAATTATCGCTCCACCGCCGGTATCCTCAAGGCTGCCAACGCCCTGATCGCCAACAACACCGGGCGCCTGGGCAAGGAGCTGTGGACCGATGGCGGCGAAGGCGAAGCCATCAACCTGTACGCCGCCTTCAACGAGCACGATGAAGCCCGCTATGTCGTGGAAACCATCGAGAGCGCGCTGAAGACCGGCATGGCCCGCAGCGACATCGCCATTCTCTACCGCTCCAACGCCCAGTCCCGGGTGCTGGAAGAAGCCCTGCTGCGCGAGCGCATTCCATACCGCATCTATGGCGGCCAGCGCTTCTTCGAGCGGGCCGAGATCAAGAACGCCATGGCTTACCTGCGCTTGCTGGAAGGCCGTGGCAACGACGCGGCCCTGGAACGGGTGATCAACGTTCCGGCCCGGGGCATCGGCGAAAAGACCGTCGAAGCCATCCGCGAGCACGCGCGCCACAGCGATGTATCGATGTGGGAAGCCATGCGCCAACTGGTGGCCAATAAAGGCCTGACCGGTCGTGCCGCCAGCGCCCTCGGCGCCTTCATCGAGCTGATCGAGAACCTGGCGGCCAAGACCCTGGAAATGCCCCTGCACCTGATGACCCAGACGGTGATCGAGCAGTCGGGGCTGATCGCCTACCACGAAGCGGAAAAAGGCGAGAAGGGCCAGGCCCGGGTGGAAAACCTTGAGGAACTGGTGAGCGCCGCGCGCAACTTCGAGAACAGCGAAGAAGACGAGGACCTGACGCCCCTGGCGGCCTTCCTCGGCCACGCATCCCTGGAAGCCGGCGATACCCAGGCCGACGAACATGAAGACAGCGTGCAACTGATGACCCTGCACAGCGCCAAGGGCCTGGAGTTCCCCTACGTGTTCCTGGTGGGCATGGAAGAAGGCCTGTTCCCCCACAAGATGAGCCTGGAAGAACCCGGCCGGCTTGAGGAAGAACGCCGCCTGGCGTACGTGGGCATTACCCGGGCCATGCAGAACCTGGTGATGACCTATGCAGAGACCCGTCGTCTATATGGCAGCGAAACCTACAACAAGGTGTCGCGCTTCGTACGTGAAGTGCCCAAGGGACTGATTCAGGAAGTGCGCCTGTCCAACAGCGTCAGCCGGCCTTTCGGTGGCGGCCAGTCGCAAAGCACCAGCAGCCTGTTCGGCGGCAGCGAGATTCCGGACACCGGCCTGAGCCTGGGTCAGGCCGTGCGCCACTCGGTCTTCGGCGATGGGGTGATCCTCAACTTCGAAGGTGCCGGCGCCCAGGCGCGGGTCCAGGTCAACTTCAGTGAAGGCAGCAAATGGCTGATGCTCGGCTACGCCAAGCTGGAAGCCATCTAACCACCCACGCTTGGCGTGTGTAGGAGCTGGCTTGCCAGCGAATCTCACTGGCGAAGACCGGCTCAAGGGCCTCTTCGCCGGCCAGCCGGCTCCTACAGGCCAGTGCAGAGAAGGCAGGGCGAACATGGGCACAGGCTTTTTTTCCTCGTGGACATTCTGGGCCCTGTTGTCGGCAGTTTTCGCTGCTTTAACGGCGATCTTCGCCAAAGTGGGGATAGAAAACCTCAATTCAGACTTCGCCACCCTGCTGCGCACCGTGGTGGTCCTGGTCAGTCTGGCCTTGATTTTGTACGCAACGGGCCAATATCAGTCCCTGGGATCAATTTCCCCCAAGAGCTACCTGTTCCTGCTGCTGTCCGGGCTGGCCACCGGGGCTTCCTGGCTGTGCTATTTCCGCGCCCTGAAACTCGGCCCCGCCTCGCTGGTGGCGCCGGTGGACAAGCTCAGCGTGGTGTTCATCGCCCTCATCGGCGTGGCATTGCTGGGGGAGAAACTCGATCTGCGCCAATGGGGCGGAATCGGTCTGATCACCGCTGGCGTGGTGCTGCTGGCACTGCGTCGCTGATCGGCTTGAAGATTGAACCAAAGCCGCGTCCTTACAGACAAAAACCCTATCGGCGAGCATGATTGCGGGCAGAGCTGAATCAAGCCTGTCAGGCAAAAGCCCGAAACATTATGCCGCTCGCCACTGACACTTCACCTGTGCAATATGGCGCGCGTGCCATCCACAAATGGGAACCCCCTTTATGAAACGTTTTCTTAGCATCGCCATGGCGCTGTGCATCGGCCTGACGATGAGCCTCGACGCCAACGCCAAGCGCTTCGGTGGCGGCAAAAGCGCCGGCGCTGCCCCGACCCACCAAACTCGCCAGGCGGCGCCAACCGCTCCGGGCGCTCCTGCCGCTGCGGCCACCGCTGGCGCAGCCGGTGCTGCAGGTGCCGCGGCCAAGGCCGGTGGTGCTTCGCGCTGGCTCGGCCCTCTGGCCGGCATCGCAGCCGGTGGCCTGCTGGCCTCCATGTTCATGGGCGGCGGCTTCCAGGGCATGCAGATCTTCGACATCCTGATCATGGCAGTCATCGCCTTTGTGATCTTCCGCTTCATCGCCGCGCGCCGTCGCAAGCAGCAGGAGCAGTTCGCTCCAGCGGGCCACGCGCCAATGCAGCGTGAGGCTTTCGAGCCTCAGCAACCGGCTGGCGGTTCGATCTTCGGTGGCTCGGCAGCACCTGCCGCGCGTCCTGTGATCAACGCTCCGGCCTGGTTCAACGAAGAGCGCTTCATTGAAGCGGCGCGCAGCCACTTCCAGTCCCTGCAGCAACACTGGGACGCCAACGAAATGGACAAGATCGCCGAATTCGTCACCCCGCAGATGCTGCAGTTCCTGAAACAGGAACGTGCCGATCTGGGCGACGGCTTCCAGTCCACCTACATCGACAACCTGCAAGTGCAGCTTGAAGGCGTGGATGACCGTGCCGACAAGACCATCGCCACCCTGACCTTCAGCGGTGTATCGAAGACCTCGCGCTTCGACCAGGGCGAAGTGTTCAGCGAAAGCTGGAACATGGAACGCGCCCAGGGCGACAACCAGCCATGGCTGGTGGCAGGTATCCGCCAGAACGGTTGATTCATGCCGTTGTCACAGCAGTAAGGCAAAACCCCGACTCAAGTCGGGGTTTTGCATTTCACGATTGCACTTATAGCGAGCTACTGTATAAACCGCCGTCAAACAACCGCGCCATAGAGCTAAGAGGACCCAGGCCGTGGAAGAAGTCATCGAACAACTCCGAGAAGCCAACGAACCGGTACCCGTCCCCCTGGAACTGCCGGACGAAGACCAACTGGTGGAAATTGAAGAACAGCTGTTCATCAATATTCCGTTCGTCTTCAAAGAGTTCCTGTTGACGGTCAGCGACGTGGTTTACGGCAGCCTGGAACCGGTCACCGTCACCGACCCGCAATCCCACACCTACCTGCCGGAAGTGGCCGCGACCGCCTGGGACCTGGGCGTGCCTCGCGAGCTGATCCCGATCTGCCAGGACGGCGACGACTACTACTGCGTCGAGGAAGACGGCACCGTGGTGCTGTGGTCCGGCGAAGAAGAACTGATCACCGAAGAGTCCTGGGAATCGGTGTGGCACTGGGCGCGGGACGTCTGGCTGGAAAGCTGAGCCAACTCCCGACGTTGCAACCGGCTCGCCAGCGCCCTGCTGGCGAGCGGCAAGGTCAATGCCCGCCGTTGTCCTTGCTGTGCTCGAAGGTTTCGATCAGCGCCACCTGCATCCGCGTGTGCACGCGGATGAACCAGCGCCACAACACCGCAGCCACCACAGCCGCCACCACGGCAATCAGCACCAGCAACTCCAGGGTCGGCAGGATGCTCGACGACAGCGCCGCCAACAGCAGAAAGATCACCAGTAGCGACAGGATCGGAATCACCTCGGCGATCACCCGACGTACCCGCTGGGTGTGGCGCCCGGCCATTTCCGCCTTGACCCCCATCTCCGCCAGCAGCATCGATAGCGCCTTGAGCTTGCGGTAGGCGGCAATCAGAAATGGCAGCGACAGCAGCAGCGCTCCACCCCAGATCAGTGCCTTCTGCCAGCTCGGATCACTGACCCAGTCCTCCAGATAAGCGCCGATGCGCTTGGCGAAATAGCCGCCGGAAAAGAAGATCGACGCCACCAGCGACAGATTCACTCCCACCTGTAGCAGGATCTTGCGGATCATCGACGCCAGCAACGCACCCTCGCCCTGAGGCTGGATACTGCGCAACCACTCCCCATACATGCCCAGCACCCGGCTCAGACGTTGAGGCAAAACCCCGGCCAGCTTGTGCGACAAAGGATCGGCCGCGCGAATCAGATAGGGCGTGAGCAAAGTGGTGATCGCCGACACGGCAACCGCGACCGGATAGAGAAAATCGCTGGTGACCTGCAGGGTCATGCCCAGGGCGGCGATGATGAACGAAAACTCGCCAATCTGTGACAGGCCCATCCCGACTCGTAGAGAGGTCCGTCCATCGTTGCCGGCGATAAAGGCACCCATGCCGCAGGACAACATCTTGCCCAGCACCACTGCCACGGTGATCACAGCGATGGGCCAGGCGTATTGCAGAAGGATCTGCGGGTCGATCATCAGGCCGATGGCGACAAAGAAGATCGCACTGAACAGGTCACGAACCGGCTCGATCAGCCGCTCGATCTTCAGCAACTGACGGGACTCGGCCATGATCGCGCCGATCAGGAAGGCCCCCAGGACCATGCTGTACTCCAGCTTCACCACCAGCAGACAGAAGCCGAAACACAGCCCCAGCACAGTGATCAGCAGCATCTCGTTGCTGTCGAACCTGGCCACGTAGGCCAGCAGGCGCGGCACCAGCAGAATGCCGATCACCAGCGCCACGATCATGAACAGCGAAAGCTTGCCGACGGTGGAGAACACTTCGCCGGAACTCACGGTGCCACTGACCGCAATACTCGACAGCAAGGCGATGATGCCGATGCCGAGAATGTCCTCGACGATCAACACACCAAAGATCAGCTGGGCGAAGCGCTCGTTCTTCATCTTCAGGTCGTTGAGCGCCTTGACGATGATGGTGGTGGAGGAGATGGCCAGGATCGCCCCGAGGAACAGCGAATCCATGGTGTTCCAATCGAACCAGCGACCGATCTCGTAGCCGATCCAGATCATCAGGACGATTTCCAGGAAGGCCGCGATAAACGCCGTGGCACCCACCTTGAACAGCTTGCGCAGGCTGAATTCCAGCCCCAGGCAGAACATCAGGAAAATCACCCCAAGCTCGGCCAGGGTCTTGATGGTCTGTTCGTCGTGGATCAGACCGAACGGCGGCGTGTGGGGGCCGATGATGAAGCCGGCGACGATGTAGCCCAGCACCACCGGCTGCTTGAGTCGGTGAAAGAGAATGGTCACGACGCCTGCGACCAGCATGATCACGGCCAGGTCCTGAATGAAACTGATGGCATGCATGGCCGGGGTTCTCCTTGAAAGCTGGGCGGCGCAGATCGCCTAAAAAGAAAAATCTGATCAGTACAAAGAAATATCCAAAAATAGGAGCGGAAAAAGCCCTGGAACGGGTGTTTTGCAGGTTAACACCGGGACTTCCGGCAGAAAGGCGGTGCAATATTAGGAAACAGATCCACCGGAGCGTGACGGCACGACGCGGCCCGGCGTCCCGTTATCGATGGTTTGAAAATCCTTGAAACCAGCACCCGCAGAGGTGCTCAAGCAACCCCTGTCTTGAACCGTGAGTGTGCTATGGAACCCGGAAACGCCCAGCTGTCGATGACGGTATTGATGACCCCTGACATGGCCAATTTCTCTGGCAATGTCCACGGCGGCACCCTGCTCAAGTACCTCGACGAAGTTGCCTATGCCTGCGCCAGCCGTTATGCCGGCCGCTACGTAGTGACCTTGTCGGTGGATCAGGTGATCTTCCGCGAGCCGGTGCATGTCGGCGAACTGGTGACCTTCCTGGCCTCGGTCAACTACACCGGCAACACCTCCATGGAGGTGGGCATCAAGGTGGTGACCGAGAACATCCGCGAGCGCTCGGTGCGCCACACCAACAGTTGCTTCTTCACCATGGTGGCGGTGGACGACCAGCGCAAACCGGCCCAGGTGCCGCCGCTGCAACCCGAGACTGCCGACGGCAAGCGCCGCTATATCCAAGCCCAGCAGCGCCGGCAGATCCGCCAGGAGCTGGAAAAGCGCTACCAGGAAATCAAGGCCGACGGCCCTTGATCCTCAGGCAGATACGCTGATTCAGCAGGACCACGGACGGTCCCCTCGCCACGCCCCGGCAGCGCCTTGCGCGCTCGACCAGCCTCTCCCCCCGCCGCTCCAGGCAGTCTTCTGCGGTCATCCCGATTGGCCGGATTCATCCCTTTTTGACCACATAGAGAGTTATGCCCAGGGGGCACCGCTGCCAGAATCATTGAGCAAGGCACAAACGCACTCCCCGTCCGGGGAGCCTTCGAGCCAACGAACGCGTGAGAACAATAACAATGCCCAGCGCCAATACTCTGTCCGACAGTCCCGCCCTCGCCTCCGGCGACTTCACCCACAGCGCCCAAGGCACCTCCCTGCGACGCATCCTCGGGCTGCCGGCCCTGGTGTTCTTCGGCCTGGTGTACATGGTGCCCCTGACCGTGTTCACCACCTACGGCGTGGTCACCCAGATCACCGGGGGGCGTACCGCCGCAGCCTATGTCGTGACCCTGCTGGCCATGATTTTCACGGCCCTGTCCTATAGCGTCATGGTCAGGAAGTACCCGATTGCCGGCTCGGCCTATTCCTACGCCAGCCTCAGTTTCGGACCGGGCATCGGCTTTCTCGCCGGCTGGTCGCTGCTGCTGGATTACCTGTTCCTGCCGATGATCAACTACCTGGTGATCGGCCTGTTTCTCAACCTGGCCTTTCCCGCCGTGCCGGCTTGGGTCTTCGTGGTGGCGACCATCAGCCTGGTGACGCTGCTGAACATTCGCGGCATCGGTTCGGTGTCGAGCATGAGCAACCTGATCGTCTGCGCGCAGATGGTGTTCGTGGTGGTGTTCGTAGCCCTGGTGATTCGCCAGCTGGCCGGGGCCGCAAGCCTGGACCTGAGTGCACCCTGGGTCGGCGACGGCAGCCAGAGCGGACTGTTGCCATTGATGGCTGGGGCCGCGGTGCTGTGCCTGTCGTTCCTGGGCTTTGACGCGGTGTCGACCCTGGCCGAGGAAACCCGTGACCCGCGCCGGGACATCCCACGGGCCATTGTCATCACCACCCTGGGCGCAGGGCTGCTGTTCATCCTGCTGGCCATGACCAGCCAACTGGCCTTCCCCGGCAGCAGCTTCAAGGACGCCGACTCGGCAGCCAGCGAAGTGATGCTGCATGCCGGCGGGCGTTTCCTGGAGATGTTCTTCACCGCCACCTATGTCGCCGGCGCTGCGGGCTCGGCCCTGGCGTCACAGGCCTCGGTGTCGCGCATCCTGTTCAGCATGGGTCGCGACGGCATCCTGCCACGGCGAGTGTTCGGCACCCTGTCGGAGCGCTACAAAACCCCGGTGATCGCCATTGTCCTGGTGTCGCTGGTGTCCTTGCTGGCGGTGGTCATCGACCTCACCACCCTGGCCTCGATGATCAGTTTCGGCGCGCTGGTGGCGTTCTCGGTGGTCAACCTGGCGGTGATCAAGAGTCACTTGGGACAGGGCCAGCCGCGCACGAGTGCGCGACTGCTGCAGTACGGCCTGCTGCCGTTGATCGGCTTCGGCCTGATCGTCTGGCTGTGGACCAGCCTCTCGGCCCTGACCCTGGGGATTGGTCTGGCCTGGTTCGCCCTGGGCCTGGTGTACCTGGGCATACACACCCGGGGCTTTAGTCAGCAGGCGCCGACGGTGCAGTTCTCCGAGCAGGCCTGAGTCACTGCACGCCGGTCGCCCTCAGAAGCCGATCGGCGTGGCTTCGAACCGCACCCGTGGATGGGCAATGCGGTCCTGGGCCCGCACCAGCTCCAGCTCGTAGCTGGCGCAGGCCTGGGTTTCCAGCAGCACTTCATGCACTGCGGCGGCGGTGAACTCGAACGCCGCCACCAGGCTGTCGCCCAACAACACCCGCGCCAGGAACAGACCCGACGTCAGGTCGCCCACCCCCACCGGCTGCCGCGGGAACGCCAGCAACGGGCGGCGCAAGTGCCAACTGCCCTCGGCGGTCACCAGTAGCATCTCGAAGCCTTCCGCCAGTTTGCCCGGGTAGTCCAGGTGCTTGACCAGCACCGCCTTGGGGCCCTTCTCCAGTAACGAGCGAGCCATGCCCAGGCAATCGAACAATGATTGCGGCTTGCGTCCGCAGAAGCTGTCCAGCTCCAGCTGGTTGGGGCACAGGAAGTCGGCCATGGCCACCGCCTCATCCAGCAGGAAGTCGCTAACCTCCGCCGGCACGCTGCAGCCCTTCTCCGGATGGCCCATCACCGGGTCGCACAGGTACAAGGCCTTGGGGTTGGTCGCCTTGATCCGCGCCACGCCACTGAGAATCGCCCGGCCCTGGGCCGCGCTGCCCAGGTAACCGGAGAGAATCGCGTCGCAGTTGCCCAGCTCGCCGATGGCGGCGATGCCTTCTACCAGCTCGGGAATCTGATGGGGCGCCAACACTTCTCCGGCCCACTGACCATACTGAGTGTGGTTGGAGAACTGTACGGTATTCAGGGGCCAGACATTCACCCCGACCCGCTGCATGGGAAACACCGCAGCACTGTTACCGGCATGGCCGAAAACCACATGGGACTGGATCGCAAGCAGGTGGGGCGTACGTTTCATGCAGGATTTTCCATAAAACCGGTGGAATTCAAGCCGCGCAGTATGCGACTAAACGCAGCCTGTACGACAGACCGGAGACGCAGTTAAGCTGACGCCACTTCGTTGGAGCAAACCTTCATGCTGACCCTTGGAAACATCTTTGTGCTGATGCTGCTGGCGACCGGCGCCGCCTGGCTATGGCACAACCACGGCCTGCGGGAGCGGGCGCTGGAGCGGGTCAAGCAGCACTGCGCACGGCTCGACATCGAGCTGCTGGACGGCAACGTCGCACTCAAGCGCATCGGTTTGGTCAAGGACGCCAACGGGCGCCGGCGCCTGGCGCGAATCTACAACTTCGAATTCACCGTGACCGGTGAAACCCGCCACGCCGGGACCATCACTCAGTTTGGAGCCCACAGCGCGCACATCGAGCTGGCGCCCTACCCATTCGAAGTGAAAGAGCCGTTGCCCAGCGCCGAGGTGATCGAACTGAGTCAGTGGCGCGAAGAGCACCGCAAGTTCAAGCCGTGAAATGCGCAGGCAAGCCTGCGCCTACAGGCGGCAAGCGCTGAGGCTGGCTTGCAGGGCGGCCATGTCCTGCGGGGCGCTGAAAATCAATTCCAGGCGCGAATCCCGTCGCCATTCGCTGGGCAGCCAGTTCAGCGGTGAATTATCCAAGCCATTGCCCGAGCGCCAGCCCTCATCGCAGTGGATCACCAGCTTGGCCCGACGCCAGTCGAGGTTCTGCAACCAGTGATCGACCCGGGCCAGGTCGAACTGCTGGCTCGGGTGCCAGCGCCAACCGATGCTCCAGCCCTCCTCCTGAGACTGACTGAGGCAGATCGGCAGCGCCGGATCGCTCCACACTGCCGGCAACTGTGCCAAGCCCTGGGGAACATCCAGTTGCTCCAGCGCCGCCCCGGCACTGGCCTCCAGACCCGGTAGCTCGGCCAAGGGCAAGGCGGCGTGGCGCGTCCAGAACAAGGGCAGGTCCGGCAACTGCTCCAGCACCCTCAGTCGATCGCTGTCGCTGAGCAGTTCGTCCTTGTTCAACACCAGCAAGCCGGCGCTGGACAGGGCATCCTGCTGGGCCTGGGGCAGCGGCTTGCCGGCCGCCAGAGCCTGGGCGTCGAGCACCAGTACGCAGGGCTGCAACGCCAGCACCCCCTGCCAGGGCGCAACGCTCAGTTGCTTGAGCAATTGCGCCGGGTGACCGAGGCCGGACGGCTCGATGAACAGACGATCCGGCTTGGCCTTGCGCAGCAGACGCCCCAAACCCACCTGAAACGGTGCGCCGTTGACACAGCACAGGCAGCCGCCGGCCACTTCTCCGAAAGCGATGCCATCGTCATCCCGAGTCAGCAAGGCCGCGTCCAGGCCAATCTTGCCGAACTCATTGATCAGCACCGCCCAGCGCTCATGGGCCGGGCGCTGGCTCAGCAGATGACGGATCAGGCTGGTCTTGCCTGCACCCAGGGGGCCGGCGATCACATGGGTAGGAATGTTCTGCAGCATGGAAGGATTTCCGCAAGCTTGTGCACTGATGCTACGCCCTTCCCCGTCGTGACGAAAATCCGCCGACGGCCGCAGGAGCAGGCTTGCCCGCGAACGCTCGCCGCTCACCCCAGCCAATCAAGAGTCAGTATCAAACGCCGCTCCCCCGGCGCCGGCTGCGGCGAACGATGAATCAGACCAAACCCCTCGTTGCCATGCCATTTCTCACCCTTGAACAGCGCCACTTCACCGCGGCCAATCTGCTGGATCAGCTCTGGCTCCCGAGGTTCGGCCGCAGCCTGCCCCAACTGCCGACGGTCCATCGCCCCTTCCCGCAACCACTGGCTGCCCATCCCGGCATAGGTGGTGATCAGGCGCACCGGTACATGGTCGACGTGAAACCGCGGGCACATGGCCTTGTCCAGCACCCGCAAGCGCAAGCCCACGCGTTTGGCACCCAACAGGCAGGCAAAGGCACTGACCAACCAGGAAACGTCGGCGATAAAGCCGTCATAACCCTGCAAGTCGCTGAAGCGCGCGGCCAAACCCCGCAGGTTCGGAGGGCAATCCTCATCCGGCAACTCCAGGGACAGGGATTCCGCCAAGGGCTCATTGAGGGACAACAGCAAGTCGCCGAAGTCCTCGATGTGCGCCGGCAACTGGCGCTGCCAGAGACCGAGGTTGACCTCATCGTCCAGCACCTCGGCCAGCACTGCCGGGGCCTGGCCAATGGCCGCGCGCCGGGAAACCAGCGGCACCGCACAAGGCAGCAGCAAGCACTTGGCCGTCAATGGAATGCTCAGTGGAGTCACCGGGGAACTCAGGGTCAGCATCAGGCCGCCTCCTCTTCATGCCAGGAACCGAAAGGGTCGGTCATCAGGCTCCAGCCCTCGACACCGAGGGCCATTTCATCGTCATCCAGCAGGCACAGGTCGAGCTCGGCACTGAGCCGGGTAAAGTCGATGTTCTGGCCGATGAACACCAGTTCCTGACGACAGTCGCCCGTGGCCGGGGTCCAGTTGTGCAGAATCGCCGCCGTGCTTTCCTCGTCCTGGGGCCAGTGCTGCTTGGGCACGAAGCGCCACCAGCGCCCGGCAAAGCCATGGCGCATCAAACCGCCGGCCTGGGACCAACTGCCCGCCTCCTGGTACTTGCTGGCGAGCCAGAAGAAGCCTTTTGAGCGCAGGAGCTTGCCGTTGACCCAGGGCCGGTTGATGAAGTTGAAGAAACGCTGGGGATGAAAGGGGCGGCGCGCTCGATAGGCGGTCGAGGCGATTCCGTACTCCTGGGTTTCCGGCACGTGCTCGCCGCGCAACTCTTGCAGCCAGCCCGGCGCCTGGGCCGCGCGTTCAAAGTCGAAGCGTCCGGTGTTGAGGATCTTGGCCAAGGGCACCTGGCCCATGACCATGGGAATGATCTCTGCCTGGGCGTTGAGCCGCGCCAGGATCGCCATCAGCTCCTGGCGCTCGGCGCTGCTGATCAGGTCGATCTTGCTGATGAGGATAACGTCGGCAAACTCCACCTGTTCGATCAGCAGGTCGGTGATCGAACGTTCGTCCTCCTCGCCCAGGGTTTCACCCCGGGAGGCCAGGCTTTGCGCGGCCTGGTAGTCCAGCAGGAAGTTCATGCCGTCGACTACGGTGACCATGGTATCGAGGCGGGCGATGTCCGCCAGGCTCTGCCCGGCCTCATCGCGAAAGGTGAAGGTTTCCGCCACCGGCAGCGGCTCGGAGATGCCGGTGGACTCGATCAGCAGGTAATCGAAGCGCCCGTCGCGGGCCAGCTTGCCCACCTCCTCCAGAAGGTCTTCGCGCAGGGTGCAGCAGATGCAGCCGTTGCTCATCTCCACCAACTTCTCTTCGGCACGATTGAGGCTGACATCACGCTGCACCTCGCTGCCGTCGATGTTGATTTCGCTCATGTCGTTGACGATCACCGCTACCCGCAGGTTGTCGCGGTTGCGCAGGATGTGATTGAGCAGGGTGCTTTTGCCGGCGCCAAGAAAGCCGGACAGCACGGTAACGGGAAGACGCTGGGTCATGGGGGGTTCCTCATCAGGTTCGCGGCTGGGTCAAAGCGCCCGTTGGTGGCGTTCGCGCAGCTCTTGGCGTTCTTTGGCTTCGATACACAGGGTGGCGGTGGGCCGCAGCAGCAGGCGCTTGAGGCCGATGGCCTCGCCGGTGTCGCGACACCAGCCGTACTCGCCCCGGGCCAGGCGCTCCAGGGCCTCGTCGATCTTGTCCAGGAGCTTCTTTTCCCGTTCCAGCAGGCGCAGTTGCCATTGCCGCTGTTCTTCGGCGCTACCGATGTCGGCGGGGTCGCTGTGGGGTTCCTGCTCGCGCAGTTGGTCGAACTCAGCGGCAATGCGCTCCTGCAATTCGCTGCGCTGGGCCAGCAGCAGATCGCGGAAGAAGCCCTGTTGGGCGTCGTTCATGTAATGCGCCGGGGGTTCGGCGAGGAGCTCTTGTTCAGTCATGGCGGGGTCACGGGTCAGGCTTTATTTGATGTTATATTATAACAATGCACATTAGCCAATACTCCCTTGCCGCCCACGACGAAGGGCGCGATGCTGCGCCCCTGTCGCCACGAGAACTGCCATGCGCCTTGTCCTGCCCACCCTGCTTTCAGGCCTGATGCTGCTGGCCGGCCACGCCACAGCCGGCGTGCCCAGCACCCTGGCCACCTGCACCCGCAGCGCCACCCTGCTGGCCTGTGTCGATCCCTTGGGCAACGCCTACAGCGTCGCCACGGCGGGCAGCACCACTTACTTGCGCGGGTTCGAGGTAATCGGCAAACGCTACTGGGCGCAGACCAACAGTCGCTACGGGCAACTGACCTTCTTCACCGGCCTGGCCTCCGACGGCGAAGCCTGGGTGGGCTACAGCCAGCGCGTGGGCTGGACCACCCGCAATCGCTTCTCCAGCTCCGGCGGCAGCAGCGCCAAGTTCACCTGCAGCCGTATCAGCGGCTGCTAGACGCGCCAACACCGCGCCCGGTGCAGGCGCCGGCGGCTACACAGCGCGGTTGTTCCTGGTTTCCTGGAGCCAGGCCATGTAGCTGTTGGCTGGCGGGTTCTTTTCGAAGTAGCGCTGCAAGCCTTTGAACAGGCCGTCGGCAATCGCCTGCTGATGCCGCGTCGTGACCAGCCGCTGACTGTCGCGGCTGTTGGAGATAAAGCCGGTTTCCACCAGGATCGATGGCACATCCGGCGACTTGAGCACCGCGAATCCGGCCTGTTCCACGCGCTTCTGGTGCAGGGTGGTAATCCCCGACAGGCTGTCCAGCACCGTGCCCCCTAGCTGCAGGCTGGCGGCAATGGTGGCGTTCATCGACATGTCGAGAATCACCCCCGCCAGCATCGGGTCCTTGTCCTTGAGATTGAGCAGGCTGCTGGCCCCCAGCAGGTCGGCATCGTTCTCCCGCTGGGCCATGAAGCGCGCGGTGGCCGAAGTCGCCCCGCCTTCGGACAAGGCATACACCGAGGCACCGGAGGCGGTAAGACGCGGCGCCGCATCGGCGTGCACCGAGATGAACATGTCGGCCTTGTGCTTGCGGGCGATCTCCACCCGCTTGCGCAGCGGCACGAAGAAGTCATCGTTGCGTACCAGCTTCACGTCAAACCCCTTCTCGCGCTTGAGCCGCTTGGCCAGCAACTGGGCGATGGACAGCACCACATCCTTCTCCCGTTCCCCCTTGGCCCCCACGGCGCCCGGGTCCTTGCCACCGTGGCCGGGGTCCACTACCACGATGATGTCGCGCTTGGGATGGGGCTTGCCCGGCGACGCCTCGGGCTTGGCCAGAGGCGCAGCGCCCGCGGCGATCTGCAGCGACGCCTTGCCGGCCTCGGACAGGTCCAGCACCAGTCGGTGGCCCTGTCCATCCTGGGGCGGCAGGAGAAAGCTGTTGAGCTGCACCGGCTTGTTCAGGTCGAGGACGATCCGCGTATCGCCCTGGCCAAAATGCCCGGAGCGGATCGCGCGGATCACCGTATGGGCCAGGGGCAACTGACTGAAATCGCCACTCAGGCGAGCGCCGTTCACATCGATGATCAAGCGCTCCGGCGCGCTCAGGGTGAAGGTCTTGTACTGCACCGGCCCACTCAGATCGAGCACCAGCCGCAGCTTGTCGGCGTCTTTCCACAGCCGCGCATTACGGATCTGCGCGGCGGAAACAGTCCAGGGCAACATCAGGGCCGTGCCGGCCAACAGCAGGTTGAGCAATTGACGTCTGTGCATGACAAATACCGCAGTGAAGGGAGTGTCCGTACTCACAAGAACAGGCCAGAGAACCGCCGAGGAAAAATGTTTCATCGGATGTATTGTTATAATATAACATGTCGGAATATTCCTAACGACGGACCTGTTCATGAACGCGCTGACTCTGCCGGATATCGCCGCGCAGGCCTCACGCCAAGCCTTGCCCCTGGAATGGGTGGGCATGTGCGGCATTGCCTTACCTGTAGTGATGGACAGCCAACGGATCGCTGCCAAAGCCGATGCCGGAGTCAGCCTCGACGATGGCGAAGCGCGAGGCATTCATATGTCGCGCTTGTATCTGGCCCTGGAAATGCTCGAACAGGACAACCTCACGCCTGCTCTGCTGCGCCAGGTGCTACAGCGCTTTCTCGACAGTCACGAGGGCCTGGCCCACAGCGCCTACCTACGGCTGCACTTCGATCTGCTGCTCAAACGTCCGGCCTTGGTCAGTCCTTTGGCCGGTTGGAAGAGCTATCCGTTGAGCATTGAAGCGCGGCTGAAAAACGCGATGTTCCACGTGGAACTAAAAATCGTCGTGCCTTATTCCTCAACCTGCCCTTGCTCGGCCGCCCTTTCCCGTCAACTGATCCAACAGCAATTCGTCAACGATTTCGCCAACCAACCACTGCAGCACGCCGACATTCTGGCTTGGCTGGGCTCGACCCAAGGCATAGTCGCCACGCCCCATAGCCAACGCAGCAACGCCGAACTGCATCTGCGCCTGGACGAATTCCTCGACGAGCTGCCGTTGATTGCCCTGATCAACGACGCTGAAAGTGCCCTGGGCACCGCCGTGCAAACGGCGGTCAAGCGCGCCGATGAGCAGGCCTTCGCTCTGGCCAACGGACAAAACCTGATGTTTTGCGAAGACGCCGCCCGCCGCCTGAACCTGGCGCTGCGCCGCTCTCCTGGCGTCAACGCCTTCCAGCTGCGGGTTGTGCATGCAGAAAGCCTGCACGCCCACGACGCCGTGGCGCAAAGCCGCTGGAACTGGGAGGCCTGATGATCCGTTGCCAAGGTTTACGCTGGGGCGCGCCGGGCCAACCCCTGACTCCGGCCCTGGATCTGCACCTGCCCAGCGGCAGCCTGAGCGCCGTCATCGGCGCCAACGGTTCGGGCAAAAGCAGCCTGCTAAAAGTCCTGGCCGGGCTGCAAAAGCCCCTGGCCGGCAAGGTCGATCTGACATTGCCCAAACGGGGCGGCTTTTCGTTCCTGCCGCAACAGCAACACCTCGATCGCCAGTTTCCCATCAGCCTGGAAGCGCTGGTGGCCGGTGGCTTCTGGGGCAAGTGCGAAACGGCCAGGGCCCGGGCAGAAAAACTGCAGGCGGTGCTCGAAGACTGGCATTTGAGTGGCTTGGAAAGTCGCCCGTTGATGGCCCTTTCCGGTGGAGAATTGCAGCGCGCGCTGCTGGCCCGACTGAGCCTGACCGAAGCACCGCTGCTGCTCCTGGACGAACCCCACGCCGCCCTCGACGAAGCAGGCCAGAGCCTGCTCTGGCAACACCTGCACAGCTGGCACGCCCAGGGCCGGACCCTGGTGGTGGTTTGCCATGACCTAGCCGCCGTGCACCAGCACATCCCCCAGACCTTGTGGATCAAAAGCAGCGGCTGTGTCCTGGGCCAGAGCCGGGAACTGATCGCCCCACCATCCCGGACGCAGGTGGCTTGATGCAGTTCGCCGCGCATTTCTGGCAACCCTTCAGCGAATTCGTGTTCATGCGTCGGGCCTTGCTCGGCGGTCTGGTACTGGCCTGCAGCACGGCTCCCCTGGGCGTATTCCTGATCCTGCGGCGCATGAGCCTGATCGGCGATGCGGTGGCCCACGGCATCCTCCCCGGCGCGGCCCTGGGCTTCTGGTTCGCCGGTCTCAGTTTGCCGGCCCTGACCTTCGGCGGTCTGGGCGCCGGCCTGGGCATGGCCGGTCTCGCGGCCTGGATCACCCGCCGCACCGGCCTGCGGGAAGACGCCAGCATCGCGGCGATCTACCCCATCTCCCTGGCCAGCGGCGTCCTGATCCTCGGGCTGGCGGGCAAACGCCTGGACCTGCTGCACCTGCTGTTCGGCTCGGCCCTGGCGGTGGACGGCCCGACCCTCAACGGTATGCTCCTGGTCTCGGGCTTCAGCCTGCTGGCCATGGCCCTGATCTACAAACCCCTGCTGCTGGACACCCTCGACCCCCTGTTCCTGCACAGCGTCAGCCGCCTGGGTCCCCTGGCCCACGGCCTGTTCCTGACCCTGGTGGTGCTCAATCTGGTGATCGGTTTCCAGGCCATCGGCGCCCTGATGGTGGTGGGGCTGATGATGCTGCCGGCCGCCGCCTCGCGCTTCTGGAGCCGTCGGCTGCCGCGGTTGGTGGGCATCGCTGCGCTGCTGGGTTGTCTTTCGGTCTGGCTCGGCCTGTTGCTGTCGTTCCATTACTCGCTGCCCAGCGGACCGGCCATCGTGCTGGTGGCGGGCAGCCTGTACCTGCTCTCCGTGGTGTTCGGGCCGGTGCACGGCCTGTTGCACCGCCCGCCTTTGCTCACATCCCCATGAGGTGTTTCCCGATGCGCGTTCTACTCGTGCTGTTCAGCCTGCTGCTGCCCCTGTCGTGGTCCACCGCCCAGGCCGCGGACAAGCTGGCGGTGGTCACCAGCTTCAGCATCCTCGCCGACATGACCCGCCAGGTCGGCGGCGAGCATGTACAGATCACCAACCTGGTAGGCGCCGACGAAGACGCCCACACCTACGAACCCACACCGGACGATGCCAAAGCCCTGCTCAAAGCCCGGCTGATCATCAAGAACGGCCTGGGCTTCGAACCCTGGCTGGATCGTCTGGTCGCCAGCTCGGCCACCAAGACGCCAGTGATCACCGCCAGTCGCGGGGTGATTCCACGGACCTTGGACGAGGACGGCGAACAGGTGCCCGACCCGCATGCCTGGCACAACCTGGCCAACAGCGAACTCTATGTGAACAACATCACCAAGGCGCTGATTGCCGCCGACCCGGCTCACCAGGCCGACTACCAGCGCAACAGCCAGGCCTACCTGCAACAGATCTACCGCCTGCTGGCCGAGGCCAAGACCAAGCTCGGCGCCCTGCCTCCGGGCAACCGCAAGATCGTCACTTCTCACGACGCCTTCGGCTACCTGGGCCAGGCCTACGGCATCGACTTCATGGCGCCCCAAGGCCTGTCCACCGAACGCGAGCCCTCAGCCGCCGAAGTCGCGGCGCTGATCACCCAGATCCGTAACGCCAAGGTCAAGGCGGTGTTCATGGAAAACATCAAGGACGCCCGCCTGCTCAAGCAGATCGCCGAGGAAAGCGGCGCTCATATTGGCGGCACCCTGTACTCCGATGCCCTGTCGGCCACGGGCCCGGCCAGCACCTTCATCGGGCTGTTCGAATACAACCTCAACACCCTGTACGACGCCCTGAGCCGACCATGATCCAGCGCCCGCCGCTGTCGCTGCTGGACCTGGAAACCGCCGCCCTGGGCAGTCGTTGGCCGCTGACCGCCGTGCTCGACGCCCTGCCCTGGAACAGCGACGGACTGATCGCCGCCATTGCCCAGCAACACGACAGCGGCGAGGTGCTGATGCTGGCCTGGATGAACCGCCGGGCCCTGGCCGAAACCCTGGCCAGCGGCCAGGTCTGCTATTGGTCGCGCTCGCGCCAGTGCCTGTGGCGCAAGGGCGAAAGCTCCGGGCATCGCCAGCGTCTGATCGAAGCGCGCCTGGACTGCGATGGCGACGCGGTGTTGCTGCAAGTGGAGCAACAAGGCCCCGCCTGCCACACCGGTCGCCCCAACTGTTTCTACAACGCCATTCGCGATGGCGCGGTGGAAGTCATCAGTTCCCCCTTGAAGGACTCGCGCCATGATTCGTAAAAACCCCTCCGGCGATCTGCCGGTAATCGCCGAATCCGCCTATGTGGACAAGACCGCCATCATCTGCGGCAAGGTGGTGATCGGCGACAACGTGTTCGTCGGCCCCTACGCGGTGATCCGCGCCGACGAGGTCGACGCCAGCGGCCAGATGGAAGCCATCACCATCGGCGCCAATTCGAATATCCAGGACGGCGTGGTGATCCACTCCAAATCCGGTGCCGCCGTCACCATCGGCCAGCACACCTCCATCGCCCACCGCTCCATCGTCCACGGCCCCTGCGTGGTCGGCGACCGGGTGTTCATCGGTTTCAACAGCGTGCTGTTCAACTGCGTGGTGGGTGACGGCAGCGTGGTCCGGCACAACTCGGTGGTGGACGGTCGTGACCTGCCACCAGGCTTCTACGTGCCCTCCACCACCCGCATCGGCCCCAAGACCGACCTGGCGCAGTTCCCTCCGGTGAGCATCAGCGCTTCAGAATTTTCCGAAGACGTGGCCCGCACCAACGTCGATCTGGTCCGCGGCTACAAGGCCCTGCAGAACGAGTTTTGAGCATGAGCCGAATCCTTATCCGCAACGCCCGCCTGGTGAACGAAGGACGCGAGTTCGACGCCGACCTGCTGGTCAATCAGGGCCGAATCGAGACCATCGGCAGCCTCGACCACCTCAGCGCCGAACTGGAAATCGACGCCCAGGGCCAATGGCTGCTGCCGGGGATGATCGACGACCAGGTGCACTTTCGCGATCCCGGCGCCCCGGAAAAAGGCAGCATCCATAGCGAGTCCCGCGCCGCAGTGGCCGGTGGCATCACCAGCTTCATGGACATGCCCAACACCTCGCCGGCGACCTTGACCCTGGCCGCTCTGGCCGACAAGAAACGCCGCGCAGCCGTCGCCTCGGTGGCCAACTACGGCTTTCACTTCGGCGTCAGCAACGACAACCTCGACACCGTCGCCGCCCTCGATCCCAGCGAGGTCGCCGGGGTCAAGGTATTCATGGGCGCCTCCACCGGCAACATGCTGGTGGACGATCCCCAGGTGCTCGACCGGCTGTTTCGCCAGGTACCGACCATCCTCCTGGCCCACTGCGAACACACCCCGAGCATCCAGCTCAAGCAGCAACGCTGGCAGCAACTCTATGGCGATCAGATTCCCGCCGCGGCTCACCCGCGCATTCGCGATGCCGAGGCCTGCTACCGCTCATCGTCCCTGGCGGTGGAACTGGCGAAGAAACACGGCACCCGCCTGCACGTCCTGCACCTGACCAGCGCCCGGGAACTGGCCCTGTTCGAGGACCGGCCCCTGGCCGAGAAACGCATCACCGCCGAAGTCTGCCTGCATCACCTGCTGTTCGATGACCGCGACTACTCGCGTCTCGGCCACTTGATCAAATGCAACCCGGCCATCAAGACCCAGGCCGATCGCGACGCCTTGCGCCAGGCCCTCAACAGCCAGCGCCTGGACATCATCGGCAGCGACCACGCACCCCACACCTGGGAGCAGAAACAGCAGCCCTATACCCGTGCGCCCGCCGGCCTGCCTCTGGTGCAGCACGCCTTGCCGGCCTTGCTGGAACTGGTGGCGGACCGGGTCCTGCCCCTGACCACCCTGGTGGCCAAGACCAGCCACCGGGTGGCCGACCTGTTCGCCATCCCCGACCGCGGCTACCTGCGCGAAGGCTACTGGGCCGATCTGGTGCTGATCCGTGCCGAGCCCGAAGGCCTGCCCGTGGACCGCCAGCCGATTCTTGCCCAATGCGGCTGGACCCCGTTTGCCGGCCAGCGCTTTCGCCATAGCGTCGCCACCACCCTGGTATCGGGCCAACTCGCCTGGCACCAGGGGCGTCTGTACGACCACTGTCAGGGCCTGCCCCTGCGCTTCAACCGCTAATCCCCAAGCCTGACCAAGGACCACCGAAGATGATCCGCATCACCCTGCCTGATGGCGCGTGCCGTGAGTACGACCAGCCATTGTCCGTGTTCGAGGTGGCCGCCAGCATTGGCAGCGGCCTGGCCAAAGCCGCCGTGGCCGGGCGGGTCGATGGCCGGCTGGTGGACTGTGACTACCTGCTGGACAGCGACACCCGCCTGAGTATCGTCACCGCGACCGACCCCGATGGCCTGGAAATCCTGCGTCACTCCTGCGCCCACCTACTGGCCATGGCGGTGAAGCAGCTGTACCCCTCGGCCCAGGTCACCATTGGCCCGGTGATCGAGGACGGCTTCTTCTATGACTTCGCCTACGAGCGCCCTTTCACCCCCGAGGATCTGGAACTGATCGAGGCGCGCATGCACAGCCTTGCCGCCACCAACCACACCTTGCGCCGCCGCGAGCTGTCCCGGGAGCAGGCACTGGAACACTTTGCCGACCAGGGCGAGCACTACAAGGTCGAGCTGATCCGCGACCTGCCCCCGGAGGCTGTGCTGTCGCTGTACCGCCAGGGCGATTTCGAAGACCTGTGCCGCGGCCCCCACGTGCGTACCACTGGCCAATTGCGGGCCTTCAAGCTGACCAAGGTGGCCGGCGCCTATTGGCGCGGCGACGCCAGCAACGCACCGTTGCAACGGATCTACGGTACCTGCTGGGCCACCCGCCAGGATCTGGACGCTCATCTGCTTCGTCAGGAACAGGCCGCCAAGCGCGACCACCGCAAGCTGGGGCAGCAACTGGACCTGTTTCACTTCGACGATTGCGCGCCGGGGTCGGTGTTCTGGCATGCCAAGGGCTGGACCCTGTTCAAGCAGTTGATCGGCTATATGCGCCAGCGTCAGGAACAGGCGGGCTACCAGGAAGTGAACACCCCGGATGTGATGGACCGCAGCCTCTGGGAAACCTCCGGGCACTGGCAGAACTACCGCGACCACATGTTCACCACCAGCACCGAGGACCAGCGCACCTTCGCCCTCAAGCCCATGAACTGCCCCGGCGCGGTGGCGATCTTCGGCCACGGCTTGAAGAGCTACCGCGACCTGCCCCTGCGCATCGCCGAGTTCGGCAAGGTCCATCGCTACGAACCTTCAGGGGCACTGCACGGCTTGCTGCGGGTACGCCACTTCACCCAGGACGACGCCCACATCTTCTGCACCCCGGAACAGATGCAGGACGAATGCGCCCGCACCATCGCCCTGGTGTTCGACATCTATAAGGAGTTCGGTTTCGACGAGGTGGCGGTGAAGCTCTCCACGCGCCCGGCCAATCGCATCGGCAGCGACGAGGTCTGGGATCAGCTGGAAAGCGCCCTGGTCGGTGCCCTGCAGAGCATGCAGATCGACTATCGGCTCAACCCGGGAGAAGGCGCCTTCTACGGTCCGAAACTGGAGTTCGTGCTGCGCGACGCCATCGGCCGCGACTGGCAGTGCGGCACCCTGCAAGTGGATCTCAACCTCCCCGAGCGCTTCGCCATCAGCTACATCGCCGACAACGGCGAACGCCGGCAACCGGTGATGCTGCACCGCGCGCTGTTCGGTTCCCTGGAGCGCTTCATCGGCATCCTCATCGAGCACCATGGCGGCGCCCTGCCCTTGTGGCTGGCGCCGCAACAAGTGGTGGTGCTCAACATCAGCGAGGCTCAGGCGGACTATGCCTGGGAAATCAGCGAGCGCCTGCGCCGTCAGGGGCTGCGGTCCAGTGCCGACCTGCGCAACGAAAAGATCGGCTACAAGATCCGTGAGCACAGCCTGCAGAAAGTGCCCTACCTGCTGGTAATCGGGGACAAGGAGAAAGCGGGAGGCTACGTCAGCCTGCGCAGCAGAAATGGTGAGGATCTGGGACAGCTGACGCTGGAGCAGGCAGTGGAACGGATTGCCTAGCCGGTGCCCGGGCCTGGCGGCGAAAGCCCTGGTGTCTGCAGGGCCGCTTCGCCGACAAGCGCACAAGGTCGGTCAGGAGGCGCGGGGTTTGACCGTGCCGCAGTCCTGGCCCAGCCATACGGCGCGGGTGTCCATGCTGCCCTTCTGCTGCATGCCGGTGGCATTGAAGGTGCCGATCACGTTGGTGGTGAACTCGCGATCACTGATGAACTTGGCCACCCCGTTGCCCTGAGCCTTGGGGCAACTGAAGCGAAACTTCCATTGATTGCCGTTGCGCTCGGTGACCTGCTGCTGGCAACCCGATTGCGGGTCCTGCAGCGGAATGGTGTCGGATTTCACCTGGTCCGGCGTCAAGCACACGCGAATACCCTTGCCACCCATGGTCACGCCCTGTTTCTCCAGCATCGCCCGTTGTTCCGGGGTCATCTGTTGCTGCAACTGGCCAAGAATCAGCGACAGGTCCGGCAAGTTCTGGTCATCGACCTTCATGTTGCTGCTGGTCAGTTCCCACAAGCCCGGTTGCAGCATCTGCGCCTGCGCAGCCAGCGGCAGCGCCAATCCCACCGCCAAGGCACAACCCAGTAAACGAAGTTTCATCGAATGACTCCTAGACAATAGTGGCCGTTAGACTTCGGCCAAGGCACGGCGTTGCATGCAGAATAAAATAGCGACATTCGCTGTGGAACATGGTCTGTTAGGCATTGAATCTTCAGGAGCAAGGTTGCCCCATGGATTATTTTGGCCCGCACATCTTCGGCTATCTCATTGCGCTGTTGCATTTTCTCGGGCTGATCGCCGCGATCCACGCGGTGCTCACCGTCAGGACCGCTCAAGGCGCCATTGCCTGGGCCCTGTCGCTGATGTTCATGCCCTACCTGACCCTGATTCCCTATCTGGTATTCGGCCGCAGCACCTTTGATGCCTACATCCAGGCCCGGCGCCAGGCCAACGTGGAAATGCACAAGGCCATCAATGAGCTGAACTGGCGGCCCTGGGTCGAAGAGGCGCTCACCGCCCGCGCCTCCCAGGCCTATGCCTCGCTGCGGGCCATGCCCAAGCTGGGACGCATGCCATGCCTGGCCAACAATCAGGTGCGCCTGCTGGTCAACGGCGACGCCACCTTCGAAGCGATCTTCAATGCCATCCGCCGTTCCCACAAGGCGGTGCTGATCCAGTTCTTCATCATTCACGACGACGAGCTGGGCCGGCGCCTGCAACGCCTGCTGCTGGAAAAGGCCGCCGAAGGCGTCTCCATCCATCTGCTCTACGACCGCGTCGGCAGCCACTCCCTGCCCGCCGGTTATGTGCAGACCCTGCGTGACGCCGGGGTCCAGGTGCATGCCTTCGCCACTCGCAGCGGCTGGCTCAACCGCTTCCAGGTGAACTTCCGCAATCACCGCAAGATTGTGGTGGTGGACGGTTTGCTCGGTTTTGTCGGCGGGCACAACGTCGGTGACGAATACCTGGGCAAGAAACCGCCCCTGGCGCCGTGGCGCGATACCCACGTCCAGGTCAGCGGCCCGGTGGTGGCCTGCCTGCAGGAGTCCTTTGCCGAAGACTGGTTCTGGGCGGCCCGGGAACTGCCGCCGCTGATCCTTCCCGATACCTACCCGGATGACGGCGTGCTCTGCCAATTGCTGGCCAGCGGCCCCGCCGATGCCTACGAGACGTGCTCGCTGTTCTTCGTCGAGGCGATCCACGCCGCCACCGAACGGGTGTGGATCACCAGTCCGTATTTCATTCCCGATGAAGCGGTGTTCGCCGCCCTGCGCCTGGCTGTGTTGCGGGACGTGGACGTGCGCATCCTGCTGCCGTCGCGCCCGGACCATCGCATCGTCTACGCCGCCTCCAGCCTCTACGCCTTCGAGGCGGTGCGCGCCGGGGTCCGGGTCTTCCGTTATCAGCCGGGGTTCCTGCATCAAAAGGTGGTGTTGATCGACAACGAGATCAGCGCCATTGGCAGCGCCAACCTGGACAACCGTTCGTTTCGCTTGAACTTCGAAGTGATGCTGCTGACCGTGGATGACGACTTCGCCACCGAGGTGGAGCAGATGCTGGAAGCCGACTTCGCCAAGGCCCGGGAAATTGCCCGGGAAGAAAGCCGCCAGACCCACCGCCTGCAACAACTGGGCATGCGGGTCGCGCGGCTGATTTCACCGATTCTGTAGGAGTCCACTCAGGGTCTGAAGGAAAACGCGCCGGGCCTAGGGGTGATAGAGGTCGTCCCGGGTCCAGGGCAACTCATGACTGCCATCGGCATGGGTCTTGACCGCGAGGATCTGGTGCAGATTGATCCAGCCCTTGGCAAACGCATAGGCGCAACCCGCCAGGTACAGCCGCCAGATCCGTAGCGCCTGCGGCGCAACCTGCTGACCAGCCGCCTCCAGGTTGTCCTCCAGGCGCTCGCTCCAGTGATCCAGGGTGCGGGCGTAATGCAGGCGCAGGCTTTCGACATCGACGATTTCCAGCCCGGCCTCGCTGATCTGCGCCGAAATCATCGCCAGGTGCGGCAACTCGCCATTGGGGAACACGTAACGCTCGATGAAGTCCCCGGCGCCCCGGCCCACGGGCCGTCCATCGATGTGCTTGGCAGTAATGCCGTGGTTCATCACCAGGCCGCCCTCGCGCACCGCATTGAACAGGGTCCGGCAGTATTCCGGCAGATTGGCATGGCCCACATGCTCGAACATGCCGACGCTGACCACCTTGTCGAAGCGACCATCCTGGGGCAGGTCGCGATAATCCAGCAGCTGCAGCTCCACCAGATCGTCCAGGCCTTCGGCACTGACCCGTTCACGGGCCAGGGCCAGTTGTTCCTTGCTCAAGGTAATGCCCAATACCTTGGCGCCGAACTCGCGGGCGGCATAGCGGGCCAGCCCGCCCCAGCCGCAACCGACATCCAGCAGGTAATCCCCCGGTTGCAGGCGCAGCTTGCGGCACAGGTGACGAAACTTGGCTTGCTGGGCCTGTTCCAGTGATTCGCTGCCGGTCTCGAAGTAGGCGCAGGAATAGGCCATGTCACTGTCGAGCCAGAGCTGATAGAAGGCGTTGGAAAGGTCGTAATGGTAGGAAATGGCCGCCGCGTCCGTGGCCTTGTCGTGTTGCGTGCGCACCGGCTGATCGTCGTCATCTTCATCCAGCAAGGCCTGGCTCAGTTCATCGCACACCCGGATGACTTCACTGATGGAACCTTCAAGTTCCAGCTTGCCCTCGACAAAGGCGCCCCCCAGAGCGTCCAGGCTGGGACGGGTGAATTGCGCGACCAGTTGCGGGTCCTTGACCACAATGGTGACGCTGGGCTCCGGCCCAAGATTGAACTCATGGCCATCCCAGAGCCGCAGGCGCAAGGGTAATTGCAGATTCTGTAAGGCCGGTGGAAGTTGCGCGAGCATGGAAAATCCCCCCTGTTTCAGACGTCTGAAATGAGGGTAGACCATCTTGGAAAATTAGCTGGCTATCGAATTTCCAGTGGTTTTCCAGGACTCGCGGCGTACCACCAGGCCGTCTTCGACCCACTGTTTGAGCCAGGTAACGGCCTGCAACGGGGCCCCCTCAAAGTAAGTGACGGCCAGCTCGGCACAGAGTTCCGCGAAACTCCACTGCGCCTCGATCATGCCTTGCAGGCCTCGGGCTTCTGCTACCGACAGGCTGCGATAGCGGCAGACCCGATCCACCCGCCATACCAGGCAAGGTTGCTCTTGTTCGAGTAAAGCACTCTCGGGGAAGTCCGCCTGGTCCTTGACCGCACGCCACTGGGCGACGCTGTTGTAACGGCAGTCCAGCCACTGCACACAAGGGGCCAGCTGCAATTGCAGCTGCGGCCACTCTTCGGCGTCCAGACCCGCCATGTCCGGCACCGTCAGCACCTCGGCCTCGGCAGCGTCGAAGGCCAGGGTGAACGCCCACTCCAGGCGCGCCAGTTCCGCCAGGGGCAGGCCCTGCTCCGGCACCAGATGGCCCTGGATGAATTCAGCAAAGCCCTGCCCCAACCAGCGCACGCTGAAATGCCGGGAGGGGGATTGGCGTATATAAGCAGCGGCCAGTGACGCGAACTCCTCATCGCCGAGCCAATGCAGGATCGTCGGAAAGTCCGCCACCATGACTTCCAGCAGCCGCGCCTGGTAGGCGTTGTGGTAAATCGCCAGACCGGTGGCGACATTCAGGGTCGGCCCGCCGATCAGGCTGTTGCCCAGCAGGCTATCGGCCTGGGGCTGCTCGGCCAGCAGGTAGCGCTCAAAGGCCAGCTGCCATTCGTTCAGGCGCATTGCAGCCTCCCGGACAGCGTCCGCTGTCCCAGTGCGCGAGCCTTGTGCAGTTCGCCGAGCAGTTCGCTCAACGGTGGAAAATGATCGTCACGTTCCAGCAAGGTCGCGACCGGCCCAAGGTGTTGCAGGGTGCGCTGGTACAGCTCCCAGACCGGATCGCACACCGGCTGGTCATGGGTATCGATCACATAGTCGCCATGATCCTGATGCCCGGCCAGGTGCAATTGCCGCACCCGTTGCGCCGGCAGCCCCTGGATGAACTGCCAGGGATCGAAACCGTGATTGCGCGAACTGACGTAGACGTTATTCACGTCCAGCAACAGCTCGCAGCCACTGAGCTGGCTCAAGGCGGCCAGAAACTCCCACTCGCTGAACTGATCCGCCGCGGCCCGTACATAGCTGGAGACGTTCTCCAGCACCAGGGGACGCTCCAGCACCTCCTGCACCTGGCGCACCCGGCCTGCCACGTATTCCAGGCTTTCCTCGGTGTAGGGCAAGGGCAGCAGATCGTGCAACTGATGAGCGTTGCCCCGGCTCCAGCACAGGTGATCGGAGACCCAGGCCGGACCGACCCGCCGGGCCAACTGTTTGAGTTGCTTGAGGTAGTCCAGGTCCAGGGCATGGGGGCCACCAATGGACAACGACACCCCGTGCATCACGATGGGGTAGCGCTCGGCAATGGCGTCCAGGTAATAGAGAGCCTTGCCGCCTTCGACCATGAAGTTCTCGGACACCACTTCAAACCAGTCGACGTCCGGCGCTTCATCGAGAATCTGCTGATAGTAGGCACTGCGCAAACCCAGGCCGTAGCCCAGACAGGAAGAATGGTCAGACATCGCGAACTCCTCGCAAAGTAGCCGCAGTGGTCGTCAGCCCCACTGCGGCAGCACGGATTCGCCGCTTACTCGCCGACTTTGCCGCCGGCCTTTTCGCACGCCGACTGGGTCATGGCCTTGAAGCCCTGGCCTTTGCAGGCGCCCATGCCCTTGCAGGCGTGGTCCTTGGTCTTGCAGTCGTTCTGGCCTTTGCAGCCGTTGACGCCGTAACAATGAACCTGGGCATCGGCCGCCGACACCTGAGTGGCAACACCGGCAAACAGCGTAGCGGCAGCGAAAGCCAGGGCAGCACCGGCAGCGGTTTTCTTCATGTTCATGTTTTGTTCCTCAATAGTCGCAGGGGGAGACGGGAGGCGTGTGCAATCCCGTCATAGCACTAGAGAGAGGAGCCATCCCGGCGTTACAGCCGGGATGAAAAATATCTGCGCAGCCGGGTTTTGCCGGCAAACCGGCGCCTACAGCTTCAACAGCGGTTCCTGGAACCGCAGCAGACGTCCGGCATTGCCCAGCACCAATAGCGTACTGAAGTTATGCAGCAGCGCCGCGATCATCGCCCCCGCCGCCCCCAGCCAGCCAAAGGCGGCAAAGGCGACGATGGCCAAAGTCCAGCCCAGGCCGATGATCACATTGACCTGCAACGTCCGCCGGCACTCGCGGCTCAAGCGCACACAGGTGCCCAGGCGCCGCAGGTCGCTGCCGATCAGCACCACATCCGCCGATGCCAGGGCGATGTCCGCACCACCGGCGCCCATGGCCACCCCCACGACCCCGGCTTTCAGTGCCAGGGAATCGTTGATGCCGTCCCCCACCACCATCGGCCGGAACCCCTTGTCGATCTCCCCCAGCACGCGCTTGAGCTTGTCTTCCGGCAAGGCCTGGGCCTCGACATCACTGATGCCCACCTCCAGAGCCAAGCTGTCCGCCACGCTCTGGCGGTCGCCGGTCAGCAGCAACTGACGACCCAGCCCCAGTTCGCGCAACTCCTCCAGCGCTTGATGGGCCTCGGGTTTGACGCTGTCCGCCAGCAGCAGCCAGCCGAGAAACTCGCCATTGAGCGCCAGGCCGGCAATCGGCCCGTCATGGCTGGGCACCGCGCCGGTAGTGATCCGCAACTGAGCGAACAGCTCCGGTCGGCCCAATGCCGCCTCACCTTCTGCGGTGCGCGCCACCACCCCCAGGCCCTGACGCTCATGGATGTCGCTCAACGGCCATTGCGCCTCCTGGGGCACCAGCCCCGCCAAAGCCCGGCTCACCGGGTGACTGCTGGCGGAGCCCAGGCTGGCGGCAAGACTGAGCATGCCCAGCTGATCGTCCAGGGGGCTGTCGATGGCCTGCAGGCGCAAGGTGCCGAAGGTCAGGGTGCCGGTCTTGTCCACCACCAGGGAGGTCAGGTCCGCCAGCTCTTCGAGGAACGCCGAGCTGCGGATCAGAATGCCGTGGCGTGCGGCCACGGCGATCCCGGCGATGGCGGTGGCCGGAGCCGACAGCACCAGAGCACAGGGACACGCCGCCACCAGCACCGCGAGCATGGCCTGGGCATCGTTGGTGATGAACCAGGTCACCGCCGCCAACAGCAGCACCAGCACCAGATAGCTGCCGGCATAACGCTCCAGCAAACGGGTGATGGGCGGCTTGGCCCGTTCGGCGCTTTGCATCAGGGCGATCACTTTGCCCAGGGTCGACTCTTCGCCCGTGCGGGTCACTTGCAACCGCAGCAAGCCATCGAGGTTGATCGCCCCGCCAAACACCTGCATGCCCACTGAAGCTTCCAAGGGCACCGACTCGCCAGTGATCGGCGCCGTGTCCAGGCTTGCCTGGCCGGAGATCACCAGGCCATCGGCGGGCACCCGATCACCGGCGCGCACCTCCACCCGATCCCCGGCCTTGAGGCTCGCGTTGTCCACCTCCAGCACGCTGCCATCGGCCTGGACCCGACGCGCCAGGCTGCGGGTCAATCGGCCCAGAGCATCGATGGCTTCCTGGGAGCCAACCACACTGCGCTCCTCCAGCACGTGGCCGAAGATCATGATGATCGGCAACAAGGCGGCGGTCAGCAGATCACCGGTGGCCCAGGCGCCGAGCATGGCCAGGGCGATCAATTGGTCGGTGATGCCGTGCAGGCTGGGGTAACGCAGGCTGAACCAGGCCGAACGCATCACCGGCATGGCCACCAGCAGCGAGGCCACGCCCAGCAGCAATTGGCTGACGCCCACCTGCTCCGGGGCCAGCCAGCGCCACACCAGGCCAAGACCCAGCAACCCCAGGGCCAGCATGGCCAGGGTCAGTTGGCGCGCGGCGCTGCGTTGCTCGGCGCTGGTCAGCATGCTGGCGGGGGCCGCCGCCGGGGTAGAAGCAGTCATTGTTCGGCTCCCTGAATGATCAGGCGGGAATCGTCTTTAGGGTTGACCGTGGTCACCGAGCCGGCCTGGCCGAGAATCTTCGGCAAGCGCTCGCGGTAGATGCGCAGGAGCATTTGCGGATCGGTGCCATCGCGTTGTGCTTGGGCGAGGCTCTGCACCGTGGCGGTCTGGGCTTGGGCCAGGGCCAGTCGTTCACTGGCTTGGGCATGGGCCACTTGCAGGCTGCGGTCAGCTTGCTCATTGGCGCCCTGGGTCAGTTTCTCCGCCTCGGTACGGGCATTGGCCACCGCCTTGTCGGCTTGCTGGCTGGCGGTCAACACCGCATTGAAGGCACTCACTGCCGGGCCGGGCAGGCTCGACTGCACATCCACCCGCGTCACTTCGACACCCATTCCCTGGCCACTGGCCGTCAGGTCCGCCAGGCGCTGATTGATGCCTTGCAGCAAATCGCCCCGCAGCCGTTCACGACGTTCAGCAGCTTGATTGTCACTGCCGATCAATTCCGGACGGGCCACCAGAATGGTGTCCAGATCCCGACCGGCAGTCAGGGCCAGGGCACTGCGGGTCACCAGGCGATCCAGGGCCGGCAGCACATGCTCGCCCTGCAACACATAGGCGTAAGGCTCGCTGACCTTGTAGAACACCCGCACATCCAACTGCACCACCCCGGCGTCACCGGTGAGCAAGTAACCCGACCCGGCCAGAGCATCGTTCAAGGGGGTGGCCAGCGTGGCCACCCGGTCCCCTGCCAGAGCGGCGTCGGAACGCAACAAGCCTTCAATCCGGCGCTCTAGAACCCGATCGGCGGCCGGCAGCAATACCACCTGTTCAAAAGGACGGGGCCAGGCCAGCAGCAACCCAGCGTCCTGCACGCGCTGCAACGCGCCAAAGTGCAGGACCAGTGCCCGATTCTGCGGATCGATTTGCCGCACGTTGGAGAGTGCCCACGCCACCGCAGCCACTACCGTAATCGCGTACAGAGCGATAAATGCCAGACGGCCGGCCTGAATCCACGGGCTACTGAGTTCATTTGTTCCACGTGGAACCTTACTCATGGTTGCGATCCGGATGCTTTGTTCGGCAGGCTCGGCGGGCCATCCACCAGCACCCGGAACGGCGCCGCGTCGGTGCGCAAGATCAGTTTGGTGCCCGGAGTGACCACGGTTCCCAGGGTGTCCAGGGAACGCAGCAGGTTATACAGCTGGGGTGAACTGGCGTAGGCGCGACCGTAAATCTGCGCCGCTTCCACCCGGGATTGCGCTTCGATGTCCGCAGCCTTCACCGTGGCATCGGCTTGGACAATTCGCGCGTCGCGTTCAGCGGCAGAGCGGATCTGCGCCGCTTCGCGCTTGCCGATGGCGGTACGCTCAGTGGCGATGGTTTCCCGCTCGGCGCGCATGCGGTCCACGGTGGCGGTCAGTGTCACCGACGGCAGGGTCAGACGCTCGATGCCCACCTGCACCACTCGCACGCCGTAAGTGGCCAACAATTGCTGGTCGATCTGTTTGCGCAGTTGCGCTTCAAAATCGGCAATCCGCACCTTGCCGGCATCGGTGTTCACCAGATCGGCCAGATCGAAACTGCTGGCGGTGGTTTCCAGGGCCGAGCCGACAAAGGTGCGAATCTGCCGCGCCGCTTCGTCGGGCTGGTTCTGCACAGCGCGCATAAAGCGCTGCACGTTGTCCGGATCGCCCTGTACCCGCCACGCCACATACGCCTGGACGATGATGCGCAAACCGTCGCGGGTGCCCACATCCTGCAAACCGCTGGAGGTGGTGCGCAGGCGCAGATCCACCGCAATCGCCGCCTCGAAAGGCGCCGGCCAGCGCCAACTCAGGCCCGGCTCCAGCAGCACTCGCGCCGGGTTGCCAAAGCGGGTGATCACCGTGGCCTCGCCCGAGCGCACTTGCACCAGGCTGGCGGCTGCCACGGCAAACAGCACCAGCAGCAACGCCCAGCCCATGCGCCGCCAGGGAAAAGGCCCCGCCTCGGCCGGCGCACCCTGATGATGGTGGTGATGCCCGTGATGGTGATGATGGCCATGCCCATGGTCGTGAGCGGCGTGATCGTGAGAGTGGGAAGACTGGCTCAATGGACGGCTCCTGGCTGAGCGGCGTTACGCGGCGCCAACGGGTCGGCCGGCAAGGTAAATGTACGCAGGTCGAGGGTCGGCGCGCTGTCGCCCCCCAAACGGTGATCGAGGATCAGCAATCTGGCCCGGCTCAGGCCCTGGCTCAGTTGGCTCAAGTACTGCTCCAGGACGAAGGCCTGCCCTGCGCTGGCATAGGCTTTTTGCTCGGCAGCAAAACGCAGGTCGGCGGCCTCGGCGGTGGCCTGCACTTCCCGGGCAGCGGCCCGGGCCTTGTCGCTGACAACGCTGGCCTGCAACTGCGCCTGGTTGGTCTGTTCGGCGGCGGCGCCGCGCTCCCGGGAAATCAGCGCCTGGGCGCCAATCTGTGCCGCTTGCACGCTGTGGTAAGCGTTGGCGGCGCCGGCCGGCGGATGAATGGCCTCCACCACCGTGGCGAGAATCTCCACGCCACTGTCGAGCCTGGCCAGATCGGTCTGCACGGCCCTGCCGATGTCGTCCGCCAACGCCGTGCGATCCGCGCCCAGCAAACCGTCGAGGGTGCGCGAAGCAAAGTCGTGCACCAGTACCCGGCTGGCGGTGCTGCGAATCAGGGTCGGCACATCGCTGCTGTTATAGGTGGCGGCCAATGCCGCATGATCGTCCAGGCCGATGCGATAGACGAAGCGCACGTCCATGTTGACGATCTGGAAGCTCTGTTGCTGGGCGCTACCACTGGCAATCACCTGGGATTTGTCATTCACATGGCTGGCGTCCCACAGGCGATTGGCAATCGAGGGGGCGGGGCCTTCGGCCGAGGCCGGCTGCAGCGGTTGCGGGCTCTCGGCGACGCTGGTGGCCAGCTCGTGGACCACCCCGTTTTCCACACTCAAGACCCGCCCCAAAGGCCAGGGCAGCCCCACATGCAAGCCGGGACCGAAGACTTCGACCGGCTTGCCAAAGCGCTCGTAAATGCCACGATTTTGCATCGATAACTCATGAACACCGGTCAACAGCCAACCCACCAGCAGCACCAGGGCCAATACCGGGGCGAAGGCCCGGCGCATATAGGCAAAGGCCCAGATCTGCCGCAAGTCGATGCCGAACCGGTTGTGCAATTCGTGTTGCAGGCTGAGCAGGGGCTGGGGCGGCCAACGCAACATATCGGCGATAAAACTGTGGGCCAGCAAGCGCGGCTCAAGCTGTTCCCGCTGGGGGCTGAACAGCGACAACAGTGCGCGCAACAGCAGTTCACCCGCCACCAGCGCCGGCAGCACGCCGATCAATACCGCCAGGCGCGCCGGCCACAGCGCCGTCTCACTGCTGAACAACAGGCACAGGGCACTGACCAGCAAACACACAATGGCCACCCGCAGCAGTTGCGCCAGGGCCGCGGCTTCCGGCCACGCCCCTGAGTGTTCCTGAGCCAACTGACGCTCCAGCACCAGCAGGGCGAAGGCCAGCAGCAACCCCAGCACCGCCGCGACACTGGCACTCAAACCCAGGCCAGCGGCCGGCAACGCCAGGTTGAACACCTGCACCACGCTGTAGAGGATCAGCAGCGACCAGCCGGCGAGCCACAAGGTCGGTGCACCGATCTGCTGCAACACGCGGCGCCAGCGCACAGCCAGGGCTGCCGAGAGTCCTTCGTGCGGCGGCTCTGTAGTCGGTGGCGCCAGCGCCGGTGAAGGGTTGATCGCCTCTTCCCGCCAGCGACTGACCCAGCAGGCCGATTGCAGGCCTGCCACCGCCACCAGCAAAGCACAGGACAGGTTCACCAACACCGCCGGCCAGATCGTCAGCGCCGCGAACAGGTCGACAAACACCGCCGACACCAGCCCCAGCACCGCCAGCCCGAGCAAGACCGTCCCCCAGCGCTGTAGTCGACCGGCGTGGAACGCCGCCCGCTGAAACCGTGGCAAGGTCGCCACTTCGGCCCCTTGCGTCTCAAGATCGACTTGCATACCACCCCGCCGCTCTAGTCCGGCCCTGTGGATAAATCCGCGGCCGAAGAAAATCGAAATAATTCGTTACTTTATAACGCAGCAGGTGAAATTTTTGTCGCACTCCATGCCTTTTCATCCGGTGCGTGCGTCGTAGACACAGAGACAGCTGTTTGATCTGTGCAAAAACTTCTGATGTCAGCCCCCTGGCATTTAAGGCAATAATCCAGCCCTGCTCACCGCGTGCGACAAGGAACGGTCCCATCATGCTCTCGATTTACCAGCTCAAACCGCGCTTTCAGAACTTGCTGCGGCCGTTGGTGCAGCGCTTGTACGACAACGGCACCACGGCCAACCAGATCACCGTGCTGGCCGCCGTCATCTCGTTGCTGGTGGGCGCCCTGATCGCCCTGTTCGCCAGCCACACCTGGCTCTTCGTCCTGATCCCCCTGTGGATGATCCTGCGCATGGCGCTGAACGCCATCGACGGCATGCTGGCCCGGGAATTCGGCCAGCAATCGCGCCTGGGCGCCTACCTCAATGAACTCTGCGACGTGATCGCCGACAGCGCCCTGATCCTGCCTTTCGCTCTGCTCCCCGGCGTCAGCCTGCTGCTGGTGCTGGCGGTGACCCTGCTGGCGCTGTTCAGCGAATACGCCGGAGTGCTCGGGCCGATGGTTGGGGCCTCGCGGCGCTACGACGGCCCCATGGGCAAAAGCGACCGGGCCTTCATCCTCGGCGTGCTGGCCACCGGCATCGCCCTGGGCTGGCTCAGCGCCCTGTGGATAAACGGCGTGCTGGCGCTGGTCGCCGCACTGCTGGTCTACACCCTGATCAATCGGGTCCGCCAGGGCCTCAAAGAAGAAGTTCAGCACAACGCTCCCTCTGCATAAGGAAATGGTAATGCGCGACGCTCAACACCAGACGTTCCGGACCCATGACGGCGTCGAACTGTTTTACCGCCACTGGCCGGCCACTGAAGTGGTCCCTGGCGAACCGCGTCAGGCGGTGATGCTGTTCCATCGCGGTCACGAACACTCCGGGCGCATTGCCCATCTGGTGGACGAGCTGAACCTGCCGCAGTTCGACTTCTTCGCCTGGGACGCTCGCGGCCACGGCCAATCGCCGGGCGCCCGGGGCGACAGCCCGAGCTTCGCCACCAGCGTGCGTGACGTGCAGACCTTCTGCGACCACCTGGGCAGCGCTCACCAGATCGACGAAGAAAACATCGCCGTGGTGGCCCAGAGCGTTGGCGCGGTGATCGCCTCCACCTGGGTCCACGACTACGCCCCAAGGATTCGCTCCCTGGTGCTGGCGTCCCCGGCGTTCAAGGTCAAGCTGTACGTACCTTTCGCCCGCCCCGGCCTGGCCCTGATGCGGCGTTTTCGCGGCAACTTCTTCGTCAACAGCTACGTCAAGGCGCGCTTCTTGAGCCACGACCCGGAACGGGTCCACAGCTACGACGCCGACCCGCTGATCACCAAGGCCATCTCGGTCAACGTGCTGCTGGGCCTGTATGAAGCCGCCGACCGGGTAGTGGCCGACGCCCAGGCCATCCAGGTGCCGACCCAATTGCTGATCTCCGGCTCGGACTTCGTGGTGCACCGCAAGCCGCAGGAGCAGTTCTTCGAACGCCTGGGCAGCCTGCACAAGGAAAAACACATCCTTCCGGGCTTCTTCCACGACACCCTGGGGGAAAAGAACCGGGCGCCGGCCATGGCCAGCATCCGCCGCTTCATCCTGCAGAACTTCGCACGCCCGCTGAACCGCCCTGCCCTGCTGGATGCCGACCGCCTGGGCGTGACATGCGCCGAATCCGAGGCCCTGGCCGCGCCACTGCCCCACAACTCCCTGCGCGACCTGTACTGGCGCGCCACCCGCGCCAGCATGCGCCTGGGCAGCCAGCTGTCGGCGGGAGTCAAGCTGGGCTTCGACACCGGCTTCGACTCCGGCAGCACCCTGGACTACGTCTACCGCAACCAGCCCACCGGGCATTCCGCCCTGGGTCGGATGATCGACCAGAACTACCTGAACTCCATCGGCTGGCGCGGCATTCGCCAGCGCAAGCTGCACGTGGAAGAGCTGCTGCGCCAGGCCATGGAAAAGCTCCGTGAGCAGGACAGCGCAGTACGCATCGTCGACATCGCCGCCGGCCATGGCCGCTATATCCTCGAAGCCCTGCAGGGGGTCAGCCCGCTGCCGGAGTCGATCCTGCTGCGCGACTACAGCGACATCAACGTGCGCGACGGCAGTGCCCTGATCCAGGAGAAAGGCCTGGGTGACATCGCCCGCTTCGTCAAAGGCAACGCCTTCGACCGCGAGGACCTCGCCGCCCTTGATCCCAAGCCGACCCTGGCGGTGGTCTCCGGGCTCTATGAACTGTTCGCCGACAACCAGATGGTCGGCGGCTCCCTGGCCGGCCTGGCCAGCGCCGTGGAACCCGGCGGCTACCTGGTGTACACCGGCCAGCCGTGGCACCCGCAACTGGAACTGATCGCTCGCGCCCTGACCAGCCACCGCGAAGGCCAGGCCTGGGTCATGCGCCGCCGGACTCAGGCGGAAATGGATCAGTTAGTGGAGGCCGCAGGCTTTCGCAAGATCAACATGCGGGTGGATGAATGGGGGATCTTCAGCGTGTCCCTGGCGCAACGGGTGCAATGATGGCCGCTGGCGCCTTGCCGGCGCGGGAGTCGGGCCTGCTCAAGCCCGCGGTGCTCTGGCTGCTGTTGCTGGCACCGTTGTTCTTCAGCACCTACGGCTTCGCCACCTGGGTCACTGCCCAGCGCGACGACGTCGGCAGCCTGGTCTTCGACTGGGAGCGGCACATGCCGTTCTGGGCCTGGACCATCGTGCCCTATTGGTCCATCGACCTGCTCTACGGCTTCTCCCTGCTGCTGCCCCGCAGCCGGGACGAGCTCAAGCGCCACGCCCTGCGCCTGCTCACCGCCCAGGTGATCGCGGTCAGTTGCTTCCTGCTCTGGCCGCTGCGCTTCACCTTCCCCCGGCCGGAGCTGGACGGGGTTTTCGGCTGGCTGTTCGAGGTGCTGGCCGGCTTCGACAAACCCTTCAACCAGGCCCCTTCCCTGCACATCGCCCTGCTGGTGGTGCTCTGGGTCTGCTACGCACGGCATAGCCAGGGCTTCTGGCGCTGGCTGGTGCATGGCTGGTTCGGGTTGATCGGGGTTTCGGTACTCACCACTTATCAACACCACTTTGTCGATGTGCCCACCGGCGCCCTGGCCGGTTGGCTGTGCGTCTGGCTGTGGCCGCTGGATCGCCCCAGCCCGCTGTTCAGCGCACAACAAGCCCAAGACCCGCGGCGCCGTCAGCTGGCCTGGCGCTACGGCCTGGGAGCGGCGCTGTTGGCGCTGGCCGCCTTCAGCTGGGGCGGCACCGGGCTGTGGCTGATCTGGCCTGCGGTGGCCCTGCTGCTGGTGGCCCTGAACTACGGGCTGCTGGGCGCCGCAGGGTTCCAGAAGCGCGAGGACGGACGCCTGAGCCCGGCCGCCCGCTGGTTGCTGGCGCCCTATCTGGCGGCGGCCTGGATCAACTCACGGCTGTGGACAAAAAAACATCCACAACCGGATCAGGTTGTGGATAACGTCTGGCTCGGCCGCCTGCCAACCCCGGCACAGCTCAAGGACAGCCCGTTTGTCGCGGTGCTCGACCTGTGCGCCGAACTGTCCCTGGACAGCCGTGGCCTGCAGGGCTACCAGAGCCTGCCGGTGCTGGATCTGTGCGCTCCGAGCCCGGAGCAGTGCCTGGCCGCGGCGCAAACCGTTGAACGCCTGCGCCAGCAAGGCCCGCTGCTGGTGTGCTGCGCCCTCGGCTATTCCCGCAGTGCCACGGCCATTGCCGCCTGGCTGCTGCACAGCGGCCGCGCCGCCACGGTGGACGCGGCCGTGGTGCAGATCCAGCGGGCACGCCCGCAGATCGTCCTGCAAGCGGCCCATCGGCAGGCACTGGAAACCCTGATCCGCGCCAAGAGGCCGGCCCATGTCCAGTGAGATGCAGCTGTACAGCGTCGCCAGTCTGCTGCGTCGGGGCCGGGCCCTGGATCAGTTATCCACAGGCCTGACCCTGCTGGGTGCCCTGTATGGCCTGGGCCAGTACCTGCTGGCCAGTGTCAGCCTGGGGGGCCTGATCGTCAGCCTCGCCCTGGTGCTGCTGGGGCTGGTGGAAAAGTACCTGGCGCTGCGGGTGGCCTTCGACGCTGACCTGTTTCAACGAGTGGCCGATGCGCCTGTGCCCCTTGAACACAGCACCCAGGCCCTGGATCAGGCCCTGAGTGCGCTCGGCCTGCAGCCTGCGCAGCGTGGCGGCCGGCCCTGGAACGAACGCAGCCGCGGTGCCCTTGGCCTGCTGCGCCGCCAGGCGTTGCTGCTGGCGGCACAAGTGCTGGTGCTGTTGAGCTTGATCCTGGCCAGCCCCTGGCTGACCTTCGCCGGATAAGGAATGCCCATGTTCGAACCCCTGGTTGCCAATCTCATCACCTCCGCCGCCCGTAGCATCACTGGCGCCCGTAGCCTGTGGCTCGGCTCGACACCCCAGCCGGTGCAACGGATGTACTTCGCCAACCACAGCAGCCACGGCGACTTCGTGCTGCTCTGGGCCTCGTTGCCACCGGCCCTACGCAAGCTGACCCGGCCCGTGGCCGGTGCCGACTACTGGCAGAAAAGCGGCCTGCGCCGCTACATCATCAACCGGGTGTTCCATGGGGTGCTGATCGACCGCGAGCGCAAGGAGGCTGTGGATAACAATCCCTTGCAGCCGATGCTCGATGCCCTGGAGAACGGCGACTCGCTGATCATCTTCCCGGAGGGCACGCGCAACCCGGAGGACGGCCTGCTGCCGTTCAAGAGCGGGATCTATCACCTGGCCAAACGTTATCCACAGGTGGAAGTGATTCCCGTGTGGATCGACAACCTCAATCGGGTCATGCCCAAGGGTCGCTTCCTGCCCCTGCCGCTGCTGTGCACCACACGCTTTGGTGCACCGCTGACCCTGGAAGAGGATGAAAGCAAGGAACACTTCCTCGAACGCAGCCGCGCCGCGCTGCTGGCCATGGCTCCGGAGCACAGCTGAAATGGATAAGCAGACCCTGATGTTGTTCGGCGGCATCGGCGCCATTCTGGTGCTGGCCTCGCTGATCGGTTTCATCCTCAAGTGGCGCACCCGCGGCGCGCCCAACCCGGTGATCGACAACCTCAATGCGCGAATCAATGCCTGGTGGGTGATGGTGCTGGTGATCGGCATCGCCTTCTGGCTCGGCACGGCAGCGGTGATCCTGCTGTTCTACGCGGTGTCGTTCTACGCCCTGCGCGAGTTCCTCACCCTGACCCCGACCCGGCGCAGCGACTACCCGGCCCTGGTGGCAGCCTTCTACCTGGCCCTGCCCCTGCAGTACCTGCTGATCTACTCCGACTGGTACGGACTGTTCTCGATCTTCATCCCGGTCTATGTATTCCTCCTGCTGCCGATCCTGGCGTCCCTGGGGGGCGACAGCACGCACTTTCTGGAACGGGCCTCCAAGGTCCAGTGGGGGCTGATGATCGCGGTGTTCTGCGTGTCTTTCGTGCCGGCCCTGCTGACCCTGGACATCGCCGGCTACGAAGGCCGCAACCTGCTGCTGATCGCCTATCTGGTGATCGTGGTGCAGCTCTCGGATGTGCTGCAGTACGTCTGTGGAAAACTCTTCGGCAAACGCAAGATCGCCCCCAACCTGTCGCCGTCCAAGACTGTCGAGGGCTTTGTCGGCGGCATCCTCCTGGCGTCCTTGATCGGCGGCGCGCTGTTCTGGATCACCCCGTTCAACATCTGGCAGTCGTTCCTGATCGCCCTGCTGATCAACCTCCTGGGTTTTGCCGGCGGCATCGTCATGTCGGCGATCAAGCGCGATCGCGGGGTCAAGGACTGGGGGCACATGATCGAGGGCCACGGCGGCATGCTCGATCGCCTGGACTCGGTGTGCTTCGCCGCGCCGATCTTCTTCCACCTCGTGCGCTACTGGTGGACCTGACCCACCGTGGCGAGCGAGCTTGCTCGCGCTGGGCTGCAACGCAGCCCCAAAACCTGCCAGCACTGAGTGCCTGACACACTGCGTAGCCTGGTTCTGCGCCCGCTGCGCGCCGGCCGACCGAGCGGGAAAGCTCCCTCGCCACAACAGCCCCTCAGTTGGGCAGGTGCCCCAATGGCAGGGGGCCCGGGGTTTTCACCGTGTGAATCGCGAAGTTGCTGCGGATATCGCTGACCCCGGGGATCTTCAGCAAGTGGCCGGTCAGGAAGCGGTCGTAACCGCGCAGGTCCGGGACCACCACCTGCAGCAGGAAATCCGATTCGCCGGACACCAGGAACGCCGAGATCACCTCCGGCAACTGCAACACCGCCTGGCGGAAGGCTTCGGCCTCGGCGTCGTTGTGCCGCTCCACCTTGACCCCGACGAACACCGTCAGCCCCAACCCCACTTCATCCCGGTCCAGGGTCGCCTGATAGCCACGGATCACCCCGGCCTCCTCCAGCATCCGCACCCGGCGCAAACAGGGTGACGGCGACAGACCGATTTCCTCCGCCAACTGCACATTGCTCAGGCGGCCGTCGCGCTGCAGGGCGGCGAGGATCTTGCGGTCGTAGGCATCGAGTTTCATGTTTGGCATATCTGCAGGGTCAGTCCATTGAAAGTTGGAAGATTATGCCAATTTCCACCGTCTTGCTGGTTGATTACGCAAGCACCTGCTCGCCCCTGCGGCTCTAAACTGGGCGCACCGACTCGACAACGAATGGGGTGCAAGGTGGCGCAACTGTGGATGTATTTCCTGGCTCTGGCGGTGGTCTACCTGCTGCCCGGGCCCGACATGATCCTGCTGCTGCAGACCGGTGCCCGCCAGGGCAAGGCCCAGGCGCTGGCCACGGCCCTGGGGCTGGCTGTCTCCCGCGGCTGCCATGTGGCCCTGGCCGCCCTGGGCCTGGCGGCGCTGTTCAAGGCCGCGCCCTGGACCTTCGATGTGGTACGCCTGGCGGGCGCCGCCTACCTGCTGTGGATCGGTATCCAGTGCCTGCGGGCCAACCTGTTGCCTAACCTCGACAGCGCCAGCACGGCGGCCACGCCCCTGCGCTGGCGCCAGGCGATCCAGCGCGGCCTGCTGACCAACCTGCTGAACCCCAAGGTGCTGCTGTTCTGCTCGGTGCTGCTGCCGCAATTCATCGATCCCCTGGCCGGCGCGGTAGCCCCCCAATTCGTCACTCTGGGTGTGCTGCTGGTGGCGGTGGGCGGACTGTTCGACTGCTGCTACGCCCTGGCCGGTGCCGGGCTGGGCCGCTGGATGCAGCGCAGCCCCTCGGCCCAGCGCTTGCAGCAATGGCTGTTCGGCAGCCTGCTGATCGGCTTTGCCTTGCGCCTGACCTTCGTCCAGCAGGCCTGAGCCCAGCCCCACCTCAGTGGCGCGCGCGCCACTGAAAGCCCCCGAGGCACCATCAGGCCGTTCGGCGGCGGCGCCACAGCAGGTAGGCGCCAGCCAGCAGGACGCCAGCGCCACCGGCCGCTGCCAGCTTGTGCTGCACCAGGGCCGAACGGGATGCGTCCAGCCACTGGGTCAGGTAGCGCTTGTTGGCGCTGGCGAAGTCCGGCTCCTGGCAATTCATACCAAAGTTGCCGGCCCATTCCACAAAGGGACCGTTTTTCACGTAGCGCTGGTAGTAGGCGATCTCGGCATCGCTGCCACGGGTCCAGCGCGCCGCCTTGCACAGCACCGCGGCATAGGCCTGGCTGGTGTGAGGCAGGAAGTCCGCAGCCTGGTTGCCCAGTTCTCCGGCCAGGTAGCGGTAGTGGTAACGCACGTCGGGCTCGGCGCTGGTGGCTTGCTGACGCTGCACTTCGTCGGCACTGATAAAGGGCCCGACCTGCACCGGTGGGACCTCCAGGCTGTAAGCGCCCCAGAGGCTGTGGTAGTCCGGGCCCATTTCGTAACCCAGGATCTCCATCCCCGAGGCACGGGCCAGCTTGCCGGCCTGGTAATAGGCCTCCGCCCGGCGTGTGGGCAGCCAGGCCGACTCGGCACTGCGCCGGTATTCGCCGTAAGCCTTGGCGATGGCCTTGCGCTCCGGGCTGTCGAAGTAGCCCCAACCCTCTTCGTAGCGGCCTTCGCGCAGCAGGCGGCGACCCAGCACTTCACGCAGCTGGGCGGCGAGCGGCAGGCTCTCGTAGTAGGAGTATTCCGGCTTGGGCGTCGGCGGCGGCGCCGGTACCTGGGTATCGATGAATTGCTTGAGTTCATCCAGGGTCAGCACCCGCTCCGCCACCGTGGCCGCGTCGTGCCAGTAGATCTCGCCACTGCGGTAGAGCAGCTCGAACGCCTGCACATAGTCGCCCCGATCCAGGGCCAGCAGGGCGCTTTCGCCTTCTACCCGGCAACCGGGCTTGAGGTCTTCATAGTTACCGTCATAGTCGCCGCGAAAGCCCCAGCTCTCGTCTCGGGGAAAGGCGCCGGCAGCCTTGGCATAAGCCGCGGCGGCGGCGACCTTGTCGCCATCACGCAGGGCCATCTTGGCCCGCAGCCACCAGGCCAGGCCGCCATCGTCGGCATGCTCGAGCAACTGCTTGGCGGTGGTGAAATCGCCATTCTGGTAATTCAGTGCCGCCAGCCGGTCGGCGTTGTCGAAGCTGCCCGCAGTGCCCTGGCTCAGCAGCTTGATCAGTTTCACCTCGGACTCGGGCCGCTCGCCAAAGGACCAGGCCTGGTGCGAGATCAACGAGGCGGTGAGCAAGCGGGCTACGGAAGGATGCTTGAGCTGCTCCAGCAATTGCGCGGCCGGCAGGCCACTCAGTTCGCCCACCACCTGCTTCAGGGAGCTGTAGCCGACGTCCGAACCCAGCTGGTTCTGGATGGCATACAGATCGATGGCCTGGCTCCAGTCGTTCTGATCCTTGAGGATGCGGGCCTCCTCTCCCAGGCTGGCGACGCCCAGGCTCAGGGGGTCGCTGAAGGCGTCGATGCTCAGCTGACGGGTCTGGGCGAATGCCTGGCGCGCCGCCTGTCGTATGTCGCTCCGACCCTGGTCGTCCAGCTCGTTGGCTTGCTCGCTGATAAAGGACAGAGCCCGCCCCAGGGAATAGGCAGCCCAGGTGCTGCGCAAGGCGCGCTGCTCGGCAGGCAGCGCCAGCACCTTGCGGAAATACTCCGCCGCCAGCTCATGATCCCCGGCGCTGAAAGCCACGGCGCCCGCGGTGTAGAGGTTGATTTCCAGCGGCAGGCTGGCCCCTTGTTGCTCCGCCACGCGTGCGTCGTTGAGCTTGCGCAACTGGCCGACCAGGGTTTGCTGAGCCTGATCCAGCCCTTGCTGTTCGGCCCAGTTACGCTCTTGCACCGAGTAGCTGTCAGGCAGGCTGTAATCGACACTGAAGCCGTTGTCGGCGACCGGCATGAGCCCGGCGATGGGCTGACCCAGGCGGCTGATTTCGAACTGGAAACTGCCTTCGGGCAGCTGCGCCAGAGTCTGTGGACGGTCGTTCAGCAGGCGCATGGGGAAAGACGGTCCGCAGGCCAGGGCCGGAGCCAGGGGCAGGCACAGGCTCAGGCACAGCAGGTGACGGGATCTAGGGACGAACATGCGCAGCTCCTTGGTCAATTTTTGTACAGCGGGCCCAGCCCACGGCACGGCTGGCGCCTGCGGCCAGGCGGCCGGTCTGTTGGCGGGTCAACAGCAGTTGGCCGTCGCGCAGCTGTGCAGAATAACCGCCCAGCCCGTCGAATCCGTCGCATTGGGCAACGGCCAGGGTCAGTTGTTCAGGCAGGGGCCGATCGAGGTTGCCCGCGTTGCTCAAGCGGATATCCACGAGGCCGTCCTGCTCCTCCAGGCGGATGTCCAGCCGGCCGGCCAGGACGTCTCCCCGGGCCACCGCCCGCAGGGTGTCCAGGCTCCAGGCCCGCAGATCGCCCTTGAGAGGCAGGCGAAACCAGATCAGGCCGGCCAGATGCGGCGGCGAGTCGTTGCGCAAGGTCCTGGCCAACTGGCTCAGTTGCTCGGGGTCGGCCATCAGCTCCTGGCGCTGACCGCTCCGTCGCAGCGGCGCCTCGCTTTCCACCAGGGGCGCGCCTTCGGTACCGGGGAGCAAGGCGACGCCGTAGGCGGGCAAGGCCAGATAGAAGGGTTTGTCGCTGACGCGCGCCCAACGCCTGGCCCATTGCTCGGCTTGTTGCGGATCGAACAGGCCGTGCCGAGGATCACTCACGGCGTGCACCTGCAGCACGCTGCTATCGACCTTGGCCAGCAGGTCCGGCAACTCGCGACTGTCGAGCCAGGCCGGCAAGGCGGTGATGCTCAGGGCCAGTTGGCTCGGTAGCACAGCCCGCAAGCGCTCAAGCAGCGTGGCGTAGGCGGGCAATCGCGCGGTGCCGGCATCGTGGTCGATCTCGATCCCGGCCAGGGTCAGGCCCTGCTCCTGCCAGTGCGCCAGCAGTTGCTGGACCTGACGGATGATCTCGTCCTGATCCAGGGACGGCAGTTGCCCATCGAGGCGGATCACCGCAATCAGCGGACGAGCATCCTGCTTGAGCAAGGCGGCGTCGATCCGCGCGCGGCTCCAGCCGGCCTGTGGAAAAGCCTGCAGGGCCAGGACCCGGACGGTGGAAAAGTCGGCCCGCGAGCCTGCCAGGGCGTCGGCGTGGGCCGGAGTCCACTGGCGTTGCCAGATGTAGAGTTGTTGATCCAGGGGGGGAGCGTCTTGGTTGCGGCAGGCGCTGAGCAGCACCGGGCAGAGCAATAACGCGAAGAGGCGGAGCAAGACCCGGGGCAGCATGAATCGTTGATTCCCTTTAACGCAACACAGCCCTGGCATGCCGGGCGCTCTGCAGATGATCAGCCTTGAGATCGCGCCAGCCTACGCAGGGCCGAGGCTGGCGGCAATCGCTGGCGAGCGATTTTTTCTGCAGGCGTCCAGGGCCCGTTACAAGCCCCGCAGGGACAGGGCAGCCGGCCGCCGCACCAGCCGCTCCACGGTAAAGCGCCACACGCGCTCGGCCCCCTGGAAGGTGTGGACCAGCGGGCCGTCGAAGATGATCTCGGTGCGCCCACTGAGTTGCAGCAACTCGCCACTGTGAAAGTCGATGAACAGCAAACCCGCCCGGGGATTGAGCAGCAGGTTGCCCAGGGTATTGAAGTGCAGGTTGCCGGCGAAATCCGGGATGATCAGGCAGTTGCCTTCGACCCGAACGAACCCGGCCGGGCCGCCACGATGGGAGACATCCACCGCACGCTGGCCTTGCACATCGACATAGCTGGCGACGAAGAAGGTATCGACGGCGCCGATCAGGGCCCGGGCCGCCGGGTCCAGGTCCTGCCGGTGCTGAGCCGGGCGGCTGGCCGGATCGCTCAAGGGCTCCCGCTGCAGATCGCGCAACTGGATGTAACGCGGGCAGTTGCCGAACGACTGCTGCACCCTGACGCCAAAGCCCCGGCTATCGAGCCCGCCGATGCGGCCGTTGAGACGATTGCGTCGCCGGGTATGCAGCTCGATCCCCAACAGGCCCACAGCCGCGCCTTCCTGCAACTGCAGCGGATCATCGGCGGCCGGCAGGCTGTCGAGGCGCAACAGGGTGGCTTGCGGGGCCCAGGCAAAACCGGGCGGACCTTCAAGCAGGCTCGCCCAGGGATCGCCCTGGGCATCCACCGCGCCCACCAGGATGAACGGCAGTTGCCCGTAGAACTGCTGGTGCTGCTCGGGCATGGCCGGGCGAATGACTTTGGCGCCGAAGGCCTCCATGCGCTCGGCCACCCCTGCCTGGATCTGCAGTTGCCGTTCCCCGGCATGCCAAGGTGAATGGGTGCTCATGTGGCGGCCTCCGCTGAGTGGTTCTTCAGGCGCTTTTCAAACCCGCCGCCGTGGATGGCATGGGGACAAAGCCGGGCAAGGCTTCGATACGCTCCAGCCAGGCCCGTACATGGGGGTAATCGGCCAGGGACACATTGCCCTCCGGAGCGTGGGCGATGTAGCTGTAGCCCGCGACATCGGCGATGGTCGCCTGCTGCCCCACCAGGAAGGGCCGGCTGGCCAGCTCCTGGTCCATGACTTTGAGCAGCACATGGGAACGGGCGATGACTTCCTCGGCATTAAAGGAGGCACCAAACACCGTGATCAGCCGCGCAGCTGCCGGCCCGAAGGCAATCGGCCCCGCCGCCACCGACAGCCAGCGCTGTACCTGGGCTGCCCCCTCCGGGTCGGTGGGCAACCAGCGGCCACGACCGTAGCGTTGCGCCAGATACACCAGGATCGCATTGGAGTCCGCCACCACCACGCCCTGGTCATCGATCACCGGCACCTGGCCAAAGGGGTTGAGGGCCAGGAAATCCGCCTGCTTGTGAGCGCCCTTGGCCAGGTCGACAAAGATGGTTTCGCTGGGCAGGTCCAGCAGGGACAGCATCAGCTCGACCCGATGGGCATGTCCGGAACGGGGAAAGTTGTAGAACTTGATGGGCAGCAGGGACATGGTGGACTCCGCGAGCAGGAGCGCGGTCGAAGTGCCGCGCTGGGAGCCCCATCTTGATCCCTGGGGAAAAACAACAGAATCACCAGAAATCGCAATCCATCATTTCATCCTGCGCAATAACGCTGATCAAGGATTGAGCGATGGATGCTCTCGCAGGGCCTGCACGGCGAAGTCGACGAAGCTACGCACCCGCGCCGGTGCCTTGCGCCCGCCCTGGTACACCACATGGATCGGCAAGGGCGCCAGCTCGAAGGCCTGGAGGACAATTTCCAACTGCCCGGCCGCGACCTGGTCGGCGACCTGATAGGACAGCACCCGGGTCAGGCCCAACCCCAGACAGGCAGCGCTGATGGCCGCCTGGTTGGCGCTCACCAGCAAGCGCGGTTCGGGCCGAATGCTCAGGGGACGACCGGCATCGTTGAACTGCCAGTTACGCGCCTGGCCGACGGACGACGGTGCGATCACTGGCGCCTGGCGCAGGTCATCGGGATGCTGGGGACGTCCATGGACGGCAAGAAACTCCGGCGCGGCGCAGACGACGCGGCGCACCTCGCCGACTCGGACGCTGTGCTGGCCGCTGTCGGGCAACTCGCCAATGCGTATCGCCACGTCGATCCCCTCCTCCACCATGCTCGCCACCCGGTCCAGCAGCAGCGCGTTGACCCTGACCTGTGGATAACGTTGCAGGTAGCGCACCAGCAGCGGGGTGACGAAAAGGTCACCGAACAACAGCGGCGCGGTCAGGGTCAGTTGGCCCCGGGGCTGGGCATGGATGCCGGCGGCCGAAGCCTCGGCGTCCTGGACCTCGGCCAGAATGCGCCGGCAATCCTCCAGGTAGCCTTGCCCGGCTTCACTCAAGTGCACGCTGCGGGTGGTACGGATCAACAACTGAGTGCCGATGCGCTGCTCCAGCGCGGCGACGGCTCGGGTCACGCTGGCGGCCGACAGGCTCAGGCGCCGGGCGGCAGCAGCGAAGCCCTGCTCCTGAGCGACGCAAACGAACACCTGCATTTCCTGGAACCTGTCCATGCCCTACCTCAGCTGCCGGCGCCTGCCCAGTGAGCGCCGCGAGCCAGCAGCATAATCCAGGGGCCTGGCTTCAGGGGATACACCAGGTGCCGACGTCATGCCGATCGAATCCCGGGCACGGGTTGTTCTTGGCAATCAGCCGGTAGGGCTGATCTTCGGCGTAGGAAAAATAGAAGTAGTAGTGCCGATCTTCCCCGTACAACCAATAGGAAGAAGAACCCTGATTAATCAGGGTCGGTTCAAAGGTCCAGATGGAGGATTCGGCGGGAATGAAGTTGGCCCGGTCCTTCAGCAGCAACAGGCTGTTGGACAGCACCGGGGTCAGCCCGCCCAGCAGCAGGACAAGCAGCATCAGGACCATCGTCCATCCATGAATCAAGCGCAGCTTCATAGGTTTTCCACAGCTCAATAAAAAAGCCCCGGCCTGTGCACAAGCCGGGACTTTCTGGGGGATGGGTTCACAGCCGCCCGGCGGACCGCTGTGGATAACTCACTCCACCGTCACCGACTTGGCCAGGTTGCGCGGCTGGTCGACGTCGGTGCCCTTGAGCACGGCGACGTAGTAGGACAGCAACTGCAGCGGGATGGTGTAGAGGATCGGCGAGAGGATGTCGTGGATGTGCGGCATCTGGATCACGTGGGTGCCTTCGCCATTGGTCATGCCGGCTTGTTCGTCGGCAAACACAATCAGCTCACCGCCACGGGCACGCACTTCCTGAAGGTTGGATTTGAGCTTCTCCAACAGCTCGTTGTTCGGCGCCACGGTGACCACCGGCATGTCGTTATCCACAAGCGCCAGCGGGCCGTGCTTGAGCTCACCAGCCGGGTAGGCTTCGGCGTGGATGTAGGAGATCTCCTTGAGCTTGAGGGAGCCTTCCATTGCCACCGGGTACTGGGCGCCACGGCCGAGGAACAGGGTGTGGTGCTTGTCGGCAAACAGCTCGGCGGTCTTCTCCACCACACCGTCCATGGCCAGGGCTTCGCCCAGGCGGATCGGCAGGCGGCGCAGTTCTTCCACCAGCTCGGCTTCGACGCCGGCGGCCAGGGTGCCACGTACCTGACCCAGGGACAGGGTCAGCAACAGCAGGCCCACCAGTTGGGTGGTGAAGGCCTTGGTGGAGGCCACGCCGATTTCGCGACCGGCCTGGGTCAGCAGGGTCAGGTCGGACTCACGCACCAGGGAGCTGATGCCGACGTTGCAGATGGCCAGGCTGGCGAGGAAGCCCAATTCCTTGGCATTGCGCAGGGCGGCCAGGGTGTCGGCGGTTTCGCCGGACTGGGAGATGGTCACGAACAGGGTGTCGGGCTGCACCACCACCTTGCGGTAGCGGAACTCACTGGCCACTTCCACCTGGCACGGAATACCGGCCAGTTCTTCCAGCCAGTAACGGGCGACCATGCCGGCGTGATAGCTGGTGCCACAGGCGACGATCTGTACATTGCGCACCTTGGCGAACAGCTCGGCGGCTTGTGGACCGAAGGCCTGGACCAACACCTGATTGGCGCTCAGGCGACCTTCCAGGGTGCGCTGTACCACGGAAGGTTGTTCGTGGATTTCCTTGAGCATGAAGTGACGGAACTCGCCCTTCTCCGCTGCTTCGGCGCCGTCGCGGTACTGCACCGCTTCACGCTCGACGGCCTGGCCGTCGATGTCCCAGATCTGCACGCTGTCGCGGCGGATCTCGGCGATGTCGCCCTCTTCCAGGTACATGAAGCGGTCGGTGACCTGGCGCAGGGCCAGTTGGTCGGAGGCGAGGAAGTTTTCCCCCAGGCCCAGACCGATCACCAGCGGGCTGCCGCTGCGGGCTGCCACCAGGCGATCCGGCTGGCTGGCGCTGATCACGGCCAGGCCATAGGCGCCGTGCAGTTCCTTGACCGTGGCCTTGAGAGCCACTGTGAGGTCGCCCAGGTCCTTGAGTTTGTGGTTCAGCAGGTGGGCGATGACTTCGGTGTCGGTGTCCGAGGTGAACGCGTAGCCCAGGGCGCTGAGCTGCGCGCGCAGTGCTTCGTGGTTCTCGATGATGCCGTTGTGCACAATCGCCAGGTCGCCGGAGAAATGCGGGTGGGCGTTACGCTCGCACGGGGCGCCGTGGGTGGCCCAGCGGGTGTGGGCGATGCCCAGACGGCCGACCAGCGGCTCGCTGGCCAGGGCCTGTTCCAGTTCGCTGACCTTGCCCGGGCGCCGCATGCGCTCAAGCTTGCCGGCGTTGGTGTAGACCGCTACACCGGCGCTGTCGTAGCCGCGGTATTCGAGGCGCTTGAGGCCTTCCAGCAAAATGGCGGTGATATTGCGTTCAGCAACGGCGCCAACAATTCCACACATGGTTTCTCTCCTAGCTGACAGCCGCGCAAATCAGAGTTATGCCGCGGGCCTGGATTTGGTCGCGGACCTCAAAGGGCAGGCGATCATCGGTAATAAGGGTATGGACGCTGCTCCATGGCAGCTCCAGGTTGGGAATCTTGCGGCCGATCTTGTCGGATTCGACCATCACCACCACTTCACGAGCCACTTCGGCCATGACCCGGCTCAACCCCAGCAATTCGTTGAAGGTGGTGGTGCCGCGGGCCAGATCGATACCGTCGGCACCGATAAACAGCTGGTCGAAGTCGTATGAGCGTAGAACCTGTTCAGCCACCTGGCCCTGGAAGGACTCGGAATGGGGGTCCCAGGTGCCGCCGGTCATCAACAGCACCGGCTCATGCTCCAGCTCGCTCAGGGCGTTGGCCACATTCAGGGAGTTGGTCATGACCACCAGGCCCGGTTGCTGGCCCAGTTCGGGAATCATGGCGGCGGTGGTGCTGCCACTGTCGATGATGATCCGTGCGTGTTCACGGATGCGCTGTACTGCGGCCCGGGCAATCGCCTGCTTGTAGAGGGACACAGGCTGGCCAAGATCGCTCACCAGTTCCTGGGGCATGGTGATGGCGCCGCCGTAACGCCGCAGCAGCAGGCCATTGCTCTCCAGTGCGGCCAAGTCCTTTCGAATCGTAACTTCAGAGGTTTCGAAACGCTTGGCCAAGGCATCAACGCTCACTTCGCCCTGTTCATTGAGCAAGGCAAGGATGTTGTGGCGACGTTGGGGAGTGTTGCGCTTCGACATGGCGGCTTAAGTTTCGATTCGAAAGATAACAGGCGCAATAAAAACCTATGATCGAAACTTCGTCAAGCGGGGGAAGTGAAAAAATTCGCCGGCAAGCCGGCTCCTACCGATCGGTGCAGGAGCCGGCTTGCCGGCGAACAGGACTCCGCGGTTGTGGATAACCTCAGTCCTTCTTGATCTTCTCCGGCCGCTTCCAGCCGTCGATGTTCTTCTGCCGGGCCCGGCCTACCGCCAGTTGGGCTGGCGCCACGTTCTGGGTGATGGTGGAACCAGCGGCCGTGGTGGCACCGGACAAGATATCCACAGGCGCCACCAGGGAGTTGTTGGAACCAATGAACACATCTTCACCCATGACCGTCTTGTGCTTGTTCACCCCGTCGTAATTGCAGGTGATGGTCCCGGCGCCGATGTTGGTGCGGGCGCCGATCACAGCGTCGCCCAGGTAAGTCAGGTGACCGGCCTTGGCGCCCTGCCCCAGGTGGGCATTCTTCAGTTCGACAAAGTTACCCACATGGGCCTTGGCTTCCAGCACCGTGCCGGGGCGCAGGCGGGCGAACGGGCCGGCATCGCTGCCCTCACCCATTACCGCGCCGTCGAGGTGACTGTTGGCCTTGATCACCACACCCTTGCGCAGGGTGCTGTCCTTGATCACGCAGTTGGGGCCGATGATCACGTCGTCCTCGATCACCACTCGGCCTTCGAGAATCACATTGATGTCGATCAGCACGTCGCGGCCGGCGGTGACCTCACCGCGCACGTCGAAGCGTGCCGGGTCGCGCAGAGTCACGCCCTGGGCCATCAGCCGGCGCGCCGCGCGCAGCTGGTAGTGACGCTCCAGTTCCGCCAACTGCTTGCGGTCGTTGGCGCCCTGCACTTCCATGGCGTCATGGGGCTGCTCGGTGGCGACGATCAGGCCGTCGCTGACCGCCATGGCGATCACGTCGGTCAGGTAATACTCGCCCTGGGCGTTGTTGTTGGACAGACGGCCGGTCCAGTCGCCCAGGCGCTTGCCGGGCACCGCGAGGATTCCGGTGTTGCCTTCGGTAATGGCGCGCTGGGCTTCATTGGCATCTTTCTGCTCGACGATAGCGCTCACCTTGCCGGCTGCGTCGCGGACGATGCGACCGTAACCGGTGGGGTCGTCCAGCTCGACGGTCAACAGACCCAGTTGTTCCGGTCCCACCTGCTTGAGCAGGCGCTGCAGGGTCTCGACTTCGATCAGTGGTACATCGCCGTAGAGGATCAGCACTGTGTCAGCCGTGATAAAAGGTACGGCCTGGGCCACCGCGTGGCCGGTGCCCAGTTGCTTGTCCTGCAACACGAAATTCAGGTCATCGGCCGCCAAACGCTCACGCACCGCATCCGCACCGTGGCCGATCACCACGTGGATGCGCTGTGGATCAAGTTGCCGGGCGCTGTGGATAACATGCCCGAGCATGGAATTGCCGGCGACCGGATGAAGCACCTTCGGCAGCGCCGAGCGCATGCGAGTCCCTTGACCCGCGGCGAGGATAACGATTTCGAGAGACATGACTGGCTACCAATCCTGGGTGGTCGGCGACTGCGACCAGAGGGGGTGAATGGCGGAAAATAAAAAGGGTAGCCGAGGCTACCCTTTTTAATCAATCACACAGAAAGCTTGCGGCTTAGCCGCCGAACTTCTTGCGGATCTGCTGGACGGTACGCAGCTGAGCTGCGGCCTCGGCCAGACGTGCAGCAGCAGAACCGTAGTCGAAATCTGCGCCTTTTTCATTCAGGGCCTTCTCAGCAGCCTTGACGGCTTCCTGAGCGGAGGCTTCGTCCAGGTCGGCAGCACGTTGCACGGTGTCGGCAAGAACCTTGACCATGTTCGGCTGAACCTCGAGGAAACCACCGGAGATGTAGAACACCTCGGCTTCCCCGCCCTGCTTGATCAAGCGGATCGGACCTGGCTTCAGGTTGGTGATCAGCGGTGCGTGACCCAGAGCGATACCAAGATCACCCAGTTCACCGTGCGCAACCACCATCTCCACCAGACCGGAGAAGATTTCCCCTTCCGCGCTGACGATATCGCAATGGACTGTCATAGCCATCTGCTTGCCTCAACCTAAATTAGCGCCCGTTGCCGGGCGCCGGGATTACAGTTTCTTGGCTTTCTCGATCGCTTCGTCGATGCCGCCGACCATGTAGAACGCTTGTTCTGGCAGGTGGTCGTAGTCACCGTTGAGGATGCCTTTGAAGCCAGCGATGGTGTCTTTCAGGGAAACGTATTTGCCTGGAGAACCAGTGAAGACTTCAGCCACGAAGAACGGCTGCGACAAGAAGCGCTGGATCTTACGAGCGCGGGATACCAACTGCTTGTCGGTTTCCGACAGCTCGTCCATACCCAGGATCGCGATGATGTCCTTCAGCTCTTTGTAACGCTGCAGTACGTACTGAACGCCGCGAGCGGTCTCGTAGTGTTCGTTGCCGATCACGTTCGGGTCCAGCTGGCGGGAAGTCGAGTCCAGTGGGTCTACCGCTGGGTAGATACCCAGGGAAGCGATGTCACGGGACAGAACGACGGTGGCGTCCAAGTGGGCGAAGGTGGTCGCTGGCGACGGGTCGGTCAAGTCGTCCGCAGGTACGTATACCGCTTGGATCGAGGTGATCGAGCCTTGCTTGGTCGAAGTGATACGTTCTTGCAGAACGCCCATCTCTTCAGCCAGGGTCGGCTGGTAGCCTACTGCGGAAGGCATACGGCCCAGCAGTGCGGATACTTCGGTACCGGCCAGGGTGTAACGGTAGATGTTGTCGACGAACAGCAGAACGTCGTTACCTTCGTCACGGAACTTCTCGGCCATGGTCAGGCCGGTCAGGGCTACGCGCAGACGGTTTCCCGGCGGCTCGTTCATTTGGCCGTAGACCAGTGCCACTTTGTCCAGAACGTTGGAATCCTTCATCTCGTGGTAGAAGTCGTTACCCTCACGAGTACGCTCACCCACACCGGCGAACACGGAATAACCGCTGTGCTCGATGGCGATGTTACGGATCAGTTCCATCATGTTTACGGTCTTGCCTACACCGGCACCACCGAACAGACCGACTTTACCGCCCTTGGCGAACGGGCAAACCAGGTCAATTACCTTGATCCCGGTTTCCAGCAGGTCGTTGCCGCCTGCCTGTTCTGCGAAGGAAGGCGCTGGACGGTGAATGCCCCAACGCTCTTCTTCACCGATAGGACCGGCTTCGTCGATTGGGTTGCCCAGTACGTCCATGATCCGGCCCAGGGTCGCTTTACCGACCGGTACGGAGATGGCTGCGCCAGTGTTGTTGACGTCCAGACCGCGCTTCAAGCCTTCGGTGGAGCCCATCGCAATGGTACGCACCACGCCGTCGCCCAGCTGTTGCTGAACTTCCAGAGTGGTTTCGGCGCCTTGAACCTTCAAGGCGTCGTAGATGCTCGGTACGCTGTCGCGTGGAAATTCCACGTCGATAACGGCGCCGATGATTTGAACGATACGTCCGCTACTCATAGCTGGATCCTCTGAATATTTGAACCGTTAAACCGCGGCAGCGCCGCCGACGATTTCCGAGATCTCTTGGGTGATCGCAGCCTGACGCGCCTTGTTGTAGATCAGCTGCAAATCGCTGATCAAATCACCGGCGTTGTCGGTAGCGTTCTTCATTGCGATCATCCGCGCCGCTTGTTCAGCTGCGTTGTTCTCGACCACCGCCTGGTAGACCTGCGACTCCACGTAACGGACCATCAAGCCGTCCAGCAGCTCCTTGGCATCCGGTTCGTAGAGATAGTCCCAGTGGTGCTTGAGTTCTTGATCCGGGGTTGCCTCCAGTGGAATCAACTGCTCCACGGTCGGCTGCTGGGTCATGGTGTTGATGAACTTGTTGGATACCACGGACAGGCGGTCAATCCGGCCTTCCAGGTACGCATCCAGCATCACCTTGACGCTGCCGATCAGATCGTTGATCGACGGCTCTTCACCCAGATGGCTGATAGCTGCAACGACGTTACCGCCGAAGTTGCGGAAGAAGGCCGCACCCTTGCTACCGACCACACACAGATCGATCTCGACGCCTTGTTCGCGGTTTACCGCCATGTCCTTGACCAGGGCCTTGAACAGGTTGGTGTTCAAGCCACCACACAGACCACGGTCACTGCTCACCACAACGTAACCGACGCGCTTGATAGCACGGTCGATCATGAACGGGTGACGATATTCCGGGTTGGCGTTGGCCAGATGACCAATAACCTGGCGGATGCGCTCCGCATAAGGACGGCTAGCAGCCATGCGCATTTGTGCCTTGCGCATTTTGCTGACCGCCACTTTTTCCATGGCGCTGGTAATTTTTTGCGTGCTTTTGATGCTCGCAATCTTACTGCGAATCTCTTTTGCGCCTGCCATGTAACACCTATCAGGTTAGCAAGCGGGAGCCTTGCGGCTCCCGCTGCGGCTTACCAGGTTTGGGTGGCTTTGAACTTCTCGATACCGGCTTTCAGGCCAGCGTCGATTTCGTCATTGAAGTCACCCTTCACGTTGATCTTCGCCATCAGGTCGGCGTGATCGCGGTTGAAGTAAGCAATCATGGCCTGTTCGAAGCTACCAACTTTGGCAATCTCGACGTCCGTCAGGAAGCCACGTTCAGCGGCGTACAGGGACAAGGACATGTCGGCGATGGACATCGGCGCATATTGCTTCTGCTTCATCAGCTCAGTAACGCGCTGACCATGCTCAAGTTGCTTACGGGTCGCTTCGTCCAGGTCAGAAGCGAACTGGGCGAATGCCGCCAGTTCACGGTACTGAGCCAGAGCGGTACGGATACCACCGGACAGCTTCTTGATGATCTTGGTCTGAGCGGCACCACCCACACGGGATACCGAAACACCGGCGTTCACAGCCGGACGGATGCCGGAGTTGAACATGGCCGATTCCAGGAAGATCTGACCGTCGGTGATGGAAATCACGTTGGTCGGAACGAACGCGGAAACGTCGCCAGCCTGGGTTTCGATGATCGGCAGAGCGGTCAGGGAACCGGTCTTGCCAGTCACTGCGCCGTTGGTGAACTTCTCTACGTACTCTTCGGAAACGCGAGAAGCGCGCTCCAGCAGACGGGAGTGGAGATAGAACACGTCACCTGGGTAGGCTTCACGGCCTGGTGGACGGCGCAGCAGCAGGGAAATCTGGCGGTAAGCCACTGCTTGCTTGGACAGATCGTCATAAACGATCAGCGCGTCTTCACCGCGGTCGCGGAAGTATTCGCCCATGGTGCAACCGGAGTACGGAGCCAGGAATTGCAGTGCTGCAGATTCCGAAGCGCTCGCTGCAACGATGATGGTGTTAGCCAGTGCACCGTTTTCTTCCAGCTTGCGAACCACGTTGGCGATGGTCGATTGCTTCTGACCGATCGCTACGTAGACGCAGAAAATGCCGCTGTCTTTCTGGTTGATGATCGCGTCGATCGCCAGAGCGGTCTTACCGATCTGACGGTCACCGATGATCAGCTCACGCTGGCCACGGCCGACTGGGATCATGGCATCGACAGCCTTGTAGCCAGTCTGTACAGGCTGGTCTACCGACTTACGCCAGATCACGCCTGGAGCAACTTTCTCGACCGCGTCGGTCTCGGTGTTGTTCAGCGGACCTTTGCCGTCAACTGGGTTACCCAGTGCGTCGACTACGCGACCCAGCAGTTCCTTACCAACAGGAACTTCGAGGATGCGGCCAGTGCACTTGGCGCTCATGCCTTCAGCCAGACTGGTGTACGCGCCCAATACAACGGCACCTACGGAGTCTTGCTCCAGGTTGAGGGCCATACCGTAGACGCCGCCCGGAAACTCGATCATCTCGCCGTACATGACGTCGGCCAGACCGTGAATCCGCACGATGCCGTCAGATACGCTGACGACAGTGCCTTCGTTACGGGCTTGGGAGGTCACATCGAGCTTGTCGATGCGGCCCTTGATAATTTCACTTATTTCGGAAGGATTGAGTTGCTGCATTGCTCTGCTGCCCCTTCAAACTCAAGATTTCAATGCTTCGGCAAGGCTCGCGAGTTTGCCGCGAATCGAGCCATCGATAACCAGGTCGCCGGCGCGGATTACGACGCCACCAATAAGGCTGGCATCCTCCGCAGCGTGCAGTCGCACTTCCCGGCCGAGCCGTGCACTGAGAACCTTGGCGAGTTTGTCTTGCTGTTCTTGGTTCAATGCGAACGCACTGGTTACATCCACATCCACCGATTTCTCTTGCTCGGCCTTGTACAGGTCGAACTGAGCGGAGATCTCCGGCAACAGCAGGAGACGGTCGTTTTCGGCGGCAACGTGAATGAAATTCTGTGCCTGTGCATCAAACTTGTCGCCACACACTTCGATAAAAGTGCTGGCCTTTTCTGCGCTCGTCAGTCGCGGGGCCTTAAGCACGCGCTGCATGGTGTCATCTTGTGACACCGCTGCAGCCAGGCCGAGCATGGCTGACCAAGAGGCCAGCTGCTGGTGGGCCTGAGCGTGCTCGAAGGCCGCCTTAGCGTAAGGTCGGGCCAACGTGGTCAGTTCTGCCATGATCGCCCTCGCTTAAATTTCAGCAGCCAGTTTGTTAACCAGCTCTGCGTGCGCGTTTTGATCGATTGTGGCACCCAGGATCTTCTCTGCGCCGTTGACTGCCAGGCTGCCCAGTTGGGCACGCAGCGCGTCTTTGACACCGTTCAGTTCCTGTTCGATCTCGGCCTGAGCCTGAGCCTTCACACGTTCAGCTTCGACACGAGCCTGTTCACGGGCTTCGTCGACGATCTGAGAACCGCGCTTCTTGGCTTGCTCAATGATTTCAGCTGCCTGAGCTTTAGCTTCGCGCAGTTGCTGACCCGCTTTATCTTGGGCCAGTTCCAGGTCACGAGCTGCTCGGCTGGCAGCGTCCAGTCCATCCGCGATCTTCTTTTGACGTTCGTGCAAAGCAGCAATGACCGGAGGCCAAATGAACTTCATGCAGAACAATACAAAAATTAAGAACGCAACGGACTGGCCAATCAGGGTTGCATTAATGTTCACGCCAACACCTCGCTCGTTCGTTGTCCGTCACACCAATCAACTCGAATACTCGAGTGATTAGCCAGCGAGTTGACCAACGAAGGGGTTTGCGAAGGTGAAGAACAGAGCGATACCAACACCGATCATGGTTACGGCGTCGAGCAGACCGGCAACGATGAACATTTTGACTTGCAGCATTGGAACCATTTCTGGTTGACGCGCAGCGCCTTCCAGGAACTTGCCGCCCAGCAGGCCGAAACCAATTGCGGTACCCAGTGCGCCCAGGCCAATCAACAGTGCAACAGCGATAGCGGTTAGACCAACTACAGTTTCCATCTTTCCTCCCGACTTTTACGTCGTATGGTTTAGGTTTTTTAGATTAAAGCGGTAAAACAAATCGTTTCATCGAGCCCGAGACGGGCTCCCTCTCGCCGCAACGAGAGGGACATCAGACTAGTCGAGACTGGTCTTAATGGTTCTCTTCGTGCGCCATCGACAGGTAGACGATGGTCAGCATCATGAAGATAAAGGCCTGCAGGGTGATGATCAGGATGTGGAACACAGCCCACGCCCATTGCAGAACCACACCCATGCCGCTGAGCCACAGCAGACCGCTGCCGAACATCACAGCGATCAGGATGAACACCAGTTCGCCGGCATACATGTTGCCGAACAGACGCAGTGCCAGAGAGATCGGCTTGGCAATCAGGGTCACGAACTCCAGCAGGAAGTTCACCGGAATCAGCAGCGCTTGAACGAAGATGTTCTTGCTGCCGAACGGATGCAGGGTCAGTTCGCCGATGAAGCCGCCGATGCCCTTGATCTTGATGCTGTAGAAAATGATCAGCGCGAACACCGACAGGGCCATGCCCAGGGTGGCGTTCGGGTCAGTGGTGGAAACGGCACGGAATGGAATGTGCGGATCGCCCGAGATCAACATGGCCAGTTGCGGAATCCAATCCACCGGTACCAGGTCGATGGCGTTCATCAGGAACACCCAGACGAAAATGGTCAGCGCCAGCGGTGCGATCACCGGGCTGCGGCCGTGGAAGCTGTCCTTCACGCTGCCATCGACGAAGCCAACCATGACTTCAACGAAGTTCTGCAAAGCGCCCGGCACGCCGGAAGTCGCCTTCTTGGCCGCCATGCGGAACAGAAGAATGAAGATCACACCCAGTGCGACAGACCAGCCGAGGGTATCGACGTGGAATGCCCAGAAGCCCATTTCCTTGGCTTCTGCTGCGGAGTGGGCAAAGCCCCAGCTCCCATTGGGTAGCTGACCGAAGGTCAGGTTCTGCAAGTGGTGCTGGATATAGCCCGAAGCGGTTGTTTCTGCTGACATGGTTGCCTCAAACGCCCTAAGGTCTCGAAAGTCTTGTTCTCATTAGCAGGGGAGCGAACCAGCTGACCAGTTGGGTCAGCACGAAGACGCCGAATACAGCCAGCGGCGCCAATGGCTTCACACCTGCAAACGTCAGTGCAAACAGCACCGCCGTCAAAATCAGTTTGCCCGCCTCGCCGGCATAAAAAGACCGGACGATGGCTTGGGCCGCTCGGGCGCCGGAAAACCGAAATGCCCTGTGAGCGAAATACACATTGGGTAGCAAGGCTATCAGTCCTCCGCAAAGGCCTGAGTATCCGGCAACGACTCCACGCCATTGCCAAAGCGCCAGAGCGGCTATCAGTAGAATGACCAACTGAGCCAGTAAAACCGGAAAAACCGCCAAGCGATGAAACGGCAAGCGGTTTGGCGTGCGGGTTTCCATCGCTCTTGCTCCTCAAGGGTCGGCTGCCAGAATTCAATAACTTGGCATAATTTGTGCCGACAAAATGCGCGCAGAGTATAGGGGCGGTTCAGCCCCTATTCAACTGCCGGGTAGTGATTTCCGACTGCGCGCTACATAAGGAAATGTTTCAGCGGATGTGAGCGAGGACGCCTTGCAGCTCATCCAGGGAGTTATAGCCGATCACCAGCTGTCCCTTGCCCTTCTTCCCGTGGCGAATCTGCACCGCAGAGCCCAGGCGCTCAGCCAGGCGCTGCTCGAGACGGGCGATATCCGGGTCCGGCTTGACCGGTTCAGCAGGCTCCTGTTTGCCGCTCAGCCACTGGCGAACCAGTGCCTCGGTCTGACGCACAGTGAGACCTCGTGCGACAACGTGTCGCGCCCCTTCAACCTGTTGATTTTCCGGCAATCCGAGCAAAGCACGGGCATGACCCATTTCCAGGTCGCCGTGGGACAACATGGTCTTGATCACCTCAGGCAAGGCAATCAGGCGCAGCAGGTTGGCCACGCTGACACGGGACTTGCCCACTGCTTCGGCGACCTGTTGCTGAGTCAACTGGAATTCCTGCTGCAGGCGCTGCAGAGCCACCGCTTCCTCGATGGGATTGAGGTCTTCGCGCTGGATGTTCTCGATCAGCGCCATGGCGATGGCGGTTTCATCCGGCACATCGCGGACCATCGCCGGGATGGTCTCCTGGCCAGCCTGCTGGCTGGCACGCCAGCGGCGTTCACCGGCGATGATTTCAAAGCGCCCACCACCAATGGGGCGCACCACGATCGGCTGCATCACGCCCTGGGTCCTGATGGAATTCGCCAACTCTTCCAGCGCCTGTGGGTCCATATCCCGGCGCGGCTGGTACTTGCCGCGCTGGATCAGGTCCAGGGGCAGGTGCTGCAGCTCACGCTGGTCGGCCTGCACCGCTTGTTCTTCCAGGGCACTGACAGTCGGACCACTCAACAGTGCATCCAGTCCACGTCCGAGACCTCGTTTCTTGACGGCCATGGGGATTCCTTAAGTTGGCTGGGCGGCTGCGACGCGGGATTGTTTACGTTGCCGGCGAACCATCTCGCCCGCCAGGGCCAGATAGGCCAGCGCGCCACGGGATTGTTTGTCGTACGCCAATGCCGGCATGCCGTAGCTCGGCGCCTCGGCCAAACGGATGTTGCGCGGAATCACGGTGTCGTAAAGTTGCTCACCGAAGTGTTCCTTGAGCTGGGCGGAAACATCGTTCATCAGGCTCAACCGCGGGTCGAACATGGTGCGCAACAAGCCTTCGATCTTGAGCTGCGGATTGAGCAGTTCAGCGATGCGCTTGATGTTATCCACAAGGTCGCTCAAGCCTTCCAATGCGTAGTACTCGCACTGCATGGGGATAATCACCCCATCGGCGGCCACCAGGGCATTGAGTGTGAGCATCGACAACGACGGCGGGCAGTCGATCAGAATGTAGTCGTAGTTTTCACGGATCGGTGCCAGGGCGCTGCGCAGACGGCTTTCCTTCATCTGCATTTCCAGCAGCACCACTTCCGCGGCCGTCAGGTCGCGGTTGGCCGGCAGCAATTGATAACCGCCGTGCTCGGAGAAGTGCATGGCCTGGGCCAGGTCGCATTCGCCGATCAGCAGGTCGTAGACCGAGTTTTCCAAACCGTGTTTATCCACACCGCTACCCATGGTGGCGTTGCCCTGTGGATCGAGATCGATCAACAGCACCCGGCGCTTGGTCGCTACCAGGGATGCTGCGAGGTTGATGCAGGTGGTGGTCTTGCCCACGCCACCTTTCTGGTTCGCTATCGCGAATACCTTAGCCATTCTTGCTTGTGTTCCCAATCATGCCGTGCGGCGCAGTATCAGCAGATGGCGTTGGCCTTGGCAACCGGGTACGGCCAAGGCGTGTTCGCTATCGAGGTGGAAGTCTGCCGGCAATGCTAACAGCTCATCAGAGGGATGGACGCCCTTCATTGCCAGCCAGCGTGTATCGCGGTCGCCCAGGTGGCGGGTCCAACTGGTGAAGTTCTCCATGCTGCTGAACGCCCGGGAAATGATCCCATTGAATGGCCGCTCAGGGGTGAAGGCTTCGACCCGGTTGTGGATAACTTGCAGGTTATCCAGCTTGAGTTCGAGTTTTACCTGGGTCAGGAAACGGGTTTTCTTGCCATTGCTGTCCAGACAGGTGACTTGCGACTCGGGAAACAGGATCGCCAGGGGAATCCCCGGCATCCCGCCACCGCTGCCGACATCCAGCCAGCGGCCGTTTTCGATGAACGACATTACGCTCAAGCTATCGAGCAGATGGCGGGAGACCATTTCATCCGGGTCGCGCACCGCCGTCAGGTTGTAAGCCTTGTTCCACTTGATCAACAGGGCCAGGTAACCCAGCAGCAATTCGTGCTGGGTTGCGCTCAGATTGACACCGAGCTGGCGAGCGCCTGTGGATAACTCATCCGCGTGTTGTGGGGTGACCATAGAACTCAAGCGCTTTGCTCCAACTGACGGCCCGCGCCGCGTTTTTTCAAGTGAATCATCAACAGGGAAATTGCCGCGGGGGTCACGCCGGGAATTCGCGATGCCTGGCCCAGGGTTTCCGGACGGGTCGCGCCAAGCTTGCTCTGGATTTCCTTCGACAACCCGGAAATGCCGGTGTAATCGATATCCACAGGCAACTTGGTGTCTTCGCTGGCCCGCAGACGAGCAATTTCGTCCTGCTGGCGATCGATATAGCCTGCGTACTTGGTCTTGATCTCGACCTGTTCCGCGACTTGTGGATCTTCAGCGCCATGCCCGGTCACTTCGACCAGACCAGCGTAGTCGATTTCTGGACGGCTCAGCAGGTTCAGCAGGTTGTACTCGTGAGTCAGCGGGGTGCCGAATTTCTGAGCAATCGCATCGCCCTGCTCGGTTCCAGGCCGAACCCAAGTCGACTTCAAGCGCTGTTCTTCCTGGGCAATACCTTCGCGTTTCTTGCAGAAGGCGGCCCAGCGCACGTCATCCACCAGACCCAGCTCGCGACCTTTTTCGGTCAGACGCAGATCGGCGTTGTCTTCACGCAGGATCAAGCGATATTCCGCCCGGGAAGTGAACATCCGGTACGGTTCCTGGGTGCCAAGAGTAATCAGGTCATCGACCAGCACACCGATATAGGCTTCATCGCGGCGCGGGCACCAGCTGTCTTTGCCCTGGGCACGCAGTGCGGCGTTGGCACCGGCCAGCAAACCTTGGGCACCAGCTTCTTCGTACCCGGTGGTGCCGTTGATCTGACCGGCGAAGAACAAGCCGCCGATGACTTTGGTTTCCAGGCTGTATTTCAAGTCCCGCGGATCGAAGTAGTCGTACTCGATGGCATAACCCGGGCGCACGATATGAGCGTTTTCCATGCCGCGGATCGATTGCACGATCTGCAACTGCACGTCGAACGGCAAGGATGTGGATATCCCGTTCGGATACAGCTCGTGAGTGGTCAGGCCTTCGGGTTCGATAAACACCTGATGGCTTTCCTTGTCGGCGAAGCGGTGGATCTTGTCTTCGATCGACGGGCAGTAACGCGGGCCGATGCCTTCGATTACCCCGGAATACATCGGCGAACGATCGAGGTTCGAGGCAATGATCTCGTGGGTGCGGGCGTTGGTGTGGGTAATCCAGCAACTGACCTGTTGTGGATGCTGTTCTTTCGAGCCCAGGAACGACATCACCGGAATAGGTGTATCTCCTGGCTGCTCGGTCATCACCGAGAAATCCACAGAACGGCCATCGATACGCGGTGGAGTACCGGTTTTCAACCGACCAACGCGCAGCGGCAGCTCCCGTAGACGTTGGGCCAGGGCGATCGAAGGTGGATCGCCGGCTCGACCACCGGAATAGTTCTGCATCCCGATGTGGATAAGTCCGCCGAGAAAGGTCCCTGTCGTCAGGACCACGGATTCAGCGAAGAACCGCAGACCCATTTGAGTCACCACGCCTCGCACCTGATCCTGCTCGACGATCAGGTCATCGGCTGCTTGCTGAAATATCCACAGGTTGGGCTGGTTCTCGAGAATCTCGCGAACAGCGGCCTTATACAGAACGCGGTCGGCCTGGGCGCGAGTAGCACGCACGGCTGGGCCTTTACGACTGTTCAAGACACGAAACTGAATACCACCTTTATCGGTAGCCATGGCCATCGCGCCGCCCAGGGCATCGATTTCCTTGACCAGGTGGCTCTTGCCGATCCCACCAATCGCGGGGTTGCAGCTCATTGCTCCGAGGGTTTCCACGTTATGCGTCAGCAACAGGGTTTTTGCCCCCATGCGTGCTGATGCAAGTGCTGCCTCGGTACCGGCATGACCGCCGCCGATGACGATCACTTCAAAACGGGAAGGGAAATCCACCACGCACCTCGTGCCTGCTTCAAGTAGGAGTAATTAGGAGTAGTTGTCGGGTTGGTTTTTGGACCAAGGCGGCAAGTATAGGGACTTCGACCTTTCTAAAGAACCCTTTGCACAAAATTTAACCAGCTGTGGATGACTGACGGACAATAGAAATTAAAAGAGAGAAATTTATTAAATCTTTGTTTTTATGTTTATTCTTATGCAGCACCACTTCTGTGGATAGATTGCTACAGGCCTTTATATTCAATATGTACAGAGGTTTTAAACTCTGTGGTTAGGTGCCCGTGAGGCCCTTGGATAAGCGCTTTAAACCTGTGGATGAATGAGGTGGTTATCCACAGGCGTGGTTTTCCTCAGCTTTGAAGCCCGGTTATCAACTGAGCTGAGGGCCAGTTATTCACAGGGCTTAATCCACAGAAATCCGTAGCCTTGGCTAAAAGACGCCCACGCAGAAGCTCTTCGCTGAAGCCGATTCCGGCAAAGGTGCAATCAAAAAATGTCTGATAAGCGAAACAGACAGGCCTCAGCAGACCTGTCTTTGGATAATCGAGCGGACTTAAGCGGGTTTATGAGGCGATGCGTGTCAGCCGTCCCTGAATCCACCAGCTCAGTCCCAGTAGCAACACTGCCAGGGCGATCCAGTACCTTTTCAACAATGCGATACCGGTCTCCGGCAGGCTGCGTTGGGTGTACTCAAAGGCATTGGCCAGCGCTTGAGCATTGAGCCGGCCGGAATCATTGCCGGCAGCCGTTGCTGTAACGCTCAACGCGAAAGGCCTGTCGACCGAGCTGTCACCCTGTAGCAGAGCCACTATGGGATTTCTCGCTTCAGCGCCGGACTCATTTATCCAATGTGATGATTGAAGAGGTGTAAAACCCAATTCCTGGGCATTGCTGGCCTGGACATGACCAGCGTTGTAGGCGGTTCCCTGTGGATCATGGGCATCCACCGAAACGAACCACTGCTGGGAATGATCTTTGGGAAACACCAGGCCCAGGACTTCGGAGGCTAGCGCACTGGAGTCGAACGTCTGCAGAATCCGAAAGGCTTCCGGCGGTCCGACGAAAACATAGTCCTGGGCCAGTTCCAGAGTCGCCTTGCCCAGCAGCTCGATGCTCGCCGGGCCAACGACTGCGGAGCGGCTGGCCTGCTCGAAGACATTGCCGCGCTCCGTCATCGACACCTGTTCGGGCGAGGTTTGGGCCAGGGCGCCTTGCCATACAAGGACCAGACCAAAGGTTGCGACACAACGACTGAAGCGCATAAACACCTTCCACACAGTTGGTTCATACACTGGCCGGCGACAGATTCATCCGGGCACTACTTCCGGATGAGCGCGGGTCCATCCAAATACAGCAACCGGCAATGGTGGTCTGCTTTTCAGGGAAGGCATATCGGATACGTCTGATTTTCAAGCCTGAAACACGATGGATACTCCTGCGACTGGGCTGTTTGTCCACAGTGGTCCGAGAGCCCCGAACCGAACTGTGGATAACCTTTGCTCAGGTCCGTTGCCGAGGCCAGAGCTGTGGAAACAACTCATGTTGCAAAGGCGCACCAGCCGGAAGTTGCTCGCTCAAGCCGGGGAACTCGGGAGATGTTCGCCAGGGCCTTGGTGCATGTCGCATGTCTTCCCCCAGAAAGCGCAGGGAAAAGGCCCGCCGCCGCCGATCTCCGCTGACGCCACCGGCGGCGTGCAAGGTCAGCATGTGGAAAAAAACGGCATCGCCGGGCTGCAGCTCCCAGCCAAGAATGCTCCACTCCTCGCGATCGGCCTCGATGTCCGGAAGATCCGCCAGGCTGCCTTCCGGAAACCACTTGGCCTGGTTATCCAGAAAGGTGCGGGGCATCAACCAGGGCCCCAGGTGTGACCCGGCGACGAACTCCAGGGTCGACTCCCGGGCAACCGGGTCCACGGGCATCCACATGCTGCAGTTCTGCCGCCCCTCAACGTTGTAGTAAGGCTGATCCTGATGCCAGGGTGTGCGCTGCCGGGTATTGGGCTCCTTGACCAGCAGATGGTCGTGATACAGCTGCGCTTGCGCACTACCCATCAGTTGCGCGGCGACATGGCCGACTCGGCTTTCAAAGATGAACCGTCGATAGTCGGGATTCTCACGCCAGTTGCAGAAGTCCTCGAAGAACCAACCCGGATCATCAGGGCCACTGGCGACCTTGGCCCGTTCACTGGGTTGCGCCAGGTTGCGTTCGATGCCCTGCTCCAGCAAGGCAACTTCAGCAGCACTGAACAATTGGCGAATGCACACCGCGCCATCGCGCTGGAAGGCTTCGACGGTAGATAACGGCAACTCGAACGATCCCATGGGCTTATCCTTTTTCATGAGCTTCAATACCGGGCTCGATCCCTGCCTTGCTGAAGGAACCTGGTCTGATCCATATCCAATAGGCCAACGACAACAACGCTAGCCAACCCAACCCCACATACAATGCCAGGCGAGTATCGGGAAATGCGCCCAGTACACCGAAGATGAACAACATGAAGACTGCCGCGCAGAGCTGGCCTCCATTCCCCAGGGGAACCGGAAAGTGCAGCGCCTGGATCTCTTCGGCTGTCATGGCCCAACGCATGGCCATCTGCGACAACAGGATCATCAGCCAGACCCAGACCACCGAAAAGGTCACCAGAGAGGCAAAGATCAGGAACAGCTCTTCCGGTACCCAGTAGTTGAGAAGCACCCCGAGCAGCAATGCCACAGACATCACCAGCACCGTCATCCAGGGCACGCCGAATCGCGAGGTGCTGGCAAAAATGGCCGGCGCCTGACCGATGGCGGCCATGCCATACATCATGCGGCCGGCACTGAAGATATCGCTGTTGATCGCCGAAACCACCGCTGATATCACCACGATATTCAGCACTGTGGCCGCCGAACCTATCCCCAGGCTGCTGAAAATCTGCACAAATGGACTGCCCTGGTTACCGACGCTCGACCAGGGAAGCAACATCAGTAGGATCAGCAAGGTGAGGACATAGAAGATCAGGATCCGCAGCGGCACCGAGTTGATGGCCTTGGGAATCATGCGCTGCGGGTCCCTGGCCTCGCCGGCGGTGATGCCGATCACCTCGATGCCGCCGAAAGCGAACATGACGATGGTGAAGGAGGCGATCATTCCCTCCAGGCCATTGGGGAAGAAGCCGCCGTACTCCCAGAGGTTGCTCGGCCCCATGCTGGCCTGGCCCTCTCCCAGTTGGATACCGAAGAACAACAGAGTAAAGCCGCCAACGATCATGGCGAGGATGGCGCAGACCTTGAGCAGCGACAGCCAGAACTCCATCTCGCCAAATACCCGCACGCTGCACAGATTCAAGGCGCCGATGCCGAGGACAATGCTCAGTACCCAGATCCACCTCGGTGTATCGGGAAACCAAAGGCCCATGTAGACACCAAAGGCGGTGACGTCCGCCAGGCACACCATGAGCATTGAAAAGGCGTAGCTCCAACCGGTGAGAAACCCGGCGTAGCGCCCCAGATAGTGGCTGGCGTAATACCCGAAGGAGCCGGAAACCGGGGTTCTGACAGCCATTTCACCCAAGGCGCGCATGGTCAGGTAGATTGCCGCGCCGCCAATCAGGTAAGCCAGCAGGACCGAGGGGCCAGCCTTCTGGATAGCGGCCGCCGAGCCGTAGAACAACCCGGTGCCTATGGCTGAACCCAGAGCAATGAAGCGGATGTGCCGAGTGCTCAAGCCACGGTGTAAAGCAGAGCCCGCGTTTGCCATGTCTGTTCCTTGAATGCAGATTCATCGGGATCAGCCGGCGTCCGTCAGCCGGCCCAGGCCGCACATCAAGGTCAGTTTTCCCAGATGTACGAACCTGTACAGAATCATCGATGCAAATCAGGAACCACTTTTCGAATTCGGTTAACTTCGGCGATCTAGCCGCTATCTATCGCTTTGATAACGATAAATTGACGATCTGCAACTTGAAGCTGTTACCCAAGGTCGCAGATCCATGGCGGGGGGGATAAAGGTAACGGCTGAAAGCCCTGCGTTGACAGGAGTTACCCACAGGCCAATCGCCCCGGCGCCGAGCACCGGGGTCGATCGTCAGCTACTTGCCGATGCAGAAGCTGGAAAAGATCCGTCCCAACAGGTCATCGGAGCTGAATGCCCCGGTAATTTCTCCCAGGGACTGCTGTGCCTGGCGCAGATCCTCGGCCAGCAGCTCTCCGGCACCGGCCAGGGTCAGCTGGGCCCGGCCGTGTTCCAGTGCGGCACTGGCATAGCGCAGGGCCTCCAAGTGCCGGCGGCGAGCACTGAAGCTGCTTTCGGAAGTCTGTTCATAACCCATGCAAGCCTTGAGATGCTCACGCAACAAGTCCAGGCCAACACCCGCGGACATGGCACTGAGGCTGATGGTGACGTGACCATCGTCACAGGTTTCCAGAGCGATGGGCTCGCCAGTCAGATCGGCCTTGTTGCGGATCAAGGTCACCTTGGCCGGGTCCGGACGCTGCTCAAGAAATTCTGGCCACAGGGCGAAGGGGTCAGCCGCCTCTGCTGCAGTGGCGTCCACCACCAGCAGTACCCGGTCGGCTTCACTGATGGCTTTTAGCGCACGTTCGACGCCGATCTTTTCCACTTGATCCTCGGTGTCCCGCAGGCCGGCGGTGTCCACCACGTGCAACGGCATGCCGTCGATGTGGATATGTTCCTTGAGTATGTCTCGAGTGGTGCCGGCGATATCGGTGACGATGGCCGCCTCGCGCCCGGCCAGGGCATTGAGCAGACTGGACTTGCCGGCGTTCGGGCGGCCAGCGATCACCACCGTCATGCCGTCACGGAGCAAGGCGCCCTGCCCGGCTTCCCTCAGTACTGTGGATAACTCGTCGCGTACCGCATCGAGCATGCTCAACACGTGGCCATCGGCGAGGAAGTCGATTTCCTCCTCGGGAAAATCGATCGCCGCTTCGACATAGATCCGCAGGGCAATCAGCTGTTCGGTCAAGTTATGCACACGCTGGGAGAATGCCCCCTGCAACGAGCGCAAGGCATTGCGCGCTGCCTGTGCGGAACTGGCTTCGATCAAGTCGGCAATGGCTTCGGCCTGGGCCAGGTCGAGCTTGTCATTGAGAAAGGCGCGCTCGCTGAACTCTCCAGGTCGGGCCAGGCGGCAGCCCAGCTCCAGGCAACGCTGCAACAACATGTCGAGAACGATGGGGCCGCCATGGCCCTGGAGCTCCAGCACATCTTCGCCGGTGAAGGAGTTCGGCCCAGGGAAATACAGGGCGATGCCTTCATCCAGCACATCTCCCTGTTCACTGAGAAAGGGGCCGTAATGCGCGAATCGCGGTTTCAATTCGCGGCCGCTGATGGCCTTGGCGGCCAGGCTCGCCAGGGGCCCGGAAATCCGTACGATGCCCACGCCACCGCGACCTTGGGCAGTGGCGACAGCGGCGATGGTTTCACGAGGGACATTCATAACCCGACATCCAGACAAAAGTGACAGATAGCAAAACGCCCCACTAGGGGGCGTCTTGTGTGGTTATCCACAGCGTAGGTCAGGCAGCTGCTTTCTTGGTAGCCGCTTCGATCTTACGAGTGATGTACCACTGTTGTGCGATCGACAGGCAGTTGTTCACTACCCAGTACAGCACCAGACCTGCAGGGAACCACAGGAAGAAGAAGGTGAAGATGATCGGCATCATTTTCATCACCTTGGCCTGCATCGGATCCGGAGGAGTCGGGTTCAACTGCTGCTGGATGAACATGGTGGCGCCCATGATGATCGGCAGGATGAAGAACGGATCCTTGATCGACAGGTCGGTAATCCACAGCATGAACGGTGCCTGGCGCATTTCCACGCTTTCCAGGAGTACCCAGTACAGGGACAGGAAGACCGGCATCTGCACCAGGATCGGCAAGCAGCCACCCAGCGGATTGATCTTCTCTTTCTTGTACAGCTCCATCATCGCCTGGGACATTTTCTGACGATCGTCGCCGAATTTTTCCTTCAGCGCGGCCAGTTTAGGTGCCACTGCACGCATACGTGCCATGGACTTGTAGCTGGCGGCCGACAGAGGGAAGAAGATCCCTTTGATCAGCATGGTCAGGAAAATGATCGACCAGCCCCAGTTACCCACCAGGCTGTGGATATGTTGCAGCAGCCAGAAGATGGGTTGGGCGATGAACCACAGGAAACCGTAGTCCACAGTCAGTTCAAGACCTGGGGACAACTCTTTCAGCACGGCCTGGCTTTTCGGACCGGCGTACAGAATGGCGCTGGTTTCAGCCTTGGCACCTGGAGCAACAGTCATCGAAGGGCCGGTGTAGCCAATGATGTAGTTGCCTTTGCTGTCTTTACGCGCCAGGACCTGGTTATTTTCGCCTTTTGGCGGAATCCAGGCCGTCACGAAGTAGTGTTGCAGCCAAGCTACCCAGCCACCCTGAACGTTTTCAGTGATTGGGGCCTTGGATTTATCCTCGTTCACCTTGTCCATGTCTTTCATGGACACTTTTTTGTACGGCTCGGAACTTGTCCACAGGGCTGCGCCCAGGTAAGTCGCGGTGCCGGTGGCGGTGCTGGAGGACGGATCGGAACTGGCGTCGCGCTTGAGCTGGGCGAACATCGCACCGGTCCAAGGTTGCGCGCTTTCGTTATCGATCAGGTAGGAAACGGTGATGTCATACAGGCCACGCTTCAGGGTGAAGCGCTTGATGTAGTTGACGCCGTCCTTGCTGAACTTCAGGTCGACGACCAATTGGTCCTGACCTTCAGCCAGTTGATAACTTTTCTTCTCTGCCGAGTAGATCGGGCGACCGGCCGGGTTGGCGTCCGGGCCGTTGCTGCCAATCAAGCCACTTTGTGCCAGATAAGTTCGCTCGTTGCCGTTATCGAACAGCTGGAAAGGAATTTCCGGGTGGTCCTGACGACGTGGATACAGTGGCAAACGCAGTTGCGCGATATCCCCACCTTGTGGATCGACAGCCAGGTCGAGCACATCCGTTTTGATCTGAATGAGATCTTTGCTTGCAGCAACCGGCGCTTCTGCGGGTGCAGTGGTATCGCTTGCGGCGCGTGGAATGTCGTCGTTGGCAGCGGGAGTGCCAGTTGGCGTATCCGGCAAGCCCGGAGCGGTCGTGCTGGAAGCAACATTCTGAGTCGGCAGGGCAGCCTGGCCATAATCCTGGTTCCATTTAAGAACCATGACATAGGACACGATTGCCAGGGCGACGATCAGGATCGTGCGTTTGATATCCATGATTACTCGGCCATCGAAGAAGAACGGGAGGTAGGGATAGGTGGAACCGGGTCATAACCACCGGGATTCCACGGATGACAGCGACCTAAACGACGAAAGGTCAGCCAGCCACCGCGTAGAAGGCCATGATTTTCGATGGCTTCCAACGCGTAGCAGGAACAACTGGGGTAGAAACGACAGTGATTGGCCATCAGAGGACTAATGGCATAGCGGTAAAACTGGATCGGAACGAGGGCCAGTTTACGCATCGGGACTGTCTACCCCTACAGTTTCGGATTTGACTGCTGGTTCCGGCTTGTTGCGCGCCAGACGTTTCCAGAGTTTGCCGAAATGCTGAATCAATTCGGGGTTTTCTACATCGCCCAAACCTTTACGCGCGACGATAACGATATCCCATCCGACCAGTGAGTCCTGGTGGAGACGAAACGATTCGCGCATCAGACGCTTGAGGCGATTGCGCTCAACGGAGAGTTTTACGCTCTTTTTCCCGATCACGAGCCCCAAACGGGGATGATCAAGATCGTTGTTGCGCGCAAGGAGCAGGAGATTTTTCCCCGGAACCTTGCCGGTAGGGGAGTCAAAGACCGCCTTGAAGTGCCGGGGGGTAAGCAGACGCTTTTCCCGACTGAAGTCCTGACTCACCTCCAGTGCCGGATTATCAAACTGCCAGACGCGCACGACCTTTGGCGCGACGACGCGACAGGACGGCACGACCGTTCTTGGTAGCCATGCGAGCACGGAAACCGTGGGTACGAGCGCGTTTGATAGTGCTTGGTTGGAAAGTACGTTTCATGTCGTGTTACCTGGTTCGTCCACAACGGGCCGGAATGGCCCCCGTTTTAAGAGACCGGCGATTCTAGAGAAAGCAAGCCTCTAGGTCAATTTCCAACCAGCTTTTCCTTTATCTATGTATGTCCGGGTCCAGGGTTGTGACTCAGGGTTGGCTAGATATAAAAATAAAGAAGGAAAGTATTTAAAGCTTTTCTGTAAAGCTTATAAAGGCTAGGGACGCTACCTTCTGTGGATAACTGCCTTTAGCCCTTATATTCCGTGCTGTACAGAGAATGACAACACGGTTGAGAAGCCGTGCTCTGCCTGTGCTGCGCTATCGGAAAAGCTGTGTGTGGAAAGGTAGGTTATCCACAGGCGAGTTATCCACTGAGTTTCACCCCGAGTTGTACAACGACCTCAAGTGGGGTTATCCACAGAGCTTATGCACATACCATTGGTCGTGTTTATTCGGGGTAAGGCGTTGATTCTTAGTGTCCTCAGGGCACGCTACATGTGGATAAGTGGACGGCTGATCGCTACAATGGCCGCTTGTTTTTGCCTCACCGGCTTTCAACTTAGGGGATATCCGTGTCAGTGGAACTTTGGCAGCAGTGCGTGGAGCTTCTGCGTGATGAGCTGCCTGCCCAGCAATTCAACACTTGGATCCGTCCGCTACAGGTCGAAGCCGAAGGCGACGAGTTGCGTGTTTACGCACCGAATCGTTTTGTTCTCGATTGGGTCAACGAAAAGTACCTGGGCCGCGTGCTCGAGCTGCTGGATGAACACGGCAACGGCACGGCGCCGGTTCTTTCCTTATTAATAGGCAGCAAACGCAGTTCGGCGCCGCGAGCCGCGCCTAATGCGCCGCTGGCCGCAGCCGCCTCCCAGGCGTTGCAGGCTGCGGCCGCCAATGCAGTCCCGGCCGCTCCCGCGCCGACTCAGGCCACCAGCTCTGCCCCGGCCAAGAAAGCCGCGGCGCAGAAGGCAGCCGAAGTCAGTGAAGAACCCTCTCGTGACAGCTTCGACCCGATGGCGGGCGCCAGCTCGCAGCAGGCACCGGTACGCGCCGAGCAGCGTACCGTCCAGGTAGAAGGTGCGCTCAAGCACACCAGCTACCTGAACCGCACCTTCACCTTTGAAAACTTCGTTGAGGGTAAGTCCAACCAACTGGCCCGGGCTGCGGCCTGGCAGGTGGCGGACAACCCCAAGCATGGCTACAACCCGCTCTTCCTTTATGGCGGCGTCGGTCTGGGTAAGACCCACTTGATGCACGCCGTGGGTAACCACCTATTAAAGAAGAATCCGAATGCCAAGGTCGTGTACCTGCATTCCGAGCGTTTTGTTGCGGACATGGTCAAGGCGCTGCAGCTCAACGCCATCAACGAATTCAAGCGTTTCTATCGTTCGGTCGACGCATTGCTGATCGACGACATCCAGTTCTTCGCCCGCAAGGAGCGTTCCCAGGAAGAGTTCTTCCATACGTTCAACGCCCTCCTCGAAGGCGGCCAGCAGGTGATTCTCACCAGCGACCGTTATCCGAAGGAAATCGAAGGCCTGGAAGAACGCCTCAAGTCCCGCTTCGGCTGGGGCCTGACGGTGGCGGTAGAACCTCCGGAGCTGGAAACCCGGGTGGCGATCCTGATGAAAAAGGCCGACCAGGCCAAGGTCGAACTGCCCCACGATGCGGCGTTCTTCATTGCTCAACGGATTCGTTCCAACGTCCGTGAACTGGAAGGCGCACTCAAGCGTGTCATCGCCCACTCGCACTTCATGGGGCGCGACATCACCATCGAGCTGATTCGCGAATCCCTGAAGGACCTGCTGGCCCTGCAGGACAAACTGGTGTCTGTGGATAACATCCAGCGCACCGTCGCCGAGTACTACAAGATCAAGATTTCCGATCTGCTGTCCAAGCGACGTTCGCGTTCGGTGGCTCGTCCACGGCAGGTGGCTATGGCCCTGTCCAAGGAGCTGACCAACCACAGCCTGCCGGAAATCGGCGATGTGTTCGGCGGTCGCGACCACACCACGGTTCTGCACGCCTGCCGCAAGATCAATGAACTTAAGGAATCCGACGCGGACATCCGCGAGGACTACAAGAACCTGCTGCGTACTCTGACCACTTGATGACTCCAACGCAGCTTATTAAGGCAAGGGACTAGACCATGCATTTCACCATTCAACGCGAAGCCCTGTTGAAACCCCTGCAACTGGTCGCCGGCGTCGTCGAACGCCGTCAGACCTTGCCGGTACTTTCCAACGTGCTGCTGGTTGTCGAAGGCCAGCAACTGTCGCTGACCGGTACCGACCTGGAAGTCGAGCTGGTCGGTCGTGTGCAACTTGAAGAGCCCGCAGAGCCGGGGGAAATCACCGTTCCCGCGCGCAAGCTGATGGACATCTGCAAGAGCCTGCCCAACGACGCGCTGATCGATATCAAGGTCGACGAGCAGAAACTGGTGGTGAAGGCCGGGCGTAGCCGCTTCACCCTGTCGACCCTGCCAGCCAACGACTTCCCTACCGTGGAAGAAGGCCCTGGCTCGCTGACCTGCCAGCTGGAGCAAAGCCGTCTGCGTCGCTTGATCGAACGCACCAGCTTCGCCATGGCCCAGCAGGACGTGCGCTACTACCTCAACGGCATGCTGCTGGAAGTGTCCGCCGGTATCATCCGCGCCGTGGCCACCGATGGTCACCGTCTGGCCATGTGCTCGATGCAGGCGGATATCGGCCAGCCGGATCGCCACCAGGTGATCGTGCCGCGTAAAGGCATCCTGGAGCTGGCCCGTCTGCTCACCGAGCCGGATGGCAACGTCAGCATCGTCCTGGGTCAGCACCACATTCGCGCCACTACCGGCGAGTTCACCTTCACCTCCAAGCTGGTGGACGGCAAGTTCCCTGACTACGAGCGCGTGCTGCCAAAAGGCGGTGACAAGCTGGTACTGGGTGACCGTCAGGCCCTGCGTGAAGCCTTCAGCCGTACCGCGATCCTGTCCAACGAGAAGTACCGCGGCATCCGTCTGCAACTGGCCAATGGTCAGTTGAAGATCCAGGCCAACAACCCGGAGCAGGAAGAAGCGGAAGAAGAAGTGGGCGTGGAGTACAACGGCGGCTCGCTGGAAATCGGCTTCAACGTCAGCTACCTGCTGGACGTGCTGGGGGTGATGACCACCGAACAGGTGCGCCTGATTCTTTCCGACTCCAACAGCAGTGCGCTGGTGCAGGAATCCGACAACGACGACTCGGCTTACGTTGTCATGCCGATGCGCCTGTAATCATGCTCAGCAGAAGCTAGATGTCCCTCAGTCGCGTCTCGGTCACCGCGGTGCGCAATCTGCACCCGGTGACCTTCTCCCCCTCTCCCCGCATCAACCTTCTCTATGGCGCCAACGGCAGTGGAAAAACCAGCGTGCTGGAAGCCATCTATCTGCTGGGGCTTGCCCGCTCGTTTCGCAGTGCCCGCCTGTTGCCGGTGATCCAGTATGAGCAGCTGGCCTGTACGGTCTTCGGCCAGGTGGAGTTGGCTCAGGGTGGGCACAGTAGCCTGGGGATATCTCGGGATCGTCAGGGGGAGTTCCAGATCCGTATCGACGGTCAGAATGCCCGCAGCGCGGCGCAGCTGGCAGAGATCCTGCCGCTGCAACTGATCAACCCGGATAGCTTTCGCCTGCTGGAAGGCGCTCCAAAGATCCGCCGGCAGTTCCTGGACTGGGGAGTGTTCCATGTGGAACCTCGCTTCATGTCCACCTGGCAGCGCTTGCAGAAGGCCCTGCGGCAGCGGAACTCATGGCTGCGGCATGGTACACTTGACGCCGCTTCGCAAGCGGCCTGGGACCGGGAACTGTGTCAGGCCAGCGCTGAAATCGATGAATACCGCCGCGCATACATCAAAGCCTTGAAACCAGTCTTTGAGCGGACCTTGGGCGAGTTGTTGCAGCTCGAGGGCCTGACGCTTAGCTATTACCGCGGTTGGGACAAGGAACGAGAGCTCAGTGAAGTCCTCGCGACCGCCCTGCACCGCGATCAGCAAATGGGTCATACCCAGGCCGGTCCACAACGTGCTGATTTGCGTCTGCGCTTAGGCGGACACAACGCCGCGGACATCTTGTCCCGTGGCCAGCAGAAGTTGGTGGTCTGTGCCTTGCGCATTGCCCAGGGGCACTTGGTGAGCCAGGCCCGTCGCGGTCAGTGTATTTATCTGGTGGATGACTTGCCGTCCGAGTTGGACGAGCAGCATCGCCGCGCACTTTGTCGCTTGTTGGAAGACTTACGCTGCCAGGTGTTTATCACCTGTGTAGACCACGAATTATTGAGGGAAGGCTGGCAGACGGAAACGCCAGTCGCTTTGTTCCACGTGGAACAAGGCCGTATCACCCAGACCCACGACCATCGGGAGTGAAGGCATGAGCGAAGAAAATACGTACGACTCGACCAGCATCAAGGTGCTGAAAGGTTTGGATGCCGTACGCAAACGTCCCGGTATGTACATTGGCGACACCGATGACGGCAGCGGTCTGCACCACATGGTGTTCGAGGTGGTCGATAACTCCATCGACGAAGCGCTGGCCGGCCACTGCGACGACATCAGCATCATCATCCACCCGGACGAATCCATCACCGTTCGCGACAATGGTCGCGGCATCCCGGTCGATGTGCATAAAGAAGAAGGCGTCTCGGCGGCAGAGGTCATCATGACCGTGCTCCACGCTGGCGGTAAGTTCGACGATAACTCCTACAAGGTCTCCGGCGGTCTGCACGGCGTAGGTGTGTCGGTAGTGAACGCCCTGTCCGAAGAGCTGATCCTCACTGTGCGCCGCAGCGGCAAGATCTGGGAACAGACCTATGTCCACGGTGTTCCGCAAGAGCGGATGAAGATCGTTGGCGACAGCGAAACCACCGGTACCCAGATCCACTTCAAGCCTTCGGCTGAAACCTTCAAGAACATCCACTTCAGCTGGGACGTCCTGGCCAAGCGGATTCGTGAACTGTCCTTCCTCAACTCCGGCGTCGGCATCATCCTCAAGGATGAGCGCAGCGGCAAGGAAGAGCTGTTCAAGTACGAAGGTGGCCTGCGGGCGTTTGTTGAATACCTGAACACCAACAAGACAGCGGTCAACCAGGTGTTCCACTTCAACATCCAGCGTGAAGACGGCATTGGCGTGGAAATCGCCCTGCAGTGGAACGACAGCTTCAACGAGAACCTGTTGTGCTTCACCAACAACATTCCACAGCGCGATGGTGGCACCCACTTGGTGGGCTTCCGTTCTGCTCTGACTCGTAACCTGAACACCTACATCGAAGCCGAAGGCCTAGCCAAGAAGCACAAGGTTGCCACCACCGGTGACGACGCTCGTGAAGGCCTGACCGCGATCATCTCGGTGAAGGTGCCGGACCCTAAGTTCAGCTCCCAGACCAAGGACAAGCTGGTCTCTTCCGAAGTGAAGACCGCTGTTGAACAGGAGATGGGCAAGTACTTCTCCGACTTCCTGCTGGAAAACCCCAACGAAGCCAAGTTGGTGGTGGGCAAGATGATCGACGCTGCTCGTGCTCGTGAAGCGGCGCGTAAAGCCCGTGAAATGACCCGTCGTAAAGGCGCGCTGGATATCGCCGGCCTGCCGGGCAAACTGGCGGACTGCCAGGAAAAGGACCCTGCCCTGTCCGAACTCTACCTGGTGGAAGGTGACTCTGCTGGCGGCTCCGCCAAGCAGGGACGCAACCGCAAGACCCAGGCGATCCTGCCACTCAAGGGCAAGATCCTCAACGTAGAGAAAGCTCGCTTCGACAAGATGATCTCCTCGCAAGAGGTCGGCACCTTGATCACCGCACTGGGCTGCGGCATCGGCCGCGAAGAGTACAACATCGACAAGCTGCGTTATCACAACATCATCATCATGACCGATGCTGACGTCGACGGTTCGCACATCCGTACCTTGCTGCTGACCTTCTTCTTCCGTCAGCTGCCGGAGCTGATCGAGCGCGGCTACATCTACATCGCCCAGCCTCCGCTGTACAAGGTCAAGAAAGGCAAGCAAGAGCAATACATCAAAGACGACGAGGCCATGGAAGACTACATGACCCAGTCGGCTCTGGAAGATGCCAGCCTGCACCTGAACGACGAAGCTCCGGGGATCTCCGGCGAGGCGCTGGAGCGTCTGGTCAACGATTTCCGCATGGTAATGAAAACCCTCAAACGCCTGTCGCGCCTGTACCCGCAGGAACTGACCGAGCACTTCATCTACCTGCCGGCCGTGACCATGGAGCAACTGTCCGATCACGCCGCCATGCAGGATTGGCTGGCCAAGTACGACGCCCGCCTGCGCACCTCCGAGAAGTCGGGCCTGGTCTACAAGGCCAGCCTGCGGGAAGACCGTGAGCGTAATGTCTGGCTGCCAGAGGTCGAGCTGATCTCCCACGGCCTGTCCAACTACGTCACCTTCAACCGCGACTTCTTCGGCAGCAACGACTACAAGACCGTGGTCTCCCTGGGCGCTCAATTGAGCACCCTGCTGGACGAGGGCGCGTATGTTCAGCGCGGCGAGCGCAAGAAGGCCGTGACCGAGTTCAAGGAAGCCTTGGACTGGCTGATGGCGGAAAGCACCAAGCGTCACACCATCCAGCGATACAAAGGTCTGGGCGAGATGAACCCTGACCAGCTGTGGGAAACCACCATGGACCCAAGCATGCGCCGCATGCTCAAGGTGACCATCGAAGACGCCATCGGCGCCGACCAGATCTTCAACACCCTGATGGGTGATGCGGTCGAGCCACGTCGCGACTTCATCGAAAGCAATGCCCTGGCGGTGTCCAACCTGGACTTCTGATCCAGGGACACAGCTGAAAATAAAAAGGCCGACGCTTGCGTTGGCCTTTTTTATTGGCAGATTGTTCAATCCCTCATCCATAACGATTTACGTTTTTATCCGGACAAGGCAGTCATGGCGAATGCTCAAGAAAATCATTGAAGATGAATATGCCGGTAATCGTTGCCACACTCATGAGTGGTTGAACCCCGATTCGACGCAGGTGCTGTCCGCGCTCAACCGCCTGGACGGAAAGGCTTTCAGCTCGACGGTTTTTTTCTTCAGCGACGAGACCCTGATGCATATCGGAGGCGGTGCTGCCGATCAGTATGTGGTCTTTATCGCCCAGGACGTCGACCAATCGTTGCAGACCCTGCTCAGCGCAGACAGTCCTGACGATCAGCGGGTTGAATTGGTCGCAGGCGGCCAGTCCGGCAGTTACCCTCGGTATCAGTGTGTGGTTAAAGAGCGAGCGAGACAGGCCCTGGCTTATTTCTCGGCCTACGGCTCGGCTGATCCCGATCTGGCCTGGGAAGTGGAAAGCTAACTGGACAATAAGGACGTTGACCTTGGCAGGTACAAGCAGCCACCTATTCGATGAAGCACGCTTCCCCATCGCCTGGCGGTTCAATGCCGCAGATTGTGGTCTGAGTGCTGACGACAAACAGCGTGTTGTGCTGTTTGATCAGGCAGAGTCACAGGTGCTGTGGGACCGGTTCATTCCAGTGCCCAGTCTGATCACTGGGTTGCCCAGCCTGTTTCAATGCCATGAAAAAACCACGCTGGATTTTGCCCAGCGCGGTGAGTCGTCATTGTTCTTCGAGCGGCGGCTAAGCCCGGAGGCAGGCTTGTTCTGGCTGTTCTGGGGCAGGTGCTGCGCAGCACAGGTGCCCAGGGATATTTTTATAAAATGCTGGGACGACTTTTTCTATCCGTCCGATGAGAATACGGCCCTGGTCATGCCGGGCAGTGCAGAGGTCATGTTTTCCTTCGAGGAAAACCTCTTTTACGGACAGTTTGTGAGGCCCATGGCGGCGCCTTTGTGAGATGGGATGGAGACTCGACAGCAGCACATGCTTCGAGACGTGTTTGTCGGGCCGTTGACCCCGCTACGCGGCTGAGCCCGACTCGGCTCTTTTCACCCTTGGTAAAAACAGCAATCGCTCGGAAATTTGTTATGGATGATGAAAACCAGGAAATATCGATCCGGGTTGTTGCGGGGCAGAACAGCCACGGCCCGGTCTATGAGCCGCTGCATGTACGGCGGATCGATGAAGACAGTTACGAGATTCTCTATTCACCAGGGCTGACGCTGAACCTGGCCAAGGGCGACATTATCTCGATCAAGGACCCGCAGGCCCCCGCCGTGGTGCTCAAGCGTGGCGGCAACTTCTGCATCCATATTTATGCGGATCACATCCCTGAGGAATACATAGTTGCCCTGGCGGCGGATGTGGCGAGCGAATTGGGCGGCATGCTCGACGGGCGCCATAAGGGCAATCTGACATTGTCGGTGCCGGCGCGAAACGGCATGGACAACATCGCCCTGTTCTTCAACCGCTTCCGCGAGACCACGGGCATCGAGTGGTACTACGCCAACATCTACAAAAACCTCGATGACACCGATGACGAGACCTTGCTCAATTGGTGGCTGGCCCAATGAACGAAACACAGCAGCTTATCTGTGAACGCTACGACCTTGCTCCCCAGGCACCGGAGCCGATGATTGCACTGGCCACCCGCTCCCTTGCGCAGTCGCCCATCTATGGCACCCGGATCGAGTTGCCGGAGAACGGCACGGTCAGTTGGTTTATCCACTGCGGCGAACATTCCACAGCCGTGGATTTCTACCAGCCTCTGTGCGCCGAGCATCTGCTCGAGCTGTTGCCGGAGGTGATCGATTACCTGTATCTGCCGAGCGGGACGCGTTTCATCATCGACCGCGCCGGCTATGAAGATGTCTGGCAGGACCCGCAATGATATCAAGCCGCTTTTGACGGCAAGCAGTCAGTTACCCTGCTCGTCAGGCGACGTGACACTTTCCAGCCGGTAGCCGTAGCCGTAGATCGTCAGCAACTGCCAGCCACGATCCGCGGTCAGTCCGAGCTTGTTGCGCAGACGGTAGATGTGGGTATCCAGGGGCCGTGAGGAGACGATTTCCTCGTGGGTCCAGAAACGCTCGTACAGGTACTCCCGTGACAGCGGGCGACCCAGGTTGGCGAACAGGCAGCGGGCCAGGCGGTATTCGCGCTCGGTCAGGCTGATGGGGGCACCGGCACGAGTGACGGTCAGTTCGGCGTCATCGAAACTCAGGTCATTGAAGGTCAGGACCTCCTCGCTGTTGCTGCGCTGCAGGCCGTGGCGGCGCAGCACCGCATTGACCCGGGCCTTGAGTTCGTTGGGACGAAAAGGCTTGCTCAGGTAGTCATCGGCGCCGGTGTTCAGGGCCTGGACGATATCGCTCTCGGCATCACGGCTGGTGAGCATGATGGCCGCCGGAGGCGAGTCCATGTGCTCCCGGGTCCAGCGCAGCAACGACAGGCCGCTGAGGTCCGGCACTTGCCAGTCGAGAATCAGCAGGTCGAAGGTTTCCCGCCGCAGTTGGCGTAACAGGTTCTCCCCCCGTTCGAAACTGTGCAGGGTCCAGGACTGTTCGCCCGGGCCGGGAATTTCTCGCAGTGTCTGTTCCACCCGTGCCAGTTCTGCGGGTTCGTCATCCAGTATTGCGACACGCATGCGAGGCAGTTCCTTATGGTTCGAGAGTGCCCGAAGCAGCCGCTTGTGTGCTTCAGGCAGAGGGGAAGTTTAGGCGCCTTGCCTGATTCTGAACAATTGTGGCGAATTGCTCTTGAGCCCCTGGTCCCTCGGTACGCTGATATCAAATAGCCGGTAAGGCACCCGGAGCACGGGTGCCTGCGGGCTACTGCAACAGCACGATACCGGCTCGCACAAGCAAGGAAAAGAACCATGGGGAACATGCTCAGGAAAGGCCAGGTCGCGCTTGTCAGAATGTTCAGTGGCGACGACCCGGTGCGCCTCTTCAGCTTGATGCTGGCTGCTTATCTGGGGATAAGTGCCAGTGCATTGCCTTCGTTGACCAATGCTCGCTATCAGGCACCGAGCGTCGAGGGCTACCACCCGACGACAGTCTTGCCCATCAGCAGTGAATCGACCCTGACCCTGGACGCCGAACCGGTTATAGGACGGATAGCGCTACCTTCGGGTCAGCAGCAACCCGCGCCGCGGTGGGTCTTCTAAGAGGGCACGGCGATGATTCTGAACAAATATTGCAAATCCGTCGCAGCCTCCCGGCCAGCGTTACATTGCCTCCCGCTGAGTGGCACACGGGGGCACCTGGAAGTGCTCCGACACAGGGAGTGTCAACCGCCAGGCTGGCGGCACAACGCGCGCTTGCGTGCGTCGTTGAAGGGGAATACAGGGAGTGCCTCCTCAGGACTTTGGGCCGGGCGACCTGTCGCCTCGGTTCCGACACAGGGACGTGTCACTTTCTTTTGTCCCTGTGTTCTTCCCTCCCGGTTCCGACTCGCCCCCTCTCCTTGGGCGACGCCCCGCAGCGTCCGGCTTTCTGCCCATGCGCTGCCTCAGGTATGGTGCGTAGGATTTCGCCGTGGTTTTCCCAAAGGCTCAAAGCATATTCATGAATGACCTCTGCCCTTCTCCGTCCGTTGGCCGGTTGCAGGTGGCGTGCGCCGCATTGCTGCTAGTGGGCCTGAGCCTGCCACTGAGTGCCGTGCAGGCCGCCCCGCAACGCCTTCCCTATATAGATGACAACCAGCAATGCCGTGGCCAGCCCTTGCCGGCTACCGTCGAGCATCTGACCGGTGACGCCTGGAAACTGGATGCCAAGGGCCGCGAGGTGGCCCTGGAAGAAGGCATGAGCATCGATGAGAAAGAAGGGGTGAAAACCTCGCCATCGGCTTTCGTCAGCCTGTCCCTCGGCGATGGTTCGCGAGTGGTATTGCCCTCCAGTTCCCAGGTCACCCTGCAACTGAATACGCAATACAGCATTCCTCAGGTGGTCCTGGAACAGGGCCAGATCGAATCCTATGTGATCAAGCGCAACAGCGACCACGACCGCTTCCAGATCGTGACCCCCGTAGGCGTGTTGGGGGTACGGGGTACGCACTTCCGGGTGCGTAATGATGATCAGCAATCCCTGGTGGAGGTGCTCAACGGTCAGGTGGCGGTGAGCCGCGAAGACGAGCCGCCGAGCAAGGCAGCTCGGCGTTCCGGCAAGCGCGCTGTGGATAAACCGGCAGGTCCGCTGCCGGGGGAAGTCCAGGTCATGGCACGCCAGGGATTGCGCATTCAGAAGCAGGGCGACCTCAAACCGGTGGAACTGCTAGCCGCGCCCCGGCTGCTGGGACAGGCCGGACAAACCGGCGCCCTGCCCGTCTGGCAACTGATCCTGCAACCTTTGCCGGGCGCCCGTCGCTATCGGGCACAGGTGGCCACGGACAAGGATTTCCTGAACATCAAGCAGGAACAGTTCTCCAGCACCCCGGAAGTGAACTTCACTGGCCTGAAGGCGTTTTTCTATCATGTACGGCTCTCGGCATTCGACGAGCATGGCCTGGAAGGAGAAACCGGGGTCTATGACATCTTCTACTACCCCAGGACCACTCGTGTTCAATAACCCGTCGGCGGGCCGTCGATGAGTCTCTGGAAGCAACGGGCCAACGGCCGTGAACCGACCCAGGCCCAGCGCCTGTTTCGCCGCCTGGTACGTGAATGGTTGTGGGTCGGCCTGATTCTTCTGCCCCTGACCGCTGTACTGTCCCTGAGCCACGGCCTGGCTTTGAACAACCTGTTCTATGACAACCTGCGACGCTTTACCCCGCTGCCGGTAGACCCGCGCATTCTGTTGGTGACCATCGACGACTACAGCCTGCAGCAATTGGGACGTTGGCCCTGGCCGCGGGCGATCCATGGACAGTTGCTGGACCGGCTGACGGACGCCAAGGTCAAAGGCGTGCTGTTTGATGTAATCCTCAGCGAGCCCGGCAGCACTGTGGAAAACGACACGCGGCTGGCCGCCGCCCTGTGTCGCGCCGGCACGGTGTTCCTGCCGGTGCTGCGCGAGGGTGCCGCTCGTTACGGCCAGGACCTGGAGGAGATCTCTCCGGTGCCGGTGCTGCGCCACTGTGCTCGGGGCCTGGGGCACATCAACGCTGAAGCGGATGCCGACGGTACGGTGCGCAGTGTCTACCTGCGGGAAGGTCCGCAGCAGGCGCCGCGAGCGCAGCTGACCTGGTTGCTCTACCAGCTCACCGAAGCCGACCCGCTGTCGCCGCTGATGCCGGGCCCCGGAACTGCGCAGATCGCCAGGGGCTGGCTGCGAGCCAACCCGGTACGTATTGGCTTTATCGACAAGGCGGCGGGTTTTCCCAGCGTGCCCTATGTCAGCGTGCTGCGTGGCGAAGTGCCGGCCGAGTTGCTGCGTGACCGGTTGATCCTGGTGGGGTCCACCGCACCGGGGCTGGGCGACCGTTACGTCACCCCGCAATCCGGCAGTCAGGGCACCACCCCGGGCGTGGAGATCCAGGCCAACCTGCTCAATGGCCTGTTGCAGCATCGCAGCATCGTCGCCCTGGGCCAGTGGTCGGGGATGCTGTGGTCCATGGCCCTGACCGCAGCCTTGCTGGGATTGTTGCTGTGGCGTCCGCGCCACGCCTTGTGGATAACCCTGGGTTGCATGGGCCTGGCCCTGTTGGGATCGGTGCTGATGCTGCGTTTGGGCTACTGGTGGTCGCCGGTGGCTAGCCTGCTGGGCATGCTGCTGGCGTACCTGATCTGGAACTGGCGTCGGCTCAGCGTGATCCTGGCCTATTTCGGTTGGGAGCTGGAGCGCCTGGACAGCGAGCCCAAGGTGTTGCCGGAGCGCCGTCGTAGCCAGACCCCTGTCGGTGATGTGCTGCAAGGGCAGATCGTTGCTCTGGAACAGGCCCTGAGCCGGACCCGGGATACCCGGCGCTTTATCGCCGATGGCTTGGAATACCTGCCGGTGGCGACCCTGATCAGCGATCCGGACGGCAAGATTCTGCTGGCCAACCGCAATGCCCGGGAAGTGTTCGCCCACTCACTGGTCGGGCAGCCCTTGATCGCGCAATTGGCCGCCCTGGGCTATCCAGGCCTGACCGAACCTGCGGTGTATCCCAGTCTTGAGCAACTGACGGCGTTGGAGTTTCGCGACATCCAGCAACGTAGCCTGCGCATGGAACTGGCGCCGCTGTTGCCGGTGGACAGTGACAACGCCATCGGTTGGTTATTGAGCTTCACCGACCTCAGCGTCGAGCGGGACGCCGAACAGCAACGTGGCGTACTGCTGCGATTTCTATCCCATGATCTGCGCGCGCCCCATTCGGCGATCCTCGCGCTGCTGGACGTGCAGAGCCGCCAGCCTTCGCCGCCCAGGCAGGTCTACAGCCAGATCGAGCAACAGGTGCGTCGAGCCCTGGGGCTGACCGAGGCATTCGTGCAATTGGCCAAGGCCGAGTCGGAGGCCTATCAGTTTGCACCGAGCATGTTTGCCATGCTGGTCCTGGATGCCTTCGACCAGGCCACGACCCTGGCCCAGTTGAAGAATATCCACCTGGTGCACGATCTCGATGAGGAAGGCGAGAGCATGATCCTGGCGGATCAGTCGCTGCTGACCCGGGCCCTGTTCAATCTGCTGGAAAACGCCATCAAGTACAGCCCGGCGAATTCCACCGTCAATGTTCAGGTGAGTTGTGCCGAGGGCTGGCTGCGTTGCGAAATCATCGACCAGGGCCGGGGCATTGCGGCCCAGGACCTGCCCCTGCTATTCGGTCAGTACCAGCGGTTTGCCTCAGCCAAGGGCATCGATGGCCTGGGCCTGGGACTGTCCATGGTCAAGGCGGTGGTGGACCGGCATCAAGGGCGGATCAGTTGCCGCAGCGAGGTGGGCCAGGGCTCATGTTTCATCCTTGAGCTGCCCTTGTTGGAGGAATAAGAGCGCGGGGATATTCCAGGCGAAAAAAAACCGGCATCAAGGCCGGTTTTTTGGGTAGCGGTAAAACTTATGCACGTTTTTCCACATTTTATTAGCTTAGGAAATATACATATAAATCAGTGATTTATACGTCGATTTCAGCCGTTGTACGAATAGTCGTACACAGGTTATCCACAGAAGCTCATACAGCAATCTTATCCGTGGAAGTCGCCAATGGTGGCAATGAGCCCATATCCCGCTGGGCCTGTTCGTTCCAGGCGGCTACCCGGTCGTTAAGCTCGGCGATGGCTCGCGGGCCGCTGCCTTCGGCGTACATGGGGGCGCCAATGGTCACGGTGATGGTACCGGGCCGCTTGGCCCAGCCGGTCTTCGGCCAGAACTTGCCGGCGTTGTGGGCCACTGGCAGCACCGGCAGGTCGGCGTTCACCGCCAGGGCGCTGCCACTGCGGGAGAACTTGCCGACGGTGCCATAGGGCACGCGGGTGCCTTCCGGAAAGATCAGCACCCAGACATTGTCCTTGAGCAGCTCGTCGCCCTTGCTTGCCACCTGCTTGAGGGCCGCCTTGGGGTTGTCCCGGTCGATGGCGATGGGGCGCAGCATGGCCATGGCCCAGCCGAAGAACGGCACATACAGCAACTCACGCTTGAGGACCTGGCTCAGCGGCTCGAAGTAGGCCGAGAGGAAGAAGGTCTCCCAGGTGCTCTGGTGATTGGAGACGATCACGCATGGCCGCTCGGGGACGTTTTCAGCGCCCTTTACTTCCACGCGAATGTTCAAAAATACCTTGGTCAGCCACAGCGCGCAGCGACACCAGTAGACGTTGATAAAGCGGTAGCGCGCCTTGAATGGCAGGAACGGCGCGATAAAAAAGCTCAGGGAGCACCACAGCAAGGAACTGGTGCCCAACAGCAGGTAAAAGAAGAAGGTTCTGATGGCCTGCAGGATCGACATAGCGGCATTTACCATTGCGGGCTTGCCCGCCTGTTAAAAAGCGCTCTCCCGAACAGTCCTTGGTCAGGATGCCAGAAGGGGCCTAATTGTGGATAAGTTCAGCGGCAACGGCCGCCAGGTCGTCAAAAATCAAGGTGCCTACCGGCAGGGTTTTCCCCAGGGTCTTTTCGCCTTTCCCGGTCTTTACCAATACTGGCTGAGAGTCGACGGCTTTTGCGGCCTCCAGGTCACCGAGACTGTCACCGACAAACCATAGACCTGTCAGATCTGCCTGGTAATGCTCGGCAATGGTTCGCAGCATGCCCGGTTTCGGTTTGCGGCAGGCGCACCCTTCGTCGGGGCCATGGGGGCAATAGACGATCAGCCCGACCTCGCCGCCCTGCTCCGCCACTAGCTCGCGCAGGCGCGCGTGCATGGCGTCGAGGGTGGCCAGGTCGTAGTAGCCGCGAGCGATGCCGGACTGGTTGGTGGCGATCGCCACCGTCCAGCCGGCCTTGCTCAACTGCGCAATGGCTTCGATCGAGCCGGGGAGTGGAATCCACTCCTGCACCGATTTGATGTAGGCATCGGAGTCGTGATTGATCACGCCGTCACGGTCGAGTATCAGCAGTTTCACAGCAGTTCCTTACCTGATCAGCTCAGTACCGAAATGTCCGCCACACCCAGGAACAGGCCCCGCAGACGCGCCAGCAGCGCATAGCGGTTGGCCCGCACCTTGGCGTCCTCGGCATTGACCATCACCGCTTCGAAGAAGGCGTCCACCGGTTCGCGCAGGGCGGCCAGGCGGGCCAGGGTCTCGCTGTATTGACGAGCTGCGGCCATGGGCTGTACCGCCTGGTCCGCCTGCTGGATCGCCGAGTACAGGGAGAACTCGTTGGCGTTGTCGAAGTACTTGGCTTCGACGGTGGTCGGCACATTGCCTTCGATCTTGCTCAGCAGGTTCGACACGCGCTTGTTCACGGCGGCCAGGGCGGCGGCTTCCGGCAACTTGCGGAAGGCCTGCACGGCTTGCACGCGCTGGTCGAAGTCCAGGGCCGAGCCCGGCTTCAGGGCACGTACCGACAGGTAGGTGGCCACATCCACGCCTTCGTCTTCGTAGCGGGCACGCAGACGATCGAAGATGAACTCCAGCACCTGGTCGGCCAGGCCGGCGGCCTTGACCTTGCTGCCGAAGGCGCTGACGGCGAAGGCCACGGCGTCGTTCAGGTCGAGGTCGAACTTCTTCTCGATGAGGATACGCAGCACGCCCAGGGCCGCGCGACGCAGGGCGTAGGGGTCCTTGCTGCCGGTGGGCAGCATGCCGATGCCGAAGATCCCCACCAGGGTGTCCAGCTTGTCGGCGATGGCCACGGCGGCACCGGTCACGGTGCTTGGCAGCTCGGCGCCAGCGCCACGTGGCATGTACTGCTCGTTGAGGGCCAGGGCCACATCTTCCGGCTCGCCGTCATTGAGGGCGTAGTAGTAGCCGGCGATGCCTTGCATCTCCGGGAACTCGCCGACCATCTCGGTGGCCAGGTCGCACTTGGACAGCAGGCCGGCACGGGCTGCGCGCTGAGCGTCGCCGCCAATGCGCGGCGCGATGAAGGCGGCCAGCTTGGAAATCCGCTCGGCCTTGTCGTAGACGCTGCCGAGTTTTTCCTGGAACACCACGTTCTGCAGGCGCAGGTTGAAGTCTTCGAGCTTCTGTTTCTTGTCTTGCTTGAAGAAGAACTCGGCGTCGGTCAGGCGTGGGCGCACGACTTTCTCGTTGCCCTCGATGATCTGGCGCGGGTCCTTGCTCTCGATGTTGGCCACGGTGATGAAACGCGGCAGGAGCTTGCCGTCCACGTCCAGCAGGCAGAAGTACTTCTGGTTGTCCTGCATGGTGGTGATCAGGGCTTCTTGCGGCACTTCGAGGAAGCGTTCCTCGAACGAGCACACCAGCGGCACCGGCCATTCCACCAGAGCAGTGACTTCGTCCAGCAGGTCTGCCGGGACGATCGCCGTGCCTTCTTGCAGGGTTGCCAGTTCCGCGGTGCGCTTGCTGATCAGCTCGCGGCGCTCGTTGGCGTCGGCCAGCACGTAGGCGGCACGCAGGTCGTTGAGGTAGTTGGCTGGCGAAGTGATGCGCACGCTGTCCGGGTGGTGGAAGCGGTGACCACGGGAGTCGCGGCCGGCCTTCTGGGCAAGGATGGTGCAGTCGATGACGTCGTCACCCAGCAGCATCACCAGCCATTGGGTCGGACGCACGAACTCTTCCTTGCGCGCGGCCCAGCGCATGCGCTTGGGAATCGGCAGGTCGTTCAGGGAGTCTTCGACGATGGTCGGCAGCAGGCTGGCGGTCGGCTTGCCCTTGATGCTCTGGCTGTAGCGCAGTTTCGGGCCGCTCTGGTCGATCTCGCTGAGTTCGACGCCGCACTTCTTGGCAAAGCCCAGGGCTGCCTGGGTCGGGTTGCCTTCAGCGTCGAAGGCCGCCTGGCGTGGCGGGCCGTCGAGGTTGATGCTGCGATCCGGCTGCTGGGTGTCCAGCTGGGTGATCAGCACCGCCAGGCGCCGTGGCGCGGCGTAGACATGCTTGGCCTGAAAGCTCAGGCCGGCGCTCTGCAGGCCTTTCTCGATGCCGGCCAGGAAGGCTTCGGCCAGGGTGTTCAGGGCTTTGGGTGGCAGTTCTTCAGTGCCCAGTTCAACCAGAAAATCTTGCGCACTCATTGTGCCGCCTCCAGCTTAGCCAACACTTCATCACGCAGATCCGGGGTCGCCATCGGGAAGCCCAGCTTGGCACGGGCCAGCAGGTAGGCTTGCGCAACGGAACGCGCCAGGGTGCGGACACGCAGAATGTATTGCTGGCGCGCGGTAACCGAGATGGCACGGCGGGCATCCAGCAGGTTGAAGGTATGGGAGGCCTTCAACACCATTTCATAGCTCGGCAACGGCAGCGGCTGATCCAGTTCGATCAGGCGCTTGGCTTCGCTTTCGTAGAAATCGAACAGTTCGAACAGCTTCTCGACGTTGGCGTGTTCGAAGTTGTAGGTCGACTGCTCCACTTCGTTCTGGTGGAACACATCGCCATAGGTGACCTTGCCGAACGGGCCGTCGGCCCAGACCAGGTCGTACACCGAATCCACGCCCTGCAGGTACATGGCCAGGCGTTCCAGGCCGTAGGTGATCTCGCCGGTCACCGGGTAGCACTCGATACCACCGGCTTGCTGGAAGTAGGTGAACTGAGTTACTTCCATGCCGTTGAGCCAGACTTCCCAGCCCAGGCCCCAGGCGCCCAGGGTCGGCGATTCCCAGTTGTCCTCGACGAAGCGAATGTCGTGCACCAGCGGGTCCAGGCCCACGTGCTTGAGGGAACCCAGGTACAGCTCCTGGAAGTTCTCCGGGTTGGGTTTCAAGACCACCTGGAACTGGTAGTAGTGCTGCAGGCGGTTGGGGTTTTCGCCGTAGCGGCCGTCAGTCGGGCGACGACTGGGCTGCACATAAGCGGCGTTCCAGGTTTCCGGGCCGATGGCCCGCAGGAAGGTTGCGGTGTGGAAAGTGCCGGCGCCTACTTCCATATCGTAGGGCTGAAGTACCACACAACCTTGCTCGGCCCAGTATTGCTGGAGGGCGAGGATCAAGTCTTGGAAGGTACGCACGGCTGGCGTAGGCTGGCTCACGAAATTCACCTGTTACTTGGGCTGCGATTTAAGGAGCGGGAGTATACCCGATTCAGTCCTGCGCACGCCCCCTGGAGCCTTATGCCACGCTGCTTTTGGTGTTCCGAAGATCCGCTGTACATGGCTTATCACGATCAGGAGTGGGGCGTGCCGCTGCGCGATGGGCAGCGTCTGTTCGAGTTGTTATTGCTCGAAGGGTTCCAGGCCGGCCTGTCCTGGATCACCGTACTGAAGAAACGCGAGCGTTATCGCCAGGTGCTGTTTGGCTTCGATGTGCAGCGCGTGGCGCAGATGAGCGATGCCGAGATCGAGGACCTGATGCAGGACCCGGGCATCATCCGCAACCGCCTCAAGCTCAACGCCGCCCGGCGCAATGCCCAGGCCTGGCTGGAGCTGGAAGACCCGGTGGCCTTTCTCTGGTCCTTCGTCGGCGGCGTGCCCAAGATCAATCATTTCCGCGACCGCAGCGAAGTCCCGGCGGTGACCCCGGAGGCCGAAGCCATGAGCCGCGGCCTGCAGAAAGCCGGTTTCACCTTCGTTGGCCCGACCATCTGCTACGCGCTGATGCAAGCCTCGGGCATGGTCATGGATCACACGCAGGATTGTGATCGCTACGCCATCCTCGCCAACGCGCGGTTAGAATAGCCGGCTGCGACTAGGTCATGACCGACAGATCAGGAGTCATTTGTGGATAAGTTCAAAGGCGCCCTGCTGGTGGGTGCTCTGCGGTTGTTTGCCCTGCTGCCCTGGCGCGCGGTGCAGGCGGTCGGCGCGGCCATCGGCTGGATCATGTGGAAGACCCCCAACCGTTCCCGCGACGTAGTGCGCATCAACCTGGCCAAGTGTTTTCCACAGATGGACCCCGCCGAGCGCGAGCGTCTGGTGGGCCAGAGCCTGAAAGACATCGGCAAGTCCCTGACCGAAAGCGCCTGCGCCTGGATCTGGCCGGCGGAGCGCTCCATCGCCCTGGTGCGCGAGGTCGAGGGCCTGGACGTACTCAAGGATGCCCTGGCCTCGGGCAAGGGCGTGGTCGGCATCACCAGCCACCTGGGCAACTGGGAAGTGCTCAACCACTTCTATTGCAGCCAGTGCAAACCGATCATTTTCTATCGTCCGCCCAAGCTCAAGGCGGTGGACGAGTTGCTGCGCAAGCAGCGGGTCCAACTGGGCAACCGCGTGGCGGCCTCCACCAAGGAAGGCATCCTCAGCGTCATCAAGGAAGTGCGCAAAGGCGGTGCGGTGGGCATTCCCGCCGACCCGGAACCGGCCGAATCCGCGGGGATCTTCGTCCCCTTCTTCGCCACCCAGGCGCTCACCAGCAAGTTCGTGCCGAACATGCTGGCCGGCGGCAAGGCGGTGGGGGTTTTCCTTCACGCCCTGCGCCTGCCGGACGGTTCGGGCTACAAGGTGATCCTCGAAGCGGCCCCGGAAGACATGTACAGCACCGACACCGAAACCTCCTGTGCGGCCATGAGCAAGGTGGTCGAACGCTATGTCGGGGCGTACCCGAGCCAGTACATGTGGAGCATGAAACGCTTCAAGAAGCGCCCGCCGGGTGAGGCGCGCTGGTACTGACTGAGCTGGCACGATCTGTGGATAACCTCGCGTAGGGCGTTATCCACAGCACACAGAACAAGGGCGCAGATGATGTCCGAGCACCGCAAGTCGTTCCGTATCAAGATTTCCCACGAGAGCATCGGCGAATGCCTGGGGCAGACCCGCAACCTGTCTGCCAGCGGCGTCTATGTGCAAAGCCCGGCCCTGGCAACACTGCCCAAGGGCGCGGTGGTCTATGGCCAGGTGCAAGGCCTGCCGGTGATCGCACCACGGGTGCGCATGGAAGTGGTGCAAGTGGATGCGGAAGGGATCGCCCTGCGCTATCTCTGAGCAGGAGCGACTGGTGCTCAGGCCCCGGCTTGGCGCTCGAGCTTCTTGATGAACACGGTCATTTCCTTTTCCGCCTGCTTGTCGCCATGGCCGCGGGCGGCCTCCAGCCCCTGCTCCCAGGCCTGGCGCGCCCCTTGAAGGTCACCCTGCCCCTGGCAAGCCTTGCCCAGCAGCTTCCAGGCCGCTGAATACTTGGGATCGAAGGCCACACAGCGTTGCAGGTGCTCAACAGCCTTGGCGTACTCGGCCTGATCCAGATAGCCCTTGCCCAGACCAAAGCGCAGCAGGGCGTTATCCACACCCTTGGCGAGCATTTTTTCCAGCGATTCAAGCATCAGCGATTCCTCATCGTTGGCTGGCGCAGCGCGTCAGAAGAAGCTCAGGCCGACGTGGAACAGTTTCTCCACGTCGCGAATGTGTTTTTTATCCACAAGGAACAGGATCACGTGGTCGCCGGCTTCGATCACCGTGTCGTCGTGGGCGATCAGCACTTCTTCATCGCGAATGATCGCGCCGATGGTGGTCCCTGGTGGCAAGCCGATGTTCTCGATGGCGCGGCCGATCACCTTGCTCGACTTGGCGTCGCCGTGGGCGATGGCCTCGATGGCTTCCGCCGCACCGCGCCGCAGGGAGTGCACGCTGACGATATCGCCGCGGCGCACGTGGGCCAGCAGGGTGCCGATGGTGGCCAGTTGCGGGCTGATGGCAATGTCGATATCGCCGCCCTGGATCAGGTCGACATAGGCCGGGTTGTTGATGATGGTCATGACCTTCTTCGCCCCCAGGCGCTTGGCCAGCAGCGAGGACATGATGTTGGCCTCGTCGTCGTTGGTCAGCGCCAGGAAGATGTCGGCGTCGGCGATGTTCTCTTCCAGCAGCAGATCGCGGTCCGAGGCGCTGCCCTGCAGCACCACGGTGCTGTCCAGGGTGTCGGACAGGTAGCGGCAGCGGGCCGGGTTCATCTCGATGATCTTCACCTGATAGCGGCTTTCGATGGCCTCGGCCAGGCGCTCGCCGATCTGCCCGCCACCGGCGATGACGATGCGTTTGTAGGACTCTTCGAGACGGCGCATCTCGCTCATCACCGCGCGGATGTGGGCCTTGGCGGCGATGAAGAACACTTCGTCGTCGGCCTCGATCACCGTATCGCCCTTGGGCATGATCGGCCGGTCGCGACGGAAGATCGCCGCCACTCGGGTATCGACATTGGGCATGTGCTCGCGCAACTGGCGCAATTGCTGGCCCACCAGCGGGCCGCCGTAGTAGGCCTTGACCGCCACCAGTTGCGCCTTGCCCTCGGCGAAGTCGATCACCTGCAGGGCGCCGGGATGTTCGATCAGGCGCTTGATGTAGTTGGTCACCACCTGTTCGGGGCTGATCAGCACGTCCACCGGGATCGCGTCGTTGTCGAACAGCCCGGCGCGGGTCAGGTAGGCGGCCTCGCGTACCCGGGCGATTTTGGTCGGGGTGTGGAACAGGGTGTGGGCAACCTGGCAGGCGACCATGTTGGTTTCGTCGCTGTTGGTGACCGCCACCAGCATGTCGGCGTCGTCGGCGCCGGCCTGGCGCAGCACCGTCGGGAATGAGGCGCGGCCCTGCACGGTGCGGATGTCCAGGCGATCGCCGAGGTCGCGCAGGCGTTCGCCGTCGGTGTCCACCACGGTGATGTCATTGGCTTCGCTGGCCAGGTGTTCCGCCAGCGTGCCGCCCACTTGCCCGGCGCCGAGGATGATGATTTTCATCCAGTCACTCCCTTAAAACCGTTTAGCCGCGAGCCGCGGCGATCTTGATCAGCTTGGCGTAGTAGAAGCCATCGTGGCCGCCTTCTTGCGCCAGCAACTGGCGCCCGTGAGGCTGCTTGAGGCCGGCCGCAGGCTGCCCCAGTTGGCCGCCGATGTCCAATTCACGAGCACCCGGGGTGCGGGCCAGGAAGGCCTCGATCACTTCGGTGTTCTCGGTGGGCAGGGTCGAGCAGGTGGCGTAGAGCAGGATGCCGCCCACTTCCAGGGCTTGCCACATGGCGTCCAGCAGTTCGCCTTGCAATTGCGCCAGGGCGGCGATGTCTTCGGCTTGGCGAGTCAGCTTGATATCCGGATGGCGACGAATCACCCCGGTGGCCGAGCAGGGAGCGTCCAGCAGGATGCGCTGGAACGGCTTGCCGTCCCACCAGGCCTGGGTATCCCGGCCGTCGGCGGCGATCAGTTGGGCATCGAGCCCCAGGCGGTCGAGGTTTTCCCGCACCCGCACCAGGCGCTTGGCTTCCAGGTCCACTGCCACCACAGCGGCCAGCTCCGGCTGCACTTCAAGGATGTGACAGGTCTTGCCGCCCGGAGCGCAGCAGGCGTCCAGCACCCGTTGCCCCGGGGCCAGCTCCAGCAGATCGGCAGCCAGTTGTGCGGCTTCGTCCTGGACGCTGACCCAGCCTTCGGCAAAGCCTGGCAGGCTGCGCACATCACCGGCTTCGTCGAGGACGATACCGTCCTGGCTGTAGACGCAGGCCTTGGCCGCAACCCCGGCTTCGCTCAACAGCTTCAGGTAGGCATCCCGGGAGTGGTGACGGCGATTGACCCGCAGGATCATCGGCGGGTGGGCGTTGTTGGCGGCGCAGATGGCCTCCCACTGCTCGGGCCAGAAGGCCTTGAGGGATTTCTGCAGCCAGCGTGGGTGGGCGGTGCGCACCACCGGATCATGTTCCAGCTCGGCCAACAGGGACTCGCTTTCACGCTGGGCACGGCGCAGCACGGCGTTGAGCAGGGCCTTGGCCCACGGTTTTTTCAATTTGTCGGCGCAGCCCACGGTTTCGCCGATGGCGGCGTGGGCCGGCACTCGGGTGTAGAGCAACTGATAGAGCCCCACCAGCAGCAGCGCCTCGACATCGGCGTCGGCGGCCTTGAACGGCTTCTGCAGCAGCTTGGTCGCCAGCGCCGACAGCCGGGGCTGCCAGCGTGCGGTGCCGAACGCCAGGTCCTGGGTGAAGCCGCGATCACGGACCTCGACCTTGTCCAGCTGGATCGGCAGCGAGCTGTTGAGCGAGGCCTTGCCGTTGAGGACCGCAGTCAGTGCCTTGGCGGCGGCCAGGCGCGGGTTCATTGGGCGTCCGCCGTCTGGCCGAGGACGGTGCCGATGGCGAATTTCTCGCGGCGGCTGTTGAACAGGTCGCTGAAGTTCAGCGCCTTGCCCCCGGGCAGTTGCAGACGGGTCAGGCACAGCGCCTGTTCACCGCAGGCGACGATCAGGCCGTCCTTGCTGGCGCCGAGGATTTCCCCCGGGACGCCTGTGCCTTCGCTCAGAGTGGCGGCCAGGACTTTCAGGGCTTCGCCATTCAGCATGCTGTGGCAGATCGGCCAGGGATTGAAGGCCCGGACCAGACGCTCCAGCTCTACGGCTGGACGGTTCCAGTCAATGCGCGCTTCGTCCTTGTTCAACTTGTGGGCGTAGGTGGCCAGGCTGTCGTCCTGGACTTCGCCTTCCAGGGTGCCGGCGGCCAGGCCTTCGATGGCTTGCAGCACCGCGGGCGGGCCCAGTTCGGCCAGACGGTCGTGCAGGCTGCCGCCGGTGTCCTGGGCACTGATCGGGGTGCTGACCTTGAGCAGCATCGGCCCGGTGTCCAGGCCGGCTTCCATGCGCATCACGGTCACCCCGCTTTGCGCGTCACCGGCTTCTACGGCGCGCTGGATCGGCGCGGCACCGCGCCAGCGCGGCAGCAGGGAGGCGTGGCTGTTGATGCAGCCAAGGTGCGGAATATCCAGCACCACTTGAGGCAGGATCAGGCCGTAGGCCACCACCACCATCAGGTCCGGCTTGAGCGCCGCCAGTTCGGCCTGGGCCTCGGCATTGCGCAGGGTGGGCGGTTGCAGCACCGGGATCTGGTGCTCCAGGGCCAGCTGTTTGACCGGGCTTGGCATCAGCTTCTGTCCGCGCCCCGCCGGACGGTCCGGCTGGGTGTAGACCGCGACAATCTGGTAAGGGCTGTCGAGCAGGGCCTTGAGGTGTTCGGCGGCGAATTCGGGGGTGCCGGCAAAGACGATGCGCAGTGGCTCAGTCATGGGAATTCTCGATGTTAAACATGCGGAAAAGAAAAAGGCTTGCCGTAGCAAGCCTTTGCAAGACGGTCATCAAGCCTGCTGGCGATGCTGCTTTTCCAGCTTCTTCTTGATCCGGTCACGCTTGAGCGTGGACAGGTAGTCGACGAACAGCTTGCCGTTCAGGTGGTCGCATTCGTGCTGGATGCACACCGCCAGCAAACCTTCGGCGATCAGCTCATAGGGCTGGCCGTCGCGGTCCAGAGCCTTGATCTTGACCCGCTGCGGACGGTCGACGTTCTCGTAGAAACCCGGTACCGAAAGGCAGCCTTCCTGGTACTGGTCCATCTCGTCGGTCAGGGCTTCGAACTCGGGGTTGATGAACACCCGGGGCTCGCTGCGATCTTCGGACAGGTCCATGACCACGACGCGTTTGTGCACGTTGACCTGGGTCGCCGCCAGACCAATGCCTGGGGCCTCATACATTGTTTCAAACATGTCATCGACCAACTGACGCACTTCGTCGTCCACTACGGCCACTGGTTTGGCGATAGTGCGCAGGCGCGAATCGGGGAATTCGAGGATGTTTAAAATGGCCATAAGCGTAATTGCTACACGTGTGAAGTAAGGGCGGAGTCGGCGTCCTGGCAGGTCCTGGACCTGGGCCGCCGATGCAAAACGTGCTCTGCAAAGGAGCGAGCCGTGCAGGCTCTGGCGTTTTACGCGAACGCACATAATAAAGGGATTCAGCCCCTGAGGAAATGTCTGTTCGCCTTGCTGCTCTTGGGCTGGACCGCCATCGGTCGGACCTGCAAGCGGCTGCGTCAGGCCTGATTGGCGGGCTTGCGGTTGGCTGCACGGATTGCCGGGCAGAGCATGGCCGAGGTTGATAGATCGCGCCCACGGTGCAGCAACACACCTTTCCTCAACAAGTTACCAACAGACTTATCCACAGCTTGTTCCGGCTTTCGCCGGACCGATGACGATCAAGGATGATCCATGTCGCACTCGATCAGTGCTGCCATTTCCCCCGCGGAACTGGAAGCCCGTTTACGTTTGCATGGCCTGCCCGCCCTGGGGGCCATGCGCTTTGGGCGTTTGCTCCAGGCCTTCGGTTCAGCCTCCAAGGCCCTCAGTGCTCCGGCCCGCGCCTGGCACTCCCTGGGTTTGCCGACGGCCTGTAGCGATGCCCGGCGCAGCGTCGAAGTCCGGGAGGGCGCCCGCCGCGCACTGGCCTGGATAGACAACCAGGCCCAGCATTTGCTGATGTGGGACCAGCCCGACTATCCCCCGCTGCTGGCGCAACTGGAGGATGCGCCACCGCTGTTGTTCGTGGCCGGCGATCCGTCGATTCTTCAACGGCCGCAGCTGGCGCTGGTGGGCAGCCGTCGGGCTTCGCGTCCGGGACTGGACACGGCCGCAGCGTTTTCCCGGAGTCTGGCCGCCGCCGGATTCGTAATCACCAGCGGCCTGGCCCTGGGAATCGATGGCGCTGCGCACCAGGCGGCCCTGGACGTTGGGGGGCGTACTGTGGGCGTGTTGGGCACGGGCCTGGAAAATTGTTATCCACAGCGGCATCGGGCCCTCGCCAGGGCGATGATCGACCAGGGCAGCGCAGTGATTTCCGAGTTCCCCCTGGACACCGGGCCACGTCCGGAGCACTTCCCCAGGCGCAATCGGATCATCAGTGGCCTGTCCCTGGGGGTACTGGTGGTGGAAGCCAGTGTCGCCAGTGGCTCGCTGATCACCGCCCGTCTGGCGGCCGAGCAGGGCCGCGAGGTGTACGCGATCCCCGGTTCGATTCATCACCCCGGTGCCCGAGGCTGTCACCAACTGATCCGTGACGGCGCGGTGCTGGTGGAAAGCGTGCAGCACATCCTGGAAACCCTGCGAGGCTGGCAACACCTGCCGCCGCCCGCTGCGGTGCCGGTGGAGGTCAGTGAACATCCGCTGCTGGCCCTGCTCCAGGCGGCCCCCCACAGCAGCGAGGCCCTGGCGCTTGCCAGCGGCTGGTCCCTGCCCCGGGTGTTGGCGGCGCTGACCGAGCTTGAAATCGAGGCTCGGGCAGTCAATGAAAACGGCCGCTGGTTTGCGCGTCTGAGCTAGGTTTTATAGGCAGGATCGGTAAACTGCGCACAGCTTTTATCTGGAGATTCGGCAATGGTCAGCAGTTGGCGTGTGCAGCAAGCCGCACGAGAGATTCGCGCAGGGGCGGTGATTGCCTATCCAACCGAAGCGGTCTGGGGCCTGGGGTGCGATCCGTGGAATGAAGAGGCGGTGGATCGCCTGCTGGCAATCAAGTCACGGTCGGTGGACAAGGGCCTGATCCTGATCGCCGACAACATCCACCAGTTCGATTTCCTCTTCGAGGATTTCCCGGATACCTGGATCGAGCGCATGGCCAGCACCTGGCCGGGGCCCAATACCTGGCTGGTGCCCCATCAGAACCTGCTGCCGGAGTGGGTGACCGGGGTCCATGACACGGTAGCGCTGCGGGTCAGCGACCATCCGCTGGTACGTGAACTGTGCGCCTTGGTGGGGCCGTTGATTTCCACGTCGGCCAATCCCCAGGGACGGCCGGCGGCGCGTACGCGGCTTCGTATCGAGCAGTACTTCCGTGGGCAACTGGATCTGGTGCTCACCGGCAGCCTGGGCGGGCGCAAGAACCCGAGCCTGATTCGGGATCTGGCCACCGGCAAGGTGGTGCGGCCTTCCTGAACCGCTTCGCCGGCAAGCCCTCTCCCACGATGATCTGTAGGAGCCGGCTTGCCGGCGAAAGCGTTTAAGGCAACAACACGGTCGAGCCGGTCGTACGCCGTGCCGACAACTCGATATGGGCCTTGGCCGCGTCCGCCAGGGCGAAGCGCTGGCCAATCTCGATCTTCAGCTTGCCGCTGGCAATCATGCCGAACAGATCGTCGGCCATGAGCTGCAGGTTTTCGGCATTGTTGGCGTAGCTGGCGAGGGTCGGCCGGGTCACGTACAGCGAACCCTTGGCCGAGAGAATCCCCAGGTTCACCCCGTCCACCGCTCCCGAGGCGTTGCCGAAGCTGACCATCAGCCCGCGCGGTGCCAGGCAATCCAGGGAGGTCAGCCAGGTGTCTTTGCCGACACCGTCGTAAACCACCGGGCATTTCTTGCCATCAGTCAGTTCCAGCACGCGCTTGGCTACGTCTTCGTGGCTGTAGTCGATGGTTTCCCAGGCGCCGAGGGCTTTGGCGATGGCGGCCTTTTCCGGTGAACTGACGGTACCGATCAGTTTTACCCCAAGGGCCTTGGCCCACTGGCAGGCCAGGGAACCGACGCCCCCCGCTGCGGCGTGGAACAGTACGGTTTCGCCACCCTTGAGTTCATAGGTCTGGCGCAGCAGGTACTGCACGGTCAGGCCCTTGAGCATCACCCCGGCCGCCTGCTCGAAGCTGATGGCCTCCGGCAGGTGCACCAGGTTGGCTTCCGGCAGTACATGCACATCGCTGTAGGCGCCCAGTGGGCCGCTGCCATAGGCCACGCGATCACCCACCTTGAAGCGCGTCACCGCGCTGCCCACGGCCTCCACCACCCCGGCGCCTTCGGCGCCCAGGCCGGACGGCAGCGCCGGCGGGGCATACAGGCCGCTGCGGAAATAGGTGTCGATGAAGTTCAGGCCGATGGCCTTGTTGCTGACGCGAACCTGCTGTGGTCCAGGTTCGCCGGGCTGGTAATCCACATACTCGAGTACTTCGGGGCCGCCATGGGCGCGGAACTGGATACGTTTGGCCATCTGTACTCTCTCCTTGGTCGTGTCGTGAAAGTGCTCTATCGGACTCCTGTGCTTGACCTTCGTCAACTGCGGAGCGCCCCGACGCGGTGTTATGCTACGCGCCCATTTGCGCGCGTCCCCTGCTCCATCCCTAGCGCCGCGTAGCTTTGCCCGATTCAAGGTGATGCCATGACTACCCGCACCGAGGCCGTAAAAGCCTACCTGCTCGACCTGCAAGACCGCATTTGCGCTGCACTGGAAACCGAAGACGGCGGCGCACGCTTTATCGAGGACGCCTGGACCCGCCCTGCCGGCGGTGGCGGACGCACCCGGGTGATCGGCGACGGTGCAGTGATCGAAAAGGGCGGGGTCAACTTTTCCCATGTGTTCGGCAGCGGCCTGCCACCTTCGGCCAGTGCCCACCGTCCGGAACTGGCCGGCCGGGGTTTCGAGGCCCTGGGCGTGTCCCTGGTGATCCACCCCCACAACCCCCATGTGCCGACTTCCCACGCCAACGTACGTTTCTTCATCGCTGAGAAGGAAGGTGAAGAGCCGGTCTGGTGGTTCGGTGGCGGGTTCGACCTGACCCCCTACTACGGCAACATCGATGACTGCGTGCACTGGCACCGGGTTGCCGAGCGCGCCTGTGCGCCGTTCGGTGCCGACGTCTATCCACGCTACAAGGCTTGGTGCGACAGCTATTTCCACATCAAGCATCGCAACGAACCGCGGGGCATCGGCGGCCTGTTCTTCGACGACCTCAACGAATGGGACTTCGACACCAGCTTCGCCTTCATGCGCGCCATCGGCGATGCCTACATCGAGGCCTATCTGCCCATCGTCCAGCGCCGCAAGGCTGCCGCCTACACCGAGCAGCAGCGCGAGTTCCAGGAGTTCCGCCGCGGTCGCTACGTCGAGTTCAACCTGGTCTACGACCGTGGCACCCTGTTCGGCCTGCAATCGGGCGGTCGCACCGAATCGATCCTCATGTCGCTGCCGCCGCAAGTGCGCTGGGGCTACGACTGGAAGGCCGAGCCGGGCACAGAAGAGGCGCGCCTGACCGAGTACTTCCTGCAAGACCGCGACTGGCTGGCGGCCAGCAACTAAACCGCACCCGCTGTGCAGGAGCCGGCTTGCCGGCGAAGAGGCCTTCAAGGCGGACGCGGCTCCTGGCAGTGTGTGTTGAGCAAATGGGATGAGAGATGGATCAGTACGTTGTCTTTGGTAATCCGATCAGCCACAGCAAGTCGCCGCTGATTCATCGGCTGTTCGCCCAGCAGACCGGCCAGCAGCTGGAATACAACACCCTGCTGGCGCCCCTGGACGACTTCGCCGGCGCTGCCCGCAGTTTCTTCGTCCAGGGCCGTGGTGCCAACGTCACAGTGCCGTTCAAGGAAGACGCCTATCGCCTGTGCGACAGCCTGACCGAGCGTGCGCAGCGGGCTGGTGCGGTGAACACCCTGAGCAAGCAGGCCGACGGCCGCCTGTTGGGGGACAACACCGACGGTGCCGGTCTGGTACGCGACCTGACGGTGAACGCCGGGGTCAGCCTCAAAGGCAAGCGCATCCTTCTGCTGGGAGCCGGTGGCGCCGTGCGTGGAGCTTTGGAGCCCCTGTTGGCGCAGCGGCCAGCGTCGGTGGTGATTGCCAACCGCACCGTGGAAAAAGCCGAGTTGCTGGCGGAACTGTTCGCCGATTTGGGGCCGGTGTCGGCCAGCGGCTTTGACTGGCTGGAGGAGTCGGTGGACCTGATCATCAATGCCACTTCCGCCAGCCTGTCGGGGGACTTGCCGCCGATTGCCAGCAGCCTGATCGAACCGGGCAAGACGGTGTGCTACGACATGATGTACGCCAAGGAGCCGACGCCGTTCTGCCGTTGGGCCAGTGAACATGGCGCGGCGTTGGTGCTGGATGGCTTGGGCATGCTGGCCGAACAGGCGGCGGAAGCCTTCTACCTATGGCGTGGCGTGCGCCCGGACAGCGCCCCGGTGCTGGCCGAACTGCGTCGCCAGTTGGCGCAGTAACCCCCGCGTAGGAACTGGCTTGCCAGCGAAAGCGGCTTCAGGGCTGGCGCCAGGCTCAAGGTCCTCTTTGCCGGCAAGCCGGCTCCTACGTCGACTGTGGGCAAGGCGCCTGCGGATTCAGTCTTCGAAGTGGATCGGGCAGTGCTCCGGCCCTTCGAGTTTGATCAGTTCCTCTTTCACCGTCTGCCGCGCCCGGCGCAGGGTCAGGCTGCGGTCCTGGCGTTTCAGCCGGCGCGCCTCTTGGTGCAGCATCTCCACCCCTGAATAGTCGATGAAGTTGATCTGCCGGGCGTCGATCACCAGTCTCGGTGCGTGGCAGCGTTGCATGCGCACCTGCAGGTAATGGCTGGCGCCAAAGAAGATCGAGCCGCCCACCCGCAGGATGTCTTCATCGCCCTCGCTGGAATGCTGCACCCGGGGTTGGGAGGTGCGCTTGAGGTAGAAGAACAGCGACGCCAGGACCCCGGCATAGATCGCCGTCTGCAACTCCAGGAGCAAGGTGGCGATGCAGGTCAGGCTCATTACCACGAATTCGGCGCGGCTGACCCGGAACAGCGCGCGAATGCCCCGATGATCCACCAGGCCCCAGCAGATCAGCAGGATGCTCCCGGCCATGGCCGGAATCGGGATATGGGCGATCAGCCCGGCGCCGGCCACCGCGAACAGCGCCACCCACAGCGCCGAGAACACCCCGGCCAGGGGCGAGCGGGCACCGGCTTCATAACTCAAGCCCGAGCGGGTGAAGGAGCCGGAGGACAGGTAGCCGGAGAAAAACGCCCCCAGCATGTTCGACAGGCCCTGGGCGCGGACTTCCTGGTTGGCGTCCAGCAGTTGTTCCGAACGTGCCGACAGTGAGCGGGCAATCGACAGGCTGGTCACCAGCCCCAGCATCCCCACCGCCACGGCACTGGGCAGCAGCCGCAGGATCAGTTCCAGGTCCAGTGGCAACGGGCTCAAGGGCGGTAGCCGGCCCACGAAGGCGCTGACCAGCTTGACGTGGCCGAACACCCCCGGCAGCAGCCAGACCACCAGTGCACTGAGGACCAGGCTGAGCAACAGGCTTGGCCAGCGTGGCGCCAGCAGCTTCAGGCCGAGGCCGACGATCAGCGTGCCCAGCCCCAGCAACAGCGAAGGCTTGTCCACAGCGTCCAGGTGTTCCAGCAGCGAGGTCAGGCTATTGAGGGCGGTGGCCTGGTTCGGCAGGTCCAGGCCCAGGAGGTTGGGCAATTGCCCCAGGGCGATCACCGCCGCTGCGCCGAGGGTGAAGCCCAGCACCACCGAATGCGAAACGAAGTTCACCAGGGCGCCGAAGCGCAGCAGCCCCAACAGCCACTGGAAGATCCCCGCCAGCAGGGTCAGCAGCAGGATCAGGGTGATGTAGTCCTCGGATGCCGGCACCGCCAGAGGGCTGACGCTGGCATACAGAACAATGGAGATCGCTGCCGTGGGCCCGCAGATCAGGTGCCAGGACGAGCCCCAGAGGCAGGCGATCAGCACCGGGACTATGGCCGCGTACAGCCCGTACTCCGGCGGCAGGCCGGCGATCAGCGCATAGGCGATGGATTGCGGCAGGGCGAGAATCGCGCCGCTCAGGCCCACCAGCAGATCCCGGCCCACGCTGGCCCGGGTCTGCCGTGGCAGCCAGCTCAGAAAAGGCAGGAGTGAATGGCGGTTGGGCCAGGCCATGGTTACTCGCGGGTGGTTAGATTCAGGGGGGCCAGGGTAAAGCATTGTCCGGCCTTGGGCATGTGGCGAGGCCGGCCCCTCATCCCGTAGGAGCCGGCTTGCCGGCGAATGGCCGGTGCACCTCGGGCTACAACTTGCCCTTCACCGCCGCCAGGGCCTCTTTGTCATCGATGGTCCGGACCCCTTCCAGCCATTGCTCCAGCACCGCCGGATTGGCCTTGATCCAGGCCTTGGCGGCGTCGGCGTTGCTGACCTTCTTGTTCACCACCTCGGCCATGATGGCGTTCTCCATGTCCTGGGTGAACCGCAGATTGGTCAGGAGCTTGCCGACGTTCGGGCAGGCCTGTGCATAACCCTTGCGGGTCAGGGTGTAGACGCTGCCGCTGGCGCCGAAGTACTTCTCGCCCCCGGTCAGGTAATGCATTTTCAGCTGCACGTTCATCGGGTGCGGGGTCCAGCCGAGGAAGGTCACGAAGCGCTGTTTTTTCGTGGCCCGGGACACTTCGGCGAGCATCGCCTGCTCGCTGGATTCGATCAGCTTCCACTGGCCGAGGCTGAACTCGTTGTGCTTGATGATCTCCTGCAGCGACAGGTTGGCCGGAGCACCGGAGCCGATGCCGTAGATCTTCTTGTCAAACTTGTCGGCGAACTTGCTCAGGTCGGCAAAGTCATGCACCCCGGCGTCCCACACGTAGTCCGGAACCGCCAGGGTGAACTCGGTGCCTTCCAGGTTCTTCGCCAGCTGGATCACCTCGCCATTGGCCACGAACTTGTCGTAGAAGCCCTGCTGCGCCGGCATCCAGTTGCCCAGGAACACATCCACCTGGCCGTCCTTGAGGCCGCCGTAGGTGATCGGCACCGCCAGGGTGTCGATCTTGGCTTTGTAGCCCATGCCGTCTAGCAGAAAGCTGGCGATGGCGTTGGTGGCGGCGATGTCGCTCCAGCCCGGATCGGCCATCTTCACGGTTGCGCACGAGTCGGCCCAGACGGTTGTGCTGCCCAGAGCCAGGAACCCGACTGCCAGCGCTGTGGATAACTTTTGCATGCTCTTCCCCTTGGATTATTGGTTTTGGCAGGGTTGTGGATAACGAGCCTTGCGCTCCAGATCGTCGAGGTCGATGTGGTTGCGCATGTATTGCGCACTGGCATCTACCAGCGGCTGGTGATCCCAGCTCTTGCGCGTGCCCCGGCCCAGGGCGTCGGCCACCAGGCGGCGCCGGCGCTGGCTGGCCAGGACCTGTTGGTGAAGGGTGGGGATGTTCCACTTGGTCCGGGCTTCGGCGAGGAAAGCGTCGAACAGTGCTCGATGCTCGGCCGACTGGCTGAGGTCGCGGTGCTCCTGCGGGTCGTTGGCTACATCGAAGAGTAGGCAGGGGTCGTCTTCGCTGTAGATGAATTTGTAGGCGCCCCGACGAATCATCATCAGCGGGCTGATGGTGCCTTCGGCCATGTATTCGCCGAACACCTCATCGTGGCCGCCCTGCCCCAGCAGATGGGGGACCAGGGAGCGGCCGTCCAGGGGCAGGTCCGCCTCTACGCGGCCGCCGGCCAGTTCCACCAGGGTCGGCAGCAGGTCGGCGGTGGAGACGGCCGCGCTGACTCGCCCGGCGGCGAACTGCCCCGGTGCGCAGATCAACAGCGGCACCCGAGCGGCCATTTCGAACCAGTGCATTTTGTACCAGAGGCCACGCTCTCCGAGCATGTCACCGTGGTCGCCGGAAAACACGATCAGGGTGTCGTCCGCCAGCCCGGTGTCTTCCAGGGTCTGCAGCAGTTTGCCGACGTTGCTGTCGATGTAGCTGCAGGCGCCGAAGTAGGCCCGTCGCGCATCGCGGATCTTATCCACAGGCAGAGGCTTGCCCCACAGGTCGTAGACCTTGAGCAGGCGCTGGGAATGTGGGTCCAGTTCGCTTTGCGGTGGGGTCTGGGGCAGTGGGATTTCGTCGTCGCGGTACAGATCCCAGAAGGCCTTGGGAATGGTGTAGGGATCGTGGGGGTGGGTCATGGACACCGTCAGGCAGAACGGCTGGTCGCCGTCCTCGCGGACATGGTCGAACAGGTACTGCTGGGCCTTGAACACCACCTCTTCATCGAAATCCAGCTGGTTGGTGCGCACGCAGGGCCCGGCCTGCAGCACCGAGGACATGTTGTGGTACCAGCTGGGACGCACTTGGGGCTCATCCCAGTTCACTGCCCAGCCGTAGTCGGCGGGGTAGATATCGGTGGTCAGGCGCTCTTCATAACCGTGCAACTGATCCGGGCCGCAGAAGTGCATCTTGCCCGACAGCGCGGTGCGGTAGCCCAGGCGCCGCAGGTAGTGGGCGTAGGTGGGCACGTCGGCGGGAAAGTCCGCGGCGTTGTCATAGGCGCCGATCCTGCTCGGCAACTGCCCGCTGACCAGGGTAAAGCGCGACGGTGCGCACAGCGGGCTGTTGCAGTAGGCGGCATCGAACACCACGCCCTGGGCGGCCAGGCGGCTGAGGTGCGGCAGCTTGATCGGCGATGAACCGTAGAACGGCAGCAAGGGCGCGGCCATCTGGTCGGCCATGATGAAAAGAATGTTCTTGCGCTTCATGGATTCGCGGCATTCCATAGTCGATGGTTATGCGAAAGTGCTGCAATCGAGCATGGATTCCATGTCTTTGGCGGTAAAGCCCATGCACGGCAATGACTAGGATAAGCACAGCTTATGTATGAAGCCCTTGGTGACCTGTCCCTGGACCTGCTCCGGGTGTTTGAAGCAGCGGCCCGTTTGCGCAGCTTCACCGCTGCAGCGGTGGAACTGGGTACGACCCAGCCGGCCATCAGCCAGCAGATCAAACGGTTGGAGGAGCGGTTGAACGTGCGCCTGTTCGACCGGATCTACCGCGGTATCGAACTGACCGAGTCCGGCGCCTTGTTACTGGAACAGGTGCAGCTTGGTTTGCAGAGCATCGATGCCGGCCTCAGTGCCCTCAGCCAGCAGCATCAGCACGAGGTGCTGCAGGTGGCCACGGACTTCGCCTTTGCCGCCTATTGGCTGATGCCGCGCCTGCATCGCTTTCATCAGGCCAACCCCCAGGTGGACGTCAGCCTGGTGACCAGTGAACGCAGTCACAGCATGCTGCGCAGCGATATCGACGTGGCGGTGCTGTTCGGCGATGGGCGTTTCAAGCACGGCGAAAGTCGCTGGCTGTTCAGCGAAGAAGTGTTTCCGGTGTGCAGCCCGTTGCTGCTCAAGGACCGCGCCGCGCCCTTGTCTGTGCATTCCCTGCCGGAGTTGCCACTGCTGCACCTGCGGGGCGAGAACAGCAGCCACTGGTTCGACTGGAGCGGGGTGTTTCGCGAGCTGGGCCTGGCCAGCGCCCCGGCCCCCGGGCAATTGCGTTTCGACAACTACACCTTGCTGATACAGGCGGCCATCGGCGGCCAGGGCGTGGCCATCGGCTGGCGTCATCTGGTGGACAACCTGCTGGAGCAGGGCCTGCTGTGCCGGCCCATCGCCGAGACCCTGATCTCCCGCTATGGCTACTACGTGGTGCTGCCCCAGCGTAAGCGCCGTGGCCCGTTGATCCAGCGTTTCGTCGACTGGCTGATGAGCGAGCAGGTCGGCAGCGCCCAATCCCTCAAGGGGCTGTCGTTGCCGTCCATTGCCTTGTAGGCGGCGCCTTGAACAGGCTCAACAGGGACAGTGCGCCGTTGCCCAGGCACACCAGCGACACCGACACCACCGCCAGGAAGGCCAGGTATTCCCAGCCGCCGCCCGGGCTGGTGTAGATCCAGCCATGGGCGCCGTGGACGAAGACAATGGCCCCCAGCAGCATCGGCAGCAGACCCAGAGCGATCCAGCGCACGCCGACCCCGAGTATCAGCAACAAGCCCCCCACCAGCTCGGTGCACACCGCCGGGTAGGTCATCCACTCGGGCATGCCGGTGGCGCTGAACAGCTTGAGGGTGCCCGGCCAACCCAGGACCAGGACTTTGAACAGCGCATGGGCGATGTACATGGCGCCCAGGGCCAGGCGCAGGAACAGGGCGGCCCATTGTTCCGGTGCCGAGAGTGGTGATGCGATTGAGCGGGCAGGCATATGACAAGTCCTTGTGTGGTTGGGAGTGTTGCGGATTGCTGAGTGTTCAGCGGTTAAACGATGGCCACCGAGGCGCCGGCCAGTAGCAGCACGCCGACATGGACATTGCTGCGGAACAGCTCGTTGCAGGGGGCCGGGCTGTCCGGGTCGAACTGGCTGAGCTGGTACGCCAGGGACAATGAAATCGGTAGCAGCACAATGAAGAACCCGGGGTTGGCCCCGGCCAGCAGTCCGGCGGTGCACCAGCACAGCAAGGTCATGACGTAGAACCCGCCAATCCAGGTCTTGCCCCGTCCGGCGAACAGCGTCGCGGTGGAGCGCAGGCCCATTTTCAAGTCGTCATCACGATCGCTGTAGGCATAGAGCGTGTCGTAGCCCAACTGCCAGAACAGACAGCCCAGCCACAGCGCCAGCGCGCTGGGTTGCAGGCTGCCGGTGGTTTCCACACTGGCCATGAGCACGCCCCAGTTGAACACCGCGCCGAGAAACGCCTGGGGCCAGTGGGTGAAGCGTTTGAACAGCGGGTAGATCAGGGTCAGCGGCACGCAGCCCAGGGCCAGCAGCACCGTCAGTGGTTGCAGCAATGGCAGCAATGTGGCCGCCAGCAGCAAGAGTACGACCAGGCAAGCCAGGGCCTGATTCAGGCTCAGTGAACCGTTGGCCAGGGGCCGCTGGCGGGTACGGTTGACCTGGGCGTCGAAGCGTCGGTCGAGGATGTCGTTGATGCAGCAGCCGGCACTGCGCATCAGCAGGGCGCCGAGGGCGAACACCAGCACGGTGCCGACCTGCGCAATACGCCCGGCGCAGAGTATCAATGCGGCCAGGGTCGGCAGCAGGGTCAGCCAGGTGCCGATGGGCCGGTCCAGGCGCATCAGGCGGGCGTAGGCCTGCCAGGATCGGGGCAGCCGGGTCGAGACCCAATCATGGGCGCGAATGTCATTGAGGTCGGGGCTTGCGGGCATCTTCGTTCCCTGAGCGTGAGCGCTGTCTTGATCGCAACTGACGACGAGGTTTTGCTGTTCAAAAAACACTCAGGTCATTTGCGTTCACTGAACTTCGGGCAAGCCGTAGCCGTGATCGCACTGTTTGATTTTCAGTGCCATCTGCTCGCTTGTCGGATGCGCTAAAGTTGCCCGCGCCCGCCCCTTGGGGCAAGGGAACAATCCGCAATAGCCTCCTGCAGGATATGCAATATGCTCCGTGATGAAGTGCCCCGCGTCCCGCGTATCGACCTCAACCTGCTACGGGTTTTCGATGCCGTCTATGAGGACCGCAGCATCCTGCTGGCCAGCAAGCGCCTGCATCTGAGCCAGTCGGCGGTCAGCCATGCCTTGACCCGGTTGCGTGAGTCCCTGCAGGACGAGTTGTTTATCCGCACGGCCAAGGGCATGCAGCCGTCGGCCCGTGCCGAGGCGATTGCCGGCCCGCTGCGCGAAGCGCTGCTGACCATTCAGCGCACGGTGGGCGTGGAGGCTTTCGACCCCGCCAGCGCAACGCGTACCTTCACCCTTGCAGCCAATGACTATCTGAGTTCGGTGCTGCTGGCTCCGCTGTTGCGGCGCCTGGCCCAAGAGGCACCGGGGGTGGACCTGGTGGTGCGCCCTGCGACCCGTCTGGATCTGGCCGAGCAGATCGACGTCGGGCGTATTGACCTGGCGGTCGGGGTGTTTGCCGAGCTGCCGCAACGGGTGCACAGCGCCTGTCTCTGGCAGCAGCAGGATGTGTTGCTGATGTGTCCCGATCATCCTTTGCTCGACCTGCCCGTGTTGACCCTTGAAGCCCTGGCGGATCAGCCGTTGATCACACTGTCGGTAGGCGGGCAGGAGGAAGGTGCGGTCAACGGCTACATTCTTGAGCGCGGTATTGCCCGGCAGTCGGAGATGTTCGATCGCCAGCGCCTGGAGCAGGCGCTGTCGGCGATTGGCCGCAGCCCCCAATACAAGGTCACCCTGCCCCATGCCCTGGTGTTGCCGCAGTTGCTGGAACAGTCTCGGTTGGTGGCGATTGTGCCGGGGCCACTGGCCCGGGCCTTCGAGCAGCGCTTTGAGCTGTGTCAGCGGGCGCTGCCGCTGGAGGTTGAGCCGTCGTCGCTGTTGGCGATCTGGCATGGGCGCAACACTGCGGACCCGGCCCATCTCTGGTTGCGCCAGCAGTTGCTGGAGGTGGCAGGAGCGTTGGCGCAACCGCTTTGAGCTGCTCGGCTTTCGGTGTTTTCATGGGGCCGGTGTTTTTTCCACAGAGGGGGCTCAGCCTCTGTGACGAGCCTTGAAGGTTGGTCTTTTATCGCGAGGGTTTGCATGCAACGGATCAAGGGCTATCACGCCCACGTCTACTTTGACGCCAGCACCATCGACCAGGCGCGGGCCTTGTGCGAGCAGGCCGCGCAGCTGTTTGACCTGAAAATGGGCCGGGTCCACGAGCGGCCGGTGGGGCCCCATCCAGACTGGAGTTGCCAGTTGGCGTTCGCCCCCGAGGTGTTTGCCCAGGTAGTGCCGTGGCTGGCCCTCAATCGCCAGGGGCTGGTGGTGTTCCTGCACCCGGATACCGGGGACGATTTGCTGGATCACACCGATCATGCGATCTGGATGGGGGCCATGCGGCCGCTGGATCTGACCGGGTTCTAAGGGGCCGGTGATTCCTCGTGCACACAATGCAAAAAGGGGGCGCAACCTTGGTTGCGCCCCCTGATCTTGCGGTTTGGTCTTTACCTTCAGCTGACCCGAGCCTGACGTACGCCTTCGGAGAGGGCTGCGCACAGGCTCAGGACGCCATCCACCGCTTGCTCGGAAGACTCGGCATTGGCGATGTGGTCGATCAGCGCCGAGCCCACGACCACGCCGTCTGCCAGACGGGCGATGGCGGCGGCCTGCTCCGGGGTGCGGATGCCGAAACCGATGCTGATCGGCAGGTCGGTGTGGCGCCGCAGGCGGGTCACGGCCTCTTCCACATGCTCCAGGGTGGCGGCACCGGCACCGGTGACCCCGGCTACCGAGACGTAGTAGACAAAACCGGAGCTGCCGGCGAGCACCTTCGGCAGGCGCGCATCGTCGGTGGTCGGGGTGGTCAGGCGGATGAAGTCGATGCCGGCGGTCTGGGCCGGATCGCACAGCTCGCTGTTATGTTCCGGCGGCATGTCCACCACGATCAGGCCATCGACACCGGCTGCCTTGGCGTCGGCGATGAAGCGCGGCACGCCGTAGTGGTGGATTGGATTGAAGTAGCCCATCAGCACCAGCGGCGTGTCGCGGTTGCCTTCGCGGAACTCGCGGACCATCTGCAGGGTTTTCGCCAGGTTTTGCTTGGCCCCCAGTGCCCGGATGTTGGCCAGTTGGATCGCCGGGCCGTCGGCCATCGGATCGGTGAAGGGCATGCCCAGTTCGATCACGTCGGCACCCGCCGCGGGCAGGCCCTTGAGGATCGCCAGGGAGGTGTCGTAGTTCGGGTCACCCGCGGTGACGAAGGTCACCAGGGCGGCGCGGTTCTGTTGTTTCAGCTCGGCAAAGCGGGTTTGCAGGCGGCTCATCAGTGTTTCTCCTGCTGGGACTGTTGCATGTGGTGCATGACGGTCTGCATGTCTTTGTCGCCACGGCCCGAGAGGTTGACCACCATCAGGTGATCCTTGGGCAGGGTCGGTGCGCGCTTGAAGACCTCGGCCAGGGCGTGGGCACTTTCCAGGGCCGGGATGATGCCTTCCAGACGGCAGCACTGGTGGAATGCGGCCAGGGCTTCGTCGTCGGTCACCGAGGTGTATTCGACGCGGCCGATGTCGTGTAACCAGGCGTGTTCCGGGCCGATGCCGGGGTAGTCGAGGCCGGCGGAAATCGAGTGGGCGTCGATGATCTGGCCATCGTCGTCCTGCAGCAGGAAGGTGCGGTTACCGTGCAGCACGCCCGGTACGCCGCCGTTCAGGCTGGCGGCGTGCTTGCCGGTCTCGATGCCGTAGCCGGCGGCTTCAACGCCAATGATCTGCACGCTTTTATCGTCGAGGAACGGATGGAACAGGCCCATGGCGTTGGAGCCGCCGCCGATGCACGCCACCAGGCTGTCCGGCAGGCGGCCTTCCTGGGCTTGCATCTGCTCGCGGGTTTCCTTGCCGATCACTGCCTGGAAGTCGCGGACCATGGCCGGGTACGGGTGCGGGCCGGCCACGGTGCCGATCAGGTAGAAGGTGCTGTCGACGTTGGTCACCCAGTCACGCAGGGCTTCGTTCATCGCGTCTTTCAGGGTGCCGGTGCCGGCCACGACCGGGATCACTTCGGCGCCCAGCAGCTTCATGCGGAACACGTTGGCCTGTTGGCGCTCGATGTCGGTGGTGCCCATGTAGATCACGCAATCCAGGCCAAAACGCGCGGCCACGGTGGCGGTGGCCACGCCGTGCATGCCGGCGCCGGTCTCGGCGATGATGCGTTTCTTGCCCATGCGCCGGGCCAGGAGGATCTGGCCGATGCAGTTGTTGATCTTGTGCGCGCCGGTGTGGTTCAGCTCTTCGCGCTTGAGGTAGATCTTCGCGCCGCCGCAGTGTTCGGTCAGGCGTTCGGCGAAGTACAGCGGGCTCGGGCGGCCGACGTAGTCGCGCTGGAAGTAGGCCAGTTCCTTGAGAAATTCGGGATCTTGCTTGGCCTTTTCGTATTCACGGGCCAGGTCGAGGATCAGCGGCATCAGGGTTTCTGCCACATAACGGCCGCCGAACGCGCCAAACAGGCCGTTGTCGTCAGGACCATTACGCAATTGGGACTGGGTCATTGGAGCGCTCCCGGGGAAGTGTGTGGAATGACAAATTCGTGGAAGGACAATGGAGCCCACTCTACCCCTGACACTGGACCCTGAAAACCGATAAGATCGCCGCAACCTGTCAGGAAAACTCACCTATTCCATGAGCCGCGACCTGCCCCCCCTGAATGCCCTGCGGGCCTTCGAAGCCACTGCCCGGTTCAACAGTGTCAGCCAGGCTGCCGAACAACTGCACGTGACCCACGGCGCGGTCAGCCGGCAGTTGAAGGTGCTGGAAGAGCACCTGGGCCTGAGCCTTTTCGTCAAGGATGGCCGTGGCATTAAACTCACAGATTCCGGGGTTCGCCTGCGCGATGCCAGCAGCGAGGCCTTCGAGCGTCTGCGGGACGTCTGTGGCGAACTGACACGGGGCAGTGCCGATGCCCCCTTCGTTCTCGGCTGCTCCGGCAGCCTGCTGGCGCGCTGGCTGATTCCGCGCCTGGGGCGCCTGAACGCCGACTTGCCAGACCTGCGCCTGCACCTCTCCGCCGGTGAAGGAGACCTGGACCCCCGGCGCCCGGGCCTGGATGCCTTGCTGGTGTTTGCCGAGCCCCCCTGGCCGGCGGACATGCAGGTCTATGAGCTGGCCAGCGAGCGAATCGGGCCGGTGCTCAGCCCGCGCTATGCCGGTTATTCGCGCTTGCGCGAAGCGCCGGCGGCGGCCCTGGCGGCAGAATCGTTGCTGCACACCACCTCGCGCCCACAGGCCTGGCCCAGTTGGGCACGGCACAACGGCATCAGCGCCGAGGGGCTGAAGTACGGGCAGGGTTTCGAGCACTTGTATTACTTGCTGGAAGCGGCCGTGGCCGGGCTGGGCGTGGCAATCGCTCCAGAGCCGTTGGTGGCTGAAGACTTGCTGGCGGGCAGGCTGGTTGCCCCGTGGGGGTTTTCCGACACCCCGGGGCAACTGGCGCTGTGGTTACCCAAGCGCGCCGCCGATGGGCGCGCCCGGCAATTGGCGCAGTGGTTGAAAAACGAACTGCGCCAGGCGCTTTAGTTGCCGCGCTTGCACAGCAGGTAGGCAGCCAACAGGCCAATGGCGCCGACGGCCACACCTGCGGTGGTCCAGGGATGTTCCTGGGCGTAGTCGCGGGTGGCGATCCCGGTTTCACGGGTTTTGACTTTGACTTCTTCATAGGCATCGCTGAGCAGGCTGCGCGAGTGCTTCAGCGCGCTCTCGGCGTTGCCCTTGAGGGCCTTGAGGGTTTTGCGCGATTCGTCAGTCGCATCGTCCTTGAGGCTTTCCAGGGATTTGAGCAGGCTTTCGATCTCGGCTTCCATACTTTCCAGTGAGGCTTTGCGTAACGAGGTGTTGGCCATGTCGGCTCTCCTGCGGGGTGATGAATAGGCTGTGTAGGTTCCGACTGCGGCCTGTTGGGAAAGTGCAGAAAATCTGAACTTACCCCTTGGCATTGGCGCCCCAAGTAATAAGAAAAATCACTGCTAGGCTGTATTTCACAGCTAAAAAGGAGAGCGCCATGACCGATCATCACACCTACAAGAAAGTCGAACTGGTGGGTTCGTCGCCGAACAGCATCGAAGAGGCAATCAACAACGCGCTGGCCGAGGCGCACAAGAGCATCAAGCACCTGGAGTGGTTCGAAGTGACCGAAACCCGGGGTCATATCAAGGACGGCAAAGCGGCGCATTTCCAGGTCACCCTCAAGGTAGGTTTCCGGATTGCCAATAGTTGAAAGCTTGGGCTAGGCTCTGGAACTTGTGCGCTGGCCGAGTGCCATAGGAAGTGGCAAAGCGCTACAACTGTCTTGAGCCTCTGTCAGGCTGGCTTCAACGCCGCCTCTTTTGATCCGACCAGGGAATGTGACCGATGAAAAAACTAGTATTAGCTGCTGCTTTGTTGAGTCTTGCGGGAACTGCCCTTGCCGCCGGCAAGCCGTGCGAAGAGCTGAAAAGCGAGATCGCCGCGAAGATCGATGCCAAGGGCGCCACCCATTATTCGCTGGAAGTGGTCGACAAAGGCGCGGCGGCTGACGGCAAAGTGGTTGGCTCCTGCGAAGCCGGCACCAAGGAGATTGTCTACAAGCGCGGTTGAGCCTTTGTAGAAGCCCATTGAAAAGCCGACGCATCAGCGTCGGCTTTTTTGTGCCCGAAAGCCGCCTTAGCCCTTCATCACCTGTGCCAGCAACTCATAGGAGTGCAGGCGATCGGCGTGTTCGTACAGGTCACAGGTAAAGATCAGTTCATCGGCACCGGTCTGCTCGATCAGCACCTCCAGTTTGGCGCGGATCTTCGCTGGGCTGCCGATCATCGCCAACCCGAGGAAACTCGACACCGCCTCCTTCTCATGGGGCAGCCACAGGCCGTCCATGCTGTTGACCGGTTTGCGCTGGACCAGGCTCTGGCCGCGCATCAGGGCGAGAATCCGCTGGAACACCGAGGTGGCCAGGTAATCCGCGTGTTCATCGGTATCCGCCGCTACCAGAGGCACACCCAGCATCACGTAAGGCTTGTCGAGCACCGCGGAAGGCTTGAAGTGATTGCGATAGACGCGAATCGCCTCATGCATGTAGCGCGGTGCGAAATGCGAGGCGAAGGCGTAGGGCAAACCGCGCTCTCCGGCCAATTGCGCACTGAACAGGCTGGAGCCCAGCAGCCACACCGGTACGTTGGTGCCGGTGCCCGGCACCGCGATCACCCGTTGCTCCGGAGTACGCGGGCCCAGGTAGGCCATCAGTTCCGCCACGTCCTCGGGGAAATCGTCGGCGCTGCCGGAGCGTTCCCGGCGCAAGGCGCGGGCGGTCATCTGGTCGGAGCCCGGGGCGCGACCCAGGCCCAGGTCAATGCGTCCCGGGTACAGGCTTTCCAGGGTGCCGAACTGTTCGGCGATCACCAGCGGTGCGTGGTTGGGCAGCATGACCCCGCCGGAGCCGACGCGAATGCTCGATGTCCCGCCGGCCAGATAACCCAGCAACACTGAGGTGGCGGAGCTGGCGATGCCATCCATGTTGTGGTGTTCGGCGACCCAGAAGCGGGTGTAGCCGAACTTTTCCACGTGCTGCGCCAGGTCCAGGGAGTTGCGCAGGGATTGCGCCGGGCTGCCGTCTTCACGGACGGGCACCAGATCGAGGGTCGAGAATTTAACAGCGGACAGCGGTTTCATAGGCCTGCTTCTCCATAGGGGTGCAGGCCTTTGTCATGAGCCAAAACCTGCCGAAGTCTGTAAGTCAGACTCATGCAATGTGGGCATATACCCGAGTTTCAATAGTCAGAGTGAATTTGTCGGGTAAATAGACGTCGCGCACACCGGCTGAACTTTGCCGTCGGATCTATCCTCAGAACCCTTAGGCAACAGAAACAAGCGCGGTGCGACCCTTCGCACCGGTTCTTGAGGAGAAAGAGATGAGTATCAAAAAGAAAGCCTCGGCTCATTGGGAAGGTGATCTGAAAACCGGCATCGGCTCGATCTCGACCGAAACCGGGGTATTGCGCGAGGCGCCCTATGGCTTCAAGGCACGTTTTGAAGGTGGCAAGGGCACCAATCCGGAAGAGTTGATCGGCGCGGCCCATGCAGGCTGCTTCTCCATGGCGTTTTCGATGATTCTCGGTGATGCCGGGCTCAAGGCGGACAGCATCGATACCCAGGCAGAAGTGACCCTGGACCAGGTCGATGGCGGCTTCGCCATCACGGCGGTGCACTTGATCCTCAAGGCGAAGATCCCCGGTGCCAGCCAGCAGCAGTTCGAGGAGCTGAGCAACAAGGCCAAGGAGGGTTGCCCGGTGTCCAAGGTGCTCAACGCCAAGATCAGCCTGGAAGCGACGCTGCTGGGTTGATCGTTGCGCCGGCAAGCCGGCTCCTGCTTCAGTTGGTAGGAGCCGGCTTGCCGGCGAATGCGTCTGTGCGGCGGACAAGAACCTGTGGTCGAATACGCGACTGCGGCTTCAGCGCACGCTCGTGCGCGCCGTAGCAAGGGAGCTTGAGATCATGAAACGTTTTGCCTTGGCGGTTGTTTGTTGTGCGCTGGCCACATCGGCCTTCGCCGCCCCCAAGCCCTGCGAGGAACTCAAGGCCGAGATCGAAGCCAAGATCCAGGCCCAGGGCGTTGCCTCCTACACGCTGGAAATCGTCACCAATGACGAGGTCCATGACAACAACATGGTGGTCGGCAGCTGTGAAAACGGCACGAAGAAGATCATCTATCAAAAGAATGATCGCTGAGCCCTGTCAGGGCACGCAGTTGACCATGCGCTCCTCGGCGACGATCTCGCGCCTGGCGTTGTACAGCCGGGCGCTGGGGGTGAACGCCAGGTTGCGCGCTTCCAGACGATAGCGCTGGCCGGCTTCAAAATGGTCGTAGCGCAGGCTCAGGTAGCACAGTCGCTCCTGGGGATCGGTGGTCATGCCCATGCCGCCGCCGAACACTTCGAAGTCGAAACGCACCATCAGCTCGTGGCTGCCGGGGCTGACCTGGAAGAAACGACCGTCTTGCAGGCGCTGGTTGTCCAGGCGCTCGGCCATGACCAGCTTGCCCCCCGGCGTCGGCGTGGCCAGGTCGATCCAGGCCTGTTGCGGATCGACGCTGGGCAGGGGCGTGCTGCAGGCACTGAGGGTGGCAAGGGCAAGGATCAGCAGAAGTGGGCGCATGAGGGAGGCCGAATCAGCGAAAGGCCTTCAGCATAACGCCGATCAACTGCGCTGGCAGCCCGTCTGCTGGGCTTTGCCCGGCAGGGTGTGCTGCTCATCAGCTTGCAGGTGGCTGTCCTGGGACGGCGTGAGGTTGATCCAGGCTTGCGCCGGCTCCGGCAGTGAGCAGCAACACGCGCATGGCGAAACTCCAGGCTGGCGAGATAGTCTTGCGGGCAGACTCTCTGTGGATGATTCCAATTGAATAGGCCGCGTTCAAGCCATGGGTTACTTGATCCTCTTTTGCGCTTTTTGTTTTCGGCCCTAACGCTTTTGCTGCTCAACGGTTGCAGCAGCGTTGCCTATTACAGCCAGTTGGCCAGTGGCCAGATGCAGCTGTTGCGGGCTCGCACCCCGGTGGCCCAGGTGGTCGCCGACCCCACCCGCGACCCGACCCTGCGGGCCCATCTGGCCCAGTCGCAACAGGCCCGTACCTTTGCCAGCCAGCATCTGCACCTGCCGGATAACAACAGCTACCGGCTGTACGTCGACATCGGCCGGCCCTATGTGGTGTGGAACGTGTTCGCTACCCCGGAGTTTTCCCTGAGCCCGCAAACCCATTGCTTCCCCATTGCCGGGTGCGTGGCCTATCGCGGCTACTACAGCCAGGGCGCCGCTCGGGGCGAGGCGGCGTTGCAGCAGCAAAAAGGCATGGATGTGGCGATCGGCGGTGTGGAGGCCTATTCGACCCTGGGCTGGTTCGATGACCCGATCATCAGCTCGATGATGCATTGGGGCGATGAGCGTCTGGCGACCCTGATCTTTCATGAGCTGGCGCACCAGCGCTTCTATGTGAAGGACGACACCGAGTTCAATGAGTCCTTCGCTACCTTCGTCGAGCAGGAAGGCACCCGACAGTGGCGGGCCTATCGTGGGCTGCCGCCCCAGGACGACGCCGATGTTCGTCAACGGGATCAGTTCATCCAGCTGTTACTGGAGGCTCGCAAACGCCTGGAGCAGCTGTATGCCCAACCCTTGTCCGCCGAGCAGATGCGCCAGCGCAAGGCCCAGGAATTCGAGGTGCTGCGCCGGGATTATCGGCAGTTGCGGGACCGCGAGTGGGCCGGCTCCAAGCGCTATGACGCCTGGATCAACGCACCGTTGAACAACGCCCGGCTGCTGCCCTTCGGTCTGTACGACCAATGGGTGCCGGCGTTTGCCACGCTGTTCAAGGCGGTGAATGGCGACTGGCCGGCGTTCTTCCTTGCAGTGGAGAAGCTGGGGCGCCTGCCGGCCGCGCAGCGCAAGGCTGATTTGCTGAAGCTGCAGAGCGCCTTCGCCGGCAAGCCGGCACCCACACCGGAGCTGTAGCAGTCGGCTTGCCGGCGAACAGCGGTTCTAACGCCGCAAAAACGCCTGATGCAACTCGACCAGCGTCTCAAAATGATAGGCCGGAGCTTCTGCACTCAGCTCCTCACGGCTGCCGAATCCATACCCCACCGCCGCCGCATCCAGGCCATTGCGCTTGGCGCCGATCAGGTCGTGCTTGCGATCGCCGATCATCAGGGTGCTGGCGGGGTCCAGTTGTTCCTGCTCCAGCAAATGGGCGATCAGCTCCACTTTGTCGGTGCGGGTACCGTCCAGTTCGCTGCCGTAGATCACTTTGAAGTGGCGGGCGAAGTCGAAGTGGCGGGCGATTTCCCGGGCGAACACCCAGGGCTTGGAAGTGGCGATGTACAGCTGGCGCCCTTGCCCGCCGAGGGTTTCCAGCAGCGGCGCGACCCCGTCGAAGACCCGGTTTTCATACAGGCCGGTGACCTTGAAGCGTTCGCGATAGAAGTTCACCGCCTCCCAGGCCCGGGCTTCGTCGAAACCATAGAACTGCATGAAGGCCTGCAACAGTGGCGGGCCGATGAAGTGCTCGAGCTTGGTCAGGTCCGGCTCGTCGATCCCCAGCTTGCCCAGGGCGAACTGGATCGAGCGGGTAATGCCCTCGCGGGGATCGGTCAGGGTGCCGTCGAGGTCGAACAGGACGGTTTGGTAATGCATGGCAATTCCTCGGCAGTCAGTAGCAGATCAGGGACGGTCGTAGCCTTCGGCCAGGTGCAGGTCCTTGAGTTTCACGTAGTTGGCGGCGCTGTAGGTGAAGAAGGCGCGCTCCTTGTCGGTCAGCGGACGCGCCTGCTTCACCGGGCTGCCGACGTAGAGAAAGCCGCTTTCCAGGCGCTTGCCCGGCGGCACCAGGCTGCCAGCGCCGACGATGACATCGTCTTCCACCACCGCGCCGTCCATGACGATGCTGCCCATGCCGATCAGCACCCGGCTGCCGATGCTGCAACCGTGGAGCATGACTTTGTGGGCGATGGTCACGTCATCGCCGATCAGCAGCGGGAAACCCTCGGGGTTGAAGGGGCCGGCGTGGGTGATGTGCAGCACGCTGGCATCCTGCACGCTGGTGCGCGCGCCGATGCGGATGCGGTGCATGTCGCCGCGGATCACGGTCAGGGGCCAGACCGAGCTGTCGGCGCCGATCTCGACATCGCCGATGACCACGGCCGAGTGGTCGACAAAGGCCCGTTCGCCCAGGTTCGGGGTGTGGTTCTGGTAGCTGCGAATGGCCAAGTGCAAATGCCTCTCTGAGATTTATTAATGGGGGCTATAGCTGCGGTGGCTGTCGATTGTAATTAAGATGGCTCAATGTTTCTTCCAGCCAAGGTGCCCACCGTGAGTGTGAACAACCCTCTTCTGCAGCCCTACGACCTGCCGCCGTTCTCGGCGATCCGCGCCGAGCATGTGCAGCCTGCCATCGAACAGATCCTGGCTGACAACCGCGCCGCTATCGCTGAGATCCTCAAGACCCAGGCTACCCAGCCCACCTGGGCCGGCCTGGTGCTGGCCATGGACGAACTCAATGATCGCCTGGGTGCTGCCTGGAGCCCGGTCAGCCACCTCAACGCGGTGTGCAACAGCGCCGAACTGCGTGAAGCCTACGAGGCCTGCCTGCCGGCTCTGAGCGCCTATTCCACGGAAATGGGCCAGAACCGCGAGCTGTTCCAGGCCTTTGACGCCTTGGCCAAGAGCCCGGAAGCTGCCGGTTTCGACGTGGCTCAGAAGACCATCCTCGAACACTCCCTGCGGGATTTCCGCCTGTCGGGCATCGACCTGCCGCCCGAGCAGCAAAAGCGTTATGCCGAGGTGCAGAGCAAGCTGTCGGAGCTGGCCAGCCGTTTCTCCAACCAGTTGCTGGACGCTACCCAGGCCTGGACCAAGCACATCACCGACGTAGCGGCCCTGTCCGGGCTGACCGATTCGGCCAAGGCGCAGATGGCCGCCGCGGCCCAGGCCAAAGGCCTGGATGGCTGGCTGATCACCCTGGAATTCCCCAGCTACTACGCGGTGATGACTTACGCCCAGGACCGTGCCCTGCGCGAAGAAGTCTATGCCGCCTACTGCACCCGAGCGTCGGACCAAGGCCCTAATGCCGGTCAGAACGATAACGGCCCGGTGATGGAAGAGATCCTCGACCTGCGTCAGGAATTGGCCAAACTCCTGGGTTTTGCCAGCTTCTCCGAGCTGAGCCTGGCCACCAAGATGGCCGAGTCCAGCGATCAGGTGCTGAGTTTCCTGCGGGACCTGGCCAAGCGCAGCAAGCCGTTTGCCGCCCAGGACCTGGAACAGCTGCGGGCTTATGCCGCCGAACAGGGCTGCGCTGACCTGCAAAGCTGGGACAGTGGCTTCTACGGCGAGAAGCTGCGGGAACAACGTTACAGCGTGTCCCAGGAAGCCCTGCGGGCCTACTTCCCTATCGACAAGGTGCTCGGCGGCCTGTTCGCCATTGTCCAGCGCCTGTACGGCATCGAGATTGCCGAGCAGCAAGGCTTCGACAGCTGGCACCCGGATGTACGGCTGTTCGAAATCAAGGAAAACGGCCAGCACGTCGGCCGCTTCTTCTTCGACCTCTATGCCCGCTCCAACAAGCGTGGCGGTGCCTGGATGGACGGTGCCCGCGACCGTCGCCGCACGGTTGACGGTGTGTTGCAGAGCCCGGTGGCCAACCTGGTGTGCAACTTCACCCCGGCCGATAGCGGCAAGCCTGCACTCTTGACCCACGACGAAGTCACCACCCTGTTCCACGAGTTCGGTCACGGCCTGCACCACCTGCTGACCCGGGTCGAGCATGCCGGTGTCTCCGGGATCAACGGCGTGGCCTGGGACGCGGTGGAACTGCCGAGCCAGTTCATGGAGAACTGGTGCTGGGAGCCGGAAGGCCTGGCACTGATTTCCGGCCACTACGAAAGCGGCGAACCGCTGCCCCAAGACCTGCTGCAGAAGATGCTCGCGGCGAAGAACTTCCAGTCCGGGCTGATGATGGTGCGCCAGTTGGAGTTCTCCCTATTCGACTTCGAACTGCACGCCACTCACGGCGACGGCCGCAGCGTGCTGCAAGTGCTGGAAACCGTGCGCGACGAGGTTTCGGTGATGCGTCCGCCGGCCTACAACCGCTTTCCCAACAGCTTCGCCCACATCTTCGCTGGCGGTTATGCCGCGGGTTACTACAGCTACAAGTGGGCGGAAGTGCTGTCGGCCGATGCCTTCTCCAAGTTCGAGGAAGACGGTGTGCTCAACCCGGCCACCGGGCGAGCGTTCCGTGAGGCGATCCTGGCCCGTGGCGGCTCCCAGGAGCCGATGGTGCTGTTCGTCGATTTCCGCGGACGGGCGCCGTCGATTGACGCACTCTTGCGCCACAGCGGCCTCAGCGAGGACGCGGCAGCATGAGTGACGCACCCGTGAAGACCAAGAAACGCTTTATCGCCGGGGCGGTGTGCCCGGCGTGCAGTGAGCAGGACAAGCTGATGATGTGGAGTGAGGACGACGTACCCCATCGCGAGTGCGTGGCCTGTGGCTACTCCGACACCCTCAACGAGCAGGGCCTGTCGGTGCCCAAGGAACTCGGGACCCGGGTCAATAGCGCGACGCCCAAAGTGGCTGACACCAAGGTGCAATCGGTGCAGTTCTTCCCCAACCCCAAGTTGAAGAAAAAAACCGACTGACCACGCAAGAAAAAGCCGGCTCCCCTGCAGGAGCCGGCTTGCCGGCGAATCGACTCGCCCCCTTCCCTCGTCCCCTGCGCTTTCGCGAGCACGCTCGCTCCTACACAGGCTGTTGTGCTCAGTGGCTCAGTGGCTCAGCGGTTTGCTGACCCCCACCGTCTCGAACCAGCTCTTCACCGAACAGGTGGCGAACACGCTGGTGCTGCAATCACCGTTGGCCAGCGCGGTGCGCAGTTTGTCGACATCGGCCTGCATCATGTAGCGAATGCCGTCCTTGAAGTGGGAACTGTCGCCAAACCCGCCTTGGGTCATCTCATTCAGCGCTTCCTCTTTGCTCCAGCCCTGGACCACCACTCGATACATGGCGGACATCAGGCCGGTGCGGTCCGAACCATGTTTGCAGTGCATCAGCACCGGGCCTTGGGCTTCGGCGCTCTGGATCGCGCGCAGGGCCTTGAGCACGTCGGCGTCGTCCACATGGTTGGTGCGATAAGGCAACTGCACTTGATGGATGCCGGGGGCTGACAGCCAGCTGGCGTCGGACTCCGGCAGGAAGTTGATCACGGTCCCTACCTTGAGTTGTTCCAGCAACGGCACGGCATCTTTGTCCGGCAGGGCGCTGCGGTACAGGGTCGGTGACATCTGGTACAGGTTGTACTGCTTCTCCACGGGCTGGGCCCATTGCCCCGGGCGGCTGGAGGGGGCATCGGCGGCCTGCGTCTGTGGGCCGGCCAGCAGCGCCAGCAACGACAGGCAAAGTGCAGGAATGAAGCGGGTTCTCGACATGTGCGGGGGTCACTGATGAGGGGGGACGATGCCCTGCAGTGTCGTGTCCGTCCGGTCAAAGCCCCGTGAGCCCACTGTCAAAGAAACGTGAAGCTGATACGTGATTTTCCGCCGCTTCTGATCTTTTTTTCGCCTGAAACGATTTATCCGAATGCTTAGCCTGCTACCATTTGTAACCAAATTTTGCTGATGTGTTGATAAAAACCGGGTCTTGCCCGGCTTTCTGCGTTGCCAAAACACAAAGTCGCGCCATGACGCGGCTGACCATTCCATCAATGCCTGATGAGGTGCACCCATGTCTGATCAAGATCGAGACAACCCGCGGCGTGAGTTTTTGCGTAAATCCTTGACCTTGATCCCTGTGGTCACTGTCGCCAGTACCGGCCTGGGCAGTTCCATGCTGGCGGCCGCCCCCGAGACTGCCGCCCCTGCCAGGCCGGTGGCGTCGGGCAAGCTGCCCAGCGGCAGCCAGAACTATGAGCCCAGTTACTTCAGTGCCGAAGAGTGGGCCTTCATCAAGGCGGCGGTGGAACGCCTGATCCCGGCGGACGAAATGGGGCCAGGTGCCCTGGAAGCCGGGGTGCCGGAGTACATCGACCGACAAATGAACACGCCCTACGCCGCCGGCGCCCTGTGGTACATGCAAGGCCCGTTCAAGGCCGACGCCGCGCCGGAGATGGGTTGGCAGAGCAAGCTGGTGCCCAAGGAGATCTATCGCCTGGGCATTGCCGCTGTGGATGCATGGTGCAAAGACCTCAAAGGTCATGTTTTTGCTGCGCAAGACAGCGCTACCCGAGACGCTTTGCTCAAGCAGCTGGAGGCCGGAACCCCGCAGTTCGATGCGCTCCCGGCCAAGCTTTTCTTCAATCTGCTGCTGCAGAACACCAAGGAAGGCTTCTTCAGCGATCCGATCCACGGTGGCAATAAAGGCCTGGTGGGCTGGACCCTGATCGGCTTTCCCGGCGCTCGCGCCGATTTCATGGATTGGGTGGAACGCAACGAGCAATACCCCTTCCCGGCAGTATCGATTCGCGGCGAGAGGGCTTGAGCATGGCAACAGTGATGAAGAAGGTCGACGCAGTGATCGTCGGTTTTGGCTGGACCGGCGCGATCATGGCCAAGGAGCTGACCGAAGCCGGGCTCAACGTGCTGGCGCTGGAGCGCGGGCCGATGCAGGACACCTACCCCGACGGCAGTTATCCCCAGGTGATCGACGAACTCACCTACAGCGTGCGCAAGAAACTCTTCCAGGACATTTCCAAAGAGACGGTGACCATCCGCCACAGCGTCAATGACGTGGCCCTGCCCAACCGGCAACTTGGCGCCTTCCTGCCGGGCAATGGTGTGGGCGGCGCCGGCCTGCACTGGTCCGGCGTGCACTTTCGGGTCGACCCCATCGAGCTGCGCATGCGCAGCCACTACGAAGAACGCTACGGTAAGAACTTCATCCCCAAGGACATGACCATCCAGGACTTCGGCGTCAGCTATGAAGAGCTGGAGCCGTTCTTCGACTATGCGGAAAAGGTCTTCGGCACTTCGGGTCAGGCCTGGACAGTGAAGGGCCAATTGGTGGGCGACGGCAAGGGCGGCAACCCTTATGCGCCGGATCGCTCGGACCACTTCCCCCTGGAGTCGCAGAAGAACACCTATTCCGCACAGCTGTTTCAGAAAGCAGCCAATGAGGTGGGTTACAAACCCTACAACCTGCCGTCGGCCAATACCTCGGGGCCTTACACCAACCCCTATGGCGCGCAGATGGGACCGTGTAACTTCTGCGGTTTCTGCAGTGGCTATGTCTGCTACATGTATTCCAAGGCATCGCCCAACGTGAACATTCTGCCGGCCCTCAAACCGCTGCCGAACTTCGAGTTGCGTGCCAATTCCCACGTGCTCAAGGTCAATCTCGACAGCAGCAAGACCCTCGCCACTGGCGTGACCTACGTCGATGGCCAGGGCCGGGAGATCGAACAGCCGGCGGATCTGGTGATCCTCGGCGCCTTCCAGTTTCACAACGTGCGCCTGATGCTGCTGTCGGGCATCGGCAAGCCCTACGACCCGATCACCGGTGAAGGTGTGGTGGGCAAGAACTTCGCCTACCAGAACATGGCCACCATCAAGGCCTACTTCGACAAGGACGTGCACACCAACAACTTCATCGGCGCCGGCGGCAACGGTGTGGCGGTGGACGACTTCAACGCCGACAACTTCGACCACGGTCCCCATGGTTTCGTCGGTGGTTCGCCGTTCTGGGTCAACCAGGCCGGCAGCCGGCCCATCGCCGGGACTTCCAACCCGCCGGGCACCCCGACCTGGGGCAGCGCCTGGAAGAAGGCCACCGCCGATTACTACACCCATCAGGTATCCATGGACGCTCACGGAGCGCATCAGTCCTACCGTGGCAACTACCTGGATCTGGACCCGGTGTACCGCGATGCCTACGGTTTGCCTCTGCTGCGGATGACGTTCGACTGGCAGGAAAACGACATCAAGATGAACCGTTTCATGGTCGAGAAGATGGGCAAGATCGCCGAGGCGATGAACCCCAAGGCCATTGCCTTGCTGGGCAAGAAGGTCGGTGAGCACTTCAACACCGCGTCCTACCAGACCACCCACTTGAACGGTGGCGCGATCATGGGCACCGACCCCAAGACCAGCGCCCTGAACCGCTACCTGCAAAGCTGGGACGTGCACAACGTCTTCGTTCCCGGGGCTTCGGCCTTTCCTCAGGGCCTGGGTTACAACCCTACGGGCCTGGTGGCGGCGCTGACCTACTGGTCGGCCCGGGCGATCCGCGAGCAGTACCTGAAAAACCCCGGCCCGCTGGTTCAGGCATAAGGAGCGATGACCATGAAAGCACTCGTTATCGCTACCCTGGCGCTGCTGGGCAGCGTCTCTGTCAACGCCGCCGAAGTGGATCAGCAAGCCCTGGTGCAGCAGGGCGAATACCTGGCCCGTGCCGGTGACTGCGTGGCCTGCCACACCGCCAAGGACGGCAAGCCGTTCGCCGGCGGGCTACCGATGGAAACCCCCATCGGGGTGATCTATTCCACCAATATCACCCCCGACAAGACCGGCATCGGTGACTACAGCTTCGAGGACTTCGACCAGGCCGTGCGCCATGGCGTGGCCAAGAACGGCAGCACCCTGTATCCGGCCATGCCCTTCCCGTCCTATGCCCGGGTCAGCGACGCCGACATGCAGGCGCTGTACGCCTACTTCATGAAAGGTGTGGCGCCAGTGGTCAGGGACAACCAGGACAGCGACATTCCCTGGCCCCTGAGCATGCGCTGGCCGCTGTCGATCTGGCGCTGGATGTTCGCCCCAAGTGTGGAGACCCCGGCGCTCGCGACCGGCAGCGATCCGGTGATCAGCCGCGGTGCCTACCTGGTGGAGGGCCTGGGCCACTGCGGCGCCTGCCATACACCACGGGCCCTGACCATGCAGGAGAAGGCCCTGAGCGCCAGCGAGGGCAGCGCCTTCCTCTCCGGCAGCGCACCGTTGGAGGGCTGGATCGCCAAGAGCCTGCGCGGTGACCACAAGGATGGCCTGGGCAGCTGGAGCGAAGAGCAACTGGTGCAGTTCCTCAAGACCGGCCGCAGTGATCGCAGTGCGGTGTTTGGCGGCATGAGCGATGTGGTGGTGCACAGCATGCAGTACATGAGCGAGAACGATCTGACGGCAATCGCCCGCTACCTCAAGTCCCTGCCTGCCAATGATCCCCAGGACCAGCCGCACCCGTACGACAAGCAGGTGGCCGAGGCCCTGTGGAAAGGTGACGACAGTCAGCCGGGCGCGGCGGTGTACATCGACAACTGCGCAGCCTGCCACCGTACCGACGGCCAGGGTTACACCCGGGTGTTCCCGGCGCTGGCGGGCAACCCGGTGCTGCAATCGGCGGATGCCACCTCGCTGATCCACATCGTGCTCAAGGGCGGCACCTTGCCGGCTACCCACAGCGCGCCTTCGACCTTCACCATGCCGCCCTTTGCCTGGCGCCTGTCGGACCAGGAGGTGGCCGATGTGGTCAACTTCATTCGCGGCAGCTGGGGCAACCAGGGTTCGGCGGTGAAGCCCGGGGATGTGGCGGCGCTGCGCAATGGCGACCTGCAGAGCACCTCCAATGATGATCTGGGGCAGGTCACCCGCCACTAGCCCCAAGGCCGGCGCTCGCTGCGGGCGCCGGTCCGGGGTGGCTGTTCAGCCCTGGGTGAAGCGCTGGATGCCCAAGCGGCTTTCCAGCTGATAGCCGGTGATGCAGTCCGCCAGACCTGCATTCGTCAGGTCCTCCCAGCTTGCGGGGAGCAGGCCGATGCCGTCGTGGTAGGGGCTCCAGCACACCTCGGCGAACTTCGGGTCCGCTTCATCGAAGGGGTGCTGGCCGCTCACCGCGGCCTTTTCGATGTCCTGGGTGCACAGCTCGAATTCACAGGCCAGGCCCCAGAGCTGGCCATCGGGCGCCCTGACGATGATCAGGTCGGCGCCTTGTTCGTAGCTGGGGAGGTAGGCATCCGCCGCGTAGAAGATCTTTTCCAGCCTGCCAAGTGTCCTGGGCATGTTTGCGCTCCTGTTCTTTGAGCCTGCCTTATACCCCAACGCCACAAAACTGTAGGAGCCGGCTTGCCGGCGAAGGTGCGGCCTGCGTCGCGCTGGGGAGCGTTCACTTGCGGGGGTGGGTTTCGGTCCGGCGGTGCTGGCCAGATAAATCCGACTCCATTACTGTATGTTCATACAGTAATGGAGCGCTCCCATGTCCACCCCCTTGCCTCCCCGTGGTCGCGGTACCGCGAGCAACCCGCACAATCGTTTCGCGCCCAATCGTTCGGTGGCCGAGGATGACGGCTGGTACCAGGAGGTACCGCTGACCCAGGGCACCGAGGTGCGTTTTGAAACGGCGAAATCCATCATTACCCGCAACAGTTCGCCGGACCTGCCCTTCGATCGCTCGATCAACCCCTATCGCGGTTGTGAGCACGGCTGCATCTATTGCTATGCGCGGCCCAGCCATGCCTATTGGGATATGTCTCCCGGGCTGGACTTTGAAACCAAGCTGATCGCCAAGAGCAACACCGCGGCCTTGCTGGAGCAGCAACTGTCCAAGCCCGGCTATCGTTGCGCACCGATCAACCTGGGGTCCAATACCGACCCCTACCAACCCATCGAGCGCGAGCAGCAACTGACCCGACGTACCCTGGAAGTGCTGCTGCGCTATCGGCACCCGGTGACCATCGTCACCAAGGGCTCGCTGATCCTGCGGGACCTGGACCTGCTGGTCGAGCTGGCCCGGCAGCGGCTGGTGGCGGTGATGATCAGCCTGACCACCCTGGACGATGAGTTGAAGCGCATTCTCGAACCCCGGGCCGCGGCGCCCAAGGCGCGTTTGCGGGCGATTCGGGTGATGCGCGCAGCGGGCATCCCGGTGGGGGTGCTGTGCTCGCCGATGATTCCGATGATCAACGACAGCGAGTTGGAAAGCCTGCTCAGTGAGGCCCATGCCGCGGGGGCGCAAAGCGCGGCCTACATGATGCTGCGGTTGCCCCTGGAAGTGGCGCCGCTGTTCGAGGAGTGGCTGGCGGCCCATTACCCGCAGCGGGCCGCCCATGTGCTCAGCCTGATCCGCCAGAGCCGGGGTGGTGAGCTCTACGACAGCCGTTTTGGCAGCCGCATGCGCGGTGAAGGGCCCTTCGCCGATCTGCTGGCCCAGCGTTTCGCCAAGGCGCTCAAGCGCCTGGGGCTCGATCGGCGCGAAGGCTTCGATCTGGATTGCTCGGCCTTTTGTCCGCCGGGTGGGCAGATGTCGTTGCTGTGAGAAACATTGGCCTATGGTTGACTAGCGGATGTTGCTGGCGCAGGTACGCTGGTCACCTTTTGACATCGACCATAGTGGCGTTCTAGAGCGTTCCATTCAGTTTGAGTTAAGTTTTTACCGCTACCTTGTCCATCAAGTGACCGACGGGTCGCGGTTGGCGGCCCGGTTATTTTTTAATCGATTACTGGCGTCGTGCCGGATAATTCTGGAAAATTCACCAAATCCGACAGAGAGGCTGAATCATGAGTGACAAGGATAAACAGCCGTTGGCTGCGTCGGCTCCCGCACCCACCGAGGTTGCCGAAACTGCCGATGCAGCGCTGCAGCATATCGTTGACGGCTTTTTGCATTTTCATCATGAAGTCTTCCCGCAGCAGGAAGAATTGTTCAAGAAACTCGCCACCGCCCAGCGGCCACGGGCGATGTTCATTGCTTGCGCGGATTCGCGCATCGTTCCCGAACTCATCACCCAGAGCTCTCCCGGCGACCTGTTCGTGACCCGCAACGTGGGCAACGTGGTGCCGCCCTATGGGCAGATGAACGGCGGCGTTTCCACCGCGATCGAATACGCGGTGCTGGCCCTTGGGGTGCACCACATCATCGTTTGCGGGCACTCGGACTGCGGCGCCATGCGTGCGGTGCTCAATCCGCAAAGCCTGGAGAAGATGCCCACGGTCAAGGCCTGGCTGCGGCATGCCGAAGTGGCGCGGACCATGGTCCACGAGAACTGCGACTGCGCCGACGAATCCTCCAGCATGCATGTGCTGACCGAGGAGAACGTCATCGCCCAGTTGCAGCACCTGCGCACCCACCCTTCCGTGGCTTCGCGCATGGCCAACGGCCAATTGTTCATCCATGGCTGGGTCTATGACATCGAGACCAGTTCGATCAAGGCCTACGACGCGGACAAGGGCTGTTTCCTGCCGCTCGATGGCACTCATCCGATCCCCGTGGCGACGCCCAAAGCGCGCTTCTGAATCCTCCTAAACCCCTGTGACGTCGTGGTCAGGGCCGCCGTTCGCGCGGCCCGGCTTTGCCACGCCTGAAGAAAATGTCGGGAGAAAAGTCATGCGTGCAGCACAGCTGAAAAATGTCCTGCCCCGGGAGCTGTTGGCCTCCGTGGTGGTGTTCCTGGTGGCCCTGCCCCTGTGCATGGGGATTGCCATCGCCTCGGGCCTGCCGCCGGCCAAGGGCCTGATCACCGGGATCATCGGCGGCCTGGTGGTGGGCTGGCTGGCGGGCTCGCCGCTGCAGGTCAGCGGTCCGGCCGCGGGGCTGGCGGTGCTGGTGTTCGAACTGGTGCGCCAGCACGGTGTGGCCATGCTCGGGCCGATCCTGCTGTTGGCGGGGCTGCTGCAATTGCTGGCCGGGCGTCTGCGCCTGGGGTGCTGGTTCCGGGTCACGGCGCCGGCGGTGGTCTACGGCATGCTGGCCGGGATTGGTGTGTTGATCGTGCTGTCCCAGATGCATGTGATGCTCGATGCCGCGCCCCAGGCCTCGGGGCTGGCTAACCTTGTCGGTTTCCCTCAGGCGCTGGCCCAGGCCTTGCCGAGCCTGGGTTGGCAGGCGGGTTTGCTGGGGTTGTCGACCATCGCGGTGATGTGGGGTTGGGACAAGTGGCGGCCGCAATCGCTGCGCTTCATTCCCGGGGCTTTGCTGGGGGTGGGCTTGGCGACCCTGGCCAGCCTGTTCCTGGCCCTGGAGGTGAAGCGGGTCGAGGTGCCGGCCAACCTGAGCGAGGCCATCGACTGGCTGCGCCCCGCCGATCTGCTCAATCTGGCGGACCCCAATCTGCTGATCGCGGCCTTCGCCGTGGCCTTTATTGCCAGCGCCGAGACCTTGCTGTCGGCCGCCGCGGTGGATCGCATGCACAGCGGGGTGCGTTCGGACTTCGATCGTGAACTGTCGGCCCAGGGCGTGGGCAATATGCTCTGCGGCCTGCTTGGGGCCTTGCCGATGACCGGGGTCATTGTGCGCAGCTCGGCCAATGTCCAGGCCGGGGCCCAGACCCGCTATTCGACGATCTTCCATGGTGTTTGGCTGCTGGGTTTTGTCCTGCTGCTGTCCAGCGTGCTACAGAGCATTCCGGTGGCGAGCCTGGCCGGCGTGCTGGTCTATACCGGCTTCAAGCTGGTGGACCTGAAAGTCTTTCGCGGCCTCGGGCGCTACGGGCGGATGCCGATGCTGACCTACGCGGTGACTGCCCTGGCGATTGTCTTCAGTGATCTGCTGACCGGGGTGCTGATTGGCTTTGCCCTGACGCTGGCCAAGCTGGCGTTCAAGGCCTCGCGCTTGAAGATCAGCCTGATCGACCTTCCCGCGGCCGGCGAGATGGAGTTGCGTCTGATGGGGGCGGCGACCTTTCTCAAGGTGCCGGCTCTGACTCGGGTTCTGGCGAGCATTCCACCGGCGACGACGGTGCATGTGCCTCTCAACCACCTCAGTTACATCGATCACGCCTGCCTGGAACTGCTGGAGGAATGGACTCGGGCCAATCAGGCCAAGGGTTCGCGGTTGGTGATCGAGGCGCGGGGCTTGAAGCGTCGCCTGGAGGGGCGTTTGAGTAGCGGTGGCGGGGTTGGAGTGGCGTCGGCAAGAGTCTGATATCGGGGGCGGGGCTTGGCCCCTTCGCCACAAGGCTCGTTGCGAGCCTTGCTGGCGAGGAGTGGGGTCAGGCGGCGGGCTGGTCGAGCTCCAGTTCCACGCCCAGCTGGCGGGACAGGCAGGGCCAGCGTTTCCAGGCGGCCTCGGTGTCCGGGCTGTTGAGTTTGTCGCGGTAGGCTTCTACCGATTCCAGAGCGAAGCTTTCTTCGTCGAGCATGGCGTCGACCGCGTGGTGCACCGCTTCGTCCAGCTGGTTGGCGAAGGTTTCGCCGATCAGTTGGTGGGCGATGAGATTGGCAACCGTCATGTCCAGGGGGATCAGCGGACGGCCGAAGTGCTTGATGTACAGGTCGTTGACCTCTTCCACCAGGCGCAGTGCCAGGTAGGCTTCGTCCAGCAGGCTGTCGAGACCGATGTGGCCGTCCATGATGGCCGGTGGCTGGAGGAAAAATTGCTCGGCGATCTTCAGTACCGGTTTGATCTGCGATTCGATGCCGGCTTCACGGGCCACCGCATTGGCGGCGTCCAGCAGGTCCGGAACCTGGTCAATGTAGGCGCTGACGAAACGGGTCATGACGCCCTTGGCGTCGACTTCGGGCAGCTGGATGGCGGGGTGCAGGTGAGGCAGTTGCGTTTCCAACTGACGGGTCAGAAGGCCTGTGCTGGCTTCGTGTTGCCGGGCCAGTTGGATCTGCTCGCGCAATGCGGCGGTGTTCATGAAAACTCCAGGGAACAAGGGCAGTTGAATAGGGAGAACATAAGTTAGCCTGCTTACGAAAATGCTTAAGACGCATTTGTCATAATTATTTCATGCTTAGTCACCACGGTTATATCGTTTCGCCATCCAGCGCACTCGATCCCTTTTGTGCCGTGGCCTGCAAACCTCCTTTCCAGTGTTTCAGCTGATTTACGCCCTCGCGTTGCGAGGTGAGAGTCGCTGTCTATACTCGCCATTGTATGAAGTTAGCTGATGACGCCCGACTGCAAATGCAGCGAGGCCCGGCCGGTTTAAGTTCGTAGTCTAGGCAGCCGCTCCCTTGCCGCAGGTGTTAAGCCGGCGGGATAACAAGAACGATAAGGGGAACCCGCAATGATGCGACATCCACATGTCTGGATGGGCCTCCTGTTGTGGTCGATATTCAGCCAGGCGCAAGCCGCCTGGACGGTGAATATGACGCCTGGGGCTACCGAGATAAGCCACGCGGTATTCGACCTGCACATGACCATCTTCTGGATCTGTGTGGTGATCGGCGTCATCGTCTTCGGCGCGATGTTCTGGTCAATGATCGTTCACCGCCGCTCCACCGGCCAGGTCCCGGCCAAGTTCCACGAAAGCACCACCGTGGAAATCCTCTGGACCATCATCCCCTTCCTGATCCTGGTGGCCATGGCCGTACCGGCGACAGCGACCCTGATCAAGATGTACGACACCAGCGAGCCGGATGTGGACATCCAGATCACCGGCTACCAGTGGAAGTGGCACTACAAATACCTCGGCCAGGATGTGGAGTTTTTCAGCAACCTGGCCACCCCCGCCGAGCAGATCCACAACAAGAGCGTCAAGGGCGAGCACTACCTGCTGGAAGTCGACCAGCCCCTGGTGCTGCCGGTGGGGGCCAAGGTGCGGTTCCTGGTGACCGCTGCCGATGTCATCCACTCCTGGTGGGTGCCGGCCTTTGCGGTCAAGCGTGATGCCATCCCGGGTTTCGTCAACGAAGCCTGGACCCGGGTCGACAAGCCCGGCATCTACCGCGGCCAGTGCGCTGAACTGTGCGGCAAGGACCACGGCTTCATGCCGATCGTGGTGGAGGTCAAGAGTCAGGCCGACTACGACACCTGGATGGGCGAGCGCAAGGCCGAGGCCGCCAAGCTCAAGGAGCTCACCAGCAAGGAATGGACCCTCGATGAACTGGTGGCCCGTGGCGACAAGATCTACCACACCACCTGTGTCGCCTGTCACCAGGCGGAAGGCCAGGGCCTGCCGCCGATGTTCCCGGCCCTCAAGGGCTCGAAGATCGCCACCGGACCCAAGGAGGCTCACCTGAGCCTGGTGTTCCACGGCAAGCCGGGTACCGCCATGGCCGCCTTCGGCAAGCAGCTGTCGGAAGTCGACATCGCTGCGGTCGTCACTTACGAGCGCAACGCTTGGGGCAACAACAAGGGCGACATGGTCACGCCAAAAGAAGTGCTGGCGCTGAAACAGGCGGAAAGCAAATGAGCCGGCTTATTGGGTATTTCCGCAACCGCTCGGGGTGCAGTGTCCCTGAGCGTCCAGCCCACCCGTTTGCAGGAGACAGGGCATGAGTGCAGTGATCGATGACCACGGCCACGCCGGCCATGATGACCACGCCCATGGCCCGGCCAAGGGCCTGATGCGCTGGGTGCTGACCACCAACCACAAGGACATCGGGACCCTGTACCTGTGGTTCAGCTTCTGCATGTTCCTGCTCGGTGGTTCGTTCGCCATGGTGATCCGCGCCGAGCTGTTCCAGCCAGGGCTGCAGATCGTCGAGCCGGCGTTCTTCAACCAGATGACTACCATGCACGGCCTGGTGATGGTCTTCGGCGCGGTGATGCCGGCCTTTGTCGGCCTGGCCAACTGGATGATCCCGCTGATGATCGGCGCGCCGGACATGGCCCTGCCGCGGATGAACAACTTCAGTTTCTGGTTGCTGCCGGCGGCCTTCCTGCTGCTGGTCTCGACCCTGTTCATGCCAGGTGGCGGGCCAAACTTCGGCTGGACCTTCTACGCCCCGCTGTCCACCACCTACGCCCCGGAAAGCGTGACCTTCTTCATCTTCGCCATCCACCTGATGGGCATCAGTTCGATCATGGGGGCGATCAACGTGATCGCCACCATCCTCAACCTGCGTGCCCCGGGCATGACCCTGATGAAGATGCCGCTGTTCGTCTGGACCTGGCTGATCACCGCCTTCCTGCTGATCGCGGTGATGCCGGTGCTGGCCGGTTGCGTGACCATGATGCTGATGGACATCCACTTCGGCACCAGCTTCTTCAGCGCCGCCGGCGGTGGTGACCCGGTCCTGTTCCAGCACGTGTTCTGGTTCTTCGGTCACCCCGAGGTGTACATCATGATCCTGCCGGCCTTCGGCGCCGTCAGCTCGATCATCCCCACCTTCAGCCGCAAGCCGCTGTTCGGCTACACCTCGATGGTCTATGCCACCGGGGCCATTGCCTTCCTGTCGTTCATCGTCTGGGCGCACCACATGTTCGTGGTGGGCATCCCGCTGGTGGGCGAACTGTTCTTCATGTACGCCACGCTGCTGATTGCCGTGCCCACCGGGGTCAAGGTGTTCAACTGGGTCAGCACCATGTGGCAGGGCGCGCTGACGTTCGAGACGCCGATGCTGTTCGCCGTGGCCTTTGTCATTCTGTTCACCATTGGCGGCTTTTCCGGGTTGATGCTGGCCATCGCCCCGGCGGACTTCCAGTACCAGGACACCTACTTCGTGGTGGCGCATTTCCACTACGTGCTGGTGCCGGGGGCGATCTTCGGGATCTTCGCCTCGGCCTATTACTGGTTGCCCAAGTGGACCGGTCACATGTACGACGAAACCCTGGGCAAGCTGCACTTCTGGCTGTCCTTCGTTGGCATGAACATGGCCTTCTTCCCCATGCACTTCGTCGGGCTGGCGGGCATGCCGCGACGGATTCCGGACTACAACCTGCAGTTCGCCGACTTCAACATGGTGTCCTCCATCGGTGCCTTCACCTTTGGCGCGACGCAGATCTTTTTCCTGTTCATCGTCATCAAGTGCATTCGCGGCGGCAAACCGGCCCCGGCCAAACCGTGGGAAGGGGCCGAGGGGCTGGAGTGGAGCATTCCATCGCCGGCGCCGTACCACACCTTCGTCACGCCACCGGAAGTGAAATGAACATCTGTGTTGTAGGAGCGAGCTTGCTCGCGAAGGCGCCAGAAGGTGGTGTCCGGTTCGCCGGCAAACCGGCTCCTACAGGTTCGGGAGGACGTTGAGATGGCCGATGTCTCGCTGAAGAAGCTGGTCACCCGCCTGTTGCTGGTGGTGGTGGCGATGTTCGTCTTCGGCTTTGCTCTGGTGCCGATCTACGACGTGATGTGCAAGGCCCTGGGCATCAATGGCAAGACCGGCGGGCAGTACGCGGACCAGGGGCAGCAGATCGATGCTTCGCGCCAGGTGCGGGTGCAGTTCCTGTCCACCAATGCCATCGACATGGTCTGGGAGTTCTACCCCAAGTCCGATGACATCGTGGTCCACCCGGGGGCGGTTAACGAGATGGTCTTCATCGCCCGCAACCCCAGCGACCACCCGATGAGCGCCCAGGCCATTCCGAGCATTTCCCCCAGCAGCGCGGCCATGTACTTCCACAAGACCGAGTGCTTCTGCTTTACCCAGCAGGTGCTGCAGCCCGGGGAGAAGATCGAGATGCCGGTGCGTTTCATCGTTGACCGCGACATGCCCAAGGATGTGAAGCACCTGACGCTGGCTTACACGCTGTTCGATATCACCGCGCGTCATCCACCGGTGGCGGCTACCGCCAAGACCGGGGGATAGACGATCTGGCGTGCCCGATAAGGAGAACAACCCATGGCGACTCATGAGCACTATTACGTTCCTGCCCAGAGCAAGTGGCCGATCATTGCGACGGTGGGCATGTTCGTCACCGTGTTCGGCCTGGCGACCTGGTTCAACGACCTCAAGGCGGCGCGCCCGGAATCCCATGGCCCGCTGATCTTTTTCGTTGGCGGCCTGCTGCTGGCCTACATGCTGTTCGGCTGGTTTGGCGCGGTGATCAAGGAAAGCCGCGCCGGCTTGTACAGCGCTCAGCTCGACCGCTCGTTCCGCTGGGGCATGAGCTGGTTCATCTTTTCCGAAGTGATGTTCTTCCTGGCCTTCTTCGGCGCGCTGTTCTATGTGCGGCACCTGTCCGGACCCTGGCTCGGTGGTGAGGGGCACAAGGGCATCGCCCATATGCTCTGGCCGAACTTCGAGTTCGTCTGGCCCCTGCTCAACAACCCCGATCCAAAACTCTTTCCATCGCCCAAGGGCACCATCAGCCCCTGGGGCTTGCCGCTGCTCAACACCGTGCTGCTGGTGAGTTCCAGTGTCACCGTGACCATCGCCCACCATGCCTTGAAGAAAGGCCATCGTGGTGCGCTGAAGATCTGGCTGGCGCTGACCGTGCTGCTGGGGTGCGCCTTCCTCGGCTTCCAGGCCGAAGAGTACATCCACGCCTATCACGAGCTGGGCCTGACCCTGGGCTCGGGGATCTACGGCGCCACCTTCTTCATGCTCACCGGTTTCCACGGGGCCCACGTGACCATCGGCACCTTGATCCTGTTCGTGATGCTGATGCGCATCATGCGTGGGCATTTCGACGCCGAACATCAGTTCGGCTTTGAAGCGGCCAGCTGGTACTGGCACTTCGTCGATGTGGTGTGGATCGGTCTGTTCGTTTTTGTCTACGTGCTCTGATGACCTGCCGCGCCCTACCAGGGCGCGTGGGACACCAGCTGGCCGCTGAAGAAACCCCAGGCGATCAAGCCCACGGTGATCGCGGCCAGGCACACCCGAATACTCAGGGCGGTCACCAGGCGTTTGGATTGGCTGTCGTCCTTGACCAGAAAGAACAGGCCGCTGAACAGGCTGATAACCGTGGCAATCAGCGTCAGGACGATGGCTGCTTTGAGCATGGTGGGACTCCGGGGGAAACGCGATGTACAGCAGTATAGCGAGTGGATTTCTCAGCCTGGCGGGCCGGTCATGAAAGGCTTCCGGCCAGGAGTCGTACCGACCCTGGTGGTGCTGTTGCTGCTGCCTGTGCTGGTTTCCCTGGGCTGCTGGCAACTGAGCCGTGGCGAGCAGAAGCGCCAACTGCTGGCCAGTTACGCCGAGCGCCGCGTGGCCGAGCCGGTGCCTTTGTTCGAGTTGCTGGCGGTCGAGGACCCTTCCTTTCGCCGGGTGCGCCTGCACGGTCATTTCGATGCCGATCACAGCCTGTTGCTGGACAACCGCCTGCACGACGGCAAGGTCGGGGTCGAGCTGTTGCAACCCTTCCTCGATCAGGCCAGCGGGCGCTGGTTGCTGGTCAATCGCGGTTGGCTGCCCTGGCCCGATCGGCGCACGCCGCCGGCATTCAGCACCCCGGAGCAGAGCCTCAGCCTGGATGCCTGGGTCTACGTTTCTCCGGGCGCGGCGTTCCAGCTGCATGCCGACCCGGCCGGTGCTCGCTGGCCACGATTGATCACCGCGGTGGCCCCGGAGGCACTCTGGGCCGAGCTTGGCCGCAGCGGCTTCAACCATGAAGTGCGCCAGGAGTCCGGTGCTGGCGCCTACCTCACAGCGTGGCCGGTGGTGGCCATGGGGCCGGAAAAACACTTGGGCTATGCCGTGCAGTGGTTCGCCATGGCCCTGGCCCTGCTGCTCCTCTATCTCTATTTCGGCTGGCATAACGCACGGGAGAAACGCCATGGGAACGGCCATGAATCCACCCAACATCTCTGACGCCCAGGTGCCCAACCGGCGTCGCGGCCGCTGGCAACTGATCCTGATCCTGCTGATGGTGATCGGTCCGATGATCCTTGCCACGGGCATGTACAAGCTGCAGTTCTGGGTGCCGGAAAGCCGTAGTTATCACGGTGAGCTGATCGGCAACGGCCAGACCCGGGCGCAGATCGGTGTGCAGTCCGAGGAGGATCGCTGGCAGATCCTGGTCACGGCCCCCAAGGCGTGCGATGCCGATTGCCAGCAACTGGTGTACCTGGCGCGGCAGATCCAGGTGGCCCTGGGCCGCGATGCTTCGCGGGCCAGCCATGCCTTGGCCAGCGCCCAGCCGCTGAGCGCCGAATACGAAGCCAGGCTGCAGCGCGAGTACCCGCAGTTGCAACGCTACCCCCTGGACCTGGGGACCTTTGTCAAAGGCGCCAACGACAAGGATGCGCCGCAGCTGTGGATAGTCGACCCCCACAGCAATCTGGTGCTGCGCTACGACGCTCGGGTCAAGGGCAAGGATCTGCTCAACGACCTGCGGCACCTGCTGAAACTGTCGAACATCGGATAAGGGCATCGTCATGGCCAAACCTGGATTTCGCCTCGCGTTGTTTGCCACCTTGCTGGCACTGATCGTGGTGCTGCTGGGCGCTTACACCCGGTTGACCCACGCGGGCCTCGGCTGCCCGGACTGGCCCGGCTGCTACGGTTTTATCAGCGTGCCGAAAAGCGAAGCCCAACTGGCCCATGCCGAACTGCATTTTCCCGACACCCCGGTGGAAGCCCACAAGGGCTGGAACGAAATGATCCACCGCTATTTCGCCGGCACTCTGGGGCTGTTGATCGTGCTGCTGGCGGCCCGAGCCTGGACCCATCGGCGGCATCCCGGGCAGCCCCTGAAGCTGCCGCTGTTCCTGATGGCGGTGGTGTTTGCCCAGGCGGCCTTCGGCATGTGGACGGTCACCCTCAAGCTCTGGCCGCAAGTGGTTACGGCGCACCTGCTGGGGGGCTTCGCCACCTTGAGCCTGCTGTTCCTGCTGACCTTGCGCCTGTCCGGCGTGCTGCCGGCGCTGATCGTGCCGCGCCGCCTGCAATACTGGGCCACGGCCGGGCTGGTACTGGTGATCGGGCAGATCGCCCTGGGCGGCTGGGTCAGCTCCAATTACGCCGCCGTGGCCTGCATCGACCTGCCCACCTGCCATGGCCAGTGGTGGCCGAACATGGATTTCGCCAACGGCTTTCACCTGACTCAGCACATCGGCCCCAACTACCTGGGTGGGCAACTGGACAGTGACGCCCGCACCGCCATCCACATGACCCACCGGGTGGGCGCGGTGCTGGTGACCCTGGTATTGCTGGGGCTGGCCTGGCAGTTGCGGCAAACCGGCATGACCCGTCTGGCCGGCCTGGTGCTGGTGGCACTGGCGGCGCAGATCAGCCTGGGCCTGAGCAACGTGCTGTTCCATTTGCCCCTGCCGGTGGCGGTGGCGCATAACGCCGGGGGGGCGGCGCTGCTGCTGACCCTGGTGCTGGTCAACTATCACGCCCGTACCAGCCTGGTACAGGCCCGGGATCGCCTGCCCCTGGGCTGGCGCCTCAGCCCGCGCAAACAGATGGCGGGTCCCATCACCATCAAAGGAGAGATGCCATGGCGACTCTGATTGGCGAACGTCAGCATCCCCAGGCCATCTGGCGCGATTACCTGGAGCTGACCAAACCCAAGGTGGTGGTGCTGATGCTGATCACCTCCCTGGTGGGCATGTTCCTCGCCACCCGCGCCGGGGTTCCGTGGACGGTGCTGGTGTTTGGCAACCTGGGCATTGCCCTGTGCGCGGGTGGAGCGGCAGCGGTGAACCATGTGGTGGACCGGCGCATCGACGCGCTGATGGCCCGTACCCACAAACGGCCCCTGGCCGAAGGCCGGGTTTCGCCCCGGGCGGCCTTGGTGTTCGCCCTGTTGCTTGCGTTGGCTGGGCAAGCGTTACTGCTGGCTTTCACCAATCCGCTCACGGCCTGGCTGACCCTGGCCTCCCTGCTGGGCTACGCGGTGGTCTATACCGGCTTTCTGAAACGCGCGACGCCGCAGAACATTGTGATCGGCGGGTTGGCGGGTGCGGCGCCGCCCCTGCTGGGCTGGGTTGCTGCTACCGGGCACTTGAGCGCCGAGCCGCTGCTGCTGGTACTGATCATTTTCGCCTGGACTCCGCCGCACTTCTGGGCCCTGGCCATCCATCGCAAGGAGGAGTACGCCAAGGCCGATATCCCGATGCTGCCGGTGACCCACGGCGAGCACTACACCAAGGTGCATATCCTGCTCTACACCTTTGCCTTGCTGGCGGTCAGCCTGCTTCCTTATGCCATCCACATGAGCGGCGTGCTGTATCTGGTGTGCGCCCTGGCCCTGGGCGGGCGCTTCCTGCAATGGGCCTGGGTGCTGTACCGTGGCACTCGGCCGCACGCGGCGATCAACACCTTCAAGTACTCTATTTATTACTTGTTCCTGCTGTTCATCGCCCTGCTCGTAGACCACTACCTATTGTTGAACCTATGACTCGAACTCAGAAAACCGTCTTTATTCTCGTTGCGCTGGTGGCCCTGGTCCTGGGGCTGACCGTCAACAAAGTACTGTCCGGCAAGGGTCAGGGCGATCCCACCGCATTGATCGACGCCGGCATCATCCTCCTGCCCCAGAGCCGCACCCTGCCCGCGGTGAAGATGCTCGATCAGGACGGCCAGCCCGTGGTGATCGACGAGTTGAAGGGCAAATGGTCCCTGCTGTTCTTCGGCTACACCTTCTGCCCGGACATCTGCCCCACCACCCTGGCGCAACTGCGGCAGATCAAGAGCGAGCTGCCCAAGGAGGCGGTGGACAAGCTGCAGGTGATCCTGGTCAGCGTCGATCCCAACCGCGACACGCCGCAGCAGCTCAAGCAATACCTGGGCTACTTCGACAAGGACTTCAAGGGCCTGACCGCCGCCTCGGTGGAAGACCTGCAGAAACTCGCCAACGCCGTGAGCATCCCCTTCATTCCGGCAGACACCAGCAAGCCCAACTACACCGTGGATCACAGCGGCAACCTCGCAGTGATCGGTCCGGATGGCAGCCAGCGTGGCTTTATCCGGGCACCGCTGAACAACCAGAAGCTGGTGGCCCAGCTGCCGCTGATGTTGCAGCGTCCGTAAGGACGGGGCAGGTTGTGGTTCTTCGCCGGCAAGCCGGCTCCTACGGTGTGTTGTAGGAGCATCTGAAACGAAACGGGGCGCCCAAAGGCGCCCCGTTTGCATTTCTGCAGTCGATCAGAACGCTGGCAGCACGGCGCCTTTGTACTTCTCGAGAATGAATTGCTTCACTTGCGGGCTGTGCAGGGCGGCGACCAGTTTCTTCATGGCGTCCGAATCCTTGTCGTCAGGACGGGCTACCAGGATGTTCACGTAAGGCGAATCCTTGCCTTCGATCACCAGGGCATCCTTGGAAGGGTCGAGCTTGGCCTGCAGGGCGTAGTTGGTGTTGATCAGGGCCAGGTCGACCTGAGTCAGCACGCGGGGGATGGTGGCGGCTTCCAGTTCACGGAACTTCAGGTCCTTGGAGTTCTCGGTGATGTCCTTGATGGTGGCCAGGATGTTGTTGGAATCCTTGAGCTTGATCAGGCCGGCCTTGTCCAGCAGCAACAGGGCGCGACCGCCGTTGGTGGCGTCGTTGGGGATCACCACGGTGGCGCCGCCTGGCAGCTCGGAGAGTTGCTTGTACTTGCTGGAGTAGGCGCCCAGGGGTTCCAGGTGCACGCCGGCCACGCTTACCAGGTGGGTACCCTTGGCCTTGTTGAACTCATCCAGGTACGGCTGGTGCTGGAAGAAGTTGGCGTCCAGGCGTTTCTCGGCCACTTGCACGTTGGGCTGCACGTAGTCGGTGAAGACCTTGACCTTCAGGTCCACGCCTTCTTTGGCCAGGGCCGGTTTGACGAATTCCAGGATCTCGGCGTGGGGCACCGGCGTGGCGGCCACGGTCAGGGTTTCGGCGGCGTGCGCGGAGAACGCGGCAACGGCTGCGAAAGCGACGAGTAGTTTTTTCATCGAACAAGCTCCTTGTAAGTCGCCCGACCCCGGGCGCCTGCCGGCCAGGGCCGGCGATTGCAATTATTTGCGGGAAAAGTGCACCACCAGCTTATCGCCAACGGTTTGCAGAACCTGAACCAACACAATCAGCATCACCACGGTAACCACCATCACATCGTCCTGGAAACGCTGGTAACCATAACGAATGGCCAGGTCGCCGAGGCCGCCTGCACCCACGACACCGGCCATGGCGGTGTAGCCGACCAGGGCGATGGCGGTGACCGTGATCGCCGCGATGATACCGGGGCAGGCCTCGGGCAGCAGGGCGTTCATGATGATCTGCCGGGTCGTGGCGCCCATGGCCTGGGTGGCCTCGATAATGCCGCGATCCACTTCACGCAGAGCGGTTTCTACCAAGCGCGCGAAGAAGGTGGAAGCGCCCACTACCAGCGGTGGGATGGCGCCCGCCACACCCAGGGAGGTGCCCGTGATGAGGATAGTGGTCGGAATCATCACAATCAGCAGGATGATAAACGGCAGCGAGCGGATGGCATTGACCACAAAGCCCAGGACCGAATAGACATTTTTCTGTTCCAGCAACTGCCTTGGGCTGCACAGGAACAGCAAGACCCCCAGCGGCAGGCCGACCAGTACGGTGAATACCAGGGACGTGCTGAGCATGACCATGGTGTCGCTGGTCGCCACCCCGATATCGGCCCAGTCAACGTTGTCGAAGTAATGCAGTAAGCCGCTCATTAGCGCAGCACCTCCATGTGGACATCCGCCGCGGTGAAGCGGGCGAAGGCCGCTTCCATGTCACCGCCGGTGATGGCCAGGGTCAGTTGCCCGTAAGGGGTGTCTTTGATGCGGTCGATGCGTCCGGCGAGGATGCTGTAATCGACCCCGGTCTCCCGGGCCACAGTGCCCAGCAGGGGTGCGTAGGTGGCATCGCCCTGGAAGGTCAGGCGCACGATACGGCCCGGCACATGAGCGAAGTCGTCGCGTTGCTCGTTTTCGTCGATCTGCTCGTCTTCCTGGACGAAGCGTTTGGTGGTCGGGTGCTTGGGGTGCAGGAACACCTCGGCCACCGAGCCCTGTTCGACGATCTGGCCGGCGTCCATGACCGCCACCTGGTCACAGACGCGACGGATCACGTCCATCTCGTGGGTGATCAGGACGATGGTCAGGTTCAGCTCGCGGTTGATCTCGGCCAGCAGTTGCAGGACCGAGGCCGTGGTCTGTGGATCGAGCGCGCTGGTGGCTTCGTCGCACAGCAGGATCTTCGGCTTGGTGGCCAGGGCGCGGGCGATGCCGACGCGCTGCTTCTGGCCGCCGGACAGCTGTGCCGGGTATTTCTTGGCGTGGTCGGACAGACCGACCCGCTCCAGCAACTCGGCCACACGGCGTTCGATGTCGCTGCGCGACAGCTCGCCGGCCAGGGTCAGCGGCAAGGCAACGTTGTCGGCCACAGTCTTGGAGGACAGCAGATTGAAGTGCTGGAAGATCATCCCGACCTGCTGGCGGAAGCGGCGCAGGCCGTTGGCGTCCAGCGCGGTGACTTCTTCGCCGTCGACGATGATCGTACCGCCGCTGGGGTTTTCCAGGCGGTTGATCAGGCGCAGCAGAGTACTTTTGCCCGCGCCGGAATGTCCGATCAGGCCGAACACCTGGCCATTCTCGACCCGAAGACTGGTCGGGTGCAGGGCGGGAATATCCTTACCGGCGACCCGGTAGGTTTTATGGACGTTTTGAAACTCGATCACGTAGCGAACCTTGTGGGGCGCGTTAGAAAAGGATCAGCGGTTAGCCGGGCGCGCATTTTAGCCTGTCCGTATAGAGGTTCTTAGCATTTATTTCGCAATCATCCTGCCATTTGGCAATAACGCGATCAAAGGTCATAAAAAAGGAACGGTGCCTGTTCCTCGTCAGTCACTACTTAAGCCACTCGAAAGCTCCCAGGTGCCGTGCCCGGGAGCCTTTGCTCACGAAGCCCCGGGCACGCCAGGGATTTCGCCAACGAGGAGTTTTTGTCTGATGAGTACGAAAAAAACCAGTACCCCGAAAAGCCAGATGGCGGGGACCGATACCCTGGACCGAGGCAACAGCAACAGTAAGTTGCAGAGCCTGGAGCCGTTCCGCTCCGACGCCACGGGCCAGGCCCTGCGCACCAACCAGGGGGTGAAAGTCGCTGACAACCAGAACAGTCTCAAGGCGGGCGCTCGTGGTCCTTCGCTGCTGGAAGACTTCATCATGCGGGAGAAGATCACCCACTTTGACCATGAGCGGATTCCCGAGCGCATCGTCCACGCCCGGGGCGTTGGCGCCCATGGCTACTTCCAGAGCTACGACAATCATTCGGCCCTGACCAAGGCTGGTTTCCTGCGTGACCCGGGGAAAAAGACTCCGGTGTTCGTGCGTTTTTCCACGGTCCAGGGGCCGAGAGGTTCCGGCGATACCGTGCGCGATGTACGGGGTTTTGCGGTGAAATTCTTCACCGACGAGGGCAACTTCGACCTGGTGGGCAACAACATGCCGGTGTTCTTCATCCAGGACGCCATCAAGTTCCCCGACTTCGTGCATGCGGTGAAACCCGAACCCCACAACGAGATCCCCACCGGCGGTTCGGCCCACGACACCTTCTGGGACTTCGTCTCCCTGCAGCCGGAGTCGGCGCACATGGTGATCTGGGCCATGTCCGACCGGGCCATTCCGAAAAGCCTGCGCAGCATGCAGGGGTTTGGCGTGCACACCTTTCGGTTGATCAACGCCGAGGGGCGTTCGAGCTTCGTCAAGTTTCACTGGCGACCCACTGTCGGTACTTGTTCCCTGGTCTGGGATGAAGCGCAAAAGCTGGCGGGCAAGGACACCGACTTCCACCGTCGCGACCTGTGGGAGTCCATCGAGGCCGGCGATTACCCGGAGTGGGAGTTCGGCGTGCAGATCATCGCCGAGGAAGACGAGCACAGCTTCGACTTCGACATACTCGACCCCACCAAGCTGATTCCCGAGGAGCAGGTGCCGATCACGCCTCTGGGCAAGATGGTGCTCGACCGCAACCCGGACAACTATTTTGCCGAAACCGAGCAGGTGGCCTTCTGCCCGGGGCACATCGTGCCGGGGATCGATTTTTCCAACGATCCGTTGCTGCAAGGGCGGCTGTTTTCCTACACCGATACCCAGATCAGTCGCCTGGGTGGGCCGAACTTTCATGAGCTGCCCATCAACCGACCACTGACCCCTTTACACAATGGTCAGCGTGACGCGATGCACCGCACCACCATCGACAGGGGGCGGGCTGCCTATGAGCCGAACTCCATTGATGGGGGCTGGCCGAAAGAAACCCCGCCGGCGGCCCAGGATGGTGGTTTCGAGAGTTATAACGAGCGCATCGATGCCCACAAGATCCGTCAGCGCAGCGAGTCGTTTGGCGATCATTTCTCCCAGGCGCGGCTGTTCTTCAACAGCATGAGCAAGCACGAGCAGGAACACATCATCGCGGCCTACAGCTTCGAGCTGGGCAAGGTCGAGCGGCAGTGGATTCGTGAGCGGCAAGTGAATGAGATCCTCGCCAATATCGATCTGCACCTGGCCGGCCGCGTGGCCGAGAACCTGGGCTTGGCCGCGCCGACGAAAGCCACTGTGGCAGAGCGCAAGACGTCGCTGACACGCTCGCCGGCCCTGAGTCAGGCGAACCTGCTGCCGGGTCATATCAAAACGCGGAAAGTGGCAATCCTTGCGGCCAACGGCGTCGATGGTGCCGCGATTGATGCGCTGAAGAAGGCTCTCAAGGCCGAAGGGGCACACGCCAAGCTGTTGGGGCCAACCTCGGCACCGGTTACCACCGCGGATGGCAAGCGCCTGCCGGTGGATGCTTCCATGGAAGGCTTGCCGTCAGTGGCGTTCGACGCGGTGTTCGTGCCGGGAGGCGTGCAGTCGATCAAGACCCTGAGCGGCAATGGCGTGGCGCTGCATTACCTGCTGGAGGCGTACAAGCACCTCAAGGCGATTGCCTTGCACGGTGAGGCCCGGGAGCTGTTGCACAACCTCAGACTGGAGGCGGATGAAGGCTTGATCCTGGGGACGGATGCCAAGGCGCTGAAGGCGTTCTTTGCTGCCATCGCTCAGCATCGGGTCTGGAGTCGGGAGGAAAAGGCCAAGGCAATCCCGGCCTGAACACACCTTCACCGACAAGCCCGCTCCCCCCGTAGGAGCCGGCTTGCCGGCGAAGGTTTTACTGCGCCTTGCGCGGAGTCAGCACCATCTGCGCCGGCACGTGGCGCACGATCTGCCGGCTGATCTTCTGTTCAAAGTCCGGGTCGAGCTTCTTCACCCGCTTGCCGAGCAAGGTCGACAGCCAGGGATAATCCTCGGTGCGCGGCACCTGGATGCTCACGTCGCACTGATAATTCACCACATCGGCGGCCAGGGCATCGAGTTGATGACGCAGCTTGCGGATATCGGTGACGTTCAAGGCGATGGTGGTGCTCGGGGCCGCAGGATCGATCAGCTTGGCCGGTGGGCGCGCCTCGGCGGCCTTCAAGGCGGCTTCGGCCTGTTCCAGCTCGGCCTTGCGTGCATGAGCGATGGCGTTGTTGACTCCGCCGGTCAGCGCCGGCGCCTTGGGCATCAGCGCCCGGGCGCGACTCAGGGCAGTGGCGGCGGCATTCACGTCACCCTTTTGCAGGACGATCTGACTGCGCTGCAGATAGGCTTCGGCAATCTGCCGCTGGTATTGCACCAACTGTGGGTCGTCAGGCGTTTGTGCCTGCAATGCACTGAGTTGGTCTTCAGCGGTGGCCAGCTCACTGCTGGCAATGTTTTGTTCCAGCTGCGCGATGGCCGTAGCCCGCGCATCGGGGACCTCGGTGGTCGCCGGTGGCGTGCTTTGGCAGGCCCCCAGCAGCAGGGAGAATGCGACAAGGAGCAGATAACGGGAGGCGAACGGCTTCATTCCTGCGACTCTCTATTTGCGCAAAAAGCGAGCAAGTCTACACCCCTCGACGGGGCAGAACAAAACTCAGCAGAAACAGTGCGGCGGCCGTGACCACGATCGACGGCCCGGCCGGGGTGTCCTTGAACCAGGACAGCGCCAGCCCGCCGCACACCGCGAGCATGCCCAGCAGGCTTGCGCCCAGGGCCATCTGCTCGGGCGAACGGGCGTGACGCTGTGCCGCAGCGGCCGGAATGATCAGCAACGAGGTAATCAGCAATACCCCGACAATCTTCATCGCCACCGCGATCACTACAGCGATCAACAGCATCAGCGCCAGGCGCAGCGAAGCCACGGGCAGGCCTTCGACCTTGGCCAGCTCCTCGTGCACGGTGATTGCCAGCAAGGGGCGCCACAGTGCCACCAGCAGCAACAGCACCGCTGCGCTGCCGCCGAGAATCCACGCCAGATCGCCAGGGCTGATCGCCAGCAGGTCACCGAACAGGTAGGCCATGAGGTCGATTCGCACTTCATGCATGAAGCTTAGTACCACCAGGCCCAGGGACAGGGTGCTGGGAGCAAGAATCCCCAGCAGCGTGTCGGATGCCAGGGGCTGGCGTTGTTGCAGGGTCACCAGCAGCACCGCCAGCAACAGGCAGCCTACGGTGACTGCCACCGCGGGGCTGACATCCAGCAGAAAACCCAGGGCGACCCCCAGGAGCGCAGCATGGGACAGGGTGTCGCCAAAGTAGGCCATGCGCCGCCAGACCACGAAGGACCCCAAGGGGCCGGCAACCACCGCCAGGGCCAAACCTGCGAGCAGGGCGTAGAGCAGAAAATCAGCCATGCTTGCAGTTTTCTCCATGGACATGGGGGTGGCCCGCGGCGGGCTGGGTGACCACCGAGCCATGCAGGTCATGGGCGTGATCGTGATGGTGGTGGTAGATCGCCAGGCTCGGCGCGTTCTTGCCGAACAGCTCGACGAAGGCGGGATCGCCGCTGACCTGTTCGGGGTGGCCGGAGCAGCAGACGTGGCGGTTGAGGCAGACCACCTGGTCAGTGGTGCTCATCACCAGATGCAAGTCATGGGAGACCATCAGTACGCCGCAGCCATGACGGTCCCGCAGGCGGGTGATCAGGCTGTAGAGTTCGGCCTGGCCGGCGACGTCAACACCTTGTACCGGCTCGTCGAGTACCAGCAGTTCAGGCTCGCGCAGCAATGCCCGGGCCAGCAGCACGCGCTGCATTTCGCCGCCGGAAATGCTTTGCACCGGGCTGTCGATCACCTGCTCGGCGCCGACTTCCTTGAGGGCAGCCAAGGCTCGGCTGCGATCCACGCCCGGTACCAGGCGCAGAAAGCGCAGCACTGACAGGGGCAGGGTCGGGTCGACATGGAGCTTTTGCGGCATGTAGCCGACCCGCAGCTTGGGCTTGCGCCAGACGCTGCCTCTGTCGGGCTTGAGCAGACCCAGTACGGCACGCACCAAGGTGGTCTTGCCGGCACCGTTGGGGCCGATCAGGGTCACGATCTGCCCGGGCTCGACGCTGAGCTGGATGTTGTCCAGCACGTTCTGCCCGGCAAAGGTCACCCCGACCTGCTCGAGGCGGATCAACGCAGTGCTCATCAAGCCCCCTGGCAGCCCGAGCAGAGCCCGACCACTTCGACGGTCTGGCCCTCGACCACGAAGCCGACGTCGCGGGCGCTGGTGACGATGGCGTCGCTGATGGATTTCTGTTCGAGCTCGATGGCGGCGTGGCATTCGCGGCAGATCAGGAACTGACCCTGGTGCGCGTGTTCCGGGTGGTTGCAGCCGACGAAGGCGTTAAGCGAGGCGATGCGGTGTACCAGGCCGTTTTCCAGGAGAAAATCCAGGGCCCGGTAAACCGTTGGCGGGGCGGCGCGACGACCGTCCTGCTCGCTGAGTACGGCGAGAATGTCGTAAGCCCCCAGGGGCTTGTGGCTTTGCCACACCAACTCCAGCACCCGCCGACGCAGGGCGGTCAGGCGCAGGCCTTGCCGTGCGCACAGGGCGTCGGCCTCAGACAGTGCGCTGTGTACGCAGTGAGAGTGGTCGTGTGGACGGCTGGCAAGGGGTGTTTTAGGCATGAGCGGCGACGAGGTTTGTGAGAGACGTTATTATGTTACCCGTTCTCGCCTCTTCGAGTGTCCATCGTGCCCACACTTTTTCGCCTTTTTGTCGCTTTTACCTTCAGCTTGTTCGCGATCGGCTCGGCCCAGGCCGAAGTCCGGGTACTCACCAGTATCAAGCCGCTGCAACTGATCGCTGCGGCGGTGCAGGATGGCGTGGCCATTCCCGAGGTGCTGCTGCCGCCGGGCGCTTCGCCGCACAACTATGCACTGCGCCCGTCGGACGTACGCAAGGTGCAGAGTGTGGACCTGCTGTACTGGATCGGCCCGGACATGGAGGGTTTTCTGCCGCGGGTATTGAAGGGCCGTAGCCTGCCGTCGGTGGCGGTGCAGGATCTACCGGGCATGAAGCTTCGCCATTTCGCCGAGGATAGCCACTCGCATTCCGAAGAAGCCGACGAACATGATCACGATCATCGCCCGGGGACCCTGGATGCCCACCTGTGGCTGTCGCCGTTGAATGCCCGGGTGATCGCGACGCGTATCGCTGCGGACTTGAGTGCTGCCGACCCGGCCAACGCTGCCCGTTACCAGAGCAACCTGAAAGCGTTCACTGAGCGTCTGGATGCCCTGGATACTCGCTTGAAGGCTCGCCTGGCGGGGATCGCCGGCAAGCCCTACTTCGTGTTCCACGAGGCGTTCGATTACTTCGAGGACGCTTATGGCCTCAAGCACACCGGGGTGTTCAGCGTTGCTGCGGAAGTGCAGCCGGGCGCGCAGCACGTGGCGGCCATGCGCGCGCGTTTGCAGCAGGTGGGCAAGACCTGTGTGTTCAGCGAGCCACCTCTGCGTCCACGGCTGGCCGAGACGTTGGTGGCCGGCTTGCCGGTGACGCTGGCTGAGCTCGACGCGCTGGGCGGGTATACGCCCGCGACCGCTCAGGGCTATGAGCAGGTGCTGGAGAAATTGGGGAACGATCTGGCGGGCTGTCTGGAGCAGCTTTAAGCAGGGATTGTTGCGGGGTGTTTTTCGCGGGCAAGCCCGCTCCTACAGGTTCGCTCTGTAGGAGCGGGCTTGCCCGCGAAGGGTTTACAGGGCGAACGGCAGCGTGAGGCTGACCTGTTGCCGCTGTGCCAGGCGCTGCTGGAACTCCATCGGATCGTGAATCAGTACGTCCTGCCCGGCGAAACTTTCGGCGGCAATCAGCCGTGACAGCCAGAAGCGCACGCAGGCCACCCGCAGCATGGTCGGCCAGAGTTCTGCCTCGGCGGCAGTGAATGGCCGCAGTGCCGCATAGGCGCCCAATAGGGCCCGGGCCCGCGAGCCGTCGATCACGCCTTCGGCGTCGGAGCACCAGTCGTTCAAGGCAATGGCCACGTCGTAGAGCATCGGCCCCGAGCAAGCGTTGTAGAAATCGATCAGGCCGGTCAGGTGGGTACCTTCGAACATCGCGTTGTCGCGAAACAGATCGGCGTGGATGTTGGCCCTAGGCAGGGCGAGGATCCTGATCTTCTGCTCGGTGATTTCATCCAGCGCCCGCTGCAGCAGGTTCTGAGCGCGAGCATCGAGGTGCGACAGCAGCTGGGTGCCCTCTTCCTGCATCCAGTCCAGGCCACGATCGGTCTTGCGTTTGATCATGTTGTCCTTGGTCGCCACGTGCAGATGCCCGAGCAACTCACCCACCTGAGCACAATGCTGGGCGTTGGCTTGCTTGATGTGCTTGCCCGCCAGGCGCGGTTGCAGCAGCGCCGGCTTGCCTGCCAGTTCCCGCAGGGCCACGCCGTCTGTGGTGCGCAGTGCATAAGGCACCGGCAGGTCGGCCTGGTGCAGTACGTCCAGCAGTTCGATGAAGAATGGCATTTCCTGGACCGGGCCGCGCTCCACCAGGGTCAGGACGAACTCGCCCTGTTCCAGGCTGATGAAGAAGTTGGTGTTTTCGCTACCAGCGGCGATCCCCTGGAAGTCAAGCAGGCGGCCGAGCCCATAAGGGGCGAGAAAGGTTTCCAGCTCGGGCCGAGCCAGGGGGGTGAACACAGACATGGTTAAAAACTGCCAGTACGGGCGCCGCTATCCAGCCAGCGCCATTGAGTTGAAGTCGGAGTGGTTTACCACTCAAAGATTTTCCACGAAGGGATCAGCATATCCGGCTGATCCGAACGGATGAAGTTGCCGTCGGAGCCATCGGCGCGCACCAGGAAGTAGGGTTTACCACCCTTGGGCGTGACCTTGATGGCGTACAGAAAGCCATTTTGCCGGTATTCCTGGATGGTCTTGTCGCCTTCCGTGCGAATGGTCACTTCCGGGTCCGCGGATGGCGCATCTTCTGCGGCGATCGCGGCCAATGGAGCGATTGCAATCAAGCCGGTCAGCAGCAAGCGATTTAGTGTGCGCATGATAACCTTGTCCCTTTGTCGTCAACGGTCCCGCTATTCTAGCGCCGGACCCGCCGAAAAGGTTGATCGCGCTCATGAGCCAAGCCCCCCTCGTCCTGGTGGACGGTTCTTCATATCTGTACCGCGCGTTTCACGCGTTGCCACCTCTGACCACCTCCAAAGGCCTGCCTACTGGCGCGGTCAAGGGCGTGTTGAACATGCTCAAGAGCCTGCGCAAGCAGTATCCGGACAGCCCGTTCGCGGTGGTCTTCGATGCCAAGGGCGGGACCTTCCGCGATGACATGTACGCCGAATACAAGGCCAACCGCCCGAGCATGCCCGACGATATGCGGGTGCAGATCGAGCCGCTGCACGCCAGTGTGATCGCCCTGGGCTTCCCGCTGCTGTGTGTGGAAGGGGTCGAGGCCGATGACGTGATCGGCACCCTGGCCCGCAGCAGCGCGGCGGCGGATCGCCCGGTGGTGATTTCCACCGGTGACAAGGACATGGCCCAGTTGGTCGACGGGCACATTACCTTGGTCAACACCATGTCCGGTAGCAGCATGGATGTGGAGGGCGTGAAGGAGAAATTCGGCGTCGCTCCCGAGCAGATCATCGATTACCTGGCACTGATGGGCGATTCTTCCGACAACATTCCGGGCGTACCGGGTATTGGTCCGAAGACTGCTTCCGGGCTGCTGGTTGGGGTCAATGGCGGCCTGAAGGAGCTCTACGAGCAGCTCGATATCGTGCCGACCCTGCCGATTCGCGGCGCCAAGACCTTGCCGGCCAAGCTTGAAGAGCACAAGGAGATGGCCTTTCTCTCCTATCAGTTGGCGACCATCAAGGTGGATGTGGCCCTGGATGTGGGGCTGGATGACCTGCACCTGCGCGAGCCCGACCGCGAGAAACTGGCGGAGCTCTACAGCCTGCTGGAATTCAAGAGCTGGCTCGATGATTTGCAGCGTGACGCCAAGCGCGTCGAGCTCAGCGCTGCCGAGGCGCCTGAGACGGTGGCAGAGCAACCGGCAGCAGCGGAGCAGGCGCCACTTGAGTTGCAGTACGAAACCATCCTCGACCAGGAGCGTTTTGCGGTCTGGCTGGAGAAACTGAAAAACGCCAAGCTGATGGCGTTCGATACTGAGACCACCGGTATCGATGCACAGCAGGCGCAACTGGTGGGGCTGTCCTTCTCGGTCAAGGCCGGGGAAGCGGCCTACGTTCCGTTGACCCACTCCTATATGGGTGTTCCGGAGCAGCTGGATCGCGACACTGTGCTGCTGGCTTTGAAGCCGTTGCTGGAAGATCCCAAACTGCTCAAGGTCGGTCAGCACGCCAAGTTCGACATGAACATCCTGGCCAATTGCGCCATAGGTGGTGATCAGGCCAGCGGCATCACCGTGCGCGGCATTGCCTTCGACACCATGCTCGAATCCTATGTGCTCAACTCCACCGCCACTCGCCATGACATGGACAGCCTGGCGCAGAAGTACCTGGACCACAGCACCGTGAGTTTCCAGGACATCGCCGGCAAGGGCGCCAAACAGCTGACTTTCGATCAGATCCCCCTTGAGCAGGCGGGGCCGTATGCTGCTGAAGATGCCGATGTGACCTTGCGTCTGCATCAGGTGCTGTTCGAGAAACTGACAGCCATTCCGAGCCTGGCCAGCGTATTGACCGATATCGAGATGCCGCTGGTGCCGGTCCTGGCGCGGATCGAGCGTCAGGGTGCTCTGGTGGACGACAAGCTGCTGGGGGTTCAGAGCATCGAATTGGGGGACAAGATGGTTGCCCTTGAGCGCGAGGCTTTCGAGATCGCCGGTGAGGAGTTCAACCTGGGTTCGCCCAAGCAATTGGGGACGATCCTCTACGACAAACTTGGCCTGCCAGTGCTGAAGAAGACTGCCAAGGGTCAACCTTCCACCGCTGAAGAGGTGCTGGCCAAGCTGGCGGAAGATGACTATCCGCTGCCTCGGGTGTTGATGCAGTACCGCTCCATGAGCAAGCTGAAAAGCACCTACACCGATCGCCTGCCGGAGCAGATCAACCCGCGCACGGGGCGTATCCACACCTCCTATCATCAGGCCGTGGCGTCTACCGGGCGTTTGTCCTCCAGCGATCCGAACCTGCAGAACATTCCGGTGCGCACCGCGGAAGGTCGGCGTATTCGCCAGGCCTTTATCGCCCCGGCCGGCTACAAGCTGCTGGCAGCGGACTATTCGCAGATCGAGTTGCGGATCATGGCGCACCTGTCGCGGGACGAAGGTCTGCTCAATGCCTTCCGCAACAACTTGGATGTGCACACCGCCACGGCTGCCGAAGTGTTCAAGGTGGAGCTCAAGGACGTTACGTCCGATCAGCGTCGCAGTGCCAAGGCCATCAACTTCGGCCTGATCTATGGCATGGGCGCGCAGAAGCTGGGCAAGGATATCGGCGTCGATACCAAGCAGGCCAAGGCCTACATCGATACCTATTTCGCCCGCTATCCGGGTGTTCGCGAATATATGGACCGCACCCGTGCCCAGGCGGCGGACCAAGGGTATGTAGAGACCATCTTCGGGCGCCGGTTGTACCTGCCGGAGATCAACTCCAACAAGCCGCAAGAGCGTGCCGGAGCCGAGCGCACCGCGATCAACGCGCCGATGCAGGGCACGGCGGCGGATATCATCAAGAAGGCCATGGTGGCGGTGGACAACTGGCTGGAGTCCTCGGGTCTGGATGCACGGGTCATTCTGCAGGTACACGACGAACTGGTGCTGGAGGTGCGTGAGGACCTGGTGGACCAAGTACGTGACGAGATTCGCGGGCACATGAGCGGCGCCGCAACCCTGGATGTGCCGTTATTGGTTGAAGTCGGGGTGGGAAATAACTGGGATGAGGCCCACTAAGGGCTCTTTTAAGCGGTTTTTGCCGCGGCATAGTGTCGCGGTAAAAGCTGGCGAGGGGCTATTAGCACAGAAAATTTCATCGATTATTGCCAATAGTTTTTGCAACGCGCCGGAACTAAATCGGTGAAAGCCCACTCAGAGTTACTGAATGGCTGGTGAAGCCCTTCGATGCTCCTATGTTGTGTTAAGTGTTGGCAGATATCTGGACCCCGCCCTAGCGGTCTAGAACTTGAACCCCGAACTTCCCCCTCCCCATACGAAGTCCGGGGTTTTTTTTGCCTGAAAATTGCCTGGGAAATGATCATGCGGCGTTAAAAGCGCGGCGCGAAATGCTCATTTACAGCCAGTAAACTCCGTTTTCGCACCGCGCTTTTGCCTTGCCTGATCATCCCCCAGACAGTTTTCCCTACGTCCCTCAGGCCTCGATTTCAGCGCCTTTGTCGGCCAGCTCCATCCAGCCTGCCAGCACGGTGTAGGCCTCTTCCAGGCCCATGCGCTTGGGGGCCGAGAACAGTTGGATGGTGACCGCTTCGCCCCAGCCCTTGCGGATCTGCGACTGCACCTTGAGCAGGGTGTTCTTGGCCGCGCCGTAGGTCAGCTTGTCGGCCTTGGTCAGCAGGATGTGCATCGGCATGCCGCTGGCTACCGCCCAGTCCAGCATCAATAAGTCGAAGTCGGTCATCGGATGACGGATGTCCATCATCAGGATCAGGCCTTTGAGGCTCTCGCGACTCCCCAGGTACGCTTCCAGGTGACGCTGCCAGTGCTGCTTCAGCGGGATCGGTACTTTGGCGTAACCGTAGCCCGGCAGGTCGACCAGACGGCGATCGTCGTCTAGCTTGAAGAAGTTCAACAACTGCGTGCGACCCGGGGTTTTCGAGGTACGGGCCAGGCTGGCGTGGGTCAGGGTGTTCAGGGCGCTGGATTTACCGGCATTGGAGCGCCCGGCAAAGGCCACTTCAAAGCCGTCATCGTCAGGGCATTGATCGACTTTGGCGGCGCTGAGCATGAACGTAGCCTGTTGGCACAGACCGAGGATGGGGTTCTTGAGTTGCATGGGATTTCCGATAGGGGCGATGCCGAGAGTGGACGCGGCGAGCGGTGTCGTTTCCGTTTCAGTAACGCCAGTATATAATGCCGCAGATTTTGTGTGCGCTTTGTCCCAGCGTAGGATGAAGTTCACGAGAGCGATAAACCTTGAATGCGCATTAGAACGCAGCACGCTCTCAACCCTGAAAAGGTCGTTTTATGACGAAATGGCTGCTAGCTGCCGGTGTCTTGATGCCGCTTTACAGCGCTCAGGCTACACAGGATCCGGAAGCTGTGTACAACCGTGTTTGTGGGGCTTGTCATTCCGGCCAACTACCCACGGCGCCCCGCAAGGGCGACCAGGAAGCTTGGGCGCCGAGGTTGGCGCAAGGTATGGAGACGCTGGTGCAACACGTGACCCAGGGTTTCAAGGCGATGCCGCCGCGTGGTTTGTGCATGGACTGCAGTGCCGAGGATTACCGAGTCATCATCCATTGGATGAGCGAGTGATCCCGGTCCATAACTCTTAACCCTTAGCCGTAGTTGGATTAGCTGATGAACAAATTACTCGTGAGTCTGCTGTTGACCTTGGGCATCACAGGTGTCGCCCATGCCGCAGGCGACGCTGCTGCCGGTCAGGCGAAAGCCGCAGTATGTGGCGCTTGCCACGGCCCTGATGGGAACAGCATGGCGCCAAACTTTCCCAAGCTGGCGGGTCAGGGGGAAAAGTACCTGGACAAGCAGTTGCACGATATCAAGTCCGGCAAGCGGCAAGTGCTGGAAATGACCGGTCTGCTGACCAATCTGAGCGATCAGGACCTGGCTGACATCGCCGCCTACTTCGCCAGCCAGAAAGGCAGCGTCGGCGCCGCCGATCCTAAAGTCGTGGCCCGTGGTGAAGAACTCTTCCGTGGCGGCAAACTGGACCAGGGCATGCCTGCCTGCACCGGCTGCCACTCGCCAAATGGCGCGGGTAACGCAGCGGCCGGCTTCCCTCACCTGGGTGGGCAGCACGCACAATATGTGGCCAAACAGTTGACCGACTTCCGCGAAGGCAACCGCACCAACGACGGCGATACCATGGTCATGCGCAGCATCGCCGGCAAGCTGAGCAACAAAGACATCGAGGCGGTGTCCAGCTATATTCAGGGCCTGCACTAAGGCCAGCTCGATCAAGCTGCCGAGGGTGTTGAGCCGCGGCAACGTTAATGATCGATTAATCTGACGGTGCAAGCATAAAGGGTGGCTCAGGCCGCCCTTTTTTATGGCGTCTGCCGCTACACTAGCGAACTCAAGCCCGCCATGATCTGTCTGAATTCAGGTCGCGCGAGGCGCCAAAATTGTCCAGGAGTAAAGCATGCGTAATCTGATTCTCAGCGCCGCTCTCGTCACCGCCAGCCTGTTTGGCGTGACCGCTCAAGCCGCCGAACCGCTTGAAGCCGGTAAAACATATGTCGAGTTGAGCAGCGCCGTTCCGGTTGCCGTGCCTGGCAAGATCGAGGTGGTGGAGCTGTTCTGGTATGGCTGCCCGCACTGCTACGCCTTTGAGCCGACCATCAATCCCTGGGTTGAAAAACTCCCTAGCGATGTCAACTTTGTGCGTATCCCGGCGATGTTCGGCGGTATCTGGAACGTTCATGGCCAACTGTTCATCACCCTGGAAGCCATGGGCGTAGAGCACAAGGTTCACAAGGCCGTATTCGAAGCCATCCATAGCGGCAAGAAACTCGCCACTCCAGAAGAGATGGCCGAATTCCTGGTGGCCGAAGGCGTCGACAAGGACAAGTTCCTGAGCACCTACAACTCCTTCGCCGTCAAAGGCAAGGTCGAAGATGCCAAGAAGAAGGCTCAGGCCTATCAGATCACTGGCGTACCGACCATGGTGGTCAACGGCAAGTACCGTTTCGACCTGGGTACCGCCGGTGGTCCTGAAGGCGCGCTGAGCGTCGCCGACCAGTTGATCGCCAAAGAGCGCGCAGCCAAGTAAGCGCCGCCGCCATGCCGCGCTGGGGCTCGGAACGCATCGTTGGCCTGCATGATCCGCAGGTCAACGAGCACCATTTGGCGTCGACCGGCCTGCCGGCGGACAGTCGCCTGCGCTTGCTCAGTTTCAATATTCAGGTCGGCATCAGCACCGAGCGTTATCGCCATTACCTGACCCGTGGCTGGCAGCATCTGCTGCCCCATAACGGGCGTGCGGACAACCTGCAGAAAATCGGCAATCTGCTGGGGGACTTCGATCTAGTAGCCCTGCAGGAAGCCGATGGTGGCAGCCTGCGTTCAGGCTACGTCAATCAGGTGGAACACCTGGCCCAATTGGGCGCCTTCCCTTACTGGTACCAACAGCTCAATCGCAATCTGGGACGCCTGGCTCAGCACAGCAATGGTGTGCTCAGTCGCTTGCGCCCCTGGGCCATCGAAGACCATCCATTGCCCGGCCCCAAGGGGCGCGGCGCAATCCTCGTGCGATTTGGCGAAGGCCCCGAGGCGCTGGTGGTGGTGATGATGCACCTGGCGCTTGGCGCCCGGGCCCGAACCCGGCAACTGGCTTACATCCGCGAGTTGATCGGTGGCTACAAGCATCAAGTGCTGATGGGAGACATGAACACCCACGCCAGCGATCTGCTGGAGCACTCCCCTTTACGTGACCTCAGCCTGTTGGCGCCGCAACTGCAGGCGACCTTCCCCAGCTGGCGTCCGCAACGCTGCCTGGACCATATCCTGCTCAGCCCCAGCCTGACCCTGGAGCGAGTCGAAGTCCTGGCCCAACCCATATCCGATCACCTGCCGGTCGCGGTAGAGATTCGTCTGCCGGGTTCGCTCACGGCCGATGCATTGCCCGCGTTGAGTCCTGCACCTCGCGGAACCGATGAATGAGCGACGACGCCCAACGCTGGAAAGAGAAATACCTCAAAAGCATCGAACAGCAGGAAAAGCTTGAGCGCCGTTGGGCCGCTCGCCTGGACTTGCTGCGTCGTGGCCTGGTGCGTAGCACCCTGGCGGCGGAGGGCACCGATCGCGCGGTCGACCAGTGCATGAAGGAGATGCGCGAGGTCGTGCGCACCGATGACATGGATGCTGGGCTTGCGGCGCTGCTGCCCCGCCTGGAAAAAGCCGTGCTGGACTCCGAGCAGCGGCGTGAAACCCGGGTCGACCAGATGAGCAGCGCCTTGACGGCACTGGTCACTCAATTGCAATCCCTGCCCCTGCCCCGGGAAGTCAGTCGCCCGTTGAAGGCCTTCGCCAAGCAACTGGACGGCCGGGTCAGTCAGGCGCGAGAGATCCCCCTGCTGCTGGGTGAGCTGAGCAATCTCCAGGGCAAGGCCCTGAGCCAGTTGGAAACCCCTGCCGAGCCAGGTCGCCCGAGTCTGCTGCAGCGCCTGTTCGGGGCCCGTGACGCCGCCGATGTTCCCCAGGCAGAAGCGGTTACGCCTGCGGTCCCTGGCCCCGTTCCCGCGGTGGATTCCCGTCCCCAGGTTGAAGAGGTCGCAGAAGCGGACGAAGTGGTTCGCGAGCATTATCAGACCCCTACCACTGACTTGCCGGAAGTCGCCCAGGTCCCTCCGGCAACCGTCGCCGTGACACCGGCCAAGCCCGAGCCAGCTCCCGTTGCGCCGCCCGTTTCCGAGGCCCCGGCCAAGGTTGAGCCCGAAGCCGGCAGCGTACCGGTCCCGCCGTCGGTGACGGCATTCGTGCCGCCAGTCCTGGCGCAGGAAAAACCCCTTGAGCCAGTGCCCCAGGTCGAGATTGACTCTCCGGCTCCGGCTCCGGCTCCGGCTCCGGCTCCGGCTCCGGCTCCGGCTCCGGCTCCGACCGAGGTCGAGGTCGCGCCTCCTGCTTCTGCACCTGTCGATGCTTTACCGCTAGCGCCCCCGGAGCCGTCGGCAGAAGTGCCTGCCGCACTTCAGAGCGAGCCCGTCCCGCTCAACCCCGATGAGTTGCTGCCGCTTCCCGCGGTTTCCCCGGCAGTGCTGCTCGACAGCCTGCCCTTGCCGCCGGTCATGGCCGAGGCTTTGGCGGCCATCGATCCGGAGCAATCCGAGCACGATGTGCTCTACGCTCTGCCGGACTCTCCCGAGCCCTCCTACAGCTCGGTGGCCAAGCATATCGAGCACACCCTGCTGGGGTTGCTCGATGACCTGAGTCTGCCGGAACGCCATCGGCCTCAGGCCGAAGCCATGCGTGATCGTCTGCAACATGGCCTGAACTGGTACGAGTTGCTGCCAATCCTCGATGACCTGGCAGTGCTGATGCTGGCAATTACCGATTCGGGCCAGCATGAGTTCGAGACGTACCTCAAACAGCTTAACGAGCGCCTCGAGGCCTTCCAGAGCAATCTGCAGGCGGCCAGTGATGGCCACGCCGACAGCAGCTCGGCGGCACGGGCCATGGACTCCCAGATTCGTGAGCAGGTCGATGGCCTGCAGAGCAGCGTGCAGGAGGCGGCAGACCTGGATGACCTCAAGCAGGTGCTGGAAAGCCACCTGGAAGGCCTGCTGGGTACCATGGACCACCACCAGAAACAGCGCGATGAGCGTGAGAAGGAAGTGGCGGCCCGCCTGCAAAGTCTGGCAGAACGCGTTTCGAGCATGGAGCAGGAGGCCCAGGGCTACCGTGAGCACCTGGAAGAACAACGGCAAAAGGCCCTGATCGATCCGCTGACCGGCCTGCCGAACCGCGCCGCCTGGACCGAGCGTCTGGAACACGAGGTCGGCCAATGGCAGCAACATGGCAATAGTCTGCTGCTGGCCATGCTCGATCTCGATCACTTCAAGCGGATCAACGACAACTACGGCCATTTGGCCGGGGACAAGGTGTTGAAGATCATCGCCAACGTGTTGCGCAAGCGCCTGCGTGGCAGCGACTTTATCGCGCGTTTCGGCGGCGAGGAGTTTGTCCTGCTGATGCCCAATACCCCGTTGCCAGCGGGCGCGCGGATAGTGGAAGCGCTGCGAGCGGCGGTCGAGGCGTGTCCGTTCCACTTCAAGGGCGAGCCAGTGACCATTACCGTGTCCGTCGGACTGAGCGCCTTCAAGGCCGGTGATCGCAGCGATCTGGTGATAAAAAGAGCCGATCAGGCGTTGTACCGGGCCAAGGATGCGGGTCGCAACCGGGTAGAGGCAGGCTGAGACGCTTGCCGATTCCTGTCTGAAACCTCGGTTTTGCCCATGGCGTTGGGAGCAGTACGTTACACTGTTGCATTCTTTTCATCAGCGTATTGCCCTTTGCCATGAAACTCCTTGCTCTTGCTTTTTCGCTCCTGGTCCTCGCCGGTTGTGCCAGCGGTCCGCGCATCGACACCAGTCACCCTTCGGTCAACTACGACCAGCGCGCCCAGTTCATCATCGTTCACTACACCTCGGCATCCCTGGAACGCTCCCTGGCCTTGCTGACCCACGGTCAGGTCAGCAGCCATTACCTGATCGGCGACGACAAGTCCGCCACTGTCTACAAACTGGTGGACGAGCAATACCGCGCCTGGCACGCCGGCGAGAGCCAGTGGCAGGGCCGGACCTGGCTCAACTCCAGCTCTATCGGCATTGAAATCGTCAACCCGGGCTTTCGTGATGGCCCCAGCGGACGACTCTGGTATCCCTATAGCGAGGCGCAGATCCAGAATCTGATCGTGCTGCTCAAGGACATCAGCAAGCGCAACAACATCTCCCCGCGCCACATCATCGGCCATAGCGACATTGCTCCCCAGCGCAAGCTGGACCCGGGTCCGCTGTTCCCCTGGAAGCGCCTGGCCGACGCCGGACTCGGCTTGTGGCCAAACGCTCAGGCTGTGGCACGCCAGCAGGCGTTTTTTGCCGCGAGCCTGCCGAGCATCAGCTGGTTCCAGCAACAGTTAGCGGTCCTGGGCTATGCCACGCCGCAGACTGGTGAACTGGATGCGGCTACCCGCCATGTGCTGGCGGCCTTCCAGATGCACTATCGCCCGGGTCGTTTCGACGGCACCCCGGACGCAGAAAGCGCAGCCATCCTCCAGGTGCTCAACCAGACAAAATAATGACGCCGCCGGACGGTTCGGGCCGATTACTCAATCAGTTGCTATAACTCATTGGTAATCCTTCGGATCTTTCATGATGCCGGCCGCTCGCCAGACCCTGCGCACCTGGTTCCATCGCCCCTGGTTGCTGGCGATGCTGGCGGCTGCGCTGAGCGCGGCGGTGTTGTTGCTGGGCAGTGCCGGAGTGGCCATGCATCAGGTCCAGCAGCGAGAAAGCGAACAGATGAACGCCCAGGGCCAGCGTTTCCTGGAACGTCTGGAGCAACTGTTCGGGCAACTGCGTGAGGGCCTGGATGTACTGGAGGCCCAGCCGCTGCGCGAGTGCAGCGCCGAGCTGATCGCTGCCCTGCAGCAGGTTAGCTACAGCTATCGCTTCATTTATGAAGCGGCCTATATGGATGCCACCCAGACCTGCTCAAACTGGCCGCAGCAGAATCTCCTGCCTTCGCCCAGGGCTCCGGATATCCGTGGGCCGACCTACAGCTACTGGCTCAACACCTCGACCCAACCCAACGAAAATCTCGCCGCTCTGATGCTGGGACGAGGCAATTTTCGCGTGGCCACCTCCCGTGGGCACTTGACCGACGTGGTCGACCTGCCGGCCGGTGGCAGCCTTATGGTGGTGGTCGACCACGGTGTTCGGGCGATTCCGGTACTGGGTCAGGCTCGGGCCTGGCCACCGGTGGAACCTTGGCGGGCCGGCCGTGACGGTCCCTTGCAGGTCACCCAGGATCTGTTGATCTATCGCATGCCGACCCGTAACCCCGAATACCAACTGGTGATGATCAGCCCCCGGGCCAGCATGCAGGCGGAAATGCTCGATGGCTGGTGGTGGTTGTTGCCGGTCAGCCTGCTAATGGCGCTGTTTATCGGCGGGCTGGTGTATCAGTTGGTGCGGCAGCGCCAGTCGTTGGGAGCAGAGCTGCAAGGGGCCCTGCGACGCGGTGAGCTGCAGGTGCTGTACCAGCCGATCTTCGACCTCAACAGCAGGCTCTGTGTCGGGGCCGAAGCCTTGCTGCGCTGGCGGCGTCCGGACGGCACTCTGACCAGCCCCGATCTGTTCATCCCCCTGGCGGAGAACACCGGACAGATTCGCCAGATCACCGACTTCGTCCTGCAACGCCTGCTGGAGCAACTGGGACACGTGCTGCGAGCCAATCCCCAGCTGTACATATCAGTCAACCTGGCGGCCTGCGATGTCATGGTGCCGCGGATCGGCCTGGTCATGGCCCGGCTCCTGGCGTTGCATCGGGTGGCGGCGCGACAGATCGCCTTCGAGGTGACCGAGCGCGGCCTGATCGACGTGGTGGTGGCGCGCGACAACCTGCAGGCCCTGCGGGATGTCGGGCATCAGGTGCTGATCGATGACTTCGGCACCGGCTACTGCAGCCTGGCCTACCTGCAAAGCCTGCCGGTGGATTGCCTGAAGATCGACAAGGCCTTTATCGACGCCCTAGGCCACGATGCTGCCAGCAGTGGCGTGGCGCCCCACATCATTCGCATGGCCCACGCCTTGAAGCTCAAGGTGATCGCCGAGGGCATCGAGTTCGAGGACCAGGCCTCGCTGCTTAGCAGCGAGGGGGTGAACTTCGGTCAGGGCTGGCTGTTTGCCCACGCCCTGAGTGCGTTGCAGTTCACCGAGCTGATCACCCGCGGTCGGCGTCTGGTGGCCCGGCGCCTGGATGATGAGGCGTGAACCTCTAGAGCGGCAGGGCCAGATAGAACTGGGTGCCCTGCCCCGGCCTTGAGTAGACGCCCATGCGTCCGCCGTGGAGCTGGACGATTTCCTTGCACAGGGCCAGTCCGAGCCCGGCACCGCCTTTCTTGCGTCCGACCTGAACGAAGGGTTCGAAGATTCGACCCTGCTGACCGTAAGCGATGCCCTCGCCATTGTCCTCGACACTGACAATCACCCGTTCGCCATGGCGTCGCGCCTGCAGGCGGATCTGGCCGCCACTGGCGGTATGGCGCAGGGCGTTGTCGATCAGATTGTCCAGGACCCGTTCCAGTTGCGGTCGGTCGGCGTGCAGGCGCGGCAGTGGCGCCTGGATCTCCAGCAGCAGGCTGATGTCCTGCCGCTGCGCCTGTTCGTTGAAGCGGCCCTGGGCCTGCTCCAGCAACTCTTCCAGGGGGCAGGGCGCGAGGGTGAGCTTCTGCAGGCCATTCTGATAACGGGAAAAATTCAACAGGTCGTTGATCAGCTGCATCAGCCGCTGCATTTCTTCGTTGACCGTATTGAGCAGGTCGGTTTCCCGGGACTCTTCGGCGAAGTGCAGGCGTTCCTGGAGCAGGCCGAAGGCCATGTGCATGCCGGTAACAGGTGTTCGCAGCTCGTGGGAGGCGCGCAATACGAACTCGCTGCGCACCCGCTCGAATGCCCGCTGCTCGGTGACGTCATGCAGCACCATCACCGCGCCGAGAATATGGCCCTGGGTGTGGCTCACCGGGGTCAGGCTATAGGTCAGCAGGCGCGATTCGCCGTCGACCTCGATATTCAGGTCTTCCGGGGCTCGTTCCAGGGTGCCGCCACGCAGAACCAGCTGCAGCTGTTCATCCAGCTCCGGGCGTTGCAGAGCGCTGCCCAGGCCCTGGCCGAGGCGCTCTTGATCCCAGCCCAACTGCCGCTGGGCCACGGGGTTTAGGTGTTCCAGGCGGCCTTGGCGGTCGATCATCAACAAGCCGTCGTCGATGCTGTCGAGCACCGCCTGCAAGCGCTGCTGGCCGGCCAGCAGTTCGTCGACATTGGTCGCCTGATGCTGGCGCAGGGCTTCGGCCATGATGCCGAAGCGTCGGGTCAGCAGGTTCATTTCCGCTGCTGCCGAGATCGGCAGGGTGACGTCGAAATTGCCTTGGCCGATCTTGTCCGCGGCCTTGGCCAGGGCTTCGATCGGTCCGCCAAAGCGCCGGGCAATGGCATGGGCGGTGATGAAGCCGATGATCAGCACCGCCAGGCCGACCAGGCCCAGCAAGCCGGCCACCAGCAAGGCGCGGTCCCGGGCCTGGCGCTCGACCTGGCTGATGTTGTCCAGGGCGCGCTTGTGTTCATTGATCAGGCCGTTGCGCAAGGTATTGAAACGCTCGGTCAGCGCCTCGTTGTTATTCAGGCTGGCGGCGGTGTTGCTGTGCTCGAAGGCCTGGTAGAAGCTCAGGTAATCGCTGCGGGCCTGCTTGAAACCGCCCACGGACGGGTTCTGCTGTTCGTGGACGATGCCCTCGTCGAGCAGGTCCAGATAGCGCTGCCGCGAGGCTTCCAGGGCCGCGGGGTCGGGCTTGTTGCTGAGCATGATGATCAACTGATCACCCAGGGTCTGGCGCAGCTTTAGCCCCAGGTCCAGGGTGATGAAATTGTTGCGGATCAGCGATTCCTGGGTACTGGCCATCTGCATCACGCTGACCAGCCCGAGCACCAGCCCCAGTAGGGCCACGGTGATCAGGGCCGAGATGCTCAGAAACAGCCGGGTCCGCAGTTTCATCGCTAACTTCATAGGGTGATGCTCACAGGTTGTACTGTTTGCGCTTGCGGTACAGGGTCGAAGCGTCGATACCCAGGGTCTTGGCTGCTTGGTCCAGGGTATCGCTGGTGGCCAGGACGGCGCCGATATGGGCTTTTTCCAGCTCATCCAGGCTCAGCGCGGCACCGATTCGCGGGGCATTGTTGGTGGGCTGCTCGGTCATGCCCAGATGACTGATTTCCACCCGTTCCTGGGGACAGATGATGCTCGCCCGCTCCACCACGTTGCGCAGCTCGCGGATGTTGCCCGGCCAGCGGTAGTTGAGCAGTGCTTCCCGGGCGTCGTCGCTGAAGCCTCGGGCCGGCCGCGAATACTCTTTGACGAAGCGTGCGAGAAAGCGGTCGGCCAGGGTCAGGATGTCTTCGCTGCGTTCGCGCAAGGGCGGCAGGTGCAGGGTAATCACGTTCAAGCGGTACAGCAGGTCTTCACGGAAGCGCCCGTCGCGCACCATGTCCTCGAGATTGAGGTTGGTGGCGGCGAGGATGCGGACATCGGCACGGCGAGTCACCGGGTCGCCGACGCGCTCGTATTCCTTGTCCTGGATAAAGCGCAGCAGCTTGGGCTGCAGGGTCAAGGGGAAGTCGCCGATTTCATCGAGGAACAGGGTGCCGCCATCAGCCTGGTTGACCCGGCCCAGGGTGCTTTCGCTGGCCCCGGTAAAAGCACCGCGGCTGTGGCCGAAGAGCTCGCTTTCCATCAGTTCGGCGGTCAGCGATGGGCAGTTGATGGTCACGCAGGACTTTTTCGCCCGTTTGCTCCAGCCGTGGATGGCCCGGGCCAGTTCGCCCTTGCCGGTACCCGACTCGCCGAGGATCAGAATATTGGCATCGGTGCTGGCCACCTGGCGGGCGGTTTCCAATACCACTTTCATCGCCGGACTGTGGGAGTCCAGGCCGTCCTTGGGTTTGCGCACTTCACCTTCCAGGGCTTCCAGGCGCGCCGAGAGCTGGCGCACTTCCAGTTGCTTGGCGGTGGCCAGGCGCAGTTGGTCGGGGCTGCAGGGCTTGACCAGGTAATCGGCGGCACCGGCCTGGATCGCGTCCACCGCCGTGTCCACGGCGGAGTGGGCCGTGACGATCACCACCCGCATCCAGGGCGCCTGGGTACGCATCTGGGCCAGCACATCAAGGCCGTTGTCTTCCCCCAGGCGCAGGTCGAGGAAACACAGGTCGAACACCTGGCGTTGCAACAGGGCATCGGCCTGTGCCGCGCTGTTGGCGGTGGCTACGGTGTAGCCCTCGTCTTCCAGGCAATAACGGAAGGTGCGAAGGATGGCGGATTCGTCATCCACCAGAAGGATGCGGCCTTGATTCTCCGGCGCTGACTCCATTTCCCAGGCTCCTTTAATGAATGATCTTATTTAGTCCCGGATAAATCGGGCAAGTTGCAAGGTTGATTCTGATCCATTCCACGGCTTGAAGGTTAGATATCTCCGCCGGAAATGGCTAACAGACTGAAATCCCAAATGTTTTGCCAAGGCTAGTCCTTGAATGGGTCTGTATCAGGCTGTCCGTCACTGGGCAAAGTTCCCCCTCCGATCAAAAAGCCATGGACGCTGGCCGGTCCGATCGTGCATTTCGCACGGTTGACTGGGGGGCATCGTGCAGGATGCGTATGGGTCAGTGTTTTTGTGTTGTTTTAACTCATTGATTTTATTGAGTTTATAGTCTGTTTAAAAGCTGGCATGCAGACTGCAATAACCCTCTCGTCGTGAAGCGCAACTCAGGGCTTCCATAACAACATCACCACAGTGTGGGAGGAGTTTCAGGATGAATCGCCAAGGTCTTGCCCAATTGCGTATCGCGCCACTGCATCTCCAGCAAGGCCTGTTCGCCAGCCTGGCGTTACTGGTCACCCTGATCGCCGGGCAGCAGTTGCAGCGTTGGGAGGATAGCCAGGTGCCCGCCCCGCGCGTACCGGCTCATCACTTCACCCAGACCCATTTCAGTTCGGTGAGCAGTCAGCTCAACGATGCAACACCAGTGCAACTGATGGCCGTCGATCAGGCACAGCCGGCGCTTGAAGCGCCGCGTCAGGAACGCTGGGTGTTCTAGGCACCAAGGCCTGGCCCGCATTCGGCGGCGCACGGCCGGCTTCATAGGCAGCACCACTAATAGAAGAGTAAGGAGAATCATCATGCTGAGCTGGGCAATCACATTCCTGATCATTGCCATTGTCGCTGCGGTCCTGGGCTTCGGTGGTATCGCGGGCACCGCCACGGGTATCGCCAAGATTCTCTTTGTCGTGTTCCTGGTGATGTTCATTGCTTCGTTCTTCTTTGGCCGTCGTGGCCGAGGCTGACCATGAGTCTTTCGTTGAAGACATTGGCTGCCACGCTGCTGCTGGGCGTCAGCGCCCTGGCGTCGGCGGCCAATGATGGCCAGGCACGTGCCAACCAACTGCTGAGTTCGGACCCGCAGTTTCGTGAAACCTGGCAGGGGGTTGTGCACAAGGAAGAGCGCTTGCCCGAATGGGTGATGAACCTGTCGGGCGATGCTCAGCAACAGATGAATGCAGTGACTGAAGACGGCGATCAGTACCTGGTGGGACCACTTTGCGAGACTGCGCAGAGTTGCCAGAACCAGCGCCTGATCCTGGCCTTCAGCTTCGACAAGAAGCATGCCTACGCGATGCTGGTGGAGGTGCCTGTGGGCTTGCCTGCGGACAAGTCACCGACCCGTCACGCGAACTACCGCTTCCTCGGCAAACCCGATGAAGGGATGCAGGCGTTGCTTCAGGAGCAGTTGCGCAAAGATCCGAACTGGTACTGAGTTCGAGGTGCCGATACTGCATAACGGATAGAAGAAAGGGCCGCCCTGGCGCTTTCGACTGTTGCACCACCTGAGGAGGGTGAGTGCATGACCATGGGGTCGGGACGTTCTGATCCACTGATGATCGGAGTGACCTAGGGGTACAGGGAGTGCCTCCGCAAGGGCCGGGTCAGGAAAGAGCTGCGGCGTAAGCTCCCAGGTCGAGCATCGACTTGACGAGCTTGCGGCGTGCTTGAAGAGCAAAGTCTTGTCCTAGAGCCATCCGTCCGTCATTTTCGTGACTCCCCCAGGAAAAAATCTTCCTTTGACTCCGGTCAAACGTTTCCTAGTGTTTCTCTGCGACCGTATATCGAGAAACTTTGCGCCACTTGCGCAACCTTTCCGGGCGCCCGAATCAGAGCAATCCTAAACTTTTTTAGACTTTTTCCTGACCCTTCCGACAAGCCTGCACACCGCCTGAAATGGCCGTTTCACGGCATTTTTGCCTGCCGAAATGTCGTATTCGAACCGGTTGGGACGCTCGTTTTGTTTGTAAAAACTCATGCCGATTCGGCATAGGGTAGGCGTTTACGGCATTAGACGCGCCTCCCTTGCATCGGAATAGTTGCGCCTTTTTTCGCCCGCAGAGAGCCGTAAATGCTCGTTCGGGATGACCTTATACGGGGGCCGATGCACAAACTTTTCCGCCATTGAGCGTTCCAGTTCGCGCATCAGCCCGAGTCCAACTGAAGTAAGGGTAATGATATGAAGAAGGCAAAATTAAGCCTCGCCTGGCAGATCCTCATCGGTCTGGTCCTGGGGATTGCGATTGGCGCGCTGCTCAATCATTTCAGTGCTGAAAAGGCCTGGTGGATCAGCAACGTTCTGCAACCTGCAGGCGATATCTTTATCCGCTTGATCAAGATGATCGTGATCCCGATCGTCATCTCCTCGCTGATCGTCGGCATTGCCGGTGTCGGCGACGCCAAGAAACTTGGCCGTATTGGTCTGAAGACCATCATCTACTTCGAAATCGTCACCACCATCGCCATCGTCGTGGGCCTGCTGCTGGCCAACCTGTTCCATCCGGGTGCGGGCATCGACATGAGCACCCTGGGGACCGTGGACATTTCCAAGTACCAGGCCACCGCCGCCGAAGTGCAGCATGAACACGCGTTCATCGAGACCATTCTCAACCTGATCCCATCGAACATCTTCGCGGCCATGGCCCGTGGCGAGATGCTGCCGATCATCTTCTTCTCGGTGCTGTTCGGCCTGGGCTTGTCGAGCCTGCAGTCGGATCTGCGCGAGCCGCTGGTGAAGATGTTCCAGGGCGTCTCGGAAAGCATGTTCAAAGTCACCCACATGATCATGAACTACGCGCCGATTGGTGTGTTTGCCTTGATCTCGGTGACCGTCGCCAACTTCGGTTTCGCCTCCTTGCTGCCGTTGGCCAAGCTGGTGATCCTGGTGTACGTAGCCATCGCCTTCTTCGCCTTCGTGATCCTCGGCCTGATCGCCCGCCTGTTCGGCTTCTCGGTGATCAAGCTGATGCGCATCTTCAAGGATGAGCTGGTGCTCGCCTACTCCACCGCCAGCTCGGAAACCGTGCTGCCGCGGGTGATCGAGAAGATGGAAGCCTACGGTGCGCCGAAAGCCATCTGCAGCTTCGTGGTGCCCACTGGCTACTCCTTCAACCTTGACGGCTCGACCCTGTACCAGAGCATCGCGGCGATCTTCATCGCCCAGCTGTACGGCATCGACCTGTCCATCAGTCAGCAACTGCTGCTGGTGCTGACCCTGATGGTCACCTCCAAAGGCATCGCCGGAGTTCCGGGCGTGTCCTTCGTGGTCCTGCTGGCGACCCTGGGCAGCGTGGGCATTCCCCTGGAAGGCCTGGCCTTCATCGCCGGTGTCGACCGTGTGATGGACATGGCGCGTACCGCCCTGAACGTCATCGGCAACGCCCTGGCAGTCCTGGTCATCTCCCGTTGGGAAGGCATGTACGACGATGCCAAGGGCCAGCGCTACTGGAATTCCCTGCCGCACTGGCGCAGCAAAGAGAAGCTGCCGGCTGGCGAAGCTACCAAAGGCTAAGCGCCTACTGCGTAGGAGCTGGCTTGCCAGCGAAGAGACCCTCAAGTCCTCTACACGGCTCAGACGCGCCTTCGGCGGCCAGCCGGCTCCTACAGATGACAGACCCCGGTTAATCCGGGGTTTGTCGTTTCTGCCCGCCCCGCTATCATTCGCCGCATCTTCCGAGGGATATGACCGATGCTCAATGGCCTGTGGCTTGGCTTCTTTATCGTAGCGACCGTGTCCGCCCTGGCGCAGTGGCTGGTGGGCGGCAACGCCGGGATCTTCGCCGCCATGGTGGAAAGCATCTTCGCCATGGCCAAGCTGTCGGTGGAGGTGATGGTGCTGTTGTTCGGCACCCTGACCCTGTGGCTGGGCTTTCTGCGGATCGCCGAAAAGGCCGGCATCGTCGATTGGCTGGCCAAGGTCCTGGGGCCGCTGTTCAAGCGCCTGATGCCGGAAGTGCCGCCAGGGCACCCGGCCTTGGGGCTGATCACCCTGAACTTCGCCGCCAACGGCCTGGGCCTGGACAACGCCGCCACGCCGATCGGCCTCAAGGCCATGCGCGCCCTGCAGGAACTCAACCCCAGCGCCACCACCGCCAGCAACGCGCAGATCCTGTTCCTGGTGCTCAACGCTTCGTCCCTGACTCTGCTGCCGGTGACTATCTTCATGTACCGCGCCCAGCAAGGCGCGGCGGACCCGACCCTGGTGTTCCTGCCGATCCTCCTGGCGACCAGTGCCTCGACGCTGGTGGGCTTGCTGTCGGTGGCGGTGATGCAGCGCCTGCGTCTCTGGGACCCGGTAGTGCTGGCCTATCTGATTCCCGGGGCCCTGGCGCTGGGCGCCTTCATGGCACTGCTGGCGACCCTGTCGGCCACGGCCCTGGCGTCGCTGTCATCGATCCTCGGCAACCTCACCCTGTTCGGTCTGATCATGCTGTTCCTGGTGATCGGTGCGCTGCGCAAGGTCAAGGTCTACGAGGCCTTTGTCGAAGGGGCCAAGGAGGGCTTTGACGTCGCCAAGAACCTCTTGCCGTATCTGGTGGCCATGCTCTGCGCGATTGGTGTGTTGCGGGCTTCCGGGGCCCTGGATTTTGGCCTCGACGGGATTCGTCATCTGGTGGCCTGGGCCGGCTGGGATACGCGCTTTGTCGACGCCCTGCCCACCGCCATGGTCAAGCCGTTCTCCGGCAGTGCGGCCCGGGCGATGCTGATCGAGACCATGAAGACCCAAGGCGTGGACAGCTTCCCGGCCCTGGCGGCGGCGACCATCCAGGGCAGCACCGAGACCACCTTCTATGTGTTGGCGGTCTACTTCGGTGCGGTGGGTATCCAGCGGGTGCGGCACGCTGTGGGCTGTGCCTTGCTGGCGGAATTCGCCGGGGTGGTGGCGGCGATTGCGGTTTGCTACTGGTTCTTTGGTTGAGTTGACCGAGCCTTCGCCGGCAAGCCGGCTCCTACAGACGTTGTAGGAGCCGGCTTGCCGGCAAAAGGGCCCTCAATGTTTCAGCGCCAGGTTGCCCTGCCCCACTGCCCAATCCACCACCTGCCGGGTCAGCGCATCGCTGGCCTGGCCAAATCCTGTCACCACCGCCGGCACCTGGGTTTGCGCCAATGGCTGGCGCACTTCAAAGCGTCGGCTGGCGAGGATCTTCTGGTCATAGCCGCGAATCAGTCGCGCATCCAGGCGAATCACCACCTGGGCGTCAGAGCCCTGATACTCGGTCTGAAAGGCCTGCAGGTCACCGCCCAGGGCGAGGTCGCTCTGCAGGTTGCTGTCGTCGGTGCTCAATAGCTGCACCCGGCCATCGCGCTGGAAGCCGTCCAGCAGGCGGTTGCGCAGCAGGATCGGTGCCGGGTCGCTCCAGCGCGAAGCTTTGTAGCTGCTGATCAGGTTGCCCTGGGGAATCACCGCGATTCGCGCGCTGTTCAGGGCATCGCCGGCCTGGGGCTTGAGCAACTGCAGCGACCACGACAGCGCCTGGCCCGTGGCGGGGGGCGTGCTCTGGCTCACCGGCAGCCGATAGATATCCAATGGTTCGCCCTTGGGCAGGATCGAACAGGCACTGGTCAGGGCCAGGGCGGTCCCCAGGGCCAGTGGCGCCAGCAGATGACAGACACGCTTCATGGCGTGAACTCCTTGTTCTTCTCGTTACCCAGCAAGTAACCGCCAGGGTTGGCTTCGAGGCGACGGGTGATGGCTCGCAGCGAGCTCAGGGTCTCGCGCAGCTCGCGCACCGCCGGCGCCAGGCCGTTGAGCCCTTGCATGCCATTGTTCAGCGAGTCCTGGTTGTCGCTCAGCAGTTTGTTCAGGGTGGCGCTGCTCTGTTCCAGGTTGCGCATGGCGTGCTCGGCGCTGCCGAACATCTGCTTACCCTGGTCGTTGAGTACGCCGTTGGCATTGCGCATCAGCGCGGTGGTCTGTTCCAGCATGGCGCTGGTCTGCTTGCTGATAGAACCCAGTTGCTGCATCAGTTGGCGCAGATCGTCACGTTGTCCGGCGATGCTGGCCGAGGTCTTCTGCAGGTTATCCAGAGTGCTGCTGACCCGCTCCACGTTGTCCGGGGAAAACATGCGGTTGGTGTTGTGCAGCAGCAGGTTGACTCCGGTCATCAGGTCATTGCTGTTGTTCAGCAGGCGGGCAATGGGCGATGGCGAGGCGACTATGGTCGGCAGTTGGCCGTCCTTGCCCTTGAGCACCGGGCTTTGCGGTGTACCGCCGCTGAGCTGGATGATCGAGGTGCCGGTGATGCCGGTCAGGGCCAGCTTGGCCTGGGTGTCCTCCTTGATCGGGGTTTCACTGCCCAGGCGGATCTGCGCCAGTACCCGGCGCGGGTCCTTGGGGTCCAGGCGCAGATTGACTACGTCGCCGACCTTGATCCCGCTGTACTGCACGGCACTGCCCTTGGACAGGCCGCTGACCGCTTCATTGAACACGATCTGATAGTCCTGGAAGGCGCTGTCGACGCTGGACTTGGCCAGCCACAGGCCGAACAGCAAGGCGCCGGCCACCACGATCACGGTGAACAGGCCGATCAGTACATGATGGGCTCGGGTTTCCATGTCATCCCTCGTTGGTCTGTGTAGCGGCCTGATAGGCCGCGCGGCCGCGTGGGCCATGGAAGTATTGGTGAATCCATTCGTCCGGGGTTTGCGCGACGATGTCGATGGCGTCCGCCACCAGCACCTTTTTCTGCGCCAGTACCGCCACCCGGTCGGTGATGGTGTAGAGGGTGTCGAGATCGTGGGTGACCAGGAACACGCTCAAGCCCAGGGCATCGCGCAGGGTCAGGATCAGTTGGTCGAAGGCTGCAGCCCCCACCGGGTCGAGGCCGGCGGTGGGTTCGTCGAGAAACAGGATGTCCGGGTCCAGGGCCAGGGCGCGGGCCAGGGCCGCACGCTTGATCATGCCGCCGGAGAGCGAGGACGGGTACTTGTCCGCTGCCGACAGGGGCAATCCGGCCAGGGCCAGTTTCACCGCCGCCAGGTGTTCGGCGTCGCTGCGGGACAGGCCCGCATGCTCGATCAGCGGCAGGGCGACGTTTTCGGTCACCGTCAGCGAGGTGAACAGCGCGCCCTTCTGGAACAGCACGCCAAAGCGCCGTTCAATCAGTGAGCGTTGCTGCTCCGGCAGGCTTGGCAGGTCCTGGCCGAAAACCCGCACCGAGCCTTCGCTGGGCTGACGCAGGCCGACGATGCTGCGCAGCAACACCGACTTGCCGCTACCGGAGCCGCCGACCACGCCGAGGATCTCGCCCTTGTACACGTCCAGGTCGAGGTTTTCGTGCACGCTCTGCTTGCCGAAGCGGTTGCACAGGCCACGGACTTCGATCACCGCCTCGGCAGGCGGGCGCGTCGGGCGGCTCACCAGCCCATCTCCATGAAGAACAGCGCGGCCACGGCGTCGATGACGATCACCACGAAGATCGACTGCACCACGCTGGACGTGGTGTGGGCGCCCACCGACTCGGCACTGCCGCTGACCTTGAAACCCTCCAGGCAGCCGATGGCGGCGATCAGGAAAGCGAAGATCGGCGCTTTGACCAGGCCCAGCAGAAAGTGCTTAACGCCGATGTCCGAATGCAGCAGCGAAAGGAACATCGCCGGGGAAATATCCAGGGACAGGGCACAGACCACGGCGCCGCCGATGATCCCGGAGAGCATCGCCAGAAAGGTCAGCATCGGCAGCGCCACCAGCAAGGCCAGCACCCGGGGCAGCACCAGCAACTCCATCGGGTCCAGGCCCAGGGTGCGAATGGCGTCGATCTCTTCGTTGGCCTTCATCGAGCCGATCTGCGCGGTGAAGGCGCTGGCGGTGCGCCCGGCCATGAGGATCGCGGTCAGCAGCACGCCAAATTCCCGCAGGAAGGAAAACGCCACCAGGTCGACGGTAAAGATGCTGGCCCCGAAGTTGGCCAGTACCGTGGCCCCGAGAAAGGCCACCACCGCCCCCACCAGGAAGGTCAGCAGGGCAACGATGGGCGCGGCATCTAGGCCGGTCTGCTCGATATGCGCCACCACCGGGGTGATGCGCCAGCGCTTGGGGTGCAGCAGGCCCCGGGCCAGGGTTTCGAGGATCAGGCCGATAAAGCCGAGGACTTTCAGACTGTCTTGCCAGACGGTGTAGACCGCACTGCCAATGCGTGAGAGCAGTTGCACGCTGACGGAAATCTCCGGTTCCTTGACCGGTACACAGAAATCGTTGAGCGAGCTGTAGACCGTATGCAGCAACGCGCGGTCGGCGGCGGACAGGGTGCAATCAGGGTGTTCGGCGGATCGCCCCAGGCGTTCGGCTCCCAGTAGTTCTACCAGCAGCGAGGCGCCGGCGGTGTCCAGGGCTCCCAGGCCGTTGAGGTCGATGTGGGTGCTGCTGTCATAGCGGCCGCTGAGGGTTTGGCTGAGACGCTTGAGCTCGCTGTAGTGCGCCAGCGTCCAGTCCCCGGAGATGCGCAGTTGCGCCGGGGAGAGGGCAAGGTCCAGTTGAGCGGTGCCGGGCGTCACGCTGGTAGTCATAAGCTCCGAGCTTGTGTGGCGATTACGCAGTGCTACGTAATAGCACGATCCCGACTACTTTGCCTCGCCGCTCTTGGCGGCGTCTTGATCTGGATCGGTGATCTCGAAGCGCAACACGCCAATTACCTGGCCGTCCTCGGTGATCACCCGCACTTGCCATTTTCCCGCTGGGTTGCCGGGAAAATTCTGCTTGTGCGACCAGGCGCGGTAACCCTCCTTGCGTCCGCCATGAATATCCAGGGCGATGCGGTCCACTTCGCTGCCGTTGAACTGCCAGACGTGATAGATGCGCTCGTCCAGGCCCCGGGGTGCATTGATCGCGGTGTAGGCGTACAAACCGTTGCTGCGTACCTGGCTGGCGCTCACCTGCTCCAGGCTGTCCCCGGGCGTGCGGTCCTGGAGTTGGGTGCTGATGGCGTCCTCGGTCAACCACAGAGTGGCCGGCGGCACCCAGGAGCGCAGCAGCCAGCCGGTGCTGCCAATGGCCAGGGTGATGCACAGCACCGCCAGTGCGCTGCGCACGCTGCGGATCGGCAGGATCGACGCCAGGCTCGGGAAGGACAGGAGCATGGCGATGCCCAGGGCCAGCTTGAAGCTCTGGGCCGTGGTCAGGTGCAGGATCAGCGGCAGGGCCGTGAGCAAGGCGGCGAACAGGGTCAGGGTGTGCAGGGCGAGGAACAGCCAGCGCCGCGGCGCCAGCCACTTGTAGTACAGCGGGTCGGTGATGGAAATCAGCGCCGCCGCTCCCAGCAGCCCGGTGAACACCAGTTGGCCGCTGTTCCAGCTGGTGGTGATGAAGAAGAACGGCAGGACGAAGAACAGACTTTCCTGGTGGATCATTTGCGTCGCGTAGCGCAGCAGCGGTTGCGGGATCTCGCGCTTGAAGACCTTGGTGAACAGTTGGGTCAGGCTGTTTTCCAGCATCAGCCAGACCCAGCTCACCAGCAGGATCACGGCGATCCACGAGGCCAGGCTCTGTTGCCGATCCACCAGGATGAAGCTGCCGACTCCAGAGATGAAACCGCCGAGCGCAATGACCCCCGGGTAGCGCTTCATCAGTTCCAGAATGCGCTGAATATAGTGGGTCAGGTTAGGCATCGGGTGGGGTCACAGTCTTGGCAGGAAAAAACCGCGACAGGATACCTGTTGGCCGCTGCCTGTGGCGAGGGAGCACGCTCCCTCGCCACACCGGCTAGAGGTTACGCCGGCGGTGCAGCAGGTAGCCGCCCAGGCTGCCGAGGACGATCAGGGCCAGCAGGCCGCCGGTCAGCCAGAGCAGTTGCTCGTCCCCCAGCAGCGGTTTTTCGATTCGCACGTAGCCCGGCTGCTGCAGCAATTGCCCCAGGGCCAGGTTGGCCTGCTTCAGGCTCACCGCCCGCAGACGCTTGGCCGGGTCGCTGAAACGGCCGTTGTCGAAGTCCCCGAGGGCGCTCCAGTAGTAGTCCGCCAGGGCGCTGTTGCCCTGAACTGCCCAGGCCTGGCGATCGATGGCGGCCTGCTTCAGGCGCTCGAAAGTCGCGGGGTCGAGGCCGTCCTTGAGCAGCTTCGCCTTGAGCTGCTCGACCACCTGTCGGGCCTGGGGCAGGTCATCGCGTTCGAGGTCGGCATTGAGGCTGAGAAAACCGACGCCGCCAAACACCTCACGGTCGCTCCAGGGACCGTAGGACAGCTCATGCTCCAGGCGTAACTGACGGTACAACGCCCAGTCCAGATAGTCCTTGAGCAGGTCGAAGGTCTCGTCGTGCTGCTGTTCCAGCAGGGGTTCGGGGAACAGCCAGTGCAATTGTGCGCTCTGCCCTACCCAGCCATGGATCAAGTCGCGCTCGGCGGCGGCCGTACCCTGGATCTGCGGCAGTTCGCGGTGCTCGCTGGGTTCTACCGGCTCGAGGGCGCCGTAGGTGCGCTCCAGATAAGCCGGCAACAGGCGATCCAGTTCGCCGACGACGATCAGGGTCATGTTGTTGGGGGCGTACCAGTCTTTGCGCACTTGCTCCAGCTGGGCCAGGGTCAGGTGCTCGACTTCGGCGCGCTCGGCGCATTTGAGCCCCAGTTCCACCGCCAACTGGTTGCCGGCCTTGTGGCCCAGGTCCTGGCGGTCGAGCCAGCGCTGCAGGTGCGAGTAATGACCGCCGTCTTCGCGCTCCACCACCTGTTTGGCGGCGGCCACGGCGTTGTCGTCAAGGCGGGTGCGGGTGAGCAATGACAGCAGCAGGTCGAGGACTTTGCGCTGGTTTTTCGCCGGGGCTTCGATGACGAAGGTGGTGTCGGCATTGCTGGTATAGGCGTTCCATTCGCCGCCCAAGGCTTGCATGCGCTCTTCCAGGCCGCCTTCGCCGTCGGCGTCGATGCCGCTGAACAGCAAGTGTTCAAGCAGGTGCGGCAGTTCCTTGTCGGCACAGGCGAAATCGTCCAGGCCGACGCCCACCACCAGGCGGATCGCCACGTGGCCGCGTTCGCTGCCGGGCTTGAGCAGCAGCTGCAGGCCGTTGGGCAGGGTGTAGCCTTCGACCTGGAAGCGATCCAGGGCCCATCCTTGTGCACTGCCCAGCAACAGGCAGGCGAATAACAGACAACGCATAACAAGCTTCCTTACGGCGTGCGTAAGTTTTAGAGACTTCAGATAACGCTGGACGTTCAGGGTGAATGGGTGATGTCAGCCATGTCCTCGACTTCCAGCGCCCCGGTATCCGAGGTTTCCAGGACCACATAGGCGCTGCTGCAGAACAGCGAGTTGAGACGCTTCATATCGGCAATCAGTTCCAGGTGCAGGGAGCTGGTCTCGATGCTCTGGACGATCTTGCGCTGCAGCCGGCTGACGTGGGCGTGGGCCAGACGCCGTTCCTGGGCGCGGAAGCGGCGTTTCTCCCGCAGCAGTTGGCGGGCGCTTTCCGGGTCGGCGCTGAGAAATACCGAGAGCCCCAGGCGCAAGTTGGCGATCAGTTGCGCGTGCAGCCCGGTCAGTTCTTCCAGACCCACTTCGGAGAAGGAGCGGCGTTGCGATGTTTTCTGCTGCTGGACCTTGCGCAGCATGCGTTCAATCAGGTCGCTGGCCAGCTTGAGGTTGATCGCCAGTTCGATGATTTCCGCCCAGCGCCGGCTGTCCTGCTCGCTGAGGTCCTCCCGGGGCATTTGCGCCAGGTACAGCTTGATAGCGCTGTACAGTGCTTCGACATCGTCGCTCAGGGCGCGCATTTCCTGGGTAATGGCGGTCTGCTTGCCACGCAGCACATCGCGCATGGCTTCCAGCATATTGTCGATCAGGTCGCCGATGCGCAGGGTTTCCCGGGCGGCGTTGGCCAGGGCCAGGCTCGGGGTGGCCAGGGCAGTGGGATCGAGGTGCCGTGGTCGTGCACGGCCGTTGTCCTGGGGGCGCTCGGGCATCAGCCACGCGCAGAATCGCGCCATGGGGCCGACAGTGGGCAGCAGCAACAGGCAGCGGGCGGTGTTGTACAACAGGTGGAAGCCGATCACCACTTCCTGGGGACTGAAGTCCAGGCTGTCCATCCAGTGGGCCAGCGGGTCGAGTACCGGAATGATCAGCAGCAGGCCGATCAGCTTGTACAGCAGGCTGCCCAGCGCCACCTGGCGTCCGGCAGTGTTCTGCATGCTGGTGCTGAGGAAGGCCAGCACCCCGCTGCCGATGTTGGCGCCGATCACCAGGCCGATGGCCACCGGCAGGCTGATCACTCCGGCCCCGGCCAGGGTGGCGGTCAGCAGCACCGCTGCCAGGCTGGAGTAGGACACCATGGCGAACACCGCGCCCATCAGCGCATCCAGGAGGATGTCGCCGGTAAGCGAGGCGAACAGCACCTTCACCCCTTGAGCGTGAGTAATCGGCGCTGCGGCTTCGACGATCAGTTGCAGGGCCAGGATGATCAGGCCCAGGCCGATGCCAACCCGGCCCAACTGACCGGCGCGGGTCTGCTTGCGCGACAGGAAGAAAATCACCCCGAGGAAGATCAGCAGCGGCGACAGCCAGGACAGGTCGAAGGTCAGCACCCGGGCCATCAATGCGGTGCCGACATCGGCACCCAGCATGGTTGCCAGCGCCGGGGTCAGTGCCATCAGGCCCTGGCCGACAAAGGAGGTCACCAGCATCGCCGTGGCGTTGCTGCTCTGGACCATGGCGGTCACCAGGATGCCGGCGACGAAGGCCAGCGGTCGCCTGGCCATGTTCTGACCGATCACGTGGCGCAGGTTGGAGCCGTAGACCCGCAGGATGCCGGTACGGACGATGTGCGTGCCCCAGATCAGCAGGGCCACGGCGGAAAGCAGATTGAGCAGGGTCAGCATGAGAGGCCCCCCCTGGGGTGAAGAGCCCCAAGCGGGGCCAGTGGACGTTGTTGCGCGAGGTTCTACGTTATGTATTTAAGCTGTAGTTGGCTAACGCACAGGACGCCAGCATCGCATAGCTAAACCGGTGATTGAAACAAAACTGTCATGAAAACAGCTGCCTGCAGACGTGAAAAAGGGGCTCGAAAGCCCCTTTTGCTTGAGTGCGTTCGCGGTTTATTGACCAGGAACGTCCTTGCGCAGTTTTACCGGGTCCTGCTGTTTTTTCTTCTTCGCGATGGCGGTGCGCATCTTGATGTTGATGGCTTCCACCGCCAGGGAGAAGGCCATGGCGAAGTAGACGTAGCCTTTTGGTACGTGCACTTCGAAGGCCTCGGCGATCAGTACGGTGCCGACTACCAGCAGGAACGACAGCGCGAGCATCTTCAGCGACGGGTGCTTGTCGATGAATTCGCTGATGGTGCCGGCCGCCAGCATCATCACCAGGACCGCGACGATGATCGCCGCCACCATGACCGGTACATGGGACACCATGCCCACCGCGGTGATGACCGAGTCCAGGGAGAAGACGATGTCGATGATCGCGATCTGGATGATGGTGTAGAGGAAGTTGCCGCCCTTGCCTTTGGGTTCATCCAGGGTTTCGTCTTCACCTTCCAGGGCGTGGTACATCTCCTGGGAGCTTTTCCACAGCAGGAACAGGCCGCCGAAGAACAGAATCAGGTCTCGTCCGGAAATGCCTTGGCCGAAGACCACGAACAGGTCGGCCGTCAGGCGCATGACCCAGGTGATCGACAGCAGCAACAGAATCCGCGTGACCATGGCCAGCGCCAGACCGAAGATCCGCGTGCGCGCCTGCATGTGCTTGGGCATGCGGCTGACCAGGATCGAAATCATGATGATGTTGTCGATGCCCAGGACGATTTCCAGGGCGGTCAAGGTAAAGAAGGCAACCCAGATTTCCGGGTTGGTCAGCCATTCCATGTGTATTCCTTTGAGCGGTTGTTATGGCCCGGGCCGGGAAGCCGGCCCGAGCGAAGAATCATTGCTTTTATAGAGTGCTGAACAGCGGAAAAATCCCCATCAGCAAAGCGGCGAACATTATGCACAGACAGACCAGCACTGCCCACTTGAGGGTGAAGCGCTGGTGATCGCCGAACTCGATGCCTGCCAGGGCCACCAACAGATAGGTCGAGGGTACCAGCGGGCTGAGCAAGTGCACCGGTTGGCCGACGATCGACGCGCGGGCCATTTCCACCGCCGTGATGCCGTAATGACTGGCGGCTTCTGCCAGCACCGGCAATACGCCGTAGTAGAAGGCGTCGTTGGACATGAAGAAGGTGAACGGCATGCTCACCAGCGCGGTGATCACTGCGAGATAGGGACCCAGGGCGTCAGGGATCACTGCCAGCAGGCTCTTGGACATGGCGTCGACCATGCCGGTACCGGACAGGATGCCGGTGAAGATACCGGCAGCAAAGATCAGCCCGACCACTGCCAGCACGCTGCCGGCGTGAGCCGCAACCCTGTCCTTCTGCTGCTGCAGGCAGGGGTAGTTGACGATCATGGCAATACTGAAGGCCACCATGAACAGTACCGGTAACGGCAGCAGCCCGGCGATCAGCGCGCACATCAGGGCGAAGGTCAGAGCACCGTTGAACCAGATCAGCTTCGGACGACGAGCGTCGGGGTACTGCGAGACGCTGATTTCACTGTGGTCGATCTCATCGCCCGCCAGGTGCAGTTCACCCAGGCGTGCGCGCTCACGTTTGCCGTACAGATAGGCGATCGCCAGGATCGCCACCACGCCGGCCAGCATGGCCGGGATCATCGGGACGAAAATGTCCGACGGGTCCACGTGCAAAGCGCTGGCGGCACGGGCGGTAGGACCGCCCCAGGGGGTCATGTTCATCACCCCGCCGGCGAGGATGATCAGGCCGGCCATGATCCGCGGGCTCATGCCGATGCGGCTGTACAGCGGCAGCATGGCGGCCACGCAGATCATGTAGGTGGTGGCACCGTCACCGTCCAGGGACACCACCAGGGCCAGCACGGCGGTGCCGACCGAGACCTTCAGCGGGTCGCCCTTGACCAGCTTGAGGATCTTGCGCACCGCCGGGTCGAACAGGCCGGAGTCGATCATCAGGGCGAAATACAGAATGGCGAACATCAGCATCACGCCGGTGGGCGCCAGCTTGGTGATGCCTTCGAGCATCATGGGACCGATCTTCGGCGCGAAACCGCCGAACAGGGCGAACAGGATCGGCACGATGATCAGCGCGATCAGCGCGGACAGGCGCTTGGTCATGATCAGGAACATGAACGTGATGACCATGGCGAAGCCAAGGAAAGTCAGCATGGGAATACTCCAGGCGTAGCGCGGCTAGGGAATGGCGAACCGGGTGGGATCAGCGCAGAACGGCAAGCACGAGGCGTACGGGAGGAGTCGAAGCGAACAGGCGGGTACGAGCAGACATCAGAATCACCATTGTTGTTGTTAATAGGGCCGGGAGCGCCAGAAACGCCCGCTGTGGCCAACCGGTCTTTTGCCGGTAGTGGAGGCGATCCTAATCGGGGAAGCTTTCAGCCAGCTTTCGACATTGAAAGGAAACGGTGGATGTTCCTGCAGGCGACCAGCGGCATAAAGTGATGGGCATGGGCCCACAAGAGGAATGCACATGAGTGAGTTGCACACCGGAGGCTGCCACTGCGGGCGGCTGCGCTACCAGTTCAGCGGGCCACTGCGGGATATTGCTCACTGTCATTGCTCGGTCTGCCGCCGGGTCAGTGGCGGTCTGGTGACCACCTGGATCACCCTGCCCGCCCGGGCTTTCACATGGCTGGAGGGAGCTCCCGCCCGCTATGACTCCTCCAGCAGCTGTGCCCGTTATTTCTGCGGCAACTGTGGAGCACAGCTGGCGTTGATAACCCATCTGAGTCCCGAGAGCATCGACGTGACCATTGCCAGTCTGGATCACCCTGAGTTGGCGCCGGCCGAGCGACACATCTGGACTGACAACCGACTGCCTTGGCTACATCTGGATGAGCACTTGCCCGCGGAGCCGCAGGAAACATTGTAGGAGCCGGCTTGCCGGCGAAGCTTTCAAGGCAGCTCTAACCCACCCGCCGCCTTGTGCAGAGCCCGCAGATGCTCGCCCACCTGCTTCAGATTGGCCTCGTTGGCGGCAATTTCCGCCGCCCGTGCCGGCTCCAGCAGGGCCCGCACTTCCTTGTCCAGTTCGCCGGTCAGGGATTGCAGCTGTTTCTGCCGCTCACTGCTTTCGGACTCCAGGCGCTGCCATTCGCCGGGCTGGGGCAAGCCATAGCCGCTGCTGCCCAGCAGCTCCGCCGGTCGGCTGAGGAAACCGCTGTTGGCGAGAATTTCCTGCAAGGTCTTGTTGGCTTTCTCCATGCCGCCATTCTTCAGTTCCCGGGCGCCGAGGTAGCGCTGCTTGACCTCGTCCTGGGCCAGCAACAGTTGCCGGCGATAGCTGGCCTGCTCCAGGAGCAGCAAGGCCGCGCTGGTACGCAGGTCGGCCCGGTCGAACCACTGGCGGCGCTCCGCGGCGCTCAGTGACAGCCAGTCTTCGACGCTGGCCTGCTTGATCGGCAGGTGCTTTTTGATCACCTCGAACATTGCCTGGTAGCGGTCGCGGAAGGAGTCGAAGCGATAGCCCAGGCGTAGCGCTTCCCGGGGATCGTCGAGCACGCTGGTGTCCGCCAGTCCCCTGCCCTTGAGTACTTCCAGCAAGCCGTTGGGCATGATGCTGTCGAGGCCGATCAGTTGTTTGTTGTTGCTGCCGCTACGCAGCAGCTTGAGGCTTTCCACCGCGCAGTTGTTGGACAGAAAGTAATAGTTGCCGTCATAGCTCCAGTGCATCTCGGCGGCGTGCTCCACCACTTCCTCGATCTCGCTGCGTGACAGCTTCAAGGGCACGGACGCCAGGCTGCGCAGTTCGGTCTTGGTGTATTCATCGATGACTTGCGACAGCGGCAGGACGAAAAGCCGCGAAGGATATTTGCCCACCAGGCCATCCCAACTGGACAACTGCACATCACCGACAAAGGCGCGATAGGACAGCACCAGATGCTGGTCCAGGTCCAGGCGGCAATCCGGGCCACGGGGCCGGCCCGGGGCACAGATCACCAGGCGCAGCATGCTGTGGCCCCAGCGGCTGACCCAGTTCTGGTTGGCTTCGGCCAGCAGGTAGTCCACCGCGTAGACCCGCTCCGGGTCCACCTTGCCCAGGGGCGTCTTGGCGAAGTCGTTGCCGGCGTTGAGGAAGGCGAAGGACTGGGCGCAGTTGTCCTTGGCGGCCGGGGCCCAGGCGAAATGTTCCTGGTAATAGCGGTACAGCGCCGGGCGGCGGCAGGCGTAGCTCGGATCGAGGAGGAAGTACTCCATGTTCACCGCTACGAACTCTTTCGGGTTGGTGGTCTCGTAGAGGTCCGGACTGCGAGCTATCTGCCGGTTGTGCTGTTCCCGCTCTCCGCGGCGGCCGACATATTGCGGCCAGCCGGCCAGGTCCAGCAGTCGCGGGTCGTCGCTGAGGGTGAAGCGGCGATCGTTCTGGCCCCGGCACTCATCCGGCAGGCCGATCAGGCCGGAGGTGCCGGTCTTGCGGGTGCAGCGCTGGATCAGGCTGCGTTCGGCGCTGGGCCATAAACGCGCACGATCATAAATGTGGGTCAGTTCATGCAGTACGGTGGCGAGTAGCTCCCGGCGCACGGTGCCGTGAGGGCGACTGGTCTTCTGGTTCGCAGCGGAGCCATCGGCCAGGCTGGGTAGCAGAGCGCGGTTGAGGTCCAGTTCCGCAACCAGGGATGCCGCGCCATAGGCGTTGTCGGGCATCTGGTCGGTCCAGCCGACATCAATGGTGCGATCCAGTTGCTGGATCAAACGCGGCGGCAATGCCTGCATCGCTTCATCCAGCAGCGCCTGGCTGGCGTGTTGTTGCGCCGGGCTCAAACCATCGGTCTTGAGGCGCAATTGCAGGTCGGCCTGGGCGGTGCCACAGAGCAGCGCCAGGGTCCCGGCCAGCAGCCAGGCGAAGACTGGCTTCACAGGGCGAGGATAGCTTCGGCCAGGACCTGATCGCTGGCGTCACGGGCTTCCGGCAGCTGGGTACGCAGGGCAGTGAACGCCGCTTCCAGTTGTGCGCCACGGATATCGCCATTGCTGGCGACGAAGCTGGCGGCATCGTCATGGGCTTCGCGCACGACTTTGGAGTCACGGATCGAGGTGGTGGTGTCCGAGGTGAAATCGATCGTGCGGCCAGAGGCGCGGACGATGATATTACTGGTGGCCACCAGGGTGTGTGCCTGGGCCACGTCGGCCAACAACAGCAGGCCAAGGGTGGCGGCAATCAGCGGGCTACGCATGGAACGACTCCGGAATAACAGGGATGGCTATTGGACGAGAATTGCCTGCGCCAGTTCAAGGTCGCTGGCATGAAGTTTTGCCTGGTGTTGCCGCAGATATTTCAGCGTGGACTCCAGGCGTGCCCCACGCAGTTGGCCGTCGGTCGCAATGAAGGCGGCGGCGTCATCCTGGGCGGCGAGCAGCAGTTTATGGTCGAAGGGCGCCGAGGTCACCTGGCTTGTAGCGTAAGCCGTGATGACCGAACTCTGGGTCGTCAGGTCGAATGCCTGCACCGAGGAGGCCCAACAGACAGCGATCAATAGTGGAGCGAAAAGCGAAATTCGGAACAAACCCAAGAGTCTCGACAGCTGAAAACCAGCGCCAAGGCTAGCGCAATGGCCCGGACAGGGCCAGTGCAGAGGCTTTCAGGTGCGTATACGCACCTGAAACGGCAGGTCAGATCGCCAGGATTGCCTGAGCCAGTTGTGTGTCAGTGGCCTGCAGTTGAGGGGCTTGTTGGCGGATGTGGGCGAAGGCACTTTCCAGTTTTACCCCACGAATTGCGCCGTCGGTGGCGACGAAGCTGGCGGCGTCATCCCGGGCAGCGCGGACAATCTTGTTGTCGCGCAGGGAGGAAGTGGCGTCGGAGGTCGCATCGGTCGTGGCCTTGAGGGCGCCGACAATGGCATCAGTGGTCACGATCAGGCTAGTGGCGTGGGCATTGGTAGCCAGGGCCAGCAGTGCGGCAGCGCTGAGCAGGCGAAGACGGGACATGGGTAACTCCTGTGAATGAACAGACAATTAAAGGGCGCTGAGTGAGACGCCGGGCAGCCACTGCGAGGTGCTGTGTCTGATGGATCTGACGCAGCTCGGACGAGAATCGCTACGTCACTTCAGATATTAGGCTGAGCTGTTCTATTCGCACAGATCTGTGTCAGGGCTGGGGACCGCCAACAATGGGTGCATGACGCAGTCCACGTTGATACGTCGAACGATTGGCTTGCGGCATCGTGGTGTTGGGTTTCACGGCGGCTAGACAGATACATCCGGGTTTAAATTGTACTGGTTGTATTTTGATTTTATTAAAACTGTACCTGTCATTGTCAGGTACAGGCTTTCCTTTACCTTTGGACATTTGTCATCGGCCCAGAACGACAAAACCCGTCGTGGTTTCCCACGACGGGTTTTGTGTGTGCAATTCGGGGTGCTGGCGGTGGACCCGGAGGGTCAGGGCCAGCGACGCTGCGTTAGCGCCAGAACGGCTTGCTCAGCTCTTCGTAGCGTTGTGCTTCGCTGATCCCGGCATCGGCCAGCAGACGCGAATCCAGGCGAGCCAGTTGATGGCGGCTGGAGATGCGGCGCTGCCACAACATCAGGTTGGCGATAACGCGCAGAGGCAGGGAAGCCTGGGTTTTTTCAGCTTTGTCTTCGAAGAACAGTTCGGAACTGAGTGTACGTTCCATGGTTGACATCCTTCCGCTTGTGGCGGGATCAGGTAGTGGTTTAACTGGTGCCCATGATCCTCTTCCCGCGCAAGACTCTGTAGATACAGTTCACCTGTATTGTGAGGGACCAGTTAACTGTTTATAGGGGCTGTACTGTTCGGAAATGGCGCAACTGTACCTGTCAGCACCTTTTTGGTGCGTTTAGGCGGTTTTTGATTGGGGATTAACGGTTTCAGGCGAGGAAAAGACCGGTACAGCAGTACAGTTTTTGTCGACCTTTAGTGGACGGCTGGCGAGCTGACGAAACTGTGTTTGCGTCAGCTGCCAACTGTATCAATCACTCGGCGAGCATCTTCCCGGTTTCTTCCAGGTTGATGTGCCAGCTCAGAGCATCACGCAGGATGTGCGGCGTGTGACCACCCAGGGCGCAGGCCTTGGTGAAGTAGTCATTCAGCGCGTCGCGGTAGGACGGATGCACACAGTTGTCGATGATCACCCGGGCCCGCTCACGTGGCGCCAGGCCACGCAAGTCGGCGAGGCCGATCTCGGTCACCAGGATGTCGACGTCATGCTCGGTGTGGTCTACGTGGCTGACCATGGGTACCACGCTGGAAATCGCCCCGCCCTTGGCAATCGACTTGGTGACGAAGATCGCCAGGTGCGCGTTGCGGGCGAAGTCGCCGGAGCCGCCGATGCCGTTCATCATCCGCGTGCCGCAGACATGGGTGGAGTTGACGTTGCCGTAGATGTCGAACTCCAGTGCGGTGTTGATGCCGATGATGCCCAGGCGGCGCACGACTTCCGGATGGTTGGAGATCTCCTGTGGACGCAGCACCAGCTTGTCCTTGTAGCGCTCCAGATTGCCGAACACGTCGGCGTTGCGCCGGCTCGACAGGGTGATGGAGCTGCCCGAGGCGAAGCTGAGCTTGCCGGCGTCGATCAGGTCGAAGGTCGAGTCCTGCAGTACTTCGGAGTACATGGTCAGGTTCTCGAACGGCGACTCGATCAGGCCGCACATCACTGCGTTGGCGATGTTGCCGATACCCGCCTGCAGCGGGCCGAGCTTGTTGCTCATGCGCCCTGCGTCCACTTCCTGCTTGAGGAAATCGATCAGGTGATTGGCGATGCCCTGGGTTTCGCTGTCCGGGGTGGACACGGTAGACGGCGAGTCGGGCTGGTTGGTGATGACGATGGCGACGATCTTGTCCGCTGGAATCGGAATCGCGGTGCTGCCGATGCGATCGTCGACCTTCACCAGGGGGATTGGGGTGCGGGTTGGACGATAAGTCGGGATATAGATGTCGTGCAGGCCTTCCAGGTTCGGGTTGTGCGCCAGGTTGATCTCGACGATCACCTGCTTGGCGAAGATCGCGAAGCTGGCGGAGTTGCCCACCGAGGTGGTCGGTACGATGTGCCCCTGCTCGGTAATGGCCACGGCTTCGATCACCGCAATGTCTGGCAGCTTGAGCTGCTGGTTGCGCAGTTGCTCGACGGTTTCCGAAAGGTGCTGGTCGATGAACATCACTTCGCCGGCGTTGATCGCCTTGCGCAGGGTGCTGTCGACCTGGAACGGCATGCGCCGGGCCAGGACGCCGGCTTCGGTGAGTTGCTTGTCCAGGTCGTTGCCCAGGCTGGCGCCGGTCATCAGGCTGATTTTCAGCGGGGTTACCTTGGCCCGTTCGGCCAGGGCATGGGGCACGGCCTTGGCCTCACCAGCGCGGGTGAAGCCGCTCATGCCGACGGTCATGCCGTCCTCAATCAGGGCGGCAGCGTCGGCGGCGCTCATCACCTTATCCAACAACGAAGGCAAGCGGATACGATCACGGTACATGGATTGTTATCTCGGGCAACGGAAGCAAGAAGCGCAGTCTAGTGATTTCAAAAAAAAACGCCCCGCGACAAAGGTCGAATGAAAGGCCCTGATCTAGAGCCTTCTGTCGGCTTTATGGTGTAAATAAAAAACCCCAGCCTACTAAAGGCTGAGGTTTGGGGTATTGCGCTACAGCAGCTTTATTCGACGGCTTTGACCATGTCTTCGATGACCTTCTTCGCGTCGCCGAAGACCATCATGGTCTTGTCCAGGTAGAACAGTTCGTTGTCCAGACCGGCATAACCACTGGCCATGGAGCGCTTGTTGACGATGATGGTCTTGGCCTTGAAAGCCTCAAGGATCGGCATGCCGGCGATGGGCGATTTCGGATCGTTCTTCGCCGCCGGGTTGACCACGTCGTTGGCACCCAGGACCAGCACCACGTCGGCCTGGCCGAACTCGGAGTTGATGTCTTCCATCTCGAATACCTGGTCGTAAGGCACTTCGGCTTCGGCCAGCAATACGTTCATGTGGCCGGGCATGCGCCCTGCTACCGGGTGGATCGCGTACTTCACGGTCACGCCGCGGTGGGTCAGCTTTTCGGTCAGCTCTTTCAGCGCGTGCTGGGCCCGCGCTACCGCCAGGCCGTAGCCGGGAACGATGATCACCGTGTCCGCGTTGGTCAGCAGGAAGGTCGCATCGTCAGCCGAGCCGGATTTCACCGGACGGGCTTCCTGTGCACCGGCCGGGCCGCCCGCATCGGCGCTGTTGCCGAAACCGCCCAGCAGCACGTTGAAGAACGAACGGTTCATCGCCTTGCACATGATGTACGAGAGGATTGCACCGCTGGAGCCCACCAGGGAGCCGGCGATGATCAGCATCGAGTTGTTCAGGGAGAAACCGATCCCTGCCGCTGCCCAGCCCGAATAGCTGTTGAGCATCGACACCACCACCGGCATGTCGGCGCCGCCGATCGGGATGATGATCAGCACGCCCATGACGAAGGCCAGGGCCAGCATCAGGGCAAAGGCGCCGAGGTTGCCGGTGACCATGAAGGTCACACCCAGGCCGAGGGTGGCCAGGCCCAGCACCAGGTTGAGCTTGTGCTGCCCGGCGAACTGTACTGGTGCGCCCTGGAACAGGCGGAACTTGTACTTGCCCGACAGCTTGCCGAAGGCGATCACCGAGCCGGAGAAGGTGATGGCACCGATGGCCGCGCCGAGGAACAGTTCCAGGCGGTTACCGGCGGGGATCGCGTCGCCCAGGTGCTTGACGATGCCCAGAGACTGCGGCTCGACTACGGCGGCAATGGCGATGAACACCGCGGCCAGGCCGATCATGCTGTGCATGAAGGCCACCAGCTCCGGCATCTTGGTCATCTCAACGCGCTTGGCCATGATCGAACCGGCGGTGCCGCCGATCAGCAGGCCGACAATCACGTAGCCAATGCCGGCGGTCGCCAGTTCAGCGCCGAGCTTATAAATGAGGCCAATGGTGGTCAGCACCGCCAAGGCCATGCCCAGCATGCCGAACAGGTTGCCGCGTCGGGACGTGGTCGGGTGCGAAAGGCCCTTGAGCGCCTGGATAAAACACACCGAGGCGATCAGATAGAGGGTTGTTACCAGGTTCATGCTCATTATTTCTGCACCTCTTCTTTCACGGCTTTGGGCGCTTTCTTCTTGAACATTTCCAGCATGCGGCGGGTGACCAGGAAGCCACCGAACACGTTGACCGCAGCCAGGGCTACGGCCAGGGTGCCCATGGTCTTGCCCAGCGGGGTCACGGTCAGGGCGGCAGCCAGCATGGCACCGACGATGACGATGGCGGAAATGGCGTTGGTCACGGCCATCAGGGGCGTGTGCAGTGCGGGTGTGACGTTCCAGACCACGTGGTAACCGACATAGATCGCCAGCACGAAGATGATCAGGTTGTAGATACCGGGGGAGATAAGCTCTTCCATCGTCTGAATCCCTGCTTAGGCGTTTTTGCGGATGACTTGGCCGTCGCGGCACATCAGGCACGCGGCGACGATGTCGTCTTCGAGGTTGACTTCGAACTGCCCTTCTTTAGTGAAGACAAGCTTCAGGAAGTCCAGCAGGTTGCGGGCGTACAGCGCCGAGGCATCTGCAGCTACTGCGCCGGCCAGGTTGGTCGGGCCGACGATGGTTACACCGTTTTCGACCACGACCTGATCCGCTACGGTCAGTGGGCAGTTGCCGCCTTGTGCTGCTGCCAGGTCGATGACCACCGAGCCGGGTTTCATCTGGGCGACAGTCTCGGCACTCAGCAGCGTCGGTGCCTTGCGGCCTGGGATCAGCGCGGTGGTGATGACGATATCGGCTTGCTTTGCACGCTCGTGGACCGCCTGGGCCTGGCGCTGCATCCAGCTGGCCGGCATGGGACGGGCGTAGCCACCGACACCGACAGCGCACTCGCGCTCTTCGTCGGTCTCGTAAGGCACGTCGACGAACTTGGCCCCCAGGGACTCGATCTGCTCCTTCACCGCCGGGCGCACGTCCGAAGCCTCGATCACCGCGCCCAGGCGCTTGGCCGTGGCAATGGCCTGCAGCCCTGCCACACCGGCGCCGAGGATCAGCACGCGGGCCGCTTTGACGGTGCCGGCGGCGGTCATCAGCATTGGCATGAAGCGCGGGTAGTAGTGGGCGGCCAGCAGCACAGCCTTGTAGCCGGCAATGTTGGCTTGGGACGACAGCACGTCCAGGCTCTGGGCCCGGGAAGTGCGTGGAGCTGCCTCCAGGGCGAAGGCGGTAATGCCGTGTTCGGCCAGCTTGGCGATGGTTTCATTGCTGAACGGATTGAGCATGCCCACCAGTACGGTGCCGCTCTTGATCAGAGCCAGCTCGCTGTCGCTGGGGGCCACTACCTTGAGGATCAGTTCGGCGCCAAAGGCATCGTTGGCGTTGCCAATGGTTGCCCCTGCCGCTTCATAGGCACTGTCGACCACGCTGGCGTTGATGCCGGCGCCGCTTTGCACAGTGACTTTATGACCCTGGCCGATCAGCTTCTTGATGGTTTCCGGGGTTGCAGCTACCCGTGTTTCACCCGTCTGGGTTTCGAGAGGAACACCAATGTGCACGTCAAATCTCCTGCTTGATCTTATTGCTTTCGATCTTTCTTAGAAGGCCAGCGCACTGAGGAGGGTGCGGCTGGGGCGGCCGATCAGCACGATCCCGCTGAAATCACAGCGGGGCGCGGCATTTTGCAGGCGAACTTTGAGGCCTTCAAGGGATTCTGACTAGTGACGGAAAATTAACTACAAGTCACCCCGTGACCGAATGTCGCAACGTACAGGCTTAACCCCTTGTAAGCCGTGCCTTTCAAGGCTTTATCCATCAAATTAAGATTTTTCTCATCGGTGGCGTGAATAGTCTTACATCGCCTCTAAGTAAACCCTACAAGCCGCGTGGTTAGGCGCTTGTAGGACGATTGTCCAAGGTGTCGGTACAGTCTGTTTAAATGCGACAAATAGTTATATCTGTAGGGCTTTTTATTATTTGACTACGGGGTCAGCTATTGGCTCGAAGCCTTCATTTACTGAGGTTGTAGCTGTTCGCCTGGCCCACCAGCCAATCGCGAAATGCCCGTAAAGAGGCTGACTCCACCTTGCGCTCGGGAATCATCAGGTAATACGCCTTGATGCTCGTCAGTGCTTGAGGGTTGGCAATCACCAGGCGTTTTTCCGCCAGTTCGCGTTGAATGAGAAAGGCTGGAATCAGGGCGATGCCCATGTCGTGCATGGCTGCCTGGGCGAGCATGGAGAATAGCTCGTAGCGTGGCCCTGTCATGTCGCGGGGGACGTTCATTTGTTGTGAGTTGAACCATTGTCGCCAGGCATAGGGGCGTGTGGTCTGCTGCAGCAGGGGCAGCTCGGCAATGGCTTTGGCGCTCAGTTGCTGGCTGCTACCCAGTATGGCCGGGCTGCACACCGGCACTGGATGCTCGCCCATCAGACGATGGGACTGAGTGCCGGACCAGTCAGCGTCGCCGAAGTAGATGGCCGCGTCGAAGGGGGTATCAGCGAACAGGAAGGGGCGCGTGCGGTTGGTCAGGTTGACGGTGACTTCGGGGTGTTGCTGCTGGAAGTCCTTGAGGCGTGGCAGCAGCCATTGAGTGCCGAAGGTCGGCACCACTGCCAGTTCGATGACATTGGCGCCTTGCTGACCCATTACGGAAAGAGTGTCGCGCTCTACTGCATCCAGTTGAGTCGCGACCCGTCGACTGTAGGAAAGGCCGGCTTCGGTAAGTTTGACTCCCCGCCGCGAGCGTCGGAAAAGTTCTACACCGAGGAACTCCTCCAGGCTGGCGATCTGTCGGCAGACGGCACCCTGGGTCAGGGAAAGCTCCTGTGCCGCCTTGGTAAAGCTCTCGTGGCGGGCGGCTGCCTCGAAGCTGATCAGGGCGGCGGTACTGGGGATCTTTCTGCGCATGTACGGCTATCTCACTAATGGTGGCTGTGGATGGCACTTTCTGCCGTTACGAAGTGAGAAATTAGCACAACAGCATGCAAAATCCTCGTTTGCCGGGAGGCTCCTGCTGGGCCTAGGATCAGCCCACGATAGTTGACCTACTTCACGAGGACTCACTCATGGGCGGCAAAGCAAGCTTCAACTGGATCGATCCCCTTTTGCTGGACCAGCAACTCACCGAAGAAGAGCGCATGGTCCGCGACAGTGCCGAGCAGTTCGCTCAAGACAAGCTGGCACCACGGGTTCTGGAAGCTTTCCGCCATGAGAAGACCGACCCGGCCATCTTCCGGGAAATGGGTGAAGTCGGCCTGTTGGGTGCGACCATTCCCGAGCAGTACGGCGGCAGTGGCCTGAACTATGTGTGCTATGGCCTGATCGCTCGTGAAGTGGAGCGCGTGGACTCGGGTTACCGCTCCATGATGAGTGTGCAGTCGTCCCTGGTGATGGTGCCGATCAACGAGTTCGGCACCGAAGCGCAAAAGCAGAAGTATCTGCCGAAGCTGGCTTCTGGCGAATGGATTGGCTGCTTTGGTCTGACCGAGCCGAATCATGGTTCCGACCCGGGCGCGATGATCACTCGCGCTCGTAAAGTGGAAGGTGGCTACAGCCTGACCGGCAGCAAGATGTGGATCACCAACAGTCCGATCGCGGATGTGTTTGTGGTCTGGGCCAAGGATGACGCTGGTGATATCCGTGGCTTCGTTCTGGAGAAAGGCTGGAAAGGCCTGAGCGCTCCAGCCATCCATGGCAAGGTGGGGCTGCGGGCATCGATCACCGGCGAGATCGTCATGGATAACGTCTTTGTGCCGGAAGAGAACATCTTCCCGGATGTGCGCGGTCTGAAAGGTCCTTTCACTTGCTTGAACTCGGCACGCTACGGCATCTCCTGGGGAGCACTGGGCGCGGCGGAATTCTGCTGGCACACCGCGCGTCAATACACCCTTGATCGTCAGCAGTTCGGTCGTCCTCTGGCCGCCACTCAGTTGATCCAGAAAAAACTGGCGGACATGCAGACCGAGATTACTCTCGCCCTTCAGGGCTGCCTGCGTCTGGGGCGGATGAAGGATGAAGGTACCGCGGCGGTGGAAATCACCTCGATCATGAAGCGCAACTCCTGCGGCAAGTCTCTGGATATCGCGCGCATGGCTCGTGACATGCTGGGTGGTAACGGGATCTCCGATGAGTTTGGTATCGCTCGCCATCTGGTGAACCTGGAGGTGGTCAACACCTACGAAGGCACCCACGACGTGCATGCGCTGATTCTCGGGCGTGCACAAACCGGTATCCAGGCGTTCTATTAATAGGAGAGCGGCCATGGGCGCGTTATCGCATCTGCGGGTACTGGATTTATCGCGAGTACTGGCCGGGCCTTGGTCCGGGCAGATCCTTGCGGACCTGGGGGCCGAGGTCATCAAGGTCGAGCGTCCGGGCAATGGTGACGATACACGCGCCTGGGGGCCGCCCTTCCTTAAAGATGCCTATGGCGAGAACACCACGGAAGCGGCTTATTATCTGTCGGCCAACCGTAACAAGCAGTCAGTGACCATCGACTTCACTCGTCCTGAAGGGCAGCAGTTGGTGCGTGAGCTGGCTGCCAAGTCGGATATTGTCATTGAGAACTTCAAGGTTGGTGGGCTGGCTGCATATGGCCTGGACTATGAATCGCTCAAGGCAACCAATCCGAGCCTGATTTATTGCTCGATCACCGGGTTTGGTCAGACCGGACCCTATGCCAAGCGGGCGGGTTATGACTTCATGATTCAGGGGTTGGGTGGGTTGATGAGCCTGACCGGACGCCCTGAGGGTGATGAGGGGGCTGGGCCGGTGAAGGTCGGTGTGGCGTTGACCGATATTCTGACCGGGCTGTACTCGACGGTGGCGATTTTGGCGGCCTTGGCCCATCGGGATCAGGGAGGCGGCGGCCAGCACATCGATATGGCGC
>NZ_CP120724.1:5090000-6155000 GCF_045013505.1 Pseudomonas sp. JDS08PS003
CAAACGGCAGATCCAGTCTTGCGCCTCCTGCCGTACTTCGACACTGCCCCGAGCAATCTCCGCGCCCAACGCTGGCAACGCACATCCCGCCCCCGGCTGCTGCAGATGCGCCACACTCAGGTACTGCTTCAAGCAACGCCGCAGCTTTGCCTGATTCTGCTGCCCCTCCCCACCCAGACGCTCCAGGCTCTGGCTCAACTCGCGCTCGACGATGGAGCCGAACAGCTCGTCCTTGGACGTGAAGTGAGTATAAAAAGCCCCGCCACTGAGGCCGATGGCCTTCATTAACGCATCCACACCGACGGTAGAAAAACCATCGTTCTTGGCCTGGGTTGCACTGCTCTGCAACAGGCGTTCTCGGGTTTCCTGCTTATGACCGACTGAATAACGCATTCCTGATGGACTCCCCTACTTGCTTGACGACAGAAAAATCATAGCATAACGTTCGTTTAGTTAACGATCGTTTACTAAACAGCGAGCCTCCCATGACTACAGCCTTGAACAAGAACAAAGTCGTACTGGTGGTCGGTGCCGGTGATGCCACCGGTGGCGCCATTGCCAAGCGTTTCGCCGCAGAAGGCTTTACTGCCTGCGTGACCCGACGCAGCGCAGACAAACTGCAGCCGCTGGTAGACGCCATCCAGCAAACCGGTGGCCAAGCCCATGGCTTTGCCTGCGATGCCCGGAAAGAGGAGGACGTGGTGGCACTGATCGAACAGATCGAAACCCAGATTGGCCCGATCGAAGCCTTCGTCTTCAACATCGGTGCCAACGTCCCTTGCAGCATCCTTGAGGAAACCGCACGTAAATACTTCAAGATCTGGGAGATGGCCTGTTTTTCAGGCTTCCTCAATGCCCGCGAGGTGGCCAAGCGCATGGTCACCCGCAAGCGCGGCACCATCCTGTTCACCGGCGCCACCGCCGGGGTCCGCGGCGCCGCGGGCTTTGCCGCCTTTGCCGGCGCCAAGCACGGCATCCGCGCACTGGCCCAGAGCATGGCCCGGGAACTGGGGCCCTTGAACATCCACGTCGGCCATATCATCGTCGACGGTGCCATCGACACCGACTTCATCCGCACCAGCTTTCCCGAGAAATATGCCCTCAAGGATCAGGATGGCATCCTCAACCCCGAGCATATCGCCGAGAACTACTGGTACCTGCACAGCCAGCCCCGGGATGCCTGGACCTTCGAACTGGACCTGCGCCCCTGGAGCGAACGCTGGTAACCCCCTCTCCATAACAACAATCAGGGAATCTGGATCATGAATAAAAAGGTGGAGTTCTACTTCGACCTGGGCAGCCCTACTTCATACCTGGCTTACACCCAACTGCCGAAGATCTGTGCCCAGACCGGCAGTCAACTGGTCTACCAACCCATGCTGCTGGGCGGCGTCTTCAAGACCACCGGCAACGCGTCCCCCATCAGCGTCCCTGCCAAAGGCCGCTACATGTTGCAGGACCTGGCGCGCTTCGCCCAACGCTATCAGGTGCAGCTCAATTTCAACCCGCACTTTCCCATCAATACCCTGCTGCTGATGCGCGCCACTACCGGAGTGCAGATGCATTTGCCGGAACGCTTCATCGATTTCGTCGACTGCCTGTTCCGTGCACTCTGGGTCGACAAACGCAACCTCAACGACGCCGCCAGCGTCGCCCAGGTCCTGGAACAAGGCGGTTTCGACCCACAACAGATCCTCGACCTGAGCAATGCCGAGGACGTCAAGACCGCTCTCAAGAACAAGACCGAACAGGCGTTGCAACGGGGAGTATTCGGTGCTCCCAGCATGTTCGTGGGTGAGGAACTGTTTTTCGGTCAGGATCGGCTCGACTTCGTCCGAGAAGCCTTGAGCAAGTAACCACTGGCATCTGCGGCGACGCTTGAGTCGCCGCAGCCACCTCACCCGCGTTGCGCGGGTGAGGCCTTACTTCAGATCGCCGCAGTCCGAGCCTGCAACCACTCCAGCGCCGCCCCTTCCAACAGTGGACTGAGACGCCGACGAACATCACCGTGATAAGCGTTGAACCACTCACGCTCCTCCTGAGTCAGCAACGACGGCTCCAGGCAACGGCTGTCGATCGGGCACAGCGTCAGGGTTTCAAACCTCAGGAACTCACCAAACTCAGTAGTACCTGCCTCGCGGTTCAACACCAGATTCTCGATCCGCACTCCCCAACGCCCGGGACGATAAGTCCCCGGCTCGATGGAGGTGATCATCCCCGGCTGCATCGCGGTTTGCGGCGCTGGTGCGGCCTGATAGGCAATCACCTGCGGACCTTCATGAACGTTCAGGAAGTAACCGACACCATGCCCGGTGCCATGTCCGTAATCCACGCCTTCGGCCCAGATCGGCGCACGAGCGATGGCATCCAGCAACGGCGAAAGAATGCCCCGTGGGAACTGCGCCCGGGACAACGCGATAACCCCCTTGAGCACTCGGGTGCAATCGCGCTTCTGCTCGGCACTCGGAGTACCGATAGGCACCATGCGGGTGATATCGGTGGTGCCGCCCAGGTACTGGCCACCGGAGTCGATCAGCAACAGACCATCGCCCTCGATCACCGCGTGCTCTTCAGGCGTGGCGTGGTAATGAGGCATCGCCCCATTGGCATTGAATGCGGCAATGGTATTGAAACTCAGGGATACGTACCCCGGACGCCGCTCACGAGCCGCCGTCAGGTGTTCATCAATGGTCAGCTCGGTGACTCGTTCACGACCCAGGGCGCTCTCCAACCAGGCGAAGAATTCACAGAGGGCCGCGCCATCCTGCTCCATGGCCTGGCGAATGTGCTCGGCGTCCGCCAGGCTCTTGCGCGACTTGGCCAAGGTCGTGGGGTTGAGCCCTTCCAGCAGTTTCACCCCGGGAAGCAGATTGTCCAGCAGGCCACTGGTGACCCGTGCCGGATCAATCTGCAAGGTCGCATCTTCAGGCACTGCGCGCAGCGCCGCCGCCACTTCCGAATAGTCCCGCAGGCTCACGCCATCCGCCTCCAGCACCCCACGCAGGTGGTCATCGACCTTGCTCAAGGCCACGAACAAAGTGGCCTGCTGCTGGCTGATCAGGGCGAAGGACACAAACACCGGGTTGAATGAAACATCCGCCCCCCGCAGGTTGAACAGCCAGGCGATATCGTCGAGGGTGGCAATGAAATGCCAGTCCGCGCCCCGCTCCTTCAGGGTTTCCCGCAGCTTGCCGAGCTTCTCCACCCGGCTCTGCGTCGCCTGTGGCGGCAAGTGTTGATAGACCGGCTGATCCGGCAACGCGGGACGATCACTCCACACCTCCTGAAGCAGATCGATATCGGTCCGTAGATGGGCTCCGCGTTCCTGCAACTTGGCGCCCAAAGTGCGGGCCGAAGCCACAGCCATCACCGCGCCATCCACCGCCACCACCGCACCTTGCGGAGTCTGCTCCGCCAGCCAGTCCAGGGGGCCGGGCTGGCCCGGCTGCAACTTCACCAGTTCGATACCGCTGCCCTTGAGCTCCTTGCTGGCCTGTTCCCAATAACGACTGTCGGCCCAGACCCCGGCGAAATCCGCGGTCACGATCAGCGTGCCCACCGAGCCATGAAAGCCCGACAGCCACTGGCGCCCCTGCCAGTAACCCGGCAGGTATTCCGACAGATGCGGGTCGGCCGACGGCACCAGCAAGGCATGAATGCCCTCGCGGCTCATCAACTGACGGACGTGCGCCAAGCGCTGGGTGACCACTCCCTGGGTCGAAGGCTGGGTACTCATTGTGTCTCCTTAACCGGCTTATTCATTGTTATGGAAGGTCGAGATCACTCGCCCCTCAAGACTGGGCTCCGGCCCAGAACGCCGGAGCGGTGGCGCATGACGCCTTGATCAACTGTGCGGCGCGATCCACATCCTCCTCGGTGGTGAAACGCCCAAGGCTCAAGCGGATGGTGCGAGCGGCCTGTGATGCATCGTGCCCCAGGGCCAGCAGCACATGGGAAGGCGCATGGCTCGCCGAGTTGCAGGCCGAGGTCGCGGAAAACGCCAGGGACGCACTCAGTGCCGCCGAATCGAAGCCCCCCTCGCTGAAAGTCAGGCTCAAGGTATGGGGAATGCGCTGGCCGACACTGCCATTCAAGCGCAGGCCGGCAATGCCCGCCAGTTGCTCCAGCAATCGCTGGCGCAGACGGACGATGGTCGCGGTTTCTTCCTCGAACAGCTCACCCGCCAGGGCAAAGGCCGCGCCCATGGCGGCGATCTGGTGGGTGGCCAGGGTCCCGGAACGCAATCCGCCTTCGTGACCGCCACCATGAATCTGCGCCAGCAGCCGCTGCTGAGCCCGCGGCCCGACATACAGCGCGCCGATGCCCTTGGGGCCATACAACTTGTGCGCGGAGAACGACATCAGGTCCACCGGCCAGTGCTCAAGATCGATAGCCACCTTGCCGGCACCCTGGGCCGCGTCCACATGCAGCAACGCACCTCGCGCACGCACCACCTGGCCAATCGCCGGGATGTCGTTGAGGGTGCCCAGTTCGTTGTTGACCAGCATCAACGACACCAGAAAAGTGTCGTCGCGCAAGGCTTCACTGACCGCCTGGGCCGTGATCAACCCGCCGGCATCCGGCACCAGATAGGTCACCGCCACACCGGCTTCCTGCAACTGGCGGGCGGTGTCGAGCACCGCCTTATGCTCGATCTGGCTGGTGATGATGTGCCCACCGCTCAGGCCCCGGGCCTGCATCACGCCCTTGAGCGCCAGGTTGTTGGATTCGGTGGCACCGGAGGTCCAGACAATCTGCTCCGGCTGCGCGCCCACCAACTGTGCGACCTGCTGCCGGGCGCGCTCGACACTGCGCCGCGCCTCCTGGCCAAAAGCATGGGAACTGGACGCCGGGTTGCCGAAATTGGCGTTGAAACCCAGACACTCCAGCATCACCTGGATGACCCGCTCATCCACCGGCGTGGTGGCGGCGTAGTCGAAATAAAGAGGACGTTTGTTCATGACTGAAGACCCGCAGAGCTTGTTCCAGGATCGGCATTGGCTCAGAGAAGATGACGCACAAACGCGCCGTACAAGAACGGCGCGTCAAAGCAGGCACTCAGCAATACGCGATCGGATGCAGTTAAAGAAGAACAACTTCGTTTAAAAGTGCGTAGGAACGCTCCTGGGACGCAGCTTAACAGGCTCGGGGCAACGCGTTGAAGCGCCGCTTAACTGATGTTTTCCAGCAGCAGCGGCGCCAGGGAAATCACCAACAATCCGGCCATTCCCAGATTGAACAGGCGCAGCCAGCGAGGATTGCGCAGCACGTTGCGCAGCAGGCTGCCGCACGCGGCCCAAAGGCTGACCGTAGGCGCATTGATCAAGGCGAACACCGCCGCGATCACCAGCACATTGGTGAAGTAGCCCTGCAACGGGGTGTAAGTGCTGATAGCCCCCACCGCCATCACCCAAGCCTTGGGATTGACCCACTGAAACGCCGCAGCCCCCCAATACCCCAACGGTTGCCCCTGGCCCTGTTGCTCCTCGGACATGGGCCCGGAACGGGCGATCTTCCACGCCAGGTACAGCAGGTACGCCGCTCCGACATATCGCAGCACGCTGTACAGCAACGGATAGGCCTCGAACACCGCCCCCAGGCCCAGGCCAACCGCCAGCACCAGAACGAAAAAACCGCAACTGATGCCGAGGATATGAGGAATGGAACGGTTGAAGCCGAAGTTCACCCCCGAGGCCAGCAACATGGTGTTGTTAGGGCCGGGCGTGATGGAAGTGACCAAGGCAAACAGGGCGAACGCCAACAGCAGGTCAAGGGAAAGGGTCATGAATGCAAGGTCCTGGGCAAGGTCGATCAGGCCTCGACCCTAACTCAGGGCCTGCCTGAAACCCACGGACAGTTGCGCAAAACTTCGACCAGTACAGTTTTAATCAACTGGCCGGATGGTGCCGACTGATATTGCGTTGGGCGCTCATCTCGCCCTGCCCATCGAACGCCCCAGGACGGCCAAGCAGCTCGGCCTTTTTCTGCTGGTACTCATCGAACGACAGGCCGCGACGATTCAAGGCTTCCAACGCCAGTTCGCGAGTTTCCCGGGCCGTGTAGGGACGCAGCTCAGGAGTGCCCGGGCTGGCACAGCCGGCCAGCACACTAAAAACCAACATCAACAGAACAATGGAGGAAGCCTTCATGGCGAGCACCTGGAGCGGGTTGCGAACAATGCACAAAGGCTACTCCCGCACCGGCAACGGCAAAAATCATCCAGCTCGATAGTCGCTATCGACTGTTCCAAGGTCTTGGCAGTCGCGCCTCATATTCCATAACGACCTATAAATATGGAAACAAGCTCTTTTGAGGAATAACAACAAGCCTTTATAACAGCTGCATTGCGTTGCCCAACTGTTGCCCTGGCAACTGTTTGCCCAGCAACAGTCGATCAACAAAACAGTGCCTGCGCAACAGCAGCCAATCCGCTCCGGATCGCCCACAACCCCTGCAATACAAGGCTTTTACGGGTTGGTACAGCTCTTGCTCCCGATCCAGGACACCTGCCATTGCTCGCAGAGCCACTGTTTAAAAAGGAACCGATCATGTCCCGTCCCTTGAACGTTGTTGCCCTCTCCGGTGGAACCTGGCGCCCGTCCCGCACCCTGGTGCTGACCCAGGCCCTGCTGGACGAACTGTCCGGGCACCTGCCGATCAACAGCCACCTCATCGAATTGGGCGATATTGCCCGTCCGGTAGGCGCAGCCCTGTCGCGCCAGGAACTGCCGGCCGAAGTCGAGGCCGAGCTCCAGGCCATCGAAAACGCCGACCTGTTGATCGTCGCCGCCCCGGTCTATCGCGGCTCCTACCCCGGCCTGCTCAAGCATCTGTTCGACCTCATCGACCTGAACGCCCTGATCGATACCCCGGTGCTGCTGGCCGCAACCGGAGGCAGCGAACGCCACGCCCTGGTGCTGGATCACCAGTTGCGTCCGCTGTTCAGTTTCTTCCAGGCCCTGACCCTGCCGATTGGCGTCTACGCCACCGAAGCCGACTTCAGCAATTACCAGATCACCAGCGAACTGTTGAAAGCCCGCATCCAGCTGGCCGCCGAACGGGCTGCGCCGCTGTTTGGCGCTCACCCGAAAAATCTGCTGAAAATCGCTTAAGGACCTGTCATGGATGTGTTCTGGTTTCTTCCGACCCACGGCGACGGCCACTTCCTGGGCACTGCCCAGGGCGCCCGCCCGGTCACCCTCAACTACCTCAAGCAAGTGGCCCAGGCTGCGGACAGCCTGGGCTACCACGGCGTGCTGATTCCCACCGGACGCTCCTGCGAAGACTCCTGGGTCATCGCCTCGGCCCTGGTGCCGCTGACCGAACGCCTGCGCTATCTGGTGGCAATTCGCCCGGGAATCATCTCCCCCACCGTTTCCGCGCGCATGGCCGCAACCCTGGACCGGCTGTCCAACGGTCGCCTGCTGATCAACGTAGTCACCGGTGGCGATCCGGACGAAAACCGTGGCGATGGTAGCTTCCTCAGCCACAGCGAACGCTACGAAGTGACTGACGAATTCCTGCAGATCTGGCGCCGGGTGCTGGAAGGCGAAGCCGTGGACTTCGAGGGCAAGCACCTGCATGTACAGAACGCCAAAGCCCTGTATCCACCGGTGCAGAAGCCCTATCCACCGCTGTACTTCGGCGGTTCCTCCGAGGCCGCTCACGAATTGGCCGCCGATCAGGTGGATGTCTACCTGACCTGGGGCGAGCCTCCTGCAGCGGTCGCCCAAAAGCTGGCCGACGTGCGCGAACGCGCTGCGCGCAAGGGCCGCACCGTGAAGTTCGGCATCCGCCTGCACGTGATCGTCCGCGAAACCGAGGACGAAGCCTGGAAAGCCGCGGACAGGTTGATCGAACACATCAGCGACGAAACCATCGCCGCCGCCCAGCAATCCTTCTCGCGCTTCGACTCCGAAGGTCAGCGGCGCATGGCCGCCCTGCACGGCGGTCGCCGTGATCAGTTGCAGATCGCTCCCAACCTCTGGGCCGGAGTCGGCCTGGTGCGTGGCGGTGCCGGCACCGCCCTGGTGGGCAACCCGCAGCAAGTGGCCGAACGCATCAAGGAGTACGCCGACCTGGGCATCGAGAGCTTTATCTTCTCCGGCTACCCGCATCTGGAAGAGGCCTATCGCTTCGCCGAACTGGTGTTCCCACTGCTGCCGGAACCCTATGCCAGCCTGGCCGGCCGTGGCGTCACCAACCTGACCGGGCCGTTCGGCGAAATGATCGCCAACGACGTGTTGCCCAACAGCCGCTGAAATCCCCAAAGCTGTTGTAGGAGCCGGCTTGCCGGCGAAGGCGATCTTTCGGCCCTCTTCGCTGGCAAGTCAGCTCCTACAGCTCGCAGCACCTTTTCCCGGCCGCCACAACGGCCACGAACGAGGAACACCGCGTGACTGCCAAACCGCAAAGCGCCCTGTTGTCCCCCTTGCAGACCGCTCGCCAACTGGCCGCCGAGTTTGCCCTCACCGCCGTCGAACGCGATGAACGTGGCGGCACCCCCAAGGCCGAGCGCGATGCCCTGCGCCACAGCGGCCTGCTGGCCCTGAGCATCCCCACCCAGTTCGGCGGGCTCGGCGCGCCCTGGAGCGAAACCCTGAACATCGTCCGCGAGTTCGCCAGGGTCGACAGCTCCATCGCCCACGTCTTTGGCTTCCATCACTTGATGCTGGCCACCGTGCGCTTGTTCGCCAAGCCAGAGCAATGGCAACCCTGGTTCGAACAGACCGCGCGCAAGAACTGGTTCTGGGGCAACGCCCTCAATCCGTTGGACACCCGCACCCTGGTCCGGAACCTCGGCGGTTGGCGCGAGTTCTCCGGCAAAAAGAGCTTCTGCTCCGGGGCCAGCGATTCGGAAATGCTCATCGCCTCGGCGGTGGATGAAAGCAACGGCGGCAAATTGCTGATCGCCGCCATCCCCAGCGGCCGCAGCGGCATCACCCTGCACAACGACTGGAACAACATGGGTCAGCGCCAGACCGACAGCGGCAGCGCCACCTTTGAACGGGTCAGGGTGGAAGAGTCGGAACTGCTGCTGGACCCGGGCCCGCTGAGCACGCCGTTCGCCTGCCTGCGCCCGCTGATCGCCCAACTGACCTTCACCCACATGTTCCTCGGCATCGCCGAAGGCGCCTTCGAGGAAGCCCGGCAATACACCCTCACCGAGACCCGGGTCTGGCATAGATCCAGCGCCCAGGATGTGCGCCAGGACCCTTATGTACTGCGCCACTACGGCGAATTCTGGGTGGCCCTGGAAGGCATCCGCCTGCTGGTGGAGCGGGCCGCCGGGCTGCTGGACCAGGCGTGGGCCAAAGGTCCCGGCCTCAGCGCCGAGGAGCGCGGGCACCTGGCCACCGCCATCGCCACCGCCAAAGTCGCCGCCAGCCGCCAGGGCCTGGACCTGTGCAGTCGCCTGTTCGAAGTCACCGGCGCACGCTCGACCCACGCTTCCCTGCGCCTGGACCGCCATTGGCGCAACCTGCGCACCCAGACCCTGCACGACCCGCTGGATTACAAGCTCCACGAACTGGGCGACTGGGCACTGAACCAGTCCCTGCCGACCCCGACCTTCTACTCCTAGCCTTATTGTTCACGGAGAGTGCCGATGCAGCTTCTGACCCTACCGCCCTCGCCCGCCCTGGCGACCTCGATCCGCGCCACCGCCCAGGTGTTCGAGGACCCGAAATCCCAGGCCCTGCTGGCGCACCTGCAACAGGTGGCACCCAGTGAAGCCAGCGTGCTGATCATCGGTGAAACCGGGACCGGCAAGGAACTGGTGGCACGCCACATCCATAACCTCAGCGCCCGGCGCAACCGGCCGTTCGTGGCGGTGAACTGCGGCGCCTTCTCCGAATCCCTGGTAGAGGCCGAACTGTTCGGCCATGAAAAAGGCGCCTTCACCGGCGCCCTCAGCGCCAAGGCCGGCTGGTTCGAAGAGGCCGACGGCGGCACCCTGTTCCTCGACGAGATCGGCGATTTGCCCATGGCCATCCAGGTCAAACTGCTGCGGGTGCTGCAGGAGCGTGAAGTGGTGCGCCTGGGCTCGCGCAAAAGCATTCCCATCGACGTGCGGGTCCTGGCCGCCACCAACGTGCAACTGGAGAAGGCCATCAATGCCGGGCACTTTCGCGAGGACCTGTACTACCGCCTGGACGTGGTCAGCCTGGAACTGAGCCCGCTGCGCGAACGCCCCGGCGACATCCTGCCCCTGACCCGGCACTTCATCGAGGCCTACAGCCAGCGTCTGGGTTACGGCAGCATCAGCATCAGCAAGGAGGCCGAACACAAACTCAAGAGCTACAGCTGGCCGGGCAACATCCGCGAACTGGAAAACGTCATCCACCACACCCTGTTGATCTGCCGCAATGGCGTGATCGAGCGCGATGACCTGCGCCTGTCGAACATGCGCATCGAGCGCGCCGACGACAGCCATCCCAGCCACGACGACTCCGCCGAAGCGCTGCTGGACCGCGCCTTCCAGAAACTATTCGCCGAGCAGGCCGGCGCCTTGCATGAAAAGGTCGAGGACGCCCTGCTGCGCGCGGCCTATCGCTTCAGCCACTACAACCAGGTGCACACCGCCAACCTGCTGGGCTTGAGCCGCAACGTCACCCGCACCCGGCTGATCAAGATCGGCGAACTGGCGGTCAACAAGCGCCGCCCGGTGGACGCCCACAGCGAACGCACCCTGCAGCTGTCGATCTAGAGCAGGTTGCAGTGCAGGGCATTGTCCTGGCTGCGGGCAATGCTGCTCAGCACCTGGAACGAACCGAAGGTCACGGTCTTGGCCTGATGGGTCAGGATCAACTGCCAGAAATCCTGTTCGCCGCTCTCGAAACGCTCGAAGGCCGCCTCGCCGGCTTCCCGGGATTGCCATTGCAGGTAATTGAGCACCCGCCGACCATCGTCGCTGGCCTGCACGCTGGCACTGAGAAAGCCGCCATAGCCCTGGGCCAGACGCTCGGTCTGCGCGGACAAGGCCGACACCAGGGCCTCCTGCTGATGAGGTTCGATCTCGAACTCGATCAATTGGGTAAAGCTGCGATTTCTCTCAAATGCGGCCATGAACTGCTCCCTACGGCGGTCGGACAGTATCTTGCGATTGAATGCGCTGCAGGGTAAAACCTCTAGTTAAGTCAAGGTCAAGCCTGTTTTTCATCCTGGTGCCCTTTAATGATCGAACCCGACGCCCTCCACAAAGAACTGACGGTTGGCCAACTGTCGGCCCGCAGCGGCGTGGCCGTGACCGCCTTGCATTTCTACGAAACCAAGGGGCTGATCAAGAGCAATCGCAACGCGGGCAACCAACGGCGCTACCCGCGTTCAGTGCTGCGTCGCGTGTCCCTGATCAAGGTGGCCCAGCGCCTGGGCATTCCCCTGGCGGAGATTGGCCAGGCCCTGGCGACTCTGCCCGCCGACCGCGCGCCCAGTGCCGCGGACTGGCAGCGCCTGTCGGAACAATGGAGCCGCGAACTGGACGAACGCATCCGCCAACTGAGCCTGCTGCGCGAGCGGCTGAACCAGTGCATCGGCTGTGGCTGCCTGTCCATGGAAGGGTGTCCGCTGCGCAATTATGGAGATGCCCTGGGAGACGCCGGCCCGGGCGCCCGCCTGCTGGAGCCCGACGCCGCCACCGACACTCCATAGCCGGCTTCCCTCGTAAGAACCGGCTTGCCGGCCAAGGCTGACTCTCGGGCCTCTTCGCTGGCAAGCCAGCTCCTACAGCGACGGCGCCCTCTTACCCGGAGGAGCCGGCTTGCCGGCGAAGGCGATCTCACGGGCCTCTTCCCTCGCAAGCCAGCTCCGACAGCGACATCGCCTTCATACCCGTAGGAGCCGGCTTGCCGGCGAAGGCGATCTCACAGGCCTCTTCCCTCGCAAGGCAGATGCCCACTCAGCGCTGGCAGGTAAGAAAACCTGTGGAGCATCGTAAGTAAAAACTTCCCTATGCTAATGTCGCGTCCTGCTTCCTACGACGAGCTCCGCTTCCATGCCAAGGACTGCCTCCTTCGAAAAGCCACGCTGGCTGCGCGATCTGCTGCGCTTTCTACCCCTGAAAAGCCAATTCGTACTGTCCGGCAATGTCCGCGACCTGCAAGCCAGTGAGGTGGCCCCCGGGGTCATTACCCCCCAGCCCTTCAACCTCAATCTGCGCGACGAACTGCTGGCGGCGGGCTACGCCCAGGTGCTGAGCTGGGACCCCCTTGGCGGTCTGCGCGTGCTGCTGCCTCCGGGCAGCGAACCGGCCCAGGCCGACAGCCTGCTGCGCGAGTTGGGCCTGACCCCGGTGGAAGGAGCGGCGCCGGCCGGCCTCGACCTGTTGTCAGCCACCTTGCCGCGCCTGGTGGAGCGCCAAGGCGCGCCGCTGGCCCTGATTGTCGACTTTGCATCACGCCTGGTGATCCGCAATGACGCCCTGAGCGCCGCCGAGCACCAACTGTTCACCCAGGCCCTGGTGTTGTCCCACCAGGCCCGTAGTCGACCTGCCGGGGAACAGCGCACGCCGTTCTTCAACAGCATCCTCTGGGTGGTGGAAAAGGAAGGCGACCTGCCCGACTGGATGCTGATCGACAACCCGCGCCTGCGCCCCATTCCCGTGTCCAAACCCGACCAGCAGGCCCGCCAGGCGTTAGCGCCGGCGCTGTTGCGAGGCCTGCCCGGCGCCCAGGAGGCCAGCGAAGAAAGCCGCGACAACGCAGTGCGAGCCTTCGTTGAGAATACCGAAGGCCTGCTGCTGCTCGACCTCAATGCGATCGTCCAACTGGCCCGGGTCGAAGGCCTGGCCATGGAGCGCATTGGCGACGCGGTGCGCCGCTATAAAGTCGGCGTCACCGAAGACCCCTGGCTGAAGATCGACCGCCAGCGCATCCGCCAGGCCGACGACTTCATCCGCCAGCGGGTCAAGGGCCAGGCCCACGCGGTGACCCACATGCTGGATATCGTCAAGCGCGCCATGACCGGGGTCGGCGCCAGCCGCAAGGGCAACCGCCCCCGGGGCGTGGCGTTTCTTGCCGGGCCCACCGGGGTCGGCAAGACCGAACTGGCCAAGACCATCACCAGCCTGCTGTTTGGCGATGAAAGCGCATACATCCGCTTCGATATGTCGGAATTCAGCGCCGAACACGCCGACCAGCGCCTGGTAGGCGCGCCACCCGGCTATGTGGGCTACGACGTGGGCGGCGAACTGACCAACGCGATACGCGAAAAACCCTTCAGCGTGGTGCTGTTCGACGAGATCGAAAAGGCCCACCCGCGAATCCTCGACAAGTTCCTGCAGATCCTCGACGACGGTGTACTCACCTCGGGCCGCGGCGATCGCGTGTACTTCTCCGAGGCGCTGATCGTCTTCACCTCCAACCTGGGCATCTACCGCCAGGGCGACAACGGCGAACGGGTGGCCAACGTGCAGCCCGGCGAGGCCTTCGAAGCGGTGCAGGGCAAGGTCCAGGGCGAGATCGAGCGCTATTTCAAGCTGGTGCTCAACCGGCCGGAAATCCTCAACCGGATCGGCGAGAACATCATCGTCTTCGACTTCATCCGCCCGGACATCGCCGAGCAGATCTTCCAGCAGATGGTCGGCAACATCCTCGCCGACCTGGCCGCCCAGGCCCTGCATGTACAACTCGATGACGACTCCCAGCACAGCCTGCGCCAGCTGTGCCTGCAGGATTTGTCCAACGGCGGCCGGGGCATTCGCAACCAGCTGGAAGCGCACCTGCTCAACCCCCTGGCCCGGGCCCTGTTCGACCAGGATGCGCAGCCCGGCCAATCCTTCGAAGTTCGCCAACTGCAGGCCGGCAGCCTGCAACTGCTAGCCCGCGCCTCGTGAACATCAGCCTGTCGCGGGTGCACTTCCCGGTCACCACCTTGGGGCCCGGGCAGCGCCTGGGTCTGTGGTTCCAGGGCTGCAGCATCCGTTGTGCAGGCTGCATTTCCGCGGACACCTGGGGACCGGGCAAGCAGCCATTGCCGTTGACCCAGGTGCTGCACGACCTGCAACCCTGGCTGGCCCAGGCCGAAGGCATCACCCTGTCCGGTGGCGAGCCCTTCGACCAGCCCGAGGCGCTACTGGCCCTGCTTAGAGCCCTGCGCGAACGCACCCAGGTCGACATCCTGGTCTACAGCGGCCACGCCCTGGAAACCCTGCAACCGCTGCTGAAACAAGCCGAAGGCCTGCTGGACGCACTGATCTGCGACCCCTTCGAGCAACAACAGGCGCAAACGCTGGTCCTACGGGGCAGCGACAACCAGCGCCTGATCCTCTTGACCGAGCTGGGCCGCCAGCGTCTGTCCGCCTACCAGCGCCCGCTGCACCGCGAGGACCGCGCGCTGGATGTGATGTTCGACGACGACGGCAGTGTCTGGATGGCTGGAATCCCTCGGCGTGACGACCTGCTGCGTCTGCGCGACCTGCTGCACGACCAGGGCCACCAACTCCAGATCAGCGCCCACACCTCACGCCGCCGTTAACCGGAACCGCTACCGATGATACGTTTTTGCCCCAATTGCCAGACTGAACGCTCACTGACCGAAATCTTCTGCGAAGGGCGGGTCGACAACCGAGCCTGCGGCTGGGAACTGTCTGCCGAAGCGATTCATCCCGAAGGCTGGCGCCCACAGCCGGTAGTCACCCTCGAAGCGCTTGAGCCGCAGCCCCCGGTCGCAGCGGACAGCGGCTCCCCCCTGGTCTGCGGCAACGGCCATGCCATGGCGGACGGCGACCTGATGTGCCTGGTCTGCGGCGCCGACCCGCTCGCCCCGGAGCAACAGCCACCCACCGCGCCCCCAGCCGCCGACAGTGAAACCGTGATCGAAGGCTGGCGCCTGTTGCGTCAGATCAGCAGCGGCGGCGTGCGCGAGCGCTTTATCGCCGAGCACCGTGAAACCGCACACCAGGCGGTACTGACCCTCTACCAGGCCGGCGCCGAACCCGATCCCTCGGTGTACGAAGCCCTCAAGCGCCTGCCCCGGGAACACGTGCCGGAGATCATCCACACCGGCCGCTGGGACGAGCGCGCCTTCGAAGTAGCCGAAGAACTCACCGGCGGCACCCTGGCCGACCTGGGGATCGTGGTCAGCGATCGGGCGGCGGTGCAGCACATCGTCAGTGAGCTGGGCCAGGCCCTGCATGCCTTCAGCGAAGCCGGCTTGCGCCACCGCGACCTGCGTCCCGCGACCTTGCTGGTGCGCAGCCGTGAGCCCCTGGACCTGGTGGTCAGCGGCTTCGGCTCGGCGCGTCTGTCCGAGTTCGACCTGGACATCGTCTCGCCTCTGGAAACCAGCCGCTACATGGCCCCCGAAGCCATCGCTGGGGGCGTGGCCGCCGCCTCCGACTGGTGGAGCCTGGGGATGATCCTGCTGGAACAGTTGACCCAGGGTGAGTGCTTCGCCGGCATCAATGCCAACGCCTACCTGATTCACATTCTGGCCAATGGCGTACTGCTGCCGGACGACCTCGACCCACGCCTGGAGCTGCTGCTGCGCGGCCTGCTGGCCCGGGATCGTCACCAGCGCTGGCAATGGCCCCAGGTGCAGGCCTGGCTGCAGGGCGAAAGCCCCAGCGTACCGGACTCGATCGCCAGCGAAGAGGACGCCGAGGAAGGCGCCAGCATCGCCCTGGGCAGCCGGCGCTTTCGCCGACCGGGGCCGTTTGCCCTGGCGGCCGCCGAGGTCGAGCACTGGCCCCAGGCCCTGGATCACCTGTTGCGTGGGGTGATCGTCACCTGGGCCGAACAGGCTGGATTATCTGCCCGGCACTTGGCCGGCCTGCGCCAGGTGGCCCAGCACCAGGAGCTGGAAGACGACACCCGGCTGATGCTGGCGCTGAAACTGCTGAACCCGGAAATGCCGCTGATCCTGCGCGGCGCGATCGTCACCCCGGGCTGGCTGCTGGAGCATCCCTTGGACGGTTACCGGTTGATCAGCGGCCCGGCCCCGGACCTGCTGGAACGCCTGGAAACCGAGCACTGGCTGTCGCGGCTCAAACTACGGGCCGAACAGGTGCGCCAACGCGCCCTGCACCAGGCCATCGAACTGGACGAGGACCAGCTGCGCATCTACCTGCTCTCCAGTTCCCGCGCTCGTCTGGCCGCCCAGTGGGAAGAGCGCCAACGCCTGCTGCCGGACAGCGAGCACAACGGCATCTTGTCCCTGGCCGACCGACGCACCATCAGCGAAGAAGACCTGATCGTGCTGCTCAGTGCCGCCATCGGCCAGTTTCGCTCGATGGACGCCATCCTCGAAGAAGCCACCACCCTGGCCCGCGAGGCCGTGGTCCTGAGCTTCGATGCCGATAGCGCCCGTACCCTGCTGGGGCTGCCGCGCCCGGCCTTGTACCGTGAAATTGACGAACGCATCAGCGGCTTCGCCCGCTGTGGCGTGCCGAGCATCGATGAGTGGGCCGAGCAATTTCGCCTGGAACGGCGCATGCCCCTGGCCAAGGCCCTGGTGCTGCTAGCCATCGGCGCCGAACAGTGGCTGGAGCCGCAAAAGCAGCATTACGTTTCGCAGATCCTCGACTTTTTCGAGAAGAAGGTCGCCAGCGTGGTGCTGCGCGGCCCGCTGGTGCGCATGAGCATCGGCAAGACCACCGCCCGGGTCGACCTCAACGAATTGCACAGTGAACGCAGCCCGGCCCCGGCGCTGCTGGATCATCTGGTCGCGCGCAACGCCCAGCCCATCACCCTCGACCCGGCGTGCTTCGCCGAGAACCCGCAGCTGGATGCGCGACTCAACAGCCTGTACCGCCAAAGCTCGCTGTACAAACGCGACACCGGGATCGATGGCCTGTACCTGGGCTTCCCCTTCCTCCTGACCCGGGACCCGCGTGGTACCACCCGCACCCGCATCGCCCCCTTGCTGCTGTGGCCGGTCAAGCTGCTGCTGGAAGTCGGCAGCCGCGGCAAGGTGGCCCTGGTCTTCGACAGCGAGCGTGAAGAGGTGCGCCTCAATCCGGGGCTCGACACCTTGCTGGGCATCGATGCCGCCAAGCTCTGGCGCAAGGCCGCCGACGAACTGCTGGGGCGCTCGGCGCTCAAGGCCGGCGACGTCATGGACGCCTTCGGCATGCTGGCCACTGCCAGCTCCCGAGTGCTCGGCAGCCTGCCGCCGGCGACCACCGAAGTGCAGCCCTACCAGGATCAACTGGCCTGTGCCGCCGTGCTGTTCCATGTGGCCTTCATGGGCCAGGCCATCGGCGAGGATCTGCGCCAGCTCAAGGCCCTGCCTCCCGGCGGCACCGGCCTGGAAACCGCCCTGCGCCTGAACCCGACGCAACCAGACAGCAGCGACAGCCAGGCCACCGCGCTCGCGCCTGAACTGCAGCGCTTCTTTACCGTGGCCAGCGACCCCTCCCAGGAAGCCGCCGTACTCCAGGCCCGCCAGGCCCCCGGGTTGCTGGTGGAAGGCCCACCCGGCACCGGCAAGAGCCAGACCATCGTCAACATGGTGGCCGATGCCATCGGTCGCCAGCGCAGCCTGCTGATCGTCTGCCAGAAGCACGCCGCCCTGGAAGTGGTGCACAAGCGCCTGGTGGCCGAGGGTCTGGGCAACCGGGTGGTGATGCTCAACGACATCAACCGCGACCGTGAACCGGTGATCCGCAGTGTCCGCGAACAGCTCGAAGCCCTGTTCAAGGGCGATGCCGCCCAGCAACCCTGGCTGCACCAGCGCGAACGCCTGGCGGCGCGCATCGAAGCCCTGGAAGGTGAACTGGATCGTTTCCACCTGAGCCTGCACCGCATCGATGAACACTGTGGCTTGAGCTACCGCCAGTTGATCGGCGAACTGATCGGCCTGGAACAGGGGCCTGCGCCACTGGATGTTCCGGTCTTGCGCCAGCACCTGGCCGCCCTGGACATCGCCGACCTGACGCGTCTGGAAGAAGCCTGTGCACCGCTGATCCGCCTGTGGCTGCCGGCCCGCTATGAACAGAGCGCCCTGGCCCAACTGCAACCTTTCCCCACTGATGCAGCCACCCTGCAAGCGTTCAACCAGGGCTTCGAGCGCCTGTTGAGCTGCGAAGAGCAGCGCCTGGACACCCTGCAGGCGCACCCGGCCGACTTCGAAGTCGATGACCCGGCGCCCTACCGCGCCTGGCTTGAACAGCACGTGCACAGCCTGCTGGGCCTGGACGATGAACGCCGCCAACGGCTGGCGCGCTGGCTCCCCCTGTTCCGTGGCAGCAACAGCCAAGCAACGCAAGGCGACGAGCTGATCCAAGCCCTGCAGGCCCTGCGCCAACAACTGGAGCAATGCGACGCGGCGGCCCATCAGGCCGATCTGGCGCCGGGCCTCAGCGCCCTGCCCGCGGCCCAGCTGCGCACCCTGCAGCACCGCGCCCGCGCGGTTATCCAGGGTCGTTCCTGGCTGGCACGCCTCAACCCGCTGCGCCTGATCCGCCAGCGCCAGTTGCTGGCCTTCCTCGCTGAACAGGGCGCCCCGGCCGAGCCGCAGCGCCTGCCGGAACTGCTGGCGGCGGCCCAGCTGGAAAGCCAGTGGCGGCCATTGCGCAACCAGTTGCAGCAACTGCATCAGCAACTGAGCCTTGCAGAGATCGCCAGCGACTGTGGCCCGGGCCTGCTGCCGCAGGTACGCCAGGACCTCGGGCACCTGGAAGAGATCCGCACCCTGGCGCAGGCCATGGCGCAAGCTCCCCGGGTGGAGCAACTGGACGCAGTGGTCCTGACCGGCCAACGGCAATCTTTGGACAGCCTGCTGGCCGGTTATGACGCGGCCTTTATCCGCCACAGCGTGCGCCAGGACAGCCTGACTGCCCTGCAGCGCCTGAATCAGTGGCTGCAACCCGAGCTGCTGGGCCAATTGCGCCAGCGCGTGGAGCTCAACCAGAGCAATCAGTTGCCCCTCAATCGCCTGCGCGAAGCCTTGCCGACCCTGAGTGCCTACCAGGCGTTCCGCGCCCGGGCCGGCCAACTGGCGCCGGCAGACCTGGAGTTGCTGGGGGTACTGCGGGACTACCAAGCGACGCTCGATGGGATTCCCGCCGAGCAACTGGAAACCGTGGTCCGACGCATGCTCAACCGTGAAGCGCGACTGGGCTGGAAACGCCAGATGGAACAACGCCAACCCGAGCTGATGCTGGAGCACAGCGAAACCGCGGCGAAGATCACCAGCCTCGGGGAAGCCGACACCCAGATGCGCAGCCTCAACCGCCAACTGCTCAGTGAAGGCATCGAGCTGTCGCGCCTGGGTACCCGCAAACAATGGGAAGACGTCACCCGCCTCACTGGACGGCGTTCGCGCAGGCTGCGCGAGTTCATGGAGATGGGCGCGGGGCTGGGGCTGATGAGCCTGCGACCGGTGTGGCTGATGAACCCGGACGTGGCCAGCCGGGTGCTGCCGCTCAAGCCCGGACTGTTCGATATCGTGATCTACGACGAAGCCTCGCAGATGCCCGTGGAGTTCGCCCTGCCGACCCTGTACCGGGGCCGAGTCACGGTGGTCAGTGGCGACGAGAAGCAGATGCCGCCCACGGCCTTCTTCTCCAGCCGGGTGGAAAGCGACGAAGCCGAACTGTTCGAGGGCGACCAGCCGGACGCCGACGCTGACGAAGAACAACGCGAAGCCTTCGAAGACACCTGGAACCGTCGCGAAATCAAGGACTGCCCGGACCTGCTGCAACTGGCCCGCAGCGCGTTGCCCGCCACCACCCTGCAGATCCACTACCGCTCGGCCTACCGTGAGCTGATCGGTTTCTCCAACGCCTCGTTCTATGGCAACCGGTTAAGCATTCCGGTGCGTCACCCAGAGGCCAATATCCTCGCCATCAAGCCGTTGGAGCTGATCCGCGTGGACGGCATCTACCAGCAGCAGGTCAACCCTGACGAGGCCGAACGGGTGGTCGACTACCTGGCCGAGCTGTGGCAAACGCCCTACGCCGAACGACCCTCGGTGGGCGTGGTGACCTTCAACCGCAAGCAGGCCGACCTGATCGAGGAGCGCCTGGAGCTGCGCGCCGAGCAGGACCCGGTGTTTCGTGCGGCCTACAGCCAGGAGCGCGAACGCAGCGAGGACGGCGAGGACATGTCGGTGTTCGTCAAGAACGTCGAGAACGTCCAGGGCGATGAGCGCGACATCATCGTGTTCTCCTCGACCTTCGGGCGTAACAGCCAGGGCAGTTTCCGGCGCAACTTCGGGGTCCTGGGGCAAACCGGCGGCGAACGTCGGCTCAATGTGGCGGTAACCCGGGCCCGGCGCAAAGTGGTGATGATCACCTCGATGCCGATTGCCGATATCTCCGACATGCTCACCACCCAGCGCCCACCCGCCAGCCCGCGGGACTACCTGCAAGGCTACCTGGAGTACGCCCGCGCCCTGTCGGCCGGGGAGTTCGCCAGCGGCCACAACCTGCTGGGGCGTTTGGTCACCGAGCGCCAGGATGCAAAGGTCCAGCACAACGCCCACAGCGACGGTTTCACCCAGGCGGTAGCGGCATTCATCCGTACCCTGGGCTGGAACCCGGTCAGTGCCAACGAAGGGGATGCCTTCGGCCTGGACTTTGCCATCGAGCACCCCGATACCGGGCTCTACGCCCTGGGCATCGAATGCGATACCCCGCGCCATGGGCTGCTGAGCCGCGCCCGCTCCCGGGAGATCTGGCGGCCATCGGTCCTGCGCCGGGCCATTCCCCATCTGCATCGGGTCTCGTCGCAGGCCTGGTACCACGACCCGCAAAGCGAACGTGCGCGTCTGCAGGCCGCCATCGAGCAGGCCCTGCAACCGCTGGCCGGCAGTGCGGCACAAACGCAATCCCAAGCCCTGGCTGACACGGAGCAAACCCCATGAGCGGCCCGAAAGTGGTGCGTATCGTCACCCGCGAAGAGATCCTGGGAATCTGCGCCGGCCACCTGCGGCGCCTGGAGCAGGCGATTGCCCGCTGGGAAGCACAGGCGCAACGCCTGGGGCAACTGAGCGAACAGGAACGGGCCGCCACCCACGGGCGTTTCCAACAGTTGCGCCAATTGATCGAGGCCGATCGCCTGCTGGATCTGCAAAAGCAGGTGCCAATCGAAATCCAGTTCCTCAAGGACGATCTGCAACAGCGGGAAAACCGCGCGGTGCAGCAGGCCACGCAACAGCGCCAACTGGCCCGCCGCCAGCGGGAAAACGCCGCCACTCTGCTGGGCGCGCTGCAAGGCAAAGCGCTGCCAACCGAACTGCTGCAACAGTTGCAGGCGATTGCCGACGGACAGCCCGTGGCGGCTGTCGAGTCGACTCTCGCCCAGGGTTTCGCCAGCCTCGGTGCCGCAGCCGAAGAACAGGGCCTGAGCGAGGCACAGCAGCAACTGGCCCGACGCCTGCAAGGCGAGAATGCTACCCAGACCCTGGCGCAATGGCGCGCCGCCCATGAGCAAAAGGAACCCAGGCTGGAACGCATCGAGCAACACATTGCCCAGTTGCTGACCCTCGATGATCAGGCCAGTGCCGAACCCTACCTGGCCAAGTTGCGCCAGATAGACGCCGAAACCCGCGTGCAGCAGCGCAACCTGCTGCTGGACAGCCTGGTGCTGGAACTGGCCCAGGCCACCCGCGACAGCCATGAACGCCGCGCGCGCCTGGTTCTTCTCCAGGAGCTGGCCAATGAAGTCGCGATCCTGTGTCCCGCGGCTGTCGAGCAAGAGCTGGCCCAGGCCGGACAATGCAGCCTGGCCAATATGGCGCCAGTGGATGAGCTGATTGCCCGGTTCAACACGCTGATCGAAGCCGAGCTGCAACAACGCGCCGCCCTGGCCCGCCGCCAGGCAGTACTCGAAGGCCTGGCTGGCCTGGGCTACGAAGTCCGCGAGGGCATGGCCACTGCCTGGGCCAAGGAAGGTCGGGTAGTGCTGCGCAAGAGCGCCACTCCGGGGTATGGCGTGGAGGTCGGAGGCACGGCCGACAACGGCCGGCTGCAAGTACGTGCGGTGGCCCTCAGCGCCCAGCGCGATACCCTGCGCGACAAAGACATCGAGACCCTCTGGTGCGGCGAATTCCAGCGTCTGCAAGCCCTGCTGGCCGCCCAGGGCGACGCCCTGAGCATCGAGAAAGCACTGGCCGTAGGGGCCGTACCGCTCAAGGAAGTGCAACTGGACGACACCCGGCAGGAATACCGGGAGCAGGCGCAACAGCGCACCTGACCCCCCTCGCCCTGTGGGGACCGGCTTGCCGACGAAGGCAATCTCACGGGCCTCTTCGCTGGCAAGCCAGCTCCTACCTATCCGCCTCGCCTGTAGGAGCCGGCTTGCCGGCGAAGGCGATCTCACGGGCCCCTTCGCTGGCAAGCCAGCTCCTACAATTCGCCTCCCCGTGGGAGCCGGGGATCGGGCGGCGGTCAGAAGCCGGGGGCGATCTGGCCTTTGTAGCGGGTCAGGATGAATTGGCGCACTGCGTCGGAGTTCAGTGCCTTGGCCAGTTTCTGAATCCGCGGGTCGTTGAGGTTGTCCGGGCGGGCCACCAGAAATTCGATGTACAGGTCTTTGCCCTTCTCCACGATCAAGGCGCTGTTGGTGTCGATCCCGGCTTCCAGGGCGTAGTTGGCGAACACGAACGCCAGGTCCACCTGGCTCACCGAGCGGGCCAGCAAGGCGCCTTCCAGTTCACGGATCTTCAGGTGCTTGGGGTTGTCGACGATGTCACGCGGGGTGGCCAGGGTGTTGCTCGGGTCCTTGAGCTTGATCAGCCCCGCCTCATGCAGCAGCACCAGGGCACGACCGGTGTTCACCGGATCGTTGGGAATCGACACCGTGGCACCGTCCTTGAGTTCGGCGATGCTCTTGATCCGGGTGGAATAGGCACCGAAAGGCTCGATGTGCACCCCCACCACCGGCACCAGGTCGGTGTGCCGGGTCTTGTTGAAGTCATCAAGGAACGGCCGGTACTGGTAGTAGTTGGCGTCGAGGTTCTTCAACGCCAATTGCTGGTTGGGCTGGATGAAGTCGGTGAAGACCTTGATGTCCAGGTCCACGCCCTCCCTGGCCAACTCAGGCTTGATGAATTCGAGGATCTCGGCGTGAGGCACCGGGGTGGCGCCCACCAGCAGTTTCTCGTTGGCATGAACGCTCAAGGACAGCACAGCGGCCAATACGGCCAGGGTCTTTTTCATGGAGTTGCTCCTAAGGCAGATGACTGACAGCCGTCGTGAGGCGCACGTGGGCCGGGTGTTGTGGGTGTTTTTCAAGGGTTTGATTCAGCGTCGGCTGTAACGCGCCACCAGGCGGTCGCCGGTCATTTGCAGGGCCTGCACCAGCACTAGCAACAGGACCACGGTGACCAGCATCACGTCGGTCTGGAAACGCTGGTAGCCGTAGCGAATCGCCAGGTCCCCCAGCCCGCCACCGCCGATCACTCCGGCCATGGCGGTGTAGTCCACCAGCACGATGGCGGTCACCGTGACCGCTGCCAGCAGGCCGCCTCGGGCTTCCGGCAACAACGTGTGGCGGATGATCTGCCAGGTGCTGCCGCCCATGGCCTGGGTCGCCTCCACCACCCCGCGGTCCACTTCCCGCAGGGCGGTTTCCACCAGCCGGGCAAAGAACGGCGTGCAGCCCACCACCAGCGGCGGGATGGTGCCGGGCACCCCGAGGGAAGTGCCCACCAGCAAGGTGGTCAGGGGAATCAGCACGATCAGGAGGATGATGAAGGGCAACGAGCGCAGCACGTTGACCAGCACCGACAGCACTCGATAAACGCCCTGGGCTTCATGCAACTGGCGCTTGCCGGTGAGAAACAACAGCACCCCCAACGGCAGCCCCAGCAGCACGGTAAAGCCCAGGGCCGCACCGAGCATGCTCAGGGTGTCGAGACAGGCCTGGGCGATATCGGCCCAGTAGATGTTCTTGAACCACTCGGCCATGGCGTCAGGACCAGTCGTGGCGCGGTGGCTTGATGTCGTTGAGCAGCCAGTTGCCCACCACGTGGTACTTCCAGCGCACCGGGTCGTGCAGGGTGTGTACCCGGGCATTGCGCCAGTGGCGGTCGAAGTTGTGGCGTTTGAGGGTCGAGCGGGTGCCGCCCAACTCGAACAGCTTGTTGCTGGCCTCGATGGCGATCTCGGTGGTCAGCACCTTGGCCTTGGCCACCGCCAGGGAAGCCCGGGCAACACTGTCTTCATCGGGTGCCGGACGCGCCGCGTCCAGGGCCAGGCCGGCCCGTTCCAGCAGGGCTTCGGCGGCCTCCAGGCGGATATCCAGGGCCCCCACCTGGATGATGGTCAATGGATCTTCACTGGCCTTTTCCACCCCGGCGTCGATCCACGGCCGGGCGTGCTGACGAACAAAGGCGATGGTGTCCCGCAGCGCCGCCCGGGCGATGCCGGCGTCGATGGCCGCCGTGGTCAGCTGGGCGAAGGGCCCGGCCAGGGTCGGGCTTTCATAGGAGCGATAGGTGGGGAACAGGTTGAAGGCCGGCACCTGCAGGTTTTGCGCCAGCACCGTGCCGCTGGACGTGGTGCGCTGGCCGATGCTGTCCCAGTCATCGATCACCGCCAGTCCCTCGCTGCCCCGGGGCACGAAGGCCAGTTGCCCGCGGCCCTGCTCGTCCAGAGCCAGCACCGCCAGCCAGTGAGCGTACAGCGAACCGGTGCAATAACCCTTGCGGCCGTTGATCACATAACCGTCACCTGAACGACGGATGCTGGCCTGAATGTCCTGAACGTTCTTGCCGCCGGTTTCCGACAGCGCATTGGCAAAACGGTGGCCTTGCAGGGCCAGGGCGAAAAAATGCGTCTGCTGCTCCGGAGTGCCTTGCAGGCGGATGTCTTCCAGCAGGCAGTAGTGGTTCTGCGGGATCTGCCCCAGGGACGGATCGGCGGCGGAGATGATGGCGATCACTTCTGCCAGCACCGCGTAGGACACCTGGGCCCCGCCATATTCCCGGGGCACGCTGATGCCCCACAGGCCACTGTTGGAATAGAGGTCGACCAGCTGCGAGGGCACCTCACGAGTGCGGTCGCGCTCGGCGTCCCGCTCCAGCAGGACCGCCGCCACGCGCCGGGCCACGACCAACGCTTCGGCGCCATCGCGGATCACATGGGCAGCCGGGGTATGCAGGGGATAAAAGGCAGATTCAGGCAATGAAGACATACAGCGCTCTCGGGGCGAATGAAGGTTCCACCCCGTCATTGCAGCTTCTGTGCCGAAAGATCAGGCCTGTGAATTCAAGGATTTACAGGCCGTTCCTGGCGGTTGCCCAGTGGGCCGCCAGACAAATTGCTGGAGGGCTGTTGGTGGGCCAACAGTGAATCGCTGTTGCCTGGACGACACCTCGTCGGCCCACACCGGTACCGAAGGTTCCCGGGTATAGAGTGAAAGCTGCTCGATCCGGCGACGGACCCGTTTCCAAAAACAACATCAAGGAGAAACCCAGATGAGCGTCAAACCCATTCCCGAAGGCTTCAGCGGCGTCACTCCCTACTTGGGCATCAAGCGCGCCGCCGAGGCCATCGAGTTCTACAAGCAGGCTTTCGGCGCGGTGGAAACCATGCGCCTGGACATGCCCGACGGCAGCGTCGGCCATGCCGAACTGCGCATCGGCGGCTCGGCCATCATGCTCGGCAGCCCCTGCGAAGAAACCCCGATGGACAGCCCGGACACCCACAAGACCTCGGTTGGGTTGCATCTGTACGTGGAAGATGTCGATAGCAGCTTCGCCCGGGCATTGGCCGCCGGCGGCAGCGAAGTGTCGGCGCTCAAGGACCAGTTCTATGGCGATCGCAGCGCCAGCCTGCGAGACCCGTTCGGGCATGTCTGGTTTCTGGCCAGCCGCAAGGAAGACCTGAGTACCGAGGAAATCAGCCGACGGGCGCAGGAAATGTTCCAGCAACAGCCCCATTGACCCGCCCTGAGGCCCAACACACCGTAGGAACCGGCTTGCCGGCAAAGCCCCTCTCACGGCCCCCCTCTTGTAGGAGCCGGCTTGCCGGCGAAGGCGATCTCACGGTCCCCTTCGCTGGCAAGCCAGTTCCTACTCCGGCCAGCCGCCCCTGATGCACAAACCGAAAGCCCAGGAAAAATCCCATTTTCATGGGGTTTCCCGGGCTTCGTAACATTTACTTTCATATCGCCTTTCAGGATTTACGATTCTCATTCGTCTTAATTAGATGCAGCAGGCCGCGTTGGCCAAGGCTATGCCCGGCACCTTTGTGCCAGGCCCGGCCCAGGGTTCCAGTGCCGCTCCATTCCTCGAATCAAGACGCCCACTCCATGTCGAAGAAGTCCCGTTCAAAAATCTGGTTTCTGGTGCACAGCTGGCTGGCCCTGCCCATCTGGTTCTTTGTGCTGATCGTCTGTGTCACCGGCACCCTGGCGGTGGTCAGCCAGGAGATCGTGTGGCTGGCCAATCCGGATATCCGAGCCAGCAAACCCAGCGATGATGCGCAGCCGCTCAATTACGACCAGATCGTGGCGGCCATCAAGCAGGCCGAACCCAGCACCCGCATCGATACCATCGTGACCCCGGACGAAAGCCATTTCGCCCTGAGTGTCAGCGTCAGCTACCCGGACGGCCGCTCCCCGACGCTGTACGTCAACCCCTACACCGGGGTGATCCAGGGCACCAGCCCAGAGTTCGACTTCCAGGGCTTCACCCGGGCCCTGCATGGCTGGTGGCTGGTGCCCTTCACCAACGGCTATAGCTGGGGCTGGTATCTGGTATCGTTCCTGGGCCTGCCGATGCTGATTTCGTTGATCACCGGACTGGTGGTCTACAAGAAGTTCTGGAAGGGCTTTCTCAAGCCGACCTTGCGCCTGCGCCATGGGGCACGGATCTTCTGGGGCGACTTCCACCGCTTGAGCGGTATCTGGTCCATCTGGTTTATCACGGTGATCTCGATCACCGGCACCTGGTTCCTGATCGAGGCCGTTCTCGCCGACAACCACGTCAGCATTTCCAGCCAACCCATTGTCCCGGTCATCGCCCGCGAGCAGGTGCCGGCCACCACTGACGGCAGCCCGGCACCGATGATCGGCCTGGACCAGGCCATCGGCATCGCCACCCAGAAGATCCCCGGCTTCGACATCAGCTTCGTCAGCCTGCCAAGCAATGCCTACAGCCACCTGTACGTGGGCGGTCGTGGCTGGTACCCGCTGATGTACCAGACCGCCAACATCAACCCCTACACCGGCTCCCTGGACACCTCGCACCTGCTGAGCGACCGCAACACCCTGGAGTTCGTCACCGAGTCCATGCGCCCGCTGCACACCGGTGATTTTGGCGGGATTTGGGTCAAGCTGATCTGGTTCTTCTTCGGCCTGGTGCTGAGCATGATGGTCCTCAGCGGCCTATTGATCTGGACCAAGCGTACCGCCCTGGCCACCGCCAACGCCCTCAAGCGTGAGGAGAAGGCCGCTCGTGCGCGTCCCGCCAGCAAACCCGTGCCGACGCCCACCCCGGCCATGAGCATCGAAACTTCGGAGAGCCACTCGTGAGCCAGACCCACAGCGCAACCGCGCCTTCGTTGCTGAGCCGGCTTTGGCACAAATGGCGCTTTCACCTGAACATCCTGCTGTTGCTGATCCCCCTGGGCTTCATGCCCAAGTACTTCGCCGACGTCGCATTGTTTCGGGGTGAAAGCGGCCTGGGGGAACGAGAAATCGGCGAAGTCCAGGTTGGCCCCTGGAGCCTGCGCCTGGCCGAGATGCGCAACGAAGCTCCCCGCAGCGATGGCCCCGCCGGCTACCTGAAAAGCTTCAACGCCGCCCTGTGCCAGGCCTGCATCGAGCCGGTCAAGGCTACCTACCTGCGCATCGGCAAACCCCGCAGCCTGCGGGCCGCCGGAGTGATCTTCTTCGGCAGCCCGTATCGCATGGGGGCCAGCCTGCCGATTCCGGAAAAGACCAAAGCCGACGCTGAGCTGTGGATCACCATGGAAGGCTGGGACGGCAGCATGCACCAGGCATCCATTCCCCTGAGCCAGGCTTCACCCGCCACCGTGGCCTGGCTCGAAAAACAAGGAGGCAAATGATGATTCGCGCAGTATCCACCCGGCGCCTCGGCGGCGCTGCCCTGTTGCTGCTGGGCGCCGCCTTCAGCCATAGCGCCCTGGCCCACAACCCGATGTGCGAGTGCAAGGCTATCGACGCCGAGCAGATCCGCTGCACCGGCGGCTTTTCCGATGGCAGCGGCGCACCGGGGGTGACCCTGGACGTGATCGGCTACGACGAAAGCATTCTGGTGCCGGGCAAGCTGGGGGCCGATTCGACCCTGACCTTCAAGAAGCCCGCCAGCGAGTTTTACGTGCTCTTCGATGCGGGCCCCGGCCACGTGGTCGAGATCGACCAAGCGGATATCGAGGCCCCATGAACCCAGCCACCACCCAGGTCGTGCGCCCCGCCGGCGCCGGCCACGAAACCCTCTATGTGCTGTTGTTGTGCGCGCTGATCCTGAGTGTGGCCGCCACGGTGGTGCTGTGGCGCGGCGAAAAAGTCGAAACCGCCAGCGTCGCCAGCCACCAACTGGACGCCCGCCGCGACCTGAGCGCTGGTGAACAAGGCATCTACGCCGACCTGCGGGTGACCCTCGATGAAATCCACCTGCTGCTGGCCGAAAGCCAGATGCTGCCGAGCCCGGAGCAACTGGCCGAGGAAGGCTTCGCCCCCTTCGCCCAGGACGCCAGCTCGGTGAGCCGTGGTGGCCATGCCTGGCAATTGCAGGATCGGGCCTACCTGGGCCTGAGCCAGAACCCGCAAGTGGCCGGTTCCTTTCTGATGCGCCTGGATACCGAGGATCAGGCCAAGGTGGATATCTGGCTCAATCGTGCCCCGTCCGTCACCGTGCCTGTCGATCTCAGCGACTCGCAGCTGGCCGCCGCCGGCTGGCAACAGGTGGTCGCGCAATTCGATGCCGGGGTGACTCGCCAGCATCGCCACTGAATCCACGTACTCCCCGAGAGAAGACTGCAAGCCCATGCCTATTTCATCGCAACGCCGCCCCTTCCTGCGGGTGCTGCTGGTCAGCCTGCTGGCCCTGGTGCTCAGCCCCCTGGTCAGCGCCGACCCGGCCAAGCGCCTGCGCATTGGCATCACCCTGCACCCCTACTACAGCTACGTGGCCAATATCGTCGGCGACAAGGCCGAAGTGGTACCGCTGATTCCCGCCGGCTTCAACCCCCACGCCTACGAACCCCGGGCCGAGGACATCAAGCGCATCGGCACCCTGGACGTGATCGTGCTCAACGGCGTGGGCCACGATGACTTCGCCGACCGCATGATCGCCGCCAGCGAGCGCCCGGACATCCCGGTGATCGAAGCCAACGAAAACGTGCCGCTGCTGGCCGCCACCGGCGTCGCCGCCCGGGGCGCCGGCAAAGTGGTCAACCCGCACACCTTCCTGTCCATCAGCGCCTCCATCGCCCAGGTCAACAACATCGCCCGGGAGCTGGGCAAGATGGACCCGGCCAACGCCAAGACCTACACCCAGAACGCCCGTGCCTATGGCAAGCGCCTGCGGCAGATGCGCGCCGATGCCCTGGCCAAGCTGACCCAGGCACCCAATGCCGACCTGCGGGTGGCCACGGTGCACGCAGCCTACGACTACCTGCTGCGCGAGTTCGGCCTGCAAGTCACCGCGGTGGTGGAACCGGCCCACGGCATCGAGCCCAGCCCCAGTCAGCTGAAAAAGACCATCGACCAACTGCGGGAACTCGACGTCAAGGTGATCTTCTCGGAGATGGACTTCCCCTCCACCTACGTCGAGACCATCCAGCGCGAATCCGGGGTCAAGCTCTACCCGCTGTCGCACATTTCCTACGGCGACTACAGCGCCGAGAAATACGAGAAGGAAATGAAAGGCAACCTCGACACCGTGGTCCGGGCCATCCAGGAGGCCGGGGCATGACCGCCATCGAGACCCTGCTGCGGGGCCCGGCCATCGAGTTCGATCAGGTCAGCCTGACCCTGGGCAACACCACCATCCTCGACCGCGTGACCTTCCAGGTGCAGCCCGGCAGCGTGCACGCACTGGTGGGCCCCAACGGCGGCGGCAAGAGTTCGCTGATCAAGACCCTGCTGGGGCAGATGCCGCACCAGGGCCAATTGCGCCTGCAATGGCCGGATGCGCCCGGCACCATCGGCTACGTGCCCCAGGCCCTGGAGTTCGACCGTGGCCTGCCGATGACCGTGGACGATTTCATGGCTGCCATGTGCCAGCGCCGCCCGGCCTTTCTCGGCCTCAGCCGACATTACGCCCAGGCCATAGGCGAGGCCCTGGAACGGGTCGGCATGCAAGACAAGCGCAAACGGCGCATGGGTGCTCTGTCCGGCGGTGAACGCCAGCGCGTGCTGCTGGCCCAGGGTCTGATCCCGGCCCCGCAACTGCTGGTACTGGACGAACCGATGTCGGCCCTGGACGAGGCCGGGATCCAGGTCTTCGAACGCCTGCTCCACGATTGGCGCCAGAGCGGCATCACCCTGCTGTGGATCGAGCACGACCTGGAAGCCGTGGGCCGTCTGGCAGACCGGGTCACCGGCCTCAATCGCCGGGTGCTGTTCGACGGCCCGGCGCAGCAGACCCTGACCCCGGAGCGCCTGCTCGGCCTGTTCTCCACTCATCCACGAACCGCCGGGAGTGCTGCCTGATGACCTATGAAGCTTTTCGCCTGATGGTCCAGGGCTGGGCTTCGGCCGGCTACCTGCCCGAAGCCCTGGCCTACGGGTTCGTGGTCAATGCACTGCTGGCCGGCCTGCTGATCGGGCCGGTGCTCGGTGGCCTGGGCACCCTGGTGGTGGTCAAGCGCTTCGCCTTCTTCTCCGAAGCGGTAGGCCACGCTGCCCTCACCGGGGTGGCCATCGGCATTCTCCTGGGCGAGCCCTACACCGGTCCCTACGGCAGCCTGTTCGGCTACTGCCTGCTGTTCGGCATCCTCCTCAACTACCTGCGCAACCGCACCGGGCTGGCCCCGGACACCCTGATTGGGGTCTTCCTCTCGGTGTCCCTGGCCCTGGGCGCCAGCCTGCTGCTGATCCTGGCCGGCAAGATCAACGTGCACATTCTGGAAAACGTGCTGTTCGGCTCGGTGCTCACGGTCAACGGCAACGACCTCTTGGTGCTGTTGATCGTCGGCGCCCTGGTGCTGGGCCTGAGCCTGCCGCTGTACAACCGCATCATGCTGGCCAGCTTCAACCCGCAGCTGGCGGCCGTGCGCGGCGTCGCCGTCAAGACCCTGGACTACCTGTTCGTGATCCTGGTGACCCTGATCACCGTGGCCGCGGTCAAGGTCATCGGCGCCATCCTGGTGGGCGCGCTGCTGGTGATTCCGGCCGCTGCCGCCCGCTTGCTCAGCCAGTCCCTCAAGGGCTTCTTCTGGATCTCGGTGAGCATCGCCACCGTCAGCACCTTGTGCGGCATCCTGCTGCCGATCGTCTTCGACCTGCCGGTGCCCTCCGGCGCGGCAATCATCCTGGTGGCCGGTGTCGCCTTCGCCCTGGCCGCCATCGCCCGTGGCACTGTCCCCAGCCTGAAAGGGAATATCGGATAAATGCACAGTTCATTGCGTCACTTGTCATTGCGTCAGCTGAGCCTGGCCCTGGTCCTCGGCGGCCTGATCAGCACCCCGGCCCTGGCCGAGCGCGACCACTTCGAGCCGATGCGCGTGGTCGCCAGCCACGGCATGGGCAATACCGCGCTGCACAGCGCCACCTCGGAAAAACCGCTGACGGTGCTGGCCTCCCTGCCGGTGACCTTCGGCCTGGGGCAGATCCTGCTGCAAGGCACCCGCGTCCAGCTGGAACGGGCGGCCCCGGCCAACCTGCCGGGCTCGCGGCAGACCGCCTACTTCACCGGACGCGGCGCCCCGGCCCTGACCCAACTGGCGCTGAACGCCGACGCGGTGATCGGCCTGCGTTCGATCTGGCCGGACGACCCGCTGTACCCCAACGCCCGGCGCAGCAACATCCGTATCGTCGAGATCGATGCCGCCCGCCCAGTGGACGGCGCCCTGCCCGGGGTGGCCCTGCAACCGGGCAAGAGCGACGGGCTCAACGCTCAGCCCTGGCTGTCCAGCAACAACCTGGGACGCATGGCGGATGTGCTCGCCGCCGACCTGGCACGCCTGGCCCCCGAAGCCAAGCCACAGATCGAGAACAACCTGGCGGGGCTGAAACAACGCCTGCTCAAACTCAGCGCCGACAGCGAAGCGCGCCTGGCCGAGGCCGACAACCTCAGCGTGCTGAGCCTCTCCGAGCACTTTGGCTATCTGGTCAGCGGCCTGAACCTGGAGCTGGTGGAAGTCGACGCCCGCGCCGACAACGAATGGACGCCCGAAGCGCTGCAGAAGCTGCAAGCCCGGCTCAAGGACAATGATGTGGCCATTGTCCTGCACCATCGCCAGCCGTCCGATGCCCTGAAAGCCGCGGTCAGCGCCGGCGGCAGCCAGTTGCTGGTGCTGGAAACCGACAGCGCCGACCCACTCGGCGAACTGGAAGGCAACCTGCAGAAAGTCACCCAGGCCCTGGCCCCGAAAAGCTGAGCCTACCCCTGTCGCCGCTGCCGCCGGTTCGGCGGCGGCGCTTACATATTCCCTCAAGATTGTCGTCCTTTCCCGGTGCTAGTCTGCGCTTCGCAAAAATGCCCAGACAGGAAATCCACGCCATGAGCGAATACCTGAAACTCAACAAGACCAATTGGGACGAACGCGCGCCCTTGCACGCCGCCTCGGCGGATTACGCGGTGCAGCGCTTTGTCGACGACCCGCAGTTTCTCTCCGATGTCGTGCAGTTCGACCGCCCCCTGCTGGGCAACATCCAGGGCCTGCGCGGCGTGCACCTGCAATGCCATATCGGCACCGATACCCTGTCCCTGGCGCGCCTCGGCGCGCGGATGAGCGGGTTGGATTTTTCCTCGGCCTCCCTGGCTGAAGCCCGGACCCTGGCCCAGCGCTGCAACACCGCCATCGACTACCACGAGTCGGACGTGTTCGCGGCCGCCGAAGTCCTGCCCCGCGGCGAGTTCGATCTGGTCTACACCGGCATCGGCGCCCTGTGCTGGCTGCCCAGCATCGAGCGCTGGGCGCACACCGTCGGCGCCCTGCTCAAGCCCGGTGGCCGGCTGTTTATCCGCGAGGGGCATCCAATGCTCTGGGCCCTGGACGAGGGTCACAGCGACTCGCTGCAAGTGGCGTTTCCCTACTTCGAACGTAGCGAGCCGCTGGTCTGGGACGATGACGCCACCTACGTGGAAACCGACAGCAGCCTCAAGGCCACGGTGACCCACGAGTGGAATCACGGCATGGGCGAAATCATCAGCGCCCTGTTGGGCCAGGGCTTGCAGATCACCGGTCTGGTGGAGCACCAGAGCATCCCCTGGGAAGCCCTCCCCGGGCAGATGATCGTTGATGAACGCGGCGAATGGCGGCTCAAGGACGCGCCATGGCGCCTGCCCTTGAGCTACACCTTGCAGGCCATCAAGCCCGCGACCTGATCGCCGGGCATGAAAAAGCCCGCTGACCTCAAGGGTTCAGCGGGCTTTTTTGCGTTTGGAGCAGCGGCTACAGAGCCCGTGCCGAAGATCAGCCGGCCACAGCCTGCTGGTCCATCTTCTGGCGCAGGCTCAGCGGACGCATGTCGGTCCAGACTTCCTCGATGTAGGCCAGGCAGTCCTTCTTGAAACCGCTCTTGCCCACAGTGCGCCAGCCTTGGGGCACGGCCTTGTAGTCGGGCCAGATCGAGTATTGCTCTTCGTGGTTGACCACCACCTGGAACAGGATGTCCTCACGGTCGAATACTGAAGTCATTGCTTGTCTCCATCGCTAATAAGGTGTGCCGCGCCGCGGGCGTGACAGTTGTGTAGAAGGAACGAATCAGGGCTGCGAAAAATTAGAGGCTGGCCACTGCCGCCGCCACCGCCTTGCTGAAGATCCCCGCCACCTGATCGATCTGCGCCGCGCTGATGATCAGCGGCGGCAGGAAGCGCACCACGCTGCCATGGCGCCCGCCCAGTTCAAGGATCAGGCCGCGCTTGAGGCATTCACGCTGTACCAGGGGAGCCAGGCGCGAATGCTGTGGCGGATGGCCCTGGGCGTCCGGCGCGCCGGCCGGGTCCACCAGTTCCACGCCGAGCATCAGACCACGGCCACGGATATCCCCCAACTGCGGGTAGTCGCGTTGCAGGATCAGCAAGTGCTCGCGCAAGCGCTCGCCCATGGCCGCCGCGTGCTCGGGCAGTCGGTGCTCCTTGAGGTAGCGCATCACCGCGGAACCGGTGGCCATGGCCATCTGATTGCCGCGGAAGGTGCCGGCGTGAGCCCCCGGCTGCCAGGTGTCGAGCCAGTCGCGATAGACCATCACCGCCAGCGGCAGGCTGCCGCCGATGGCCTTGGACATCACCACCACATCGGGAATGATCCCGGCGTGCTCGAAGGCGAACATCTTGCCGGTGCGACCGAAGCCGCTCTGGATTTCATCGACGATCAGCGCCACCCCCGCCTTCTCGGTGATGCGACGCACACCCCGCAGCCATTCCAGGTCCGCCGGGATCACCCCGCCCTCGCCCTGCACGGCCTCGACGATGACCGCCGCCGGCAGGGCCACTCCCGCTTCCGGGTCGCTCAGCAGGTTTTCCAGGTAATGCAGGTTGACCTTGACCCCCTCGGCGCCGCCCAGACCGAACGGACAGCGGTAGTCATAGGGAAAGGGCAAAAACTGCACGCCGTTGTTCAAGAGTCCCGCCAGCGGACGCTTGGGCCCCAGGCTGCCCATCAGGCTCAGCGCGCCCTGGCTCATGCCGTGGTAACCGCCCTGGAACGACAGCACGGTGCTGCGTCCGGTGGCGGTGCGCACCAGTTTCAGCGCGGCTTCCACGGCATCGGTGCCGGTGGGGCCGCAGAACTGGATCTTGGCCTCGGCGGCCAGGGCCTCGGGCAACAGGCCGAACAGGTCCTGGACGAACTGATCCTTGACCGGGGTGGTCAGGTCCAGGGTCAACAGCGGCAACTCATCGGCCAGCACCTGCTGGATCGCGGCGATCACCACCGGGTGATTGTGGCCCAGGGCCAGGGTCCCGGCACCGGCCAGGCAATCGATGAAACGCCGGCCCTCGACGTCCTCGACGTGGATGCCGCTGGCCCGCTTGAGGGCCAGGGGGATGCGTCGCGGATAGCTGCGGGCATTGGATTCCTGGCGACTTTGACGGGCCAGCAGGGGCGATTCGTCGAACTGGTAAAGCGTCTCTGCCGGGGTGGCGCCAAGGCCCACCGGCGAATCTTCCATAAGGCTGGTAACGGCTGACATGTCTCGAACCCTCACGCTGCAATTTGAGCAAAACGGCCACCGGCCGGATGCGCAGCCGAAGCAGGGTGCGCACTGACAGGTTTTCCTGTTCTAAAAACGCATCAGCGCGGTCGGGATTTACACCCCGGGCCGGGGAAATTGCACATAGCGCCCCGTAGGCGCCAGCTTGCTGGCGAAGGCGATCTTTCGGGCCCCTTCGCTGGCAAGCCAGCTCCTACAGTGGACGGTGATGGGTCAGGCGCGGTGGGCAGGCAGGGTCAGTTCGACGCGCAGGCCGTCGGGGCGGCTGTCAAAGTGCAGCTCGCAACCGCAACGCTGGACAATGGCCTGGACAATCGCCAGGCCCAGGCCGCAACCGCTGCTCTGGCTGTCACGCCAGAAGCGCTGCGTCAGGTGCTGCAGGTTTTCTGCGGGGATACCCGAGCCATGGTCACGTACCTGGAAGCGCAGGCGACCGGCGACAATCTCCAGATTCAACTCCACCGGGCACTCTTGCGGCGTATGCCGCAGGGCGTTGTCCAGCAGGTTGCGCAAAGCGGCAATGGCCAGGGTCGAGGGCATTTCCACCGGGGCCTCGGCAGCGTTGTCCCCCAGGTGCACCTTGACCCGGGCGCGGGCGCCCACGGCGGCATCCTGGATCGCCAGGCGCGCCACCTGCTCGGCGTTGCAGTGCACACCGTCATCGAACGACAGGCTGCCCTCGACCCGGGCCAGCAACAGCAGTTGCTCCAGGGTCCGGTGCATGCGGTCGGCCCCTTCTTCGGCTCGGGCCAGGGACTGGTCACGGGCCGCACCTTCGGTCATGCGCGCTACTTGCAGGTGAGTCTTGATTGCGGTCAACGGGCTGCGCAGCTCGTGGGCTGCGTCACCGGTCAGCCGGCGCTCGCGTTCGATGGTCTTGGCGATGCGCTGGAACAGCTGGTTCTGGGTTTCCAGCAACGGCCGCAGCTCACTGGGCATGGGCTGGATCTGCAGCGGCTCCAGGGAATCGGCGCTGCGGCGCATCAGGGCGTCGCGGATCCGGTTCAGTGGTGCCAGGCTCTGGCCGATGCCCAGCCACAGCAGCCACAGGCAGCCGAGCAAGGCCACGCCCACCGGCACCGAAGCGGCGAGCAGCACCGACATGTTCAGGGCCTCGCGTTCCACCTGACGGTCGGCGGTGGTGATGCGCAAGTCACCGCGCACCAGGGTGAAGGTGCGCCAGGGCGCACCGTCGATCATCTGGTCATGAAAGCCCAGCTTCTCGGCTTCCAGGGTGTGTTCCGGAGTGCTGTGGCTGCGGGCCAGGATCTGCCCACGCAAGGAACTGACCTGGCAGGCCATGCCCCCGGGAATGGTCAGGGCCGCACTATTGATCTGATTGCCCGGGGCGTGGGACGGCAGCGTCGGCATCTGTTCCAGCAGGCCGGCCACCATGCGCGCCGAGGCCACCAGGCGCTGGTCCAGGGAGAACATCATCTGATTGCGCAGATCACTGAGCATCCAGGCCGCAGCCAGGGCCCAGATCAGAATGAAGGCAGCGCCGAGGGTCATGCTCAGGCGCAGGCGCAGGCTCCTCACTTACGGATTCTCCTCGCCATCCGCCGGGCCCAGGCGATAGCCCAGGCCACGCACGGTTTCGACGATACCGTTGCCGAGTTTGCGTCGCAGGTGGTGGATGTGCACATTCAGCGCGTTGCTCTCCAGCTCATCGTTGAAGCCATAGACGCTGTCCTTGAGCTGCTCGCTGGAGAGCACCCGGCCACGGTTGTGCAGCAGCGCCTGGAGCAGGGATTGCTCACGCCGGGACAAGTCCACCGGCTGGCCACCCAGCAGGGTTTCCCGGGTGCTGGGGTCATAGGTCAGGCGTCCGTGTTCAATGAGGTTGACACTGCGCCCCGCCACCCGGCGCAACAGGGTGTGCAGGCGCGCCGCCAGTTCCCGCAGGTCGAACGGCTTGAGCAGGTAGTCGTCGGCCCCGGCCTGCAGGCCGTCGACCCGGTCGGTCACCGAGTCCCGGGCGGTGAGAATCAGCACCGGAATCTCCAGGCCCTGCTGGCGCTGTTGCTTGAGCAACTTCAAACCATCTTCATCCGGCAGGCCCAAGTCCAGTACCATCACGTCGAAATCGGCCACGCCGAGCATGGCCCGCGCCGCAGAAGCGGTAGCCACATGCTCGACCGTCAGGCCCTGGGCCGTGAGGCCGGCGACTATCCCGCTGGCAATCAGCTCATCATCTTCACAGACAAGTACGTGCATGGTCGGTCCTGTAACAAAGGCGTTGATTAAGCAGGCTGCGGATTAAGCGGACATTATGCCTGCCGCCCACTGGCCACAAGCCAGGCAGGGTTAATCATCGGTTAATCAGGACCCGCCATTGTGCTCGCTACTTGCACCGGTTTAAGGCTTGGCCATGCGTCGATTGTTCATTTTGCTGTTCATGCTGTTCACCACCCTGGCGCAAGCCGGCAACAACCCGTTCGAGGTCAAGCCCGACTTCCTGCCGGTGGGCAAGGCCTTCGTGTTCACCTCCGAACGCCTGCCTTCCGGGGAAACCCAATTGTTCTGGCAGATCGCCGACGGCTACTACCTGTACCAGAAGCGCCTGAAGTTCGACGGCCTGCCGCCCGAGCAGCAACCGACCTTGCCGGCGGGTGAAGACCACAGCGACGAATTCTTCGGCGAACAGACGGTGTATCGCCAAGGCCTGGAAGTAAAATTGCCCGCCGCCGCCAGCGGCAAGATCAAGCTGGGCTGGCAGGGCTGTGCCGACGCCGGCCTGTGCTACCCGCCGCAAACCCTGGAAGTGGACCTGGGCGGTGCGCCCACAGTCGCTGCCGCCAACTCTGCGACAACCAGCGGCGGCTCGGCCCAGGACCAGTTGCTGGCCAATGAGCTGCAACAGAAATCCTGGGGCCTGGGCCTGCTGGCCTTCTTCGGCTTCGGCCTGCTGCTGGCCTTCGCCCCCTGTTCGCTGCCGATGTTGCCGATTCTCGCCGGCATGGTCGTCGGCAGCGGCGCCAGCCCGCGCCGCGGCTTGGCCCTGGCCTCAAGCTACGTGCTGTGCATGGCCCTGGTGTATGCCGGCATGGGGGTGATCGCCGCCCTGCTGGGCAGCAACCTGCAGGCCTGGCTGCAACAACCCTGGGTGCTGGGCAGTTTCGCCGCCCTGTTCGTCCTGCTGTCGCTGCCGATGTTCGGCTTCTTTGAATTGCAGTTGCCCGTGGCCCTGCGCGACCGCCTGGAAGGTGCCAGTCGCCAGCGCCAGGGCGGCAGCCTGATCGGCTGTGGCGCTCTCGGCGCGCTGTCTGCGCTGCTGGTGGGCCCGTGCATGACCGCGCCCCTGGCCGGTGGCCTGCTGTACATCGCCCAGACCGGCAATGCCCTGTTTGGCGGCCTGGCGCTGTTCGCCCTGGGCCTGGGCATCGGCCTGCCCCTGCTGTTGCTGGTGACCGTGGGCAACCGCTTCCTGCCCAAGCCGGGGCCGTGGATGAACCTGCTCAAGGGCGTGTTCGGCTTCCTGTTCCTGGGCACCGCCATCTACATGCTGCGCCCGGTACTGGGCGCCAGCCTGTGGATAGGTTTGTGGGGCGCCCTGGCCCTGGTACTTGCCTACTGCGCCTGGCAACAGCGGGCCATCGCCGGGCGGCTGGTGCACGCCTTCGGTGCCAGCTCGGTACTGTTCGGGGTCTGGGGCAGCATGCTGCTGGTGGGCGCCGCCGGTGGCAGCGACGAGCTGTGGCGGCCACTGAAGGTCTACAGCGGTGGCGGTGTGGCCAGCAGCGTCACTGCCCATGATGCCTTTACCACCGTGAAGTCCCCGGCCGAGCTGCAAAGCGCCCTGGACAATGCTCAGGCCCAGGGCCAGTGGGTGCTGTTGGACTACTACGCCGACTGGTGCGTGTCCTGCAAGATCATGGAGAAAACCGTGTTCGGCCAGCCCCAGGTCCTGGATGCCCTGAAGGACGTGCGCCTGCTGCGCCTGGACGTCACCCTGGACAACGCCGACGGCCGCGATCTCCTGAGCCGCTACAAAGTGCCGGGGCCACCGAGCATGCTGTGGATCGGCCCGGACGGCAGCGAGCGCCGCAGCCAGCGCATCACCGGCGAAGTGGATGCCAGCACCTTCCTGCAACGCTGGACCCAGACTCGGGAAGCCCGTTGATGCTGACCTTTACCATCGGCACCTTTGCCATTGCCCTCAACCACCTGCTGCTGATCAGTGCCCTGGCCCTGGCCACCCTGGTGGGCTGGCGGGTGGCCAAGCGCGGCGGTGACAACCCTGAGTCGGTGCTGTTTTCGCTGTTCCTGCTGGGCATGCTGGCGGCGCGGATCAGCTTCGTCATCGCCTACTGGAAGCACTACCGCCACGACCTGTGGATGATCATCGACCTGCGCGACGGCGGCTTCCTGGCGTGGCCCGGGGTCATCCTCATGCTCTTGGCGGCCCTGGCCTGGGGCTGGAAACGCCCGGCACTGCGTCGCCCCCTGGGCGCCGGAGTCGGCAGCGGCCTGGCCTTCTGGCTGCTGGCGACCCTGTCCCTGACCCTCTACGACCAGGGCACGCGCCTGCCCGAAGTGGCCCTGCACAATGCCACCGGCGACCACGTGCAACTCACCGACTACCAGGGCGGGCCCTTGGTGATCAATCTCTGGGCCACCTGGTGCCCGCCGTGCCGGCGAGAGATGCCAGTGCTGGAAAAAGCCCAGCAGCAACGCCCGGACCTGACCTTCCTGTTCGTCAACCAGGGCGAAAGCATGCAAAGCGTGGCCACCTTCCTCGCCACCCAGGAACTGAACCTGGACAACGTCCTGTTCGACGGCGGTGGCCGCCTGGGCCAGGCCGTGGGTTCCATGGCCTTGCCGACTACGCTGTTCTACAGCGCCGACGGCCGCCTGCTGGGCAGCCACCTGGGAGAGTTGTCCGAGGCCAGCCTGGCCCGGGCCCTGGAAAATTTCGACGGCATACACCCGACTCCGGTCGCCCCATCAAGGAAACCGCCATGCCCTTCATCCGCCACCTGCTGAGCCTGTCTTTGGGCGCAGCGTTGCTCAACGTGCCGCTGCTGCAGGCCGAAGAACTGCCTGCACCGATCCGCAAGATCGAGGAAAAAGGCGCCAAGATCATCGGCAGCTTCGATGCGCCGGACGGCCTCAAGGGCTACGCCGCGCAGTACCAGAACCGCGGCATGACCCTGTACCTCACCCCTGACGGCAAGCACGTGCTGCTGGGCAACCTGTACGACGCCGACGGCAAGGACCTGAGCGCCGAACCCTTGCAGAAACTGGTCTACGCGCCGATGGCCAAGGAGGTCTGGGGCAACCTGGACAAGAGCAACTGGATCGCCGACGGCAAGGCCGATGCACCGCGCATCGTCTACCTGTTCAGCGACCCCAACTGCCCCTACTGCAATATGTTCTGGGAACAGGCACGGCCCTGGGTCAAGGCCGGCAAAGTGCAGCTGCGGCATATCATGGTGGGCATCATCCGCGAAGACAGCCCGGGCAAATCCGCCGCCCTGCTGGCCGCCAAAGACCCGCAACAGGCCCTGCAGGATCATGAAAAGGCCGGCAAGGGCAGCGCCCTGAAACCCCTGGCCAGTATTCCTGCAGCGGTCCAGGCCAAACTCGACGCCAACATGAAACTGATGGAAGAGCTAGAGCTGTCGGCGACCCCGGCGATCTTCTACCTCGACGACAAGGGTGAGCTGCAACAGCAGCAGGGCGCCCCGGCCCCGGGCAAGCTGACCCAGATCCTCGGCCCGAAATAAATCCCCGCCCCTGTAGGAGCCGGCTTGCCGGCGAAGGCGTCCTTGCGACGTGCGCCTGGCTTGCGGGCCCCTTCGCCGGCAAGCCAGCTCCTACGACGGAAAAATCGCGCTTCAACCATTGCGCTGTAAAAACCCCAACAAGGCCCGGGTCACGAATTCCGGGTTCTCCAAGCTGGAAATATGCCCGGCCTCGGGAACCAGCTGGTAAGGGCAGCCGATGCGTTCGGCCATCTCGATGGTTTCCGCCGGCGGCCGCGGCTGGTCCTGGTCGCCGCACAGCAGCAAGGTGTTGCGCGCATCCAAATGCGCCAACTGATCCAGCACATCCGCCCGGCTGAAGGTAATGCGCCCCATGGGAATCACGCTCTGGCGCAGGCCCTCGGCGGGCAGCGCCGCGAGGCTGGCGCGAAAATCCTGGAACAGCGCCGACTGCCGATCGATACCCGGACGGAAGAAGATCGGCACCACGATATCCAGCAGCGCTTCGGCGATCAGGCCGCTGTCCTCGATCTGCTGGAACAGGGAAAAGTAATACTGCCGGGTCGGCTCCGGCTCGGCGCCCAGGTAAGTGTCCATCAGCACCAACCCGTCGATGCGCTGCGGCGCCGCCAGGGCCAGACGCGCGCCCCACATGCCGCCCACCGACAAGCCCACCAGGGTCACCCGTTCGATCTGCAAATGATCGAGCAAGGCCAACATCTGCCGTGCCACATCGTCCAGCGACACGGTGCCTGCCGGCAACGGCCCGGACTGGCCATGGCCCCACAGGTCCACGGCAATCACCCGGTACTGTGCCGACAACGCCTCGATCTGCGGCGCCCACATGCTCGTGTCCCACAAATAACTGCCGGCCAGGAACACCACCGGCCCCTGGCCCTGGTCAAGGTAGTGCAACGGTTGTCCATCGAGGGTGGCGAAAGGCATCGGCTAGCTCCTATAGGGAATGACGAAAAAGGTCCGACAGACTGTGCCGTGAACCAGGCTCAGTCAATCGGACCGGGGCGACAAAAACGTATCAGGAGATGCCCGGATTCAGGCCCCGCGCTGGCCGTCGAGCAAGGCCTCCACCACCGCGCGGGCCATCTCCACCGAATGCACCATGGACCAGATTAGCCCGCGCTCCAGGCCGCTGCCCTGCTGGGTGATTTCATCGCAGACCTCTTCGGCGCATTTGAGCAACAACGCCACGTGCACCAAGGCCTCTTCGGCGCTAACGCCTTCGCGCACGCTGAACAGCGAGTCGGGGGAAACGGGTTTGGCTTGGGTCGTGAGCTGGAACAGCGCGGAGTCCAGCGGTTGCCGGGCCAGGGCCACACGCAGGGTGGCGTTGGCGGCCTTGAGGGCGGGATCGCGATAGGACGTGGGGGGATCGGGGACGAGCTTTTTCATGGTCAAACTCCTGGTAATGACAAGGAGCTGACACCGTTCGCTTGCACACGAATAAGGTGGCAGCCGTACGCGGGTGTGCAAGACCGAGTTACCAGAACCCCGGCAGATCCGAAGATCTCCCGCGCACGGCCGCCATAACACGGCGAACATGAAATCGCTCAGACATGACTGAGCGCTTATGCGTCTGGTAACGGTCGGACTTGCACATCCGAGCCATCGATTTGGCGATGGCCCAAGCACCCTAGCCCGCCCACCCGACGCATTCAAGCGGCCCGCAGTTTCTCGGAAATGCCTTACAAAAGAAAGCGACTAAACACCATTCCAGCGACCTTCCAGCCGGCTTGCCGGCGAAGGCGTCCTTCAGGCTGGCGCATGGCTTTCGGGCCTCTTCGCTGGCAAGCCAGCTCCTACAACACGTATCCCCGCCCGTAGGAGCCGGCTTGCCGGCGAAGGCGTCCTTCAGGCTGGCGCATGGCTTGCGGGCCTCTTCGCTGGCAAGCCAGCTCCTACAGAGGGCGTGTACGCCTTAGGGCTGGGCCTCAGCGGTACTCTTCCGGCGCCTCGCGTTCGAGGATTTCCTCCAGGTCGCTCAGGTCACCGCGCTCCTTGAGAATGCCGCTGACCTGCTCGATCCACGCCTGCTCCGAGGCAATCCCCGCCCACGACTGGCTGCCGAAGCCGTGATACGGCCGATCATCGAAGGTGCTGATCAGCAACTGGTTGAAGCGCCTGGTGTCCAGGTTGTTGCGCTGGACCTGCACTTGCAGCGCCCCCAGCACTTTCTGCTGCTCTTGCGGGTTGGGGCGATAGTGGTAGAGCCGCGGCGTGCTGAGCACCAGGAACTCCGGTGGCAGGTTTTCATCGATGGCCGCCTGCAGGCGGTAATGACCATCGAGAATCAGGTGGCAGTTCAGGCCGCTGACATACCACAGCAGGATCGGCGGCAAGCTGCCTTCGCGGGCTTTTTTGCGCCACCATTTCAAGCGCCCGGAATGGGGGTCCACGGCATGCAGGCCGACCACCGCCCCGCCGCCCTCGTACAACTCGACCCAGCGCGCCGAGCCGGGCTGCTGATTGTCGAGGATGTTGCGGCCGTAGATCGCCCACTGCGGCATATGGCTCTGGGCATCTTCACCGCCCTTGAAGTACCAGGCTTCGGTGCCGCTGAGCAGCGGCCGCAGGGGTTTCTGGGACTGCGGGCGCAGGGCCCGCACCAGCCAGTAGCCGGGGTAGAGGAAGTCCGGCTGGTGCTGCATCAGTTGCTCGACGAAAAAGCGGCTCCAGGCCTTGAGGCGCTGCGCCGGGTCGAGGCGCGCCTGTTGTTCAACCTGAGGCGAGTCGATGGGTCCCACCAGGGTTTGCGGCAGTTGCTCCTGCAGGTGATTGCGCACCAGCCACACGCCGTAGAGGCAGCGGGACATGGTGCCCCAGAGCAGGGTCTGGTCCCCCAGCACCAACTGCATGCGGCGGTTGTTGCCGCTGAGCAGGCACAGGTTGGGCTTGCTGTTGGCCGAGCATTTGACGTCCACGCCGAGGCCGTTCCAGTGGCCGGCCAAATCCTCGATGTCACGCCAGAAAATCTGTTCCACGATTGTCCATAATCCTTAATCAATGACCGGCCCTGCGGCGGGCGGGCGCGAATATAGCAGAGTGTTTGGGGACCTGTTCGCCGGCAAGCCGGCTCCTACAAGCAGCCCCCCTGTAGGAGCTGGCTTGCCAGCGAACACGGCCAGCGCCCTACCCACGCCGGGCAATCACCGCCTCCATCTGGTCCTCCAGCCCCTGCCCGTTCAAGCACTGGCGCACCTCGTCGCACCACTGCGATTGCGGCTCGTTGCCGGCCCAGGCCGGGGTAGCGCTGCGGTATTGCGGCCGGTCATCGAACGCCTGGATCAGCACCCGGTTGAGGTGCTCGGTGCTCAGGGCCGGGTTGCGCGGCACCGCGTCGCCGCGCTTGCGCAGTGAATCCATGACCCGCTGCTGATGCTCCAGGCTCGGCGTGAAGTCGCGCTCGCGGGTGGCGCTGAGGACGATGAATGATGGCGCGAGGTTTTCCGCAATGGCCGCCTGCAAGCGGTAATGCCCATCGATGACCACATAGGAGGCCAGCCCGCCGACGTACCACAGCAGAATCGGCGGCAGGCTGCCTTCCCGGGCCTTCTTGCGCCACCATTTCAAGCGCCCGGCTTGGGGATCGACCCGGTGCAGGCCAATGAGCTTGCCGCCGCCGTGCCACCAGTCGATCCACTCCAGGGTCTGGGGTTGCAGGTTGTCGAGAAAATCCTCGCCGTACAGGTGCCAGTTGGGCACGTGGGTCAAAGGATCGATCACCGAGGTGAAGCGCCAGTGGTCCAGGCCGTTCGCGGTGCTGGAGGGCTCCGGCAGCAGGCTCTGGGCCAGCCAGAAACCGGGGGTGAGGAAGTGCCGGGCGCTTTCGCTGAGGCGGCTGACGAAATAGCGGCTCCAGGCCTTGATCCGTAGCTCAGGCGCCAGGGCTGCGTACTGTTGGACTGTGGGTGAGTCGATGGGGGCCAGCATTCGGCATTCGGCGCCTTCCGCCAGCGGGTTGCGCACCAGCCAGACGCCGCCGTGATCCCAGGCGAAGGTGGCCCAGAACAGTGGCGTGTCGTGGTGCATCAGCTTGATCCGGGCATTGTTGCCGGTGCGCAGGTGCAGCGGCGGCCTGTCCGTGGCGCCCGCTTCGACTTCAACACCGAGGCCACTCCAGTTGCCCAGGGAGTCTTCGATGTCGTGCCAGTAAAGCTGTTCTGCCATGGTTCCGCTCCTTGAACTGTCTGAAACGACAAAGCCCGACAGGGCTGCTGTCGGGCAATGCGCGGCGGACTATTTCAAACTGAAGGTTATTTAGCCATTGGCCCCATTCATGGTTGCAGCAATGGCAGCAGCCCATGCGTCACGGCCAAATAGTACAAATCGAGACTCTATACCCTGCTTTGTAAAAACAGATAAAGAGTTGGGGAAAACGGGGATAAAACCTAAAAATCTAGTCCATGCCGGCTGCAATGACTGGATGTTTGAGATTTCAATCTCGTCAGGAGCGCTTTGAAAGTTAAATTTATGCGCGACAAATAGCACACGCTGGTTCGTCAAAAAAAGCCTTCCGCCCACCGTCTCAATATTTCTTTGAAGGTTTGCTGGCCCTTCTTTGATGATTTTTTCGCCGCCTCGCAACTCTGCTTTCATTCGGTGCATCCTTGTCATTTTTTCTTCATGCTCAGTCCAATCGATAAGGGCAAACAAAACCCTTAGCTTAATACTGCCTTTGTATTTCCCCCCCTGTATAGGCTTCCTGTAGAGACCGCTCGGTTATGCAGCGGCCGTAAAGCCTGAATCCGCGACCTTCCTGAAGGAGTGAGGCGCAGCCTTTGGGGTGGCTGCGCCCGCCGTAAAAGCTTACAAGCCCTCCAGCTCGGCCATCAGGTCACTCAGGCGGTCGACCTTCTCCTCGCTGATTTCATTGGCACCCAAACCGTCGATGTACGCGGCCAACTCCTGCACCGTGCTGCATTCGAACATGGCCCGCAGCGGTACGTTGCGTTGCAGGGTTTTCTGTACCCGCGAGGCGATCTGCGTGGCCAGCAAGGAATGCCCGCCCAACTCGAAGAAGTTGTCGCGCACGCCCACTCGTTCGACCTTGAGCACCTCGGCCCAGATATCGGCCAGGGTTTGCTCCAGTTCATTGCCCGGTGCTTGATAGTCCTGGCTCTGCAACTGACCGATCTCCAGGGCCGGCAGGGCCTTGCGATCAAGCTTGCCGTTGGCGTTGAGGGGCAGGCGCGCAAGCCATAGCCAGTGCAACGGCACCATGTATTCCGGCAGCTCGGCGCGCAAGCGCGGTTTGATCCGCTCCAGGCATTCGCTCGGGTTCAGGCTTGAGTCACTGGCGACCAGATAGCCCACCAGATGCTTGCCGTTGACCCCTTCCTGCACACCCACGGCGGCATCGCGCAGTTCCGGCTGTTCGTGCAGGCGCGCTTCGATTTCCCCCAGTTCGATGCGATAGCCACGGATCTTCACTTGGTGGTCGATACGGCCAACGTATTCCAATACGCCGTCGCTGCGCCGGCGTGCCAGGTCGCCGGTGCGGTACAGGCGTTCGCCCGCAGCACCGAACGGATGGGGCACGAAGGCCAGCGCTGTACGCAACGGGTCGCTGACGTAACCGCGGCCGATACCGGTGCCGGCCACGCACAACTCGCCGACCGCGCCCAGGGGCACCAGTTCCAGGGCTTCGTCCATCAGGTACAGGCGGTTGTTGTCGGTGGGCGTACCGATGGGCAGGTAGGCGCCCCGGGTCGAGGCCAGGTCGACGCGGAAGAAGGCCACGTCATCGGAGCATTCCGCCGGGCCGTAAGCGTTCACCAGGCCGATCTGTGGATAACGCAGCAGCCACTGGTGCGCCAGCTCGGGCGGCATGGCCTCGCCGGTGGGCAGCATCCAGCGCAGGCCATCGAGGACGATGACGTCCTGGGCGAGCATGCCCTGGATCAGCGACGGCACGCTCTCCAGCACCGTGATGCCCTGCTCCTCGACGTGGGCCAGGAGGCCCTGGGGATCGTGAGCGATGGTGTTGGGCACGATGTCGACCCGGGCGCCGAACAGCGGTGCGGCAAGGAACTGCCAGACCGATATGTCGAAGCTCTGGGACGCCGTCTGGGCGATCACGTCGGCCTCGCTCAGTTGCAGGTACGGCACCTTGCTCAGCTGGTTGTTGAGCATGCCGCGCTGCTCCACCATCACGCCCTTGGGCAGGCCGGTGGAACCGGAGGTGTAGATCACGTAGGCCAGGTTGTCCGGCGCGCTGTAGCGGCCCGGGTTGCTCTCGGCATGCCCGGCGGCTTGCAGCTCCTCCCAGACCAGCAGCCGCGGACGCCCGGCACAGGCGAACTCGTCCAGCAGGGCCTGGGCCTGTTCGCGGCAGGCCGCGCTGCAGACCAGGATCGGCGTGCGACTGAGTTCGATGATGCGGCCCAGGCGCTGACTTGGCAGGCCCGGGTCCAGGGGCAGGTAGCCGGCCCCGGCCTTGAAGCTGCCGATGATCATGCCCAGCAGTTCCAGGCCGCGCTCGGCCAGCAAGGCCACCGGCTGATCAAAACCCACGCCGTTGGCGATCAGGGCGTGGCCCAGACGGTTGCTGCGCTGGTTCAACTCGGCATAGCTATAGCGCTGATCCAGGCAACTGGCGGCAACGCGTTGCGGATGGGCCGCCACCTGGGCCTCGAACAGCTCCACGTAGCTGCGCTCCAGCGGGTACTCATGCTCGCTCTGGTTGCAGCCGGCGAGCAGGAAGTCCTGCTCCTCTTCACCCAGCAGCGGCAGTTCGGCCATGTCGCCGTGGAAACCCTGCATCAGGGCCAGCAGCAGGCGCTTGAACTCGCCGAGCATGCGCTCGATGGTCGCCTGCTCGAAGTAGCGCTGGTCGTAGGACAGGTGCAGGCCCAGGTCATCCCCCGGGTAGCACACGGCAGTGATCGGGAAGTTGGTATGGGTACGGCCGGAATCCGAACTGGCGTTCAGGCTCTGGGCACGGTCCAGCACCGAGACTTCCACCGGGGCGTTCTCGAACACGAACAGGCTGTCGAACAGCGGCTGGCCCTTGGGCAGTTCGCTGGTTTCCTGGATAGCCACCAGCGGCAGGTACTCGTATTCGCGCAGCTGCATGTTGCTGTCGAGCAAGCCGCTGAGCCACTGGCGCACGCTGCAGCGCTGCCCCTCCTCGGGCAGCTTGACCCGCAGGGCGATGCTGTTGATGAACAGGCCGACGGTGCGTTGCATCTGCGGCATGTCCACCGGGCGCCCGGCCACGGTGACGCCGAACAGCACGTCGCGATCGCCGCTCATGCGCCGCAGCACCAGGGCCCAGGCCGCCTGAGCGAAGGTGTTGATGGTCAGCTGATGCTGTTGCGCCAGCTCGCGCAGTTGCGCACCGTCCCGGGCATCGAGGCGGGTGTAGCAGTCGCCGACTGTCATGCCGCCGCTGTCGCCGGCGTGTTCGCGCAGGAACGGCCGGTCGCTGGGGATCGGCGTGGTGCGTTCAAAACCTTCAAGGTTCTGCCGCCACCACTGCCGCGCCTGCGACAGGCTCTGGTGCTGCAGCCAGCCGATGTAGTCGCGGTAACGCGGTGGCACCGCCAGCTGCGCCTCGCGACCTTCGCCCAGGGCGGTGTAGATCTCGAAGAAGTCGTTCATCAGCAACGAGCGGCACCAGGCATCGATGAGGATGTGGTGGTTGCTCATCATGAACCAGTAGCGCGCAGCGCCGACGCGGATCAGCCGCAGGTGGAACGGCGCCTGATTGAGCAGATCGAAGCCGGCCTCACGCTCCTGTTTATGCAGGGCCTGCAGCTTGGCCTCTTGCTCGGCCTCGGGCACCGCGCTCCAGTCGAGGAACTCGATCGGGGTGCGGCCCGGCTTGTGGATAACTTGCAGCATGTCTTCGCCGACGTTCCAGCAGAAGGACGCGCGCAGAGCCTCATGGCGGGCCACCACCGCCTGCCAGGCCTGGGCGAAACGCTCCGGGTCCAGTTCGCTGTTGATGCGGTAGCGGTCCTGCATGTAATACAGGCCGGTGCCCGGCTCCAGCAGGGTGTGCAGCAGCATGCCTTCCTGCATCGGGGTCAGCGGGTAGACGTCTTCGATCTGCGCCGCCGGCACCGGCAGGCCATCGAGCTGGGCCTGGGTCAAGCGCGCCAGGGGGAAGTCCGACGGCGTCAGGCCACCGGCATCGTCCTTCAGGCAATGGGCGATCAGGCTCTGCAGCTCGCCCAGGTAGGCGCTCGCCAGCTCGCCGATCAACTCGGCATCGAAACGTTCGCCACTGTAGGTCCAGCGCAGCACCAGTTCGCCGCCATAGACCTGGCTGTCGATGCTCAGCTCGTTGGGCAACGGGGCTTCAGGTGCGTGGGCCGGGCCCACGGATTCATCCAGCGGGCGCAGCAAGGCATCGGCGCCAAAGCTCTGGTCGAACTGCCCCAGGTAGTTGAAGGTCACCGGCGCCAGCGGCAGCGCCGCCAGGGCCTCGCGGCAGCTTGCATCTGCCAGGTAGCGCAGCACGCCATAACCCAGGCCCTTGTGCGGCACGGCCCGCAGTTGTTCCTTGATGGCCTTGATCGAAGCGCCCTGCCCGGCCGCTTCCTCCACCTGCAACGGGGTCAGGCGCAGCGGATAGGCGCTGGTGAACCAGCCCACGGTGCGGGTCAGGTCGATCTCGTCGAACAGCGCCTCGCGGCCGTGGCCTTCCAGTTGCACCAGGGCCGAAGGCTGCCCGCTCCAGCGGCACAGCACCCGAGCCAGGGCGGTCAGCAGCAGGTCATTGACCTGGGTGCGGTAGGCCGCCGGAGCCTGTTGCAGCAACTGGCGGGTGCGTTCGGCATCCAGGGTCACGCTGTGGCTGCGGGCCTGTTGATGCTGCTGGCTGCCAGCGGCATTCAAGCCCGGCAGTTGCGCGGCCGGGCCAGCCAGTTGTTGCTGCCACCAGCTCAGTTCTTCACGCAGGGATTCGCTGCCGGCATAGGCTTGCAGGCGGCTCGACCAGTCCCGCAGGGCGCTGGTCTTGGCCGGTAAGTTCAGGGCCTGTCCGGCTTGCAACTGACGATAGGCGTTTTGCAAATCTTCCAGCAGCACGCGCCAGGACACACCGTCCACCACCAGGTGGTGGATGGCCAGCAACACCCGTTGCTCGCCTTCAGGGCCGTCCACCAGCACCGCCCGCAGCAGCGGCCCGTGTTCCAGGTCGAGGCTGCGCTGGGCATCGGCGAACAGCGCCTCGCAGGTGTCCATGGACGGCACCCGCACCTGCCACAACAAGGGAGCATCGGACAGCGGCAGGTACTCGGCACGCCACTGTCCGCCCGCCCGATTGAAGCGCAGGCGCAGGGCGTCGTGTTGCTCCAGCACCGCCAGCAGGGCTTGCTCCAGCAACGACGCATCCAGGGTGCCCAGCGGTTCCAGCAACAAGGCCTGGTTCCAGTGCTGCGGCTGGGGAATACGGCTGTCGAAGAACCAGTGCTGGATCGGCGTCAGCGGCGCTTCGCCACTGAGCTGGCCCTGCTCGGCGCTGACGCGCTGAGTGTGGCTGGCAACCCGCGTCAGGGTCTGCACGGTCTGGTGCTGGAACAGGTCCCGCGGGGTGAAATGAATCCCCAGCTGGCGGGCGCGGCTGACCACCTGGATCGACAGGATCGAGTCGCCCCCCAGTTCGAAGAAGTTGTCGTTGAGGCCCACTTGCTGCACGTTCAGCACTTCGCCCCAGACCCCGGCCAGGGTCTGTTCCAGCTCGTTGCTCGGCGCCACATACTGCTGGCGATTGAGCTCCGGATCGGGCATCGGCAGGGCTCGGCGATCGAGCTTGCCGTTGGCGGTCAGCGGCATGCTGCCGAGCAGGATCAGGTGGGTCGGCACCATGTAGTCCGGCAGCTGGGTTTTCAGCTGCTGCTTGAGGGCTTCGCGCAGGTTGGCCTGCTGCACCTCGTTGTGCTCGGCCACTTCGCTGACCAAATAGCCGGCCAGCTGTTTGCCGGCCGGGGTGTCGATAGCCAGCACCACCGCTTCACGCACAGCCGGATGATCCAGCAGACGGGTTTCGATTTCCCCCAGCTCGATGCGGAAGCCGCGAATTTTCACTTGATGATCGACTCGGCCGATGTACTCCAGCTGGCCGTCGGCGCACTGGCGCACCAGATCCCCGGTGCGGTACAGGCGCCCGCCATCGGTGGCGAATGGGTCGGCGACAAAGCGCTCGGCACTCATCCCCGGACGACGGTGATAACCCTGGGCCAGACCGGCACCGCCGACATACAGCTCACCCGTCGCGCCCTGAGGCACCAGCGCCAGATCGGCATCGAGAATGTAAGCCACCCGCGCCCCGACAATGCGGCCGATCGGCACGCTGGCCACGCCGTCCGCCAAGTGCTCAGGCGCCAGGCTGGCCAAGGGCATGACCACGGTTTCGGTGGGGCCGTAGGCGTTGAAGAACAGGCTCGGCTGGAACGCCGCGCGGATGCGCTGCAGGTGTTCGCCGGTCAGGGCCTCGCCGCCAGTGATGCACATGCGCACCGGCAGGGTCTGCTGCTGGGTCGCCAGATGCTGGGCCAACTGGCTGCCGTAGCTCGGGGTGAAGCCGAGGATGCTGATGCGATGCTGACGAATCAGCTGGCAGATTTCCTCGGCGTCCCACTGGCCCTGAGCCCGCAGCACCACCTGGGCACCGCTGAGCAGCGGCACCAGCAAGCGCTCGGTGGCGGCGTCGAAGTTGATGGAATAGAAGTGCAGCTCGCAATCGTCCGCGCGCATGCCGAAACGACGGATCACCGCCTGGCAGTGCATGGCAATTTCCCCGTGGGACACCACCACGCCCTTGGGCTGGCCGGTGGAGCCGGAGGTGTAGATCAGGTACGCCTGATGCTGGGGCAGGCTGATGAAGGGCAATTCGCCGGCCGGGTAGTCGGCCAGCAGCGCGCCGTCTTCCTCCAGGCACCAACGACCGACACCCGTCGGCAACTCACCCAGGGCGGCGAACATCCGCGCATCACTGAGGAGCAGGCCGATGCCGCTGTCCTCGATCATGTAGTGCAGGCGATCCAGGGGGTATTCCGGGTCCAGGGGCACGTAGGCGCCACCGGCCTTGAGGATCGCCAGCAAGCCCACGACCATTTCCAGGGAACGCTCCAGGGCCAGGCCGACCCGCACTTGCGGGCCCACGCCACGCTCACGAAGCATCCAGGCCAGGCGGTTGGCGCGGCTGTCCAGTTCGCTGTAGCTCAGGGTCTGTCCGGCGAAGGTCAGGGCCGGGGCGTCCTTGCGGGCCAGGGCCTGTTCGCTGAACAGGTGGTGGATGCACTGGTCCAGACGTTGCTCGCCGGGCTCGACACTCAAACTGTCCAGCAGCTGTTGCTGCTCCTCGGCGTGCAGCAGCGGCAACTCGCACAGACGCTGTTGCGGATTGCTGAGCAAGGCCTCCAGCAGATTGCGCCAATGGGCCGCCATGCGCGCAATGCGCGGCTCGTCGAACAGGTCGGTGCTGTAGGTCAGGCAGCAGCCCAGACGCTGATCCAGGTCGGTGACTTCCAGGTTGAGGTCGAACTTGGTGGCCCGGGCATCGTTGACCAGGTATTCCACGGTCATGCCCGCCAACTGCCGGCTTTGCTGGAACTCCCAGCGCTGGACGTTACACATCACCTGGAACAGCGGGTTGTAGGCGGTACTGCGCGGTGGTTGCAAGGCTTCCACCAGATGGTCGAACGGCAGGTCCTGGTGCGACTGGCCCTCGATCACGGTGTGGCGTACCTGCTCCAGCAACTGGCCGACGCTCATCTGCCCGTCGAGCTGGCAACGCAGCACCTGGGTGTTGAGGAAGGCGCCGATCAGCCCTTCGCTTTCTGGACGGATGCGGTTGGCCACCGGCGCGCCGATGCGTAGGTCGCTCTGGCCGCTGTAGCGGTACAGCAGCAGCGACAACGCGGCGGTCATGGTCATGAACAGGGTCAGGCCGTGCTCGGCATTGAAGGCGCGCACCCGGGCCGCCAGTTCGTCGCTCAAATCGAAGCGGTACAGCTCGCCCTGGTGGCTTTGCACCGCTGGGCGTGGCCGGTCGCTGGGCAGTTCCAGCAGCGGGTGTTCGCGGCCCAGTTGCCCGGTCCAGTAGTCCAACTGACGCTGGCGCTCGCCGGATTCCAGCCACTGGCGCTGCCAGACGCTGTAATCCAGGTACTGCACCGGCAAGGGTTCCAGGGGCGATTCGCGGTCGTCGAGGAAGGCTTCGTACAGCGCGCCCAGCTCGCGAGCGAAGATGTCCATGGCCCAGCCTTCGGTGACGATGTGGTGCAGGGTCAGGACGAAGTAGTGCTCCTGCTCGCCGGCCTTGACCAGACAGGCGCGCAGCAAGGGGCCGGTCTCCAGGTCGAAGGGCTGGTGGGCTTCGCTGTCCGCCAGTTGTTGCAGGCGTTGTTGCCGGGCATCCGGAGCCAGGGCCGAGAAATCCTTCCAGGCCATGCGCAGGCCGGTATCGGCATGCACCTGCTGATGGGCCACGCCATTGACGCTGGGGAAGGTGGTGCGCAGGGTTTCATGGCGCAGGATCAGTGCCTGCAACGCCGCCTCGAAACGGCCCACGTCGAGCACGCCAGACAGCCGCGCCATACCGCCAACGTTGTAGGCCGGGCTATCGGGTTCCATCTGCCAGAGGAACCACATGCGCTGCTGGGAATAGGACAGCGGCACCGGCAGGCTGCGGTCGACCCGGGCAATCGGCGGCTGCTGATTGCGCGCACCGGATTGCTGGATCAGCAGCACCTGTTCGGCAAAGGCCCCCAGTTCGCTGGCTTCAAACAGTGCCCGTAACGGCAGTTCGACATCGCAGGCCTGGCGGGTACGGGAAATGATCTGGGTGGCCAGCAGCGAATGCCCGCCCAGGGCGAAAAAGTCGTCCTTGAGGCCGATCCGTGGCTGCCCCAGCACTTCGCGCCAGATCTGGGCGATCTGCCGCTCCAGATCGGTGCCTGGCTCGACGTGCTCGCGCACCTGCCATTGCGGCTCCGGCAAGGCCCGGCGATCCAGCTTGCCGCTGGGGCTCAGGGGCATGGCGTCCAGGCGCAGCAGTTGCGCCGGCACCATGTACTCCGGCAGTTCAGCGGCCAGGGCATTTTTCAGCCGGGCGCTGTGTTCGGTTTCATCTTCGTCGGTGGCATTGGCGGTGTAGTAGCCGATCAACTGCGCACCGGCGACGGTGTCCCGCACCAGCACTGCGGCCTGGGCCACGCCGTCCTGGGCCAGCAGCCGCGCTTCGATTTCCTGCGGCTCGACCCGAAAGCCCCGCAGCTTGACCTGCTGGTCGAGGCGACCGAGGTATTCCAGCACGCCGTCGGCGCACCAGCGTACGCGGTCACCGGTGCGGTACAGGCGCGCACCCTCCTCACTCAGGGGGTCGACAACAAAGCGTTCGGCGGTCAGCGCCGGGCGCCCCAGGTAACCCCGGGCCAGGCCCTGGCCGCTGATGCACAGCTCGCCGGGCACCCCGACGGGCATCAGGTTGAGCTCGGCATCCAGCACCCGGCACAGCACATTGCCCAGCGGGCGGCCGATGGGCGAGCGCTCGCCGTCATCCACCGAACACTGCCAGTGGGTGACGTTGATCGCGGTTTCGGTGGGGCCGTAGCGGTTGTGCAGTTGCGCGTTCGGCAACAGTTGCAGCAGGCGGTTGCGCAGTTCGGCGGGCAAGGCTTCGCCACCGGAGAACACCCGGCGCAGGCTGTGGCATTGGGCGCTCAACGGCTCCTCGACAAACAGCTGCAACAGCGGCGGCACGAAGTGCAGCGTGGTGACGCCGTACTCCTGCACCAGCTGAGCGATGCGATGGGGATCGCGGTGCTCGCCGGGGGCGGCGAGCAGCAGGCGGCAGCCGCTGATCAGCGGCCAGAAGCACTCCCACACCGACACGTCGAAGCTGATGGGAGCCTTCTGCATCAGCACATCGTCGGCGTGCAGCTGGTAGTTGTCCTGCATCCATTGCAGGCGCTCCATCAGCACGCGGTGGGTGTTGCCGACGCCCTTGGGCTGACCGGTGGAGCCGGAGGTGTAGATCACGTAGGCCAGGTGGTCGCCGTGCAGGTGCAGGCCCGGGGCCTGGCTCGGCCAGCTGTCGAGCTTGAGGCTGTCCATGGCGAGGGTGCTGACGCCTTGGGCCTCGGGCATCTGGCCCAGCAAATGGGTCTGGGTCAGCAGCAGCTCCACGCCACTGTCTTCGAGCATGTAGGCCAGGCGCTCGGCGGGGTAGTCCGGGTCCAGGGGTACGTAGGCGCCACCGGCCTTGATGATCGCCAGCAGGCCGATCAGCAGTTGCGGCGAACGTTCGGCGGCGATGGCCACGCACACGTCCGGGCCGACGCCCTTGTCCCGCAGGTAGTGGGCCAGGCGGTTGGCCTGGGCGTGGAGTTCGGCAAAGCTCAGTTGGCCGCCGTCCCAGACCAGCGCGGTGCGCTCCGGGGTCTGCTGCAGTTGTTCCTGCAGGCGCTCCGGCAACCAACGCTCGGCGGGCGCACAGGGGGCCACGCTCCATTGCTGCAGCTGCGCTGCTTCGGCCTTGCCGAGCAACGGCAAGTCGCCCAGGGCGCTGTCCGGTTGCTGGCAGGCATGCTCCAGCAGGCTGATGAAGTGCCCAGCCAGACGCTGGATGCTGGTCGCCTCGAACAGCTCGTCGGCGTAGTCGAACGCCAGGCTCAAGCGGCCGTTGCGGTCTTCCTCGGTATGCAGTTGCAGGTCGAACTTGGCCTCGCGGCTGTGCCACGGCAGCTCTTCGGCCAGCAGCCCGGGCAGACGGCGCAAGGCGCTGAGGTCGCGCTGCTGGTGGTTGAACATGACCTGGAACAGGCCTTGCTCGCGGGCTTCGGGGAAGGCTTCGAGCAACTGTTCGAAGGGCAGGTCCTGATGAGCCTGGGCTTCAAGGGCGGTGCGGCGGGTCTGTTGCAGCAGCTCGGCGAAGGTCTGGCGCGAATCCAGCTGGCCGCGCAATACCTGGGTGTTGATGAAAAAGCCCAGCAGGCCCTGGGTTTCCAGGCGCGGACGGTTGGCGTTGGGCACACCGATGCGGATATCGGTCTGTCCGCTGTAGCGGTGCAGCAGGGTCTGAAAGGTGGCCAGCAACAGCATGAACGGCGTCACTTGCTGGGCCTGGGCAGTCTGGCGGATCGCCTCGCTGAGGGTCGCGCTCAAGCGCTGGCTGTGGCGCGCCGCGCTGTGGCGGACCTGGGCCGAGCGCGGGTGGTCGGTGGCCAGGCTGAGTACCGGGGCCTCATCGGCCAGCTGGCGCTTCCAGTAGTCCAGCTGACGCTGGCCTTCGCCCTGGGCCAGCCATTGACGCTGCCAACTGCCGTAATCGGCGTACTGCAAGCTCAGGGGAGCCAGCTCCAGGCTCTGCCCCTGGGCCGCCGCGGCGTAGAGCCGGGAGAACTCGTCGATCAGCACATTCAGCGACCAGCCGTCGGCGATGATGTGGTGCAAGGTCAGCAGCAGTTGGTGCTCTTCGTCATCCAGGCGCACCAGGGTCGCCCAGTACAGCGGGCCTTGCTCCAGGTCGAACTGGGTGCGGGCTTCATCCTCGCGGATCTGCAGGGCGCGGGCTTCACGCTCGGCCACAGGCAAATCGCTGATATCGATCACTTGCAGATTGAATTCGCCGACGGCGTCCACCTGCTGCAGGGCCTGGCCGTCACGCTCGAAGAAGCGCGTGCGCAGGGCTTCGTGGCGCTGGAGCAACTGCTGGAAGCTGGTACGCAGGGCGTCTTCGTCCAGTTCGCCACGTAGACGCAGGCCGCCGGGAATGTTGTAGGCGCTGCTGTGCGGGTCCAGTTGCCAGGTGATCCACAGACGGTTCTGTGCCAGGGATTGGGGCAGCGGCTGCTGGCGCGACAGGGCGTTGATGCTGCCCTGGGCCACGCCGCCGTCCTGTTGCAGGCGCGCCACGGCGGCGCTGAAGGCGCCCAGGGTCGGCGCCTCGAACAACAGGCGCAGGCTCAACTCCAGGCCCAGTTCCTGACCCAGGCGGGCCATGACCTGGGTGGCCGCGATGGAGTTGCCTCCCAGGAGGAAGAAGTGATCGTCGGCGGCCACTGCCGTGCATTGCAGTTGTTCCTGCCAGATCCGCCCGATCAGGCTTTGCAGCGCGTCGTCGGAACCTTCGCCGACCCGCGCGGGTTCGCTGCCGGCTTGCGGGAACAGCGCGTAGTAATCCAGGCTGCCATCGGCCAGACGGGTGCGGCAGGCGGAGCGCTGCAACTTGCCGCTGGAGGTTTTCGGCAGGGCCCCGGGGTTGAGCAACACCACCACGCTGGGCGCTTCCTGGCAGGCTTCGGCCACGGCCTGGCGGATGGCCTTGATCAGCGCTTCGGGGGGCAGGATCTTCTGCACGCTGCGGCTGATTTCCGCAGCGATGCCGATGCCTTCCTGCCCCTGGTCGCTGACCGCGAACGCTGCCACCCGGCCCTTGCGCACCACTTCCACTTCGCGCTCGATGGTCTTTTCGATGTCCTGGGGATACAGGTTGTGCCCGCGCACGATCAGCAGGTCCTTCAGGCGCCCGGTGATGAACAGCTCACCGTCGCGCATGAAACCCAGGTCACCGGTGCGCAGCCAGGTACGGCCGGCATGCTGGACGAAGGTCTTGGCGCTGGCTTCGGGATTGCGCCAGTAACCGTGGGCAATGCTCGGCCCGGCGGCCCAGACTTCGCCGATGCGGTTGTCAGGCAATTCGCTGAGTTGCTGAGGATCCATTACCAGCACGGCGTGTTCCGGCTGGCTGAAGCCGCAGCTCATCATCGCGCTGCCCTGCCCCGGCTCGGCACGGTTCTGCGCCAGGGCCTGGTCGTCCAGGTGCAGGGCCGGGATGCCCCGGCCGCGCACGCCACCGGCGACGAACAGAGTGGCTTCGGCCAGGCCGTAGGAAGCCAGGAAGTTGTCGCGACAAAAACCGCTGGCGCTGAATTTTTCGGCAAAGCGCTCCAGGGTGTCGAGGCGGATCGGCTCCGAACCGGAATAAGCCACGCGCCAGCCGCTGAGGTCGAGACGCTCCAGGGCCGATTCACTGACTCGCTCGCTGCACAGGCGGTAGGCGAAATCCGGGCCGCCGCTGATGGTGCCGCCGTATTCGCTGATCGCTTCCAGCCAGCGTACGGGCCGCGCCAGGAAGTAGGCCGGTGACATCAGCACACAGGGCACGCCGCTGAAAATCGGTTGCAGCAGGCCGCCGATCAAGCCCATGTCGTGGTACAGCGGCAGCCAGCTAACGATCACGTCGTCCGGGTTGAGGTCGATACCGAAACCGCGACGGATCAACAGCTCATTGGCCACCAGATTGCCGTGGCTGACCTGCACGCCCTTGGGCAGCGCAGTGGAACCGGAGGTGTATTGCAGGAAGGCGATGTCGTCGTCCTTAAGCTCAACCGCCTGCCAGTCTTCGGCCAGCCCGGCGTCCAGGGTGTCCACGCACAGCAGGTGTGGTGCGCCCGCGGCCTGCAGCGCGTCCATTTGCGCCAGCGACTCCCGCAGCCCGGCGCTGGTCAGCAGCAGACGCGGCTCGGCGTCGGCAAGGATCGAGATCAAGCGTTCCTGGTGATGACGACGGGTCGACTCCGGCGGATAGGCCGGCACCGCGATGACCCCGGCATACAGGCAGCCGAAAAACGCCGCGACGTAATCCGCACCACTGGGGAACAACAGGACCGCCCGATCCCCCTGCTCGGCATCGGCTTGCAGGGCGGCCGCAATGGTCCGCGCACGAAGGTCCAGATCCCGATAACTGAGGACCACGCTCTGCGCCTGCTCTTCGGCGAGGAAACGCAACGCCACTTGATCAGGTGCCAGGACTGCCCGGCGTTGAAGGGCTTGGGCCAGGGTACTGGGGAGTTCGAACGCGTCCGTCATGGGGTTTCCTGCCAGGATTATGCTTGCAATGGAGATCGGGCCTCGCTCTGCCATAACTTAAAAAACTATCTATAAATCAAATAGTTATAAGTAAATCATGGGCATCCGGAAGGCGCCGTGGCCGGGCCTGCTGCCCGGAATCTTTCTCCAATGAGAACGGATGACGTCTTGAAATAATTAGTCCGCATGCTGCCCTTCATGGCCCTGATCCACCCCATGAACGAGCAGCCGTTCTCAATCTGCACCGACAGAGAGCATTAGTTCTTTTTCTCAATTGACAATCATTATCATTCAGCCTAATTTGTCGCTCGATGTGTAGGACAGGTCGGATTTTTCTGACGTCCCACTTACCTCTTTGCAACAAGGTGATTTCCATGACGGAACAAGTATCCACAAGCAGGTGCGATTCACCGTTACTCCAGGCTTTTGTCGACAACCGTCTGATCCTGGTCAAGATCGCAGCCCGTATTACCGGCTGCCGATCCCGGGCTGAAGATGTGGTCCAGGATGCCTTTTTCCGCCTGCAGTCGGCGCCGCAAATCACCTCCTCGTTCAAGGCCCAGCTCAGTTACCTGTTCCAGATCGTGCGCAACCTGGCCATCGATCACTACCGCAAGCAGGCCTTGGAGCAGAAGTATTCAGGCACTGAAGAGGAAGGCTTGAATGTGGTCATTCATGGCGCTTCACCTGAAACCTCCCACATGAACTTTTCCACCCTGGAAAACATCGCCGAAGCCCTGACCGAGCTGCCCAGCCGCACGCGCTACGCCTTCGAGATGTATCGCCTGCACGGCGTCCCGCAAAAGGACATCGCCAAGGAGCTGGGGGTCTCGCCGACCCTGGTGAACTTCATGATTCGCGATGCCCTGGTGCATTGCCGCAAAGTCTCGGGCAACCGACCCGATACCTTCGCCCGCCGCTGACCTGCGACCAGCACCCTGCATCCCCTGGCTTGAGCCGTGTTCACACCTCAAGCAGGCCACTCTGGCCAAGCACCAGCAATGCCGCACGTTTGTGCAACAGATCGAATTCCTGCTGGCAGTACCGACAACGGTTATGCCCGGCACAGATGGGGGTGTGGGCGAATGCCGGGGGCGCTTGCGTGCCCGGCGGGTCCAGGTACAAAGCATGCACCTGCGCCGACAACCAGAATGCCAGCCGGTCCTGCCGGGCCTCCTCTACGGACTGGGCGTCGATGGGCGTCGGCCCCCGGGTACAGATCCACTCGAACAGCCGCTGCCGGCCGGCAACCTCGTCGATCACCGGCGCTCTGCCTGCGGATACAGCCTCGACACTCAGCGGATTCACAAGGGACATGGCAAGGCTCACCGTCAATGGGCATTCAACCAAGTGACGTGGGCCGTCAGGAGAAATTTAGGCGCGCTCCCCGCAGAACCGGGAAAACCCGGACCTCAGGCGTGGGGCACGGGCATCACGACGATGCGGTAGGGATCGAAGATTTTGCGCATCTGGCCGTTGTCCCGGAGTTTTTGCAGGAGCCCGGCAAAGTCTTCGGCGCTGATGGGCGCCTTGGGCCGGATCAGGGTGTAGTGGTGGTAGACCTGATCGATGCGCTGGGACACCAGCAACTGGCCGTTGCTCTGGGCATTGCGCGCCAGGAAGTCGCTGAGGTAGGAACGGGTCACCAGGGCGATGTCCGCCCTGCCCCGCAGCACCATCAGCAGGTTGCTGTCATGGGAATAGGTGAGCGTGGCGTTGTAGGTATCGGCCAGGTACTTGGGGTCGGCATTGAACTGGGCAAAGGCGTAGTGATAACCGCTGAACAGGGCCAGGCGCTTGCCCTTGAGGTCGGCAAAATACTCCTGGCCGCGGCCGGGCTCGCGCTGGGCAACAAAAATCTCCGCATCTTCCAGGCCCATGTCGACACTGGTATGGGCAATGTTCTGCCAGCCCCAGGCCGGATTCTCGAAGATCGCCAGGTCCACCCGACCTTGTTCGAAATCTCGGAAGCGCCGGGGAATCGAGGTGGGTACCAGAACGAACTGGTAGTCGTCCTGGGACTGGTTGAGGACTTCCACCAACTGCGGCAGCACACCGGTATCGGCACCGGTTTCAGGACGGACGGTATAGGGCGGAAAATGCGCCGCCGCGACCCGCACCAGCTGCGCCGAGGAGGCCGGACAGACCCAAAGTGTTGCCAGCGCCAGCAAGAGCATTCGCAAGGCTGACCGCAGCGGCAAGGACATCAAGGCAACACACCTCGGATAAAAGAAAGGGAATGCCGTAAAGCTAGGCGTTTTCGGGCGCTTCGACAATCTCGCGGCAGAGAATAAATCAGCGCCTCAATGATCCTTGAGCACCAACAGCAAGGCTTCCTGGGCCAATTGCTCCAAAGTCATGCTGCCCTGGGCGCGGAACCAGGTGGTGGTCCAGGACAACGCCCCGGTGAGGAAGCGCCGGGTGATGAACACATCTCCCTTGATGAATCCGGCGTCCTTGGCCTCGCCCAGCACCTGCAGCCAGATCTGTTCGTAGATGTCCCGCAATGCCAGGACCGCGGCCTGGCCTTGCGGAGACAGCGAGCGCCACTCATAGACCAGCACCGCCATGGCTTCGCCGCTGCCGCCCATGATCGATTGCAGTTCGCAGCGGATCAGCGCCAGCACTCGCTCGCGCACGCTGCCGGCCTCGGCCAGTTCGGCGCGCATCAAGGCAGTGTTGTAGTGGATGGTTTCCTGCATGACGGCGCGCAGGATGTCGTCCTTGCTCTTGAAGTGGTGGAAGATGCTGCCGGATTGAATGCCCACCGCGCCGGCCAGATCCCGCACCGTGGTGCGCTCGTAGCCCTTGTTGCGAAACAGGTGCGCGGCGGTCTGCAACAGCTTGCCCCGGGCGCTCTCGGGATCGGTCACTTGTCCGCTGGCGATCAGCTCGCGCACTACCTGCAAGGCTTTTTGCTCGTCCACCGGTGTTCTCCTACCGTCACTTCGTCAATAGCTCAGCCCGAAACCGGCTGTAGCGCGCGCAATTTAAGCCCCCTACTGCCACCAAGCAAGCGCTTGGGTCGAAGAATCCATTCGCCCATTTACAAACCAAGCGCTTGCTTGGTAGCCTCCTCGCAGTTCTTTTCTCGAGAGCCCTGCCATGACCAAGACCGTACGAATCGGCTGCGCCAGCGCCTTCTGGGGCGACACCAGCAGCGCCGCCGCGCAACTGGTGGAAGGTGGACGCCTGGATTACCTGGTGTTCGATTACCTGGCGGAGATCACCCTGTCGATCATGGCCGGGGCCCGCATGAAAGACCCGGACTCAGGTTACGCCACGGATTTCGTCGAGGTGCTCAAGCCGCTGCTGGCGTCGATCCATGAACAGCAGATCCGCGTGATCAGCAATGCCGGCGGGGTCAATCCCCACGCCTGCGCCAGGGCCTTGCGCACCGCCTGCGAACAGGCCGGGGTGCCGCTGAAGATCGCCGTGCTGCTGGGGGACGACCTGCAACCGCAGTTCAAGCAACTGGCCGGCGCCGGGATCAAGGAAATGTTCAGCGACGCCCCCTTACCACCGATGTGCGTCTCCACCAATGCCTACCTGGGTGCCCCGGGCATCGTCGAGGCCCTGGGCCTGGGGGCGGATATCGTGATCACCGGTCGCGGTGTCGACAGCGCGGTGGTCAGTGGCGCTCTGGTCCACGAGTTCGCCTGGTCCTGGCGGGACTACGACCGCCTGGCCCAGGCGGCCCTCGCCGGGCACATCATCGAGTGTGGCGCCCAGTGCAGCGGCGGTAACTTCACCGATTGGCGCGACGTGCCGGACTACGAACACATCGGTTTTCCCATTGTCGAGGTCGACGCCGACGGCGGGTTCGTGGTCAGCAAGGCCCCGGGCACCGGTGGGCTCATCAGTCCGCTGACGGTCGGTGAGCAGTTGCTGTACGAAATCGGCAATCCACGGGCATATCTGCTTCCCGATGTGGTGTGCGATTTCTCCCAGGTGCAGGTGCAGCAGTCAGCACCGAATGAAGTCCGGGTCCAGGGCGCCAAGGGCCTGCCCCCGAGCCACCAGTACAAGGTCAGCGCCACCTACCCGGACGGTTTCCGTTGCACCGCCAGTTGCCTGATGGCCGGGATCGACGCGGTGGCCAAGGCGCGCCGGGTCAGCCAGGCGATCATCGACAAGACCCGCGAAATGTTCAGCCAGCGCGGCTGGCCAGACTACAGCGAAGTCAACATCGAGCTGTTGGGCAGCGAGGCCACTTACGGCGCCCATGGCCGGCGCCAGGACAGCCGCGAAGTGGTGATCAAGCTGGCGGTGCGCCATCCGCACAAGGCGGCGCTGGTGCTGTTCTCCCGGGAGATTGCCCAGGCTGCCACCGGCATGGCTCCAGGGCTGACCGGCATCGTCGGCGGACGCCCCACGGTGTATCCGGTGATCCGGCTGTTTTCTTTCCTGCTGGACAAGGACACCTGCCACCTGGAAATCGACCTCGCCGGCCAGCGTCATCCCTGCGCCCTGCCCGAAGTCGACCGCCTGGACGCCAGCGCCCTGCCCGCCCCGCATTCACTGCCCAAACCCCAAGGCCGTCCCGACGCCAGCGTGCCCCTGGTCAAGCTGGCGGTGGCACGCTCGGGCGACAAGGGCAACCACAGCAACATCGGCGTGCTGGCGCGTCACCCCGACTACCTGCCGTGGATCGCTGAAGCCCTGACCCCCGAGGTGCTGGTGGACTGGATGGGGCATGTGCTGGACCCGGTCCACGGCCGTGTACAGCGCTGGTACCTGCCGGGCATCCATGGCCTCAACTTCCTGCTGGAAAACGCCCTGGGCGGCGGCGGTGTCGCCAGCCTGCGCATCGACCCACAAGGCAAGGCCTTCGCCCAGCAGTTGCTGGAAATCCAGATCCCGGTGCCCCAGCGCATCGCCGACGCCGTCAACTAAAGGAGCTGCCGTGGTGTACGACTCGATTTTCAAAGCGCAATTGTTCGCCGGCCAGACCATCATCGTCACCGGCGGCGGCAGCGGCATCGGCCGTTGCACGGCCCATGAGCTGGCGGCACTGGGCGCCCAGGTGCTGCTGGTGGGGCGCAAGGCGGAGAAACTGCAGAAGGTTGCCGGGGAGATTGCCGAGGACGGCGGCCAGGCTCATTGGCAAGCCTGTGACATTCGCGACGAGGAAGCAGTCAAGACCCTGGTGGGGCAGTTGATCGAGCGCTACGGGCCGATCCATGGCCTGGTGAACAATGCCGGCGGCCAATATCCGGCGCCCCTGGCTTCGATCAACCAGAAAGGTTTCGAAACCGTGCTGCGCACCAATCTGGTGGGCGGTTTCCTGATGGCCCGGGAAGTGTTCAACCAGTCTATGAGCCGCCACGGCGGCAGCATCGTCAATATGCTCGCCGACATGTGGGGCGGCATGCCCGGCATGGGCCACTCCGGCGCGGCGCGCTCGGGTATGGACAACTTCACCAAGACCGCCGCCTACGAATGGGGCCATGCCGGCGTCCGGGTCAACGCCGTGGCCCCGGGCTGGATCGCCTCCAGTGGCATGGACACTTACGAAGGCGCGTTCAAGGCCGTCATTCCCACCCTGCGCGAGCACGTGCCGCTCAAACGCATTGGCACGGAATCGGAAGTCAGCGCGGCCATCGTGTTTCTGCTCAGCCCCGGCGCGGCCTTTGTCAGTGGCAGCACCCTGCGCATCGACGGCGCCGCCAGCCTCGGCAGCCGCGCCTGGCCGTTGGCCAAGGCGCGCAACAGTGAGTCGTACAACGGTTTTCATCGGGCCTACCTGCCCGATGTGCTCAAAGGCGAGGACTGAGCCATGCCGGTGATCCTATCCCAGCTCGATCCCCACAGCCCGCAGTTCGCCCAGAACCGCGAGGCGATGCTGACAGGCCTGCAACAGTTGCAAACGCTGCAGCAGAACCTGCTGAACAAGGCGGCCGAGGCCAAGGCCAAGTTCGACAAGCGCGGCCAGTTGCTGCCCCGGGACCGCCTCAACTTGCTGCTGGACCCCGGAGCGCCCTTTCTTGAACTGGCCAGCCTCGCCGGCTACAAGCTGCACGACGACAAGGACGGCAGCCAGGCCGGCGGCGGCCTGATCGCCGGCATCGGTTATGTGTGCGGGGTGCGCATGCTGGTGGTGGCCAATAACAGTGCGATCAAGGGCGGGACCATTTCCCCCAGCGGCCTGAAGAAGTCCCTGCGCCTGCAACAGATCGCCATGGAGAACAAACTGCCAGTGGTGACCCTGGCGGAAAGCGGTGGCGCCAACCTTAACTACGCGGCAGAGATCTTCGTCGAAGGTGCGCGCAGCTTCGCCAATCAGGCGCGGATGTCGGCCATGGGCCTGCCACAGATCACCGTGGTCCACGGTTCGGCCACCGCCGGCGGCGCCTATCAGCCCGGGCTCTCGGATTACGTGGTGGTGGTGCGCGGCAAGGCCAAGCTGTTTCTCGCCGGGCCGCCACTGCTCAAGGCCGCCACCGGTGAAGTGGCCACCGATGAACAACTGGGCGGGGCCGAGATGCACGCCCAGGTCGCCGGCACTGCCGAGTACCTGGCGGAGAACGACGCCGACGGCATCCGCATCGTCCGCGAGATCGTCAGCTTGTTGCCCTGGAACGCCCAACTGCCGGTACAACCGGCCAGAACCTGGAGCGAGCCGCTGTACCCCATCGACGAACTGCTCGGCCTGATTCCCGACGATCCGAAAAAACCCTATGACGCCCGGGAAATCATCGCCCGCCTGGCGGACGGCTCGCAGTTCCTGGAGTTCAAGGGCGAGTTCGATGCCCAGACCCTGTGTGGCCACCTGCAGATCCAGGGCCAACCCTGCGGTTTTATCGGCAACAACGGCCCGATCACGCCCCAGGGTGCGAGCAAGGCGGCGCAGTTTATCCAGCTTTGCGACCAGAGCCGCACGCCCTTGCTGTTTTTCCACAACACCACCGGTTTCATGGTGGGTACCGAGTCGGAACAGCAAGGGGTGATCAAGCACGGCGCCAAGCTGATCCAGGCGGTGGCCAATGCCCGGGTGCCGAAGCTGACCATCGTCGTCGGCGGCTCCTATGGCGCCGGCAACTATGCGATGTGTGGCCGAGGCCTGGACCCGCGCTTCATCTTCGCCTGGCCCAACAGCCGTACCGCGGTGATGGGCGGCGCCCAGGCCGGCAAGGTGCTGCGCATCGTCACCGAGGCCAAGCATGCGAAGAGCGGCCAGGAGGCGGACCCGAAGATGCTCGACATGCTGGAACAGGTCACGGCGCAGAAGCTCGACAGCCAGTCCACCGCCTTGTACGGCAGCGCCAACCTGTGGGACGACGGCCTGATCGACCCCCGGGATACCCGCACGCTCCTGGGCTATCTGCTGGACATCTGCCATGAGGCCGATGCCCGGGTCTTGCAGCCCAACAGTTTCGGTGTGGCACGGTTTTGATAGGGCATTTCGCGGTCTGACCCCACTTGAGGAGAACAACAATGATCTTCACCCAGGAACACGAAGAGCTGCGGCGCACGGTGCGCCATTTTGTCGACCGCGAAATCAACCCCCATGTGGAGGAATGGGAGAAAGCCGGGCGCTTTCCCATCCACGAGATTTTCCGCAAGGCCGGCGAACTGGGGCTGCTGGGCATCTCCAAGCCGGAAAAGTTCGGCGGCATGGGCCTGGACTACAGCTATTCCATCGTCGCCGCCGAAGAGTTCGGCACCATCCATTGCGGCGGCATTCCCATGTCCATCGGCGTACAGACCGACATGTGCACCCCGGCCCTGGCGCGCTTCGGTTCCGATGAGCTGCGCGACGAGTTTCTGCGGCCGGCCATCACGGGCGAGCAGGTCGGCTGCATCGGCGTCTCCGAAGTCGGCGCCGGTTCCGATGTGGCCGGGCTCAAGACCCACGCCCGCAAGGACGGCGACGACTACGTGATCAACGGCAGCAAGATGTGGATCACCAACTCCCCCAGCGCCGACTTCATCTGCCTGCTGGCCAATACCTCGGACGACAAGCCCCACGTCAACAAGTCGCTGATCATGGTGCCGATGAACACCCCGGGCATCAGCCTCAGTTCGCACCTGGACAAGCTCGGCATGCGCAGCTCGGAAACCGCCCAGGTATTCTTCGACAACGTACGGGTGCCCCAGCGCAATCGTATCGGTCATGAAGGCGCCGGTTTCATGATGCAGATGCTGCAGTTCCAGGAGGAACGGCTGTTCGGCGCGGCGAACATGATCAAGGGCCTGGAGTACTGCGTGGACAGCACCATCGAGTACTGCAAGGAGCGCCGCACCTTTGGCAACCCGCTGATCGACAATCAGGTGATCCACTTCCGCCTGGCCGAACTGTCCACCGAGATCGAGTGCCTGCGGGCCCTGGTCTACCAGGCTACCGAGCAGTATGTGCGCGGCCAGGATGTGACTCGCCTGGCCTCCATGGCCAAACTCAAGGCCGGGCGCCTGGGCCGCGAGGTCAGCGACAGCTGCCTGCAGTACTGGGGCGGCATGGGCTTCATGTGGGACAACCCGGTGGCCCGCGCCTATCGCGATGTGCGCCTGGTTTCCATCGGCGGCGGCGCCGACGAGATCATGCTGGGGATCATCTGCAAACTCATGGGCATCCTGCCGGGGAAAAAGAAATGAACCCGCTCCCGGCCTGCCAGACCCTGCTGCTGGAACCGCGCAATGGTGTGCTGTTCATCACCCTCAACCGCCCCGAGAGCCGCAACGCCATGAGCCTGCAGATGGTGGCGGAACTGCGTACCGTGCTCGCCGCCGTGCGAGAGCGCCGGAGCATCCGCGCCCTGGTCCTGCGGGGTGCCGCTGGCCACTTCTGCGCCGGCGGCGACCTCAAGGACATGGCCGGCGCCCGCACCCGAGGCAGCGCTGCCTACCGTGAACTGAACCGGGCCTTCGGTGCGCTGCTCGAAGAAGCCCAGCAGACACCCCAGGTGCTGGTCTGCGTGCTGCAGGGCGCGGTGCTGGGCGGCGGCTTCGGCCTGGCGTGTGTCAGCGATATCGCCATCGCCGAACACAGTGCGCAGTTCGGCATGCCGGAAACCGGCCTCGGCCTGCTGCCGGCGCAGATCGCCCCCTTCGTGGTGCGGCGCATCGGCCTGACCCAGGCCCGACGCCTGACCCTGACCGCCGCTCGCTTCGACGGGGCCGAGGCCCTGCGCCTGGGCCTGGTGCACTTTGTCGAGGCTGATCCCCGAGCCCTGGAAGAACGCCTTGAACAGCAGTTGTCGCAGGTCCTGCGCTGCGCCCCCGGGGCCAACGCTGCAACCAAGGCCCTGCTACTGGCCAGCGTCGACCAGCCTCTGGGGCCCCTGCTGGATCAGGCCGCCGAAGACTTCGCCCAGGCCGTCACCGGAGCGGAAGGCCTCGAAGGCACCCTGGCCTTCGTGCAAAAACGCAAACCGGCCTGGGCCAGCTAACCCCTTGTAGGAGCCGGCTTGCCGGCGAACGCCCCCCACCGATTCCCGGGAGCCTGTATGCCCACCTTCAGCAAGATCCTGATCGCCAACCGTGGCGAAATCGCCTGCCGCATCCAGCGCACCGCACAGGCCCTGGGCTACCGCACCGTGGCCGTGTTCAGCGACGCCGACGCCGATGCCCTGCATGTGCACATGGCCGACGAAGCCATCCACATCGGCCCGTCCCCGGTGCAGCAGTCCTACCTCAACAGCGGCGCAATCCTCGACGCCGCCCGACGCAGCGGTGCCGACGCCATCCACCCTGGCTACGGCTTCCTCTCGGAAAACCCCGAGTTCGCCGCGGCCTGTGCAGCCGCGGGCATCACCTTCATTGGCCCCAGTGCCGCCGCCATCGAACTGATGGGCAGCAAGCGCCGCTCGAAGATCGCCATGCTCGAAGCCGGCGTGCCTTGTATCCAGGGTTACCAGGGCGAGGAGCAGGACGACGCCACTTTGCAGCGCGAGGCCGAGCGCATCGGCTATCCGCTGATGATCAAGGCCAGCGCCGGGGGCGGCGGACGCGGCATGCGCCTGGTGCAGCGTCACGAGCAACTGCTGGAACAGATCCGTACCGCTCGCTCGGAAGCCCTGCATGCCTTCGGCAGCGACGAGCTGATTCTGGAGCAGGCGCTGATCGAGCCCCGGCACGTGGAAATGCAGGTCTTCGGCGACCAGCACGGTCATTTGATCTATTTGGGTGAACGGGACTGCTCGATTCAGCGCCGCCATCAGAAGGTCATCGAAGAGGCCCCCTGCCCGGTAATGACCGAGGAACTGCGTCGGGCCATGGGCAAGGCGGCGCTCAAGGCCGGACGCGCGGTGAACTATGTCGGCGCCGGCACCGTGGAGTTCCTGCTGGACGCCCGCGGTCAGTTCTACTTCCTGGAAATGAACACCCGCCTGCAGGTGGAGCATCCGGTCACCGAACTGGTCACCGGCCTGGATCTGGTGGCCCTGCAGTTGCAAGTCGCTGCCGGCGAGCCGCTGCCCCTGACCCAGGAGCAAGTACAGCTCAACGGCCATGCCATTGAAGTGCGCCTGTACGCCGAGGACCCGGCGCAGAACTTCCTGCCCCAGACCGGCCAGGTTCTGCGCTGGGAGCCGGCGCCGGGGATACGCATCGACCACGGCTTGCAGGAAGGCCAATGGGTCAGTCCCTTCTACGACCCGATGCTGGGCAAGCTGATCGCCCACGGCGCCACCCGCGAGGAAGCCCGGCGCAAGCTGTTGCGCGGGGTCGAGGACTGTGTGTTGCTGGGGCTTGAGAGCAACCGTCGGCTGCTGGCCGGCTTGCTCAGGCACCCGGTATTTGCCAGTGGTCGGTTCAGCACCGGGTTCATCGCCGAACACTTTGCCGAGGACCCGAGCCTGCAACCGCAGCACCCCAGCCACGAGGAACTGGCCATTGCCGCTGCGCTCTTCTATCACCACAGCGCCAGCGCACACCGCTCAAACCTGAGCGCCTGGCGCAACAATGCCAGTGTGCCCCTGGGCTACCGCATCGGTCTGGATGACAGTCAATGGTCGTTGGAACTGAGTCCCTCGGCATCGGGCCTGCTGCACGTACAGCAGGGGGATGAGGTGTGGACAATCAAGGTCATGGCCGCCGATGGCCGCCGGGCCACACTGGAGGTCGCGGGCATTCGCCGGCACTACGCCTATCAACTGCACGACGGCGAACTCTGGCTGAGCAGCCGCCAGGGCAGCCTGCATCTGCAGGACCGCACCCATGCGCCGGTACAGGGTCAACTGGGCGCCGATTCCGGCACCCTCAAGGCGCCCATGGACGGGGCCATAGTCGACGTGCTGGTCAGTGAAGGCATGAGTGTCAGCAAGGGCCAACTGCTGCTGGTGCTGGAGGCAATGAAGATGGAACACCCGCTCAAGGCCGGGATCGACGGAGTGATCACCCGGGTCCAGGTCAACCTCGGGGACCAGGTGAAGAACCGGCAGATTCTGCTGGAGGTGGAGCAAGCCGGTCCCGCCTCGGAAATGGAGCACTAGGCGGATGCGTCAGCTTTGGCTACGCTCAAGCCTCATCAGGAGTTTGAAGGCTGGAATTTGCGATGCCCCACTGGCTGGTAATAGATCTGGAAGCCACGACGGATGAAGGGGGCTGGCCGGTAAGCGAGATGGAAATCATCGAAATCGGAGCCACCCTGGTCAATCGCCAGGGTCGGGAACAGGACCATTTCCAGCGTTTCGTCCGTCCCATGCGACGTCCGCGGCTGACGCCGTTCTGTCGCGAGCTGACCCATATCACTCAGGCCAATATCGACAGCGCAGCACCGTTGAGCGAAGTCTGGACCCTGTTCGAACGCTGGCTCGGCCAGCATCAGTCGCGCCTGGAGGGTTGGGCCAGTTGGGGCGACTATGACCGCAAGCAACTGCAACTGGAGTGGCACAACCAGCAACTGCACAGCCTGTTGAATGACGTCCCGCACATGAACCTCAAACAACGCTTTGCCAAGGCCCGGCGTCTGGAGCGCCCCCTGGGCCTGAATGCAGCCTTGCAACTGGCCGGCATGCAGTTCAACGGCCAGCAGCATCGAGCCCTGGAAGATGCACGCAATACAGCACGCTTATTGCCGCTGATTCTTCCATGATGGCGGCAGGTGACGGCCTTTGAGGCCTTGTGCATACTGGCCAACCTTTTTGACCCTTTCTTGAGGAATCGCCCATGTTTAAAGTCAACGAGTACTTCGACGGCACCGTCAAGTCGATTGCCTTCGGCACGGCCGAAGGTCCAGCCACCATTGGCGTCATGGCCCCGGGCGAATACGAGTTCGGTACAGCGCAACGGGAAATCATGCACGTGGTGTCCGGCGCCCTGACCGTGCGCCTGCCCGACAGCGCCGACTGGGAAACCTTTCCTGCCGGCAGCCAGTTCAACGTACCGGCCAACAGCAAGTTCCAGCTGAAAGTCGCCGTGGACACCGCCTACCTGTGCGAATACCGCGGTTGATTCACCTGCCACGGCTATCGCGCTGACAAAAAAAGCCCGTCTCCTAAAGAGACGGGCTTTTTTCATGGAGCCAAGAAACGCTATTCGAGGACGGTCACGGGCATCCCCACCTGCAATCGACCATTGCCGTCGTTGACCAGGTTCTGTCCGAACATCGCGCCGTCAGCCTGGGCGCGATACTTCTGCAAGGTGGCCAGGGGTTCGCGGTCGGCGCTGCGTTCACCAGTCTGTGGATCAATGGTGGTCAGGATGCAGCGCGAACACGGCTTGACCACACGAAACTCGACATCGCCAATCCGTATGCGCCGCCACTGGTCCTCGGCAAAGGCCTCGCTGCCTTCGATCACCAGATTGGGTCGAAAACGCAGCATCTCCAGAGGCCGACCCACCCGACCCGACAGGTCCTCCAGGGACGCCTGACCAATCAACAACAGCGGAAAACCATCGGCAAACGCCACTTGATCGTCGTCCCTGCCGTAACCGGCAGCGGTGCTCCGCGCCCGTTCCGCGGGCACCTGCACCAAGCGGGTAGGCTTGCCAATGAACTCACTGACCCAGGCGCCCGCCTCGTCCCCGGCATCGGGCACCCGCAGGCTGTCGTGCCAGATGGTGACGCCGCGCAGTGCGGCATCGGCCACCGGCAGGGGCACATCAAGGGTGGAAAACCCGGGAGCGCTGAGGGTCAGGCCACCCTGGTCATTGCACAGCGCCGAGAGCTGACTCATGCGCCCCACGGCACGCTGGGTGAGGAAGCGCCCGCTGGCCTCATCCACCAGCATCCAGCGGCGATCCCCCTCCAGACCGAGCTTGTCCAGGCCGATCTGTTGCAGGGTTTCGCCCCTGGCGGATTTCAACGGGTATCGATAAAGCGCGCTAAGACGCATGTCCAGCTCCCTGTGTGGGCAAAAAAGCTCACCCTATACCAGCGCTTCGACGAAACAAAGACGCAAGGGAAAAGCGGCCGGACATCCCCCGAATCAGACGCTGACTTCATCCAGCATCAAACGCTGACGGACCACGTCCACCAGTTTGTCCGGTTGAAACTTGGAGAGGAAGTTGTCGCAACCGACTTTCTTCACCATGGATTCGTTGAAGCTGCCGGACAAGGATGTATGCAGCACCACATAGAGCCCACGCAGTCGCGGGTCGTTGCGGATCTCGGTAGTCAGGCGATAGCCGTCCATCTCCGGCATTTCCGCATCGGTGAACACCATCAACAGCTTGTCGGTCATGTCGACCCCGGTATCGGCCCAGGCCTTGAGCATGTTCAGAGCCTTGAGGCCATCGCTGGCGATGTGCATCTTCACACCGAGCTGGCCGAGGGTATCGCGCAGTTGCGAGAGCGCCACATTGGAGTCGTCCACCAGCAGCACTTCGCGGCCGCGAGCACGCTCCAGCACGGGATCTTCCAGCTTGTCCCGGGAAACCTTGGCGTTGTAGGGCACGATTTCCGCCAGGACTTTCTCGACGTCGATGATTTCCACCAGCTGCTCGTCAACCTTGCTGATGGCCGTCAGGTAGTGCTGGCGTCCGGCGCTGGTAGGCGGCGGCATGATGGCTTCCCAGTTCATGTTGACGATGCGGTCCACGCCGCCCACCAGGAACGCCTGAACCGAACGGTTGTACTCGGTGACGATAATGGTGCTGTTGGGCCCCGGGACCAGCGGGCGCATGCCGATGGCCTGGGACAGGTCGATGACCGGCAGGGTCTGGCCACGCAGGTTGACCACACCGCAAACGAATGGATGGCGCTGCGGCATCAGGGTCAGCTTGGGCAGTTGCAGGACTTCCTGGACCTTGAAGACGTTGATCGCGAACAACTGCCGACCGGCCAGACGGAACATGAGGATTTCCAGGCGATTCTCACCCACCAGTTGCGTGCGTTGATCTACCGTGTCGAGAATGCCGGCCATTAATGACTCCTGGGCTTGTTCTGATGAATTCACTAAAGACTGATATCGGCGGGATTCGCCGTATCTTGACTCGCATGCAAATTGCCACACGAAAGCCATTGATGTCACATTAACATCATGCTTTACTGAGGCGGTCAATTCAGCAGCACGACTCTCCGACGACGCGACCTTGTTCGCGACGTGAAGTTCCCGCGCCTAAGGGTTTCCCCTAGCAACAATCAGGACCATCCTGATATTCGCAATATCCAATAGCCATTAATGTGACGCCATTCTCATTGCATGAACGGAGTCAGGCTTTTGTTTGTGATCGCAGAAAGGTGGCCCAGTACCCTTTCAAGCCCAAGCACCCACACCCATCAAGCCCCAGCGCACCTGCGCCGCATTGCTGTGGCCGGTATTCGGGCTGCTTGCGCAAGCGATGAACATCGGCTCTTACGGCCCCTTGCGAGCCCTGAAAAATATTCAGATTTATCTTATATACAAACGCAAAAAACGCGCCCTACCTTAAAACCGTTCAGCCAACGCCCTATCCCGTCATCGGACTCGAAGTCATGGAGATAAGCATGCTAAAGGACGGCCGCAAGTGCGCTCCCCCCCTGCCTGAGTTCCTGCTTGAAGCCCAGGCCCTGCTGGCTAAATCGGAAGATTGCCTGAGCCATCTGCACTTGATCAGGAATGACGAAGAGGCGATCAATTGCCTGCTCGCCAGCCTGCTGTGTCTGGCCCAGACAGCGGCTCGCCATTCCATCAGCCCGCTGGCCGAATTCGCCGTGCATATTCATGGCGTGCTGAAACCCACAGCACATCCGCTGGACCTTAACGACCCAATCCTCGACGCCTTGAAAAGCTGCCTGACCCTGATGGCCTGGCAACTGGAACTGATCGACCCGCACAACGGCCAACTCAATCTGGATGACAGCGAACAGGTCCTGCTGATCGATGAACTGACCGATCAAGTGGCGCAAAACTGCACCTGCGCTTATCCATCCTGCACCCATTGAAGTTGCACTTGTGCCGCTGGATGGCAGATAAAACCCGTAGTTACGATAGCCAGCCCGAAACATCAGTAAGACTTCAGGTTTCGGGTCAAATATCTGGTCGTTATTGAGTATTTCATACCCAAGAGCGACATCATCGATTCAATAACTTCAATTAGAGCCAGCCCCGGGACTTACTGTTCGGCCCCATATACGTGCCCGCAAAACCGTCCGCAACCCCCAATATCCTCGGCCTCTCCAAGGCCTATGGAGGACATGGAACAGACGTTCCGCAGGCCCATATTCCTGACTTTCAAGACATATATACCTGTGCGTATAAACGCGACCAACGATATCTTCGGTGGTATTATGTCGCCCATAAACGGACACAGTTAATGGCACTTTGATTCCAATGTCGGCAGTCACTACTCGGCTTGTACAAGACAAACAGACAAGGTTGATTGAAACCGGGTATTCAAATAGCACCGTTTCTCAAACAAGCCCCGTCATCCACCCCTGACCGGGCTCTCGCAGCGAACATTCATTGGCTCCATCCGCTATGTACGCCAGCCTCAAGTCACTCTTCTCTTGGCCCCTCTCCCGAGATCATCTGCGCTGGCTCAGCCTATTGCTGTGTTCCTGCTCGACCCTGGGCAATGTGCTGATCTATTGCCTGGGCCGGCCCCTGCCGCTGATCTTGCTGTTGCTCAATGTCGCGGCTCTGACCTGTATCTGGATGCAATACGGCTATTCGCGAAAGTCCATTCGCTTCCAGCCCCAGGAACTCGCCGAACGCCTGCTTGAGGTCAAGGAGAATGAGCGGCACCGCCTCAGCCGTGAACTGCACGATGACATCGGCCAGTTGCTGACAGCGGCAAAACTGCAGACCGACTGGCTCAAGCGGCGCCTGCCGGATGACCTGCAGGCATCCTGCGCGTTACTGGGCACCACCCTGGAAGAGACCCTGGCCAAGGTGCGTGACGTGTCCGCGATCCTCAATCCCCGGCAGTTGGCCAGCCTGGGACTGGAAGCCAGCCTGCGCGCCCACCTGCTCAAGACCCTGGAAAACACCTCGGTGCACTGGAGCCTGGAATGCCGCCAGCGCCTGTCGGGAATCCCGGAGGAAATGGCCGTCGCAGCGTTCCGCATCACTCAGGAGGCGGTCACCAACATGCTGCGCCACGCCCAGGCGAAAAACCTGCTGGTACGGGTGCAGCGACTGCCGGAAGGCCTTTCGCTGTTCATCAGCGACGATGGCCAGGGGTTCGCCCCGGCCAGCGATCCCGGCGCCCTGGGCCAGCGCGGCATGGCCGGGATGCAGGAACGAATCAGCCAGTTGGGCGGCCTGTTGCAGGTCACCAGCGAGGTCGACCAAGGCACCCAGATCGAAGCACTCTTTCCCTGGGCCCCTCGCACCCTGGAGCGGGCCAGCACGAATAAGGTTTCACATTGACCTGTAATTTACTCTTGGTGGATGACCACTCGCTTATCAGGGCTGGCGTGCGTGCCCTGGTCATGGACATTCCCGGATACGCGGTGATCGGTGAAGCCGATGATGGCGCACACCTGCTGGAGATGGTCGAGAAACTGCATCCGGACATCGTCCTGCTGGACCTGTCGATGAAACGCATTGGCGGTCTCGACGCCCTGCGCCGGCTCAAGGCGATGCGGCCCCAGAGCAAAGTCCTGATCCTGTCGATGCACACCGATCCCTCCCTGATCATGCAGGCCCTGGAATCCGGCGCCCACGGCTATTTGCTCAAGGACACCACTGCCACCGAACTCGAACATGCCCTGCAAGCGCTGCGCAACAACGAGCGCTACCTGAGCCCGGCCATTGCTCACACAGTGATCAACCAGGCGCTGACCCGGGCCCAGAAGCACCAGCCCCAGCCTGTGGAAAACCACAACCTGACGGCTCGCCAGCTGGAAATCCTGCGGCTGATCGTGCGCGGAAAATCCACCCGGGAGATCGCCCTGGGCCTGGGTTTGAGCATCAAGACCGTGGAAACCCACCGCTCACAGATCATGAAGCGCCTGCAGATCTTCGACGTCGCCGGGCTGGTGCTGTTCGCCGTGCGCGAGCGCATCATCAGCCTCGACGACTGACTCAGCGAGCGCCGCCGAGCAAAGGCGAATCTGCGGGCAAATGCACCTGCAAAGCCGCAGGGCGAGCAGTGAAACGCAAGGTGTCGCCCTGCAGCGGCTCGCCGTCGAGATTGATGTCCAGGCCTCTTGAGGCCTTGATCTCGACCCAGGGCAGGCGCGCGCGGACAAACATATTGTCGATCCCCAAGCCACCGGCCAGCAGGTTCTTCAGGGTACCTACCAGTTCCTGAGGCGCCGGCAGAATGCTGATATCCAGCAAGCCGTCGTCGGCCAGAGCTCCCGGGCAAAGCTCATGCCCGCCCCCCGCCTGCCGGCCATTGCCGATGCCCAGAGCCAGCAACTCACCACGCCAATGGAAATCCGGCCCCTGCAACTCGCCATAGGCCGCACTCAACTCGGCAAAGCGCGACAGCCCGGTGAACAGATAAGCGGCACCGCCAAGGACTTTCTTCAAGTCCTCAGAGGTGTTGGCGGTGACCTGGCTACCAAAGCCGCCGGTGGCCATATTGAGGAAAATCTGCCCGCCAACCTCCCCCAGGTCGACCGCCCGGGCCGGGACTTCCAGCAGGTCCAGGGCCGCTGCCGGGTCAAGGGGAACACCCGCAGCCCGGGCAAAGTCATTGGCCGTGCCCAATGGCAGCAGCACCAGACTGGCCGGGGCCGAGGCATTGGCCAGAGCTTCGGCAATGTCCCGCAACGTACCGTCGCCGCCTCCGGCAATCAGCCGGGTATGCCCCGCGTCCAGCGCCTCGTTCACCAGCCGCTGGGCATCTCCCGCCTCCCAGGTCAGGCGCACCGCAACCTCCCAACCGGCAGCGCGCTTGGCCTCGACCGCAGCGCGCACCTCATCGTTGAGAGCTTGTTTGCCGTGCAGTATCAACAGTGCCTTGCGCTCACTCATCAGCCATGACTCCGGTTATGGGTTCCTTGAAGGATGTTGACCTTGGGCACAGCGAAAAAAGTCTGTTCCATTGATTATTTTTTTGCCTAAGCCAGTCTGGTTCGTGCCTCCCGCTCATGACCGAGGTTAGCCTGACAACGAGGGAAATCTTCCATCGCTAGCCTGCTTTCGATTAGCCAGCCGCTGTTTCATGAGCTTTACTCAGCCAGGTCGTTTAGATGATGAAGTGCAGGCCATCGCGCTTACCGGTGCCCAGAGGCCCACCCGAGTACGCCGAAAACCCTGCCTGCGCCAATGAACACCTGCCACGACCATGGATGAGTCGGTGTGGTTTTTTCGGTGTCGGGAAGCACAACGGGAAGCAAGAAATAGTTTCGAACTTCCTGACGGTCCTTCCAGTCAACCGGTTTGCCTTGGATCGAGGGAATTGATCTTATGCGGTTGCAACCTGTAGACAGCCTGTTATTGACTCGTCCCAGCATGGTCGAGTACTTCCTGTTCGGCATACGCGTGGTCCATGGCGCAACCGCGATCATTCCGGGACTGTTGCTGCTCCTGCTGTCGAACACGGACCTCACCGTACTGAAAAGCGACCTGACCATCCTGCTGTTCTTCGGCGTCATCAGTGTCCTGATCTTCCAGGCCCTGGGAGTCTACGCCGAGTCGATTTTCAGCAACCGACTGCGCTTCCAACTCACCCTGTTTGCCTGGGCCTCTTCGTTTTGTGTGCTGCTGTTCATGCATCACTCGATGCAGATGTTCAAGGCCATCAATAGCCCCCAATTGCTCGCCTGGTTCATCGGCAGCTTTGTGTTGTTCGGAATCGAGCGCCTGGTTCTCCTGACCCTGTTCCAGCAACTGATGCTACGGGGGGTATTCCTGCAGAACGCGGTGATTCTCGGCGCCACGGAAAACGGCCAGCGCCTGGCGGAATACCTGGCCCAGCACCAGGACATCCGCTCGGGCGTCATCGGCTTCATCGATGACCGCATCGGCCGTCTGCCCAAGACCCTGTGCAATCTGCCGCTGCTGGGCAACTCCAGCGACCTGGAGCGCTTGATCCGCGAGGAAAAGGTCACCCAGGTCCTGGTGGCCCTGCCCTGGTCGGCGGAAAACCGCATGGCCTATGTCATCCGCGAGCTGCGCCGACTGCCGGTGAACGTGCTGCTGGTGCCCGACATGGTGGCCTTCCGACATGCCCACAACCGCATCACTGAAGTCGCCAACCTGCCGATGTTCAACGCTTCCGAAGTACCTCTGCGAGGCTGGTCACCCGTCTTCAAGCGCCTGGAAGACATGCTGCTGTCCACTCTGGCCCTGGTGCTGCTGTCTCCTGTGATGTTGCTGGTGGCCCTGGCGATCAAGCTGGACTCCAAGGGCCCGGTGCTGTTCAAGCAGAAGCGCTACGGCTACAACAACCGGCTGATCGAGGTCTACAAGTTCCGCTCGATGCACCAGCATTTGAGCGACGCCAACGCCGAGAAACAGACCACCCGTGGCGACCCGCGCATCACCCGGGTCGGACGAGTCATCCGCAAGACCAGCCTCGACGAGCTGCCCCAACTGTTCAATGTGTTCGCCGGCAGCATGTCCATGGTTGGCCCGCGGCCCCACGCTACGGCAACCAAGGCTGCCGGCATCCTCTTCGAAGAGGCGGTCAAGGAATACACCTCCCGCCACAGGGTGAAGCCGGGCATCACCGGGCTGGCGCAGATCAATGGTTACCGCGGCGAAACCGACACCCTGGAAAAGATCGAAAAACGTGTCGAATTCGACCTGGAATACATCGAAAACTGGTCAGTCTGGTTTGACCTGTACATCCTGTTCCGCACTATTCCGTCCGTCATCATGACCCGCGAGGCCTTCTGAATGAGCACACTCATTCCCTGCATCATTGCTGGCGGCGCCGGCACACGCCTGTGGCCGGTATCCCGCGAGGCGATGCCCAAACCCTTCATGCGCCTACCGGACGGCGAGAGCCTGCTGCAGAAGACCTTCGTGCGCGCCACGGCGCTCAAGGACGTCGGCCGCCTGCTGACGGTAACCAACCGCGAAGTGTTCTTTCGCACCCTGGATGATTACCGCCTGCTGAACAAAACCCGAGTCGATCTGGATTTCATCCTCGAACCCTTCGGGCGCAACACTGCGCCGGCCATTGCCGCAGCGGCCCTGCATGTCAGTCGCCTGTACGGCGATGATGCGCAGCTGCTGGTGCTGCCCGCCGACCACCTGATCAAGGACGTCCAGGCCTTTGCCGCGGCGGTGGACAGCGCCCGACAACTGGCCGAACAAGGTTGGCTGGTGACCTTCGGCATAGTGCCGACCCATGCTGAAACCGGCTTCGGCTACATCGAGAAAGGCCAGGGCCTGAACAGCGAGAGCTTCCAGGTCAGTCGCTTCGTCGAAAAGCCCGATGCCGCGACGGCCCAGCGTTACGTCGATGGCGGCCTGCACCTGTGGAACGGCGGGATGTTCTGCATGCGCACCGACGTGATCCTCCAGGAGCTGCGGGAATTTGTCCCGGAGGTGGTCAGCGCCGTCGAGCACTGCCTGGAGCTGAGCCATCGCAAGGAAGGCAAGCACGAACTGCAAGTGGAACTGGACGGCGAAAGCTTCGCCCTGGCCCCCGACATCTCCATCGACTACGCGGTGATGGAGCGCTCGAAGAAAGTGGCGGTGGTGCCTTGCCAACTGGGCTGGAGCGACATCGGCTCATGGCAGGCGGTGCGAGAACTGACCCCGGCGGACGAACACGGCAATCAGTGCAACGGCGAGACCGTGCTGCACGATGTCAGCAACTGCTACATCGACTCGCGCAAGCGTCTGGTGGGCGGGGTCGGCCTGAACAACCTGATCATCATCGACACCCCGGATGCACTGCTGGTGGCCGATGGCAACCGCAGCCAGGACGTCAAGCTGATCGCCCAGGAACTCAAGCGCCTGGGCCATGACGCCTACAAACTGCACCGCACCGTGACCCGGCCCTGGGGCACCTACACCGTGCTCGAGGAGGGACCACGCTTCAAGATCAAACGCATCATGGTCAAGCCCGAAGCCTCCCTGTCCCTGCAGATGCACCACCATCGCAGCGAGCACTGGATAGTGGTCAGCGGCATGGCCCGGGTGACCAATGGCGAGGATGAGTTCCTGCTCAACACCAACGAGTCGACCTTCATCAAGCCCGGTCGCACCCATCGGCTGGTCAATCCCGGAGTGATTGATCTGGTGATGATCGAAGTGCAGAGCGGGGAGTACCTCGGTGAAGACGACATCGTGCGCTTCAACGACATTTATGGACGCGCCCCCGCCGAACCCGGCAAAACCTGAAACAGCGCTTGACCCGTGAATCTGGCCCGACAGGGAGTTGTGACTATGCACGCCAGGAAGATCGCTCAATGAAGAGACTGCTGCTGATTTCCAGTATTTTCATGCTCTGTGCCTGCTCCATACCCGCGAAGGTGGAATTGCCTCCCAGTCAGGATCTGCAGGCTGCACACCGTGCCGGCGATGCCCTGGCCGGCCAGCCGCTGCCGCCCCAGCGGATTCGCCCGGGAGACACCCTGCGCATCGTCCGCAACACCGGCGAGGCGCCGTCGATCTCGGCCTTCACCGCCAACTCGATCTACGAACTGACCCTGTTCACCGTGCTCAACGACGGCACCTTTGCCTATCCCTACGCCGGGCAGATAAAAGCTGCGGGGCTGACCCCGCAACAGCTGACCCAGGTTCTGGAAAACAAGCTGAAGAACATCTACCAGGACTCGGCCCTGACGGTGAACATCAACCAGGCGCCGGGCAACACGGTGTTCGTCGGCGGCTCGGTGCGCAATCCGGCGTCCCTGCCGGTGACCGTGACCACCACCCTGGAACAGGCGATTGTGGGCGCTGGCGGCCTGCTGTCGGTGGGCGACAGCCGCAACATCGCGCTGCTGCGCGAGGGCGAGGACGGCCGCTACAAGACCTACTTTTTCGACTACCGAAAATTCATGATCGCCGGCAACGCCGGAGCCGCGCCGGTACTGCTGCAACGCGGCGACGTGGTCTTCGTGCCCAAGTCCAGCGTAGGCAACGGCATTGAATGGGTGGATGTGTACCTCAACCAGTTGATTCCGTTCACCAAGTCGATTGGTATCGGGGCGAGTTACGAAATCAATCGCCAGTCGGCCAACTGATCGCCAAGGACAGCACTCATGATCAATATCCGTTCCTTTCGCGATCTGCTGCGGTTGTTCTTCATCTTCAAGCGCGAGGTCAAGATCACCGTTCTGGTGACCTTCATCATCATCGTGCTGGGGGCTTTCTTGCTGCCCAACCGCTTCGAATCCACCGCCCTGCTGCTGGTCAAGCCCGGACGCGACACCAGCACCCTGCCGATCGAGATTGCCGACCGCCAGGCAGTAGTGGTTCCCAGCGCCCAGCGCGACCCGATCATCGATGAAGAGCGCATCCTCGCCGGCGAGCCCATTGCCCGCAAAGTGGCGCAGCAGTACCTCGACGACCTGTCCCGCCAGCCCCAGCCCGGCGGGTTCCTGGGCAGTGTGAAGAATGCCGTGAAAGGCGCGCTGGAAGGCCTGGTTGATCTGCTGCGAGGCACCCTGCAGTTGGTCGGTCTTGTGGAAAAGCAGACTCCGGTCGAACGCTTGACCGAACGCATGCTGAAAAACTTCAGCGTGACCCACGCCACAGGCTCTTCGGTGATGGAAGTGAGCTTCACCTGGAACGATCCGCAAGTGGCCCAGACGGTGGTCAAGAGCTGGATCGAGCATTACCAGCAGGAGCGTGCGCAAACCCTCGGCCGCAAAAGCCTGTACGCCTTCTATGAAACCGAAAGCGCCAGCACCAACCAGCGCATCCTCGGCTACAAGACGCAGATCGCCGACTACTTGAACCAACTGGGGGCGGTGAGCATCGACGAGCGCCTCAACGACATCTCGCGCAACCTCAATAACCTCAAGGGCGAGCACCTCAATACCACCCGGGCGGTGGCGTCCACCAAGAGCGGCCTGGACACCATCCAGAAACAGCTCAACAGCATGAAGAAAGAGATCAGCATCGGCCGCCAGATGAGTCTCAACCCCGATCGCCAGGATCTGCAGCAGCGGATCAACGCCAAACAGATCGAACGCCAGGAAATGCTCCGCACCTTCAAGGAAGGTGCGCCGCCGGTGCGGGCCATGGATACCGCCATTGCCAACCTGCAAGCCTTGCTGAAATCGGAAAACAGCACAGTGCAGCGCAGCGAGAACCTGGCGCCAAATCCGGTCTATACCCGCCTGCAGAACAGCTTCGCTGATCAACAGGCGAGCCTCAGCCGCCTGCAGACCCAGGCCGCCCAGCAACAGACCCAGTTGCTCAAGCTGGAACAGGACCGGCGCCAGGCCCTGGCCCTGGAGCCGGAACTGGCACGCCTGCAACGCGAACTCAGCGCGGCGGAAAAGAGCTTTGCGCTGTACAGCGACAGCACCGAGAAAGCGCGGATCGACCGCGAACTGGACCAGAGCCAGATCAGCAATATCGCGGTGATCGAAGAAGCCACTTTCAAGCCCAGCCGGGTCTTTCCCAAGAGCCTGAGCATGCTGCTGGCGGCCATTCCCCTGAGTCTGGCCGTGGGCCTGCTGGCGCTGTACTTCTTCTATCTGCTGGATCAGCGCATCCATGACGGCGACCAGATCGAAGAGCGCTTCGGGGTCAAGGTCTGGAGCAGCCTGCAGGACCTGGACAGCCACCTGCCGCAACGCAACAGCGCCTTTACCGCGAGCCTCTATCGGCTGTACGGCGTACTGCCCCTGGAGCGGGTCGCGGAACAGGGGCTGGTGATCGGCCTGACCTCGGCACGCCACGGCGAAGGGGTGAGTTTCGTCACCGGCCACCTGCGGGACCTGCTGCAGGAGCGCGGCCATCAGGTCCGGGTCAACGGCCCGGCCAAGGCCGCTCCCGGGGAAATCGTGCTGCTGGAAGCCTCCGGCTTCTTTTCCAACCAGGAGGCCTTTGTCAGCCTGCGGGAGGCCAACCTGATCGCTCTGATCGTCGAAGCCGAAACCACCACAGTGCCGGTGCTGCAGAACGCCCTGTCGATCCTCAATACCGCGTTCAAGCGGGTCGACGGCATCATCATCAACCGTCGACGCTTCGGCATCCCGGAGAACGTGCTGAATTTCATGGCGCGGATCAGGAGTCCAAGCTGATGCATATCGCCCTGCTGGCTCCCATGCCTCCCGAACAGAACGGCATCGCCGACTACGCCGCACACCTGCGCGCCGCCTTGGAGGGCCTGGGACTGCGGGTCAGCACGCCCCTGGCGGGAGTGGGCAACGACCCGGATCGGGCGGTGGAACGTGTGGCGCAAACGGACTGGCAGGGCATTGATCTGGTCCACGCCGAACTGGGGGGTGGCCGGCTGGCGGAGTTTCACGCCCTCAAGGCCTTGCGCCAGCGCTTTCCCAGCCTGCCGTTGAGCGCCACGGTGCACGACCCCGAGCGCCTGGTCTGGCGTCGGGCCCGCCTGCCCTGGCCACTGTCACTGGCGACACGGCTGCCCTCGCCCCTGCCGCAGATTGCCACGGTACTGACCGATCCGATCTGCCTGTACGAGGAACAGCAACTGGCCCGCAGCCTCAACCGGCTCATTACCCTGACCCACGCCGGTGGCGAGTGCCTGCGCCAGCGCATGGGGCTGCGAGCGGAGCAGATGGTGGTCATCCCCCACGGCAACCTGGCGATCCCCGCCCAGCCGCTGCCACCGCTGTCGCCCTTGAAGCTGCTGTATTTCGGTTTCATCTATCGCGGCAAGGGCATCGAGGACCTGCTGGACGCACTGGCCATGGCCTTCGCCCAGCAACCCGGGATGCGCCAGCGCCTGCGCCTGACCCTGGCCGGCGGCAGTGAGCCGGAAATGGCCTTCGGCAGTGCCGGCAGCTACCTCGAACAACTGCGCCAGCACATCCAGCGCCTGAACCTGCAGGACAACATCGATTGGCAGCTGGACCTGCCGGCCACGGATATCCCCAAGGTGATCCAGGCCCACCATGTGATGGTCCTGCCCTATCGGGAGTCGAGCAAGCTGAAGGTCCTGGGCAAGTTGCGCGGCACCAGCGGCGCCTTGTCCTGGGCGGTGGCATGCGGACGCGGGGCCATCACCTCCGACGCCCGCTCCTTCGCCGAAGAAGTGGCCCAGGACAACGGTGTGATCTTTCCCCAGGGCAACGTCGCGGCCCTGGCCGCCGAGCTCAGCCATTTGTGCACCAGCCCCGAGCGGGTGGAGCGCTGGGCCGAACACGCCGGGGTGATCGGTGCCCGACGGGTCTGGAGCCATACCGCCGAACGCTTTGCCCGAGTGTTCACGGATGCCTGTGGAGGCGCTGCACATGTATACGCTACGTAGATCGCGCAGCTTGCTGCTGGTACTGGCCTGCCTGGCCTGGCCAGCCCTGGCGGACAATAACCTGCGAGCACCGCGGCCGGTGGTGTGGAAGGACTTTCTCGGGGTCAACGCCCAGTTCCAGTACTTCTCTCCCAGCGTCTATCAGAAACAGATGGACCGTCTCGATGCCCTCGGCCTGAACTGGGTCCGCCTGTCGATTCACTGGGCAATGATCGAGCCCAGCGAGAACGACCTGCAACTCAACGCCCTGGATGGCGCGATGACGGCCATGCAGAGCCGCCACTACAACATCCTGGCCTACATGGTGGGCTCGGCCCCCTTCGCCGCCAACATTCCCCCTGGCGCCGCCCCTTCCGACCAGTACCCGCCCAAGGACTTCAATGTCTTCGCCCAGCGCATGCGCATGCTCGCCCAGCGCTATCCCCAGGTGAACACCTGGCAAGTGTGGAACGAGCCCAACATCGTCTGGCTGCCCAAGGAAGACCCGGCTGCCTACGACCGCCTGCTCGAAACCACCACCAGCGCAATCCGCTCAGCCATTCCCGGCAAGCCCGTGGCCACCGCCGGCATGGCCTATTACAGCCAGATGCGCAACACCCCGGGACTGATGCTCGAGGACCTGCTGGAGCAGGGCCTGGGTAACGAAAACCTGATCGCCGCCTACCACCCCTATTCCGAGTATCCGGAAGGCGATGACGCCACGGCCAAGGACTTCCTGGTGCGCGGCAACTTCCTCAATAGCGGCCTGCACAGCCAGGGCGTGCAACAGGTCTGGGCCACCGAATGGGGCTGGTCGAGCTACACCAGCGGCGAGCGCGAGATGCAGGCGATGATCGGCGTCAATGGCCAGGCCGACTACACACTACGACGCCTGGCGCTGATGGCGACCATGGACTATCAGCGAATCTTCCTGTTCAACCTCAGTGACCTCGATGCCCGCGCCAGCAACCGTGACCAGTCCTACGGCCTGGTGGACCTGGCGAGCGATCCCAAGCCGGTGTATGCCGCCCTCAAGCACTTTTTCGACGTCACCGGACCCAGCCTGGCCCCGGCCGACCCTCCGCAGTTGAACAATGCCCCGAGCGATCTGTACAGCATCGCCTGGACCCGGCCCGACGGCTCCCATGTCTGGATGTTCTGGAGTGCCAGCGGCGCCAGCCTGCAGATCCCCGGGCTCAATGCTGCTGCCCTGTACGACCCGCTGGCCGCAACCCGCACCGACTTGAGCGGGCAGCAAGGCGTCAGTGTGCCGTTGAAAACCAGCCTGCAACTCCTGGTGTGGTGAACATGAAGATCCTCTGGACCCTGCCCTACCTGCCCTGGCCCGCCACCAGCGGCGGCAAGACCCGGCAATACCACCTGCTGCGAGCCCTCGCGGCCCGAGGTCATCGCATTACTTTGCTGGTGCAGTCGAAAACCCCGCTGGACGAGGCCACCCGCGCCGCCCTGGAGCCCTGGCTGGAACGCCTGATCGTGCTGCCCCGGCGCCCCTTGCGCAGCCTCAAGACCCTGTTCTCGGTACTGTTCGCGCCCTATCCGATGCTGGCCGATATCAATGGCCTGGCGGGGCCGCTGCAACAGCGCTTTCGCCAACTGCTGGACGAGCACTGGGACGTGATCCAGATCGAGCACAGCTACAGTTTCCAGCCCTTTGAACAACCGCTGCAGCAACTGCAGCGGGACTTCGTCCTCACCGAGCACAATGTCGAATCGGCCCTGGGCGCCGCCAGCTATGACCGCCTGCCGGCCTGGTCGAAACCCTTCACCCTGTATGACCAGTGGCGCTACCGACGCTGGGAGCGTCGGGTGTTCCAACAGGCGACCCAGGTCATCGCGGTCACCGAACAGGATGCCCTGACCCTGGCCCGACTCAGCGGCAAGCCTGCCGCAGTGGTGGTCAATGGCGTCGACTGCGAACACTACGCCTCAGTCCAGCCGGACCTGACCAGCCAGCGCCTGCTGTTTATCGGCAACTACGAATACAGCCCCAACCTGGATGCCGTGGAATGGGCCCTGGAGGAGATCCTGCCGCGCCTCTGGGCGCTCAACCCGGACGTACGCTTCGCCATCTGTGGCTACGCCCTGCCGGACAGTTTTCGCCAGCGTTGGCCAGACCCGCGCATCGAGTGGCAAGGCTTCGTCCCCGACCTGCGGGACCTGCAACGACGCTCGACGCTGTTCTTCGCGCCCCTGCGCCAGGGCGGCGGCTCCAAGCTCAAGGTGCTGGAAGCCATGGCCGCCGGCTTGCCGGTGGTCACCACAGCCCAGGGCAGCTCGGGGTTGCAGGTGGAAAACGGCCGGCACTACCTGGGCAGCGAAGACCCCGGCGCCCTGGCGCAGATCCTCGCCGAAGCCCTCGCCGACCCCGAGCGCCTGCAACGCATAGGCGACGCCGGACGCGGCTACGTGTTGGCCGAACACGACTGGACCGTTGCCGCCGCCCAACTGGAAGCGGTCTACCAGCAACTCCCCTCAGCCAAGGAAGAAGTGTCCGTATGCGCATAGGTCTGGATTACCGCCCCGCCGCGGGCTACAGCAACACTGGAATCGGCCGGCAGAACCTGGCACTGGAAGAGGCCCTGCGAGCCAACCCCGAGGTCAGCCTGCAATTGTTCGGCGTGGCCCCCGAGGAGCATCCCCTGCGCCGTCGCGTGCACTGCCCCCGCTGGGGCGCGCCTTTGCAGGGGATCCATCGGCTGCCGGGGCGACTGCGCTTCGAGGGCGGCTTTCTCCCCGGCGCGCTGCGGGAGGCTGGCATCGAGCTGTACATCTGCAACTTCAACATGGGCCTGCCCCTGGGCAAGAAACCCCAGGAACTGCGCTATGTGCTGCAGCTGCATGACCTGTTCCAGCTGACCCTGAGCAACAGCCACGGTTCCCGGCTCAAGGAGCGGATCTACGGGCTCAGCGACGCGCTGTCCATCGCTCATTCGGTGAAGCAGGCGGATCGGATCTGGACGCCTTCGCAGTACACCGCCGACGCATTGGTGAAACGCTTCCCGGGAGCCCGGGACAAGGTCCGGGTATTGCCCAATCTGGTCACCGGCTTTCACGGTGAAGCCGCTGACATCAGCGACCTGCAGCTTCCCGAGCGCTACTGGCTGGCAGTCGGCACCCGCGAACCGCGCAAGAACATTCCCTGGTTCGTCGGTGCCTGGCAGGCCGCCCGCCAGCAGTCCCCCGAAGTGCCCGAACTGGTGCTGATCGGCGCTCCGGAGCACCTGCCCGGCGAGCTGCGAACGCTGCATGGCCTGCACTTTCTCAGCGATATCAGCGACCGCCAGCTACATGCCGTCTACCTCAAGGCTCTGCGACTGTGGCAGCCCTCCTACGCCGAGGGCTTCGGGCTGCCGGTGATCGAGGCCCTGAGCGTCGGCACCCCGGTGGCGGTGGCCAGCGGCTCGGCCCTGGACGAAATCACCCCGGCCACCAGCCCGCGCTTCTCCCCCACCGACAGCAACGCCTTGAGCCAGCTGATGGTGCAACTGGCCAGCGCCTCAACGGAAGATCCCGAGACACTCAAGGCCTGGGCCGACGGTTACGCCGAGAGCGCCTATCGCCAGCGCTTCGATGAACTGCTCGAGGAACTCAAGTAATGCCCATCGCTCTGCCAGTGGCGCTGACCTTCAGCCTGGTCTTCGGCGTGCTGATCTGGCTGCTGCCACCGTTGAAGGTACTGGTGCTGATGGTCGGCATCGCGGCAGCGGTGACGGTGCTCCGCCAGCCCATGCGCGGGCTGCTGCTGTTCGCCGTGCTGGCGACTTTCCTGCCTTACTCGACGGTGCAGATCGGCCTGCGCACAACGATCTCCGAAGCCCTGCTGCTATTGGTCTGGGCCAGTATTCTGCTGCATAGCCTGCTCTCCAATCTGCCGCCTGCCCCCAGGCTGCTGCGCACCGAAAAGCTGCTGCTGGCGCTGATGGCCTTCAGCGCCTTGCCGTTTGTCATCGGTCAACTGACGGTGCATGCCGACGGCAACGGGCCGGTGAACTGGGTGCGCTGGCTGCTCAACCTGTCGGCGCTGTTCCTGGTACGGCGCCTGCTGCAGGAACCCAAGGCTCGGGAGCAGTTGGTCGGCGGCTTGCTGCTAGGCACTCTGTTGCTTCTGCTGCTGTCGATTCCGATGTTTCTGAAAAACGGCAGCGCCACCGCCATGACCCCGATCCTGGAAAAGCTCGGCTACGGCGGTATCGAGGTGCTGGGGGACAGCCTCAGCGCCCTGGCCAATCGCATGGGCTCGCCCTGGATGCACCCCAACGTCACCGGCGGCGCCATGGCGCTGCTTCTGCCCCTGGCCTTCTGCTTCGGCCTGACCCGCAGCGGCTGGCAGCGCAACCTGGGGCTGGCCGTGGCCCTGCTTGGAGCGGCCGGGCTCTTGCTTTCCGGCTCCCGGGGCGCCTTGCTGAGTCTGTTGATCGTACTGATCTGGATGGCCCGTCAGCGCGTGCCCTATACCGGGCGCATGCTGATGGGCGGCTTGGTTCTCGGCGCCTTGCTGCTGATGTCCTACCCACCGCTGCAGGATCGCTTGCTGACCCTGTTCTCCTCCAACGATGCCAGTACCAGCGTGCGGGTCGACGAGTACTCGCACTTCCCCGCGGCCATGGCGATGTTCCCCTTCGGCATCGGCTTCAAGGTCGACCCTCCCGTGCCGGGCACTGGCCTGTGGGGCATCTCCAACCTGTGGCTGAACTTCATCTACAAGATCGGCGTACCCGGCATGCTGCTATTCGTCGCGGTGATCTGGAGCTGGTGGCGGGAAACCCGCGGCACCGGGCTGCAGGTCCGCTTGAACCGCGACAACGCTCTCTGGCTCGGCAGCGGCGCCGGTCTCAGCGCCGCCCTGATCAGCGGCCTGTTCGACCACTATTTCAGCTTTACCCAGGTGCTGATCGCTCTGTTCTGGCTGCTGCTGGGCCTCAATCTGCATGAAGCCAGGCGTTTGCGGCTCAAGGCCGGGGTACCCATGCCACGGGTTACTTCAGACTCCCTTCCCTCAGGAATCCGCCCATGAAACATCGCCTTTTCCACTCGCAGAACCTGAAGCAGGCACTGCCTGAATATGCGCACAAGATGGGCGTGAGCCTTGAGGAACTGGAGGCGGCCTATCAGTGGATGCTGGAAAACGACGTGGTGTTCGAACAACCGCTCAAGGGCAACGTGCTGACCTACATCAGCTACCTGAACATCGAGTCGAAGATCGAGCCGCCCTTGCCCCGGCGCTTCTATGCCTTGCTGGGCCGCGAGCTCAAAGGCGCATTGATCCCCATGTATGGCATCAACTGGCCGACCCTGCGCGACCGCATGCTGCGAGTCTGGGAGCAGGTCTACAACATCCTCATCTGCAAGATCCCCAGCCACACCCTGCGTCTGTTCTGGCTGCGCATGGGCGGCGCGAAGATCGGCAAGGGCTCCACCGTCTGGCGCAACACCGAGGTGCTTGGGGTCGACAGCCTGCGCATCGGCCAGGACAGCACCGTGGCCTGGCACTGCCAGCTGGATGCCCGAGGCGGGCTGATCATCGGCGACCATGTGACCATCGCCTCCCATGTACTGATCATCGCCGGCGGCCATGACCTCAAGGAGCCGGAATTCTGGGCCGTGGGCGGGCCGATCTATATCCATGACTACGCCTGGATCGCCAGCCGGGCCCTGCTGTCCTTCGGTGCCGAGATCGGTGAGGGCGCGGTGGTCGGCGGGCAGTCGGTGGTGTCCAAGCCAGTGCCGCCCTATGCCATCGTCAGTGGCCCGGACGCGGTCATCAAAGGCGAGCGCTGCCGCAACCTCAACTACAAAGTGGGCGGCAAAGGCCTGTTCACTTTGTTCCACTAGGCCACGCCCATGTTCGGCGCGACGCTGTGGCTGACTCTGGCAACGCTGACCGGACTGGCCGCCGGCTTTGCCCGGGAATGGCTGCTGGTGGCGGCCTGGGGCGCCGGGGGGCAGAGCGACGGATTCCTGGTGGCGATGTTCCTGCCCGAAGCCTTGCGCATGGCCCTGGCCGCAGGCCTGCTCAGCGCCGCCGCATTACCCCTGTATCAGCAACGCTCGGCCCCGGAACAGCAGGCCTGGCTCAGTGCCCTGACCCCGCGCCTGCTGCTGTGCGGGCTGTCACTGGCTGCGCTCCTGAGCCTCGGCGCGCCGTTGTGGGTCCGCCTGATCGGCCCCGGACTGGGCAGCGACGGCTACGCCCTGGCCAGCGGTGGCTTGCGCTGGCTGGCCTGGTGCGCTCCGGGGTTTGTCCTGCACAGCCTGTTCTGTGTGCCGCTGCAAGCCCGATCGCGCTTCGTCCTGGCCGGCCTGGGCTCGCTGCTTTTCAACGTGCCGCCGGTGATCTACCTGGCCAGCTTTCATCATGACTCGACCCCCGTCGGGCTGGCGGGCGCCTGCGTGCTGGGCAGCGTGCTGATGCCCACGGTGCTGCTGCCGAGCCTGCTGCGGGATGGCTGGCGCCCCTGGCGGATTCAGGGCGCTCCCGGCGCCGGTCGCGAACTGCTGCAACGGATCGGCCCACTGCTGAGCAGCAACCTGGCCAGCCAGGGCCTGGCCCTGCTGGAGCGCATGGCCGCATCGCTGCTGGGGGAAGGGGCGGTCACCTGGATCAACCTGGCGCGCAAGTTGATCAACCTGCCGCTGATTGCCCTGATGAGCCTCAACCAGGTGCTGCTCGGACTGATGAGCGGCAGCGCCGGCGAACAGCGCCTGGGCCTGCTGCGCAAGGGCCTGAGCAGCGCCACCCTGTTGACGATTCCGGCGGTGGTAGGGTTGATCGGCGCAGCGGCGGCACTGGTTCATCTGCTGCTGCCCAGCCAGGCCGCCGGCAGTCCCCTGCCGGAACTGCTGGCATGGTTTTCGGTGCCGCTGATGTTCGGCGCCTGGAACGCGCTGCTGGCCCGCTACGCCTACGCAGCGGGGGATACACGCATGCCACTGGCTTGCGAGCTCGCCGGCAGCCTGCTCAACGCCTTGCTGCTGGCCTTGCTGCCGTACTTCTTCGGCTTGATCGGCATCGCCCTGGCGGCCATCTGCGGCGTGATCCTCACCGGGTTGCTGCTGATGCGACGCCAGCAACTGCTGGGACTGGTGCCTTGGCGCAGCCATTGGCTGATCGGTATCGGCGGTATGGCACTGGCCGCGCTGTTCCTCCATCCGCTGACCTCGACCTGGTGGCAACTGGGATTGAGCAGCGCCTGTGGCCTGCTGCTGTTGCTGACCCTCGCGGCCTGGCTGCGGCCCTGGCGCCCGAACCTGATCTGAACCGGAGGGATGGACAATGTCGACACTGCGCGTGGCCTGTGTGATCCCGACCTACAACGGCCGTCAGGACCTGTCCCGGCTGCTGGACTCCCTGGACATCCAGAGCGCGGCGTTCGATACCCTGATCGTCGACTCCAGCTCCAGCGACGGCAGCTACGAGCTGGCGCTGGCACGCGGCCCCAGCGTGCTACGCATCGACAGCCGCGACTTCAACCATGGCGGCACCCGGCAACTGATGGTAGAGCGCAACGCCGACTACGACGTGTACGTGTTCATGACCCAGGACGCCTACCTGGAGGATGCCGAGGGCATCGCCCGCATCGTCGCGCCCTTCGCCGACCCGCAAGTGGGGGCGGTGTGCGGTCGCCAGCTGCCACACTTGAATGCCAGTCCCCTGGCCACCCACGCGCGGCTGTTCAACTACCCGCCGACCTCCCAGGTGAAAAGCCTGGCTGACGTGCCGACGCTGGGAATCAAGACCGCCTTCATGTCCAACTCTTTCTCCGCCTACCGGCGCGAGGCCCTGATGCAGGTCGGCGGCTTTCCCAAGCATGTGATCCTGTCCGAGGACATGTACGTGGGCGCCAGGATGCTCCTGGCGGGCTGGAAGGTTGCCTACGAAGGTCGAGCCTGTTGCCGCCACTCCCATAACTACAGCCTCAAGGAAGAGTTTCGCCGCTACTTCGACATCGGCGTGTTCCACGCCCGGGAGCCCTGGATTCGCCAGGCATTCGGCGGTGCCGGCGGCGAGGGCCTGCGCTACGTCAAGTCCGAGCTGCAGTTCCTCGGTCCGCGGCGCCTGCTGCAATGGCCGGGGTCGCTGCTGCGCAACGGGGTGAAACTGATCGCCTACAAACTCAGCCAGCAGGAACGCTATCTGCCCCTGGGCCTGAAGAAAAGACTCGGCATGTACAAGCGCTACTGGGACAGCCCCTACGCCTGAACTGCAGGTCCGAGTTTTAAAGCGAATTTCCTGACCGAAGAATGAGAATTGCCTGAATTGACCCTGCAGAGCCAATCAGTGACTGTGGATGCCAGGCGCTGACGCCTTACACAGGGAAGTGCACGGTCATGAACGACAAGGGGTTTTATCCACGAGGGCAATCACCGCTCAATCGCATCAAGGGCAGTTCCTGGCTGGCGGACCCACCGGCTCGGGACTTCGACTTGCCGCACTCGTCCGAGGCCTGCCCGACTCACTCCAGGCTGTTATCGATACTCAAGCGCCTGGCCTGGCTGACGCTCACGGCCTCGATACTGGCCGGCCTGGTGACCTGGGGTTTGCACAGCCGTTTCGGCCTGCTGCTGTTACTGCTACTGCGCTGAACCGCGGAGTGCGGGCCCGGTGCTGAACCGGGCCCGGGTCCGCTCAATCCAGCACTTCACTCAAGGGAATGAAGCTGACCCAATCGCCTTCCTCCAGGGTCCGCCCCTCCAGCACCTCTACCAAACCTTCGGCCCAGGCCGCACTACGCAGTACGCCCGAACTCTGGTTGCGATAGATGATCGCCCGCCCATTCTCCAGGCGTCCGCGCAAGTATTCGCGACGATTGCCAGGCTGGGGCCAGACAAAACCTGCCGGCACCTGGAAGCTCAATGGTTGCACCTGCTGCACGCCCTGGCGCCGCAACAGATAAGGCCGCGCCAACAGGGCGAAAGTCACCAGGGTCGATGCCGGATTGCCCGGCAGGCCAATCACCGGCACCCCACGAAAGTGTCCGAAGGTCAGGGGTTTACCGGGCTTGATTGCCAGTTTCCACAGGGCCAGCTCACCGGCTTCCCGCAGGGCGATGCCGAGAAAGTCCGCCTCCCCCACCGAGACCCCACCGGTGGAGAGGATCAGGTCCACATCCCCCAACTCCGCCAGGCGCTGACGGGTCGCGGGCAGGTCGTCGGGGAGGATTCCCGCATCCAGCACGTCACAACCCAGACGCTGCAACCAACTGCACAGCAGCACTCGATTGCTGTTGTAGATCTGCCCCGGACCAAGAGGCCGGCCAGGCTCCACCAGTTCGTCGCCGGTGGACAATACCGCCACCCGGACTCGACGCAGCACCTCCAGCTCGGCACATCCCAAGGACGCCGCCAGGCCCTGCTCGATGGGCCCCAAGCGCGTACCGGCCGCCAGGACCTGCTCACCCACGGTGGTTTCCTGGCCCTGGGGGCGGATGTTCTGGCCGACCTTCAGTGGCTCGGTAAAACGTACTCGCTGATCGTCCTGAACCTGGGCGTTTTCCTGCATCTCGACGCAATCCGCACCCGCCGGCAGCGGAGCGCCAGTGAAGATCCGGGCACAGGTTCCAGACTGCAAGGGTTCGGGGGACTGTCCGGCGAAAACTCGCTGGCTGACCGGCAAGGGCTCACCCTTCCAGTCCTCAAGGCGCAAAGCGTATCCATCCATGGCGCTGTTGGGCCAAGGCGGCAGATCCAGACTGGATACCAGCGCCTCAGCCAGTACCCGGCCTTCGGTGGCGGCCAACGGCAGCCGTTCACGCTCGACAATGGGCGCCGCCTCGGCCATGGCCAACAGGCGCTCCAAGGCCTCCTCCACTGGCATCAAGGCCCCCTGCTTGCCCGGCTTACCCACGGGATTCACAGGGCGCCGCCTGTTTCAGATGAGGGACGAAGTTGCACGGCCGATGCCGCGAGTCCAGTTGCTCGGCCAGTATCCCGTCCCAGCCGGTACGCACCGCATTGGTGGAGCCCGGCAGGCAGCACACCAGGGTGCCATTGGCCAGACCGGCCAAGGCACGGGACTGCACAGTGGAGGTGCCGATATCCGCCACCGATATCTGCCGGAACAGCTCGCCGAAACCATCGACCTGCTTGTCCAGCAGGCAGGCCACCGCTTCCGGAGTGCTGTCGCGACCGGTAAAACCGGTGCCGCCGGTGATCAACACCACCTGCACCACGTCATCGGCGATCCAGGTCGCGACCTGGGCGCGGATCTTGTACAGATCGTCCTTGAGCAACACCCGCGCAGCCAGACGATGGCCCGCGGCGCCCAGGCGCTCGACGAAGACCTGGCCGGAGGCGTCGGTTTCCAGGGTGCGGGTGTCACTGACGGTCAACACCGCAATGTTCAGGGCAGCAAAAGGTACATCAGCCTTGGCTTTCATAGGCTCGATCCAGAGGTAGGAGACACAGCCCGGTGTTATATCACAGCCCTTTGTTCCGACGCCGCTGCGGGGCCGGCATTCACCTTGCCCCGGACTTCCAGCGCAAACAGCCCAGGCATCGAGAAAGCCAGATCTCGGACGATCAGACACTGTGAGTTAAGCTGCAGCCGCCAACGCCTGCGATCCGCCCGGCAACGTGACAGAATGTCCCTGGCCAAGGAACTTGCAGGCGTTGTATACGTCTGAAGACCAGCACTCAAAAGTACTCATTTCGGAGACACACAATGACTCAACGGACCCTCGCCACTCTCATGCTCGCACTGGGCCTGGCCACTCTCGCCGGTTGCGCCTCGCCGACAGTGATCACCTTGAATGACGGTCGCGAAATCCAGGCCGTCGATACCCCTAAATACGACAAGGATTCCGGCTTCTACGAGTTTGAACAACTGGACGGCAAACAGACTCGCATCAACAAGGATCAGGTGCGCACTGTCAAGGAGCTGTAAGTCCGACAGTGGTTGTTTTGCTTCCATAAAACCCGCCTTTGGCGGGTTTTATTGTTTCTGCGAGACGGTTTTTCACCACTGCAGGCTGATGCGGCTTTCGAACTCGCGCTCCTGCCCGGTCAACGGATCGATGAAGCGCAAGCCCTGGGCCAGCAGCTTCAGTGGATTGTCATAGACGTCCTCGGCATCCTTGAGCACCTCGGGATAGAACGGGTCATTGCAGATCGCCGCTCCAAGGGCACTCATGTGTACCCGCAACTGGTGCTTCTTGCCCGTCACCGGGTACAAGGCATAACGCCACAGGTCGCCCTGCCTTTCCCTGACGTCGATGGCAGTTTCGGTATTGCTCGGCCCCTCTGCCTCCTGCATGCGGAAGAAGGGCTCCCCGTCCACCAATCGGCTTTTGTGCACCAGGGGGAAAGTCAGGTGTGGCAAGGCACCGGCAATGGCTTCATAGCGTTTCTCGATCTGCCGGGTGGGGAACAACGCCTGATAGGCCGAGCGACTGCCGGGATGGGCAGAAAAAAGCACCAGCCCCGCCGTGTGCCGGTCAATGCGATGCAGGGGCACCAGACTCGGGTTGTCCAGGTGGCGGATAAGGCGACGCAGCAAGGTCTGCTCGACGTACTCGCCCGCAGGGGTGACCGGAAGAAAATGCGGTTTATCCACCACCACCAGATGCTCGTCGGCATAGAGGATGGTCTCCTGCACCGGGATTACCTTCTCATCCGGCACCTCGCGAAAATAATGAATCCGCAAGCCTTCGCGATAGGCCAGGTCCAGACTGATGGGCTGGCCCTGCCCATCCAGCACCCGGCCGCGGGCAATACGATCCAGCCATTGTTCACGACTGATGGCCTTGAAGTGATCACACAGGCAATCCAGCACCGTCGGCCAGGAGCCGGGGGGCAGGTACAAGGTGCTGGCCTGGTGCTGTGCAGCGGAAAAGCTCGCGGAGGACATACAAAAGCTCGAAGGATCAATGCGAAGCGGCATTATCCAACAGCGACCCTCAGGAACCTAGAAGCAGTTTGCCCACCTCAGGCACAGGAGTGCTTGGCCTGGGCCGCTGCCTCGGTGAACTCCTTGAGCCAGCGCAGCACATCCACCGCCTCCCAGCGGCCCGGATCATAGAGGGCATAGAGCAAACCCTGATAACCCACCACATCCAACTGCCGGTGGTAACCCGCGCGCTGGAACAGCGCTTCGATCTCGGCAAAACAGGTATTGAAGTGCAGCTTGTTGAAAGGTGTCTTGCCCTCGGTGACCAACCCATCCAGGCGCAACTCAAGCACCGCCTCACGGAGCACATCGGTGGACATGCTGTTCACGCTGTTTTTCAGTTGTTCGACATTGACCATCATTTATTCCTTTAACGGTTTGAAGCGTCCGCCACATCCATCAGGGCTGCTTGCGCCCCACATAACTGACCACCCACAACACCACGCCCCAGATCTCGATCGAACCCAGGTCATCCAGCACCAGAGAAGGGATTGAAGGACGCGCCGCCTTGAGCAACAGACCACCACGAGGATCGGGGGCCAGCAGGCGCAGCGAATATTCATGGGCGCCTTGAGGACGTACCACAAGGTACTGGTCCACCACCGGGGTGGCCGAGCGATCAACAATCAGCCGGTCCCCAGGGTAGATGCCAAAGCCCAGCAGGTTGTCGTCGTCCACCAGCAGGCCGTGGATCTGAGGAGCCCCCAGACCCAGGGTCCGATCCAGGGAAAACCCGCTACCGGTGGGCTCATTGGCCAGGGAAGCGCAACCGCTGTCACCCAGTTCCAGAAAACAGGCTGGCAACGGCTGTGAGCGTTCGGTACCGGTCAGGAAAGTGAGAGACATGGCGAGACTCCTCGATAGCTGTATATGCATACAGTAAACGAATCGACGGATCTCGCCAATGAATTCCGACCACGGGCGACAGGCGGAAGCCCGGATGTTGCAAGCCAAGCGTCAGCGCAGGAACGCCACCACCTGCTCAGCGTCGAAGGGCCAGCCGAGCTCGGCGCCATTGTCCACCCGGCGCAGCACCGGGATGCGCAGGCCATAGCTTTCGAACAGCTCCTGACTCTCGGCAATGTCCACCAGCTCGACCATCAGGCCGTGCTCCACCAGAGGCATCAACTCGGCTTCGGCCAGCTCGCACAGATGGCAACCAAGGGTGCCGAACAATTGGCATTCAGGGGGCATGACAGTGCAACCGTAAAAGAACAGGCCATTATTCTAGGCCCGGTAGAAAAAGCCGTCGACCCGACATCTTCAGAGAATGAACCGTACCCGGCGGCTGGCCAGGATCAACAGCGGCGCCACGCCAAAAGCCAGTACCAGCACCAGCCCCGTCATCGGGTTGCCGTAAACCATTCCCAGCGCCAGGGCACCGTAGATGAACCAGGGGTGCACGTAGTACACCGCCGAAGACAGCTTTGCGGCGAAATTGCTTTCACTGCTCCGAACGTACACCAGCGGCAACAAAAACAGCGCCGGGGCGATCACCAGCAACGACAGGAGAAAATCGAAGTTCTGCTGGACGTCGGCCCGCAGGACAAAGTTCACCCCGGCCTCGGCCAGGATCACCCCCAGCCCCAGGATCAGCCAGCACCAGACGACGCGCCGGCTGAGGTGCTGCGCCAACTGATGCCGGGCACAGAGAAAGCCGATGGCCATGAACGGAAAGCCCATGAACAGGAAGTTGCGCGCGGTGTAGTCGTTCTGGTTGAAATGCTGGGCAAACTCGTTGGGCAACTGGAAGTACACCCGTGCGTACTGCAGGCACAGGCCGCTGAGGAAGGCCAGCAACGCCAGGCCGGCCAGGGGCGCAGAACGCCAGTTACGCAGCAACAGCAACACCACCCCGCCACCGAGCATGCCCAGCAGGTACCACAGGTGGAAATAGCCGATCAGCAACTTCTTCACTACTCCCAGTATCCCGCCCAGGCTGAGGATGGTCGCCGGATCGACGTATTGCGGGCTGTAGACCAGCATCCAGAACAAGTAGATCAACAGACCGCGCTTGAACCACTGAGCAAAGGAGTGACCGCCGCTAAGGGTCTGGTACAGGTAGTAACCGTTGATGATGAAGAAGGTCGGCACCGCCACCCGGAACAGGCCGTTGCACAGCACATAGCCCGCCCAGTTGTAGTTGCCCCCCAACAGTTTGCAGTGCAACGCCACCACCATCACCGCCAGCAGGACTTTCAGGGCATCAAGATTTGCATTGAGGACTTTCGGCATCGATGGCTACCCGAATAAGCAGGAACAACCCTGGCCGTTACACCGGATCGAAATGTTTACGCTGGGGCGCGGAGCTGAAGCGGCGTTTGCAGTAGGCCGTGGCGCGATCGAGGATCGGCTTCTCGTAGAACTGGTATCCCACCCAGCCATAACAGACCACTGCCGTCATCATCAGTACACAGAAGACCAGGTTGTCCACATAACTGGCAGGCCAGGAGCCGACCACCTGCCAGGCCCTGCCCACCACCCCCAACACCAGCAGATGAGATAGATAGATGGTGTAGGACATATCACCCGTAGCCGTCAGAAACCCAGGCATCCGGATCAACTGCCGCCGCTCCAGCAGCGCCAGGGACAGCACCAGCGTGCCAAACGTCAGCCCTACCGCCAGTACTCTTGGCAACCCCTCGGTGAAAAACAGCTGATAGCCATGGATCAGCGGCACCCCCACCAGCAACGCCGCGGCCAGCGCGCCCCAGACCAGCACCGTGGGCACCCTGGTGCTGTAGGGCCCATAGAAAAACAGCGCCAGGGCACTGCCGGCAATGAATTCCAGCGCATAGGGATGCAGCATGATCTTCAGCGCCGGGGAATAGTCCTGCCAGCTCTGCAACAGGTTGAAGACCACCAGCGCCAATGCCCACAGCAGCAGAATCAGCGGCAGGCGCCGCTCCTTGAAGAACAGGAACACCGTGAACATCAGGTAGAACCACAATTCGAACAGCAGCGACCAGGCCACCATCACCAGCAGCACCTTGTCATTGGGCAGCAGCAGGAACGACATCCATAGGTTCGAGCCGCCATGGCTGCTGTTCACCAGCCCCGGCTGCCACAGGTACACCCCCAGGGTGATGAAGAAATACAACCAATAGGTCGGGTAGATCCGTGACAGGCGATTGAACAGGAAGCGCTGGGTCTCGAGGCTCTTCTGGAAGCGTCCGCGGCTGACAATGACCATCACGAAACCGCTGATGACAAAGAACAGATCGACCCCGAGCTGGAAGAAGTCCAGCCATGCCGGCAACAGGATGTCGCCACCGGAATACTTGCTCTCCACCGACATCATGTGAAACAGCACCACGCCCAGTACCGCGATGCCCCGCAACCCTTGCAGCGAATACAGACGCTCCATAAATCTCTCCGGCTCCTCACTGGCAGGCACCTGCAGACCCGCCCGGGCGCAGCTTTTCTCAACAGGCCTTGAGCATAGCGAAGGCTCATGAATATGAGACATTCTCGATAAAGAATGACGTGAGTCAGAATCGTTTACCGCCAGCCGGGCGATCCTCGCGCCTTTTTGCCTCTAGGCTTTGCCCTGCCCGCCCCCTTGTCCGGAGATGCCCGTTGTTTGCCAATCTGCTGATCATTCTCGCTTCGTCACTGGTGGTCATTGCGCTGTTCCGGCGCCTGAGCCTGCCACCGGTCCTGGGCTATCTGTCGGTGGGACTGATGGTCGGACCCACCGCCCTGGACTGGGTCAATGACAGCGAGGACCTGCCGGACCTGGCGGAACTGGGGGTGGTCTTCCTGCTGTTTTCCCTGGGCCTGGAATTCTCCCTGTCGAAAATGCTCGCCCTGCGCCGCGTGGTGTTTGGCCTGGGCAGCCTGCAAGTGCTGTGCAGCGGCCTGATCCTCGGCGTGCTCCTGGCCTTGTTCGGCATGCCCCTGACCTCGGCGATGATGCTGGGTACCGGCCTGGCCCTATCGTCCACCGCCATCGTCAGCAAAGAGCTGACCAGCCTTGGCGAGATCTTCAGCAGCCACGGACAGAACGCCATCGGTGTGCTGCTGTTCCAGGACGTGGTGGCGGTGCTGTTGCTGACCCTGGTCCCGGTCTTCGCCGGCCACAGTGACCAGGCCTGGTACTGGGCCCTGCCCGCCACCCTGGGCAAGACCCTGGTGCTGTTCTTCGGCCTGCTGCTGGCCAGCCGCTGGCTGCTGCCCCGGCTGTTCCACGAAGTCGCCGCCTCCCACTCTGCCGAGCTGTTCGTGCTGCTGGCCCTGGTGATTGTGCTACTGACCGCCTGGCTCACCCACTTGCTGGGTCTGTCGCCGGCCCTGGGGGCCTTCCTGGCCGGCATGCTGCTGGGAGAAAGCCACTACCGGCACCAGATCGAAGCCGATATCCGTCCGTTCCGCGACATTCTCCTCGGGCTGTTCTTCGTCAGTATCGGCATGCTCATCGACCTGCAACTGTTCATCGACCACAGCCTGTTGATCCTCGGCCTGACCCTGGCCCTGCTGCTGATCAAGGGTTCGGTAGTGGCCGCCCTGCTCAAGCTGCGCGGCAGTGACGGCGAGACCGCCTGGCGCAGCGGCCTGGCCCTGGCCCAGGGTGGTGAGTTCTGCTTCGCCCTGATGGCGCAGATGCAACTGAGCCAGATGATCCCGTCGCAGATCAGCAGCCTGCTGCTGGCTGCCACCTTCTGCTCCATGCTGCTGACCCCGCTGCTGCTGCGCGCCGCCCCGGTAATCACTGCCCGCCTGCACCGCAAGCCCAACCAGGCCGCCCAACTGGAGGAAATCAGCGCGCAGAACGCCCAGTTGCAGGGCCACGTCCTGATCTGCGGTTATGGCCGGGTCGGCCAATCCATCGGACGTTTCCTGCGCCATGAGCAACTGCGCTACATCGCCCTGGACGATGATCCGGTGCGGGTCCAGGAAGCCTCGGCGGCGGAAAGCTGCGTGCATTACGGCGACTGCCGGCGAAGTGACCTGCTGGCGGCGGTTGGCCTGGAGCGGGCACGACTGCTGGTGATTGCGGTGGATAAGACCGACATCGCGCTGAATGTACTCAAGGCCGCGCGGCACCTGGACCGCAACGTGCCGATCCTGGTACGGACCCGGGATGACAGCCAGTTGGCGGAACTCAAGGCCGCCGGCGCCAATGAAGTGGTGCCCGAGCTGTTGGAGTCGAGCCTGATGCTGGCCTCCCACGCCCTGATCATGCTTGGCCTGCCAGAGCAACGGGTACAACGCACCGTGGACGAGGTGCGGCACAGCCGCTATCGCCTGCTGCACGGCTTCTACCATGGGGCGCAAAGCAGCACCCAGGACAATCACGAACCGCCCGCAGTACAGATGCACGCCGTGAACCTCGACGCCGACGCCCACGCCTGCAACCGGGTGCTGCAAGAGCTGGGGCTGGAAGCGCTGGGCGTGGATGTGCGCGGGATACAGCGCGATGGCCGCGATCTGCCCCTGGGCCAGACCTCGCGCCTGCAAGCCGGCGACCGGGTGCTGGTGTCCGGCACCCAGGCCGCGATCGAGGCCTGCGAAGCACGCCTGCTGGGCGGTTGAGGCCGTCCCGCCCTGGCCCCGAGCAGCTCGTTGCCAGGGCCCTTGGCCGCTCAGTCCTGGCTTACGGCACCGATCTTGTGCAGCGACAGGTCAGCGCCGTAGTACTCCTGCTCCTGGGTCAGGCGCAGCCCGCAGACGGCCTTGATCACGCCATACACGGCGAATCCGCCCAGCAGCGCCACCAGTACTCCGAGGCCGGTGCCCATCAACTGGCTGGCCAGGCTGACACCGCCCAATCCACCCAATGCACTCTGGCCAAAGATCCCGCAGGCAATCCCGCCCCACACACCGCACAGGCCATGCAGCGGCCAGACCCCGAGCACATCGTCGATCTTCCAGCGGCTCTGGGCGGCGATGAAGCACCAGACGAACAAGGCCCCGGCAATCGCCCCGGTGACCAAGGCGCCCACCGGATGCATCAGGTCCGAACCGGCACAGATCGCCACCAACCCGGCCAATGGCCCGTTGTGCAGGAAGCCCGGGTCATTGCGCCCAACGATCAACGCCGCTACGGTGCCGCCGACCATGGCCATCAGCGAGTTCACCGCCACCAGCCCGCTCACCCCTTGCAGAGTCTGGGCGCTCATCACGTTGAAACCGAACCAGCCGACAATCAGGATCCACGAGCCCAACGCCAGGAAGGGAATGCTCGACGGCGCGAACGCCACCAGCTTGCCGTCGCGATAACGGCCGTTGCGCGGCCCCAGCAACAGCACTGCCGCCAGCGCCAGCCAGCCGCCCATGGCGTGCACCACCACGGACCCGGCAAAATCATGGAAGCTGGCGCCAAAGCGCTGTTGCAACCAGGCTTGCACCCCGAAGTTGCCGTTCCACACCAGCCCCTCGAAGAACGGATAGACGAACGCCACGATCAGCACCGTGGCGCACAATTGCGGCACAAAACGCGCACGCTCGGCGATGCCACCGGAGATAATCGCCGGAATCGCCGCGGCGAAGGTCAGCAGGAAAAAGAACTTCACCAGACCGTAGCCGTGGTCGGCACTGATCACCGCCGCCGGTTGCAGGAAGCTCACGCCATAGGAGATCCAATAGCCTATAAAGAAATAGGCCAGGGTCGAGACGGCGAAGTCGCTGAGGATTTTCGACAGTGCATTGACTTGGTTCTTCTGCCGGACCGTGCCCACTTCAAGGAAGGCAAAACCGGCGTGCATGGCCAGGACCATGACCGCACCGAGCAGAATGAACAGGGTGTTGGAACCGTGGACCAGGGTGTCCACAGCGCTTTGCAGATTTTCCATGGAGTAGGCAGATCCGAAATCGGCCATCATCTCCCCGGCTCCACGGCCGGCCTTGCACCAAGTTGGCTCCGGGACGCGTCATCATGCGTAATCGGTGAACCGTTTTGGCGCGCCAGGGGCCGTACGCGAAACCACGGGAAGGCGATTGACCTGAGGTTGTGATTTTTTTGCCCAGGGTTTACGCGGGCTGCAGCGCCACCCTTGCTCGTTTTCGGCGCAAGCCTCACGTCTTGCGCACCAGGACAAAGCAAAAGCTGTACCAGACAATTACAGTGAACCTTCGCTCGGGGCTCACACTCATAGCTCACACACGCAATCAACGGAGAAACAACCATGGCCAGCAAAACGGCGAAGACGGCTCAAGAAGTACTAATGGCGGACTTTCAGGCACTGGTCAGTGACACGGAGCGTCTGCTGGAACACACCGCGACCCTGGCCGGCGACCAGGCCGATGAATTGCGCGAGCAGATCCACGACAGCCTGCTCAAGGCCCGGGAAACCCTGCAACTGACGGAGGACTCCCTGCGCCAGCGTGGCCAGGCTGCAGTCACCGCCGCTGAGGACTATGTGCAGAGCAACCCTTGGCAATCCGTCGGTATCGCTGCCGGCGTCGGCTTTCTCATCGGCCTGCTGGCGACGCGGCGCTGATATGGCTATCGGCGAATCCACTTCGTCCGGCAGCGGTCCAAGCGCGTCCTCGCGGCGCCTGGGGGCTGCTGTCCTGGGCCTGTTGCACAGCCACGTCGAATTGTTCGGCATCGAGTTGCAGGAACAGAAAGCGCGCACCGTAAGCCTGCTGCTGTTCGCCGGCCTGGCCCTGGTGTTTGCCCTGCTGTTGCTGGTGGGGTTGTCGGCGCTGGTGCTGATCCTGCTGTGGGACAGCTACCGCCTGGCCGGGATCATCGGCCTGTGCGTGTTCTATACCCTGGCGGCACTGTTCTGCGGCCTGCGCCTGAAGTCGGCGATCTTCGATGAATCCTCGCCCTTCCACGCCACGCTCGAAGAGCTGGCCAATGATCGGGAGCGCCTGCTGCCATGAAGTTGCCGGACATTCCGCAAAACACCTCACGCCGGGAAATGCGCAAGGTACTGATCCGCCTGCGCATGGAAATGCACCGCCAGGAAATCCGCCACGAGTCCCAGCAATTGCTGCAACCCCTGCAACGGGTCCGCGGCCTTGGGCAAAGCTGGCAGGAAGGCTTTGGCATCAAGCACGCGCCACTTTGGGGCGTGGCGGCGGTGACCCTGTTGGGGTTCATCACCGGCAAGGGTGCCAAGAGCGGCGGCACCAGCAGCCTCACCCGTCTGATACGCCTGGGCACCAGCCTGTTGCCACTGATCAGGCTGGCGCTGCAAGGCACCTCGCGCAAACCCTGAGCGACCAACAGCAACCGGCCTGCAAGCAGCCTCTGCTGATCTGGCTGCATTCTTGCTAAGCAACCCGGATCGGCCCCCTTACCCAGGGGCCGATCCAGGGTGTGTGAAAACGCCGTATTGCCGAAAACGGCAGTGTTCACACAGCCTGGAAGCCTGTCTGTCTACCCGACAGCCTCAGCTCCCTACCAACAAGACTCTGATAAGGAGGCCCTGTGATCGACGGGCAACCGCTCGCCTGCTTCCAGCCATTTATCGATACCGCTACCGGGCGCATCGCCGGGGTCGAAGCCCTGGGCCGCCTGCGCCAGGGCAATGGGCAACTGGCGTCGGTGGGGCCGCTGTTCGCCGATCCCCGCACCCCTTCCAGCGCCTTGCGCCGTCTTGATCGCCTGGTCCGCGACGACGCTTTGCGCCGCCTCCACGAAGCCCCGGCGGACTGGTTCCTGAGCCTGAACATTTCCCCACGCTGGATCAGTCGATTGCGGCCAGGCCAGCCATTGCCCAGCCTCAAGCAGTTGCAGCAAAACGATGTCGATCCACGGCGCATCGTCTTCGAGATCACCGAGCTGGGGGGCAACAGCCAGCGCCTGACGGAGGTGGTGGCGCGCTATCGCCAGGCGGGGGCGCGAATCGCCATCGACGATTTCGGCGCCGGCTACTCGCAACTGGACCGGGTACTGGCGCTGCAACCGGACATCCTCAAGCTCGACATGCGCCTGTTTCAGGCCGCTGCCCGGGGCGGGCCCAGCAGCGATGTGGTCAAGGCCCTGGCACAGATGGCGGAAAAAACCGGCTGCTGGATCATCGCCGAAGGAGTGGAAACCGAGGCCGAACTGGATTTCGCCCTGGAGTGCGGTTCCCGTTATGTACAGGGCTTCCTGTTTGCCCGGGCCGAGGAACAGCTGTTCGCCAGCGATGCCTTTGTCCAGCCCTTCGCCCGCCTGCGGGAGCGCTATGTGCGGCACAAGCTGGCCGAACGCAACCGCCTGATGCGCATGCGCCAGCAACTGGCAGAGCTGATGAACCTGTTGCAGGCCTGGGCCCAGGCTCAGGCCCCCATCAGCCAACTGCCCGCAGTGGAGGCCTTTCCCTGGCTGCTGCGTTTCTACCAGTGCGACCGTCACGGCACCCAACTGACGCCCAACCTGGAATGGCGCCACAACCGCTGGCAGGCCGACAGCAGCTACGTGGGCCACAACTGGTCCTGGCGCCCGTACTTCTATCACCTGCTGGCCGAAGGCTGGGAAGAGCGCCGCCTGACCCTGTCCAACACCTACCGCGACGCCACCAGCAACCAGTATTGCCTGACTGCCGGCCAGTTCTTCGACAACGGCCAGCGCCTGTTGCTGATCGATATCGACGCTGCCGGCCTGTAACCCCACCCCATCTGCCGGCGAGCGCGGCGACGTGATGGATGCACGACCTACGGGCCCTTTCGCCGGCAGCCGGCTCCTACAGGTGAGGCGCAGGCCAGGCCATTGCCGTGCAGGAGCTGGCTTGCCAGCGAAGGCGTCCGCCAGATGGATACATGAGCGCAGGCCATGCGCCTCTTGCGGCCACGCCCGGGAACCCGGAAGCTGGGCGCCTCAGTTTTTTTTCGGAGAGACCCCGCCTTGGATTGGCAGACCCTGCTCACCCGCGAACGCCTCGGAAAGCCAGTGCACAGCCCAGAAGAACTCGGCCGTAGCCCTTTCCATAAAGACCATGACCGCATCATCTTCTCCGGCGCCTTCCGCCGCCTGGGGCGCAAGACCCAGGTGCACCCGGTGTCCAGCAACGACCATATCCATACCCGCCTGACCCACTCCCTGGAAGTCAGTTGCGTCGGTCGTTCCCTGGGCATGCGCGTGGGCGAGACTCTACGTGGCGCCCTGCCCGACTGGTGCGAACCCAGCGACCTGGGGATGGTGGTGCAATCCGCCTGCCTGGCCCACGACATCGGCAACCCGCCCTTCGGCCATTCCGGCGAAGACGCCATCCGCCACTGGTTCCAGCAGGCCGCCGGACGCGGCTGGCTTGACGCCATGAGCGAGGCGGAGCGCCTGGACTTCCTCAATTTCGAAGGCAATGCCCAGGGTTTCCGGGTCCTGACTCAGCTGGAGTATCACCAGTTCGACGGCGGCACCCGGCTGACCTACGCCACCCTCGGCACCTACCTCAAATACCCCTGGACCGCGCGCCACGCCGACTCCCTGGGCTACAAGAAACACAAGTTCGGCTGCTACCAGAGCGAACTGCCGCTGCTGGAACAGATCGCCCACAAGCTGGGCCTGCCGCAGTTGGAGGAACAGCGCTGGGCCCGGCATCCGCTGGTGTACCTGATGGAAGCGGCGGACGACATCTGCTACGCCCTGATCGACCTCGAAGACGGCCTGGAGATGGACCTGCTGGAGTACGCGGAGGTCGAGGCCCTGCTGTTGGGGCTGGTGGGCGACGACCTGCCAGAAACCTATCGCCAGCTGGGCCCGGGGGACTCTCGCCGACGGCGCCTGGCGATCTTGCGGGGCAAGGCCATCGAGCATTTGACCAACGCCGCCGCCCGGGCCTTTGTCGAACAGCAGGACGCCCTGCTGGCCGGCACCCTGCACGGCGACCTGGTGGAGCACATGCACGGCCCAGCCAAGCGCTGCGTGCTCAACGCCAAGGACGTAGCACGGCGCAAGATCTTCCAGGACAAGCGCAAGACCCTGCACGAGATCGGCGCCTACACCACCCTGGAAATACTCCTGAACTCCTTCTGCGGTGCCGCACTGGAGCAGCACGGCGGCAAGACTCCGTCGTTCAAGAACCGGCGGATTCTCGATCTGCTGGGCAACAATGCACCGGACCCGAACTGGCCGCTGCACAAGTCGTTCCTGCGGATGATCGACTTCATCGCTGGCATGACCGACAGCTATGCCAGTGAAATGGCCCGGGAAATGACCGGGCGCTCAAGCCCGCAATGACCCTCCTCCATCAAGTGCCTGGCTGCGGCGCCAGGCACTTGATATGACCTGCAACATCCAATCGACAACTAAGGGATTCCCCTAGACGGGCCATCACAACAACGACCCGTGAACTTCGAATATGCGCCGAGACAGGGGGCAGCACACTCGTGATTCCGGGCATCTCACTCTGGAGCTTCACTATAAGGAATTCCCTGACAATCATTACTTCAATTAAAAACAGGCGAGACTAGAGCAACTACTCGAATAGAAAGAGCAACTAGCCATAAACACTCACCGCAGTCGTTAACGTTATTGCCCCGTCATCACAGAATTACACACTTCACCTGGATTCAACCAAACATCCTACCTTTCAAAAAACCTCATAATTCGCTGCACCCCTTGCCGATCAAGGCCGACAGGAAAATTTTGTTAGCCTTCTATGCATTTACAATTTACGTACAAATCGAGTTTTTGCTTTCGGATAGTCTCAATTTCATCCAGTAATTTCCCCGCTGACCACCCCCGGAAAAATTAATTTCACACTGCGCTGTAACGTTTCGACCAGCACTCACTCAACCCTTTTGTCATAACCTGAATTTGCACTGAAGCACCCGGCTCTCACTCAGGATTTGTCACTCTCGAGCACTTGAAGATTGGCCCCCGATATAGATATCGACGGCGCCTCATATTCACAGTGCAGAACTTAAAGCGACGTCACTAGTTGAGCCTCACCGATCGGCTTTTCTGTTGTTCGTCACTTGGTCTTTTTACAGTAAGGATGCCAAGTGCCCTATTCATCACGCACTGACCGCTCCCTTCTCGCCCACACCGGCAGGTGCCTGGGACTGGTACTGGGTCTGACCTGCCTGACCCCGGCCTTGGCCGACGACCTGCAACCAGGCCAGGAAGCCCTGCGCCTGCAGCAGCAACAGCAACGGGACCTGCAGCAGTTGCAACTGGAGCAGCGCCAGCGGCAGATGCAGCGCGGCAGCTTCAGCAGCACCCCGGCCACGCCCACCCTGCCGGAACAGACCGCCAGCGACAGCCGCTGCTGGCCCCTGAGCGGCACCCGCATCGGTGGCGTCAGTCTGTTCGCCAAGACCCGGCTCAATGACTACATCAAGCCGTACGTAGCGCCGTGCATGGGGGTCAATCAGATCAACCAGCTGCTGGCAGCCATCACCCGTCTCTACGTCGAGGCCGGCTACATCGCCAGCCGCCCCTACCTGGCCAGCACCCCGGCTGCCGGCCACAGCCTGGATATCCTGGTGGAAGAAGGCTACGTCGAAGCCATCGAACTGGCCGACCAGAGCCTGCCAGTCTCCTTGGGCGGGGCTTTCCCGGGCATGCTCGGCAAGCCCCTGAACCTGCGAGACCTGGAGCAGGGCCTGGATCAACTGAACCGCCTGCGCTCCCTGGACCTGACCGCCGACATCGCCCCAGGCAGCCAGCCCGGTGCCTCGCGGATCATCCTGCGTTCGCGCAGCAGCGCCGCGCGCTGGGGCCTCGGGCTGGGTGTGGATAACCTCGGCAGTGCCGGCACCGGCCGCGACCGGCAGTCGATCAACCTCAATCTGGACAGCCCGTTGCAGATCAACGACGCGCTGAACCTGAACTACAGCGACACCCTCAACCACGGCCCGCGCTACAGCCGCAGCGGCAGCCTGTTCTACTCGGTGCCCTACGGTTACTGGACCTACAGCCTGTTCGCCAGCCACGCCGAATACCGCGCCCCGCTCAAGCTGGCCCGCACCACCCTGTACAACAGCGGCCGCACCGATATGGTCAGCGGCCGCGCCGACCGGGTGCTGTGGCGCGACCAGAGCCACCAGCTCAGCGCCAACCTGCAACTGGCCTACAAGGATGTGGACAGCTACCTGCAAAAAGCCCACCTGCAGATCCAGAGCCCGACCCTGACCGTGGCCGAGGCGGGGCTCAACCTGTTCTGGCTCAACAGCGCGGTATGGAACCTGGATGTCAATTACGCCCAGGGCCTGACCTGGTTCGGCGCCGATCGCGACTCGCAACAGCTGCAACGCAACCTGCCCCAGGCGCAGTTCCGCAAGTACCGCGCCGGCCTCAGCCAATGGCGCAACGGCCAGTGGGGCGAGCAGCGCTGGCAATGGCAGAGCCAGCTCTCGGCCCAGTACAGCCCGGACCCGCTGCCGGCCATCGAGCAACTGCTGGGCACCGACGATTCTGCGGTGCGCGGCTACCGCATCAACAGTGCCTCCGGCGCCATCGGCGCGGTCTGGCGCAACACCCTGCGCCTACCCCTGAACAGCGACCTGCCGGTCAAGATCACCCCACGCCTGGGCCTGGACAACGGCTGGATCAAGGCCGAGCACGGTGCCCAGAGCCGCCATCTCGGCGGTGCCAACCTGGGCCTCAACCTGGCGTGGAAAAAACTCCAGGTCGACCTGGATTACCAACGCAGCCTCACCACCCCGCAGGGCTTTCGCACGGAGCCGGAAGTCTGGCTGGCCAGGTTCAGCCTGCAGATTTGATCAACCGCCGATTAGCCTGAAACACCCGATGAACCTGAGCACCACGCGCCGTTGCACCCAAGAAAGCAACGCCCGGCTCACCCACTCAGCACGAGGTTCTCATGCCTGACAACACTCATAGATTCAACCTTTCACCCCAGGGCACACTGCGCTGGACCATCGCCGGCCTGCTGCTGGTGTCCCATCTGCCCCTGGCCCTGGCCGGCGGAATCACCGTGGTCGAAGGCCCCGGCGGCACCCCACAGCTGCAAAACCAGGGTGGCGTACCCATCGTCAACATCGTCGCGCCCAATGCCGGCGGCCTGTCCCACAACCAGTTCCTCGACTACAACGTCGGGCAACAAGGCGTGGTCTTGAACAACGCCCTGCAAGCCGGGCAATCGCAACTGGCCGGGCAACTGGCAGCCAACGCACAGCTCCAGGGCCAGGCGGCCAGCGTGATCCTCAACGAAGTGATCAGTCGCAACGCCTCGCAACTCAATGGCGCCCAGGAAATCTTCGGCCGCGCCGCCGATTTCGTACTGGCCAACCCCAATGGCATCTCGGTCAATGGCGGCAGCTTCATCAACACCCCCAACGCCAGCCTGGTGGTGGGCCGCCCGGAACTGCAGGACGGCAAGCTGCAGGGTCTCGACACCCAGGGCGCCCGAGGCCAGCTGGATATCCACGGCGGCGGCCTGCGCAATGCCGAAGGCTCGATCAACCTGATCGCCCCGCGCATCGACAGCAAGGGCAGCCTCGCCGCCCGGGACCAGTTGAACGTGACCGTGGGCCGCAACCAGCTCGACTACCCCAGCGGCAAGGTGCTGAAGGTCGACCCGACCAGCCACACCCAGGATCAACGCATCGATGCCAGCCTGTTCGGCGCCATGCAGGCCGGACGGATCAACATCGTCAGCACCGCCGAAGGTGCTGGAGTCCGCGTGGGCGCCGTCCAGGTGGATGGCCGCGACGGAGTCAAGCTGAGCTCCGCCGGTGATCTGGACATCCGCGGCGAGGCCGTGGCCAACAGCCTCGACGCCACGCGCGCCGGCGTGCGCAGCCAGGGCGATATCGAACTCCACGGTGCCAAGGACCTGACCCTGGCCGCCACCGACGTCAGCGGCCGCAACGTCAAGCTCGATGCCGGGCGCAACCTTACCCTGAGCAGTATCGAAAGCCGCAAGCTCCAGGAAAAACGCCAGCAGTGGGACAAGAGCACCATCGGCATCACCTGGGAAACCTATGACCGTACCGAGACCGACAGCGATACGCGCCAGCACGGTAACAAGGTAGTGGCCCAGCATGACGCCGAGCTGAACTCCGGCGCCAATACCCAGATCCAGGGCAGCAGCGTCGAAGCCGGCAATCGCCTGAGTGCCCGCAGCGGCGGCGACATGCAACTGACTGCCGCCACCGAAACCCAGACCCAGCGCGACCAGGGCCAGCACCGCAAGCACCTGTGGAAGGAAAACTGGGACAGCGCCAGCAGCCAGCAGCGCAGCGTCACCAGCCAGCTCAAGAGCGGCAAGCAACTGCAACTCGACAGCCAGCAGAAATTGCGCCTTGAGGGCGCCGAGCTGCACAGCCAGGGCGACATCCAGCTGGCCGCCAAGGACGTCGACATCAACAGCGCCAGCCGTCGGCAGAGCCAAAGCAACCAGCAGTACTCCGGTGACCTGGTGGGCGGTGGTTTCTTCGGCAAGAACGCCGACGGCGACCAGGGCAAGACCGAGAACCAGGGCAGCAAGGTCAACGCCGACGGCAAGCTGATCGTGCGCGCCGACAGTGTGCGCATCAGCGGCAGCCAGGCCCGGGGCGGCACCCAGGCCAGCGTCATCAGTGAAAAGGGTTCGCTGACCATCGACGGCGTGCAGGACACCTCCCACCGCAACAGCCACAGCAAGGACAGCAAGTTCTTCGGTATCGCCAAGGATGAAAGCCGTCAGCAGCACAAGGACAGCACCACCGTCAGCAGCCAGGTGCGTTCGGACAGCAACCTCAAGCTGCAAAGTGCCGAGGACCTGACCATCAGCGGCTCCCAGGTCGCCGCTACGGGAGCACTGGACGCCAGCGCCAAGGGCACGATCAAGGTCGTCGCAGCCGAAGACACCCAGCACGACAGCAACAGCACCCAGAAGCGCGGCTTCGACGCTTACGCCAAGGAAAACGCACCGGGCACCGGCCAGTACCGGGCTGGGGTTCGCTACCAGGATGAGCAGCGCAACGACAGCAGCGACAGCACCCGGCAACAGGCCTCCAGCCTCACTGGCGGCACCCTGGCGGTCACTGCCGGCGAGGATCTCAAGGTGCAAGGCAGCGACCTTGCGGCCACGGCCGGCGATGCCAGCCTGAGCGGCAAGAATGTCCAGCTGCTGGCCGCGGACAATAAAACCCAGAAGCACAGCGACAGCACCACCACCGGTGGCGGCTTCTACTACACCGGCGGCCTGGATCGCGCCGGCAACGGCGTGGAAGTGGCCCACAACAGCAGCCAGGACAGCAGCAGCAAGAGCACTGCCCAGACCAGCAACATCGCTGCCAGCGGCAACCTGACCATCAATGCCGGCAACCGCCTGAGCACCGAAGGCGCCCAGGTCAAGGCCGGCGGCGCATTGCAGGTCAATGCCGCCGAGATCGACAATCAGGCCGCGCACAACAGCGAAAGCAGCAGCCACAAGGAGAACAACTGGGCGGTGGATGTCGGCGCCAACGTCGAATACAAGGGCGTCACCCGCCCCATCGAAAAGGCCATCCAGGGCGTGGCCCAGCGCAAGTTCCACCAGCCTGGGGTGCTCGATGCCCTGGAACAGCCCAATGTCGGGCTCGATGTGGATGTCAGCCACCAGAACCGCCAACGCAGCGAAAACGCCAGCACCGCAGTGGTCAGCCAGCTGAGCGGCGCCCAGGTCGCGGTCAAGGCCGACGGGCAACTCAAGGACCAGGGCACCCAGTACCGCGCCACCGACGGTGCCGTGCAGATCAGTGCCGGCAGCCTGGTAGCCAGTGCCGCCAGCGATACCCACAGCAGCAGCGAACAGGCCGTGGACGCCAAGGTTGGCGTGCGGGTCTACACCAACACCGGTGAAGACCTGAACATCCGCGCCAGTGGTGCCGGCGGCAGCAGCAACGTCACCAGCAGCACCGAGAAGGCCCAGGTCGGCAGCTACGCCGGCAGCCAGGGCGTGGACATCAAGGTCGGTGGCGATGCCAGCTTCGAAGGCAGCCAGTTCAATGGCGGCCTGGGCGGCGTCAACATCAAGACCGACGGCAAGCTGGCACTCAATCAGGCCAATGACCGCCAGAGCAGCAGCAACTCCAGTCTGCGTGGCGATGCCTCCCTGACCCTGGGCACCACTCCGGGTACCAGCGGCACCAACCTCAACGTCGGGGCCGGGTTGCAACTGGATCACAAGAGCCTCGAGCAGCAGGACAGCCAGGCGCGGGTCGCCAGCATCCAGGGCCAGGGACCGGTCAACCTCAAGAGTGCAACCGACCTGACGCTGCAAGGCACACAGATCGGCAACGCCGCACGTCCGGCCGGCGACATCACCCTGGACACCGGCGGCAAGCTCGACCTGCAAGCGGCGGTGGACACCCACCATAGCCAGGGCAGCAACCTCGGTGGCGGCTTCACCGCCGGTGGCAGCAAGACCAGCAGCGAGCAAAGCAGCGGCAAGAGCGTCAACCTCAGCGCCAACTTCAACATTGGCCGAGTCTCTGAAAACGACCAGAGCCAGCGCGGCGCCCAGCTCTACAGCCAAGGCCAGGTACTACTGGGCAGCGCAGCCGAGGGCGACAACGCCATTCACCTGCAGGGCACGCGGATCGACGCCGCCAAAGTGGTGCTGGATGCGGCCCAGGGCGGCATCTACCAGGAGTCGGCGCAATCCACCCAGGCTCACAACAACTGGGGCCTGACCCTGGGCGCCGGTGGCAGCATGGGCAAGACCACCCTGGCCGACGCCAGTGAGCACGACTCGCCGAAAGTCGATCGCGGGATCAATGCCCGGGTCAAGATCGACGTCGATCAGCGTCAGAGCACGACTCAGCACAACAGCCTGATCAAGGCCGATCAGGTGACCCTCAACAGTGCCGGCAACGTGCATCTGGCCGGCGCCAACATCGAGGCGCAGCGGCTCGACGGGGCCATAGGTGGCGACCTCAACATCGAAAGCCGTCAGGACCGGCTGCGTAACACCCAGGTCAACATCGACGCCAAACTGGACGTGGCGAAAAACCAGCCGGGGCTGGTGAGCAAGCTGGCCAAACCCGCCGGCCCACTCAAGGACAGCCTGCAGGCCAAGGCCGAAAAAGGCTTCGACAAGCACCGCGAAAAGCTGGAAAACGCCGTCGACAAAGGGGTGGAAAAGGTCAGTTCGGCCAAGGACAGCGTGGTCGCCAAGGCCAGCGACGCCAAGGAGCGCCTGGGGGAGAAACTCAGCCGCAGCGGCAGCTACGACGTCAACCCTGAACCACGCGGCGCCATTGGCAACGGCGTGGACAAGGCCAAGAACTACCTGGCCGACAAAGCCGACGCCGTGGGCAACCGTCTCTCCAGCCTGAAAGAGCGCTTCTGGCCAAAAACCAGCGACAGCTATTCGGTCAGCGAGAAGAACACCGCCGGCAGCAAGGTGGCCAATACCGCTGAAGGCGTGCTGTTTGGCGACAAGAGCGGTAATACCTCCTATACCCCGAGCTTGAAGCTGAACGTCAGCCACGAGAGCAAGAACCGCGTGGAACAGGCTTCGGGGATCAGCGCTCAACAGGGCGTCAACCTGAAGGTCGGCGGCGAAACCCAGCTCACCGGTGCCCGCATCGGGGCCAGCGAAGGTCGCGTCGAACTGGGGGGGTCCAAGGTCACCAGCACCGACCTGGCCGGCTCGGAATTACGCGTGGACGTCGGCGCCAATCTGTCCAAGTCACCGGTCAACGTTGCCCTGGGCAGCGCTGCCGAACTGACCCGTAAACAGGACGACGCCACCCAGAAGGACCAGTTGTTCAACCTCGGCCCGCTGCGTGTCGGCGGCCACAGTGACAGCCAGCTGCTGCAAGCCGGCATCGATCAGAAAACTCCATGAGGCCCAGGCCGCCCTCCTCGCGGGGGGCGGCCTGCGATGGCATTCACCAGCGCCTTTTAGCGGCCGTCCCCTACGGCCCGATGCACATCTATCCGACTTTAACTTCCCTTCACTGCCAACTGGCTGTAATACCTCCCCTTATTCGTTGTAGGACCCGTCTTAGATTGGGTTTTTCCACACTTTCGCAACTACTTCCACTCCCTCAGCTGGGCTACTGTTCGAACCTCCATTTACCGGCAGGAGACCAGCATGGGCTCAGTACTTATCGTTGATGATCACCCCGTCATACGCCTGGCCATTCGCATTCTGCTGGAACACGAGGGCTATAAAATCTTCGGGGAAACCGATAATGGAGTCGATGCCTTGCAAATGGTCCGCGAATGCGAACCGGATCTGGTCATACTCGATATCTGCATTCCAAAACTCGATGGCCTGGAGCTGCTGGAGCGCTTGAGCAACATGCCCAGGCCCTTGCGAATCCTGGTCCTCACAGCCCAGTCAGCGGCCTTGTTCGCCAATCGCTGCATGCGCGCCGGGGCCAGCGGCTATGTCTGCAAACAAGAAGATCTGAGTGAACTGCTCAGTGCCATCAAGGCCATCTGCAGTGGCTACAACTACTTCCCCAGCCAGGCGTTGCAAGTTGATCGGAGCGCTCTTGGTGCAACTTTGGAGTTGGCACAGTTCAATTCGCTGAATGATCGGGAGTTGATGGTGCTGAAACTTTTTGCAATGGGCCAAACCAATAAGGAAATTGCCACGGGCATGTTTCTCAGCAACAAGACTGTCAGTACTTACAAGAAGCGCATCATGCAAAAACTCGCCACCACTTCCATGAATGAACTGGTGGACATGGCCAAGCGCAATGAACTGATATGAAGCGCCAGATCCTGAAGCCCTGGCCTTGCCGAGCGCCCCGGCGATGATCGAAGTCCTGTGCTCGCCATTGGTCGTTATCACGCTGCTGGTCCTGCTGCTCGCGTCATGGCTGAACCAGGCCCGACTCCACCGACAACTGCGCAGGCTGCGGCAACAATCAGGGGCACTGGAACAGTCAGTGGCCGCCCTGGACACCGGCAAGCGCCAAGCTGAAGAAGCCAACCGGCGCAAAAGCCAGTTCCTGGGGCACATGGGCCATGAAATCCGCACTCCGCTGAACGCCTTCATCGGGCTGCTGGAGCTGATGCTGCAACGAACCGGGGCCCATTCGCGAAACCATGCCTCCCTGGAACTGGCCCTGGGCGCCGCCAGGGATTTGCGCGAGCTGCTCGGGGACCTGCTGGACATCAGCCGGATCGAATCCGGCCACCTGCAACTGAACCCAACCTGGAGCAGCCTGCGGGGCAGCGTCGATGGGGTGATGGGAGTGTTCCAGGCCCTGGCTCTCCAGAAGCACCTGGACCTCAACCTTGAGTTCAAGGCACCGGAGCCGGAACCCCTGGTGCTGATCGACGCCCTGCGTTTCAAGCAGGTGCTGGCGAATCTGCTGAGCAACGCGATCAAGTTCACCCACCAGGGTGCGGTGCAGGTCAGATTGCAACTGCAACCTGCGATGCGTGCGGGGCACTACGAGCTGAAACTGCAGGTGCTGGACACCGGCATAGGCATTCCCCGGGAGGAACGGCAACGGCTGTTGCAACCCTTTGCCCAGGTTGACCCGCACAGCCAGTCGCCCCGGGACAGTACCGGGCTCGGGCTGCCCATCAGCCATCAGCTGTGCCGGCAGATGGGCGGCAAACTGAGCCTGCACGGGCGCAGCGGCCCCGGCAGCGAAGCCCGGGTGGAGTTGCCCCTGGCCGGACGAGAGGGAGCTGCCGAGACCAGCCCGGCCAACGTGCCCCAGGCCAACCAGCTGCCTCTGGACATCCTGCTGGCGGACGACCATCGCGCCAGCCTGACACTGCTGCAGGAACAACTGGAATACCTCGGGCACCGGGTCACCTGCGCCGGGGATGGGCGGCAGGCTTATGAGCAATGGCAAAAAGGCGATTTCGACCTGCTGATCGTCGATTGCAACATGCCCTTGATGAACGGCTATCAACTGGCCGAGGCCATCCGCCGGAACGAAGCGCGGCAACAGCGGCCGGCGGTGACCCTGCTCGGTTGCAGCGCCAGCGACGATCCCCAGACAATCCAGCGCTGCCGCAATGCCGGCATGCACGACTGCCTGCTCAAGCCCCTGGACCTGAACCTGCTGGGCCAGAAGCTGGAGACACTCAAGGCGCTGCCCAGGGCGGACAGTTTCAGCATGTCGGTCCTGCGCACCCTGACCCGCAACCAGCCATTGTTTGTCTTGCGCATGCTCAAGGAGCTCCTGCAGTGCTGTCGCGAAGATCGCCTCGCCCTGGGGCTCATTCCGGCCGACGATCCCCAGGCGTTGCGGGCCCTGGCACACAAGGTCAAGGGCTCGGCGCAAATGGTCGGTGCCACCTCTTTGCAGGCCCGTTGCGAAGCCCTGGAGCGGGCCTGCCAGGACAATGCCGGGATCGATGCCAGCGCTGCAATCAACGCCCTGGACCTGGCCCTGCTGCGTTTTACCCAGTCCCTGCTGCAGCATCTGGATCAGCATCCGCAACAGGCGCCGGCCGCTTCCTCCCCTGCCGCGAATCCAGGGGGCTCAGACCTCGCGGATCGTCGATGATCAAGCCTCTTGCCAGGCACATATCAAAAGGCCAGTATTCCAGCGCCATGATTCACCTCCGCGAGGTCCGTGCCCACGGACTTCCCGACACCCTAATCTCCAGGCAGGGCCAAGGCAGAGAGTACCGGCCTTAACTATGCTTGGTTCCTGAGCCATGCCTGATGTGCCCTTGGAGAGAATTGGAATGCCGAGCACGCCACCGCCTGCACAACGTCGCTTTCCTCTTCATATCCATATCAGCGCGATGTTCACCCTGCTGCTGCTCCTGACTGGCGTAGTGCTGGGTATCTACAACTACCAACAGACCACCCGCATCATTCTGGGCAGCAGTGAAAAGCTCTTCCAGCGCATCGAACAGGATGTGCGCAGCGACCTGAAATCCACCTACAACCCCATACGCCACCTGCTCAGCCTGCTGGCGGACAGTCCGGCGGCCCAGGCTTCGAACCTGGAACAGCGCCTGGCGCTGCTCAGACCGTTCAGCCAGTCGTTGCTGGACAACCCGGACCTGGCCTCGCTGTACCTGGGATATGCCAATGGCGACTTCTTCATGGTGCGGCCACTGCGCAACGCCGAGATCAAGGACAAGCGCCATGCCCCGCCGGACAGTGCCTACGAAGTCTGGAGCATCGAGCGCAATGCCAGCAGCGGCCAGGTTCACTCCCAGTCGCTGTTCTATGACGCAGGGCTGTCCCTGATCGACCGCCTGGAACACTCCGACGAGCGCTACGACCCGCGAACCCGCGACTGGTTCTCCAGCGCCCGAAGCGATGCCGACCAGATCACCACCCGACCCTATGTGTTCTATTCCACCCTCAACGTCGGCACCACCCTGGCCCGGCGCAGCGGCAGAATGGCGGTGATCGCCGCCGATCTGACCCTCGAACAACTGTCGTCGACCCTGGCCAAGCACCGGGTCACACCGGCCACCGAGGTGGCGCTGCTGGATGACCAGGGCAACGTCGTGGCCTACCCCGAAAGCCACAAGCTGCTGCTGGAGCAACGCAGCGCGCGCCTGATCAAGGGCAACGACCTGAACCCGGTGCTCGATGCCCTGTTGCAGGGGCAGACCACTGACGGTCACTTGCAGGCCCTGGGACGCAACTGGATAGTCGCCAGCAGCCATATCGCCGAAGGCGGACCCGGCGGGCTGCAACTGGCGTTGCTGGTGCCCGAGGACGAACTGCTGGCCGATGCCTACCGCCTGCGCTGGCAAGGGGCCTTGATCACGCTGACCACCCTGCTGCTGTGCCTGCCCCTTGGCTGGCTGATCTCGCGCATTCTGGTGCGGCCACTGCACGCCCTGGTACAGGAGGCGGATGCCATCCGCAGCTTCAATTTCGACTACCCGGTGTCGCGGCGCTCGCCCGTGCTGGAGGTGGACCAACTGAGCCTGTCCATGGCCAGGATGAAGGAGACCCTGGCCAGTTTCTTCGAGATCAACGCCAGTCTGTCCGCCGAAACCCGCTTCGATCCCCTGTTGCAACGGGTGCTGTTCGAGACCGTGAAGATCGCCCAGGCCCAGGCCGGGCTGATCTACCTCTCGGAAAGCAAGGGTTCGCGCCTGGAGCCCTATGGCCTGATCATCGATGGGCAACTCCAGGACCTGCCGCGCTTCAATATCGCCACCAAGGACCTGACGGACCCGAGACTCCCGGACTGGCTGCATCAATTGACCGACAACGACAATGTGGTCACGACCCTGGGTTTCGAACAGGCCGGCAGCCTGCAAAGCGTGCTACTGGCCCTGGACAGTCCCAGCGCCCATCTGGTGGGCATCCGCTTGCGCAATCGGCACAACGAAACGGTGGGCATGCTCTTGCTGTTTCTGGTGGACAGCGGCACCGAGGCTGACCTGGACAAACTCAGCCCAGACCGTATCGCCTTTATCCAGGCCGTGTCCGCCACCGCCGCGCTGTGCATCGAGAGCCAGCGCCTGCAGAACAAGCAGAAGCAGTTGCTGGACGCTTTTATCCAGTTGCTGGCCGGTGCCATCGATGCCAAGAGTCCCTACACCGGCGGCCACTGCCAGCGCGTGCCGGCCCTGACCCTGATGCTGGCCGAAGCCGCTGCCGCCAGCCAGGACCCGAGGTTCGCCGCCTACCAACCCAGCGACGACGAGTGGGAAGCCTTGCATATCGCCGCCTGGCTGCATGACTGCGGCAAGGTCACGACCCCGGAATACGTGGTGGACAAGGCCACCAAGCTGGAAACCCTGAATGACCGGATTCATGAAATCCGCACCCGCTTCGAAGTGCTCAAGCGCGATGCCTGGATCGACTACTGGCGGGCCGTGGCCGAAGGCGCCGAGGCATCCACCCAGGCCGCCGAGCGCGACGCCCGCCTGCAGGTCCTGGATGAGGATTTCGCTTTTGTCGCGCGCTGCAATCTGGGGGCCGAGTTCATGGCCGAGGCCGACCAGCAGCGCTTGCAGAACATCGCCCAGCGCACCTGGAGCCGGACCCTGGATGATCGCCTGGGAGTTTCCTGGGAAGAGCAGCAACGCCAGGAGCGCACGCCAGCGCCCAGCCTGCCGGTGCAGGAGCGACTGCTGGCGGACAAGCCGGAACATCTGCTGGAGCGCAGTGCCGTGGAGATCATGGCGGCGGACAATCCCTGGGGCTTCAAGCTCCAGATGCCGGCCCACAAGTACAACCGTGGCGAGCTGTACAACCTGAGCATTCCCCGGGGCACGCTGACCGCCGAGGAGCGCTATGTGATCAACCACCACATCGTGCAGACCATCATCATGCTCGAGCACCTGCCCTTCCCCAGCCACTTGCAGAACGTGGCGGAGATCGCCGGCGGCCATCACGAGAAAATGGACGGCAGCGGCTACCCCAAACAGCTCAAGCGCGAGCAGATGAGCCTGCCGGCGCGGATGATGGCGATTGCCGATATTTTCGAGGCCCTGACTGCGGCAGACCGTCCCTACAAGAAGGGCAAGACCCTGAGTGAAGCGCTGAACATCATGGCCATGATGTGCCGCGACGCCCACATCGACCCGGAATTGTTCGAGTTGTTCATCCAGCAACGGATCTACCAGCGCTACGCCGAACGCTTCCTGGCGCCGCAGCAGGTGGACCCGGTGGATCAGGACGCACTGTTGCAGAAGGCGGGCTTGAGCGCCCGCTAGACGTCAGCAGTCGCTCAGGCGCAGGAAGATCGCTGCCAGTTGCTCGATCCCCGCCTGATCCGCCACGCTGAAGCGGGCCAGCTTGGGGCTGTCCAGGTCGAGCACGCCGATCAGCCGGCCATCCTTGAGCAACGGCACCACCAACTCGCTGTTGGAAGCACTGTCACAGGCGATGTGTCCGGCAAAGGCATGCACGTCTTCCACTCGTTGGGTCTGCAGGGTGGCCGCAGCAGTGCCGCACACCCCACGGCCAAAGGGAATCCGCACGCAGGCGATCTGGCCCTGGAACGGGCCGAGCACCAATTCCTGGTTGCGGTTGAGGTAGAACCCCGCCCAGTTCAGGTCATCCAACTGGCTGAACAGGAACGCCGAGAACTGCGCCGCATTGGCGATAAAGTCGCGTTCATCGGCCAACAGCGACTCCAGCTGTGCGCACAGCAACCCATAGCCATTGAGGCCTTGGCCGGCGCTTTGCAAATCGATCATGCTTTTTGCTCCAACAACTGCAAACCCACCCAATAGCGGGCAAATTGATAGGCACAACGGCCGTTACGGTTGCCCCGGCCCGTGGCCCAGCGCACCGCCAGAATGTCCAGGGCCTCGTCGCGCTGCCACTTCAGGCCCGCCTTGCTCGCCAGCTCGCCGATCCAGTGCTCCACCACATTGAGGAAGTGTTCCTGGGTGAAGGGGTAGAACGACAGCCACAGGCCAAAGCGGTCCGACAAGGCAATCTTGTCCTCCACCGCTTCGCTGGGGTGCAGTTCGCCGTCGACGCGCTTCCAGTTCTCGTTGTCGCTTTCCTTTTCCGGCACCAGGTGCCGACGGTTCGAGGTGGCGTACAACAGCACGTTTTCCGGAGCCTGCTCCAGGGAGCCATCGAGTACGCTCTTGAGCACCCGGTAGTCGCCCTCGCCGGCCTCGAACGACAGGTCGTCGCAGAACAGCACGAAACGCTGGGGCAGCTTGACCAGTTGCTCCACCACCCGCGGCAGGTCCGCCAGGTGATCGCGCTCGATCTCGATCAGCCGCAGACCGCCCTTGGCGTGCTCGGCCAGCAAGGCACGCACCAGGGAGGATTTACCGGTGCCACGGGAGCCCCAGAGCAAGGCATGGTTGGCCGGCAGGCCGTCGAGGAACTGCTGGGTATTGCGTGCCAACTGCTCGCGCTGCTTGTCGACCCCGATCAGATCGCTCAGGCGCATATCCAGGCTGACTTCCAGGGGCAGCAGGAAGCCGCTGCGGCCTTCACGCTGCCAACGGGCTGCCAGGCATTGGTTCCAGTCGATGCTCTGGCGCAAGGTGGGCAGCAGCGGTTCGATCCGGGCCAGGACAGCATCGGCACGTTCAAGAAATGCATTCAATCGGGCATCCACGACTTTTCCTCAGGCACGTTCAAGGTAATGATGCGTCACACAGACCAAACGCCGTCCTGATCAAAGGGTCTATCGCCTTATCAGCTGCTGCCAGGCCAGGCCGGCAACCAAAGATGATCAGCTATGCTTGCGCAGCGAAGGGAAACGAAAGTGGTTCAGCCCCCCATGGATATCAAGTTCACCAACCGCCTGTCCTATAAACAGGCACGGCTCACCGTGCTGGTGGGTTTCATTCTGGGGACCGCGCTCAGTCTGCTGCAAATCGGCATCGATTATGCCAGCGAAGATGCCTCCATCAATCGTGAAATTCAGTCACTGCTGGAAATCAGTCACAACCCGGCCTCACGCATTGCCTACAACATCGACTCCGAACTGGCCCAGGAACTGACCCTGGGCCTGCTGCGTTCCCCGGCGATCATTCGTGCGCAGCTCATCGACAACAACAATACCCTGTTGGCCAACGTCGAACGGCCCGCGCAACAGAGCCGTTACCGGGCCCTCAGCGACTTCCTGTTCGGTGCCGACCGGCAGTTCGAGGACCGTCTGTACCTCAGCCACCTGCCCGAGGAGTCTCTCGGCACCCTGCACCTGGACGTCGACACCTACGCCTTCGGCAGCCGCTTCCTGCGCCGTGCCGAGGTCACCCTGATCAACGGCTTCGCCCGTAGCCTGATCCTCACCGGGATTCTCCTGGCCCTGTTCTACGTGATGCTGACCAAACCCCTGGTGGGGGTAATCCGCGAGCTCAGCAGCCGTGACCCGCGCAGCCCGCAACAGACCAGACTGGAGTTTCCCCACGGCCACGAGAACGATGAAGTCGGGGTCTTGGTCAAGGTGGCCAACCAGCAGTTCGAGATCATGGCCACCGAGATCCAGCAACGACGCAATGCCGAGAACCGCCTGACCGAATACCTCGGACAGCTGGAAAACATCGTCTCGGCACGCACCACCGAACTCAAGGCCAGCAACGCCCGGCTCAGCCAGTCCAACGAGGAGCTGGAAGTCGCCCGGCGCACCGCCCTGGACATGGCCCAGGCCCGCGCTGCGTTCCTGGCCAACATGAGCCACGAGATCCGCACACCGCTCAACGGCCTGCTGGGAATGATCGCCCTGTCCCTGGACAGCCCGCTGAACCCCGAACAGCGCCAGCAACTGTCCATCGCCCACGACTCCGGCAAAGTCCTGGTGGAGCTGCTCAACGATATTCTCGACATGTCCAAGTTCGACGCTGGGCAGTTGGAGCTGGAGCGCATCCCCTTCGACCTCGGGGTGCTGGTGGAGGACACCGCCAACCTGTTGTCGCAGAACGCGGCAGCCAGCGTGGAACTGGCCTGCCTGATCGCCCCGGACTTTCCGGCCCTGGTGCTGGGGGACCCGATGCGGGTGCGGCAGATCGTCAGCAACCTGCTGTCCAATGCCCTCAAGTTCACCCGCTTCGGCCGGGTCGATGTACGCCTGAGCACCCTGGGCGACGGAGTGCGTATCGAGATCTGCGACACCGGCATCGGCATTGCCCAGGAAGCCCAGGTGCGGATCTTCCAGCCCTATACCCAAGCGGGCGCCGGTATCACTCGCCAATACGGCGGCACGGGGTTGGGACTGGCCCTGACCTACAACCTCTGCGAGGCCATGAACGGGCGCTTGAGCATCAGCTCGGAAGTGGGCTTCGGCAGTCAGTTCTGCGCCGATCTGCCGCTGCCGTGCCACACCCCGGCCGTTGCGCCACCGGCGCTGTCCGGCAAGATCATCGCCATCACCGACGCTGGCAGCGGCCTGGCTGAACTGCTGGGTTCCCTGCTGCCGACCTGGGGGCTCGACTACCAGCGCTACGACATCGAGGACTCGCTGGCCGGGCTCGACCCCGACCTGCTGATCACCGATTGCCCGGAATGCCTGTTCGGCCTGCGCCCGGCCATTACCGCGCCGATCCTGCTGGTGACCGCCTATGGCAGCTTCCTGCCCAGCGAAGAGGCCAGCGCCCTGGCGCCGCTGCAGCAACAGGCTCGCCCCCTGGCGCGCAATGCCTTGTATCAGACCCTGCGCCGCTCGTTGCTGGCGGAAACCATTACCCTCAATGACGCCCAGCTGGAAATGCCGGCGCAGATCCGCCGGGCAGACATCCTGCTGGTGGAGGACAACCCGGTGAACCAGCTGGTGGCTAAAGGCATGCTCAGCAAGCTCGGCTGCGCCGTGACCGTGGCCGCCCATGGCGCCGAGGCCCTCAACCAGCTGGAACACAACCGCTTCGACCTGGTGCTGATGGACTGCAACATGCCGGTCATGGACGGTTACGAGGCCAGCCGACAGATCCGTCGCAGCGGACGCTGGCCGGACTTGCCGATCATTGCCCTGACCGCCAATGCCATGCCCGAGGAGCGCGAACGCTGCCGGGTGGCGGGCATGAGTGACTACCTGGCCAAGCCATTCCGTCGCGAGGAACTGATCGCCCTGCTGGATCTGTGGGTGCCCACTACGACAAGGCTTTGATCTGCCGCAGCAAGTGATCGAGGCCGTCGCGCAACTGGTCCAGACTGTTGAGGTCGACCCCGCTGTCGCACAGCAGCGCCGCCTTGAGCGGCGGCACCTGATCCCGTAGCGCCAGGCCTGTTTCACTCAAGCTCAGGTGCACTTCCCGCTCATCACGCCCTGAGCGTTGACGCTGCACCAGTTGCAGCTGCTCAAGACGCTTGAGCAGCGGGGTCAGGGTGCCGGAATCCAGGGACAGACGCTCCCCCAGGGCCTTCACCGTTGGCTGCGGCACAGGCGCCGCCTGCCACTCCCACAGCACCAGCATCACCAGGTACTGCGGGTAGGTCAGGCCCAGACAGTCGAGCATCGGCTTGTAGCCACGAACCACCGCTCGCGAGGCAGCGTACAGTTTGAAGCACAGCTGGGAATCGAGTTTCAGTGAATCCACCGACAGGTCGTTCATTTGAGCAGGGCTTCAATCTCGCGGCTCAGGTCCTGAGGCTTGGTCGCTGGCGCGAAGCGCTTGACCAGCTTGCCGTCCTGGCCAATCAGGAACTTGGTGAAATTCCATTTGATGCCCTGGGAACCCAGGACCCCGGGTGCACGTTTCTTCAACTGGACGAACAGCGGGTGGGCGGCGGCGCCATTGACTTCGATCTTCTTGAACAGCGGGAAGCTGACGCCGTAGTTCAGCTCGCAGAACTCGAAAATCGCCCCTTCATTGCCCGGTTCCTGCTTGCCGAACTGGTTGCACGGGAAGCCCAGCACCACCAGGCCCTGGTCCTTGTAGGTCTGCCACAGCTCCTCCAGCCCCTTGTACTGGGGGGTGAAACCACACTTGCTGGCGGTGTTGACCACCAGCACAGCCTTGCCGGCGAAGTCCGCCAGGGTCTTCTGTTCACCCTTGATGGTGGTGCAGGGAATAGTCAGCAGCGAATCGGTCATGGCAGCAATTCCATTCAAGATAAGAGGCGGAAAAATAGCGCCCAATTAAATTGTGCGCAATTTAATTAATCGAAAGGCGACTCCGAAGAATCGCCCTGTTACTTAACGCGGAACCAGATCCAGGCACACCGAGTTGATGCAATAACGCAAGCCGGTGGGCGGCGGACCGTCCGGGAAAACATGGCCCAGGTGGGCATCGCATTTGGCACAGACCACTTCGGTCCGGATCATGCCGTGGCTCACGTCACGAATCTCGACCATGGCACTGTCGGCGATGGGTTCAAAGAAACTCGGCCAGCCACAACCGGAGTCGAATTTGGCCGTGGAGTCGAACAGCGGCTCATTGCAGCAGATGCAATGATAGACCCCATCGGTCTTGGTGCCGTTGTACTTGCCCGAGAAGGGGCGTTCGGTGCCCTTGAGCCGGCAGACGTTGTACTGCTCCGGATCGAGCATCGCCCGCCACTCTTCCAGGGTTTTTTCCAGCTTTTCCATGGTCCTTCCTCTGCAACGGAAAAAGCCCGATCTGTATCTTTTCCACGGATCGGGCGGCACGTATGATTGCGCCTCGTCAGACGCCAGTCTGGCAGCCGCGTTACACCCATTCAAACGGATTTTGCCGCAGCCGGTGCGGGCTACAGGCCGGTGTGACACGGCAGGATTCCCAGTACGGTAGTTCATCCTCCGCCTGGATCGTTCATTTTCGGGAACACATCGCCATGCAGGTCAGCAAATCGAACAAGCTCGCCAACGTCTGTTATGACATTCGCGGCCCAGTGCTCAAGCACGCCAAACGCCTGGAAGAGGAAGGCCATCGCATCCTCAAGCTGAATATCGGCAACCCGGCACCCTTTGGTTTCGAAGCGCCGGACGAAATTCTTCAGGATGTGATCCGCAACCTGCCCACCGCCCAGGGCTACAGCGACTCCAAGGGCCTGTTCAGTGCGCGCAAGGCGGTGATGCAGTACTACCAGCAGAAACAGGTGGAAGGCATTGGCATTGAAGACATCTACCTGGGCAACGGCGTCTCCGAGCTGATCGTGATGGCCATGCAGGCCCTGCTCAACAATGGCGACGAAGTGCTGGTCCCGGCGCCCGATTACCCGCTGTGGACCGCCGCGGTGAGCCTGGCCGGCGGCAACCCGGTGCACTACCTGTGCGACGAGCAGGCCAACTGGTGGCCGGACCTGGCCGACATCAAGGCCAAGATCACCCCGAACACCAAGGCCCTGGTGATCATCAACCCGAACAACCCCACCGGCGCCGTGTACCCCAAGGAAGTGCTGCTGGGCATGCTGGAACTGGCCCGTCAGCACAACCTGGTGGTGTTCTCGGACGAGATCTACGACAAGATCCTCTACGATGACGCTGTGCATATCTGCACCGCCTCCCTGGCGCCGGACCTGCTGTGCCTGACCTTCAACGGATTGTCCAAATCCTATCGGGTGGCGGGTTTCCGTTCCGGCTGGGTGGCCATTTCCGGTCCCAAGCAGCATGCGCTGAGCTATATCGAAGGCATCGACATGCTGGCCAACATGCGCCTATGCGCCAACGTGCCCAGCCAGCATGCGATCCAGACCGCCCTGGGCGGTTACCAGAGCATCAATGATCTGGTGCTACCGCCGGGCCGCCTGCTGGAACAGCGCAACCGCACCTGGGAGCTGCTCAACGACATTCCCGGTGTGAGCTGCGTGAAACCCATGGGCGCGCTGTACGCCTTCCCGCGGATCGATCCTAAGATCTGCCCGATCCACAATGACGAGAAGTTCGTCCTCGACCTGCTGCTCTCGGAAAAGCTCCTGGTAGTCCAGGGCACCGCGTTCAACTGGCCTTGGCCCGATCACTTCCGCGTGGTGACCCTGCCTCGGGTAGATGACCTGGAACAGGCCATCGGTCGGATCGGAAGTTTCCTCAAGTCCTACCGCCAGTAATCCGTACGACGCAGTGCGATCCTGACCCGATCGCACTGCGATTAATTCAGCAACACATCTTCACTGCCCTGCTCCACGCCCCTTCTATAAGCTTGCACTTTCCACCCTGCCCACTGTCACAAGGTCTGCGCCGAAGTCGGGGGTTGGCCGTGCCTGACAATCGCCTGTGACAATCCCCGATGAAGTTGCAAGGCGAGCGTCTAGCCCCGGGCCAAGCGACACAGTTTGAAATAGAAGCCGTATTGAATAGGCCGTTGCTGCACCTTATATACCCCGCAGTACGCTACATCTTTAGCTTGAGGAGATTTCTACAACCATGATGCGAATCCTGCTGTTTTTGGCCACTAACCTTGCGGTCGTGCTGATTGCCAGCATCACCCTGAGCCTTTTCGGCTTCAACGGGTTCATGGCGGCCAATGGGGTTGACCTGAACCTCAATCAGCTGCTGATTTTCTGTGCGGTCTTTGGTTTTGCCGGTTCGCTGTTCTCACTGTTCATCTCCAAGTGGATGGCGAAGATGAGCACCAGCACGCAGATCATCACTCAACCGCGCACCCGCCATGAGCAATGGTTGTTGCAAACCGTTGAGCAACTATCCCGCGAAGCCGGGATCAAGATGCCCGAAGTGGGTATTTTCCCGGCCTACGAGGCCAACGCCTTCGCCACCGGCTGGAACAAGAACGACGCCCTAGTGGCGGTCAGCCAAGGCCTGCTGGAGCGTTTCTCGCCCGATGAAGTCAAGGCCGTGCTGGCCCACGAGATCGGTCACGTTGCCAACGGCGACATGGTGACCCTGGCACTGATCCAGGGCGTGGTGAACACCTTCGTGATGTTCTTCGCGCGGATCATCGGCAACTTCGTCGACAAGGTGATCTTCAAGAACGAAGAAGGCCAGGGCATTGCCTACTACGTGGCGACCATCTTCGCCGAACTGGTTCTGGGCTTTCTCGCCAGCGCCATCGTCATGTGGTTCTCGCGCAAGCGGGAATACCGTGCCGACGAAGCCGGTGCCCGCCTGGCCGGCACCAACGCCATGATCGGCGCCCTGCAGCGCCTGCGCTCGGAACAGGGCCTGCCGGTGCATATGCCCGACACCCTGAACGCCTTCGGCATCAACGGCGGTATCAAGCAGGGCCTGGCTCGTATGTTCATGAGCCACCCGCCGCTGGAAGAGCGTATCGACGCCCTGCGTCGTCGCGGCTGATCAGCCAACCGGAAACACCCAAAAGGGCGACGCGAGTCGCCCTTTTGCATGGCGCGGGAAAATACCTGTCAGCGTCCGCCCTGCTTTTCCAGACGATAGACTCGCTCCACCAGCCGCGTGACTCCATTCTGGAGAAACTTCCAGCTCTCCCCAAGAATATCGCGCTCAACCTCTACCTCCAGCTGCCAAGTACTCCCGAGCCGCTGACGGACTTCATCGTCGAGTACCGCGAATGGTGGACCGTCCAACTGGGACTGATCGTAATCCATGGTAATCAACAGCCCCTTACAGCCCGCAGGTAGCAGAGCATTGAGGTGCGCGGCGTAGCGCTGACGCATTTCGGGGGGCAAGGCGATCATCGCGGCACGGTCGTACAGTGCGGTACAACCCGCCATATCCTCGGCAGCCAGGGTAAAGAAGTCGCCGCACCAGAGCTGGATCGGACCATGGGCATAGACCTTGAAGCCGCCTTGCTGGCTGAGCTGCGGTTCTAGATTGTGCTCGCGAAAGAAGTCCTCAACGGCCTTCTCCGCCAACTCGATGCCCAGCACCTGAAAACCCTGGTTGGCAAGCCAGATCAGGTCCAGGCTCTTGCCGCACAGGGGCACCAGCACCCGCGCGTCCGTGGGCAGGCCCAAACTCGGCCAGTACTGTTGCAGGTAGGGATTGACCTCTGCCAGGTGAAAGCCGATCTGATCGCGCTCCCAGCGCTTGTGCCAAAAGTCCGCGTGCATGAGAAGTCCTTAAAATTCGATCAAAAAGCGCTAAAACTTATATTAGATTTAGATCAATGATCTGATTGAAGATGGCGCATCTTAACCTTCAGGACCTTCTTCATGCTTCCCAGCCTGTTTATCTCCCACGGTTCCCCCATGCTGGCCCTGGAGCCCGGTGCCAGTGGTCCCGCCCTGGCCAACCTAGCGGCACAGCTGCCACGCCCCAAGGCGATCCTGGTGGTTTCAGCCCATTGGGAAAGCCAGGATCTGCGGGTCAGCGCCCACCCTCATCCGGAAACCTGGCATGACTTCGGCGGCTTCCCCGCCGCCCTGTTTGCCGTGCAATACCCGGCTCCCGGCGATCCTGAACTGGCGGCACAAGTGGTGGAGCTGCTCAAGGCCGACGGCCTGCCGGCGCAGCTGGACAACCAGCGCCCCTTCGACCACGGCGCCTGGGTGCCGCTGTCGCTGATGTACCCGCAAGCAGACATCCCGGTGATCCAATTGTCGCTGCCCAGTCGCCTGGGCCCCGCCCTGCAGACCCGCATCGGCCGTGCCTTGGCGAGCCTGCGGGAACAAGGCGTGTTGCTGATCGGCTCCGGCAGCATTACCCACAACCTGCGGGAACTGGACTGGCACGCTGGCCCGGAAAGTGTCGAACCCTGGGCCAAGGTCTTTCGTGACTGGATGATCGAAAAACTGGCGGCCAACGACGAAGCAGCCCTGCACGACTATCGGCAGCAGGCACCGAATGCCGTGCGCAGCCACCCGAGCGATGAACACCTGCTGCCGCTGTACTTCGCCCGAGGTGCCGGTGGCGAATTCAGCGTGGCCCACCAGGGGTTCACCATGGGCGCGCTGGGCATGGATATCTATCGCTTCGGCTGATAGCTCTCCGGCAAGCCGACGCCTGCAAATCCCAGGCAAAAAAAATCCCCGAACCAGTCGGGGATTTTTTATGCCTGATCAATCAGCCCGAGGGCGGATCAATCTTCGCGGTAGCGACGCAGCTTCAGCTGCTTGCCGGCAACGCGAGTGTCTTTGAGCTTGGTCAGCAGACGGTCCAGACCGTCTTCCGGCAGCTCTACCAGACTGAAGCTGTCGCGCACCTGGATGCGACCGATAGCCTCACGAGCCAGGCCACCTTCGTTGAGGATCGCGCCCAAGAGGTTCTTGGCGGCGATACCGTCACGAGCACCCAGTGCGGTACGGCAGCGCGCACGACCTTCGCCCAGAGGCATTGGCGCGCGACGCTCACGGTCACCACGATCTGGACGATCACCGGAACGCTCAGGACGATCACCACGTGGAGCGCTGTTGGGCACCAGTGGACGCTCTTTCTCGATGGCTGCCAGGTTCAGCGCTTGACCGTTGGTGGCCTTGCGCAGCAGGGCCGCGGCCAGGGCACGCGGGCTGCAACCGATATCGGCAGTCAGGCGATCCAGCAGCTCACCGTGGGTGGCTTCAGCGTCAGCTACCAGAGGCGACAGGCTGTTGGTCAGCTTCTTGATGCGAGCATCAAGAACAGCTTGGGCGTCCGGCAGGCGAACTTCGGCAACCTTCTGACCGGTCACACGCTCGATCACTTGCAGCATGCGGCGCTCACGCGGAGTCACCAGCAGCAGCGCACGACCTTCGCGACCGGCACGGCCGGTACGGCCAATACGGTGCACGTAGGATTCCGGGTCGTATGGCATGTCCACGTTGAATACGTGGGTGATGCGCGGTACGTCCAGACCACGAGCGGCTACGTCGGTCGCGACAACGATGTCCAGACGGCCATCCTTGAGGGAGTCGATGACGCGCTCACGCTGGTTCTGGGCAATGTCACCGTTCAGCGCAGCGGCCTTGTAGCCTTTGGCTTCCAGGGCACTGGCCAGATCCAGGGTCGCTTGCTTGGTGCGCACGAACATGATCAGGGCGTCGAAATCTTCAACTTCCAGCAGGCTCAGAACAGCAGAGGTCTTCTGGTCAGCGTGAACCAGCAGGTGAGCCTGCTCGATCGCGGTGACGGTCTGGGTCTTGCTCTGGATCTTGACGTGTTTCGGGTCCTTCAGGTGACGCTCGGCGATGGCCCGGATCGACTGCGGCAGAGTGGCCGAAAACAGTACGGTCTGGCGGGACTCAGGCATGGCCTTGAAGATGACTTCCAGGTCATCCATGAAGCCCAGCTTGAGCATTTCGTCGGCTTCGTCGAGAACCAGGTGGTTCACGGTGGCCAGGACTTTTTCGTCGCGACGCAGGTGGTCGCACAGACGGCCCGGAGTGGCGACAACGATCTGTGCGCCATTACGGATTGCTTTCAATTGTGGGCCCATCGGCGCACCGCCGTAGACGGCCACAACAGTCACGCCCGGCATTTGCTTGGCGTAGGTTTCGAAAGCGGTTGCAACTTGTAGCGCCAACTCACGGGTTGGGGCCAGGATCAGAGCTTGCGGCTCGCGCTTGGACGGATCAATGCGGTGCAGGATAGGCAGGGCAAAGGCAGCGGTTTTACCGGTACCGGTTTGCGCCTGACCAATCATATCGTGACCGGCAAGGATGATCGGGATCGACTGCTGCTGAATAGCCGAAGGCTCTTCATAGCCGGTAGCGACTACTGCAGCGACAATATTGGGATGAAGTTCAAGAGCGGCGAAGCCGCCGATTTCCTGGGTCATGGGTCTGCCTCTAAGTGCATCCGCAAAGACCCATGCTCCAAAGCTGCGCATGCCGTGTAAGACTCAAGAGTCACCCTGGCAGCTTTGTCGGCGGGGATTTGCGAAAACGATTGGATGAATGGATCGTCAAGGATAGTCCGCGCAGCGGACAAGCAGCCGAAGCTGACTTCGGGGAATTGCATTACCTAAACGTGGCCCGGCTAAAGGCCGGCGCGCACTATACCGGAATTACTCAAAAAAGGGAGTTTTTTTTATCGGAAAACTCCGCTGAACGCCCGATGGTCACGGGCTTTGCGCAGACTCGGACGGCGCGCTATTTTGCTCAGGCCCGCAGCTGTTGGTCGTAACGCTAAAACGATTCACCTTTGTGCTTGAAAGCCTTCCTGCACATTCCCTGCTTCCCCCATGAGGATCGCGCCCATGAATCAGCCCAGTGCCAGCCGTGTCAGCCGCGAACAACGCGGTCACCTGTTTCTAATCGGCCTGGACCGGGTCGCCAAGCGCAATGCCTTCGACCTTGAACTGCTCAACCAGTTGAGCCTGGCCTATGGTGAGTTCGAAGCCAGCAGCGAAGCCCGCATCGCCGTGGTATTCGGCCACGGCGAACACTTTACCGCGGGGCTGGACCTGGCCAATGTCGGCGCCACCCTGGCACAGGGCTGGCAGGCACCTCCCGGCGGCTGCGACCCTTGGGGGGTGTTCGCCGGACCGCGGGTAAGCAAGCCTGTGATAGTCGCTGTACAGGGTTACTGCCTGACCATCGGAATCGAACTGATGCTGGCGGCGGATATCAATCTGTGTGCCAGCAATACGCGCTTTGCCCAGATGGAAGTGCAGCGCGGCATCTTTCCCTTCGGCGGCGCGACCCTGCGCCTGCATCAACTGGCCGGCTGGGGCAATGCCATGCGCTGGTTGCTGACCGGTGACGAGTTCGACGCCCATGAAGCCCTGCGCCTGGGGCTGGTCCAGGAGGTGATGGCCAGTGAGGACCTGCTGCCCCGGGCCATTGAACTGGCCGAGCGGATTGCCCGGCAGGCGCCGCTGGGGGTGCAGGCAACGCTGATGTCAGCGCGTCAGGCCAGGCTTGAAGGCGAGACGGTGGCCGCTCAGGGCTTGCCGCCGCTGATACACAAACTGATGAACAGCGAGGACGCCAAGGAAGGCGTGCGGGCGATGATCGAGAAGCGGCCGGGGGTGTTCAAGGGGTGTTGAACAGGCCGGCCGGCAGATTGTCTTCGCCGGCGAGCCGGCTCCTGCAACAAGCTCATGTGGCGGGGCGAATGGCCTTGATCAGCGACTGCAGGGAATAGCCCAGGCGCGGGGCCAGGGCTTCGGCCCGAGCGGTCAGGCTCGGCAGGTCCAGGTCCTGCTCCAGGTCGGAGGGCACGATCAGGATCACATTGCCCTCCTTCACCGGCAGCTCCCAGTAGTGGCGGTGATAAAGGCCACGCAACAAGGCTGCCCCCAGGGGCTTGCCGTCATCGGTGGCCCACTGGTTGATCACCAGCCAGCCTCCGGGATTGAGGCGCTTCTGGCAGTTTTCCAGAAAGCCCCAGGCCAGATGGCCGACGCCCGGGCCGACATCGGTGTACAGGTCGACGAAGATCAGGTCGGCGGATTCGGCACTGTCCAGCAACTCCAGGGCGTCACCGACTCTTATATAAAGACGCGGATCATCGTCCAGGCCCAGGTACTCGATGGCCAGGCGTGGAACATCCGGGCGCAGTTCAATGGCTTCGACGTCTTCCAGAGGCAGGAACTTCAGGCAGGCCTGAGTCAGGGTGCCGGCGCCCAGGCCGAGAAACAGTGCGCTCTCCGGTGCCTCATGGCACAGGGCACCGATCAGCATGGCCCGGGTGTAGTCGTACTCCAGCCAGCTGGGATCGGCGGTGAACACGCAGCTTTGCTCGATGGCGTCGCCAAATTCGAGGAAGCGGTAGTCCGCCACTTCCAATACCCGAATCATGCCGAACTGGTCATGAACCTCGGCGAGCACACGCTCGACGCGCTCCTCAGTCATTTCATCTCCTAGTCGCGGGGCTCGCAATCGGGCCGGCGCGATAAACCAACCGCTCGGCAGCGAGCGGGAAAGGCGCGATTGTCGGCCAAGCGAGAGGAGCAGGTCACGCACTAATTTGCTGCTAACATGCCCCTCCCACCGTAAAGCACTCGAGTCCGCGATGAGCCAACCCTGGAGCCCCGACAGCTGGCGCGCCTTGCCGATCCAGCAACAACCCCAGTACCCCGACGCTGCGCATCTGCTGCAGGTCGAGCAAACCCTGGCCAGTTATCCACCGCTGGTGTTTGCCGGTGAAGCCCGGGAGTTGCGCCGCCAGTTTGCCGAAGTGACCCAGGGCCGCGCCTTCCTGCTCCAGGGCGGCGACTGCGCCGAAAGCTTTGCCGAATTCTCCGCCGCGAAGATCCGCGACACCTTCAAGGTGCTGCTGCAGATGGCCATTGTCATGACCTTTGCCGCCGGCTGCCCTGTGGTCAAGGTCGGACGCATGGCCGGCCAGTTCGCCAAGCCACGCTCGGCCAACGACGAAACCATCAATGGCGTGACCTTGCCGGCCTATCGCGGCGACATCGTCAACGGCATCGGCTTCGATGAAAAAAGCCGGGTGCCAGACCCGGACCGCCTGCTGCAGTCCTACCACCAGGCCACGGCCACCCTGAACCTGTTGCGGGCCTTCGCCCAAGGCGGCTTTGCCGACCTGCATCAAGTGCACAAGTGGAACCTGGACTTCATCGCCAACTCGGCCCTGGCCGAGAAGTACAGCCAGCTGGCGGACCGCATCGATGAAACCCTGGCCTTCATGCGTGCCTGCGGCATGGACAGCTCGCCGCAACTGCGCGAGACCAGCTTCTTCACCGCCCACGAAGCGCTGCTGCTCAATTACGAAGAGGCCTTTGTCCGCCGTGACAGCCTGACCAACGACTACTACGACTGCTCGGCGCACATGCTGTGGATCGGCGACCGTACCCGCCAGTTGGACGGTGCCCACGTCGAGTTCCTGCGGGGTGTGAATAACCCGATCGGGGTCAAGGTCGGCCCGAGCATGAACACCGAGGAACTGATCCGCCTGATCGACATTCTCAACCCGAGCAACGATCCAGGCCGTCTCAACCTGATCGTGCGCATGGGCGCCAACAAAGTCGGCGACCACCTGCCGCAACTGATCCGTGCGGTAGAGAGCGAAGGCAAGCAAGTGCTCTGGAGCTCGGACCCGATGCACGGCAACACCATCAAGGCCAGCAGCGGCTACAAGACCCGGGATTTCGCGCAGATCCTGACCGAGGTCAAGGAATTCTTCCAGGTGCATCAGGCGGAAGGCAGCTATGCCGGCGGCATTCATATCGAGATGACCGGGCAGAACGTCACCGAGTGCATCGGCGGCGCACGGCCGATTACCGAGGATGGCTTGTCGGATCGCTACCACACCCATTGCGATCCACGGATGAATGCCGACCAGTCCCTGGAATTGGCCTTCCTGATTGCCGAGACCTTGAAGCAGGTCAAACGCTAAGAGCGCTTTCGCAGGCGAGCCCGCTCCTACAAGGGCTGTGTAGGAGCGGGCTCGCCCGCGAAGCTCTTCACGCCAGCACCTCACGCAGTCGGCGCGCACCCTCACGCTGGCAATTGAGCTGAATCTGTTCCAACCCCAGCCAGTCGGCCATCTTTCGCAATTGCGCGGCCAATGCCCGGATTCCCTCTTCATCCAGACCGGGTTCCTCTTCATGCACCCCATGCACAGCCAGACGCCCCAGGGCCCGCTCCGCTCGCAGATCGACCCGAGCGGCAATCCGCTCGTGATGCAGGAACGGCAACACGTAATAGCCATAGACCCGCTTGTGCCGGGGCGTGTAGATCTCCAGCCGATAGCGGAAATCGAACAGCCGCTCGGTGCGGCTGCGCTCCCAGATCAGTGAATCGAACGGTGACAACAGCGCACTGGCCTCGACCTTGCGCGGCACCTTGACCTGCGGCAAGCAATAGGCCGGCTGACGCCAGCCCTGAACCTCGCAGACCAGCAACTCACCGGACTCCACCAGTTCGGCCAGTCGTGTACGGCTGTCGCCTGGATCGAGACGAAAATAATCCCGAAGGTCCTTTTCCGTGGCCACGCCCAAGGCGGTTGCGCCATGCAGCACCAGGCGGCGCTGGGCCTGAGCCTCATCCAGCAGCGGTTGCCGAAGGATCTGCGGTGCGATCACTCGCTCCGGCAAATCGTACAGGCGCTCGAAACCACGGCGCCCCGCCACCGTCACTTCACCGGCCGCGAACAGCCATTCCAGCGCATGCTTTTCATCGCTCCAATCCCACCAGGGCCCGGCACGTTCCTCACGGGTGGACAGACTGCCCGCGCCCAACGCTCCTTGCGCCTCAACCGCGGCCATTACCCGACGAACAGTGGCCTGGCGCTCCTGGCCAAAGCGCGTCAACTGGGAGTAGATGCCCTGCCCCTGCTTTGCCCTCTGCATCCGCCAGCGCATCAGCGGGTACATTGACATGGGCAGCAACGACGCCTCATGCCCCCAGTATTCAAACAACGTGCGTTGCCGGCCCTGACTCCAGGCGGCCTGGTCGAGCAACTGCTGTGGATAACTGCCAAGGCGGGAAAACAACGGCAAGTAATGCGCCCGCACCAACGCGTTGACCGAATCGATCTGCAGCAGGCCCAGGCGTTCTATTTGCTGATTGAGGCGTGCGGCCTTGATCGTTGCCGACGGCTGGCGCCCGCCGAACCCTTGGGCCGCCAGTGCCAGACGTCGAGCCTGCTTGAGAGAGAAAGAGCATTGTGCGGGCATGGGAGTTCTCCTTGTCTGCCCGCACGCTAGCGCACCGGGAACCAGCTTGTGTAGCGCTCTTGCGATTATTTATGCATGGGGTCGTCCCAGAACGGGCGGACCCTCTCGTGCTCGACATCGGCCCGAGTCAGCCCCATATCCTTCAACGCTTCATCGCTCAGCCTCGCCAGCATCCGGCGCTCGTGCCCGATCTCGTACCAGCGTACGGCCTTGTGCCATAACGCACTGGGCGAAAGCGCCTGAAATGACAGTTTGTGGACCAGCAAATAACCCTTTTGACCTTTCATCATCTTGCCCTCCAGTGGGGATGACGTCAGTGTCTGCTCGGGATTAAGATCAATCCAACGAATGTTTCTTATGTCATTCATCTCAGGATTTGATGGAATGTCCCAGTTCCCCAGCATCGACACCGAAGTTCTGCGCACCTTTGTCGCCATCGCCGATGAGGGCGGTTTTACCCGGGCCGGTGAACGGGTCAATCGCACTCAATCCGCGGTGAGCATGCAGATGAAACGTCTGGAAGAGGATGTGCTGCAACGCCAGTTGTTCCAACGTGACGGGCGCCAGGTCAAGCTCACCGCCGAGGGCCAGGTGCTGCTGGGCTATGCCCGGCGCATCCTGAAACTGCACAGCGAAGTGTTCAATACCCTGCGCGAACCGCACATGGTGGGCCTGGTTCGCATCGGCACTCCGGATGATTATGTGATGCGTTTTCTGCCGGGAATCCTGTCACGCTTTGCCCAAAGCTACCCGCTGATCCAGATCGAGGTGCATTGCGAATCGAGCAAACAGTTGCTGCAACGCCAGGATCTGGACCTGTCCATCGTCACCCGCGAGCCGGGCAGCGAGATCGGCCAGCTATTGCGCAAGGAGCGTTTTGTCTGGGCCGTTGCCCAGTGCTTCAATCCCCACGAGCAATCGCCATTGCCCCTGGCGATGTTCAACAGCGACTGTTTTTGCAGACTCTGGGCCTGCAACGCCCTGGACGCCGCCGGACTCGACTACCGGATTGCCTACAACAGCTCGAGCCTGGCGGCGCTGATGGCCGTGGTCAGTGCAGGGCTGGCGATCACCGCACAACTGGAAAGCCTGATCACCCCGGACATGCGCATTCTCGGTGAGGCCGAGGGGCTGCCCCAATTGCCCGAGGCGAGCATCATGCTGCTGCGCAACCTCAATACTCCCTCCCCCATCACCGAGTGCCTGGCGGAGCACATTGTCGAAGGCTTCAAACTTTAAAGGCCAGCATCACCGCGCACACCACCAGGAAACCGCAGAACAGCGCCCGCAGCAGACGCTCGGGCAACGCATGAGCCACCTTCACTCCCCAGCTGATGCTCAACAGGCCGCCTGCTGCCAATGGCAGACCGATCATCCAGTCCACTTGATGATGGAAGCCGTAGGTCACCAGGGTCACGCCGGTGCTCGGCAACGCCAGAGCCAGGGACAGCCCTTGTGCCACCACCTGGGTGGTGCCAAAGACGCTGGTCAGTATCGGTGTGGCCACAACCGCGCCACCGACCCCGAACAACCCGCCCATGGCGCCGGACGCTGCACCGAGAACGCCCAGCCACGGCCAGGAGTAGCGCATCCGGGCACCGGCCGGTGTGTCGGCCATGAACATCCGCAACAGGTTGTAGGCCGACAGCACCAGGAGAAAGGCGACAAAGCCAATACGCATCTTCTGGGCATCGATGCCCACCGCCCAGATCGAACCGAGCCAGGCGAAACAAAAGCCCATCACTGCCAGGGGCAAGGCATGGCGCAATTCAATCCGGTTGCGCTGGTGGTAACGCCACAGCGCCAGCATCACATTGGGCACCACCATCACCAGTGCCGTGCCCTGGGCAATCTGCTGATCCAGGCCGAACAACACCCCCAGCACGGGAATCGCGATCAAGCCGCCACCGATACCGAACAAACCGCCCACAGTGCCCAGAGCCGCGCCCAACAGCAGATACATCACTAACTCGATCAAAGCCGCTCTCCTCACCTGAGATCTGCATGCTACGCAGTCGGCCCTGGCACGGAAACGCACAGCAACGCACAATGGCTGTGCCGTTTCTGCATAAGCGCTCTGACCATGAATCCCAATACCCTCACCGACCAACTGGGGCTGTTTCTCGATGTGCTGGAAGCCGGCAGCTTTTCCGCCGCGGCTCGCCGTCATCCACTGACCCCCTCCGCCGTGGCCCGGCGTATCGACAGCCTGGAAAGTGCCGTGGGCACCACACTGTTCATGCGCACCACCCATGCAGTGGTTGCCACCGCCGCCGGCCTGGCCTTCGCCGAACGGGCCCGGCGCATCGTCGCTGAACTGCAACTGGCCCGGGCCGAGGCGGTGTCTCTGAGCCATGCGCCGGAAGGCCTGATCCGCATCGATGCCCCGGCCGCCTTCGGCCGCCGTCATCTGGCACCGGCGATCGCCGACTTCCTGGTGCGCTATCCCGGCCTGGATGTACAACTGCACCTGATCGACAGCTTCGTCGACATGCAGGGCTCGCACCTGGGCAAAGTGGACCTGGTCCTGCGGGCCGGGCAACGGGTGGATACCCGGATGGTGGCCACCTCCCTGGCCAGCATCGTACGCATTGCCTGCGCCAGTCCGTCCTACCTGAAGAGCCGTGGCACCCCGACTCACCCCGCTGAACTCAACCAGCACGACGGCCTCGACTGGGATGGCCTGGCACCGTTGTTCGCCTGGCGCTTTGAGTGGGACGGACAGGTGCAAAGTCATCGCCCGCAACGCATCCGCCTCAGCGCCAACAATGCCGAAGCCCTGCTTTCGGGAGCCTTGGCTGGGCTGGGTATTGCTCACTTGCCCACCTGGCTGGTGAGTGAATACCTGTTGCGCGGAGAGCTGGTGCCGTTGTTCTGTGATAACGGTCTGCCCAAGCCGGAAACCGCCGGCATCTATGCCTTACGCATGGAGCAGCATCCCAATGCCCGTAGCCGCCTGCTGTTGGAGTACCTGAAAAGTCGCTTCAGTCCGGTTCCGCCATGGGACCTGGCACTGCAGAGTGCAATGGGCTGACATCGACGAAAATTATCTGGCGCATTAAAGACTCGCCCGCTAGATTCAGGACCATTAACGACCAAGGCCCCCGACATGACCACCGATCGCTCTACCCCGGATACCTGCGAACAGTTGCTGTTGGACAACCAAGTGTGTTTCGCCCTGCACTCCACATCGCTGCTGCTGACCAAGGTCTACAAACCATTGCTGCAGCAACTGGGGCTGACCTACCCGCAGTACCTGGCAATGCTGGTGCTCTGGGAGCGCGATGGGCTGACCGTCGGCGAAATCAGCCAGCGCCTGCTGACCGACCCCGGCTCGCTGACGCCCTTACTCAAGCGCCTGGAAGCCGAGGGCCTGCTGAGCCGCACCCGCAGCCGGGAAGATGAGCGAGTGGTGATTGTCGAGCTGACCGAGCGGGGTCGTGCACTGCTGGGTCAGGCTCGGGAAATTCCCCAGTGCATCCTCGGCGCCAGCGGTCGGACGGTGCAGCAGTTGCGGCAGCTGCAGGAAGATTTGCAGGTGCTGAGGGGGCATTTGCAGAACAGTCTTTGAGGCTTCGCTGGCAAGCCAGCTCCTACAGTTGCGGCTGGTTTTTAGCAAAAATATATTTTTTTAAAATCAATGAGTTGAGCCGGAGCCAGAGCCTTAGGCAAAGGGCTGCGTAAAATTTATCTTGCGCACTAAATATTTGAGCGATACATTTATTTCGCACTTACTTAGCGCGCAAACAATTAGCGCAAAAATAACCCAGCACGAGGCTTTCACCATGCAGACTCTCTACACCGCAGTTGCAACCGCCACCGGTGGCCGTGATGGCCGCGCTGTTTCCAGCGACAACATCCTCGACGTCAAACTGGCCACCCCCAAAGAACTCGGCGGGGCCGGTGGGCAGGCGACCAACCCGGAACAGTTGTTCGCCGCCGGCTATTCGGCCTGTTTTATCGGCGCTCTGAAGTTCGTTGCCAGCCAGAGCAAGCGCAAGATCCCGGACAACGCCTCGATCACCGCCCATGTTGGCATCGGTCAGATCCCTGGTGGCTTTGGCTTGGATATCGATCTGCATGTCAGCCTTCCGGGCCTGGCTCAGGAAGAGGCGCAAAGCCTGGTGGATGCCGCACATCAGGTCTGCCCCTACTCCAACGCCACCCGTGGCAATGTTGATGTACGCCTGCACGTGAACGTCTGAAACGGTAAACGCCAGGCATAAAAAAGCCCGACTCAAGGTCGGGCTTTTTCATGTACAAGGTCGGGCCAGGATTAAACCTTGGCGCGGCCCTTGTAGGAACCGCCTTCGCGGGTATCGATCTCGATCATGTCGCCGATTTCGATGAAGTCCGCAACGCTCAGCTCGGTACCGTTTTTCAGTTTGGCAGGCTTCATCACCTTGCCCGAAGTGTCGCCGCGAGCGGAACCTTCGGTGTAGTCAACCTGGCGCACGATGGTGGTCGGCAGGTCAACGGAAACCAGACGGTCTTCGAAAAACACAGCTTCGCAAACGTCGGTCATGCCTTCTTCGATGAACGGCAGAACCGCTTCGATGTCTTCGGCGTTCAGCTCGTACATGGTGTAGTCGGTGGTGTCCATGAACGTGTAGGTGTCACCGCTGATGAACGACAGGGTCGCTTCTTTGCGATCCAGGATCACGTCGTCCAGTTTGTCGTCCGCACCGTAAACGGTTTCGGTCTTGTAACCGGTCAGCAGGTTCTTCAGTTTGGTCTTCATGATCGCGCTGTTACGACCGGACTTGGTGAATTCAGCTTTCTGAACCAGCCAAGGATCGTTGTCGATACGGATCACGGTACCGGGTTTGAGTTCTTTACCAGTTTTCATTGCGAATATCCGAATTTGGATGGGATTTACAAAAATCTAGGCCGCGTATCATATCCAATTTAGGTAAAACTGCACCAGCGCCGCAGCAAGATCGGCTTGCAAGCCTTGTTCCAGACACCATTGTTCGGCGTGCGCGGCGACTTCGGGCCAGTGTTGCAGCAGGTTTTTCCAGGCTTGGGCCATCGCCGCCTCGGTATTCCAGGCTTGCCACAGGGCCCGCACCGCCGCCTGGGCGTCAGGTGAAAGCGTCCGAGTGTACAAGGCGAGAAAGGCCTCGAGCTTGTCCAGGTGGATGTCTTCGTCCTGACGGTAGATATGCCAAAGCATCGGCCGCCCGGCCCATTGCGCCCGAACAAAGGAGTCCTCTCCACGCACCGCGTTGAAATCGCAGCACCACAGCAGACGGTCGTAATCTTCCTGGCGAACAAAAGGCAGGACCTGGACCGTCAGGGACTGCCGGATCTGCAGGCTGCCCACACTCAACGACACGTCTCCCAGCCAGCGCTGTACATCTCCCAGGATGCGCCCTTCGGGCACCAGCAAATGGGTCTGTTGCGTATCGAGTGCCAAGGCGTCGAGCCAGCTGCCAAGCCCGGCATTTTCATAGGCGAACAGCGATATCAAGCGACAATCAGTTGCAGGGGTCACCCCCAGCCCCTGGAGAAAATCCAGCTTGGCCTGACGATCCCGCTGGAAAGCCCGACGCCGCTCCAGCAATCCGGCTTCGCGCAGCAAACCACCCGTGCCGGCCTGGAACCCGGGAAAGAAGAAGTACTTCTGTACGCCACGAAACTTCACTGACGGCAAGCCGTGGCAGCCACTGACCCAGTCCTCGGCGCTCAGGTAATCCAGGTTCAGCCACAAGGGCGCACGCTGGCGCTCGGCCATCGCCTCCATATAGGCATGGGGCAACTGACAGGCAAACGCGGCGATCACCACATCGGCTGCAGCTTCAGGTTGCCACTGGGCCGGCCAGTGTCGTACCTCGACCCCATCCTGAATTTGGCTGTGTCGCTGGGAGTCGATCTCTGGACAGATCTTTTCAAAGGCCCGCAGATCATCGACCCACAAACGCACCGTGCATTGATGCTCGGCCACCAACTGTCGGGCCAGGCGCCAGGTCACGCCGATGTCGCCGTAGTTGTCGACCACGCTGCAAAAAATATCCCAGGAGGCTTTCATTCCAGTCCCCGATTGGCAAAGGCGCCGATTGTCCGCATAAATGCCCCTGCGCAGAAGAGCCAACCTCGATTAATCTTCATGCGACAATCAGCCCTCGCCCACTATCGCCCGCCAGGAGGCAACCATGTCCTATCGCCCGCCCGCTCGTCGCTCCTTGCGCATCAGCTTCAATGCCCTGGCGCTCAGCGGCAGCATTGCCCTGGGCCTGTGGCTGGGTTTTCTGGCGATTGCCCTGACCTGCTGGCTGGCCTCGCACTTTCTCTTCAGCCAGCAACTGGCCCCTGTAGCGCAAGCCGTGCAGCAATTGGCGAAGCCGCCGGTGGTTGCGCCGGAGCCGCCCAATCGGCTGTTCGAGCAGTATCAGGAAAACCTGCGCAAGAACGAAGAGTTGCAATCCCTGGATAACGCTCGTAGCAACCCGCGCAACCTGTCCAATCCCAAATGCCAGTTCTGGTTGCAACAGGACCAGACTGCCCCCAGCGAAAAGAGCCGGGCCAACGTCCTGCAGTTCTGTAATTGATCATGAATAAACAGTCTGTCTGCCAATTGATTCTGCAACAGCTCCGAGAGGATCTGGAGGTCGCGGTGCGCGCTGCGCAAACCGCCTACGAAACCGCCACTCACGAAGAGAATATCGCCGAGAACAAGTACGACACCCTGGGACTGGAAGCCTCCTACCTGGCGGCCGGCCAGGCTCGGCGGGTCGAGGAAATCCGTCAGGCATTGAATCTCTGGCAGAACCTGACTCTGCGATCCTACGACCCACAGGCCGGGATTCAGGTCGGTGCGTTGCTGGGACTAGAGGATGAAAACGGCCACGAACAATGGCTGTTTCTCGGCCCCGATGGGGCTGGCCTGAAAGTCTATGTGGTGGGTCAGCTGGTGACCGTCATCACCCCGCGGTCACCGCTGGGCAAGAGCCTGATGGGCAAGTTCGAGGGCGACGAGGTGGAGATCGTGGTGGCGGGCGCTCGGCAACAGTTCACTGTCACCGAGGTCCGCTAGCTGAAATCAGTGAACCGGCAGTTCGACGCCGTCGAACAGTTCTTCCAGTTCCTGCTTGTTATGGCATTGAATCGCCTTGGCCATGACTTCGCGCGTCAGGTGCGGGGCGAACTTCTCGATGAAGTCGCACATGAAGCCGCGCAGGAATGTACCGCGACGGAAACCGATCTTGGTGATGCTCGACTCGAACAGCTCGCTGGCGTCCAGTACCACCAGGTCATTGTCGAGCTTGGTATCGACCGCCATCTTGGCGACGATGCCCACCCCCAGCCCCAGGCGCACATAGGTCTTGATCACGTCGGCGTCAGCGGCGGTGAACACCACTTTTGGCGTCAGGCCACGATGGCTGAAGGCTTCATCGAGCTTGGAGCGGCCGGTGAAACCAAACACGTAGGTAACGATGGGGTATTCGGCCAGGGTTTCCAGGGTCAGCTTCGGCAGCTTGGTCAGTGGGTGGCCCTGAGGCACGACCACGCAACGGTTCCAGCGATAGCACGGCATCATCACCAGATCACCGAACAGCTCCAGAGCCTCGGTGGCGATGGCAAAATCCACGGTGCCGTCAGCGGCCATTTCAGCGATCTGCATCGGCGAGCCCTGGTGCATGTGCAGCGCCACATCGGGGTATTGCTTGATGAAGCTGCTGATCACTGGCGGCAGGGCGTAACGTGCCTGGGTGTGGGTGGTAGCGATGGACAGGGTGCCCTTCTTCTCGTTGGAGAACTCCTGGGCGATCTGCTTGATGCTTTCGACCTTGCGCAGGATCTCGCCGGCGGTGGTGATGATCCGCTCACCGGCCGGGGTCACGCGGGTCAGATGCTTGCCGCTGCGAGCGAAGACCTCAACCCCAAGCTCGTCTTCGAGCAGACGGATCTGCTTGCTGATACCCGGTTGTGAGGTGTAAAGGCTTTGGGCGGTAGCGGAGACGTTGAGGTCGTGGTGCGCCACTTCCCAGATGTAGCGCAATTGTTGAAGCTTCATATGAATCCCTCAAAGCAGGTAGACGCCACGGGTATCAGCGACGGTATATAACTATATTAATGGTCAGGAGAATAAATCTAGAACTTTTATTCAGAATTTTCCATTCCGCCCTCAGACATCCCCCTGACGCCGACGCTGCACCAGAGGCACCAGATAAACCGGCACTTTGGCCAGTTGCAAAACCCGTGCTGCCGTACGCCCCAAAGGGGTTTGCGCACCGCCCCCGTGGCTGTGACTTCCTACGATCAGCAAATCCACCGAGAGTTTCGCCGCCTGATCCAGAATCACCTGGGATGGGTCCCCTTGAAGCACTCGCACCGACTGGATCAAGGTCAGGTCCTGCATGCCCTCCCCCAACTCCTCGCGAAAACTGTCCAGCACCCGCTGCTCGATATTGGCCATTACCGTGCTCAAGCCCTGGCGGTGAAACTCGTTCAAGGACTGCTCATCCAGATAGCTCTGCAACACCGATTCGGCAAATAGCCCCATGGGTTCCACTGCGTGCACTACATGTAAGTCGGCATTGAACGTTCGAGCCAGCTCCAGGGCATGCTGCATGACAAAGGGCGCATACAGACCGAGGTCGGTGGCATACAGCATCGAACGAATCATATGACCTCCTCAACTGCCAAGATGGCGGAGATTGATTCAGCTTAGCAGTGCCTGGAACTGTGGGAGGTTCGACGCAAAACCGGGGATTTTAGGGCTCAATCCCTGGCTTCGTTGCTGATGCCGTGGGGCACGTGACCGGTGGCAACCACTTCGCGGGCCAACTCGCAGTGCCCCGCCTGGTCGTCGAAAAAAACATCGGCGGCAAAGGCTTCAAGAAAGGCGGCTTTCTCCAGGCCGCCCAGGAACAAGGACTCGTCCAGACGAATGTCCCACTCGCGCAAAGTGCGGATCACCCGCTCATGGGCCGGCGCCGAACGCGCAGTGACCAAGGCTGTGCGAATCGGGCAGGCATCGTTGGGAAACTCGCCCTGAAGCAGATTGAGTGCCGCTAGAAATCCCTTGAACGGGCCACCCGGCAATGGTTCCCGGGCCGACTGCTGCTCACTGGCCTGAAAGGCCTCCAGGCCACCGGCTTGATAGACCCGCTCCGAATCATCGGAAAACAGCACAGCGTCACCGTCGAAGGCGATGCGCAACTCGCCATTGGCGGCACGCCGAGCGCCGCCGGAGAGGATGGTCGCGGCAGCAAACCCAGCCTCCAGAGCACTGCGTACGTCGTCGGCATGGGTAGAGAGAAACAGATCGCTGCCAAAGGCCGCCAGATAAGGATAGGGACTGCGACCGCCGACGAACGCCGCACGAGAAATACCCAGACCGTAATGCTGGATCGAGTTGAACACCCGTAGACCCGTGTCGGCACTGTTGCGTGAAACCAGCACCACCTCGACCCGCGCACGCCCCAGACTGGCATTGAAACTGAGCAGCTTCTTCACCAGGGGGAAGGCATCGCCCGGCTCGAGGATCTCCTCCTCGTGTTCGATCTGGTACTGCCTGTAAGCCTCGACACCCTGGGCCAGATAGACCTTATGACTGTCGCTCAGATCGAATAGCGCCCGTGACGAAATCGCCACCACCAGCTTGCCATCCAGGCCCTTTGCCATATTCCGTCCCCTTCAGGTAATCCGCTCAAGCGTGATGCCGATCGATGAAACTCAAGGCCTGGTACAACGCCTGGATTTTCGGCAGCTCACAGCCAGCGGCCCTGGCTGCCGCCAAAGGTGCGGCATAAATGGCTGCCAACTCCAGAGGGCGCTGGTGCAGGAAATCATGGTACATGCTCGGCCAGTAATCGGGCATGTGCTCGGTGGACTTGAACAGTTGCTGAGCGTAGGCATCTGGAATGACATGGCCACAAGCCGCAGCCCCCTGCAGCACTTCCTGCATGAGGTCCTGAATCAACTCGCGACTGTCCGGATCGGCCATCAGCGGCGTAGTACTGGCCTTGAGCAGCACCGACAGACCGTTGTAAGGCACATTCCACACCAGCTTCTGCCAACGCGCCTGATGCAGGTTGCCCATGGCCTGGGAATCAAGCCCGGCTGCACGAAACAACGCCGCCCCTTCTTCGACAATAGTCTGGCTCAACGCCGGATCAGCGCTTGCCGGACCACTGTGGTAGCCCAAATTGACCGCACCGAGAGCCTGGTGCTCAATCTGGCCGGGACCCGCCCGATGAACACAGATAAAGCACAAGCCACCCAATAGATGCAGCGACTCAGGAAGCACGGCGCGCAGGCCATCTTCAACGTCCAGGCCGTTCTGCAGTAACAGAACCTTGGCATCAGGCGCCGCCGCTTGAATGATCGCCGGCGCCAACTGGACATTGCTGGTGGTCTTGGCCCCCACCAGCAGCCAATCACAAGGCGGCATCTCCTCAGCGCTGGCGTACGCCTGAACCGGTTTCAGGCTCAACGCCCCGTGCTGAGCGCTGTTGACCTGCAGCCCCTGCTCCACCACCGTCGAGAACTCGCTGCGTAATAGAAAGTGCACGTCGAAACCGGCGCGTGCCAGCATCACCCCGTAAAAACCTCCGATCGCTCCGGTCCCGATAATGCCCACACGCGGTTTACGACCTGCATCCATCAAGGCAACTCCTCTGGTATTCGATTAAGCGCCTGACGCAGGCCCTCAGAGAGCTCCTTGTACGTCAGCCGCGACTGCAACGCCCCATAAAACTCACCGTCGCTCACCACGAACAGGGCCGGCAGGTGAAACACCTGATAGCGCTCCACCGCGCCTCCGCTGTCAGCGGCATCGACCCAGCACAACCGATCGACCGGCAAGCCCAGCCCCGGCAGTTGCGCCCGCGCCCAACGGCAACTGGAGCAGCCGACGCTGGTGAAAAGCACCAGGGAAACGCCGTCCAGGCCCAGCAATTGCTGGTCGATATCGAAGTCTGTCAGTTCCAATTCGACCACTATACTGGGGGAAACAATGTCAATTGGACGACACTCGGAGTCTGCGGTCATGGGACGTTTTTTGCCTCATCCTGATGATGTTCCGGTTGAGCTGACCCTGCGTAAATACGCCTGCATTTCCCGTCAGCGTTTGCACACTATCAGCCTCGGTGGCATGGCGTGCAATTACCACCGTGCCTGGCGCCACGGCACCGCACTTGAAGTGTATATGCCGACGCTGGGGGAAAATGCGCGCTACAACGGCTATGTCGCCTGGTGCCTGAAGCGCAAGCGCGGCTACCTGGTGGGCATCGCTTTCGTCGATGAACAAACGCTGTTCGGCGCCCGCATGGGCGAACAGGTGTGCCAGATCGCCCGATACTGCCGCCTGCATGAACCTCAGAGCGAACAACAATGCATCGAGGCCCTGGCTCTGAATTGGGTCGAGCAGCACGCAGAGGACTATTCCGAGGACCGCGTGCACCAGGCTTTTGTACAGCCTTAGCCCAATAAAACCGCCGCCAGCCCATTGTAGAGTCACCGGGTAACGCGCTAAGGTTCCGCTCCCCGACGCGCCCAAATCCGCTGTGCTCCGCCGCGCGGGGATCGCTGGCGGCCGGCACCCGTGACCTGACGAGTAACACGATGGCTGATTTACCGATCAACGACCTTAACGTCGCCTCCAACGAGACCCTGATCACCCCTGATCAACTCAAACGAGACATCCCGCTGAGCGACACCGCCTTGCGCACAGTGACCAAGGGTCGCGAAGTGATTCGCAACATCCTCGACGGCACTGATCACCGTCTGTTCATCGTCATTGGGCCCTGCTCAATCCACGACATCAAGGCAGCACACGAGTACGCAGAACGTCTCAAGGCCTTAGCAGCGGAAGTCTCCGACACTCTCTATCTGGTAATGCGGGTGTACTTCGAGAAACCCCGTACTACTGTCGGCTGGAAAGGCCTGATCAACGACCCTTACCTGGATGACTCGTTCAAGATTCAGGACGGTTTGCATATCGGGCGGCAACTGTTGCTGGACCTGGCTGAAATGGGCCTTCCTACCGCCACTGAAGCCCTTGACCCGATCTCCCCGCAATATCTGCAGGACCTGATCAGTTGGTCGGCCATCGGTGCCCGCACCACCGAATCCCAGACCCACCGGGAAATGGCTTCCGGCCTGTCGTCGGCCGTGGGCTTCAAGAATGGCACCGACGGTGGCCTCACCGTGGCGATCAACGCGCTGCAATCGGTATCCAGCCCGCATCGTTTCCTGGGGATCAACCCACAAGGCGGCGTATCGATCGTCACCACCAAAGGCAATGCCTACGGCCACGTGGTGCTGCGTGGCGGCAATGGCAAGCCGAACTATGACTCGGTGAGTGTCGCTGTCTGCGAGCAAGCCCTGAGCAAGGCCAAGATCAAGCCGAACATCATGATCGACTGCAGCCATGCCAACTCCAACAAGGATCCGGCGCTGCAACCTCTGGTAATGGAGAACGTCGCCAACCAGATCTTGGAAGGCAACCAGTCGATCATCGGCCTGATGGTGGAAAGTCATCTGAACTGGGGTTGCCAGGCGATTCCCAAGGACCTGTCGGACCTGCAGTACGGCGTATCGATTACCGACGCCTGCATCGACTGGGAAAGCACCGAGAAAACCCTGCGCAGCATGCACGCCAAGCTCAAGGACGTACTGCCAAAACGCGATCGCAGCTGATCCTTTTCGCCAGATACAAAAACGCCGGGCCAAGCCCGGCGTTTTTCATGGTCGGCCCCGATCAGAGCTTTGCGGCGTGACGCTGATGGCGTTCCATGTAGCGTTCTACATAAGAGCAGGATGGAATCACTGTGTAGCCCATACGCTCGGCATACTCCAGCGCCTGCTCAGTCAGTGCCGCGGCAATGCCGCGCCCACGCAATGCGTTGGGCACGAAGGTGCGGTAGATATCCAGGGTTTGCTTACCCAGGTCCATATAGGTCAGGTAGGCACGATGACCGTCCACATTGGTCTCGAACTGATGACCAGCCTGGTCATGGTGGATGGACAACGCCTCGCTCATCACTACTCCTTGCGGGTCTGGAATGCTGACCCCTACCTTACCGATGTTTTTCCGGCGAAGGAACAACTTACGCCACCTCGTGCCTGTCGGACGCCGCGAAGAAGGCATCGCTCTTACATCACGAGCACGTTACAAAATAGTAGGCGCCCTTGGCATAAATGCTCAAGCCATGCTCGTCACAGATCAGCGCAAAATGCCCTCAGCAAGCCTTGCAGAAACCACCGTCAGGCCCAGTGCAAAAATGCGTTGAGGCTATACATCGCCGGATGCTGAAACTTAAGACGAGCGCCGCCTCTTAAAGTCACCGGCAAGATGGACAAAGATAGGTCAAGGCTAGGCAGATTCTGAAGAAAAGTGCCATCGACACAATATAGACCGACTTTAGCCTAGACTCCGAAACAGCGCATGGAAAAGTCCAAGACCAATGCTGGCAAACAACCAGCCCCCTCTGACAGAGCCTTGCCGCTGAATATTTTTTATACAACCGCTTCAAAAGTTGCTCGAAAAAGAATCACCGCCTAGAATTTTTTTTGCTTCTTGCGCTACGTCAGTTTACTTACTACAAGTAATGGGTAGTATGTACGCCGGCTATTTCCTCACTCTGAGGTGATAGCTACTAATAGAAAGTCCTTGAAGGGGAACACGATGAACAACGTTCTGAAATTCTCTGCTCTGGCTCTGGCCGCAGTTCTGGCTACCGGTTGCAGCAGCGTATCCAAAGAAACCGAAGCTCGTCTGACTGCTACTGAAGACGCAGCAGCTCGTGCTCAGGCTCGTGCAGACGAAGCCTATCGTAAAGCTGATGAAGCTCTGGCTGCTGCTCAAAAAGCACAACAGACTGCTGACGAAGCTAACGAGCGCGCTCTGCGTATGCTGGAAAAAGCTAGCCGCAAGTAATAGTCCCTCGGGATTGTTATCAAGCCGATCCATTTTTTGGATCGGCTTTTTTATTGCCTGGGATTTTCCACAGGCAATAAAAAACCCGTCGATACCGGCAGGTATCAACGGGTTGTTGTTCTATCCCTTACTGCTGCAGATCGAACGGAGCGCTGGACAACGATGTTGCAGGCGCCGTGGTCGGTATTGCGATCTCCACTGGCAAGCCATCTTCGGCCGCCACTACATCCCTGACCACATCCCAGTTCATGCGCAGGTTGTTGGCCAGATCTTCGCGCTTGAGCAAGGCATTGATCACCGCAGTGTGCTTGTCGACCACTGAAGGATTACCCTTGTCATCCAAAGGTGTATGCGCCTCCAGATAGACTTTGCCATCGCTGATACCGAACTTGTACGGATCGTTGATGATACGCACGGAAGTTCCTACCGGAACCATGCCGGCCATTTCCAGCACGTTGTTGTTGAGCATGCGGAAACAGCCATGGCTGGTGCGCATGCCGATGCCGAACTTCTTGTTCGAACCGTGGATCAGGTAACCGGGCGTACCCAGGGTGAACTTGAACGGCCCGAGCGGGTTGTCCGGCCCTGCCGGCACGACGCTCGGCAGCGGATCACCGTCCGCAGCATGTTCGGCTCGGATTGACGCCGGCGGAGTCCAGGTTGGATTCGGGGTTTTCGCAGTAATGCTGGTATGCGCGATCGGCGAGCCCCAGCCCTCACGTCCAATGCCCAACGGGAAGGTGTAAACCACATTCCGCCCCTTGGGGAAGTAGTAAAGACGATACTCCGCCAGGTTGATCACAATGCCCTCACGGGGCCCGGGGGGCAGGATGAAACGGGTGGGCAGGATGACCTCGGTGCCCGCACCGGGCAACCAGGGGTCGACTCCCGGGTTGGCCGCCACCATCTCCAGATACCCCAGGTCATAAGCAGTACCCAGGTCGGCGAAGGTGTCTTCGTACTTGGCCTTGATCACCTGCACCTGGCCGACGATGTCGTCACCGGGCGGTGGTAGAGGCAATTCCAATGCTGCAACGGGACCGACCACACACAATGCGGCAAGTGTCAGGCAGCGGGTGACGGCGGGGAGGCGCGGCAACATCCGGATAATCCTTCGCATGAACAACGAGTGATAGAAACGCGATTGTACACCCCGCCCTCTGGCTGCGGGAGCCAAGCGGGAGACACAAGCACAGACACATGAAATCCCTGTCGAAACGGTCCGCTATCGACCGCCTACAGCTCGAAGCGCAACTCAGGCCAGATCGGCGGGGTGCCACGCTTTTGCGACTCCAGGATTGCCCGACACAAAGGGCAGAGTCGCTGATCCTGGAAAATCGTCCGATCCACACTCGACCAGCGCGGCTGCGCGGGCAACAAAGTGCCGCACAACGTCCGGTCGGCGGAACCGCCCAACTCCAGCTGACGCGTCACCAGATGCACTCGAACTTCCTGGCAGGCGAACAGGTCAAGCTGTTCATCAGGCTCGATCAGTTGATAGGCAAACAGGGACCAGGCGGGACGCGGCATCGGGGGCTCCAAATCGGGGGCGCCACATTAGCCGAAACACTGCCGCTAGAAAAGCGTCAAAGCAGCGGTTTTAGCGTCGGCCAGACATTTTCCAGCAACTTGTCCTGAGCCGCTGCTGCAGGGTGCAGACCGTCTGCCTGCATCAGCTCGGGATGACCACCGACCCCATCAAGAAAAAACGGCACCAGCGCCACCTTCTTGTCACTGGCCAACTGGCTATAAACCTGGGCGAACGCCTGTGTGTAGCGCACACCATAGTTGGGCGGCAATTGCATGCCCAACAGCAGCACCTTGGCTCCACCGGCCTGGGCACTGTCGATCATCGACGCAAGATTTTGTTGCAATTGCTGAGGCGGCTGACCGCGCAGGCCATCGTTGCCGCCCAACTCGAGGATCACCACCTCAGGCTTATGCTCTGCAAGCAGCGCCGGCAGCCGCGCCAGGCCACCGGCACTGGTGTCGCCACTGACCGAGGCGTTGACCACTTTGTCGGTGAAACCCTGGTCCTTGAGCCGCTTATCCAACAGAGCCACCCACCCTTCGCGGGTATCCAGGCCGAAAGCCGCACTGATACTATCGCCCACGATCAGGACCGTACCCGCCGCTGCGTTCTGGGCCATGCACATCAAGGCCAGGCCGGCACTCAAAAACCATACACGCATCGGATTCTCCATGGGCGCAAGCATTCTCACTGCGCGGAACCTTAGCAAAGTGGTTCCCAGCGCGGAAGGTGAACTGACCATCCTTCATGAACTCAGTCTGGAGCTGAACCAGGGCGACAGTCTGGCCATAGTCGGCGCCTCAGGGTCTGGAAAATCCACACTGCTCGGTTTGCTGGCGGGACTCGACCTGCCCAGTAGTGGTGAGGTCACCCTCGCCGGCCAAGCCTTGAGTCGCCTGGATGAAGATCAGCGGGCACGGGTCAGGGCCGAGCACGTTGGGTTCGTGTTTCAATCCTTCCAGTTGCTCGACAGCCTCAACGCCCTGGAAAACGTCATGCTCCCTCTGGAGCTGGATGGCCGCCGCGACGCCCGTGAGCGCGCCACCGAGCTGCTGCGACGGGTCGGCCTCGGCCAGCGCCTGAGCCACTCGCCCCGCCAGCTTTCCGGCGGTGAGCAACAACGAGTGGCCATCGCCCGGGCCTTTGCCGCCGAACCCGACGTGCTGTTTGCCGACGAACCTACCGGCAACCTCGACAGCCACACCGGTGAACGCATCAGCGACCTGCTGTTCGAGCTCAACAAGGAGAGCGGCACGACCCTGGTGCTGGTGACCCATGATGAACGCCTGGCCCATCGTTGCCGGCGCCTGATCCGTCTTGAAGCGGGCTTGCTGGTCGCCCCTCTGGAGCCTTGATGGCACGTCTGCCGCTGTTGCGCCTGTTCAGCCTCGCCCTGCGTCAGCTGTTGCGCGATGCCCGCGCCGGGGAGTTAAGGGTGCTGTTCTTTGCCATGCTGGTGGCTGTGGCGGCAAGCACCGCCATTGGTTATTTCGGTGCCCGCCTGAACGGAGCCATGCTGCTGCGGGCTACTGAATTCCTCGGGGCTGACCTGCTTCTGGAGGGCAGCTCGCCGGCACGCCCGGAACAGACCGACAGCGGGCGGGCACTGGGACTCGATCATGCGCGCATCGTCGAATTCTCCAGCGTTATCGCCACCGACAATGGTATTCAACTGTCGAGTATCAAGGCAGTGGACAGTGCCTACCCACTACGCGGCCAGCTCAAGAGTGCGCCAGCGCCCTACGGCGTTGAAGAGCCCGGAGGAGGTCCAAAGGCCGGCGAAGCCTGGGTCGAATCACGCCTGCTGACCGCGCTGAATCTGAAGATCGGCGACAGCATCGACGTCGGTACGCAGCCCCTGCGCCTGGCGCGGGTCCTGACCTATGAGCCCGACCGAGCCGGCAACTTCTATAGCCTGACGCCTAGAGTGCTGATCAGCCTGGATGACCTGCAAGCCACTGGCGTCGTTCAGCCGGGCAGCCGGGTCAGCTACAAGGAGCTCTGGCGCGGCCCGGCGCCGGCTCTTGAGAGCTATCGCCAACTGATCAAGCCGGGCCTGGCGGCCAACCAGCGACTACAGGATGCCCGCGATGGCAACCAGCAGATTGGGGGGGCCTTGGGCAAGGCTGAGCGTTACCTGAACATGGCTAGTCTGGTGGCCGTGTTGCTATCCGGGGTCGCCGTCGCCCTATCGGCCAATCGTTTCGCAGCCCGGCGCTTCGATGCCAGCGCATTGCTACGCTGCCTCGGCCTATCGCGGCGGGAAACCATGCTGCTGTTCAGCGTGCAATTGGGACTTCTGGGGCTCCTGGCCAGCCTCTGCGGCGCACTGCTGGGGTGGTTGGCCCAACTTGGCCTGTTCTATCTGCTGCATGACCTGCTGCCCAGCGATGTGCCTCCAGGAGGCCTGTTCCCGGCCATCGCCGGCATCGGCACCGGGCTGGTAGCCCTGGCAGGGTTTGCCCTACCCCCTCTGGCCGCCTTGGGGCGGGTCCCGCCACTTCGAGTGTTACGCCGTGACCTGCTGCCCATTCCTTCCAGTACCTGGATGATCTACGGCACCGCACTTTTTGCCCTGGGCCTGATCATGTGGCGCCTGAGCCTGGATCTGATCCTGACCTTTGCCCTGCTCGGCGGCGGCCTGATAGCGGCGCTGGTACTGGGCGGGTTACTGCTTTTGGTGCTGCAAAGCCTGCGGCGCCTGCTGGCCCGTTCTTCCCTGCCCTGGCGACTGGGGCTTGGCCAGTTGCTGCGGCATCCCTTGGCGGCGGCCGGACAGTCCCTGGCCTTTGGACTGATTCTGCTGTCCATGGCACTGATCGCCCTGCTGCGGGGCGAACTGCTGGATACCTGGCAGAACCAGTTGCCGAAGAATGCCCCCAATTACTTTGCACTGAATATCCTTCCCGCCGAAAAACAGGCTTTTAGCGAACGCCTGGTACAACTTTCTGCCCCTTCAGCGCCGCTGTATCCGGTAGTTCCAGGACGCCTGGTGAGCATCAACGGTGAGCCTGTAAGGGAGATTGTCAGTAAGGACTCCAGTGGCGACCGTGCGGTACAGCGCGACCTGAGCCTGACCTGGGCCGCCGACCTGCCGGCCGGCAACCGCATCACCGAAGGCGACTGGTGGTCAGCGCAGCCCGCCGGTGATGTGCCCGGCGTATCGGTAGAGGCCAAGGTTGCACAAAGCCTGAAACTGAAACTGGGAGACCAACTGACCTTCACCGTCGCGGGCGTTAATCGGGAAGCCCGGGTTACCAGCCTGCGCAGCATCAACTGGGACAACTTCCAACCGAACTTCTTCATGATCTTCCAGCCAGGCACCCTGAAAGACCTGCCTGCCACCTATCTGACCAGCTTTTATCTAAGTCCGGGACACGACCAGCAGGTCATCGAGCTATCCAGGGCCTTTCCAGCGGTGACCATTCTTCAAGTGGAGGCCTTGCTGGAGCAACTGCGTAGCATCCTGGCCCAGGTCACTCTGGCGGTGGAGTATGTATTGCTGTTTGTCCTGGCGGCGGGAATGGCAGTGCTGTTTTCCGGCCTGCAGGCCACATTGGACGAGCGCATTCGCCAAGGCGCGCTGTTACGCGCCCTCGGTGCCGAGAGGCGGTTGCTGGTCAAGGCACGGCGGATCGAATTCGGTCTTCTAGGTGCAGTCAGCGGCCTGCTGGCGGCCCTGGGTAGCGAATTGGTCAGCCTGGTGCTTTACCGGTTCGCCTTCGACCTGCCCTGGCACCCACATCCCTGGCTGTTGCTGCTGCCGCTGATCGGTGCCCTGCTGGTGGGCGGGGCCGGCGTTTTTGGTACCCGCCGGGCGTTGAACGCCAGCCCATTGAGCGTCCTGCGCGAAGGATGAAGAGCAACAGCTCGCCAGTACAGGCTGGCGAGCCTACTTCACATAGTCGATCTGATTGATCCACCAGCAGGTCTCGCCTGCCGGGGTATGGACGATGGCCTCATCACCCACTTCCTTCTTCAACAGCGCCCTGGCCATTGGCGAGTCGATGGAAATGTAGTCCTTGCGCAGATAAATCTCGTCGTATCCGACGATACGAAAGCGCTTGATCTCCTCAGCCTCGTTTTCCACCTCCACCCAGGCACCAAAGAACACCCGCCCCTCTTGCTCTGGCGCGTAGGAAACCACCTTCATGTCTTCCAGCCGCTTGCGTATGTAACGCACCCGGCGATCAATCTCCCGCAAGAGTTTTTTGTTGTACTGATAGTCCGCGTTCTCACTGCGGTCACCCAGTGAAGCGGCCCAAGTGACCTTCTGGGTGATATCCGGGCGTTTCTCCCGCCACAGATAATCCAACTCCTGCTTCAGAGCGTCGTAACCATCCTGTGTGATGAGCTTGGTACTCAATTGGCTTGTCACCTTCCAGCCTTGTACATGCTGTTCTGTTTTTGAATGAACCAATGCACTCGGCCTGTCGTGGGAGGCTGTTGCGCCCCCCTCAACCAGCCCGGCAGCACTATCAGATTTGTCCGATTTAGATTTCAGAGAGGTCAGCCAATCATAGGGCCAAACAGCTGGGGCTTACGTCACAAGACACACTTCAAGCATCAGTGTTTGCACCCAGCGCACAGTACAACGTGAAACCTACTTATCCAAAGCACCCGCCAACACTGACCAACACCTCTAAAAACAAAGGGAACGCACTAAATGGGCAACATCATTATCGTCGATGACCACCCTCTGATTCGACTGGCCATCAGGTCGGTGCTGGAACCCCACCATCACACCATCGTCGCCGAAGCCGACAACGGTGCGGACGCAGTGCAACTGGTGCGAAAGCACATGCCGGACCTGTTGATCCTCGACCTGGGTATACCCAACCTGGACGGCTTTTCGGTCATCGCCCATATCAAGTCCGCGGACCTGCTTGTAAAAACCCTGGTCCTGACTTCCAGTGATTCGAAGAACTTCGCCCTGCGCTGCCTGCAAGCTGGAGCAGCGGGTTTTCTGTGCAAGACCGAAAACCTTCACGAACTGGCCAATGCAGTTAAAGCCATTCTGTCCGGGTACAGCTACTTTCCGGAAGACACCATCAATATCCTGCAGCAGAACACCAATGCCGCCAGCCAGGAAAGCGTGTTGATCTCGCGCCTGACCGATCGCGAGATCACGGTCCTGAAGCTCCTGGCCACCGGCCTCAACAACCAGCAGATTGCCGACGCTCTGTTGATCAGCCACAAGACCGTCAGTACCTACAAGGTTCGCTTGCTCAAGCGCTTCAACATTTCCAACCTCGTGGCGCTGGCCGACCTGGCAAAACGTAACGCCGTAGTTTGAACACCAAACCGTTGTCGCTTCATTAATAACCGGCCGTAGCTGCAACTGGGAACTTCCCAATCAGTGCCTGTGTAGGTGGAGTCACGATCTGAATACGGCGCAGTTCAGCAGCAGACTGTACAGCGCCGTCGGAACCGCTCTGCAACTAGCGGCGAATGATCAGCCCTTGACGGGCGACACGGGTCAGTTGCTTGATGACTTCAGCGGCATCCGCTGCACTGGGGGCCGGAATGACCGCCAGATCAAAGCTGTCGCTGGCAAAACGCGCCAATGACTCGCCCTCTTCGACAAACTGAATCAAAAAGGCAGACGGGCCCGGGGAACGCCGTGGCCAGCCGTCGAGATAACGCAACAATGTAGGTTGGTGTTTGCCGCCAAGAAGGATTTTCGGGTTGCGCTGGGAAAGACTCGCCGTGATCGGCGCAAGACGTACAAGGGGGCGTGGTGCATTCATCGTATTGTGTCTCTGCCTCAAGTTTCTGCCGGGCAGGTGAGAGGCAACACCGAACCAGCGCTTTAGCGGTATTTCGAAGCCAGACTATAGCTTCTATCAGTGATCTTTCGACTCACTTGGCGCCCCGCAAGTAGCTGTTTAAATCGGCGCATAGGCAGCATCCTAGAGAAGCCGACAGGTCAGTGTCAAGATTTCCCAGCAACGAAAAAGGCCTGCATTGGCAGGCCTTGAAAATTTTCCTGGCAGTTGATCCAGAGCCTCCGGAGACCGCCTTGGCAGATGAATCAAGCCCATCAGGTCACTTGGTTATTGCTGCATCCACAGACAACTTGCCAGCCCCTTCGAACAGGACCGCGACAGTACCGCCCAGCAGAGCCAGGGCGAACTCATAACCGTTATTGGCCATGAACAAACCGTTGCCGATATGCACCGAGAAGATCGCCACCAGCAAGGTGAAGGACAAGCCCAAGGCTGCCGGACGCGCAAGCAGACCAATCACCAGCGCCAAGCCAGCGAAGAACTCGGTACCACCTGCCAACAACGCCATCAGATAGCCAGGAGCCAGGCCTATGCTTTCCATCCACTGAGCCGTTCCCGCCAGACCACCACCCCCGAACCAGCCAAAGAGTTTCTGCGAACCGTGGGCCGCAAAGATGATGCCGACGAAGATCCGTAAAACGGTCAAGCCGTAACCGGCGCGAGTACTCAGTAGGTTTTTGATCAGTGTGCTCATGTTCTGTAGTCCTGTGTAAGGTGGGGAAGTTGGTCGCCATATTAATCAGTTTTTATCATGTTAAAAGCGCAAAAAACCCAAGATAAAAATCAGTTTTTTCGATCATTTTCGAGACACAACTTTTCGTTCCGGAGGCTCCAGAGAGTCTCGCTCGCGGTCAAACGCCAGATAGTATTTATTGACGCTATTAACATAGCTGACCGCGCCCATGCCCACCTGCTCCATGGCAATACGCTCAACCTGGAAGAACCATTGATTGGGATTCAATCCGCGGCGCCGGGCCTCGCTGCGCATTCCCTGTACCCGTTCCGGGCCCATATTGTAGGCCGCCAGGACGAACGCCATACGCTCGCGCTCGTTGAGCTTGGGGCTGGCGAAGAACTTGCGGCGGATCATCGCCAGGTACTTGGCCCCGGCCTGAACATTGTTGTCCAGCGACTGGATATTGTTGACCCCGACCCGCTGCGCCGCCGAAGGGGTGATCTGCATCAGTCCGGTTGGGCCGCTGCCGCTCCTGGCGTTGGGCTGCAACGCCGACTCCTTGAAGGCCAGGGCCGCCAGATTCAGCCAGTCCATACCCTGCTCCCCTGCATGCTTCTGCAGCACCGGCCGAAGCTTTTCCAGGCGCTGTCGATCGGCACGAGCCAGGGGGTAATGCACCTGGTATTGGCGGCGGTAGATGCGCAGGAAGGCTACATCCTGGTCCGCCGGGGTTTTATAGGTCTTGAGGAAACGATCGATGCTTGCCCGCAACATCGAGGCATCGCGCCGAACAAACCAATGCTCCTCTCCCGGTTCACTGATCTTCAATTGCTTGTCAAAACGCAACTTGGGCAGGATCTTGCTCCAACGCTCGGCAATCGGCTGCTCGACAATGGTCAGGTGAAAGATCCCGCCCTGGACCATTTCCAGCACATCCTCCACCGCCAGACTGGGGTCCACCCACTCGACCTTGATCGGCGCCAGCTTATGCAGTGCCAGTTTCTGATTGATCTGGCTCACCGCGTCCCCGGCGGCGCTGCCGGTGGTCAGGGTCAAGGTCTTGCCGGACAACTGTTCGATACGCGTATAACGACGCTCGCCCTTGATCCCCACCAACAGTAAGGGAACATTGCTGACGATCGGGTCGCTGGAACTGACCGCATGCCCTGGCTGGGCCTCCAACAATTCCCCGGGTGCTACCAGGTCCCCTTCTCCTCGCTGCAAGGCGCCCAGCAGTTGATCCTTGGCTTTGGGGATGATCTTGAGGCTGATTTCCTGGCCGTCACGGGCATGGCCGTTGAGATACTGCTCGAACGAGCGCAGACGATGGTACTCGACGCCAATGGCCTGGCCCTGGACTTCACCGGAACTATTGCGGCTCTGATTGACCAGTACCCGCAGCACACGACTGCTGCGGATCTCCGCCAGGTCGCGGACCTTTCCCGCAGTCTGGGTTTCCGACGGCCCGGCCAAGCGCGCCACGGCCGGCATTGGCAGCAACAACGTCAGGCACAGCGCGAGCAATATCGAGGGTCGGGTCATCCGTTCTCCGCAAAGAATACTGTTCAACCCTTCGTCGTTTTTTGAAGAATTGATCGACAGAAACAGAGCGCCATGAGCACTGGCAGGGTGCGAAAGACAAGCGCAATGACAGCAAAAAGCCTGGACATCACGTTCTTCCGGCAGCAAAAGACAGCGTTAACTCGTTGTAGTTCTTGGTTTTTCTTATAAATCTACAGCTCTGATATGCTTTCCGGCCGCAGGCGGAGATAGCACCATGCAACTCATCGATATCGGCGTCAACCTGACCAATCCCTGTTTTGCCGAAAAACACCAAGCTGTTCTCGATCGTGCTTATGAGGCTGGGGTCTGCCAATTAATCCTGACCGGAACCAGCGTCGAAGGCAGCGAACAGGCCCTGGAACTGTGCCAGCAACTGGACAGCAACGGGCAGCGGCTGTTCGCTACCGCGGGCCTGCACCCTCACTCTGCCAGTGACTGGAATACCGACAGCTCCCGGCGTCTGCGTGCACTGCTCAGCGAGCCACGGGTACGTGCAGTGGGCGAATGCGGACTGGACTTCAATCGCGATTTCTCCCCCCGCCCACAACAGGAAAAAGTCCTGGAAGAACACTTGGCCCTGGCGGCCGAGCTGCAACTGCCGGTGTTCCTCCACGAGCGCGACGCCAATCAGCGTCTGCTGGATATCCTGCGGGACTTTCGTGACCGTTTGCCAGCAGCCGTGGTGCATTGCTTCACCGGTGAACAACGGGCGCTGTTCAGTTACCTTGATCTTGACCTGCACATCGGCATTACCGGCTGGATCTGCGACGAACGCCGGGGCACCCACCTGCACCCACTGGTGCGCAACATCCCCCGCGGGCGTCTGATGCTGGAAAGCGATGCCCCCTATCTGCTGCCGCGCAGCCTGCGTCCAAAACCGAAGAACGGCCGTAACGAACCGGCCTACCTGACTGAAGTATTGAGGGAAGTGGCACTGCACCGGGAAGAGACCCCGACAGACCTGGCCAACCACAGCACCGCCTGCTCCAGAGCTTTCTTCCGCTTGCCAGAGATTGCTTGACTCATATCAAGATTTTTCCGAGATCATGGCGGCACAATACTGGCACCTTGCCAATACTGTTTCGCTCAATCAGAGAAGACCTTCTATGGGTGCCTGGCTTAGCAATATCTCGTTGAAATACAAATTCTGGGCGGTCAATGCGGTCGCCTTTGTGACCACCTTGTTATTGGTGCTGTACGCCGTGCAACTGGAGCAGCAGGCACGTAGCCAGACCGCCCAAGCCGCCGCCCATAGCCAGGCCCTGCTGCTCAATGCCTGGCCTGCAGGACAGCCCCTGGCCACCGATGAACACCTACTGACTTTCTCCCAGGGACAGACGCCCAGTTTCAACGACCAGGCGTTGCCCGAGCTGAACGGCGCCAACGGCTGGATCGAGATCAACCACATGCCGCTGTTCGGTGCCAACCCGTTGCTGGGCGCCGAAGTCGTCCATCGCGCCGACGGCCAGCAGGTCGCAGTACTGGCCCATGCTCCAAGCCTGGCCCAGGTTTTCAGCGACCGCTTCACCAACTATGCGGTGGCCGTATTCATCCTGATGTTCGCCATGCTCTGCGCCTCGCAGTTGCTGATTCGCTTTCTCCTCAGCCAGCTCAATACCCTCAAAGACGTCATGCTGCATGTTGAGAAGACCGGCGACCTGTCTGCCCGCGTACCGCTGTCCTGTAAGGACGAAGTGGGCCAGATGGCCAGCGCCTTCAACGCCATGCAGGCCGGTTATCAACGGGTGGTGAATACTGTGGCCAATACCGCTCGCCAGTTGGATCAGGGCGCCGCGCGCCTGGCCTCGAGCATGAATGATGTACGCCACGGCATGCTCGGCCAGCAGAGCGAAACCGATCAGGCCGCCACTGCCATCAACGAGATGTCCGCCACCGTCTACCACATTGCCCAGCATGCGGGTGCCACTCGGGACCTGTCGCAAACCGCAGACGCCCTGGCAGGCACCGGCCATGAAGTGGTCGGCCGAGTGCAAAAATCCATAGCCGGGCTGTCCAGTGGCGTGCAGCAAACCGCCGAGATGATTCAGAAACTCGCCGAGGACAGCCAGAAGATCAACGGCGTGGTCAACGTCATCCACAGCATCGCCGAACAAACCAACCTGCTGGCGCTCAACGCTGCCATCGAAGCCGCCCGAGCCGGTGAAATGGGCCGCGGCTTTGCCGTGGTGGCAGATGAAGTACGCAACCTGGCCAAGCGCGTACAGGCTTCCACCGACGAAATCACCGGCATGGTATCCGCCCTGCAAGCCGGCACCCGCGATGCGGTGGACTTCATGCAGGAAAGCTCGTTCAAGGCCGACGACTGCGTGCAGCAGGCACAGGAAGCCGGGGCGGCACTGGCGGAAATTACCGGTGCGGTGGCACAGATGCGCGAAAGCAACACTCAGATCGCCGTCGCCGCAGAACAACAAAGCCAGGTGGCCGAAGAAATGAACCGAGCGGTGGTCAGCATTCGCGATGTCACCGAAAACACCGTGCAACAGACCGTTGCTTCCGCCACCACCAGCAGTGAACTGGCGACCCTGGCCGGCGAATTGAGCAAGGCCATCGGCCAGTTGAAGCTCTGATCCGGCAGGATAAGCGACCGCCCCATCGCAACCACTTGCCCCCCAACCCACTGGCTATCGAACCGATAGCCAGTCTTGATTCGCCGCCAAACCGACTGCGCCCTATTCTTGGTTCATGAGTTTTCAAGCACTAAGGATGATCATCATGGGCAAACGTCACCCCAACCTCCCCGCCTGGCAATGGCGCGTCTACCCACAAAACCATCAGCATCCGACCAACCTGGTTTTGCACCTGATTGCCGTCCCCCTGTTTATCGTCGGTTTTCTGTTGATTGCTTCGGGAGTGTTCTCCCTGAGTTTCCTGAGCCTGGCCATTGGCGTGCTCGGAGTGCTGGCTGCCCTGGGTTTGCAGCGTCATGGCCATAGCCTGGAGGCACAAGCTTCCGAGCCCTTCAGTGATCGTAAAGATGCGGTACAACGCCTGCTGGTGGAGCAGTTCGTGACCTTTCCACGCTTTGTCCTCAGCGGTGCCTGGTGGCGTGCCTGGCGGCAACGCCACCGTCACTGAAGGCTCAGGCGAAGATGGTTACCGTCTGCCGGCTCAGGGCAATCAGTTGTCCCTCAGGACTCCACAACGCTGCGGCGGCGTGCCCGTAACCATCCCGGGCATGCTCGATTTCCACCCGGTACTTGCACCAGTCCAGGGTGCTGACTGACAACAACGGCTGGACGAATTCGATGGTCCAGGTCAGGGTGCTGCCCGCCGCAGGCTTGTTCAAATGCGGCAACAGGGCCGGCGGCCAGGCATCCACCAGCGCCAGGATATGCGCCTCGGTCACTGGTTCCTCCTTGACATCCCCACGCAGGCGTACCCAGCCCCCCATGTCCCGGGAGCGGTTGCCAGTGAAGGGCATGCCGCCGATGCTCCAACGCATTGCCAGATGACGCATGAATTCCGGCGTCACGCCCTTGATGTAGGGCAGTTCCTGGCACTCATCCCAATGCTTCATCTCAGGCGCCGGTAGGGCGCCAACACTGACCGCAGACTCACGGGAAGCGCCAAAACTGCCCTGCACCAAGGTCACCACTTGGCCGTCCTGCACGGCGCGTCCCAGCACCTGGCTGACAGCCTTGCCTTCGCGCAGCACATCCACTTCAAAACTGACCGGTACATCCGGTGACACTGGGCCGACAAAGGTGACCGCCAGGGAGCGTACCGGCCGGTCCTGCGGGACCTTTTCCCGCATCGCTTCGTACTGCAAGGCAACCACCAGGCCACCAAAACTGGCGCGCCCCTGAGCCCACTCGGCCGGAATGGTCAGCGCCTGGGGTTGGCCGCGTACGGCCTCAAGCAAATCGTAAAAACGCATGAAAACCTCGGGGGGGGCAAAAAATAGACTCAGGGATCTTAACCAGCGTCGTAGAGCCGCACAGCCACTATTCCGGCCAAAGCTGCGGACAGATAAGCCGCACAACAGCGATCAGTTCCTGAAGCAAGCGCCGTGAAGCTTGTCCAGCACCTGGTCGGCGCGGGCCTGGGACTGGAGCATGGTTTTACGCCAAGTGGCTACACAGGGCAGCAAGTCCATCTGCTGTTCGGCCTGAGCCAGCCATTGCCAGCAATCATGCCAATCGCCCAGTGCTCCCTGGGCTGCCTTGAGGCGTTTCATGGCTTGGGGTGGCAAACGATCCAGTTCCGGGTAGGCATCGGCGGCGTAGCGCACACGCTTGATCAACAGTCGCAGGCGATGACGATCATGGGCAGGATCGCGCAACGCCTCTCCCAGGACTTTCCACTGCTTGGACAAGCGCTTTTCAATCTTTCCCCGTAAACCACGCAGCAGCCCCTGCCGCTCGGAAGCCCGTAGAAACCGCGGAAACGCATCCAGTACCAGGAACAACTGCGCCAACTGCGGCCCTGCTGCTATCGCCGAATACTCCCCGTCCAACTGGGCAATGCGATGCTCGGCGGCAGCATGCAGACCATGCTGATGCAGATAGGCCGCCAGCACTTCACGGTCACGAATCGGCGTCGTCAGCTGTCCGACCGCACTGGCCGCGGCCTCCAACTGCTCGACACCGGGCAAACCGCGCAGTGGACGCAACAAGCTGCGCAAGCGGCGCACAGTAATACGCAAATCGTGCAGTGCCTCGGTATCGGTGACGGCAGACAATCGCGCCTGACAAGCCAGCAAGCTCACTTCCAGGCTCAGGATCTGAGCCACCAATCGATCAACCAAGGCAGACATCTGGCTTTCCCCAACACGGCTCACAAGCCCGACATGGGCTTATCCGACTCAAGAATGGCACCCCAGGCCCAAGAACGGCATTGCGCCAGGTCATTGGGGTCCGGGGTGGTGATTGACCGCTTCAGCGTAGCGGCTGGCGCGGCTCAGCGCCCGGCGCGGGACTCACGAATATAGAAACGCGCCTTCTCGGCTTTCTTGGTGCAACCTTCAAAGGCTTCGAATTGCTGCTGAGTCTTGGCGCCGGTCAGCAACGACAAGGCCTTGGAGTAACTCACAGTGCCGGCGAAGCCTTCGGCCTTGGCCAGGTCCAGTTCGTGCCAGGCGGCGTCCAGCTGAGTGCCGCAGCTGTCGCGGTAGGCGGTCTTGCCTGCACAACCGGTCAGTACCAATGCCATCAGGGGCAAGCAGATCCAGGCTTTCATCAATGACACCTCAAGAAAAGAAAACAGTCGTACAGGTTAAGACGATCACAGCGTAAAAAAGTGCCTGACTCATCCCTTGGAAAATATAGCCGCAGGAGCATAGCCGCACGGCCCGAGACCCCCTAGGAAAAAACACCGGGCAGGTCCGGCCTCGCATCAGCAATTGAACCCCGGGGCGCTATGGGTGCATTGTTGCAACCTGTTTGGCGAAGGGACGAATCATGAACAAACGTGTCGCTTTGGTCCTCGGCTCGGGGGGCGCTCGCGGGTACGCCCATATCGGGGTCATCGAGGAAATCGAAAGACGCGGGTATGACATCGCCTGCATCGCCGGTTGCTCCATGGGCGCCGTGGTGGGCGGCATCTACGCCGCAGGCAAGCTCGCCGAGTATCGGGAGTGGATCGAAAGCCTGGATTACCTCGATGTACTGCGCCTGGTGGACGTGAGCTTCCGCCTAGGGGCGATTCGCGGCGAGAAAGTCTTTGGCCAGATCCGCAAGATCGTCGGTGACGTGAATATCGAAGACCTGCGCATTCCCTACACTGCAGTAGCCACCGACCTGACCAACCAACAGGAAATCTGGTTCCAGGAAGGCTGCCTGCATCAAGCCATGCGCGCGTCCGCAGCCATCCCCAGCCTGTTCACCCCGGTGATGCAGGGCAACCGCATGCTGGTGGACGGCGGTCTGCTCAACCCGCTGCCGATCGTGCCGGTGGTCTCCAGCCATTGCGACCTGATCATCGCAGTCAACCTAAACTCCACCAACCAGCGCCATTATCAGTTGCCGGTGATCCAGCGCCCACCGGCGTTCAAAAGCCGCTTCGACAGCCTGATCAACTCCCTGGGTTCGCACTTGCCGTTCCGGCGCAAACAGGCCGAGCAACTGTTGCTGCTCGAACAGGAAGCCTTCAAGAGCAAAGCCGCCGAGATCAATCCCTGGGTCGAGGGTGCCGAACCGGAATCCCAGCAACCGGCGGCTGCACCAGAAACTGACGGTGCCCCAAAGTCCGCCAGCGGTTCGTTCATCATCGACAACGTCGGTCCGGCCTCGCTACTGGACTTGGTGAACCAGAGCTTCGAGGTGATGCAGACGTCCCTGGCCCAGTACAAGATCGCCGGCTACCCACCGGACATATTGATCAACGTGCCCAAGCGCGTGTGCCGGTTCTTCGAGTTCTACAAGGCCCCGGAACTGATCGCCCTGGGTCGGGAAATCGCCAGCGACACCCTGGACCGCTACGAACAGGAACAGTAGCAAGCCCCTATATTCCGGGCCCTGAGGCTCAGGGCTCTCCCCCCAAGAGACGGTAGCCAACCCCCGCCTCGGTAACGATGAACCGTGGCTGGGTCGGATCATCCGCCAGTTTCTGGCGCAAATGCCCGACCACGATCCGCAGGTAATGGCTGTCCTCAGTGTGGGTCGGCCCCCAGATGTCCTTGAGCAGCTGCTGCTGGGTGATCACCCGCCCGGGGTGTCGTGCCAGTTGCGCCAGCACGGCGTACTCCTTGCGCGTCAGGGCCACTTCCTGGCCATCCAGCAGTACCCGACGGTAGGCCAGGTCCACCGTCAGCGGCCCCACCTGCAATGCCGCTTCCTGTACCTCCCCCGCCGGCGCCTGGCGCAACAGGGCGCGGATGCGTGCCAGGAACTCCTGGATGCCGAAAGGCTTGGTCACATAATCGTTGGCGCCACCGTCCAGGGCTTCGACCTTCTGCACCTCGCTGGCACGTACCGAGAGCACCAGCACCGGTACCGTCGACCACTCGCGAAACTCGCGCAGTACCTGCTGGCCATCCATGTCCGGCAGCCCCAGGTCGAGCACCAGCAAGTCGGGCTTGTTCAGCGCCGCCTGGGCCAGGCCCTCGGTACCGGTACCGGCTTCAATCACTTTGTATCCTTGGGACGCCAAGCTGATGCGCAGGAACTTGCGGATCTGCGGCTCGTCGTCGATGACCAGGATGGTCGCGGTCTGGCTCATGGTTTCAATTCAAGACAAATAAGAGGCAAAAGAGTAGCGCAAGGCTGCTCCGGTAATCCGGGTAGCGCTTGCGGTGCGAGGCGTGACTGCGTTCTACAGGTATTCACAGATCCTGCTCAAGCTCCGGCTGGGTTTGCAATGGCAAGTGCAAGGCGATGCAAGTGCCATGGCCGTCAATACCGTCGGCGACACTGATATGCCCGCCGTGGGCGCCAACCATGCCCTGACAGATCGCCAGCCCCAGTCCCGTTCCGTGCCCGCCCCGATCGCCACGGGCAGCGGTGTAGAACATGTCGAAGATCTTCGCCCGCTCGTCCTCGGGAATCCCCGGGCCCTCATCGCTGACGGCAAAACTCAATTCGTGCTCATCGGCACTGACCTTGAGTTGCAGGCGACCCTGGTTTGGCGAAAAGCGCGCTGCGTTCTCCAGGACATTGACCAGTGCCTGCTCGATCAGGGCGGCATGCACATGGAGCAACGGCAGGTCTGGTGGCAATTCGGTGCTCACCTGCAGCGGCGCCAGCACCGCACGCAGGCGGTTCAGGGCACTGCCGACTATGTCCCCCGGCGCAACCCAGTCGCGAGCCAGTTTCAACGCGCCATGGCCGAGCCGGGTCATGTCCAGCAAGTTCTGGATGTAGCGATCCAGGCGCTCGGCCTCATCCCGGGTGCCTTCCAGGAGTTCTCGCCGGTCTTCCAGGGGAATCGCCTCCCCCAGCGCCAACAGGCTGTCGATGCTGCCGCGCATCGAGGTCAGCGGTGTGCGCAGATCGTGGGACACCGAGGCCAGCAAGGCACTGCGTAACTGCTCGGTTTCACCGTGCAGTCGCGCCGCCTCCAGATCCTCCGCCAGGCGCGCCCGGGCCAGCGCCTGGGCCAGGGGCTGGCTGAGGGCGGTGAGCAAGCGGCGCCGCTGGCCACTGAACTCTTCGCCTTCCCTGGGACACACACCCAACAAACCCAAGGGGCCGTCGTCCACCGACAATGGCCACCACCACCAGCGCCCGAAGGGCAAGGTCCCGGTTCCCAGCCCCGCGGGCTGATCGTGCTGCCAGGCCCAATCGGCCGCCGCACGTTCAGCCTCGGAGAACTGCGGCGAGCCACCGGTTTCGACTTTCCAGCCGCCTTGCCCGTCGCGATTGAGCAGACAGATACGCAACTCGTCACGCCCATTCAGGTGCTGAGCTGCAGCACTGATCACCGCTTGCCGGTCAGTGGCAGCGGTGAGCTTGCGCGACAGGTCCAGCAGTTCACCGGTTTCCTCCTGGGTCTCGCGCAGGGCCTGCAATTGCCGCCGCTGGCGCGCCGCAAGGTTGCCGGTGAGCGCGGCCATGAGCAGGAAAAACAGCAAAGTCAGCACATCCTCTTCACGCTGGATGGCAAAGGAGAAACTCGGCGGGATAAACAGAAAGTCATAGCTCAGGAACGACAGCGCCGCGCAAGCCAGGGCCGGCCCCAGGCTGCTGCGCACGGCCACCAGCAACACCGCGGCAAGAAACACCAGAGAGATGTTCGGCAACGGCAGCACACTGGCCACCCCCCAGGCCAGGGCACTGGCCAACACGGTCGCCAACAGCGCCAGGGCATAGTCGAACCACAGCAGCGAGTGCTTGGCCCGCAAGCCCGGCTGATGGGGTTGCGGCTCGCTGTCCAGGACATTGATTTCCAGGCCATCGGCATTACGCAAGAGGCGCGCCGCCAGGCCGCCACCAAACCAGCGCCGACGCCAGCGGCGGCTGGATTGCCCCACCAGCAACAAACTGGCGCGGCGTTCGCTGGCGTGCTGGATCAGGGTTTTGGCCACCTCGCCAGCCCGCAGCAGGACCACCTCCCCTCCCAGGCGCTCCGCCAGTTGCTGCGCCGCCTGCAAGCGCAGACGCGACTGCTCGTCCCGCAGCCGACCGTTGTCCACATGCACCAGGCTCCAGGGCAGATGCCGACGCTGAGCCACACGACTGGCATGCCGCACCAGGCGCTCGGCCTGGGCATCGCCGTCAATGCCCACCAGCAAACGTCCACGCACCGCCGGGGCCGCTTGCCCCAATTGGCGATAGCCCAGGGCCAGGTCGTTATCCACCTGAGCCGCAGCGGTCTGCATCGCCAACTCCCGCAACGCGGTGAGATTGGTCTGGGTGAAAAAGGCGTCGATGGCCGCCCGCGCCTGCTCCGGTACATAGACCTTGCCGTCCCGCAGGCGCTCCAGCAGCTCTCGCGGCGGCAGGTCCACCAGCAGCAATTCGTAGGCTTCCTGCAGCACCCAGTCGGGCAGCGTCTCGCGGACCTGGACTCCGGTGATGCCACGCACCTGATCGTTGAGGCTCTCCAGGTGCTGGACATTGACCGTGGTGAACACGTCGATACCCGCCGCCAGCAGCTCCTGGATATCCTGCCAGCGCTTGGCATGCCGGCTGCCCGGAGCATTGCTGTGGGCCAGTTCGTCCACCAGTACCAGCTTGGGCCTGGCCTTCAACAGGCCGTCCAGGTCCATCTCTTCGAGCAGCACCCCGCGGTATTCCGAGCGTACCAGGGGCTGCTGTGGCAAGCCGCTGAGCAGCGCTTCGGTTTCGGCACGACCATGGGTTTCCACCACCCCGGCGAGCACTTTGACCCCTTGGCGCATTTGCGTGTGGGCGGCCTGGAGCATGGCGTAGGTCTTGCCGACGCCGGGAGCGGCGCCAAGAAAGACCTTGAGCCGGCCGCGGCCATCCCGGGGCAGATCAGCAAGCAGCGCGTCGGCGCGGCCGGAATCACTCATGGGTTATCTCTCTGCAACAAAACATTCAGTTCAATCCGCACTCTAGACGCTGTCACCCATACCAACAGCAGCGGTTACAGATTCTCCAGGGCCTGATTCAGGGCCAGTACATTGACCACCGGCGGCCCCACCAGCGGCCGCTCGGTATGAGCCTGCACCAGCGCCTCTAGCTTGGCCGCCGGCAGATTGCGCGCCGCCGCGACCCGCGCCAGTTGATAGTCAATTGCCTCGGGTGGCAAGTGCGGATCAAGGCCACTGCCAGAGGTGGTCAGCAAGGCCAGTGGCACCGGCCCTTGACCTGGCACCTGGAGCTTTTGGGCATCGTCGATCACCCGCGTGGCCAAGGCCGGGTTGCTCGGCGCCAGGTTGCTGGCACCACTGGACACCGTGGCAAAGGCTCCCGCCGATGGGCGTGGATGAAACCAGGCATCGCCAACAAAATCCTGGGCGATCAGGGCCGAACCACGCACCTTGCCCTTGGCATCACGCACCAGGCTGCCATTGGCCTGGTCCGGGAATGCCACCTGGGCCACGCCGGTGACCACCAGTGGATAGGCCACGCCGGTAATCAGTGTCATCAACACAATCAGGCTCAAGGCCGGACGCAATACGCTAGTCATTTCTCTATCCTCGATTCATTCAATGCCGCAGGCGGGTTACACAGGTGCAAGGCGGTCAGCAGCATGTCGATCAGCTTGATCCCGACAAAGGGCACTACTATCCCGCCCACACCGTAGATCAGCAGGTTGCGCCGCAGCAGGTGGGCGGCACTGGCGGCCTGGACCCTGACCCCGCGCAACGCCAGAGGGATCAGCACCACGATGATCAGGGCGTTGAATACGATCGCCGAGAGAATCGCGCTCTGCGGGCTGGTCAGGTGCATGATGTTGAGCACACCCAGCTGTGGATAAATCGCCGCGAACAGCGCCGGCAGAATGGCAAAGTACTTGGCGACGTCGTTGGCGATGGAAAAGGTGGTCAAGGCGCCACGGGTCACCAGCAGCTCCTTGCCGATCTGCACCACGTCCAGCAGCTTGGTCGGATCACTGTCCAGGTCGACCATGTTGGCCGCCTCGCGGGCCGCCTGGGTGCCGTCGTTCATCGCCATGCCGACATCGGCCTGGGCCAGTGCCGGGGCGTCGTTGGCACCGTCGCCGCACATCGCCACCAGGCGCCCGTCGTTCTGCTCATGACGGATGCGCGCCAGTTTCTTTTCCGGCGTGGCTTCGGCCAGTACGTCGTCGACCCCGGCTTCGGCAGCGATGGCGGCAGCGGTCAGCGGGTTGTCGCCAGTCACCATGACAGTGCGAATCCCCAGCTTGCGCAACTCGGCGAAACGTTCGCGGATACCCGGCTTGACCACATCCTTGAGGTGAATGGCCCCGAGCATCCGGCCTTCGCCGCAGACCAGCAGTGGAGTACCCCCGCTCTGGGCGATCTTGTCGATTTCCCGGGACAGGGCCGGCGCCAGGTCGCTGCGTTTGAGGCCGACAAAGTTCAGCACCGAATCCACCGCCCCCTTGCGATAGATCCGGCCCTGGTAATCGACGCCGGACAGGCGGGTTTCCGCACTGAATGGCACAGCAGTCAAGACTTCACTGGCCGGTTCAGGCTGTGGATAAAGTTCACGCAGGTACTCGACGATGGATTTGCCTTCGGCGGTGTCATCCGCCAGGGAAGCCAGCAATGCCGCTTCGGCCAGTTCTCGTGCGTTCACGCCGGGAGCGGGATGAATGGCGCTGCAACGACGGTTGCCGAAGGTGATGGTGCCGGTCTTGTCCAGCAACAACACGTGCACATCCCCCGCGGCCTCCACTGCACGCCCGGATTTGGCGATCACATTGAGGCGTACCAGGCGATCCATCCCGGCAATACCGATGGCCGACAGCAGGCCGCCGATGGTGGTGGGAATCAGGGTCACCAATAGCGCCACCAGGAACACCAGCGGCAGGCTGCCATTGGCGAAGTGGGCGAAGGGCTGCAGGGTCACCACCACCAGCAGAAAGATCAGGGTCAGGCCGATCAGCAGGATATCCAGGGCCACTTCGTTGGGGGTCTTCTGGCGCTTGGCGCCTTCCACCAGGGCGATCATGCGATCCAGGGTCGACTCGCCGGGATTGCTGGTGATACGCACCAGCAGCCAATCGGAAACCAGCCGGGTGTTGCCGGTCACCGCTGAGCGATCGCCACCGGACTCGCGGATCACCGGCGCCGACTCACCAGTGATCGCCGCCTCGTTGACCGCGGCAATGCCCTCGATCACCTCGCCGTCTCCCGGGATCATTTCCCCGGCTTGGACCCGCACCACATCGCCTTTGCGCAGGTTGATCGCCGGCACCACCTGAAAGGTGCCTTCGCTGGTGCGACGACGAGCACTCAAGCCTTCGCTGCCGGCCTTGAGGCTGTCGGCCCGGGCCTTGCCACGACCCTCTGCCAGGGCTTCGGCAAAGTTGGCGAAGAGCACGGTGAACCACAGCCAGAGGGCAATCTGTGCCGCGACGAACGTCGGTACCGAAGTATCCGGCACGAAACACAGCACGGTGGTCAGGATCGCCGTCAACTCCACCACCAACATCACTGGCGAACGTTGCAACTGGCGAGGGTCGAGCTTGACGAAGGCCTGAATCAGCGCTGGGCGCCACAGGGCAGAGATCGCGGTACTCGAAGATTCGGCCTGGGTGCGCTTGGCCTTGGCGGCCGAATCAACAGCCTTGTTCGAGGCTGGAACATGCATATTCATCATCAGGTCCTCAGAAGCCCATGCTCAAGTGTTCAGCGATTGGGCCCAACGCCAGGGTCGGCAGGAAGGTCAGGCCGCCCACCAGCAAAATGGTCACGGTCAACAAAGCCACGAACAACGGGCCGTGGGTGGGAAAGCTGTTCTGGCCGATGGGTGCGGTTTTCTTCAGCCCCAGGCTGCCAGCCAGGGCCAGCACCGGCAGGATGTAGCCGAAACGTCCGATCAGCATGCCCAGGCCCAGCATCAGGTTATGGAAGGGGCTGTTGGCACTGAAGCCGCCAAAGGCCGAACCGTTGTTGGCGCTGGCCGAGGTGTAGGCGTACAGCAACTGGCTAAAACCGTGGGGTCCTGGGTTGCTGATGGCGGCGGCCGGGCCAGGCAGGCTGGCGGCCAGGGCACCGAGAACGAGAACGCCAATGGGCATCACCATCAGGGTCACCACCAGCAATTGCACTTCCTTGGCCTGAAGCTTCTTGCCCAGGTACTCCGGGGTGCGACCAATCATCAGCCCAGCCAGGAATACCGCGATCAACACGTTCAGCAACATGCCGTAGAGGCCGGCGCCAACCCCGCCGAAGATCACCTCACCCACCATCATGTTGATCAGCGCCACCATCCCGCTCAGGGGATTCAGGCTGTCATGCATGCCGTTCACCGAACCGTTGGACGCGGCCGTGGTGGTCACCGACCAGAGCACCGTGGCGGTCGTGCCGAAGCGCGCTTCCTTGCCTTCCAGAGGCGCCGCCTGCTCCACCGCAGCATTCTGCAGCGCCGGGTTGGGTTGATACTCCGCCCACAACGAGGTGGCGCCGCCAATCAGGAACAGGGCAAACATGCAGGCGATGATGGCGCGGCTCTGGCGCAGATCCTTGACGTAGTGGCCGAAAGTGAACACCAGGGCCACGGGAATCAGGATGATCGACACCAGTTCGAACAGATTGCTCCAGGCGCTGGGGTTCTCGAACGGGTGAGCCGAGTTGACACCGAAGAAGCCACCGCCGTTGGTACCCAACTGCTTGATGGCGATCTGGCTCGCCGCCGGACCCAGGGGAATCACCTGGTCGTTGCCTTGCAGGGTCAGGGCATCCACGTAGTGGGCAAAGGTCTGGGGCACGCCCTGCCAGACCAGGAACAGCGCCAGCAGCAAACACAGCGGCAGCAAGCCATAGAGGGTCGCACGAGTCATGTCGACCCAGAAGTTACCCAGGGTGCGCACCGAACGCCGGCCAATGCCGCGGCACAAGGCAACCAGCACCGCCAGCCCGGTGGCGGCGCTAACGAAGTTCTGCACGGTCAGGCCGACCATCTGGCTGAGGTAGCTCAGGGAAGCCTCACCGCTGTAGGACTGCCAGTTGGTGTTGGTCATGAAACTGACGGCGGTGTTGAATGCCAGGGTCCATTCCTGTCCCGGAAGATTCTGCGGGTTGAGCGGCAGATGATCCTGGAACAGCAGGATGGCAAACAGCAGGACAAAACCCGCCAGGTTGAAGGCCAGCAAGGCCAAGGTGTATTTCTGCCAGCTCTGCTCGTCCTGTGGATCGACCCCGGAAATCCGGTAGCACGCATGCTCCACCGGCCCCAGGACCGGGGTCAGCCAGGTGCGCTGGCCTTCCATGACCTTGTAGTAGAAACGTCCCAGCCAAGGCGCGGGCAATAGCACCAGGGCGAAGAAGGCGAGGAGCAGCCAATAGTCATAACTGTGCATAGCCGCAGCTCCTAGTTCCGATCCGCGCGCAGCAGCGCAACCAGTAGATAAACGAACAGGCCCACTGCCAGTAGCAGTGACACCGCATCCAGAATGTTCATGGAATGTCTCCGAGGTACGGCGATTGCCGCGAATGCAGCCATTGTCCGCAGGGTGCCTGTAAAGGAACGAGATCGACGGGGTGGGCGGCCCATAAAGAAAGCGTAAAGACTGGCTTTATGCGGCGTTTACCCGGGCGGCTGGAGGACGGTACCGGCAGCACCGATGCTCCCTTGCCCCAATGGGAGGCACCGGGATGCACCAGACTGATATCGATCGACGACAAAAAGCTGGGAAACATCCTCGATACGACAGCTTTCCTGGCTTTACGACGGCCGTCACGAGACTGGCATAGGCGCTGCACAGACCAGTCCCGAGCACTTCCAACCGTTCAGGGAGCAACCGATGAACACACAACTCAAGCCCACTTTGGGCACGTTGCATTTATGGGGTATTGCGGTCGGTCTGGTGATTTCCGGGGAATACTTCGGCTGGAGCTATGGCTGGGGCGTGGCCGGTACCCTTGGTTTCCTTGTGACCTCTTTACTGGTCGCCACCATGTATACCTGCTTTATATTCAGTTTCACCGAGCTGACCACGGCCATTCCCCATGCTGGAGGCCCCTTTGCCTACAGCCGGCGCGCCTTTGGTGAGAAAGGCGGCTTGATTGCCGGGTTGGCCACCCTGATCGAGTTCGTCTTTGCGCCTCCGGCCATTGCCCTGGCCATTGGCGCTTACCTGAATGTGCAGTTTCCGGCGCTGGACCCCAAGCATGCCGCGGTGGGTGCCTACCTCGTCTTCATGGGCCTGAACATTCTCGGGGTGAAACTGGCGGCCACCTTCGAACTGGTGGTCTGCGTACTGGCGGTGGCTGAGCTACTGGTATTCATGGGCGTGGTAGCACCGGCCTTCAGCTTCAGCAACTTCGCCCTCAATGGCTGGGCCGGAGCCGACACCTTCGGTGCCCCGGCGATTGCCGGGATGTTCGCCGCCATCCCCTTCGCTATCTGGTTCTTCCTGGCCATTGAGGGCGCGGCCATGGCCGCCGAAGAAGCCAAAGACCCCAAACGCACCATTCCCAAGGCCTATATCAGCGGCATCCTGACCCTGGTACTGCTGGCCATGGGGGTGATGTTCTTCGCGGGTGGCGTAGGTGATTGGCGTACCCTGTCAAATATCAACGACCCGCTGCCCCAGGCGATGAAAGCCGTGGTGGGTGACAGTTCCGGCTGGCTGCACATGCTGGTATGGATCGGCCTGTTTGGCCTCGTGGCCAGCTTCCACGGGATCATTCTCGGATATTCACGGCAGTTCTTTGCCCTGGCCCGTGCCGGTTATCTGCCTGCATCCCTGGCCAGGCTGTCACGTTTCCAGACGCCGCACCGGGCGATCATCGCCGGCGGCTTGATCGGTATCGCCGCGATCTACAGCGACGGCCTGATCAACCTGGGCGGCATGACCCTGACCGCCGCTATGATCACCATGGCGGTATTCGGCGCCATCGTGATGTACATCATGAGCATGCTCAGCCTGTTCAAATTGCGCCGGGCCGAACCGGACCTGCCACGCAGCTTCCGCGCCCCGGGCTACCCGCTGGTACCCGCCATCGCACTGGCCCTGGCGCTGGTGTGTCTGGTGGCCATGGCCTGGTTCAACGCACTGATTGGCCTGATCTTCCTCGGCTTCATGGTGCTGGGTTTCATTTACTTCCAGCTCACCGCACAACTGCGGGCCGATGCCCCGGCGGATGCCATGCTCACCGGTTTGTAAGCATAGAGCGCTACTGGCCAGAACAATCAGGCATACAATGGAACCAGTGCGAAACGCTTTAACTCAAAGCATTACAGGCAGTCCCGAGGGCGAACCTTCGCCCTCGGGAAACTGCCGTTCAAGGAGAGCCCTATGCCCTGGTATGCCTGGTTGATTCTGGTGGTTGCTATCGGTTCGATCGTCGGCGGCTTGATGATGCTGCGCGACACCGCCAACAAGGTGGAGCTGACTGATGAGCAACGTAAACGCGTAGCCGAACGCAACGCGGAAATGGATGCCAAGGAAGCGCGGGATCGTTGAGCCCGTCAGCCCCTTCGTCCAACGCTGAAGGGGCTGTTCAAGGCTCTACTTTTCCCATTCGGCCTTGGCGATGTGCAAGCCGTGCTGACCGTTGTAGGCCGCCCGTTCCGGCTGGCTCCAGCCTTCGAGCAGTAACTCTTCGAGACGATAGATTTCCACCCCCAGTGGACGGCACACACTCAAAGGGTCCTGAGCCTCGGGGCCCCACATAGGCAAGGAAAGATCGCCCCCCGGGCAGGTCGACAGTGCACACAGCAGGTCGATTTCGGCAAAGAACTCCAGATAGTCACCCTTCTGCGCCGGGCAGGCCTTCATGAAATACATGTCGTCATGATTAAGGCCGGTGCACTGAAAAATATTCAATACGTCATGTACGTCGAACTCGGTCAGGCCATGGGGCAGGACCGCCCGCGTCAGGTTGGAATGGCAGTGATGATGAAAATCCTCGCCTGTAAGCATTCGATTCACATAAGGATCGCAACGGGTGCCCAATAAATCGTGCAGGCGCCCGCCATGCTCGTCGATGCCATAATTCGCCAGGCTGTCATCGGTGATCGTGACCAGTGGCCGTAAGAAAGGCAGGTTCGACCAGAGCCGATCATGGGTGCTGACATGGGCTCCCTGGAGTTGCCGAGTACGTGCGGCCCATAGACGTTCCCGCGGGTCATTGGCATTCCAGACGTTGAAGTCACCCACTTGCGGGCCTGCCGGCGTGGTCACTCGAAACACATGACCGGCGGGCACCTTCCAGGCCCGGCCGGTACGGATCGGAACCTCGAACTGCTCAATCAGCGTACGTTGTGCCCGGTTATCACGGATACGTTCATAAAAGGTCGTATCCACCTGCAGCGCCGAACCTTTGCTGACCTGATAAGCCGCTGGATAGTCTTTGTACATGGGTATGGCCCTCACTCAGTGACGGAAGGATTGACTGAACATATTCAGCAGCAGGCGCTCGGAGTCATCCAGGTATGCCTCCATTGCCTCGCCGGCGCGGGCCTTGTCACCCTCCACCAGCCATTGGTAAATCTGCCGGTCACGAACCAGCCAGGGCGCCTGGAACAACGCTTCATCCGGCGCCGCACAAAACACCAGACGCAATTGCGCCACTACATTGGTGAAAAACTCATCGAACAGGGGGGAATCCAGTAGCCCCACCACCTGCTGATGAAAGCGCAAACCATGGGTACCGACAGCACGCCAGTCCTCACGCTCCCTGGCCAGTTCGGCCGCCTCGATGGCATCGAGCATCCGATCGGTCTGGCTCTCACTCAGCGGCCTTGCACTGGCGATCGCCTGCAACTCCAGAGTCCGACGCACTCGGAACAGATCCCTTACCTCATCACTGCTCAGGCGTCTGACCACAACGCCCTTATGACGGACATAGTGGGTCAACCCCTCCTGGCCCAAGCAGTGCAAAGCTTCACGTATGGTGTTGCGGGAAGCGTTGTAGATGTTGACCAACTCGCTCTCCACCAACGGCATGCCAGGCGACAGGCGACCACCGATAATGTCCCCACGCAGCTCCACCCTAATCTGGTCTGCCAGGGATAAACCGCTGCTCATGGAAATACCTCGAGTATTGTTCAACAATTCGTGATCAAACCTTAGTCACTTATCGTGCCAACTCCTGATAACCCTTCCACACCCTCCATACCTGTCGGAAAGCTGTAAATACGCAAAAAACCCCACTGATAAGTAGGGACAAGATCTGATGATCCTTGGTTAAAATAGCGCTCTAGTTGTGGAGGTTTCTCAAATGCGTTATTCAGCAGACCATAAAGCTCAGACACATCAACGCATTATCAAAGAAGCTTCGGAACGTTTTCGTCGTGATGGAATAGGGGGAACAGGTTTACAACCCCTGATGAAGGCCCTGGGCTTGACCCATGGTGGTTTCTACTCCCACTTCAAGTCCAAGGATGATCTGGTAGAAGAAGCCCTTTGCGCAGCAGCACAAGACCTTGACGCCCACTGCGCAGCACTGTTCGCACAAGAACAGCCTTTGCAAGCGTTTATCGACAACTATCTTTCCGAGTGGCACCGCAGCTCACCTCATCAAGGCTGCCCCCTACCAACCATGAGCTCGGAACTCGGTCAGCGCGGCCAACCCAGCCCCACAACCGATGCTGTGCTCAATGCCAGGCTCGCCCAAGTGGAAGCGACCCTGCAAGGTGGAGATAAGGCGCAACGCAGCCTGATGATCATGTCGACCCTGGTGGGAGCGTTGATGCTATCGCGCAGCGTGGAAAATCCTGAACTGGCGGTACAGATACTGGAGGTCGTCAGTGAGGGCCTGAAGAAACAGGAGCGGGAATAATACAATCCGCTCCAAGCTCCCCCTTACTTGTAACGCGCGGCGGCACTGTTCCTGGAAAGATTGGGAGCCAAGGCCAGTCGTGCGGCCACCAGCGCTTGCCAATCCGCCGGGTCGGGAAGCGAAGGCAGCGTGATCAACTCTCCCTGGTCGAAACCACTCAATGCCGCGTCCACCATCTCAGCCGCCTCCATCACCATCTCTGGCGGGATGGCCGTTGCATCCAGGCCTGAACGCTCCCAGATCTCGGTACGGGTAACCCCGGGCAAGACCGCCTGAACCTGAACGCCACTGTCTTTCAACTCAGTCTGCAGCGACTGAGTCAGACTGAGCACGTAAGCTTTGGTAGCACTGTAAGTTGCATTGAAGCGCTCAGGGATTAACGCCACCACCGAGGCAATATTGATGATCGCCCCTCGCCCAGCCGCGGAAAAACTCGTCGCGGCCACTCCAGCCAGACGAGTCAAGGCCAACACATTGAGCTGGATCATGCGCTCCATCTGATCCAGATCGGCGCCGGCCAAAGGCCCGTTGGCAGCCACGCCCGCATTGTTCAGCAGCAAGCTGATGCCTGGGTCTTCACGCAACCGTTGCTCTACCTTCAACAGGTCATCCTTGAGCGTCAGATCCGCCTTCAATACCTCAACCTGAACCTGATACCTAGTACTGAGGGCTGCGGCCGCCGCCCGCAAACGGCCCTCATCCCTGGCGACCAGTAGCAAACCGAAACCCCGCGCAGCCAAACGTTCAGCGTAAATTGCACCGATACCGGATGACGCACCGGTAACCACCGCCGTACCTTGGGATCGAACCGAACTCATAGCAGTACTCCTGACAATACTTGAAAGTAATGAACGCCTCCGATTGGAAGATCCGGCGAACGAAAAAACATTACACCTATAATATTTTTACGACACCATGAAAAAAATCTAACCCAGTGATACAGATTCACTGCAGGCTCCAAATCCACCCTGAAATGCAGAAGGCCGGTCAGTGACCGGCCTTCGACTGCTACTGGATCAGGTCAGTTGACGACGAGCTTGTCTCGATTGCGCTCCAGAATAGTCTTGCCGATACCTTTGACCTCCAGCAGTTCATCCACCGAAGCAAAGGGACCGTTCTCTTCACGATAAGCGACAATCGCCTTGGCCTTGGCCTCGCCAATACCAAAAAGCTCGCGCTGCAGGACAGCCATATCGGCAGTATTAAGGTTGATTTTGCTGACTTGAGGTGTTGCCTGCTCTACTGCCTCAGGAGCTGCAGCTTGCGCCTTGACGACAGGCGCTGCTTGAGCTGCGAGCGAAAGGCTGGCTAGAAAGGCAAAGATCAGCGAGAAGAAATAAGAGTTACGCATAGTGACGCTCCATGACATCGAGTAAGGAAAGCAGCTTTTCCGAAGCTGCCTTCCAAACCTAGGTGATGCCGCAGGCAAGTCAAAAGCAGGAGGGTTACCGGTTGTGTAGATTCAAGGCTTAAGACGCCGTTGTTGATAAACCCAGTCGACGATTTCACCGTCCGGTGTATAACCACTCACCGTCTCACGAAGCAGTTGTCGAACTCTTGCATAATCATCTGACTCAAGCGCAGCAAGGAGTTCGCTGAGCTTGGCCTTGAGCACATCCCAAGACAGATGATCCTCATTAGCGCTCATGATCATTGGGTGTTGCGTGGCCACTACGTTGTCACCAATCAGCAACTCTTCGTAAAGCTTTTCACCGGGACGAAGGCCGGTGAACTCGATGGCGATATCGCCGTGAGGATTTTTTTCCGAGCGGATGCTCAGCCCGGATAGATGAATCATTTTTTCTGCCAACTCGACAATTTTCACTGGCTCGCCCATATCCAGCACAAATACATCACCGCCCTGCCCCATCGATCCAGCCTGGATCACCAACTGAGCGGCCTCCGGAATAGTCATGAAATAACGCGTAATCTTCGGATGAGTAACCGTTAACGGACCACCTGATTTGATCTGTTTGTGGAACAGTGGAATGACCGAGCCTGAGGAGCCCAATACATTACCGAAGCGCACCATGGTGAAACGAGTTTTATTTACCCTCGAAATATTTGAAGAGTCATTGAACAACACTGGCGCCACTTCTTCGCTCAACGCCTGAAGAGTGAGTTCCGCCAAACGCTTGGTGCTACCCATTACGTTAGTTGGGCGAACAGCCTTATCAGTGGAAATCAGTACAAAGTTAGCTACGCCGGATTGCAACGCGGCCTGCGCGGTATTGAGCGTACCCATCACATTATTAAGCACGCCTTCGGCAATATTATGCTCCACCATAGGTACGTGCTTATAAGCAGCAGCATGATAAACCGTCTCGACACTCCAGGTTTTCATGACAGACAACAGCTTTTCGTAGTTACGCACAGAGCCTAAGATCGGGAGCAGTTTTACAATACGCGCCTCTCTCGACACACGCTGTTCAAGCTCAGACAAAATACTGTATAGATTGAACTCACTATGATCGAGCAGTATCAGAGTGGTGGGGCTCAAGGACAGAATCTGTCGACAAAGCTCGGATCCAATAGAGCCCCCCGCACCTGTCACCAGAACAGTTCTCCCTTTTATACAGTGCGCTAACAAATCGCCTTGAGCAGGCACAGAGTCACGTCCAAGCAAGTCCGCGATGTCTACCTCTTGAATGTCATCGACCTTCACTCGTCCGCTGGCCAAATCCATGAAACCAGGAACACTTCGAACATGAAGGGGGAAACCTTCCAGATAACCCAGAATCTCTCTGCGGCGACTACGAGTGGACGAAGGGATAGCCAGAAGTATCTCTTCCGCACCTGTTTCGTCGATCATCTGTTGCAAATGCTTGGGTTTGTATACTTGTAGTCCCGCGATCATCCGGTCAGCGATGCTGCTGTCATCGTCGATAAATGCCACCGGACGCATCAGTCGCCCCAATCGCAACGCTGCTACCAGCTGATTGCCCGCCGCGCCTGCACCATAAATGGCTACCTTGGGTAAACCATCATCCCGATTGGTGAACGGCACATGCTGGGCTGTAGTGAACCAATCCCCCAGAAAGTACTGGCGCATAGCAAGCCGAAGCCCACCGATCATTACCATACTCAACCACCAATAGTTGAACACGATTGAGCGTGGCACCACAGTTTGATGATTGCTATACAGATAAACGACCAAAGCAAGAACCAAGGCCGACAGCGTCACAGCCTTAACTATTGCAATAAGGGCATCGTTACCAAAATAGCGCATGACCGCACGATACATTCCGAACCGTACAAACAAAGGTATGGCAACGACGGGTGCGCTAGCAAAGAGCCAGAAATGCACAATAAAGGGATTGTTCAGGTCATCAAAGCCCAACCGAACGACAAACGCCATCCATAACGCAGTCCACACCAAAAAAATGTCGGTGATGACTTGCAGGACTCGCTTCTGTCGACGTGGAAGCCTTAACAGACATGTTCGTATTTTATCCATAATCTCTTTTTTCGAACCCCGGCCTCTTGCCTCGATCTATGTTACACACTGATGCGGAGCACTCACTTCCCTACCCCTGGCATCGAGCCTTATCAGCCGGTTTTCTCCAACTCCCCCGCATGAAACCGGATAGCAAGGACCACCAAAGGCGCATAAGCCAGCACCAGTCCAATACTACCATCCAAGTCGAAAAGCCCCACGCACATGGCAATTGGCAGCAGCCAAAGGACGTTGATGACCATGACTGCCAGAGTCACCGGCAGATGTCGACCAAACTGACGGGAGGCAAACTGATAAGCATGGCTACGATGAGCCTCATAAACTTTATCTCCACGTAACAATCTACGAATCAGAGTAAAAGTCGCATCAACGATGAATACTCCAAGAAGAATCAACCAAACCCAAAGAAAACGTGAGGAGGTCCAAGCAGCCTGTACTGAAAACACACCTAAAATAAGCCCGAGAAAACCACTGCCCGCATCTCCCATAAAAATGCGCGCGGGAGGAAAATTCCAATAAAGGAATCCCAATACTGCTACGGCTAATAGCAGTGGCATCCAGATCAACGATATGTCTCCGGCCAACCAATAGATAACGCATGCGCCAAGACATGCGCTCACTGCCTGCACGCTAGCTATTCCATCAATACCATCCATGAAGTTATATAGATTAAGCATCCAGACTAGATAGAAAACAGCGAAAAAATGACCAACCCATGAAAGGTTGAAGTCAACCCCCAGCAACTGTACAGGAGGCAAACCACCCAGCCAGGCCAACGCCCAAATCGAGGCAAAAAAATGAGCAAGTAGCCTCCAACGTGCGGCTATATGTCCATGATCATCCAGAAAACCAATCACAGCAGTCAGCGCACCCGCTCCCCATAGAGACCAAATATACGGCCAAGGCACATCAGCAATAAAAGTCAGAAGAGGACTGGCTACAAGAAAACTCAAGACAATTGCAACCCCGCCCCCTCTTGGGGTAGGCACCGAATGAGAGCTACGGTTATTGGGAATATCCATCAGGCTGCGGGCTAGCGCATAGCGCCGTAGCACCCAAGTCAACAAAAGCGAAATGCCGAGCACCGCCAACATCAACCACCAGATTGCCATGTATATTTTTTTCCCTAATTCAAAACAAGAGAGCAACTACAACTAGAACTAGAACTGCTCAATCTAAACAATGAAAAATCTCATGAATAACACTCTTGATATGCACGAAGAGTCAGGAGTGACTGTCAAGAAAATGCTTGGCCGTAAGACTAAGCGCGACATCTACAGATATAGGTGGAGTCCACCCCAGTAACTCGCGATTCTTAGCGATATCAACTTGAAGCGAGCCGCACAATCGTTGAGACAGGGCTTTTTTCCCAAAAATGGCCGCACCAAACTTCAAAAACCCACTCGGCACAGGCAACAAGCGAGCAGACCGCCCTAGTGCAGTTCCCATTTTTTCCAACAACACAGTTGTTGACAGATCATCACCGTCACTAACCAAAAATGTCTGATTTGCGGCTTTGGGATGGTCAATGCACGTAACAATCAGGTCTACCAAGTTACCCAGCGCAACTAAACTGCGGCGATTATGTATAGCACCAAAAGGTAAAGGAACACCTCTATACAACCATTGCATCATACTCAAGAAGTTCGCCTTAACCCCAGGACCATATACAAGCGTAGGGCGAATGATCACTACTTCCATTCCAGTTTGAGATGCGATGGTCATAAGCCCCTTTTCCGCTTCCATCTTGGAAATTCCGTAGGGATCCACCGGAGCTGGCTCAATATCTGCTGTGTAGGGAGCATCAAGCGAAGTCTCCTCACCGTTCACTTTTATGGAGCTAATGAATATCAAACGACGCACCCCTCTTTGCGCAGCTTGTCGCGCAAGATTCAGCGTTCCGTCAACATTAACTTTCCGAAATTCAGCGAGAGGATCAAGAGAGGAATCATGCATTACATGAACACGAGCAGCCGCGTGTATTACGACATCACAATCCAACAGGGCCTGAGCCCAGTCCGTAAAGCCATCAATCTGATCAATCTGAGCAGTGAGCGTAGTGGATAGCAGCCCTTGTACTGGCTTACGTACTGCCAAGGTTAGCTTCTGAGTTGAAATCTTAGACAAGCATTCATGAACAGCTCCTCCCACAAAACCGGATGCTCCTGTCAAAAGGATCCTGCTCATTTCCTACTATACCTTCTTAAACTGGCGCCACAGGATAGTATCTGAAGCACTCGAAAAGCGGCATTATGCGCTTATAGAGCCCTGACGATCCACATCCAGTAGCAAAAAATCCTCGCAACCTTATAAAAATTTAGCGAAGCACCAAGCTTTTACAAAACACACACCAACAAATCAAATAAAAGTTCTACTTAAAAACACACTAAAAAAACAACCCAACACATACATCAATCTATAAAACACCGAAATACTTTAGAAGAACCAGAGCTCCATATAACAACTTTCAAAAAACTTTATTCATTAAAAAACACCAATAAACGCACTAAAGAAGCTAACTTTAAGTAAAATCAGAATGGTGATGACTCCTTAGCCTACAGACTCAGAGCCCATCCCCCTCCTCTTCATTTACTCGATCTCGAAGCTCCTTACCCGGTTTAAAATGGGGCACAAACTTCCCATCCAAGCTAACTGACTGACCCGTTTTTGGGTTCCGACCTACCCGAGGAGCGCGATAGTGAAGCGAGAAGCTACCAAACCCTCGAATCTCAATCCGATCCCCAGTAGCCAAACACTGAGACATTTGCTCAAGCATCGTCTTGATGGCCAACTCGACATCCTTGGATGACAGCAGCCCTTGATGGGTGACAATTCGTTCGATCAACTCCGACTTCGTCATATTTTTCCCTTCTTTTTCAAGCAGCTAGGTCAGTGCTCAAAAGGTTTTAGCATGCCCTGAAGGTTTTGAACAGCCCAAGCGCTGAGTTGCTAACACAAACTTCTTTTGCCACTGGTAGAGACCCAGATACAAGAATCCAAGCCTCTCTATCGACACATCACGAGCATCGTACGTGTGAGGTACCCCGCTGGATTCCAGCCGAACGGATAATCTCCCTCCTCGTCCCTGGCGTCGCTCGACTTGGTGATAACTCTGTAACCACTAGCCTGACACTCACTCGCAGCACGTGCGTAGCACTTCTCCCAACCCGACCCCAAACCTGAACAATCGATCTCGATACCACTGCCCCCACGAACAGCATAGGTTTTTACATTGGCCGTACAGCCAACCAATAGAAGAACCAAAACAACCACACCCAGCCTGCTCATACTCTTCCTTATGCCATGCCAGCCCTTGCTACTCGAATGGTGCACTTCCAAAGTAAAGCCTAGCTCCAAATATGCAGCCGCCCCACTCAAGAAAGAGACAACTCACGGCATGTGTTGGTTTCCCACATGGAGAACTCTCAAACTAACGATTTTTGAGCAAAAAAAAGAGCGACCGAAGTCGCTCTTTTTTATGGTCTGACAGAACTTAGTTCTGCTTTTCCATCTGTGCACGCAGCAGGTCGCCCAGAGTGGTAGGACCAGCAGCGATATCAGAAGCAGCTGGCTTGTCGCGCAGGCTCTGGATAGCTTCTTTCTCGTCTTCAACGTCTTTCGACTTGATCGAGAGCTGGATTACACGGCTCTTACGGTCAACGCTGATGATCTTGGCTTCAACTTCTTCGCCTTCTTTCAGAACGTTACGAGCATCTTCGATGCGGTCACGGCTGATTTCGGAGGCTTTCAGAGTAGCTTCGATATCGTTAGCCAGGGTGATGATGGCGCCTTTGGCGTCAACTTCTTTTACAACACCCTTAACGATTGCGCCTTTGTCGTTCTCTTGTACGTACTCGGAGAACGGATCGCTTTCCAGTTGCTTGATACCCAGGGAGATACGCTCACGCTCTGGGTCAACAGACAGGATAACGGTGTCCAGCTCGTCGCCCTTCTTGAAGCGGCGTACGGCTTCTTCGCCCACTTCGTTCCAGGAGATGTCGGACAGATGAACCAGACCGTCGATGCCGCCGTCCAGACCAATGAAGATACCGAAATCGGTGATCGACTTGATGGTACCGGAGATTTTATCGCCCTTGTTGAACTGGCCAGAGAAGTCTTCCCATGGGTTGGACTTGCACTGCTTGATGCCGAGGGAGATACGACGACGCTCTTCGTCGATGTCCAGAACCATAACTTCCACTTCGTCGCCAACTTGTACGACTTTCGAAGGGTGGATGTTCTTGTTGGTCCAGTCCATTTCCGAAACGTGTACCAGACCTTCAACGCCTTCTTCCAGCTCAGCGAAGCAGCCGTAGTCGGTCAGGTTGGTTACACGAGCGGTAACGCGGGTGCTTTCTGGGTAACGAGCCTTGATAGCGACCCATGGATCTTCGCCCAGCTGCTTCAGGCCCAGGGAAACACGATTGCGCTCGCGATCGTATTTCAGAACCTTGACATCGATCTCGTCGCCAACGTTGACGATTTCGGAAGGATGCTTGATACGCTTCCAAGCCATGTCGGTGATGTGCAGCAGGCCATCGACGCCGCCCAGATCAACGAATGCGCCGTAATCGGTGAGGTTCTTGACGATACCTTTGACTTGCTGACCTTCCTGCAGGGATTCCAGCAGAGCTTCACGCTCAGCGGAGTTCTCGGCTTCGAGGACGCTACGACGGGAAACGACAACGTTGTTGCGCTTCTGGTCGAGTTTGATGACTTTAAACTCGAGCTCTTTGCCTTCCAGGTGCGTGGTGTCGCGCACTGGACGGACGTCAACCAGAGAACCTGGCAGGAACGCACGGATGCCGTTAACGTCGACAGTGAAGCCGCCTTTAACCTTACCGTTGATAACGCCCTTGACCACTTCTTCGGCTGCGAAGGCTGCTTCCAGAACGATCCAGCATTCAGCGCGCTTGGCTTTTTCACGGGAGAGCTTGGTTTCACCGAAGCCGTCTTCAACCGAGTCCAGAGCAACGTGAACTTCATCACCAACATTGATGGACAGTTCGCCAGCATCGTTGTAGAACTGCTCAAGCGGGATAAGCGCTTCAGACTTCAGACCAGCGTGAACGGTTACCCAACGCGCTTGGTAGTCGATGTCGACGATAACACCGGTGATGATGGAGCCTGCCTGAAGGTTCAGGGTTTTTAGGCTTTCTTCAAAGAGTTCCGCAAAGCTTTCGCTCATTTTAATTCCTGTTGATAAGGGCGAAGAATCCGCCCATCTGCCACATCCCAGACAATGTGGGTTACGTTCATATAAAAGAAAGATCGCAGGACTATGACTGGTCCCCCGCGATCTTCCTTGTTCACCCGGCGATATCGCGAATGGCGATCTCGCTCAAGATGCGTTGCAACACCTGATCGATGGACAACTCCGTGGAATCCAGCTGTATGGCGTCAGCCGCCGGCTTGAGCGGGGCTACCGCTCGCTGGGTGTCGCGCTCGTCGCGCGCACGTATCTCATCTAGCAGACTCGACAGACTAACACCATCGACTTTTCCCTTCAACTGCAAGTAGCGCCGACGAGCGCGCTCTTCGGCACTGGCAGTCAGGAAAATCTTCAATGGAGCATCAGGAAACACCACGGTGCCCATATCGCGACCATCCGCAACCAGGCCCGGCGGCTCCTGGAATGCGCGCTGGCGCTGCAACAAGGCATCACGCACAGCCGGCAGCGCTGCCACTTGAGACGCCCAGGCTCCAACCTGCTCATTGCGCAGGTCGTCGGTCACATCATCGCCCTCGAGGATGATCCGCTGTGGGTGATTTTCAGTGGCACCGAGAAACTGCACATCCAGATGAGCCGCCAACAGCTTCAGCGATTCTTCGTTAGTCAGGTCAACACCATGATTGCGTGCAGCGAAAGCCAGCAGCCGATAAAGAGCCCCGGAGTCCAGCAGACACCAACCCAGATGCTTGGCCAGCTTGCCAGCAATGGTGCCTTTACCTGAACCACTTGGCCCATCAATGGTGATCACGGGCGCCTTGATATTCACGACTGAGCCTCTTGCGCGACACGAATCCCCACCTGCGCGCACAACGCAAGAAAGTTCGGGAACGAGGTAGCAACGTTCGCACAGTCATGGATACGAATCGGCGCATTGGCGCGCAACGAAGCAACGCTGAATGCCATGGCGATACGGTGATCACCATGACCATGCACTTCACCACCGCCAATCTGGCCACCATCAATGATGATGCCGTCAGGAGTCGGCTCACACTTGACTCCCAAGGTCAGCAAACCATCAGCCATTACCTGGATACGATCGGACTCCTTGACCCGCAGCTCTTCCGCGCCACGCAGCACAGTACGCCCTTCGGCGCAGGCGGCAGCCACAAATAGCACAGGGAATTCGTCGATCGCCAATGGCACCAACTCTTCAGGAATCTCGATCCCCTTGAGCTTGGCGGCACGTACATGCAAATCGGCGACCGGCTCACCGCCGACTTCGCGCTGGTTTTCCAGACGAATATCAGCCCCCATCAGGCGCAGGATATCGATCACGCCAGTACGGGTCGGGTTGATGCCCACATGCTCCAGCACCAACTCGGAGCCTTCGGCGATGGAAGCAGCTACCAGAAAGAACGCCGCAGAAGAAATGTCCGCGGGGACTTCGATATGAGTCGCCTTGAGCTTACCGCCCGACTCAACGGAGGCGGTTGCGCCATCAACATTCACCGAGTAGCCAAAACCACGCAGCATACGCTCAGTATGGTCGCGGGTCGGCGCTGGCTCAGTGACTGTGGTCTTACCCTCAGCATACAAGCCAGCCAGCAGCAGACAGGACTTAACCTGAGCACTAGCCATTGGCAAGGTGTAGGTCAACCCTTTGAGCTGGTGACCACCACGAATCACCATCGGCGGGCGACCTTCGGCCGCCGTCTCGATCACCGCACCCATTTCCCGCAGCGGGTTGGCCACGCGATTCATCGGACGCTTGGAGAGCGAGGGGTCCCCTGTCAAGGTGCTATCGAAGCTCTGTGCAGCCAGCAGACCGGAGAGCAGGCGCATCGAAGTACCGGAGTTACCCAGATAGATCGGGCCCGGCGCCGGCTTCAAACCGTGTAGACCAACACCATGAATAGTCACACGCCCATGGTGCGGACCTTCGATGACCACTCCCATGTCGCGGAAGGCCTGCAGCGTCGCCAGAGCATCCTCACCCTCGAGGAACCCCTCGACTTCGGTGGTACCTTCAGCCAGGGAGCCAAGCATGATCGAACGGTGGGAAATCGATTTGTCGCCCGGTACACGAATCCGCCCAGACAGGCGGCCACCAGGATTTGCCAGGAAAATCAGATCGTTGGAGTTCATAGCGTCCACATAGGCCCGGCGGGCCAGGATTTTACCGAAATGCTCGCGGGCAACCCGGGCGCGAGTGAATACGCCCAATAACTGATGCCCGTCCCCTGCATCAACCGCGTCGCGCAAGGCGTCGAGGTCGTTGCGAAATGTATCGAGTGTGCGCAGAACTGCTTCGCGGTTGGCGAGAAAGATGTCATGCCACATGACCGGGTCGCTGCCGGCGATTCTCGTGAAATCGCGGAACCCGCCCGCAGCGTAACGGAAGATGTCGAGATTTTCACTGCGCTTGGCCAAGGAGTCGACCAGACCAAATGCCAGCAAGTGCGGCAGATGACTGGTCGCGGCCAGGACTTCGTCGTGGCGCTCGACCTGCATGTGCTCAACATCTGCTCCCAACTCACGCCAAAGCTTGTCGACAAGATCCAGCGCGGCAGGATCGGTTTGCTCCAGAGGCGTCAGAATCACTTTGTGACGACGGAACAACTGCGCATTGGAGGCCTCGACGCCGCTCTGCTCGGAGCCGGCAATCGGATGCCCCGGGACGAACCGCGTCGGCATGCCTGCAAAGGCCACCTGCGCCGCACGCACCACATTGCCCTTGGCACTGCCGACGTCAGTCAGCACAGCCGCCCCCAGATCCATTCTGGCCAACAGTGCCAGCAGTTTTTCCATGGCCAGGATCGGTACTGCGAGCTGAATCACATCGGCGCCCTGGCAAGCCAGAGCCAAGTCTTCTTCACAGCGATCCACTACCCCCAGTTCAACCGCCAACTGGCGAGACTGCGGGTCCAGATCGACACCAACCACTTCGCGGCATACACCACTTTCACGCAACCCCTTGGCAAAGGAGCCGCCAATCAACCCCAGGCCGATCACCACCAGGCGACCGATCATAGGCACAGCAGATTGCATTGGAATGACATCAACCACGAGCCAGAACCTTGGCCAAAGCCTCAAGGAAGCGAGTATTTTCCGCTGGCAAGCCAATAGTGACGCGCAGATGGTTCGGCATCCCGTAGTTAGCCACCGGACGCACGATCACACCTTCGCGCAACAACCCCTGGAACACTGGCGCGGCTTCACGCCCCAGGTCCACAGCGATGAAATTGCCCTTGGAAGGGATCCAGCTCAAACCCAGACCACGGAAACCCGCCTCCAGCTGCTGCATGCCCGACTCATTCAAACGACGGCTTTCAGCCAGATAATCCGCATCCTGCAGCGCGGCGCAGGCCGCCGCCAAAGCCAGGCTGTTGACGTTGAACGGCTGGCGGACTCGGTTCAGGACATCCGCCACCACCGAGGTCGAGAGTCCATAACCGACCCGCAGGGCCGCCAGGCCGTAGGCCTTGGAGAAGGTCCGCGATACCAGCAGGTTCGGGTAGGCCGCCAGGAAGTCCAGACCGTCCGGCAGGTCACTGCCTTCGGCATACTCGATATAGGCCTCATCCAGCACTACCAGCACATGGGCCGGCACGTCCTGAAGAAACTCATCCAGCTCCTCGGCACCGAACCAGGTCCCCGTCGGGTTGTTCGGATTGGCGATGAACACCACACGGGTCTGCTCATCGATAGCCTTGAGCATGGCCGGCAAGTCGTGCCCCCATTTGTTGGCGGGAACGACTTTTGCCTGAGCACCGACTGCTTGGGTAACGATGGGGTAGACGGCAAACGCGTGCTCACTGAACACCGCATTCAGGCCTGGCGCCAGATAGGCGCGAGCCACCAGCTCCAGAATGTCGTTGGAACCGTTACCCAGGGTCACCTGCTGGATCTCCACGCCGCAGCGCTCGGCCAACAGAGACTTGAGAGCAAAGCCGTTGCCATCGGGGTAACGAGTCAGTTCCGCCAACTCGTCGCGAATCGCCGCCAGCGCCTTGGGACTGGCGCCCAGCGGATTTTCATTGCTCGCCAGCTTGACGATGGTGGCCGGATCGATGTCCAGCTCACGGGCCAGTTCGTCCACGGGCTTGCCCGGAACGTAAGGCGAAAGTTGTTGCACGCCTGGTTGTGCCAGTGCGAGGAAGTCGCCACTCATTGTTAAAGCCTCAGAGAACCGCTTTCGGGTAGGAACCCAGCACCTTGAGTGCCACTGCTTCCTGACTGATCTTCTCCAGCACACCCTTGACCAACGGATCACGGTGGTGGCCGACGAAGTCGATGAAGAACACATAGGTCCATTTGCCACTGCGCGAAGGTCGGGTCTCGATTCGCGTCAGGTCGATACCGTTGTCGTGGAACGGCACCAGAAGCTCGTGCAATGCGCCCGGCTTGTTGCTCATGGACACGATGATGGAAGTCTTGTCGTCGCCGGTAGGCGGCACTTCCTGATTGCCGATCATCAAGAAGCGCGTGGAGTTGTCCGGACGATCTTCAATCTTCTCCGCCAGACGAGTCAGCCCATAAAGGCCTGCAGCCATGTCGCCGGCGATGGCTGCCGAATTCCACTCGCCCTTGACCCGCTTGGCCGCTTCGGCGTTGCTGGATACCGCCACACGCTCGACATTCGGATAGTGCGCGTCCAGCCACTTGCGGCACTGGGCCAATGATTGGGCGTGAGAGTAGATACGGCTGATGCTGTCAGTTTTAGTGTTTTCACCCACCAGCAAATGGTGGTGAATACGCAGCTCGACCTCTCCGCAGATCACCATGTCGTGCTCGAGGAAACTGTCGAGGGTGTGGTTGACCGCACCCTCAGTGGAGTTTTCCACCGGCACCACACCGAAGTTCACCGCACCAGCAGCCACTTCACGGAACACTTCGTCGATCGCAGCCATCGGCTTGCTGATCACCGCATGGCCGAAATGCTTCATCGCCGCGGCCTGAGTGAAGGTGCCTTCAGGACCGAGGTAGGCCACTTTCAGCGGCTGCTCCAGGGCCAGGCACGAAGACATGATTTCGCGAAACAAACGCGCCATCTCTTCATTGCCCAGCGGCCCCTGGTTGCGCTCCATCACCCGCTTGAGCACCTGAGCCTCACGCTCCGGACGATAGAATACCGGCACTTCGCCTTCTGCCAGGGAGGCCATCTTGACCCGGGCGACTTCCTGGGCGCACCGCGCACGCTCACTGATCAGTTCCAGGACCTTCTCGTCCAGGGCGTCAATGCGCAGGCGCAGGGCCTTGAGTTCTTGCTCAGACATCAGCCATGTTCCTTCTCGAACTCCGCCATGTAGGCCACCAGCGCATTGACTGCGTTGATGTCCACGGCGTTATAGATGGAGGCGCGCATGCCGCCCACCGAGCGATGCCCCTTGAGATTTAACAGGCCACGAGCCTCAGCACCCACCAGGAACGGCTTGTCCAGACGATCGTCCGCCAGGCGGAAAGGCACGTTCATCCATGAGCGATCGGACTTGTTGATCGGGTTGCTGTAAAGACCGCTGGCGTCGATGAAGTCATACAGAGTGCGCTGCTTGGCCTCGTTGAGCTTGGCAATGGCTTGCACCCCACCTTGCTCCTTGAGCCATTCGAACACCAGACCGGACAGGTACCAGGCCAGGGTCGGCGGCGTGTTGTACATCGAGCCGTTGTCTGCCGCGACCTTGTAGTCAAGCATGGTCGGGCACAGAGAACGGGCACGACCCAACAGGTCTTCGCGAATGATGTTCACCAGGATGCCGCTGGGGCCAATGTTCTTCTGCGCGCCGGCGTAGATCATGCCGAAACGGGAGATATCCACAGGGCGCGAGAGGATGTCCGAAGACATGTCGGCCACCAGGGGAACGTCGCCGGTTTCCGGGATCCAGTTGAACTCCAGGCCACCGATGGTTTCGTTCGGCGCGTAGTGCACGTAGGCGGCGTCTTTCGACAACTGCCATTCGTTCTGACCGGGAATCGCAAAGTAGTCATAAGGCTTGGCAGTGGCCGCAACATTGACCTGACCGTAACGAGAGGCCTCTTCAATGGCTTTCTGCGACCAGATACCGGTGTCGATATAGTCGGCCTTACCGCCTTCAGGCAACAGGTTCAGTGGAATCTGGGCAAATTGCTGACTGGCGCCGCCTTGCAGGAACAGCACTTTATAGTTCGAGGGGATATTCAGCAGGTCACGCAGATCCTGCTCCGCCTTGGTGGCGATGGAGACAAACTCATCGCTGCGATGACTCATCTCCATGACTGACAGGCCCTTGCCATGCCAATCCAGCAATTCGGCCTGGGCACGCAACAGGACAGCTTCAGGTAGCGCAGCGGGACCTGCGCAGAAGTTATAGGCTCGTTTGCTCACATCCACTCTCGCTATGCATTCACGGTAGCGGACAGAGCAAACACTCTGCCCTGCTACGATTTATTTAGTCTTTCGACTCTTCTTCGCCTGCGGCGTCTGCCTGTTGGCCATCGGTTGCATCATCCGGCTCGGCTACCGCATCCAGCACGGTGCCCTCGAATTCAGCGCCCTCTTCACCTTCGTACTCTTCGCCTTCGATCTCCGATGGCTCCTGCACCCGCTCCAGGCCCACCAGGGTTTCATCGCTGGCCAGCTTGATCAGAGTCACGCCCTGAGTGTTACGGCCCAGGCTCGATACTTCGTCGACACGGGTACGAACCAGGGTGCCCTGATCGGAAATCAACATGATCTCCTCACCGTCCAGTACCTGAACCGCGCCTACCAGGCGACCGTTACGCTCGTTACTGACCATGGCGATAACGCCCTGACCGCCACGCTTGTACTCAGGGAATTCGCTGATGGCGGTGCGCTTGCCGAAACCACGCTCGGAAGCGGTGAGGATCTGGCTGCCCTCCTCCGGAATCAGCATGGAGATCAGCTTCTGGCCTTCAGCCAAGCGCATGCCGCGAACACCGCGAGCGGTACGACCCATGGCGCGTACGTCGGACTCCTTGAAGCGAGTCACTTTGCCACCATCGGAGAACAGCATGACTTCACGCTCGCCATCGGTAATGGCAGCACTGATCAGCACGTCACCTTCGTCCAGCTCCAAAGCGATCAGACCGACGCTGCGCTGACGGCTGAAGGATTCCAGCGGGGTCTTCTTCACAGTGCCGTTGGCGGTAGCCATGAAGATGTAGTGACCTTCGGTGTATTCCTCTACCGGCAGCATGGTGGTGATGTACTCACCATCGTCCAGCGGCAGCAGGTTCACCAGCGGACGGCCGCGAGCAGCACGGGATGCTTCAGGAATCTCGTAAGTCTTGAGCCAGTACACCTTACCCTTGCTGGAGAACAGCAGCAGCGTGGTGTGGCTGTTGGCTACCAGCAGGTGAGCGATGTAGTCCTCATCCTTGACGCCAGTGGCCGATTTGCCTTTACCGCCACGACGCTGGGCCTGATAGGCAGCCAGCGGCTGGGTCTTGGCATAGCCGCCGTGGGAGATGGTCACTACACGCTCTTCTTCCGGGATCATGTCGCCCAGAGTCAGGTCCAGGCGCGCATCGAGGATCTCGGTGCGGCGCACATCGCCGTATTCGGCGCGGATCACTTCCAGCTCTTCGCGGATCACTTCCATCAGGCGCGTGGCGCTGTTGAGGATGCGGATCAGTTCACCGATCTGGTTGAGAATCTCCTGGTACTCGGCCAGCAGTTTTTCGTGCTCAAGGCCGGTCAGGCGGTGCAGACGCAGTTCCAGAATGGCTTGCGCCTGCTCCGGGGACAGGAAGTACTTGCCATCGCGCAGACCGTATTGAGGATCGAGGTTTTCCGGACGGCAGGAGTCTGCACCGGCACGCTCGACCATGGTCATCACCGCGCTGGACTCCCAAGGGGTGCTGATCAGCGCTTCCTTGGCTTCCGACGGCGTTGGCGAGGCCTTGATCAGGGCGATGACCGGGTCAATGTTGGACAGGGCAACGGCCTGACCTTCAAGGATATGGCCACGCTCACGCGCCTTGCGCAGCTCGAATACGGTACGACGGGTCACCACTTCGCGGCGGTGACGAACGAAGGCTTCCAGCAGATCCTTGAGATTGAGGATCCGCGGACGGCCGTCAATCAGCGCCACGATATTGATGCCGAACACGGCTTGCAGTTGGGTCTGGGCGTAGAGGTTGTTGAGGATCACCTCAGGCACTTCGCCGCGACGCAGCTCGATGACCACGCGCATACCGTCCTTGTCGGACTCGTCCCGCAGCTCGGTAATGCCTTCGAGCTTCTTCTCTTTCACCAGCTCGGCGATCTTCTCGATCAGACGGGCCTTGTTCAACTGGTACGGCAGCTCGGTGATGACGATCTGCTGGCGGCCACCGACTTTGTCGATGTCTTCGATGATCGAGCGGGCACGCATATAGATGCGTCCACGGCCAGTGCGGTAGGCCTCGATGATGCCTTCACGACCATTGATGATCGCCGCGGTCGGGAAGTCCGGACCGGGGATGTACTGCATCAGCTCGTCGACGGTCAGCTCGGGGTTGTCGATCAGCGCCAGGCAACCGTCGATGACTTCACCGAGGTTGTGCGGCGGAATGTTGGTCGCCATGCCCACGGCAATGCCGCTGGAGCCGTTGACCAGCAGGTTGGGGATCTTGGTCGGCATGACCGCCGGGATCATCTCGGTGCCGTCGTAGTTCGGCACCCAGTCCACGGTTTCCTTGTGCAGGTCGGCCAGCAGCTCGTGCGCCAGCTTGGTCATGCGCACTTCGGTGTATCGCATGGCCGCCGCGTTGTCGCCGTCGACCGAACCGAAGTTACCCTGGCCGTCTACCAGCAGGTAGCGCAGGGAGAATGGCTGGGCCATACGAACGATGGTGTCGTACACCGCGGTATCACCGTGAGGGTGATACTTACCGATCACGTCACCGACAACACGGGCAGATTTCTTGTACGGCTTGTTCCAGTCGTTACCGAGCTCGCTCATCGCGTACAGCACACGCCGGTGCACGGGCTTCAAGCCATCGCGCGCATCAGGCAGTGCCCGCCCGACGATTACGCTCATCGCGTAGTCGAGGTAGGACTGTTTCAGCTCGTCTTCGATATTGACCGGGAGGATTTCTTTGGCCAGTTCGCCCATGAGAAGCCTGATTCCTTTTTCTGGTGAAACTTCGTCACATCCATATGGGACGAACGAAGCTCGCCGCTGCAGGCCTAGTGCCATGCACCGACTTACGACAAATCAACAAGTTATGCCATGGATTTGCGCAGTGAAGGCAGTCGCATCGGACCGCCTTGGAAACCGCCGGATGTTATCACAATCGCCGCCACGCACCTATCCCCCTGACGCGCATGGAGCATAGTTAGTTGACCGGTGACAGCCTGATAAGAGACGAGAGAGGCTCAGAGGCCAAATTCGCACACATTTATGTGTTTTTTCTGACCCGACGGCCCGCCTCGGCGGGTCATAGAGAGCAACGTTCGAGGCCGCACATCAATGCAAGCGCTTACGACACATCAATTGCGCCATTTTTGCCGTGTCAGGACGCTCGACAATGCCCTTTTCGGTGACGATGGCGTCGATCAGGTCCGCAGGCGTCACATCGAATACCGGATTGAAGACCTCCACATCCGCCCCCACCCGCTTGCCAGCGAGCTCCAGCAACTCTGCGGCGTCGCGCTCCTCGATGGGAATGTCATCTCCACTCGCCAGATTCAAGTCGATGGTCGAACTGGACGCCACCACCATGAAGCGCACTCCGTGATGCATGGCATTGACCGCCAGTTGATAGGTGCCGATCTTGTTCGCCACATCGCCATTGGCGGCGATTCGGTCAGCACCGACAACGACCCAGGTCACACCTTTGGTCTTCATGATGTGGGCGGCGGCGGAGTCGGCGTTCAAGGTCACAGGAATGCCCTCACTGGCCAATTCCCAGGCCGTCAGGCGCGACCCTTGCAGCCAGGGACGAGTTTCATCGACATGAACTCGCTCCACCATGCCTTCCAGCCAAGCCGCACGAATCACCCCCAAAGCCGTACCGAAGCCGCCGGTCGCCAGAGCGCCTGTATTGCAGTGGGTCAACAAGGCTTGGGGATTGCCCTGATGCCGGCGAATCAAATCCACACCCAACTGGGCCATGGTCAGGTTGGCCTCACGATCACTCTCATGGATCGACATGGCTTCGGCTTCCAGCGCCGCCAGCGGCTCAGCCTGGTCCCTGACCCGACCCAGACGCTCGCGCATGCGATTCAAGGCCCAGAACAGATTGCCACCGGTCGGGCGAGACTCCGCCAACAGGGCGAAATCCGCCTCCAAAGCGGCGAGCCAATCGCCGCCTGCGACAAAGCGCGCACGAGCCGCCAAAACCAAACCATAAGCTGCGCTGATGCCAATGGCTGGAGCGCCGCGCACCACCATTGAACGAATCGCCTCGGCGACCCCGGCCACGCTGTCGCAGGCAACCCAGGTCTCCTCGAAGGGCAGGTTCCGCTGATCGAGCAGGTACAGAGTGTTATCCCGCCAATCAATGGCCTTGACCTTCTCCGCAGCCAACAGACGATCGCGCATCCCTCACCCCGCACTCATGAACAAAAGCCGCGGATTATAGCGATCCCCCCGCCAAGACGCTCGGGTATACTTCGCCATCCTTTATATGAAGCCTTGGACCGATATTCGATGCCGAACCGTGAGACTGCGCTCGACCTGCTGCTGTTACCGACCTGGTTGGTACCGGTGGAGCCAGCCGGCGTCGTCCTCAAGGAACACGGCCTGGGCATCCGCGACGGGCGCATCCTGTTCATCGGCCCGCGAGCCGAGGCGCTGAGGTATCGCGCCACCGAAGTCCGCGAACTGCCTGGCATGCTGCTCAGCCCGGGACTGATCAATGCCCACGGGCATGCAGCCATGACACTGTTTCGCGGTCTGGCCGACGATCTGCCGCTGATGACCTGGCTGGAAAAGCATATCTGGCCTGCCGAAGCCAAGTGGGTGGATGAAGCCTTCGTCCGAGACGGTACCGACCTGGCCATCGCCGAGCAGATCAAAGGCGGTATCACCTGTTTCTCTGACATGTACTTCTATCCGAAGGTTGCCAGCGAGCGCGCTCACAACAGCGGCATACGTGCCCAGATCGCCATCCCGATCCTCGACTTCCCCATTCCTGGTGCCCACGACGCCGACGAAGCCATTCGTCAGGGCGTCGAACTGTTTGGCGATCTCAAGCATCATCCAAGGATCAAGATCACCTTCGGCCCCCATGCGCCCTATACCGTAGGCGACGAGAATCTGGAAAAAGTCCGGATGATCGCCGAAGAACTCGACGCCCCGATCCACATGCATGTACATGAAACCGCGTTCGAAGTGCAGCAATCCCTGGAGCAGCGTGGCGAGCGCCCCCTGGCCCGCCTGGCTCGACTGGGCCTCCTGGGGCCGCGCTTCCAGGCCGTTCATATGACCCAAATCAGCGATGACGACCTGGCTTTACTGATAGAAACCAACACCAGCGTCATTCATTGCCCGGAATCCAACCTGAAACTGGCCAGCGGCTTTTGCCCGGTAGAGCGCCTGTGGCAGGCCGGGGTCAACGTCGCGGTGGGTACCGATGGTGCGGCCAGCAACAACGATCTGGACCTGCTGGGGGAAGTTCGTACCGCCGCCCTGCTGGCCAAAGCCGTGGCTGGTTCGGCAACCGCCCTGGATGCCCATCGCGCCCTGCGCATGGCCACCCTGAACGGCGCCAGAGCCATGGGACTGGAAAGCGAAGTAGGCTCTCTGGAAATCGGCAAGGCCGCAGACATGGTGGCCTTCGACCTGTCCGGCCTGGCCCAGCAACCGATTTACGACCCAGTGTCGCAACTGATCTACGCCACTGGCCGGGACTGCGTGAAACACCTGTGGGTCGCCGGCAAGCAACTGCTGGATGACCGGCGCCTCACCCGCCAGGACGAACAACAGCTGAGCGCCACTGCCCGCGGCTGGGGCCAGCGCATCAGCGGCCATACCCAATAACCCGGACCTTGAGCGGACGCTTGAGGCCCAACAGAGAATTTCTTAGCTTTGGAGTATCACTCATGAGCAACGTCGACCACGCTGAAATCGCCAAATTCGAAGCCCTGGCCCATCGCTGGTGGGACCGCGAAAGCGAATTCAAGCCCCTGCACGACATAAACCCGCTACGGGTCAACTGGATCGACGAACGGGTCGGACTGGCCGGCAAGAAGGTGCTCGACGTCGGCTGTGGTGGCGGCATCCTCAGCGAGGCCATGGCCCAGCGCGGTGCCACCGTGACCGGGATCGACATGGGCGAAGCCCCTCTGGCAGTTGCCCAGTTGCACCAGCTGGAATCCGGCGTGAATGTCGAGTACCGGCAGATCACCGCCGAAGCCCTGGCCGAGGAGATGCCCGAGCAGTTCGACGTGGTCACCTGCCTGGAAATGCTTGAGCACGTCCCCGACCCTTCGTCGGTGATCCGCGCCTGCTTCCGCATGGTCAAGCCCGGCGGTCAGGTGTTTTTCTCCACCATCAACCGCAACCCCAAGGCTTACCTGTTCGCCATCATCGGTGCGGAATACATCATGAAACTGCTGCCTCGCGGCACCCATGATTTCAAGAAATTCATCCGTCCTTCGGAGCTCGGCGCCTGGAGCCGCTCTGCCGGCCTGACCGTCAAGGACATCATCGGCCTGACCTACAACCCCCTGACCAAGCACTACAAACTGGCAGCGGACGTTGACGTCAACTACATGATCCAGACCCTGCGAGAGGAGTGAGACATGGCCATCAGAGCCGTTCTTTTCGATATGGATGGCACCCTGCTCGACACCGCGCCCGACTTCATCGCAGTCTGCCAGGGCATGCGCCGTGATCGCGGCCTGCCGCCGATTGCCGACCAACATATCCGCGACGAAGTCTCGGGCGGCGCCAAGGCCATGGTAGCCGTGACCTTTTCCATGGACCCGGAATCCCCGGGGTTCGAGGAGTTGCGCCTGGAGTTCCTTGAGCGCTACCTCAAGCATTGCGCCGTGCACAGCAAACTCTTCGACGGCATGGCCGAGCTGCTGGCCGATATCGAAAAGGCCAATCTGATCTGGGGGGTGGTGACCAACAAGCCGCTGCGCTTCGCCGAGCCGATCATGCAGCAACTGGGACTGGCCGAACGCTCGGCGCTGCTGATATGTCCCGACCATGTGAAAAACAGCAAGCCCGACCCCGAGCCGCTGATCCTGGCATGCAAGATGCTCGAGCTGGACCCGTCCACCGTGCTGTTCGTAGGCGACGATCTGCGGGATATCGAATCCGGCCGCGACGCGGGCACCAAGACCGCCGCCGTGACCTACGGCTACATCCATCCGGACGATAATCCCCGGCACTGGGGCGCCGACGTGGTGGTCAACCATCCGCTGGAGTTGCGCCAGGTTCTGGATAACGCATTGTGCAGCTGCTAAACGGCAGCATTCCCGGCTAAGCGCCGGAGACGATCGAATTTCTGTTGAGGCCTTTTATGTTTGATTATTCCGCTCGCCCCGAACTGCTCAAGGACCGGGTCATTCTGGTCACCGGCGCCGGGCGTGGTATCGGCGCTGCCGCCGCCAAGACCTTTGCCGCCCACGGCGCCACCGTACTCCTGCTGGGCAAGACCGAAGCCAACCTGACCGAGGTCTACGACGCCATCGAAGCGGCCGGCCATCCCCAGCCGGCAGTGATTCCGTTCAACCTGGAAACTGCCCTGCCGCACCAGTATGACGAACTGGCGGCGATGATCGAGACCGAGTTCGGCCACCTCGACGGCCTGCTGCACAACGCCTCGATCATTGGCCCACGCACACCGCTGGAGCAGCTGTCGGGGGAAAACTTCATGCGAGTGATGCAAGTCAACGTCAACGCCATGTTCATGCTGACCAGCACCCTGCTGCCGCTGCTCAAACTGTCCCAGGATGCTTCGGTGGTCTTCACCTCCAGCAGCGTCGGCCGCAAGGGACGGGCCTATTGGGGCGCCTACGGCGTGTCCAAATTCGCCACCGAAGGCCTGATGCAGACCCTGGCCGATGAGCTGGATACCGTGGCTCCGGTCCGGGCCAACAGCATCAACCCGGGCGCCACCCGCACCAGCATGCGTGCCCAGGCCTACCCGGGCGAAAACCCCAGCAATAACCCGACACCGGAAGAGATCATGCCGGTCTACCTGTATCTGATGGGCCCGGACAGCACCGGAATCAACGGCCAGGCTTTCGACGCGCAGTAATCCCCTCCCGTTCGTCGCGACAGAATACTGTCGCGACGTCTTGGCAAGCCCCGATCCCCGCGGGTTTCAAGCCAAACAAATGTCAATCAAGGTGAGCCGCTTTCTCGCAGACTCACCAACCAATTGAATTCAAACAAGTTTTATTCGTGTGAACCGAATGGCACGAGTTTCGCTCTAAGAACACTCAACCCACGGCGTATTGACACTGTGGAAAACGGCTTGTGCCGAGGGCTTTCTAGCCAAAGGTGAAGCGGCATAAAATATGCGCGATTGTCCTACGGGACTGAAGGAACAGTATGACGCGCAGCTCTGAGCCGCTCTCACCTAGGCAGAAACACCGTACATAGTGCTCAGGGGGCTCAAGCTCAGATGAAAACACCGACCCAGACCAACGCAATTGACTTCGATAGCGCCAAATTGCAACGCCTGGGCTTTGGCCAGCAGACGCCGCTGATCAAACAACCCGTCAGCCTCGGACAATTGCGCCAGCAACTGGGACTGCAACTGCAAACCAGCCTTGAGCCGCAACGCATCCTCGGCCTGTTCTTTCGCGAAGTGCAACGCCTGGTCCCCCTCGACGCCCTGCATTACCAGCATTCCCCCAGCGATCTGCGCCTGGAATTCGGCCAGCGCGGGCACCACTCCATCAGCTACAGCCTGAGCCACGAAGGCCAGCCCATGGGCGAGCTGGTCTTCCGCCGCAACCAACGCTTCAGCGATACCGAACAGGGTCACCTGGAGTCGTTGCTCTCTACCCTTTTGTACCCGATGCGCAACGCCTTGCTGTATCGCGCCGCAACCCGCAGCGCCCTGCGCGATCCGTTGACCGACACCGGCAACCGCATCGCCATGGACCAGACCCTGCAACGGGAAATCGAGATGGCTCGCCGCCACTCGCTTCCACTGTCCCTGCTGATGCTGGACATCGACCATTTCAAGCGCATCAACGACAGTTACGGCCACAGCACCGGCGACGAAGTGCTCAAGGCCGTTGCCGCCTCGATCAAGGGGCAATTGCGCAATGTGGACATGGTGTTTCGCTTTGGCGGGGAAGAGTTTCTGATCCTGCTTTCCAACACCGGGCGCGACGCGGCGGCAATGGTCGGAGAACGACTGAGAAATGCCGCCCAAGCCCAGGAGTACTGGGCTGATGGCAAACTGATCGAACTCACCGTCAGCCTGGGCTGTTCGACCCTGTTGCCGGGTGAGTCCGCAGAGAGCCTGCTGCGCCGCGCCGATAGCGCGCTGTACGTGGCCAAACGGGAAGGACGCAATCGACTGGCAATGGCGGGCTAGGTACCAGGCCCCGCCCCTGCCATATCAATCACGGGCAACTCCACCACCACGGGCCGCTATCGCCCGTGACAATCGACCTGCCCGCCAAGCCCCGACTTACCCCTCAGCCAGTGCGAGACGCTCGCGGGTCACCGTGGTCTTTTCCTGCTGCATGCAGCGCTCCAGGAACAGGTACATATAGTCATAGCTCTTGCAGATGGCCTGGCGCAGCTCAACCTGCAGGGCCTTGCTCGGATTCAAACCCGCCAGGGTGACGATAATTTCCAGGGCTTCCCAGGGATGGGCATCATCGTACTGGGCATGCATCTTCAGCCACTTCATAGCGCGCTTGCGGTCTTCTTCCGGGAACGCGGCGGCATAGATGCCGTTGGAACAGACCAGGGCCGACCATTCGCCCGTCGCCCCTTCGATGGCGTAATTGGTAGCGGCGATAGCCACGATCAGCGAATCCGCCGAACTGGTGTGCCAGCACCAGTGACTCAGGGCGTGCAGTTCCGGCGGCACTTGCTGAGCTTGCAAGTCCTCCAGGGTCACACCATGGGCTCGACTCCAATGCACCCAGTAATCGGCATGATTGAGCTCGACACGAATGTTGCGCATCAGCCAGCGCCGCGCCATGTCTTCGCCGGGATGACGGGCAAAGCGAGTCTTGGTCAGGTTCTGCGCCATATACAGGGCGAACTGTTCAACCACAGGCCAGCCGCCGATCAGGTACTGCCGCATGACTTTGGCACTGAGTTTGTTGTCGCGCATGCGCTGATACAGCTCATGCTCCACCACACGGCGCTTGCTCTCGCTGCAGTCCTGGATCAATTGCTGGGTCCAGGCGGGGTAGCTGGCAGCTTCCATGAGCGGACCGGTTCGGTTGAATGTGTCGATCACTGTCGGGCTCCTTTTGATTGTGATGTGCGGATCCAAAAGAGGTTTCAACGGAACGTGCCGGGCGCCTTGAACAACAAAGGCTGTGGCCGCACGGGTCGACACTGCAGGCTGTCACAGGTAAACAATTGCGGGCGTTCAATAATGTAGCCTTGAGCATAATCCACGCCGATCTCAAGCAGGGCCTGCTCGATCTGCGGTGTTTCAACAAACTCGGCAATCGTGCGCTTACCCATGACATGCCCGATGTGGTTGATCACCTCGACCATGGCGCGGTTAATCGGGTCGTCCAGCATATCCTTTACGAAACTTCCATCGATCTTGAGGAAGTCTACAGGCAAATGTTTGAGATAAGCGAACGACGACATTCCCGCACAAAAGTCATCCAGGGAAAAATGGCAGCCCAAACCCTTGAGTTCATTTATAAAACGGATCGCGCTGCCCAAATTGGCAATTGCGCTGGTTTCAGTAATTTCAAAACAGATCATCTTCGGCGGCACGCCATAGACAACGAACTGCTCTCGCAGGAAGTCGAGAAACTCGTCGTCGCCAATGGTGATGCCCGAGAGATTGATCGCACACATGGCCATCGGCCCTTCCCGGCCCTCGGCAATGCACTGAGCGATGATCTTGAAGACGTTCTGCACCACCCAGCGATCCAGGGAGGTCATCAGGCCGTAACGCTCCGCCGCAGGAATGAAGCTGTCCGGCAGGATCATCCGACCGGCCTCGTCGTGCAGACGCAGAAGAATCTCCACGTGGCCACCATCGTGCTCGGTACGACCTAGAGCGGTGATTTCCTGGGAATAGAGACAGAAGCGGTTTTCCTCAAGGGCCATATGCAGCCGCTGAACCCAGGCCATCTCGCCGAATCGCAGGGACAATTCCGAATCGTCGGCATGGTAGACCTGCACCCGGTTGCGACCTTTCTCCTTGGCCATGTAACAAGCCATATCCGCTGCCCGCAACGATGCCTCAAGCGTGGTGGGAGTCTGGGCGATATGCACCAGCCCAATGCTCACGGTGGTCACGAATGGCCGGCCCTTCCAGACGAAATGCAGGTTCTGCACAGTCTGGCGCAGCCCTTCGGCAATCTTCTCCGCGGCCTCCGGCGAGCAGTTCTCCAGGAGAATCCCGAACTCGTCCCCTCCCAATCGGGCCAGGGTGTCACCTTCGCGCAGCCCCGACTGCAGCAACGCACAGATGTGCCGCAGCAACTCATCCCCAGCAGCATGGCCACAGGTGTCGTTGACCAGCTTGAACTGGTCCAGATCCAGAAACATCAGCGCATGCCGGGCGGGCTGGCGGATCAGGCTGTGCAACGCCTGCTCCAGGCGGAATTCGAACTCCCGGCGATTGGCCAGACCGGTCAAGGCATCGTGGGTCGCCTGCCAGGATAGATTGGCGATGTACTGCCGCTCCTGGGTCATGTCGTGCAACACCAGTACCGTGCCACTGACCTTCCCGGCATTGCGGATCGGCGCCCCCACCAGAGTCACCGAAACCGTACTGCCATCCAGCCGCTGGATCAGCTTGGAATGCTCGCTGCCACCACTGAGCTGACCACTGAGGATGTGTTCGATCAGAGTGAAGCCGTCGGCCTGGGCGTTTTCGTCCAAGAGATTGAACAAGGCCGCCAGGGGCAGCCCCACCGCCTGCTCGGCCTTCCAGCGAGTCAGTTCTTCCGCCGCTGGGTTCATATAGGCAATGGCGCCCTCGACATCCGTGGTGATCACCCCGTCACCAATGGACTGCAAGGTGATCTGCGCGCGCTCCTTCTCCAGTTGCAACGCGTCGGCAAAGGCATGCCGTTGGGCCAGCAACTTGTGGGTGCGCAGCAACGCCAGGGCAATCAGGATCAGCGCCGTGGCCAGGTTGGTCACCAGCAACAGACGCAGGATGACCCGCGACCCCTCCCCCAAAGCATCGCTGAAAGCCTTTGCTGCGGGAGTGACGCCATCGTTGATGGCAAAGATCTGGCTCTTCCAGCGCTGCACATCGCCTTCACCGGCGCTGTTGCTGCTAATCCCCTGGTGCATCTCTCGGGCCACGGTATCGAGCTGCAGCAGGTAGCCGTCCCCCACAGTCCACAGATCGATGGCTTTTTCCAGGTAACTAAAATGACGGAAGTTGAGGTACAGCCAGATCAGGCTGGGGACGTCATCCGGGTGATTGCCCCCCTTGAGAATCCCCAGGCGCGCAGCCTCCAGGTCCGGCGGCTGGCGATCCAGGGCCACCCGCAGCTCATGCCCGCCCTGGGGTACGGCTATGGCGTTCTGGTACTTGAGGAAGGTGCCTTCGTCGCGGCTGTCGGCATACAGATTGAGGTAGTAGATGGCGTCTTTCTGGCCTTTGGACCACAGGCTCTCACCGGCAACATAGCCACGCACTGCCGACAGGACATACAGGCTGAGGCCGCCCAACAGCGCTTGAAATAACACCACGGCGATAAAGGGCCAGACGATGCCCAACAACCGCGGCGTTGCGAAAGTCCGCTTTTGCTTCATGAGGGTCCTTGCTTGCGCACTGCCAAATGAACACCCAGTAGTCCCGTCTCAGACAGCACAGATTAGGCTAATTTCCATGGATCCGACGCAGGCTGAGCAGCGTCCGGACCGAACCTTCACGGGGAAACGGCCGCTCTTTCACGCTGAAACGGTTATTCCACCAGGAAATTCAAGCACTAAACACAGAAACCCGGACAAAACTCAAGACTATCGAACCTGCTGCAAATGCCCGTATAGCTTGGCATAAAGACCACCATCGGCAATCAGCTGCTGATGGTCGCCATCTTCGGCAATCTGCCCGCCATCGAACACCAAAACCCGGTCAGCCTGTTTAACCGCCGAAAGGCGATGAGCAATGATCAGCGTAGTCCGCCCCCGCAGAAAACGCGTCAAGGCCTGATGCAGGTTGTACTCGGTGGCGGCGTCCAGGGCGGACGTGGCTTCGTCGAGAATCACCACCTTGGGTTCGGCCAGCACCATCCGCGCAATAGCCAGGCGCTGGCGCTGTCCACCGGAAAGGCGCACACCGGAACGCCCGACCACACTGTCCAGGCCCAGGGGCAGAGCCCTGACGGTGGGTTCCATCTGGGCAATTTCCAGGGCCTGCCAGCAAGCGCTGTCACTGCGCTCGCGGCCCATGGTCAGGTTGGCGCGAATCGTGTCGTTGAACAGCGCAGGATGCTGCAGCACCACCGCGACGTTATCCCGTACCGTCTCCAGGCCGATTTCCTGCTGAGTGGCACCGCCAAAGCGGATCACTCCGGTCTGCGGCGTATACAACCCCAGCAACAGCTGCACCAAAGTACTCTTGCCCCCGCCGCTGGCACCGACAATGGCCACTTTCTCGCCTGGGGCAATAGACAGGTTCAGGTTGTCCAGCACCCGCTCATCGCCATAACCGAAGCTCAGGCCGCGGACTTCGATGCCGACGGTTTCGCGCCCCTGGAACGGATCCACGCCACCGCTGTACTGCGGCTCATCGGCCCGCGCCAGCAACTCGTTGATCCGGGTCAGGGCCCCGCCCGCGGCGTAATAGGCGTATTGCAGATTCAGCAACTGTTCTACCGGGCCGATCATGAACCACAGGTAGCTGAACACCGCCAGCATCTGGCCGATGGACAGGTCGGAGAACAGCACTGTGAGCATTGCCGCCGCACGAAAAATGTCGATGCCGAACTGGAACAGCAAACCGCTGGCCCGGCCCGAGGCGTCGCTTTTCCACTGTGAGGCTACGGCGTAGTCCCGCACCTCCTCGGCACGCTGGCCCAAGCGTCCAAGAAAGTAGCCCTGGCGGTTGCCGGCGCGGATCTCCTGAATCGCCTCCAAGGTCTCGGTCAGGGCCTGGGTGAAGCGCGAAGTGCTGTCGTTTTCCAGCTTCTTCAGGTGTTTGACTCGCTTGCCCAGTTGCACCGTGGCAAAAATCACCAACGGGTTGAACAGCAGGATCAGCAGGGCCAGCTTCCAGTGCATCCACATCAGAATGCCGGCCGTGCCCACCAGGGTCAGCATGGCCACCAGGAATCGGCTCAGGGTTTCACCGACAAACTTGTCCACCGTGTCCAGGTCGGTGACCAGATGCGTGGTGACCGTGCCTCCCCCAAGGCTTTCGTACTCACCCAGGGAAATGCGCTTGAGCCGTTCAATCAGACGCACGCGGATCCGATAGACGATGTCCTTGGCCAAACCGGCAAACAACCGCGCCTGGACCACGTTGAACACCAGAGCGGAGCAACGCAGGATCAGGGTGACCAAAAGCATCAGCCCGATATAGCCCGCCGCACTTTGCCAGCCATCGGGCAGCAGGCGGTTCATCACTTGTAATGCGCCATCGCCATGGCCCAGCAGCACCTCGTCCACCAGCAACGGCAGCAACAGCGGAATCGGCACACTGCACAGGGTCGCCAGCACGGCCACACCATTGGCGATCCACAGCGACTTTCTGTGTTGCAGGGCCAGACGACGGATTTCCCCCCAGCTCAGACGATCTACGGTTTTAGCGGGGGCGCTTGAATCGACCGGATCAGGCACAGGCGGCGCGCTCCAGCCAGCGTCCCAGCAACGGCGACAACTCGCTCAGCGGCTGATAGCCGTTGGTCAGCAAGGCCAACTGGCCGTTGCGCTCCGCCAGCAAGGTGGGAAATCCGGCAATCCCCAGGTCCTGGACCCAAGTGAAATCCGCCGCCGTGGCAGCATGCTGCTCGGCGCGGTCGAAGGCTTCGGCGAACTCGATCCGCGGAACCCCAGCCTGCTCCGCCAACTCCACCAGCACGCTGGCCAGGGTGACATCGCGGCCTTCGACATAAAACGCCCGCTGGATCAGCCCCAGCAGTTTCCAGGCACAGTCCGGAGCCAGGCTGCGGGCGGTGACGATGGCCCGACAAGCCGGCTCGGTGTCATAGACAAAGCCATCGGGCAAGGCTGCGTCGAAGGTAAACGGCTGGCCGGTGGCCTGATGGACCGCCTGCCAGTGTTCAAGGATGTAGCGCCGGGTATTGGGCTCCAGTGCCGCGCCGCTGCCGGTGCGCAAGCCGCCCACCACCAGATGCAACTCGACTCCGGCAGCCTGGGCCTGCTCTGCCAGGGCCTGGGCCACGGGCGCAAAGCCCCAGCACCATGAACACATCGGGTCCATCACATAGAGCAGGCGGGCAGACATGGCTCAAGCCTCGGAAGGTGATTGCTTGTAGTTGTAACCAATCGGGTGCGGCATGTTGCGGGCCTTGGCCAATTCGATCTGTTTCTGCCGATCGATGGCGCTGCGGCGAGTCTTCTCGCTCAGCTTGTCCCAGCAATGAGGACAACTGATCCCCGGCACATAGTGTTCGCTAGCCCGATCCTCGACGCTCACCGGAGTGCGGCAGGCATGACATTGATCGTAGTCGCCTTCGCTCAGGTCGTGGCGCACCGTGACCCGGTTATCGAATACGAAGCAGTCGCCCTGCCATTTGCTCTCTTGCTGCGGCACCTCTTCGAGGTACTTGAGGATCCCGCCCTTGAGGTGGAACACCTCGTCGAACCCTTCGCTGAGCATATAGCTCGATGCCTTCTCGCAACGGATGCCACCGGTGCAGAACATCGCCACCTTCTTGTGCTTGCTCGGGTCGAAGTGGGCTTTGATGTAATCGGGGAACTCGCGAAAGCTGGTGGTCTTGGGGTCGATGGCGCCTTCGAAGGTGCCGATGGACACTTCGTAATCGTTACGGGTGTCGATCAGCAGCACTTCGGGGTCGCTGATCAGGGCGTTCCAGTCCTGTGGCTCGACATAGGTCCCGACTTTCTTGTTGGGATCGACGCCGGGCACACCCAAAGTAACGATCTCTTTCTTCAACTTGACCTTGGTGCGGTAGAACGGCTGCTCATCGCAGTACGACTCTTTGTGATCGATATCGATCATGCGCGGATCGTTCTTCAGCCAGGCCAGCAGCCCGTCGATGCCTTCGCGGCTGCCGGATACCGTGCCGTTGATGCCTTCTTCAGCGATCAGCAGGGTGCCCTTGATGCCGTTGTCCAGCATGGCCTGCAGCAGGGGCTCGCGCAGGCTGACGTAATCTTCGAGGGTGACGAACTTGTACAGTGCCGCCACGACAATGGGTTGTGTCATGGGAAATCTCCAGGTGGCTACCCTCGTAAAGGGTGAACCGGATGCAAAAAAAAACGCGCCGGCATAAGCGGCGCGTTGCGGATTCTATCAAAAAAACCGCGATTAATGCTGACTGCCTCCGGCGCAGGTAGGCGAAGCCGGAGCCACACCGATCTTCGACCACTCCTCGGGCGTGTAAGTGTGCAGCGCCAACGCATGGAACTGGCCCATCAGCTCACCCAGGGTGGCGTAGACCTTCTGATGGCGCTTGACGCTGTTGAGGCCGGCGAACTGCTCGCTGACCAGTACCGCCTTGAAGTGGGTTTCCAGGCCACGGCTGTGCATGTGGCTTTCATCCAGCACTTGCAGGTGCTCGGGCTGCAATGCCCCGAGCGCCGACTCGATACGTTGTTGCATGGTCATTGCGGACTCCGCTTACTTCTTCTTCGCCGGTGCTGCCTTAGGCTCGAGCTCGGCGGTCATGTCGGCCAGCAGCTTGTTCACCACTGGTACCGCGCTTTCCAGCTTGGCCTGGGTCATCTGCGCCGATTGCTGAGTCAGCTGGGGCATTTTCTCCAGGACTTTCTTGCCCAGTGGCGACTGGTAGAACGCCACCAGGTCCTTGAGCTCGGATTCGCTGAAGTTGCTGGTGTAGAGCTTGACCATGTCCGGCTTCAGCTTGTTCCAGCCAATGGCCTGATCCAGGGCGGCATTGGCTTTGGCCTGGTAGGTTTCCAGCAGGGCACGTTTGGATTCCGGGGCTTTGGTCTGCTCAAAGCGCTGGGCGAACATTTGCTGAACTTGCATGTACACCGGAGTACCGAGCTTGTCCGCATGGGCCAGGGTCAGGAAGGCCTCGGCACTGGCGTTGTGGCTGGCGGTATCGGCAAGAACCTGGCCGCTGGCACACACCAGAACAACCGCGGTACAGATGGCACGAAAACGGGTCATCGAGTTTCCTATCTAGCAGGCGAGGTAAAACCCCAAGGGCGACCATTCTGCGCCTATTAATCCGCGTCCCTCAACCCCACCCCCTGACGCCCCCTGGTTTTGCCCGGGTGGCGGGCGGAAAAACCCCATTCACGGAACCCGAGCCGCAGATCAGGGCCTAAACTGGCCAGTCAGACTTGGAGGAATGCCACGATGAATCGAATCGAAACCGACAGCCTGGGTCAGGTTGAAGTCCCGGAAGAAGCCTATTGGGGCGCACAGACCCAACGTTCGCTGGTCAATTTCGCCATCGGCAACGAGCGCATGCCTCTATCCGTGCTGCATGCCCTGGCCCTGATCAAGAAAGCCGCCGCCCGAGTCAACGATCGCAACGGCGACGTGCCCGCCGACATCGCCCGCCTGATCGAACAGGCCGCCGACGAGGTGCTGGCCGGCGAGCATGATGACCAGTTCCCCCTGGTGGTGTGGCAGACCGGCAGCGGTACCCAGAGCAACATGAACGTCAACGAGGTGCTGGCCGGCCGGGCCAACGAGCTGGCGGGCAACCCCCGGGGCGGCAAATCCCCGGTGCACCCCAACGATCACGTCAATCGCTCGCAAAGCTCCAACGACTGCTTTCCCACCGCCATGCACATCGCTGCCGCCCAGGCCGTGCAGTTCCAGTTGCTGCCGGCGATCAGCGAACTGTCCGGAGGCCTGGCCGAACTGTCGGCCCGACACATGAAGCTGGTGAAAACCGGCCGCACCCACATGATGGATGCCACCCCGATCACCTTTGGCCAGGAAATTTCCGCCTTTATCGCCCAACTGGGATACGCCGAACGAGCCATCCGCGGCGCCTTGCCTGCGGTGTGCGAGTTGGCCCAGGGCGGCACCGCCGTGGGCACCGGACTGAACTCGCCCCACGGCTTCGGTGAGGCCATCGCCGCCGAACTGGCCGCCCTTTCCGGCCTGCCCTTCGTCACCGCCCCCAACAAGTTCGCCGCCCTGGCCGGCCACGAACCGCTGACCAATCTGTCCGGCGCGCTGAAAACCCTCGCCGTGTGCCTGATGAAAATCGCCAACGACCTGCGCCTGCTGGGCTCGGGACCGCGAGCGGGACTGGCGGAGGTCAAACTGCCGGCCAACGAACCGGGCAGCTCGATCATGCCCGGCAAGGTCAATCCAACCCAATGCGAAGCGCTGTCGATGCTGGCCTGTCAGGTGATGGGCAATGACGTGGCAATCGGCTTTGCCGCCAGCCAGGGCCATCTGCAGCTGAACGTGTTCAAACCGGTGATCATTCACAACCTGCTGCAATCGATCCGTCTGCTGGCCGATGGCTGCAGCAACTTCCAGCATCACTGCATCGCCGGACTAGAGCCCGATCCACTGCAGATGGCCGAGCACCTGGAACGAGGCCTGATGCTGGTGACCGCGCTCAATACCCACATCGGCTATGACAAGTCCGCCGAAATCGCCAAGAAGGCCTATGCCGAGAACCTGACCCTGCGCGAAGCCGCACTGGAGCTGGGCTACCTGACCGATGAGCAGTTCGACGCCTGGGTGCGACCGGAAAACATGCTGGAGGCTGGGAAACAGGGTTAGCGCGGCGTATTTTTCGCTGGCAAGCCAGCTCCTACCGCCACACTTCTGTAGGAGCTGGCTTGCCGGCGAAGCTCACCCCGCAGCGATCCGCTGCCGCCGGGCGCGCAACCCTGCCATCAACGACGGCCCCAACGCCGTCAGCGCCGAACCCAGTACCACCAGCAGCGCCCCGCCATAACCCAGGCCATTGATCTCCTCGGCGTGCACATACTCCGGCCAGACCCAGGCCGCCCAGGCCACCGCGGCAAAAGTCACCAAAGGCGTAATGGCCAGAGTCGCACTGACCCGCGACGCCTCCCAATGGGCCAGGGCTTCGGCAAAGGCGCCATAGGCGATCAAGGTATTCAGGCAACAGGCCAGCAACAGCCAGCCCTGCAACGGACTCAGCTCCAAGGCCTCCAGCGGATGCACCCACGGGGTGAGCAACAGTGCGCAGAACAGGTAGATCACCATCATCACCTGCAATGAGCTCCACACGCTCAACAACTGCTTCTGGCCCAGGGCGTAAAAGGTCCAGACCGCCGAAGCCGCGAGAATGGTGAGAACGCCAGCGGTGTAGTCACTCAGGGAGGTCAACAGCTCGGTCAGTCGCTGATTGAAAAACAGCCCGAAACCGAGCAAGAGCACCAGCAGTCCCAGGCCTTGCCCCAGGCTGAAGCGTTCCTTGAACACAAAGACACTGGCGATCAGCAACAGGATCGGACCCATCTGCACCACCAGTTGCGCAGTGCCCGGGCTCAGCAGGTTCAGGCCCATCAGGTACAACACATAGTTGCCCACCAGACCGCAGACCGAAATCGGCACCAGCCACACACCCTTGGGACCGAGCGCGCGCCAGCGCGGCAAACGCCCCACCGCCGCCAGATAGAAAAACAGACAGCCGCCGGACACCAGCAGGCGAAACCAGGTCACGGTCACCGGGTCCATCACCAGCAGCACTTGCTTGAGCTTGATGGGCAGGATGCCCCACAACAACGCGGTCAATAAGGCGAGGAACAAGCCATAAACCCAACGACCGGACGAGACATGCATGCGAACCCCACAAAGCCTGACGAGCAAGGTCCACATTCTAGGCCCGGGCCAGGGGCCGACACAGAGACAGTTGGCAGCAAAGCGCAAACAAGATTGTGCAGGTCGTAAAAAGCACAGGCCGTCCCCCTTAGGAGCCGGCCTGCCGGCGAAGCTCGAAACCTAGCGCACGGCTTCGAACAGCCCCGTCGCCCCCATCCCGCCCCCCACACACATGGTGACGATGCCGTACCGCAGGTTGCGCCGCTGCAACTCACGCACCAGATGCCCCACCTGACGGGAACCGGTCATGCCAAACGGGTGGCCAATGGCAATCGAACCGCCATTGACGTTGTACTTGGCGTTATCGATCTCCAGCCGATCGCGGGCATACAGGCACTGGGACGCGAAGGCCTCGTTGAGTTCCCACAGGTCGATGTCATCCACTGTCAGGCCCTTGGCCTTGAGCAGCTTGGGCACCGAGAACACTGGGCCAATCCCCATCTCGTCCGGCTCGCAGCCGGCCACGGTAAAGCCGCGGAAGAACGCCTTGGGCTTGAGTCCCAGGGCCAGGGCTCGTTCCAGGCTCATCACCAGGGTCATTGAGGCACCATCGGACAGCTGCGAAGAGTTGCCCGCCGTCACCGAACCATCCTCGGCAAACACCGGCTTGAGCGCCGCGAGGTTCTCCAGAGTGGTGTCGGGGCGGTTGCAATCGTCACGATCCACCACGCCGTCAACCATCTGCACCTGCCCGGTGTTCTTGTCCTCGACCTTGTACTTGACCGTCATCGGCACGATCTCGTCGCTGAACAGTCCATCAGCCTGGGCCTGGGCAGTACGTTGCTGACTTTGCAGGGAGTAGAGGTCCTGAGCCTCGCGGCTGACGTTGTAGCGCCGAGCTACCACTTCGGCGGTCTGGCCCATGGGGAAGTAGATGCCCGGCACCTGCTCCTTGAGCAGCGGGTTGATCAGGTTGTCAGTATTGACGCTCTTCATGGTCAGGCTGATGGACTCGACGCCACCGGCAACGATGATGTCGCTGCAGCCGGAGGCAATCTGGTTGGCAGCGATGGCAATCGCCTGCAGGCCTGAAGAGCAGAAACGGTTGAGGGTCATGCCCGCAGTACCGGTGCCCAGAGCAGAGAGCACGGCGACATTACGACCGATATTGAAACCCTGGGCGCCTTCATTGGAGCCGGCACCGACGATGCAATCCTCGACACTGGCCGGGTCAATGCCGTTGCGGGCGAGCAGCGCATTGACGCAGTGAGCGGCCATGTCATCCGGACGGGTCTGGTTGAACTTGCCCCGAAAGGACTTGGCCAGGCCAGTCCGTACGCTGTCGACGATCACCACTTCACGCATGACGCACCTCATTGTTGTTGTCGGCTGGAAGAGCATCGAGCATAGATCCCCCTCCTCTCCCACCGCGACAATCATTCACTGGGCGTATGCGCGACCATCGGTCTACTTCTTGTCCTTCTTCTGTTTCTTGTCGTGCTTGTCGGAACGCTCGAACGCGGCCTCAAGTGCCCGGTTGATGGTGCGCAGAACCTTGACCCGGGCCCAGCGTTTGTCGTTGGCCTCCACCAGCGTCCAGGGCGCCACTTCGGTGCTGGTGCGGTCCACCATGTCGCCGACGGCAGCGCGATAGTCACCCCACTTGTCGCGGTTGCGCCAATCGTCCTCGGTGATCTTGAAGCGCTTGAAGGGAATCGCCTCCCGTGCCTGGAAACGCTCCAGTTGTGTGTCCTTGTCGATGGCCAGCCAGAACTTCACCACGATCACCCGGGCATCGGCCAACTGCTCCTCGAAGTCGTTGATCTCGCTGTAGGCCCGCAGCCAGTCAGCGGGCTGACAGAAGCCCTCGACCCGCTCCACCAGCACCCGGCCGTACCAGGAACGGTCGAAGATGGTGAACTTGCCGCGCGCCGGAATATGCCGCCAGAAACGCCAGAGGTAGGGCTGCGCACGTTCGTCTTCAGTGGGCGCGGCAATCGGCACGATGCTGTACTGGCGCGGGTCCAACGCCGCCGCGACCCGGCGAATGGCGCCGCCCTTGCCGGCAGCGTCATTGCCTTCGAACACCGCCACCAGGGCGTGCTTGCGCATGCGCTTGTCCCGCAGCAAACCGGCCAGACGCGCCTGTTCGGTAATCAACTGTTCCTCGTAGTCGTCCTTGTCCAGGTGCTGGGTCATGTCCAGGCTGTCCAGCAGACTGAGCTGATCCACCGCGGTCGGTAACGGTGCGGCGTTGACCTGCACCGGCATCAACGGCTGACGGCTCAAGGCATTCTGCAGCCCTTCCAGAAGGATCCGGCCCACGGTCAGGCTGCGGTAGTGAGGATCGACGCCCTCGATCACATGCCAGGGCGCATAGTCTCGACTGGTGCGGCGCAAGACCCGCTCGCCGTACTTGACGAACTTGTCGTAGGTTTGCGACTGCTGCCAATCCAGCGGGCTGATGCGCCAGCTGTGCAGCGGGTCATCCTGCAAGGACTTGAGGCGGTCCTTCATCTGTTTCTTGGACAGGTGAAACCAGAACTTGAAGATCAGCGCGCCTTCATCGCAGAGCATCTTTTCCAGGCGTTCGGCGCCATTGATTGCCTGGTCCAGGCGCGGGTCCTTGATCTCGCCATGTACCCGGCCCTGGAGCATCTGGCTGTACCAGTTGCCGAAAAACACCCCCATGCGCCCCTTGGCCGGAAGCATCCGCCAGTAGCGCCAGGCCGGAGGCCGGGCCAGTTCTTCATCGGTCTGCTGGTCGAAGGTGCGCACCTCGATCAGACGCGGGTCCATCCATTCGTTGAGCAACTTGACCGTCTCGCCCTTGCCCGCGCCCTCGACGCCGTTGATCAGCACTATCACTGGAAACTTGGCCTTCTGGCGTAGCTCGAACTGGGCTTCGAGCAAGGCCTCACGCAGGGCCGGCACCTCGGCGTCGTAGGTTTCTTTGTCGATGGCGTGACCGATTTCAGCGGATTCGAACATGGGCGGCTTCCTTCCAAGAATTGTCCAAGACTAGCGGATGGACCTCGGCCAAGGAAAACAAATCCCTGAACCCGCCACGGCTTGCCGTGGATCAGGCACGGGGCCGGTGATCGGCTAGAATGGCCGCCTTGCGCCAAACGAGCCGAACATGACACCTGAACAGCCCCACGCCCAGCTCGACTGGGACGACCAAGGACGCCCGCGCTCGCGGGTCTTCGATGATGTGTACTTCTCCAGCGAATCGGGCCTGGATGAAACCCGTCATGTGTTCATCGAACAGAACCGCCTGCGGGAGCGCTTTGCCGCGTTGAAGCCCGGCGAGAGATTTGTCATCGGTGAAACCGGCTTCGGTACCGGGCTGAATTTTCTCTGCGCCTGGCAGTTGTTCCAGGAGCAGGCACCGGCCACTGCCCGGCTGCATTTCGTCAGCGTCGAAAAGTACCCCTTGAACCCTGCAGATCTGCAACGGGCCCTGGCCCTGTGGCCGGAACTGGCGAACCTGACACAGCAACTGCTCAAGCACTACATCGCCGTGCACCAGGGCTTCCAGCGCATCGCCCTGGAGGGCGGCCGGGTCATCCTGACCTTGCTGATCGGCGATGCCCTGGAGCAGCTGCCGCAACTGGACGCCCAGATCGATGCCTGGTTTCTCGACGGCTTCGCCCCGGCAAAGAACCCCGACATGTGGACCCCGGAGCTGTTCGCGGAACTGGCGCGCTTGGCCGCACCGGGCTCCACCATCAGTACCTTCACCAGCACCGGCTGGGTACGACGCCTGTTGAACGGGGCGGGCTTCAAGATGAAGCGCACTCCGGGCATCGGCCACAAGTGGGAAGTGCTGCGGGGCGAGTTCCTCGGCTGGCCCGAAGACACCCCACCGCCGGCCCGGGCCAAGCCCTGGTTCGCGCGCCCGGAGCCCCAGACCAGGACCGCCCTGGTGATCGGCGGCGGACTGGCCGGTTGCGCCAGCGCCGCCAGCCTCGCCGCCCGTGGCTGGCAGGTGCAACTACTGGAGCGCCACGACCAACTGGCCCAGGAAGCCTCGGGCAATCCACAAGGGGTGCTCTATCTCAAGCTCTCCGCCCACGGCACCGCGCTGTCGCAAATGATCCTCAGCGGTTTCGGCTACACCCGGCGCCAGCTGGAACACTTGCAACGTGGCCTGGACTGGGATGGCTGCGGGGTCTTGCAACTGGCCTTCAACCCCAAGGAAGCCGAGCGCCAGGCGCAGTTGGCCGCAGCCTTCCCCAGCGACTTGCTGCATGCGCTCGACCAGCCACATGCCCAGGCCCTGGCCGGCATCGGCCTGGACCACGGCGGCCTGTTCTATCCCGAAGGTGGCTGGGTGCATCCGCCCGCCCTGTGCCAGTGGCAGGCCAAGCATTCGCAGATCCAGGTCATGACTCACCAGGAAGTGCTGGAGTTGCGGCGGGTCGACCAGCAATGGCAAGCCTGGGACGGCGAACGAATGCTGGCCAGTGCGGCAGTGGTGATCCTCGCCGGTGCCGCCGAAATCAAACGCTTCCCGGCCAGCACCGAATTGCCCCTCAAGCGCATCCGCGGGCAGATCACCCGCCTGCCACAAACCGAGCACAGTCAGAGCCTGGCCACGGTGGTCTGCGCTGAAGGCTATGTGGCCCCACCGCGACAAGGGGAACATACCCTGGGGGCCAGCTTCGACTTCAAGAGCCAGGACCTGACGCCGACCACTGCCGAACATGCCGGTAACCTTGCGATGCTGCGAGAAATTTCCAGCGACCTGCTGCAACGCCTGAACGCCGAACAGTTGCCCCTGGACAGCCTGCAAGGCCGCGCGGCCTTCCGTTGTACCAGCCCGGACTACCTGCCCATCGTCGGTCCTCTGGCGGACCCGCAAGCGTTCGCCGAAACCTACGCCGCCCTGGGCAAGGACGCACGTCAGGTGCCGGACCTGCCCTGCCCCTGGCTCGACGGCCTGTACATCAACAGTGGCCATGGTTCTCGCGGCTTGATTACCGCGCCGTTGTCCGGCGAACTGCTGGCCGCCTGGCTGGAAAACGAGCCGCTGCCACTGCCCAGGAGCGTGGCCGAAGCCTGCCATCCAAACCGCTTCGCCCTGCGTCGCCTGATTCGCGGCAAGGCCTGATCCTCTGCGACGGCCTTCATTGTTGAAGGCCGTCGATGACCATTGAATAGCACTCAGAATCACCTCCCGCCCCCATTACCACCCGTCGACTTATAACCGATCGGTCTAAAACTCCCGAGTTATGCACAGGTCAGTTTCCAGGTAGCCGCCCTTTTGGCGACTGCGGATTGACTCTCCCCAACGGAAAAACCGGTAAGGACTTATGTGCGGATTAGCTGGCGAATTACGCTTTGATCATCAACCTGCCGACCTGGCAGCGGTTGAACGAATCACTCACCACCTGGCCCCCCGTGGCCCCGACGCCTGGGGCTTTCACAGCCAGGGCCCGATCGCCCTCGGCCATCGACGCTTGAAAATCATGGACCTGTCGGATGGCTCGGCGCAGCCCATGATCGACAACCAGCTGGGGCTGTCCCTGGCCTTCAACGGCGCCATCTACAACTTCCCCGAATTGCGCGCCGAGCTGGAAGCCCAGGGCTATGCCTTCCATTCCGGCGGCGACACCGAAGTGCTGCTCAAGGGCTATCACGCCTGGGGTGCCGACCTGCTGCCCAAGCTCAACGGCATGTTCGCCTTCGCTATCTGGGAGCGTGATGCCCAGCGCCTGTTCATCGCCCGCGACCGCCTCGGGGTCAAGCCTTTGTACCTGTCGCGCACCGGCCAGCGGCTGCGCTTCGCCTCGGCCCTGCCGGCCTTGCTCAAGGGCGGCGATATCAAACCGATCCTCGACCCGGTGGCACTCAATCACTACCTGAACTTCCACGCCGTGGTCCCGGCACCGCGCACCTTGCTGGCGGGCATTGAAAAGCTGCCGCCGGCCACCTGGATGCGTATCGAGGCAGACGGCCGTACCGAACAGCAGACCTGGTGGGCCCTGCCTTACGGCCCCCACGCCGACGAGTGCAACCTGACCCTGGAAGACTGGCGCGACCGGGTACTGGACAGCACCCGTGATGCCGTGGCCATTCGGCAACGGGCGGCGGTAGACGTCGGTGTGCTGCTCTCTGGCGGTGTCGATTCCAGCCTGCTGGTAGGCCTGCTGCGGGAGGTGGGGGTGGACGATCTCTCGACCTTCTCCATCGGTTTCCAGGATGCCGGCGGCGAACGGGGCGACGAGTTCCAGTACTCGGACCTGATTGCCAAACACTACGGCACCCGACATCACCAATTGCGCATCGACGAGCACGAAATCATCGAGCAACTGCCCGCGGCTTTCCGTGCCATGAGCGAGCCGATGGTCAGCCACGACTGCATCGCTTTCTATCTGCTGTCCCGGGAAGTGGCCAAACACTGCAAGGTGGTGCAAAGCGGCCAGGGTGCCGACGAACTGTTCGCCGGCTATCACTGGTACCCGCAAGTGGACGGCGCCAGCGATCCCTATAGGGCGTATCGCGATGCCTTCTTCGACCGCAGCTACGACGACTATGCCGCCACCGTGCAACCCCAGTGGCTGATCGAGCATGACGCCGCCGGCGACTTCGTCCGCGAGCATTTCGCCAAGCCCGGCGCCGATGCGCCTGTGGATAAGGCCTTGCGCCTGGACAGTACGGTGATGCTGGTAGATGACCCGGTCAAGCGTGTGGATAACATGACCATGGCCTGGGGCCTGGAGGCGCGCACCCCCTTCCTCGACTACCGCCTGGTGGAGTTGTCGGCCCGGGTCCCGGCACGCTTCAAGCTGCCGGACGGCGGCAAGCAGGTACTCAAGGAGGCCGCACGCCTGGTGATCCCCAGCGAAGTGATCGATCGCAAAAAAGGCTACTTCCCGGTGCCGGGTCTGAAACACTTGCAGGGCGACACCCTGAACTGGGTGCGTGAACTGCTGCTGGACCCGAGCCAGGATCGCGGCCTGTTCAGCCCGGCCATGCTCGATCGCCTGCTGACCGATCCCCAGGGCCAGTTGACACCCCTGCGCGGCTCCAAGCTGTGGCAGTTGGCGGCCTTGAACCTGTGGCTCAGCGAACAAGGAATCTGACCGATGAAAGCTCACGCCACGGCTTACAGCCAACGTCTGCTGCGCGGTCAGGCGCCGTCCTATGAACGGCTGCAGGCACGCTTTGCCGAAGACGGCAGCGAACCCGGCGATGAACCCATCGCCGTGCATTGCGGCTGGGGCCGACTGCTGATCGGCCATACCTTTCCCAACCCCACCCGCCTTGCCGAGGAGTTGCTCAACGAGCGTCCCGGCGAGCGCGACATCGCCTTGTATGTGGCGGCGCCGCAACAGGTGCTCGGGCTGGAACCGGCGCAACTGTTCCTTGACCCTTCCGACACCCTGCGTCTGTGGTTCAGCGACTACCGCCAGGCCACCCGGGTGTTTCGCGGCTTCCGTATCCGCCGGGCCCAGAGCGAATCCGACTGGCAGGCCATCAATCAGCTGTATCAGGCACGCGCCATGCTGCCCATCGATCCGAAGCTGCTGACTCCGCGCCATCAGGGCGGTCCGGTGTACTGGCTGGCCGAGGACGAAGACAGCGGCGCGGTGATCGGTAGCGTCATGGGCCTGAACCACCACAAGGCCTACCAGGACCCGGAGCACGGCAGCAGCCTCTGGTGCCTGGCGGTGGACCCCGATTGCAGCCGCCCGGGGGTGGGTGAAGTGCTGGTGCGGCACCTGATCGAACACTTCATGAGCCGCGGCCTGAGCTACCTCGACCTGTCGGTGCTGCACGACAATCGCCAGGCCAAGAACCTCTACGCCAAGCTGGGTTTTCGCACCCTGTCGACCTTCGCCATCAAGCGCAAGAACGGCATCAACCAGCCGCTGTTTCTCGGCCCCGGCCCCCAGGCAGACTTCAACCCCTATGCCCGGATCATCGTCGAGGAGGCCCATCGCCGTGGTATCGACGTGCAAGTGGACGACGCCGACGCCGGACTGTTCACCCTCAGCCACGGCGGCCGCCGGGTGCGTTGCCGGGAATCGCTGAGCGACCTGACCAGTGCCATCAGCATGAGCCTGTGCCAGGACAAGAGCCTGACTCACAAGGTGCTCAAGGGTGCCGGTCTGAACCTGCCCGCCCAGCAATTGGCGGGCAACGCCGACGACAACCTGGAGTTTCTCGACGAGCACCAGCGGGTGGTGGTCAAACCGTTGGATGGCGAGCAGGGACAAGGCGTGGCCGTGGACCTGAGCACCATCGAAGAGGTGCAGCAAGCCATAGACAACGCCCGCCGCTTTGACAGCCGAGTGCTGCTGGAAAGCTTCCACGAAGGCCTGGACCTGCGCATCCTGGTGATCGGCTTTGAAGTGGTGGCCGCAGCCATCCGTCGTCCCGCCGAGATCATCGGCGACGGTCGGCATTCCATTGGCGCCTTGATCGAGGCCCGCAGCCGCCGACGCCAGGCGGCCACTGGCGGGGAAAGCAAGATCCCCCTGGACCAGGAAACCCAGCGCACCCTGCATGCCGCTGGTTACGACTACAACAGCGTGCTGCCGGCCGGCGAGCGGCTGTTCGTCCGGCGCACTGCCAACCTGCACACCGGCGGCACCCTGGAAGACGTCACCGGCATCCTCCACCCAACCCTGGCCGACGCCGCCATCCGCGCGGCCCGCGCCCTGGACATTCCGGTGGTCGGCCTGGACCTGATGGTGCCGGCAGCAGACCAGCCGGAATACGTGTTCATCGAAGCCAACGAGCGCGCCGGGCTGGCCAACCATGAACCCCAACCCACGGCCGAACGTTTCATCGACTTGCTGTTTCCCCACAGCCAACCCGCGCCCTGATCCTTCGCCGGCCAGCCGGCTCCTACCTTCTTGTAGGAGCTGGCTGGCCAGCGAAAGCCCTCTTCAGGCCCCTTACTCCCTCATCGAAACCATCGATGGCCTTTTCTCATCAGGAGTTTCCATGACCCGTCAGATTCCCGAACCGGACCTCGCCTACCTGCAGAAAGTCCTCCTGGAAATGCTCGCCATTCCCAGCCCCACCGGTTTTACCGACACCATTGTGCGCTACGTCGCCGAACGCCTGGAAGAGCTGGGCATCCCCTTCGAAATGACCCGGCGCGGCACCATCCGCGCCACCCTCAAGGGCCAGAAGAACAGCCCCGACCGGGCTGTCTCGGCGCACCTGGACACCATCGGCGCCAGCGTCCGTGCGGTGAAAGATAATGGCCGCCTGATCCTGGCACCCGTGGGCTGCTGGTCCAGCCGCTTTGCCGAGGGCAGCCGGGTCAGCCTGTTCACCGACAACGGCGTACTGCGTGGTAGCGTGCTGCCGTTGATGGCTTCCGGGCACGCCTTCAACACCGCGGTGGACGAGTTGCCTATCAGTTGGGACCACATCGAACTGCGCCTGGACGCCTACTGCACCACCCGCGCCGATTGCGAATCCTTAGGCATAGGCGTGGGTGACTTTGTCGCCTTCGACCCGTTGCCGGAGTTCACCGAAAGCGGCCACATCAGCGCCCGGCACCTGGATGACAAGGCCGGTGTCGCCGCCCTGCTGGCAGCGCTCAAGGCCATCGTCGACAGCGGCGAGGCGCTGATGATCGACTGCCACCCGCTGTTCACCATCACTGAGGAAACCGGCAGTGGTGCGGCGGCAGCCCTGCCTTGGGATGTCAGTGAGTTCGTCGGCATCGACATTGCTCCGGTCGCTCCAGGCCAGCACTCCAGCGAGCACGCAGTGAGCGTGGCGATGCAGGACTCCGGCGGCCCTTACGACTATCACCTGTCCCGCCACCTGCTGCGTCTGGCCGCCGAGCACGAACTGCCGGTGCGCCGCGACCTGTTCCGCTACTACTTCAGCGATGCCCATTCGGCAGTCACTGCCGGCCATGACATCCGCACCGCGCTGCTGGCCTTCGGTTGCGATGCTACCCACGGCTACGAACGAACCCACATCGATAGCCTGGCGGCACTCACTCGCTTGCTCAGTGCCTATATCCTCAGCCCGCCGGTATTCGCCAGCGATGCACAGCCGGCCCAGGGCTCCCTGGACCGCTTCAGTCATCAGCTGGAACACGACACACAGATGGAGAGCGACACTCGGGTGCCCTCGGTGGACAGCCTGGTGGGCAACAGGTCCTGAACCGCGATCAGGGGTTTGTGCGCGCTACAACTGGCGGCACGACCCCGGGCGCAGTAGCATCCGGGATTGTTTTTCGGAGGCCCCCATGCTGATTCCCCACGACCAACTTGAAGTCGACACCCTGACCCGTCTGATCGAAGACTTCGTCACCCGCGAGGGCACCGACAACGGCGATGAGACGCCTCTGGAAACCCGCGTGCTGCGGGTTCGTCAGGCCTTGAGCAAGGGCCAGGCAGTGATCGTTTTCGATCCGGACAGCGAGCAGTGCCAATTGATGCTCAAGCACGACGTGCCCAAGGAGTTGTTCGACTGAGGCCTGGACCGGCCCAAACCTTTGGGCCGGGATGCTCAACCATTGGAAAAGCGCGGGCCGAACAGAATCACACTGGCCCCGATCACGCATAGCAGCAGCCCCAGCCAGTCCGATCCCAGGGGCCGCACCCGCTCCACCACCGCCAGCCAGCCAATGGATGCCACGATGTAGATGCCTCCGTAGGCGGCATAGGCGCGCCCGGCATAAGTGGCTTCGACCTTGGTCAGCAACAGAGCGAACAGGGTCAGGCTGATCAGGGCGGGAATCACCCAGAGAGCACTCTTGCCCTGGCGCAACCACATCCAGAAGGCATAGCAGCCGGCGATTTCAAACAGCGCGGCGAGGAAGAACCACAGGTAGTTGAGCATGCAAGGTCTCGTCAGGATTGCCAGGTGCCGGCAACCCTAACGAGGCCGTGGTGGTGGGGCAAGCTTAGTTGGCGCCTTGTTTGGCCTTGGCGCGCATCTTGTCCGCCATCAGGGTCATTTCGTCGTACAGCGCCTGAGGGTTTTTCTGCTTCAGGGCCCAGGCCATGCGCCCCTGCTCGTGGGGCAGGATCATGAACTGGCCGGCGTTGACCTGAGTGTGGATGTAATCGGCAATCTCGGCGGCGGTAATGGGTGAGCTTTCCAGCAACTTGCCCACCTGGGCCTTCATCGCCGGGGTCGGGCCACGGAAGGAATCCAGCAGGTTGGTCTGGAAGAACGACGGGCAAACCACATGCACGCCGATTTCCTGTTGCGCCAGCTCCGCCAGCAGGCTCTCGGAAAGCGCCACCACGCCCGCCTTGGCCACGTTGTAGTTGCTCATGGCCGGCCCCTGCATCAAGGCGGCCATGGAGGCAATATTGATGATCTTGCCCTTGCTCTGCTCCAGCAACGGCAGGAAGGCCTTGCAGCCCTTGACCACCCCCATCAGATTGATCGCGATCTGCCAGTCCCAATCCTCCAGGGACAACTCACTGAAGAAACCGCCCGAAGCCACACCGGCGTTGTTGACGATGATGTCGATGCCGCCGAACTTGACCTCACAGGCCTGGGCAAAGGCCGTCAGCTGGCTGTAGTCACGCACATCACAACGCTGCACGAAGCCTTCGCCACCGGCTGCGCGTACCTGCTTCAGGGTTTCCTGCAGGCCCGCCTCGCTGACATCGGACAAGGCCAGCCGCCAGCCTTCACGGGCCCAGCGCAAAGCGATTTCGCGACCCAGGCCGGAGCCGGCGCCAGTGATCATCATGCGATTTTGCATAAGAGTTGCCTTGTTGTTCCGGGGAAGATGAGCCGCAGTGTAGCGAAGGCCCTGGCGCCACCCACGCACCATCAGGGTGCTGAATGCCCCAGGCAAACCAATGACTTGGTGAACACTACGGCGCCAGCAGCAGGCAACCTTGCCAGGTTTAAAGGAAATAACACTGGAAGCGGAAAACATTAAAAAAACTTGGAATTTTCTCGATAGGCGCGGAGTCGGATTTATTAAGCGGTTCGTTTTCTGCGTAAAACGAACTTGTCCTTGAACGACTCTGTTGTTCAACCGTACTCCAATAAGGAAACAGCCATGGGCACCATTCTGATCATCATTCTGATTCTGCTGCTGATTGGCGGCCTGCCAGTATTTCCGCACTCCAGAAGTTGGGGTTACGGACCTTCAGGGATTATTGGCGTGGTCCTGGTGGTGCTGTTGGTGTTGCTGCTGCTTGGCAGAATCTAAATAGCTGAATACAGCCACTAGAGTGAATACAGGCCGCTTTCACTAGCGCAACTGCAGCGGCCTATTCATAAATTAAAGTAACGACGGCATTGGCCTTGACATGCCCCCCCGTTACCAACGCATCGGTTTGCACGTAGCGAGCGGTCAGAGGAATGGCGACCCGCTCCTCGTCCTGATTGGTGGGTACCGCAGTGAGGTTGCTACGGACCCCGAGCGGCTGCGGGACGCTACTGCTGGTGTCGCCTTTAAACAACTGAATGCCAACACCCGTTGCCATCTCGGCGCCTGTGCCGTTGAGCAAAATGTCGGACTGCCTGTGTGGACTATCGATGAGATAAGCGACCTTTACGCCCTTGTCGCACTTGAGGTCAATCGAGAAGGCCTTGGCACCCGTAGCGCTGCCAATCTGGGTGAACGACTGCTGTCTGGCCGTGGGCAGCAAGATGTTGTCTACAGGCCTGTCGGGACGGCAGCCGATGTTTTTTTGCGTGAGGGTGAAGTTACTGAGATCGATCAGGTTACTTCTGAAATCGGAGTACCAGATCTCCATTTTCAGGTTTTTCGTGTTACCAGAGGTGATGGGGCCGGTTTTTATCAGCTCAAAGGTGAAACGGTGTGGAACATTAAACTTCTTGTTGAACTCGAAACCACGACTTAGCGACTCGATTCTTCTCCTGCCGATATAGGTCCCGTCTGGGGAATTGGCCTCCGGAGGGCTGAACCAAAACACCCGGACGCCGACACCAGGAATACCGGTTGAAAATACGTTGTTACCGGTATCCACCCCCACACCCATCAACTCCATGCTCATGTTGAAACTCGAGATGGATCCACATGTGACAACGAAGCTGCCCCCTTTGATCTCATCCTTGAAAATAGTGGTGCCTATAGGGGCATCACGGGGTATCGAGCGCTCCAAGAGCCTGTAAGGGGTTTCCTGAGCTGTTCCACTGCAGATTGCCGCCCAAGCTGTACATTGCCATAGCGAACAAGCGCTCAGCAGCGCAGCCGGCAATACCGCTGCTCGTCTCAACCGAGTCATAAACTGCCTCTCTGCCCCATATTTGCACACAGGGTAATCAGGGTTATAGGTGGCGCCATGACACAACGCCGGGGTTGACCAACTAATCACGCTTATCTGAAAACTCACCGTCACGATGACCTAGGGTTCTGCTATCGTCCCCACCGAAACGGTTATTGCCTTAGCGCTCCCCTGTAAAGGCACCTGTCTCTGCACGCCTGTCTGTTTGAGTTGCTGATCCGACACCTGACAAGCCAACTTCAACTGCTGGTAGTAGTCCTCTTTGCTGAAGACTCCAGCATCAATGCCGTAGGGTGCGATACAACTACAGTGGTTCTCAGCTTCACGTATTTCCTTTGTATAGATCTCCGTATCAACCGGTACATCCCAGGGGATCGTTTGGCTGATATCGCTGATTTCGGTCTTGCCCATTCCGGGAGTCGGCTCACTGCAGATAGCCGCCCAGACTGGACTGGCCATTAGCAACAAACTCAGCGGCAACAGCGCTCTTTTCATCCGAACATCTCTACTAATCAGAATAAAAAGCTTCAAGGAGCACACGAAGACTCCGCGGGCCGAGGACCGTGCCCGGGCGAGTGAACTCGGCCCGCTTGACCGTCGGCAATGGAATGGTGTCAATCGGCTTGTCCACTTTGCAGCCACTATTCATCGCGGTGTAGCCCATGCTCGGGAACACAATCTGGTTACTTAAATGGTTGTGGTAATAAATCGCGACCCGGTTCCTCCCTTACACGTTCCTGCCCAAGCCATTGCGTAAAACGATAACAACCCAATGCCCAAAACACTCTGGCACAAGGCTTTCCAAGGCCTGCATAGAATGCGCTGAGCCATGATCATCCTCCCGCCTGGCTTGTGCTCAAGAGCTTGCAAGGTAGTTTCAGTAATTCGTAGTACTCGTCCTTGGCCGATTTATCGGTGCTTATGTTGTAAGGCGCCAGACACTGCTGATCCGCCCCGCTCCCCCACTTGATCAACAGCTGTCCACTCCCCTCCAACCCTCGGAGAAAGGTCCGTCCACTCTGTCCAACTTGAGTCAGGGAGGCTCCCGCGGCATCGAGCACCTGCGCACCCATGGGGATAGGCTCGCCGTCGTCACGTACCAGCTTGATCAGGGTTGGCCGCCCCACCAGCGTCGGATAACGCAGCATGACCACGGCTCCCGCCCGGGGGGCCACTTGTTGCGAGGTCATTTCAAGCTCCACATCCCGTGAAGTGCCCTTGGGGTCCAGTGCCACTTCGTTGCGGCGATAAGGCGTCAGGCCGGCGACCACCGCGTAGCCGTTATCGGCGACTCGCGCATTGGTGCTGCTGAGCACCTGAGCGCCCTCGGCGCCGGTCGCTTCGAGCACCGCGATGGTTTCGCCCTGGTTCGCAGTGGCGTTCACCCCGCCTGGATGCGCCACTAACGTGCCCTGCATGCCGAGGTTGGCCTGACGATAGTTTTCCCCGCGGCTGGCCCCGAGGTTATAGCTGGCATGGGCAGTGTCATAACGCAGGTTGCCACCGTAGTTGTTGCTGCTCTGCCCCTCGTAGCTATCACGGGAGCCATACAGGCTGTAGCCAAGCTCGCCCTGGTCACCGGCACTGCCGCTCAGGGAGTTGTTGATGCCGTAGTTGCGATTACCGTCGTAGCGGATCGACGAACTCAGGTAAGGCGAGTACCGGGTGCGTCCCAGAGGCACGCTGAAGCTCAACAGGTATTGATTGTCCATGCGCCCGCTGCCACTGCGGGTACGACTGGCGCTGAGGTTGAAGCTGCCCCAGTTGAAACCGTTGGAGTAGCCCACCTGATAGGTGATGTCGCTGCCCTGATCACGGTTCCAGTAGTTCTGTGCCATACCGGAAAAAGCGAGGTAACCAAGACGCTCGCCCAGGGGTTGGTTGAGGTTCAATTGCACCCGGCTGCGTTGCTTGAACAGGTGGCTGGGTGTCTCGGTGCTGCGCAGGCGGGCAAACTCACCGAAGTTCAGATAGCCCTCGCTGGAAAACCGGTAGGCCGCCACGCTGAAGTTGGTGGACGTAGCTTCAATGAGCTTGTTGTAAGTCAACCGCAGGCTTTGCCCGCTCATCTGCGCCTGAGTGTCAGGCAGCGAATCGTTCAAGCCCGATGCCTGGGAATGAGTCACGTCAGCGGCCACAGCTCCCAGCGCAGTGCTCAAGGCGACTCCTCCCAACAAGGCTCGATAATCCTGCGCGACAATCCCGCCGCCATAGCCTGTCAGCAGGTTGGACAGGCCGCGCTGATAGCTGCCCTGAAGGAAGGTGGGAGGCGTGTCGAGACTCTGATCGCGATAGCGCCCGGCACTGAGGCTGAAACGCGAACTGTCGGGGCGCAGCAACTGCGCCACTGACGCGTAAGGCACGATAAAGTTCTTGGTCCGCCCATCGGCCTCGGTAATGGTGACGTTGAGGTCACCGGCATAACCGGAGTTGTACAGGTCGTCGATCGCAAATGGGCCAGGGGGCACCGTGGTTTCGTAGAGCAGGCTTTCACCCTGACGCACACTGACCTTTGCCGTAGTATCTGCAACGCCCCGCACCACAGGGGCAAAACCGCGCATGGAGTCGGGCAGCATTCGCTCATCACTGCTCAACTGCAATCCGGTGTAGGGCATGCTGTCGAAGAAGTTGCCAGGGGTGTAGAACTCCCCCAGGGTCAACTGCGCCTGGAGTGCCGTCATGTCCCGCTGTACATAGCTGCTCAGCGCGCTGTAATGACTGCGCCGGCCGCTGGCGGATGAATCGTTGTAGGTGTAGGAACCGTTGTGCCGCAAGCGCCAATCCCCCAGATTGACTCCTCCATTGAGGCTGCTATAGAACTGGCGACTGATCTGCCCACTGGAACGGTTGTCGTTCAAATTGCTGCTGTAACCGAGAAAAGCGGCATTGACCCCTGAGTCCCAGTCCTTGGGTGATACATAACCACGCTTGGTCTGGCTCAAGTACAGCTGGGAAATGGACAGATCGACCCGCAACTCCGACATATCCACATCGAAACGGCTATGGGCCGGCAGATCATCAGGACCCAGACATTCAGAGGAGAGGGCACGCGCCGCTTGCTCCACGGGCAGCCTGGCAAAGTCCATCCCCAACTGTTCCAGTACGCCTGGCGGCAGACAGGGCTGTACCTTCAAACCGTCAGTGGAGGTCCTGAACAGGATCTCCTGACGCCCCACCCAGTTCTGGTTCAGGTAAAGGTCAAGCCGGTAAGTGCCCGGTGTCAGGGGGTTGCCGCGCTCAAACTGCGACAGGTCCACAGACTGTCCCCGACTGTTATCAAAGAACGCAGGGTTGAACTGGATCAGTTCCTCTGCCTCACTGATTGCACTCAGCATTCCCGACAACAGCGTCGCACCTCCAAAAATGACTTCCGCGCGCAGAGCAAAACGGCCGCACCTCGTGCGCAGGAGGCGGCTAAGCGATAAGAATGGGGGGGGAGACAAAGCGCTCATTACACCTTTCCAGACGTTAAGCACCATGCGCCAGTGCTGACGAAATCACGGCTGTCGTAGTAGCGCGAAGGAAGTTGACCAATGCAGAACCAAGCGCCCGGAATGGCTCCTAGGGCTCAAGCGGGGTTTCGCGACGAACCGAAGTTCCGTAGTCGTTGATCCACTCGTAAACCACACTGCCCCGGCCCCCAGGAGGAGACGGTGTTTGCCCTAGCGTGAAGTCAGCAGAGGATTTCGGTGCCAGCATCCGGCTTTGTGCACTCAGACTTGGGCCACTCTTGAGCTTCACATCCACCGAGTTGAAGGAAACGTGAAAGGCCGAGTCATTGCGTACCCTCAGTACGGTCTCAGCACCTGACTTGACCAGGCTCCAACGGAGTTTTTCCGCCGCGTCCATGGCACTTCCCGACAGTTGTGCGGGACGAAAAAACAACTTCAAACGAGTACGAAACGCCAATTGCATGTGGTTGCTGACCTGCCCGGAAGCCAGTGGCGGAACATCCAGCAGGTTGAGCCAATACACCGATTCACGATCCTGTGGGATACCCGGTTGAGGGATGTAGGCGATGCGCAGGGTTTGCCCCTTTCCCTGGTTGATACGGGCCATTGGCGGCATGACCACAAACGGCACGTCCACATCATCAGGCTTGGAATCCGGATTGCCTTCGTCGATCCAGACTTGCACCAGTGCAGGTTGCTCACCCTTATTGCTGAGTCCAAGACTGACTTCACGCTCCTGAGCCGGATAGATGATCCGCGTTCCACTCACTACCACGTTGGCTTGCACCTTCAGGGGCAGCAACACAAGGGCACAGCAGAAACACAGCAGAAACAAAAAATGGCGGGGCATGGCTATCATCACTCGTTGCGCGGAGCCCCGGGGCCTGAACCCCGGGACGACCTTTCCTCACTCAAAAACCATGTCCAGTACAACGTTTGCAGCGACTGGACCACCGGTGGTGTTATCAACACCGGCCAGGTACTGGGCGTAGAAATTCAGCGTCGCGTCTTTGCTGTCCTTATCAACATTCACTTTCTGGATATCGTCAGGAGTGATGGTGTTCAGGTTGAGAGCCCGCTGTTGGCTGTCCAGCAATTGCACCTGAACGTTTGAAGCGGTTTCCTCGCCAGAGTAGGTGTTGATCAAAGCGCCGCTCAGCGCATCCACTTTCGTCAAGTCGGGCTTGAACCAGACCCCCACCGTACTGCCGGAGCAACCGGTGAACTTGAGCTTGAAGGGGGTCAACCCCGCAACAGTGCCCTTTTCAGCCAGTACACTTGAACCGACAGGGGGCAGATCGACCTTGTGAACGTAGGTACCACTTGCGGTGTTTTCGACGGAGCAGGTTTCGGTGCTGATAAACCCCGTAAATTCCAACCTCACGTCGACTCCATCAGCCCAAGCAGTCCCCGCAGCCGTCAAAAGACCCGAAGCGATACCCGCTGCCACAAATAGCTTTTTCATTCCTCTCTCCATTTACCAATCTTCGTGGCGCATTGCTGATCGCACCATTCAAGAACCGATGCTGCGTGCCTGATCTAGAGCGTTATCCGTATCTGTCTGGGCCGAAGCGGGAGGGATCATTACAGTCTGTTGGGATAGCCGATATGAGATGAATCCTAAAACCCGAGAAACTTCCCAAGTTCGACCAAGAAATCGGCTGTTAACGTAGGAATTTTTCCCAGGAAACATAAGGAAATTCTTAAAACTGGGCAGATGATCTCTTGCAAAACCGATGCGAAATCCTTGGACGGAACACGTCTGCGAACACCGCCTGTTTTCGCTGCAAAAAAAAACACCCCTCATTGAGGGGTGTTCAGTGTGCCGCGAGTCGGGCCCAGTCAGTCCGCCAGCCCTCTGAAAGGATTGGCGGGAGACCTGCGGATCAATCCGGCTTGCCGTTGACCACGCCAGCGGTATTGTCTATCAAGCTCTTGGTCGCGGTCTGCAGGAAAGACTCCAGCTTCTGCTTGAGCTGCGCTTCATCCGCGGCCTCGGGAATCAACTCGCCCCCTGGAGTGGCGCCCAGTTCGTATTTATACAGACGTGGCGGCATTTCCTTGGGCAGCACCAGCACTCGGTCAGCAGTCAGTAACGCTACGGTCTGATCACTGCCCGAAGGCTTGATCACGCCAAAACCCTTGTCGCCTTCCGGCAGATTGAGCAGGTCGCGCCCCCAGCACTGATGCAGCACATCGCCACCGAGACGGCCCATGATGGTGGGCACTATGTCGATCTGAGTGCCCACGGTGTGGTCACGCTGGCCGAATTTTTCCTGGATGCCCGGCGCAATCATCAGCAGCGGTACATTGAAACGCCCCAGGTCCATTTCGGTGATCTGCTGCTCATTGCCGAAACCGTGATCGCCGACCACGACGAACAGCGTCTCCTTGAAGTAGGGTTCCTTGCTCGCCTTCTCGAAGAACTGGCCCAATGCCCAGTCGGAGTAGCGCATGGCAGTCAAGTGCTCATTGAGGCTGCCGCGATCGGTCACCTTGTCCACCGGCAATGGCGTCGGCAACGCATACGGGGTGTGGTTGGACAGGGTCTGCAGCAGGGCGTAGAACGGCTCTTTGCCTTCACGAGCCTTCAGCTCTTCCAGACCACGGTTGAACATGTCCTGGTCGGACACGCCCCAGGTCGGGTCGGAGAACACCGGATTGACGAAGTCATTACGACCAATGAAGTTGGTCATGCCCTGGTTGCTGAAGAACCCCGACTGGTTGTCCCAGGCAAAATCACCGTTGTAGACATACACATCGTCATACTTGCGGGCGCTCAGCAGCTGCGGCAGTCCAGACAGCTTGTGGCTGCCTTCCGGGGTCTGCATCAGGTATTCGAAGCCTGGCAGGTTGGGGAAGCAAGCCATGGTGGCGAACATGCCCTGGTGGGTATGAGTGCCGTTGGAGAAGAAGCGGTCGAACAGCAAGCCTTGCTTCGACAGCTTGTCGAAGTACGGAGTGATCTCCCCTGGACGTCCCAGCGCGCCCACCGAATGCCCGGCGAAGCTTTCCATCAGGATCACCACGACGTTCTTGATCGGCAGGGTCTTGTCCGCATCCGGCGTGTAGTTACGGCGTACGGCGGCAATATCCCCATCCACCAGTTTGTCGCTCGGCACCAGCAGCATGTCGCGCACTGTCTGTTGAGCCAGAGGCTGGGGCAAGGTCGCCTTCCAGATATTGGTGCGATCCTCGGACATCCGATCCTTGGCCGCCGCCATCAACTGCAGCGTGCCATTAAGGCCCAACTGGTTGGCGAAGTTCGATTCGGTGGTGTAGACATCGCCCCAACGCATCGGCGGGCCCTGGCGCAGGGTGCCACGGGCAGCCACTACACAGATCAGCAGGCAGACCACGAATACCGCAATACGTGCATACCAGGGGGCAATCTGGCGTGTGCCGACATTGCCACCGCTGAACGGCCCACGAGGCCGAGTAGCACGGTCGGCACCCTTGAACGCCAGGCTGAGGATCCAGGTCCCCACGGCCCAGGCCAGCAGGTAGCGGACCACTGGGAAACCGTACCAGAGCATGCTCATCACGGTTTTCGGGTCTTCCTTCACATACTGGAAGACCAGACCGTTGAGACGCTGGTGGAACTCACGGTAGAAATCCATCTCCATCAGGCCGAGGAACAGCGCAATGCTGGAGGTCACCGTCAGCCAGAAGCGCAGCAACCCGCGAGCCGCCATAGCCCGGGCACTGAGCATGGCCAGCACCAGCGGTACGCTGAGGTAGACCACCAGCCGCAGGTCAAAACGCAGGCCATTGGCAAACGCTTCGAGGAACGTCGAAGCCGGGGTGTCGAGAATCATCTCGCGGTTGTAGATCAACAGCGCGACGCGCAACAAAGAAAACATCACCATCATGACCAGCGCGCACAGCAGCGTGTAGGCCAGATGGGATTTGACGGTCGGTTGCAGCAGGCGATTCGAGGATCGCTGCTGACTCAGGGCATCCGAGTTTGCCATGTCGTTTTAGGACCCATTGGAAGTTTAAGTTGCAAGAATACAGCTGCGTTCTGCCCTCTTATTGCCACCTGAGCGGCGGGGGAATACGCGGTGCGCAAATGGTGCACGATCACTGGAGGCATTGCCATTGATTAGTGGACAGTACCGCCAAACCCACCACCAATGGCTCTGGATCAACAGATTGCAGGGGGAGATGACAGGCTAAAAAGCGCCGGCGGATTGTCTTAGAGACTTTGTGAAAATTTCGTTCAACGCATGTTTAGTCACACAAAAAAGGGCCTGACCAGGCTGTGTGAAACGTCGCGAGTGAAGGCAAGACAAGGCAAAAACAGGCGAGGAACGGCCGGGGTCGCGTTCGACTTTAGGGGGCCTAAATGAGCTTCCGAGCCTGTTTTTAACGCAGTATTGCCAAACGCAGTAGTTTTCACACCGCCTGTGACGGCCCTTCTTTTCCCTCGCCCGCAATGACTCCGGGTCTGTTTGTCACACGTCCTGGTTCAGAGCCTGACGTTGCCTCGAGGACCGGCAATGGCCCAGATGATCAGCCCAAGGACGGGAAGGAAGATGATCAACAACACCCAGATAATCTTCATCCCGGTTTCGGCGCCGCTTTTCAGAACGTTGATGATGGCCCAGATATCCAGGGCCAGAATGATCAGGCCAATCAGGCCATTGAAGGTGGAACCCATGGTGTCGCTCCCAAATGAAGGTATGCCTCTTTAGGATAGTCGCGCTGAATCAGGGTTCCGCTTTATTCCACCGCAAATGCGGATTCAGACGTGCACAGCAATCTTCAGCGCTTCCAGAGCCGGCGCCGCGACAATGCCGACCTCGGCACAGAGTTCAAGCACTCGTGGCACATCATTGCCGTAGACCAGCACCATCTGCAGCTCGTCATCCAGCAACTGGCTGAAGTTCATCAGCACGTAACCGCCATTTTCCGGATTCATGCTGCCCATCTGGATCTGGATGCGGTTCAGGGCTGTCAGCGCTTCGATCTTGGCCAACTGCTTGGGCTTGATATTGAAGGTCACGTCCTTGCCGAAAGAGGCAACGATCTGGGCGAACAGGTCGACGTAGGTATCAGCCTGAAACAGCACGGTCTCCGGCAGGCTGCCCACCACCACCCATTCGCCCAGGGGAATGGGGAAGCTGTCGTCGTAGTTGATGTCCGGATTGGCCGCCAGGAACCCCTGGGGATCAGCATAGGCCTGGGCCGCTTCATCGGCGATCTGCTGAATCTCGGCGTCGCCCATGCACCCGGAGCTGATTTTGCTGATGAGTTCGATAAGGGCGGTTTTCATGGGCGCATCCTGAAGGCAAGGAAATTTCGAGGGCGCGAAGGATAGCCTAAAGTGGACGGCCAGACCTATCACCGAGACGAAGGCCCTGCGCCCTCGCCTCCTTCCCCTCGGCCTCAGGCCAGAAGTTTTTCCAGTTGTGCGGTGGTGTCCACGGCGCCCATGGTCTTGGCCGCCTCCAGGGCACTGACACCATTGGTATCCCGAGCCTTGGGATCGGCCCCCTGGCTGATCAGGTAGGTAACGATCTCCGTGCGGTTGAACATCGCCGCCATCATCAGCGCAGTACGACCGTCAAACGATGAGCCTTCCACTTGAGCTCCGCCTTCCACCAGAGCCTTGACCACTGCCAGGTCGCCCTTGAAGGCGGCGCCGGCAATCGGGCTCTGGCCATTGTCGTTGCGGATCTCAGGATCGGCCTTGTGCTTGAGCAGCACTTGCACTGCATCCACATGCCCGTGATAGGCGGCCAGCATCAGCAAGGTGTCACCCTTGTGATTGCGCAGGTTGACCGGCAGGCCACTGCCCGCCAGCTTGTCGAGCATCTGTGCATCGCCCTGGCGGGCCACGTTGAATACCTGCTCGACAAACTGGGCGGCCTCATCTTCAGTCATCTGGCGGCTTTTGTCGGTCATCGGAAACTCCAGGTTCGGTCAATCGGAAAGGCCCTAGTTTCCCCAAGCCGGCCGCGGCCTGTCATCCCTTTTTTCCCAAGAGCCGCCATAGGCAGAATCAATAACGCAGACGCCCGCCCTGGATCTCCGCAAAAATCTGCGGGGTCAATTGCACATAGGTGTCCGCCCCAGGAAGCCAGGCATAGACCGGATCGTCGCCGGTTCGTTCGAGGTCGAATGCCTGCTCCTTGAGTCGACTCTTCTGGTACTTGAAGGTGCCAGTAGTGTCCATTTTCACCTTGATCCGCAGGAACAGCGGCACCGCGTAAGCCGGAAGCTGCTGCCTGGCGAATTGCAGCAAGGCACTGAAATCCAGGGTCGCCAGAGACTCCGCCGGGGTAATGGCCACCATCCCCGCACGACCGTTGGTGTTGTGGATTTCGACGCCATAGGCCACCACCTCGGCAATTTGCGGGTGCCCCAGCAGAATGTTCTCCACCTCGGTGGTGGAGACGTTCTCGCCCTTCCAGCGATAGGTGTCTCCCAGCCGATCGACGAATTGCACATGGCCAAACCCGATGTCCCGCAGCAGGTCACCGGTATTGAAGTAGCAGTCGCCCTTCTCGAACACGTCCTTGAGGATCACCTTGAGGTTCTTTTCCGGATCGGTGTAACCGTCCAGCGGCGCCTTGTCGTCGATCTTCGCCAGTAGCAGGCCCTGTCCACCCTTGGCCACTTTCTGCATGAAACCCTGGCTGTTGCGCAACGGCGCCCCGGTATCGTGGGCGTACTCCACCAATGCCCAGGGGATCAGGGAAAAACCCACGGTGTTGTCGAAGTTGAGGATATTGCTGAAACCGATATTGCCGTCGCTGGCCGCATACAACTCACACACATGACCCACACCAAAACGTTGCTTGAACTCGCTCCAGACTCCCGGACGCAGGCCATTGCCGATCATCTTCAACACCCCATGCTCGGTATCCCGGGCAGTGCTGGGCTGATCGATCAGGTAGCGACACAACTCACCGACATAACCCACAGTCGTCGCCTTGAACCGACGCGCATCGTCCCAGAACTGACTGGCGCTGAACTTGCGGCGAATGGCGAACCCCGAGGCGCCGGTAATGGCCGAGCCCCAGCAGACGCACAGCCCGGTGGCGTGGTACAGCGGCAAGGTGCAATACACCACGTCGCCGGGCTGCATATCCAGGGCAATAGTGCCGAAGCCGGCAGAGGTGCGCATCCAGCGCCCATGCTTGAAAATCCCCGCCTTGGGCAGCCCCGTGGTGCCGGACGTATAGATGTAGAAGCAAGGGTCGTTGAAAAAGATGCGCTGGGCCTGTACCAGATTGTCCGCTGGATAACCGGCGCTCTCGGCCATCAGATTGACCAGGCCGTCCGGAGTCGGTCCGGGGTCGGCGAAGGTGTCCTGATCGGCCACGAACCAGGTGCGAGCCGGATCGATATCCACTTGATCGCGCACCGCGGAAAAAGCCGCCAGCAACTCAGCGCCGACCATGATTCCCACCGGTTTGACCAACTCCAGGCTGTGCACCAGCACGCTTTGGGTCTGAGCGGTGTTGAGCATCGCGCAGATCCCGCCAAGCTTGGCCACCGCCAGCACCGTGACCAGCAACTCAGGACGATTTTCGATGAAAATCGCCAGCACATCGCCCTTGCCGATGCCCTGTTCCCGCAGGTAGGCAGCGATGCGGTTGGCCCATTGATTGACCTGGGAATAACTGAGTACCCGATCGCCATACAACAAGGCCGGCCCCTCGGGATTGCGCAGGGTCGCCTGCTCGAAACTCCAACCCAGTCCGCAGGGTTGGTCAGGCTTGTCGATGTTCCCCGCCTTCATGCCTCGCACCACCCGAGGCAGCGCCTTGGCAATGGACGGCACCTTTCGCAGCATCATGCCCCAGGTAATCATGTCGCTCTTGTGCTTATTCATGGTTGCTCCGGTTCGACAGCAAAGGTCTGTGCCCAGCCAGGCCGGCCGGGTGTTGGCAACACAGCCGGCACAAGGCTCAACCGGGGTTGGCGACCCAGGGTTCGGCAACCGGCAAGCGAAGACTGCGGGGATAACCCGCAAAGGGATAAAGGCAGGGCAAGCACAGCGCTGCTGAGAGCACCGGCATTAATAATGCGGTGGGACCATTCATGGAGGGCGTCCTATGTTCTTATTATCCGTCGGGCAGGATCGCTGGATCACGCCACTACACATTCCATGTCGCAGAGACACCTTTCAAACCTGTTCGGCTGGGTCGCCGATGCAGCGTTGAAACAGCGTCACTGGCTGGAAAATACGTCAGCCGTTGCGGGCCTGTACACGGAGTTTTTGCAAACTTTTGTATCTCCCCACCGGTTATCTCCAAGGCCCTCCAGCCTCATCCATAAACGATTGAATTTTCTCTCAAGGCCAGCGGTCATAACACCGTAGCCACGCCCACGGCCAATCGCCGCCAACCTGCAAAATGCAGGATGCACGATGGCCATTCATGCAATTTGCACGAAACCGAAATATCCTTTAAATCATAACTAATTGATTTAAAAGGACTTTATAAAAAAACAATACTGGCACAATCGCTGCACCTATCACTCCACGCTTTCTCTTCAAGAGCTAACGGAGCTGATAGACATGAGCCTGATCCAAGAAAAATTTTCCTCCCTGTTCTCCAACTTCGAAGTGACCACCCAACCCCGTCCAGACGGTGGCATCCTGCTCACCCTGCGCAACAGCGAAGGCAAACAGTTCAAGCGTTCGATTTCCTACGCGCAGCTGCATGCCGCCGACCAGCTGTCCTGGGTCATCAGTGCAATTCGTCGTGATTTGGCCGAACAGGCCAGTGAGTTGCCGCAGATTTCCATGCTGCAAAGCCAAAACCGCTTTGCCTTGCCGACTTACCACTCCGCCTAAGCCACCTTCGGCTTCCTGCTCGGGCCGGCCCCACCTTGCGTGGGGCCGGCCCGTTGACGTTGAGCTTCCCGCTCAATCGTCCAGGCGTGGGAACTGACTGGCGATAGCGTCTCCGGTCAGGTTGGCCGCCCAGCCTTGGGGATTGTTGAACAGGCGGATGGCTACCAGGTGCGGCTCCTCCCCCATATCGAACCAATGAGCAGTGCCTGCCGGTACCGAAATCAGGTCGTTCCTTTCGCAAAGAACGGCATAGACATAGTCGTCGATGTGCAGAGAAAACAGCCCGCGTCCAGCGACGAAAAACCGCACTTCATCTTCGCCATGGCGATGCTCGTCGAGAAAGCTGGCACGCAGCTCGACTCGTTGTGGATGGTCACGGTTGAGGCTGATCACATCAACGCTGACATAACCCTGCTCGGTCATCAGCCGATCGATCTGCTCCTGATAGGCCGCTATCACCTCCTCCTGACTGACCCCCGGCTCGATCCGTGTCGAGGTTTGCCAACGATCGAAGCCAATCCCCTGTTCGGCCAGGGTCGCAGCGATATCGTCGAAGTGGGTCAGAACCTTGTTCGGCAGGTCCGGGCTGGATACGTGGTAGACGGACAGGCTGCTCATAACGGCAACTCCTCTTGCATGCGGGTGGCAATGATAACGGCTGCGGCCAGGGCGGCGACGCTAGCAATACTAAAGGTCAATGTGGCGCCCAGGGCGTTCCAGCTGTAGCCGGAATACAGGGCCCCCAAGGCGCCTCCGGTTCCAGCCAGGGCGGCGTACAACGCCTGGCCCTGACCCTGCTGACGAGCGCCGAAGCTGCGTTGCACGAAATGAATGGCTGCGGCGTGAAAACTGCCGAAGGTCGCCGCATGCAGCACCTGCGCCAACAACAGCACCCCGAGATGTTCCGCCAGGCCGCCCAACAGCAGCCAGCGCAAAGCCGCCAAGAGGAAACTCGCCAGCAACACCCGGCGCACGGAAAACCGCGCCAGAATCCGGCTCATGGCCAGGAACATCAGCACCTCGGCCACCACCCCCAGGGCCCAGAGCATGCCGATCAGGCCACGGGTATAGCCCAGGCGCTCCAGGTGCAGGGTCAGGAAGGTGTAGTAAGGGCCGTGGCTCATCTGCATCAATGCCACACACAGATAGAAGGCCAACACACCGGGACTGCGCAACTGCTTGATAAAGCCTTCCCCGGCCAGCCGCGGCCCCTGCACCGCAGGCTGGGCGTTGGGCACCCACAGGCTGCTGAGCACGATGCCGCCCATAATCGCCACCAACGCCGCCGGATAGATATCCAGGCTCAACCACTCGAACAGGCGCCCCAAAGCCACCACGGTAAGAATGAAACCGATGGAGCCCCAAAGACGGATCTGGCTGTAGCGTGAGGTCTGCCCCTGCAAGTGCGCCAGGGTGATCACTTCGAACTGCGGCAGGACTGCGTGCCAGAAAAACGCGTGCAGGGCCATGACCATGGCCAGCCAGGCGTAGCTCTTGTCGACGAAGATCAGGGAAAAACAGATCAGGGTGCAGATTGCACCAAAACGCACGATCGCCAGGCGCCGGCCGGTGTAGTCCCCCAGCCAGCCCCAAAGGTTGGGCGCCACGCAGCGCATGAGCATGGGAATGGCCACCAGTTCGCCGATCCGCGCGCTGGAAAAACCCAGGTGATCGAAATACAGCGCCAGAAACGGCGCCGTCGAGCCCAGCAGGGCGAAATAGAATAGGTAGAAACTGGAAAGCCGCCAGTACGGCAGCGCCGCCACGGTCATCAGACCGTAGCGACTGGCAGAACCGCCATTACAGCTGGCCCAGTACCGGCGTGCTGACGCGCACGTCGGCGTTCTGGCCGCGGTGACGCAGCAGGTGATCCATCAGCACGATGGCCATCATGGCTTCGGCAATGGGAGTGGCGCGAATGCCCACGCAAGGGTCGTGACGGCCCTTGGTGATCACGTCCACCGGATTGCCATCAACATCGATGGAGCGGCCTGGCGTGGTGATGCTGGACGTCGGCTTGAGCGCCAGGTGGGCAACGATCGGCTGCCCCGAGGAGATACCGCCAAGAATGCCACCGGCGTTATTGCTGAGGAAACCTTGCGGGGTCAGCTCGTCACGGTGCTCGGTGCCGCGCTGGGCGACGCTGGCGAAACCGGCGCCGATTTCCACGCCCTTGACCGCATTGATGCTCATCAACGCGTGGGCCAGTTCGGCATCCAGACGATCGAAGATCGGCTCGCCCAGGCCCGGCATCACGCCTTCGGCGACCACGGTGATCTTCGCTCCCACGGAATCCTGATCCCGGCGCAATTGGTCCATGTAGGCTTCCAGCTCTGGAACCTTATCCGGATCGGGGCTGAAGAACGCGTTGTCCTCCACCGAATCCCAAGTCTTGAACGGAATCTCGATCGGGCCCAACTGACTCATGTAGCCGCGCACCACGATGCCCTGGCTGGCCAGGTATTTCTTGGCGATGGCCCCGGCCGCCACGCGCATGGCGGTTTCCCGCGCCGAGCTGCGACCGCCGCCACGGTAATCACGAATGCCGTACTTGTGGTGGTAGGTGTAATCGGCGTGAGCCGGACGGAACAGATCCTTGATCGCCGAATAGTCCTTGGACTTCTGGTCGGTATTGCGGATCAACAGGCCAATGGAACAGCCAGTGGTCTTGCCCTCGAACACCCCGGAAAGGATCTCGACTTCATCGGGTTCCTGGCGCTGGGTGGTGTGACGGCTGGTGCCGGGCTTGCGCCGGTCCAGATCACGCTGCAGGTCTTCCAGGGACAGCTCGAGGCCCGGCGGGCAGCCGTCGACAATGGCGACCAACGCCGGACCATGGCTTTCGCCCGCGGTGGTGACAGTGAACAGCTTGCCGTAGGTATTGCCGGACATGCGGGGAGCTCCGTGAAATCAGCCGAAATAACTCAATCAGGATTACTGAAGGGCGCAAGTATACGCAGGCTACCCAACTAGTTCATCCTCGAACCTTCTGCCCCTGGCCGAGTCCAACCGGCACCTTATCCATGATGGCGTGATGATGCTGCGAGTCCTTCTCTTGAGCCTTTCCCTGTTCACCGGCCTGGTCAACGCGGCCGTCCTGCAACGCCCCGTAAGCCTGGAGACCGGCCACGGCGAGCTGTATGGCTCGATGCTGCTGCCCAAATCTGCGCAGCCGGTGCCGGTGGTGCTGATCATTTCCGGTTCCGGCCCCACCGACCGCGACGGCAACAACCCCGACGGCGGGCGCAACGACAGCCTCAAGCGCCTGGCCTGGGTGCTGGCCAAGCACAACATCGCCAGCGTGCGCTACGACAAGCGCGGTGTGGCTGCCAGCCTCGCGGCGACCCCGGATGAACGCAACCTGACCCTCGACGCCTATGTGGCCGACGCCGTGGCCTGGGGCAAGCAGCTCAAGGCCGACCCGCGCCTGGGCCAACTGATCGTGTTGGGACACAGCGAAGGTGCTCTGATCGCCAGCCTCGCCGCCCGCCAACTGGACGCCGCCGGGGTGATCTCCATCTCCGGCACCGCCCGGCCCGTGGATCAGGTGCTGCGCCAGCAACTGAGTTATCGCCTGCCGCCGGCGCTGATGGTGCGCAGCAATGAACTGCTGGACAGCCTCAAGGCCGGTCAGGTCGACAACGATGTGCCGCCGGCCCTGCAAGTGATCTTCCGCCCCAGCGTGCAACCCTATCTGATCACCCTGTTCCGCGAGGACCCGGCCGCCGCTTTCGCCCGCCTGAAAATGCCGGCGCTGATCATCCAGGGCAGCAACGATATCCAGGTCAGCATCGACGACGCCCGGGTGCTCAAGGCGGCGAAACCGGATGCTCAACTGACCTTGATCGATGGCATGAACCATGTCCTGCGTATCGTACCCAACGATCTCAAGCGCCAATTGGCGTCCTACAAGGACCCGCAATTGCCACTGGCGGCGGAGCTGGGCCGATCCATCATCAGTTTTATTGACGGACTTCACACCCGTTAGGCTGTTTTTACCCTCCAGTCCTGAAAAAAACGGCCGATAAGCCTTTGCCGGCCGTTCGATTGCTGTCGGCGCGCAGCGATTGGACAGGACTTGCCGTTATGACTGATACCTCGAATTCACCCGCCACCGAGCAGGAAGCCGCCGTACCGGAAGCGGCGCCGTTGCCGTGGGCGGATGTCCAGGCCGAACATCACAAGATGCTGCGCCTGGCGCCCCTGCAGACCGATCGCGCCACCGGCGGACGCCCTTTGCGTTTTGTCGAGTTCGGTTATGCCGAACGCAACAACAAAGAGCACAGCCTGCTGCGCATGACCATCAGCCTGCCCGGCCAGCGCGTGCGCAAGGAACAGAATCACCTGGATGTCTGGGTCGAGCACGACACCCACCGGGTGCATTTCGAGCCCGAAGGCGGACTGCAGATCGAACCGCTTAACCGTGGCATCGGGCGCTTCCTGCTGGCCCAGGCCGCGCAGTGGGCTCAGAAGAAGTGGCCGCACTACCGGGTGGACGGCTTCGACCTCGCCAACAAGGACGCCCTCAATGAGGACACTCGCCTGCGTCGCGATCATGTGCTGCGAACCCAGGGCTTCGACGTGGTGTATGCCGATGCCCAGCATCTCAAGGGCAGCGTCAAGGATGTTCAGGTGGGCGAGCTGCTGAGCCAGTGGAACACCGAGAAACTGCAGTTCGTGGAGATACTGGAAGCGGCGCAGATGCTCCAGCAGGCCGAGCAGAACCTGGAAGAGCTGGAAGTCAAACTGCGCAAGCAGGAAGAGAAAGTCACCAAGTACAAACGTGAAGACACCGGTCTGCGTTTCACCATCACCTGCCTGGTGGCCTTCGCGGTTTTCCAGGCGGGTCTGCTGATCTGGATTGCGACTCACCGCTGAGTCGCAACCTCTTCAAGACTCAAGGCCCGCCTTGCGCGGGCCGGCAAATGGCTCAGGCGCGAGCGACAAACAATGCCTGGTGCTCGCGGCACTGCTCCGCAGTGAGCATGAACACACCGTGACCGCCGCGTTCGAAGTCCAGCCAGGCGAAGTCGACTTCGGGGTACAGCGCCTCGACATGCACCTGGCTATTGCCCACTTCGACAATCAGCAAGCCTTTCTCGGTCAGGTGATCAGCAGCCTGGGCCAGCATGCGCCGCACCAGATTCAGACCATCATCGCCACAGGCCAGGCCCAGCTCGGGCTCATGCTGGTACTCGTCCGGCATGTCGGCAAAATCTTCGGCATCGACATAGGGCGGGTTGGAAACGATCAGGTCGAAGCGCTGCCCCGGCAAGCCATCGAAACCATCGCCCTGAACGGTGAACACCCGCTCATCGACACCGTGGCGCTCAATATTCTGGTTGGCCACTTCCAGGGCCTCGAAGGACAGGTCGGCCAGCACCACTTCGGCCTCGCGGAACTCATAGGCACAGGCGATGCCGATGCAACCGGAGCCGGTGCACAGATCGAGAATCCGCGCAGGCTCAGTGCCCAGCCAGGGTTCGAAGCGTTTCTCGATCAACTCGCCGATGGGCGAGCGAGGAATCAGCACACGCTCGTCAACGATGAACGACATGCCGCAGAACCAGGCCTCACCCAACAGATAGGCTGTGGGCACGCGCTCTTCGATACGGCGCTTGAGCAGGTGCTGAAGGTGGACCAGTTCATCGTCTTCCAACGCGCAGTCCAGGTAGCTGTCGGCGATTTCCCAGGGCAGGTGCAAGGCTCCTAGCACCAATTGGCGGGCCTCGTCCCAGGCGTTGTCGGTACCATGGCCGAAGAACAGATCCTCCCCATGAAAGCGGCTGACAGCCCAGCGGATATGGTCACGCAAGGTGCGAAGGCGGGAAGTGATCACGGGACAGACTCCTGAAAAAACGACCGGCAATTCTAACAGCCAAAGCGCCTGCCGACGACGAATGAAAAGCCACCCCCGTACAATCGCCCGACAGACCGCTTTTGGCCCGGGAAGCCCAATACCTTGCCCCTCTTGACAAGGCTGCAGGCCAACAACGGCGCACCTTACGTTAGTAGCGATTCACAGAAGCGCTCCGCCAGAGGACAATGTCGCAAAAGCCCCACTCACAGGAGCCCCAGAATGTCCGTTCCAAAGACGATGTTTCAACTCAGCGGTCGTGGTTATGCAGCGGCCAACTTGAGCCACGCGACCCTTGTGATCATCGACGCCCAGAAAGAGTACCTTAGCGGCCCCCTGGCCCTGTCCGGCATGGACAAGGCAGTGGCCAACATCGGCCAACTGCTGGCCGCCGCCCGGGCTGCCGGCCGGCCCATCGTGCATGTACGCCATCTCGGCACCGTCGGCGGCCTGTTCGACCCTCAGGGCGAGCGCGGCGAATTCATCCCCGGCCTTGAGCCCCAAGGCGACGAGACCATTATCGGCAAGCTGCTGCCCAGTGCCTTTCACGGCACCGAACTGGAAAAGCGCCTGCAGGATCTGGGCTCCCTGGACCTGATCGTCGCCGGCTTCATGAGCCACTCCAGCGTCAGCACCACCGTACGTGCAGCGAAGAACCTGGGATTCCGTTGCACCCTGGTGGAGGACGCCTGTGCCACCCGTGACCTGCCCTACAAGGGCGGCATTCTCAGCGCCGAGCATGTTCAGCAGACTGAAATGGCGATCATGGCCGACAACTTCGCCACTCTCGCCCAGACCGCAAGCCTGACCTGACCAGCCTTGGTGAGCGGCTGGCGGGCCGCTCATCCATAAACGCCTCGCATTTGCAGCAATTGCCTTAGCCTCAGGAACCACCCGGTCAACTCCCGGTCGAAGGGCCGATACCCATTGAGGAAGGTCGGAATGAAGATATCCGATGGTTTTGACGCACGCCGATTGCGGCCCAAAAGCCCGCGAAACTGGCGCCTGCGCCTGGGGGCTGGATTCTCTGCATTGCTGGCGACCTTCGGCGTGCTGCTGGCCCTGGCTGGGACCGCAAGCCTGCTGGGACGCGCTCCGGCGTTGGGAGAGCTCAACGCCAGCCCACTGGGCTCGGCGCTGATCCTGCTGATCGGCCTGGTACTGCTGTATGTCGGTGTGCGCCTGTGGCGGCGTTGCCGGCGCCGCATGCGCCAGCCCCTGGCGCTGAACATGGCGCCGCACCTGATGAAAAAACACGACTGACAATCCTGGGTGCGATTTGCGCGCCTTAAGGTGTTCCGAGTTGGGTAAACTAGCCGCCCTTCGCGGAGGCTGACATGCAAGACGACGATTTTTCCCTATTCAAAAACGAGATCCGCGGCGTCAAGCCGATCAAGCACGATCGGGCCGACACAGGCAAACCCAAGGCCGACCGGGCACAGATCGCCAAGCTGCGCCAAGCTGCCACTGTGCGTAGCGAGACCACGACCGTGGACGGGCTGTCCGATCAGTTTGTCATCGATGTGGGGCCTGAAGATGAGCTGATGTGGGCCCGCGACGGGGTCCAGGAAAGCCAGATGCGCAAGCTGAAAATCGGCCAGATTCCCTTTGAAGGCAGCCTCGACCTGCACGGCATGACCGTGGAAAAGGCCCGGGAAACCCTCTGGGCGTTTCTCGCCGAAGCCACCAAGTTCGAAATCCGCTGCGTGCGCGTTACCCACGGCAAGGCCGTGCGCCTGGACGGTAAGCGCCCCATGATCAAAAGCCACGTCAACACCTGGCTACGCCAGCATCCGCAGGTGCTGGGCTTCACCTCCTGCCAGGCCAAACATGGCGGCACCGGGGCGCTGTACGTGATGCTCAAACGCACCATGATGGAAGGCCGCGACGAATAAAGCCGCTGCGCCAAGCTTGCAGCGCCGTGTCCGCCACCGTACCCTTGCCCTTTGCGTAAAATCCCACAGGTAGTTTCATGTCCCTGGAACAGAATTACACCGCGATCCTCGGCCAACTGGGCGAGGACGTCTCCCGCGAGGGCCTGCTCGACACGCCGAAGCGTGCCGCCAAAGCCATGCAGTACCTTTGCCGCGGTTATGCCCAAACCCTGGAAGAGGTCACCAACGGTGCCTTGTTCAGCTCCGACAACAGCGAAATGGTGCTGGTCAAGGACATCGAGCTCTACTCGTTGTGCGAACACCATCTGCTGCCATTCATCGGCAAGGCTCATGTTGCCTACATTCCCAGCGGCAAGGTCCTGGGACTGTCGAAAGTCGCGCGCATCGTCGACATGTATGCTCGCCGCCTGCAGATCCAGGAAAACCTCAGCCGGCAGATCGCCGACGCCGTCCAGCAAGTGACCGGCGCCCTTGGGGTTGCCGTGGTGATCGAGGCCAAGCACATGTGCATGATGATGCGCGGTGTGGAGAAGCAGAATTCGTCGATGATCACTTCGGTGATGCTGGGTGAGTTCCGCGAAAATGCCGCGACCCGCAGCGAGTTCCTCAGCCTGATCAAGTAACAGGCCCTGAGCAGAAAAGCCGGCGTTGATCGCCGGTTTTTTTTCGTCTGGCAAAAATCAGGTAAGCTGCCGCCCCTTCATTCATGGGCAAGAGGCAATACCGTGATCGTCAAAGCGCTGCGAGTCGGCCTGGGCCAACTCATCATTTTCATCGACTTCATCACCCGCCCGCGCAAGCAGAAGCGCACTGCCGCTGCTCAAGCGCAAGTCGAACAGGCCGCCAAGGGCCTGACCCTGTATCAGTTCCACGCCTGCCCGTTCTGCGTGAAGACCCGCCGTACCCTGCACCGCCTGAACGTGCCAGTAGCGCTGCGCGACGCCAAGAACAATGAGCAGGATCGCCAGACCCTGCTGGAGCAGGGTGGCAAGATCAAGGTGCCGTGCCTGCGTATCGAAGAGAATGGGCAGACCACCTGGATGTATGAATCCAAAGTGATCATCGACTACCTGAACCAGCGCTTCTCGGCTGCTTGATGCCCTCCCCCGGGCTGTTGTCCCGGGCCGATGCAACAGCACGTCAACCGCGAGATCGGCCTGATCCGCCGCCGCGGCCAGCAACTGAGTCCTGCCGCGCAGCGCTGTTATGAACTGCTGGGCCAGTCTTTGACGAACAGCGCGAATTGATGCCCCCCATAAAGCACTGAACCGGCACAAGGCCGGTCCAGTGGGCAACGCCCCTCGCTCAATCGAACATCGCCACATGCCGAGGATGGCTTTGCACCCGTTGCATCCAGGCCTGGATGGCCGGGTAGCGAGTCAGGTCGAAGCCGCCTTCATGGGCCACGTGGGTATAGGCATAGAGTGCGATGTCGGCAATGGAATAGTGCTCGCCCACCAGATATGGCGTACGGCTCAATTGTTTCTCCATCACATCCAGCGCCTTGTAGCCACGCTTGTGCAGCTTCAGGTACTCGTCCCGGCGTTCTTCGGGCAGGCCCTCGTACTGTTCAATGAAGCGCGCCACGGCGATGTAGGGCTCGTGGCTGTACTGCTCGAAGAATTGCCATTGCAGGACCTGGGTACGCAGGCGCGGTTCGCTGGGAAGGAACTCGCTGCCGTCGGCCAGGAAGTTGAGAATCGCGTTGGACTCCCACAGGCAGGTACCGTCTTCCAGCTCCAGTACCGGAATCTTGCCGTTGGGATTCTTCGCCAGGAAAGCTTCGGTCTGGGTATCGCCTCCGAGAATGTCCACTGCCTGCCACTCATAAGGCAGCCCTAGAAGACTGAGCATCAGCTTGATCTTGTAGCAGTTGCCCGAACGGTAATCGCCATAAACCTTGTACATGGCCCTCCCCTTAGGCTGCCTCTGCAGCCTGTGCTTGACGTATTACGGTGGCCAGCCGCTTGAGGCCTTCGTCCAGCCGTGCCGGATCGATATGGCTGAAATTCAACCGCAGATGCCCATGATTGCGCTCCGGTTCAGAGAAGAACGGTTCGCCGGGCATGAAAGTCACGTCTTGTTCCAACGCTGACTTGAGCAAAGTGCGGGTATCCAGGGGTTGTTTCAAGCTCAACCAGAAAAACAGACCACCCTGGGGCACCTGCCAGTCAGCCAGATCGGCAAAATGAGTTTGCAGCGCGACCTGAAAGGCATCACGGCGCAGACGATAGAAACTGCGCAGTTCACCCAAGTGCTGCTGGAACTGATCGCTGCCTATCCACTGCATGGCCTGCCACTGGCCGACACGGTTGGTATGCAGGTCCGCGGACTGTTTCAGGCGCAGCAGATGGGGGAACAGGTCCGGACTGGCGATCAGATACCCAACCCGCAATCCCGGGAGCAGGGTTTTCGATACGGTGCCCGTGTAGATCCAACTGGCCTTTTTCAAGCGGCTGACAATGGGTGTCGCGCTGCCACCGTCGAAGGTCAGCTCGCGATAGGGCTCGTCCTCGATCAGGGTCACGCCGAACTCGTCCAGCAGGGCCGCCACCGCCTCACGCTTGGCTTCGCTATAGCGCACTGCCGAAGGATTCTGGAACGTCGGGATCAGGTAGACGAATGCTGGACGATACTGTTCCAGGCGGGTGCGCATCTGCGCCAGATCCGGACCATCGGCCTCCAGTGGCACCGTCAGGCAGTCGGCACCAAACAACTGGAAGATCTGCAGGGCGGCCAAATAGGTTGGAGCTTCCAACAGGATCTGGGTGCCCTTGTCGATGTACAGCTTGGCCGCCAGATCAAGAGTCTGCTGGGAGCCGCTGACCACCAGGACCTGGCTCGCTTCGCAAGGCACGCCGAGCTTGCGCGCCTCGCCAGCCAGGGCTTCACGCAACTGCGGCTCGCCTTCACTCATACCGTACTGGCCCATGGACAAGGGCATGTCTTGCCACTGCACCTTGGGCAGCATCACCTCGGCCGGCAGCCCTCCAGCGAACGACATCACTTCCGGGCGCTGGGCCGCGGCAAGGATTTCACGGATCAAGGAGCTTTTGAGGCGCGATACACGTTCGGAGAAGGCCATGGAGGTCACCGCTAGCAAAGGTCGGAGGAAATACGTCAAACTGCTTGACCGAAATTACGCCGGTTTTCGCAGATACGTCAATATGCTTGACCTTAAAAGCCAGACCTCGCAACAAGCCGCCATGGAAGCCTTCTTCTTTGGCTATCAGGCCTTTACCGCCAAGGCCGACGAAATGCTCGAGCGCCGCGGCTTGAGTCGCGTGCACCAGCGCATCGTGTTTTTCATTGCCCGCTACCCCGGCCTGAGCGTGAAAGAACTGCTCACGCTGCTGGGGGTGAGCAAGCAGGCGCTGAATACGCCCTTGCGCCAACTCATGGAAATGCACCTGGTAGACAGCGTCGCCCCGGCCAGCGACAAACGAAAACGCCTGTTGCAACTGACCGACGATGGCGTGCGCTTTGAACACTCCCTGCGTCGCGAACAAGTGAAACTGCTGCAACGGGCCTTCGCCGAAGCCGGAGAAAGTGCGGTCAATGGCTGGCTGGCAGTAAACCAGGCACTGGCGGGAAAACCTGTAGACGACTGATAACCCCTTCCTCTCGGCGCGCCCTCCCAGGCCGCCGAGCAGGCGCTGCCCACCTTCCGCGCTATCAGGCATAAAGACCTGACGTGATATAGCCAAGTCCTCAGATTTTTCGCACACAAAACCAAAAACATTATTTGCTTTCTTTGTATACAAAAGCATAATTCGCCACGTGTGAGTTCTTGACCCGCAGGTCAACAAACCCCACAAGCCCTGCCTGCCTCAAAGAGCCGCTGCCCACCCTCCCGTGCCCGGCTCTGGAAAAAACAATAAAACTCTTGAGGAGTACTCGCTGTGGAAAGCCGCAAATCCGAAGCCTCTCCGCTGGACCTCTCGCCCTCGCTGAACAGCGGCTGGCTGGAGCGCATCTTCAAACTCAGATTGCATGGCACCACGGTGAAGACCGAGCTGATTGCCGGTCTGACAACCTTCATCACCATGGCTTACATCATCTTCGTCAATCCCAACATCATGGCCGACGCCGGCATCGATCACGGCGCCGCCTTCGTTGCCACCTGCATCGCCGCCGCCCTGGGCTGCCTGCTGATGGGCCTGTACGCCAACTGGCCGGTGGGCCTGGCCCCGGGCATGGGCCTCAACGCCTTCTTCACTTACACCGTGGTCGGCACCATGGGCTACAACTGGGAAACCGCCCTCGGCGCGGTATTCATCTCCGGTGTGCTGTTCATGATCCTGACCTTGTCGCGGATTCGTGAATGGCTGCTCAACAGCATTCCGGTGAGCTTGCGCTTCGCCATGGGAGCCGGTGTCGGGCTGTTTCTCGGGCTGATCGGGCTGAAAACCGCCGGCATCATCGTCGATAGCCCGGCCACCCTGATCAAGCTTGGCTCCCTGCGTGAACCGGGCCCGCTGCTGGCGGCCATCTGCTTTCTGATGATCGCGGTGCTCAGCTACCACCGAGTATTCGGTGCAATCCTCATCAGCATCATTGCCGTGACCCTGGCCGGTTGGGGACTGGGGCTGGTGCACTACAACGGCATCCTGTCCACCCCGCCGAGCCTGGCGCCCACCTGGATGGCCATGGATATTGCCGGGGTGTTCAACGTCAGCATGATCAGCGTGGTCCTGGCCTTCCTCTTCGTGCACATGTTCGACACTGCCGGCACCCTGATGGGCGTGGCCCAGCGTGCCGGTCTGGTGAATGCCGACGGCAAGATCGAAAATCTCTCGCGCGCCCTCAAGGCTGACAGTGCTTCTAGCGTCTTCGGTGCAGTGGTCGGGGTGCCACCGGTGACCAGCTACGTGGAAAGTGCCGCCGGTGTGGCCGCTGGCGGTCGGACTGGCCTTACCGCCGTCACCGTGGGTGTGTTATTTATTGCCGCCATGTTCTTTGCTCCGCTGGCAGGCATGATCCCTGCTTACGCTACCGCGGGTGCCTTGATCTATGTCGCGATGCTGATGATGGGAGGCATGGCCCATATCAACTGGGACGAAGCCACTGACAGCATTCCGGCGATTGTCACGGCAATCATGATGCCGCTGACCTTTTCCGTCGCCGACGGCATTGCCCTGGGTTTCATCACCTATGTGGTACTGAAGGCCGGGACGGGCAAACACAAGGAAATCTCCATCAGCCTGTATGTGCTGTGTGCGATCTTCATCGCCAAGTTCATTTTCTTGTAAGTCGCACCTGGTCCTACCCGCCCCATCCCTTCGGATGGGGTTTTTGTGCATATGGAGAATCTAATGAGTGTGGAAACCTGGCTGCTGTTCAGTGGCGCTGCCTTGGTAGTGATCCTGATCCCGGGTCCCTTGTCGTTGCTGATGATCAGCAACAGCCTGAACTATGGCCTGCGCCGCTCATACCCGGCCTTTCTCGGCGGGGTCTTGGCCTCGATCTGCCTGTTGAGCGCATCAGCGTTGGGCCTGGGTGCACTGCTGCTGGCTTCGGAGCAACTGTTCAGCGCCCTGAAGATCGTCGGCGCCCTCTATCTGTTCTACCTCGCCTGGCAGAGCTGGCAGCAATCGCGGCAGCCGTCCCACGGCGCCGTGGTGCCGGAAGTCGCACCGAAACCGCGCTTTCACGCACTGTTCGGGCGCGCTTTTGTCCTGGGAGCCAGCAACCCTAAGGACATTCTGTTCTTTGCCGCATTCCTGCCGCAGTTTCTCAGTGCCCAGCAGCCTTTCCTGCCACAACTGCTGATCATGATCGCTACCTGGACCTTGCTGGACCTGACGTGCAAGCTGGCCTACGGCCTCGGTGCCCATGGCGCCGCGCGTTACTTGCGCAGCGGCAAGGGCCAAAGCTGGTTCAATCGCATCAGTGCCGGGCTGTTCACAGGGGCTGGAGCCGCATCCCTGTTGAGCCGTTAAGCGCTTCGCCGACAAGCCGGCTCCTGCAACGGTCAGCCAGGATCCGACGTGCCGGAGACGACTTTTTAACCGGCGAAAAAAAGCCCGCAGTGTGAGCGGGCAAGGACCAAAGAAGCTATTTGCGCAGGATTCTTGGGGGGAAAGTCCTAGCTTCCTCTGTAGGTCGAATAGCTGTAAGGCGAGATCAGCAGCGGCACGTGGTAATGCTCCTGCTCGGCACTGATACCGAACCGCAGTACTACTACATCAAGGAAAGCCGGCTGTGGCAGTTGTACACCCCGGGCGCGGTAGTAATCGCCAGCGTGGAAATGCAGTTGGTAAACCCCGGAACGGTAGTCATCGCCCTGCAGCAGCGGCGCATCGCAACGGCCATCGCTGTTGGTCAGGGTGCTGGCGACCAACTCCAACTGCGCCCCTTCAACCCGATACAGCTCGACCTTGATAGCGCTGCCGGGGCAGCCGTGTGCGGCATCCAAAACGTGTGTAGTCAAACGTCCCATTGATTCTGCGTGCCTGACGCAACTGCTGCGCCCAGGCCTCGCGCCTCCCGGAGTCAGTGATTGAAAGAGGACCGCGGCGTTTCGACGGGTGAAAGGCTGCGGCGAGGTCATGATTAAGACATTTTTCAAAAAAATTGTACACAATAATAATCGCAAATATTCACTCGCGCACTGCCCCACCCGGGAGCCTGTGGATTGACCTCAACACCACAGCAACAGACGACTTGCCATCCATTAGCTGACCATCCAGGCAAGTTTCTTGCAGGTGTAGGCCATAGCGATAAAAGCAGAAAAATGCAAAAAATCAGGCTTACAAAGTGAATATAAACTTGTATACAATCAGCCCATCGCAGTGACGCTCACCTGGGTTACCGGCTTCAGGTTCCGCCACGCCACCCTTATCACGAATAAGAAGGAAGACTGCAGTGAGCGCTGACTACCCTCGCGACCTGATCGGTTATGGCTCTACCCCCCCTCATCCTCACTGGCCGGGCAATGCCCGTGTCGCCCTGTCCTTCGTGCTCAATTACGAAGAGGGCGGCGAGCGCAACATTCTTCATGGCGATAAGGAATCGGAAGCTTTCCTGTCGGAAATGGTTTCAGCGCAGCCGCTGCAGGGCGAGCGCAACATGAGCATGGAATCGCTGTACGAGTATGGCAGCCGCGCCGGCGTCTGGCGGATCCTCAAGCTGTTCAAGGAATTCGACATTCCGCTGACCATCTTTGCCGTAGCCATGGCCGCTCAGCGCCATCCGGACGTGATCCGCGCCATGGTCGAGGCTGGCCATGAGATCTGCAGCCACGGCTACCGCTGGATCGACTACCAGTACATGGACGAAGCCCAGGAACGCGAGCACATGCTCGAAGCGATCCGCATCCTTACCGAAATCACCGGTGAACGCCCCCTGGGCTGGTACACCGGTCGTACCGGCCCGAACACCCGGCGCCTGGTAATGGAGGAAGGCGGCTTCCTCTATGACTGCGACACCTACGACGACGACCTGCCCTACTGGGAACCCAACAATCCCACTGGCAAGGCGCATCTGGTCATCCCTTACACCCTGGATACCAACGACATGCGTTTCACCCAGGTCCAGGGCTTCAACAAGGGCGACGACTTCTTCCATTACCTCAAAGATGCCTTCGATGTGCTCTACGCCGAAGGTGCCGAAGCCCCGAAGATGCTTTCCATCGGCCTGCACTGTCGTCTGATCGGCCGCCCGGCCCGCCTGGCATCCCTCAAGCGCTTCATCGAATACGTCAAAGGTCACGAGCAGGTCTGGTTCACCCGTCGTGTCGATATCGCCCGCCACTGGCAACAGACCCATCCTTACCAGGGAGCGGCGCAATGACTGCTTTCCAGAGCCTCAAGCCATCGACCCTGAGCCGTGAGGCCTTCGTCGAGGCTTTCGCCGACATCTATGAACATTCGCCATGGGTCGCTGAAAGAGCCTACGACCTGGGGGTTGACGCCTCCGTCGACCAGATTGAAGGCCTGCACCAGCGCATGAGCGATATCCTGCTGAGCGCCGATCACGCCAGCCAGTTGGCACTGATCAACGCTCACCCGGACCTGGCCGGCAAAGCCGCCGTCCAGGGCCAGTTGACCGAAGCCAGCACCAACGAACAGGCTGGCGCCGGCATTCACCAATGCACAGCCGAAGAGTTCCAACGGTTCACCGAGCTGAACGATGCCTACAAGGCCAAGTTCAAGTTTCCCTTCATCATGGCGGTGAAAGGCAGCAACCGGCACCAGATCCTCGCAGCGTTCGAAACCCGTATCCACAACTCGGTGGACACCGAGTTCAAGTGCGCGCTGGCAGAGATCAACAAAATCGCATTGTTCAGATTGCTGACCCTGTAGCGACTCGCTCCTGAGGATAGCCCCGAGAATCTGGATACCTCCTGCTACTCCCGGTTCTGCGTGCATCCCCAGCCACCTATTTCAAGGCAGACAAGAAGAATGAAAGCTTACGCCGTCCCTTTCGAGAAGTTCGTCAACCTGGCCGACGCCCGCCTGGGCACCAAGATCATCTCGGTCACCGATGACTGGTTCGCTGACGCGAACCGCCTGTTCCAGCCAACCCCGGCTGTATGGAAGGAAGGCGTGTTCGATGATAACGGCAAGTGGATGGATGGCTGGGAATCCCGTCGCAAGCGCTTCGAAGGTTACGACAGCGCAGTGATCCGCCTGGGCGTGCCGGGCTCGATCAAGGGCGTGGACATCGACACCTCATTCTTCACCGGCAACTTCCCGCCATCGGCATCTCTGGAGGCCTGTTTCCTGAGCGAAGGCGAACCTGGCGAAGACACCCAGTGGGTCGAAGTACTATCTGCTGTCGAGTTGCAAGGCGACAGCCATCACTACCACGAGATCAACAACGACCAGCCGTTCAGTCACCTGCGCTTCAACATCTATCCGGATGGCGGTGTAGCGCGTCTACGGGTCTACGGCACGCCGTACCGCGACTGGTCGGCCATCGCTGACAACGAACAAGTCGACCTGGCTGCGGCTCTCAACGGTGGTCGTGCCCTGGCCTGCTCCGACGAACACTTCGGACGCATGGGCAACCTTCTCAATCCGGGTCGCGGGATCAACATGGGCGACGGCTGGGAAACTGCTCGTCGTCGCACTCCCGGCAATGACTGGGTGATCGTCGCTCTGGGCCACGCCGGCGAAATCGAGAAGATCATCGTCGATACCCTGCACTTCAAGGGCAACTACCCGGACAGCTGCTCGATCCAGGGCGCATTCGTCAAGGGCGGCACCGACAGCCAGATCGAAACCCAGAGCCTGTTCTGGCGTGAACTGCTGCCCAGCCAGAAGTTGGAAATGCACGCCGAGCACAGCTTTGCCGAGCAGATCAAAGCCCTGGGCCCGATCACTCATATCCGTCTGAACGTGTTTCCAGACGGAGGCGTCAGCCGCTTGCGCCTCCTGGGCAAGGTCGCGAAATAAGGTAGCCCCTCCATCGCAGGCAAACCCGCGTCTTTAGGAGCGAGCTGGCTCGCGATGACCGCAGAACAGACAAAACAAACTCAAGATAAGAAGAACAGCATGCGCACATTGATGATTGAACCCCTGAGCAAAGAAGCCTTCGCCCCTTTCGGTGACGTGATCGAAACCGATGGCAGTGATCACTTCATGATCAACAATGGTTCGACCATGCGCTTCCACCGCCTGGCGACGGTTGAAACCGCCCAGCCGGAGGACCAGGCGATCATCAGCATCTTCCGCGCCGACGCGCTGGAAATGCCGTTGACCATCCGCATGCTGGAACGCCATCCGCTGGGCAGCCAGGCCTTCATTCCGCTGCTCGGCAACCCCTTTCTGATCGTGGTCGCGCCACTTGGCGATGAACCTGTATCAGGCTTGGTCCGCGCCTTCGTCAGTAATGGCAGGCAGGGCATCAATTACCATCGCGGCGTCTGGCACCACCCGGTGCTGACGATCGAAAAGCGGGATGACTTCCTGGTGGTTGATCGCAGTGGCAAAGGCAATAACTGCGATGAGCATTTCTTCAAAGAGGATGAGTGTTTGATCCTCGCCCCCCACCAATAAGAGAAGGTCTGATCACCCGACAACAAGGGTGACAGGCAAGAGGTAAAGACTGTGGAAGCACATCTGTTGGAATGGCTCAACCTGAGCGTGCGTTGGGTACATATGATCACTGGTGTGGCCTGGATCGGCGCATCGTTCTACTTCGTCTGGCTGGAGAACAACCTCAATCGCGTCAACCCCAAGGACGGCCTGTCCGGCGACCTCTGGGCGATTCACGGTGGCGGTATCTATCACCTGGAAAAATACAAACTGGCCCCGCCCTCGATGCCGGAGAACCTGCACTGGTTCAAGTGGGAAGCCTACTTCACCTGGATGTCGGGGATTGCCCTGCTGTGCCTGGTGTTCTACTACAACCCGATGCTCTATCTGGTTGCCCCCGGCAGCGGCCTGACCGGTCCTGAAGGCGTGGCCATCGGTATCGGTGCATTGATCGCCGGCTGGTTCGTCTACGACTTCCTCTGCGATTCGCCATTGGGCAAGAAACCCGCCCTGCTCGGCTTCATCCTGTTCGTTCTGCTGATTGCCGCCGCTTACGGCTTCAGCAAAGTGTTCAGCGGCCGTGGCGCATACCTGCATGTGGGCGCCATCATCGGCACCATCATGGTGGGCAACGTGTTCCGCATCATCATGCCGGCCCAGCGCGCACTGGTGGCGGCGATCGCGGAAAACCGCACACCGGACCCAACCCTGCCGGCCAAGGGTCTGCTGCGTTCGCGTCACAACAACTACTTCACCCTGCCTGTGCTGTTCATCATGATCAGCAACCACTTCCCGAGCACCTACGGCAGCCAGTACAACTGGTTGATCCTGGCCGGGATCGCGGTCCTGGCGGTGTTGGTCCGTCACTACTTCAACACCCGGCATGACAGCCACAAGTTCGCCTGGACCCTGCCCGTTGCTGCATTGGGCATGATCTGCCTGGCCTACGTGACCGGCCCGACGCCAGCCCCCAGTGCCCCTGAAGTAGCCAAGGCCGCCGGCCAGATCGAGTACCAGCCTCTGCCGGAAACCGCCCTGGGCGGTGGCGCCAAACCTGCGGCGCCAGCCAGCGCAGAAGCCCCGGCGGCTCCAGCGGCTCCAGCGGCAAGTCCGGCACAGGCATCCAGCGCCGGTCCGGCCTTTGACAAGGTGCACAGTGTGATCCAGGAGCGCTGCGCGGTTTGCCATTCGGCCAAGCCCACCAGCCCCCTGTTCAGTGCCGCACCAGCCGGGGTGATGTTCGATACCCCTGAACAGATCCGCCTGCAAGCCGCACGTATCCAGGCCCAGGCAGTCACCAGTCAGATCATGCCTTTGGGCAACATCACGCAGATGACCCAACAGGAACGTGAACTGATCGGTGCCTGGATTGCCCAGGGGGCCCAGACCAACTGATCAGCGCCTGTCGCCAGGCCGATTCGCGAGCAAGCTCGCCCCTACAGAACCGGACTCATCTGTAGAGGCGGGCTTGCTTGCCATCAGCCGATCAAGATTTGCCTGCTACAGACACGTTGCGCACCAAGATGCAGCGGTTAAATCACAAGAATAAAAAAGACCCGAGGTATTGCATGTCCGATTCATCCGAACAGTGCGTCCCCGATGCGCCCGCCATTGCGCGCTTGCCTTTCCTGCAACTGATCCTGGTAGGACTGCAACACGTTCTGCTGATGTATGGCGGTGCAATTGCGGTACCGCTGATCATCGGACAGGCCGCGGGCCTGAGTCGTGAAGAAATCGCCTTCCTGATCAACGCCGACCTGCTGGTAGCGGGGATCGCCACCATCGTCCAGTCCTTCGGTATCGGCCCCATGGGCATTCGCATGCCAGTGATGATGGGGGCCAGCTTCGCCGCCGTGGGCAGCATGGTGGCCATGGCCGAGATGCCTGGCATCGGCCTGCAGGGGATCTTCGGCGCCACCATTGCCGCAGGGTTCTTCGGCATGCTGATTGCGCCCTTCATGTCCAAGGTGGTGCGCTTCTTCCCGCCTCTGGTCACTGGGACGGTCATCACCTCGATCGGTCTGTCACTGTTTCCAGTGGCGGTGAACTGGGCCGGCGGCGGCAGCGCTGCCGCGCAATTCGGGTCCCCCATCTATCTGGCTATCGCCGCGCTGGTGCTGGGCACTATCTTGCTGATCCATCGCTTCATGCGGGGCTTCTGGGTCAATATTTCCGTGCTGATCGGCATGGGGCTGGGCTACGTACTCTGCGGTCTGATCGGCATGGTGGACCTCAGCGGCATGGCCCAGGCACCCTGGCTGCAGATCGTCACCCCGCTGCACTTCGGCATGCCCGAGTTCCATCTTGCCCCCATCCTGTCCATGTGCCTGGTGGTGGTGATCATCTTCGTCGAGTCCACCGGGATGTTCCTGGCCCTGGGCAAGATCACCGGCCAGGACGTCACTCCGCGCATGCTGCGTCGCGGTCTGCTCTGTGATGCCGGTGCGTCCTTCTTCGCCGGCTTCCTCAATACCTTTACCCACTCCTCCTTCGCCCAGAACATCGGCCTGGTGCAAATGACCGGAGTTCGCTGCCGTTCCGTGACCATCGTGGCCGGAGGCCTGCTGATTGTCCTCAGCCTGCTGCCCAAGGCGGCCTTCCTGGTGGCTTCGATTCCTCCGGCGGTGCTGGGCGGCGCAGCGATTGCGATGTTCGGCATGGTGGCGGCTACCGGAATCAAGATTCTCCAGGAGGCCGATATCGCCGACCGGCGCAATCAGTTGCTGGTGGCCGTGAGCATCGGCATGGGCCTGATCCCCGTGGTGCGTCCCGAGTTCTTTGCCCACCTGCCCCTGTGGATGAGCCCCATCACCCACAGTGGCATCGCCATGGCGACCTTGAGCGCCTTGCTGTTGAACCTGCTGTTCAACATCCTCGGTGGCACCGAACGGGCCGCCGGCAATGCCCGGGAAGCGCATCAGCACTGAGTGGCAACCGGGGCGTCAGATTGGCGCCCCGAGCCTGGTTTTACCGTTCATGCTTGAGTGCAGCGACTGCCCGGACCATGGCCGCCCCTGCCCAAAACACGCTGCGCCTTGAAAATAAAAACAAACAGGGAGCAACCATCATGCAGCCTGCACAGGCTAACCCCACCCTGACCGCTGGACGGTCATTGGCGCCCCGAAATGCCTCGAGTTGCCGGCGGCCTTCGCTCTGCTATTGCCTGCCGTCGCCGAGGCCTTGCTGAAATGATCGGCAAGCCTGCCCCAAAGTGGCTGCAAGTGCTCTGTTGCGGAGCACTTGAGCCCTGCCGTGGGAGCCAGTATTCTCCGCGGCCACGCAAATTCGGTCTAAAAAAAAGCCCGGATGAAAAACCTGACCTGAAGGCCAACTTATCCCGGTCCAGACAGGTAACAAGGCGCACGAAATCAATGTTGGAAATACTCTCGGACGACTGTATCTATACAGCCGGACGGGAGTTTTTTGCTTTTTTTCGGCCTTGGCTCAGCTCTTGCTAACAGCAACAAAGCTGACCGATCGGATGGTTTTTTACAGCAAAGAAAAAAGGCGCCAAACCAGAGCGCCGAGCCAAAAAAAACGTGGAACTACCTACTTTGGGAGCAACCGAATGAAACCGATGTGCACACGCCTGATGCTGGCTGCCGGCCTGCTGGCCGGGGGGCAGGCCATGGCTGGCGACCTGCTGCAATGGCAGAACAACAGCCTGACTTACTTGTACGGCAAGAACTTCGAGGTCAACCCGCAGATTCAACAGACGGTGACGTTCGAGCACGCCGACGCCTGGAAGTACGGGGACAACTTCTTTTTCCTCGACCGGATCTTCTACAACGGCAAGAAAGACGGCAACGTCGGCCCGGACACTTATTACGGCGAGTTCAGCCCACGCCTGTCGTTCGGCAAGATCTTTGACCAGAAGTTTGAGTTCGGTCCGATCAAGGATGTGCTGCTGGCCTTCACTTACGAATTCGGCGAAGGCGATAACGAGTCCTACCTGATAGGTCCGGGTTTCGATCTGGCAGTGCCGGGCTTCGACTACTTCCAGCTGAACTTCTACCAGCGCCACACCGAGGGCAGCCGCCCGGGTGACAACGTCTGGCAGATCACCCCAGTGTGGTCCTACACCATTCCCGTGGGCCGCTCGGACATCCTGATCGACGGTTTCATGGACTGGGTGGTGGACAACGACCAGAACGCCAAGGGCACCTACCACGCCAACCTACACTTCAACCCACAGGTCAAATACGACCTGGGCAAGGCACTGAACTGGGGCGCCAAGCAACTGTACGTCGGTTTCGAGTACGACTACTGGAAGAACAAGTACGGCATCGAGGATTCGCGCAACTTCGAGACCAACCAGGACACCGCCAGCCTGTTGGTCAAGTACCACTTCTGATACTCCGTGAGACGGCCGGCCCTCATGTTCCGATGAGCGCCGGCCACTCAGGCTGATGGGACAGCGCGATGCTACCTATCAGGCAAGACGTGATCCGGAGTCCCGCCAGAATGCCGGATCGGCACTCTTGAGCCGTTCCACCGCATTGTGGATGTGGCTCAGCGCTGCCTGCCGCGCCCCTTCGACATCACGAGCGGCAATGGCCCCATAGACCGCGAAATGCTCATCGCGCACCGAATGCGCCAGATCCCGGCGCCGCTCCTCGTTGGAACGGGTAATGCGAATCGCCTCCTTGATGAACTGAGCAATGAACTCATGCAATGAGGGATACAGCGGATTGCCGGTGGCCTGGGAAATCGACAAGTGAAAGGCCAGGTCCTGCTCCACGCCGTCCTGGCCGGCCTGCTCGGCCACATCGATGGCCAGCAGCGCCTGGTGGATCGCCTGCAGTTGCTCGGGGGTGTGCCGCTGCGCCGCCAGCGCCGCCGCCTCGCCCTCGATACCACGTCGCAACTCAGTGACTCGGAGCACGGCCTCAATCGACCCGCGTACATCCAGATCGATAGTGAAGGCCTTGATATGCGCGCCCTCACTGACCACGGTGCCGCTACCTTGGCGCACCTCCACCAGCCCGGCCGACTTCAAGCGCGAAATCGCCTCGCGGATGACTGTGCGACTGACACCGAAGCGCTCGCACATGACCGGCTCGGTGGGCAGCCGCGAACCGGGCAGGGCCTCGCCACTGGCGATATGTGCCTTGAGTGCCGCGGTCACTTGATCCGCCAGGGTGCCCTTGGCCGCATCCTTGAGCGTCGCCATGGAATCGACGGCGAGGGAAGAGTTGTCAGGCTTGGACATGGGTATCTCTGTATTCAAAGTGACTAACGGTACTGCATTTCATGCACGCCGTCCCGCTCGGTGTCGGGCCATTGAATTCGTATGATGTATTATGATATCTAAGACAACTCAGCAAGTCCGATAAAAACAAAATCACCCAAATACAAGAAACAAGGATGGGTAAAGACATGACTGAATCACTGTCGCAAACTGCCGCCCGCTCCCCCACCGCCTCGTTTGAAGACCTGGCCTATCGCAAAGTCGCCTGGCGCATCCTGCCGTTGCTGTTGCTGTGCTACCTGGTGGCCTATCTGGATCGGGTCAACGTCGGCTTCGCCAAGTTGCAGATGTCCGAAGACCTGCAATTTTCCGAAGCGGTCTACGGCCTGGGCGCGGGGATCTTCTTCATCGCCTACTTTCTGGTGGAAATTCCCAGCAACCTGATCCTGCATCGGGTTGGTGCGCGCCTGTGGATCGCTCGCATCATGATCAGCTGGGGCATCATTTCCTCATGCATGGCGTTCGTCAGCACCCCCACCTCCTTCTATGTCATGCGCTTTCTGCTGGGCATCGCCGAAGCCGGGTTCTATCCCGGTGTCATCCTGTATCTGTCCTATTGGTTCCCCTCCAACCGCCGCGGCAAGATGTACGCACTGTTCGCCACCGCAGTACCACTTTCGGGCTTGATTGGTGCACCTCTATCCGGTTGGATCATGAGCGCCCTCAATGGCCACCAGGGCTTCGCGGGGTGGCAATGGATGTTCTTCCTCGAAGGCCTGCCTTCGATTCTGGTGGGCGGCCTGGTGATCTATTGCCTCAGCGACCGTATCGCCGACGCCGGCTGGCTGACCCGCGAAGAAAAAAGCCTGCTGCAGACCCGGATCGAGGCCGAGACCGACGGCCACCAGGTTCACAGCGTCAGGCAAGTGTTCGGGCAACCCCGGATCTGGCTGCTGACCGCCATCTACTTCTGCATGATCGCCGGCTTCTACACCGTTGGTTTCTGGCTGCCCTCGCTGATTCGCCAGGCCGGGGTCAGCGACGTGTTCGAGGTCGGCATGCTCACGGCGATCCCCTATGCCGCTGCAGCGCTGACCATGGTGCTGATCTCCCGCAGCGCCGACCGCTTGCGCGAACGCCGCTGGCATTTGGCGCTGACCGCCGTACTTGGCGGCATCGGCTTGATGATTTCCGCCACCTGGAGCGACAACTTCACGGTATCGATGATCGGCCTGACCCTGGGTGCCATGGGCGCTTTCAGCACCCTGCCGCTGTTCTGGAGCCTGCCCACGGCCTTTCTCGGCGGCACGGCGGCCGCCGCCGGCATTGCCCTGATCAACTCCTGGGGCAACCTCGCCGGTTTCGTCTCGCCCTACCTGATGGGTTTTCTCAAGGACCTGACCCAAAGCACCACCATCGGCATGTACGTCATGGCCAGCGCGTTGTTCATCGGCGCCCTGCTGGTCTTCAAGATCCCCGGAAAACTCGTCAATCGCTGAACAGTTGGAGCCACTCATGAATATTCTTGTTACCGGCGCGGCCGGCTTTCTCGGACGGCGGCTGATCGAAGCCTTGCTGCAACGGGGCACACTCACCGACCGTCACGGCCAATTGCAACCCATCAAGCGCATTACCGCATTCGACCGGGAACCCCTGCAGGGCCTCGATGACCCACGGGTGCAGGTCAAAGGCGGAGACATTACCGATGAACAGGTGCTGGCCAAACTGATCGACGCCGACACCGATAGCATCTTTCATCTGGCCGCCGTGGTCTCCAGCCAGGCGGAAGGCGATTTCGAACTGGGCATGCGGGTCAACTTCAGCGCCACCCAAGGTCTGCTGGAACGGGCGCGCCAGCTGGGCTCCTGCCCAAAGTGGGTGATGACCAGTTCTGTGGCCGTCTTCGGTGGGCAACTGCCGGATAACGTAGACGATGATCAGGTCTGGGCTCCGCAAAGCTCCTATGGAACCCAGAAAGCCATGAATGACCTGCTGCTCGCCGATTACAGCCGACGCGGCTTCGTCGATGGCCGCAGCCTGCGCATGCCAACCATCGTGGTGCGGCCAGGCAAACCGAACCTGGCGGCGTCCAGCTTCGCCAGCGGTATCATCCGAGAACCCCTCAGCGGCCAGGCCAGCGTCTGCCCGGTGCCCCTGGATACCCGACTCTGGTTGATGTCTCCCGCCCAGGCCATTGCCAACATGATCCATGGCCATGAACTGGCCGCGCAGCACTTGAGTCAGGGCCGAGTGATCAACATGCCCGGCCTGTCGCTGACCGTGGCGCAGATGATCGACGCGCTGCGGGAAGTGGCGGGCGACGAGGTTGCCCAGCGTATTCAGCTACGCCCGGATGCCAACATCGAACGCATCGTCGGCTCCTGGCCGGGAGCGTTCAGTGCCGGATATGCCCGCGAACTGGGCTTCACCGCGGACGAGGATTTTGTCGGTGTGATCCGCCAGTTCATCCAGGATTACCTGCCTGACTGACCTCAAGCTGCGAAGGCCCCGGGCTCATCGGCTGGGTCCGGGCCTCAACCCTTCAGGCCCAGAAACCGCGCCAACTCCTCGCCCTTGGCCAGGGCGTCGCTGCGCCCCAGTTCGATCAGCTCGCTGCAATACGCCGCCTCGAACAGCAAATAGCTCAGGACCCCGGCACCACTGGTCCGAGTGGCCCCCGGCCCCCGCAGGAACAAGCGCAATGCTGCTGGCAACTCCTGCCGATGCCTTGCCGCGATCTCGTCGATCGGCTGACTCGGGGCGATCACCAGCACTTCCACCGGAGCAATACCCAAGCCACGATCCGCCGAACTTCCGGGTAACAGCCGACTGAAATGATTGAGCCGTTCCAGCAGTTCGATATCGCTTTCCAGGCTGTCAATGAAGGTGCTGTTGAGCATATGGCCACCGATCTGCGCCAGAGTCGGCTGCTGCCCGGTATAAGCACGCTGCAGGGTGGCGTCCGGATCGTTGCCCCGCGGGTTGCCACTGACCCCCACTACCAGCACGCGGCTGGCGCCCAGATGCAACGCCGGGCTGATGGGCGCCGACTGGCGCACAGCACCGTCGCCGAAATACTCCTGGTCGAGCTTCACTGGCGCGAACAGCAAGGGGATCGCCGCACTGGCCAGCAGGTGGTCCACCGTCAGATGCGTGGGAACGCCGATGCGCCGATGACGCAGCCAGGGATCGATCACCCCGCCACCTTGATAAAAAGTCACCGCCTGTCCGGATTCGTAGCCGAAGGCCGTCACCGCTACCGCATGTAACTGCCCTTGGGAAATGGCCTGATTGATGCCCGAAAGATGCATGTGCTGATTAAGCAGCTCGCGCAGCGGCGAGTTGTTGATCAGCGCCACTGGCACCTGTGCACCAAGCCCCAACAGACTGTGGCCGACAAAACGACTGGCCTGGCGAATCACTCCCGGCCAATCGCTGCGCATCACCTGATCGCTGCGGAAGCTGCGCCAGAATGCCGTGAGACGCTCGATGGCGGCGGGAAAGTCCGTGGCCCCACTGGCCAGACTGACCGCATTGATGGCCCCGGCAGAAGTGCCGACGATCACCGGGAACGGATTGCGCGCGCCGGGCCCCAGCAGCTCGGCAATCGCCGCCAGCACGCCCACCTGATAGGCGGCACGGGCACCGCCGCCGGAAAGAATCAAACCTGTGATCGGTTGCGCAACACTCATCAACTCACTCCATCCGTGGCGCACAAGATCCGGCAATCAATGCCAGGCGGTCAACCGCGCTTCTTGTAGAGCTTGGGCTCGCCCGGCGGCCGACTCTTGAAGCGTCGATGGGCCCAGAGGTACTGCTCGGGACAGGCGCGCAACGCACTTTCCACCCACTGGTTGATCCGCAGGCAATCCTCTTCTTCAGTGGCACCGGGAAAATCTGTCAGGGGTGCATGAATCACCAGGCGATAGCCACTGCCATCGGCCAGGCGCTCCTGGGTGAAAGGCACGACCAGTGCCTTGCCCAGGCGGGCGAACTTGCTGGTGGCGGTCACGGTAGCCGCCTGGATGCCGAACAGCGGCACGAACAGGCTCTGCTTGGCGCCGTAGTCCTGGTCCGGTGCATACCAGATGGCCCGACCGGAGCGCAGCAGCTTGAGCATGCCGCGCACGTCCTCTCGCTCCACGGCCAGGGAATCCAGGTTGTGCCGCTCGCGGCCACGACGCTGAATGAAATCGAACAGCGGGTTCTTGTGTTCGCGGTACATGCCGTCGATGGTGTGCAGCTGACCCAGCAGCGCCGCGCCAATTTCCAGGGTGGTGAAGTGCAGGGCCATGAGAATCACCCCATGACCTTCGCGTTGGGCCTGTTTGAGGTGCTCCAGCCCTTCGACATGGGCCAGGCGCGCCAGGCGCTGCCTGGACCACCACCAACTCATGGCCATTTCGAAGAAGGCGATCCCGGTGGAGGCGAAGTTCTCCTTGAGCAGGCGCTTGCGCTCCGCGGCGGATTTTTCCGGGAAACACAGCTCCAGATTGCGTCGGGCGATAGACCGTCGATCGCCGGCCACTCGATACATCAGCGCCCCCAGGGCACGGCCGATTTGCAGGAGCGCAGGATAGGGCAGCTGGACGATCAGCCATAACACGCCAAGCCCCAGCCACAGCGGCCAGAAACGTGGAGACAAGAATGCAGCTCGAAAACGCGGGCGATCCATTACAGATTCCGGGACAGACAACAAGGTCGCGCATTCTACATCGGTTCGACCTGGCTTGCGGGGCGCGGGCGATCTCGTTATAAGTCTCGGCACTTTTAGTGACAAGCCGCCTTCTGCAGACCATGAGCCAAACCGAATCGCTAGACCAAGATCCTGTGTTCCAGTTAAAGGGCAGCATGCTCGCCATCACGGTGCTGGAACTGGCCCGCAACGACCTTGAAGGCCTCGATCGCCAACTGGCCGCGAAGGTCGCCCAGGCGCCGAACTTCTTCAGCAACGCTCCACTGGTACTGGCGCTGGACAAGCTGCCTGCTGCCGAGGGTTCGGTGGATCTGCCAGGGCTGATGCGTGTCTGCCGCCAGCACGGTCTGCGCACCCTGGCGATTCGCGCCAGTCGGATTGAAGACATTGCAGCGGCCATTGCCGTCGATCTGCCAGTGCTGCCACCTTCCGGTGCCCGGGAGCGCCCTCTCGACCCACCGGAAAGCGAGGTCAAGAAAGTACCGGAAAAGCCGCCTGAACCGACCGTCAAGCCGACCCGCATCATCACTTCGCCAGTACGCGGCGGACAGCAGATTTATGCCCAGGGTGGCGATCTGGTAGTGGTGTCCTCGGTCAGCCCCGGCGCGGAACTTCTCGCCGATGGCAATATCCATGTATACGGCCCAATGCGTGGTCGGGCCCTGGCTGGCGTCAAAGGTGACACCAAGGCTCGGATTTTCTGTCAGCAATTGAGCGCTGAACTGATCTCCATCGCTGGTCAGTACAAGGTTTCCGAAGACCTGCGGCGCGACCCCTTGTGGGGCTCTGGAGTCCAGGTCAGCCTGTCGGGTGACGTGTTGAACATCACACGTCTTTAACGGATACTGCCGCATTTTCCAAACATCTCTAAAACGTAGCGATTACGGCTCAAACGAAGTAGGAAATTGGCAATCAGCAGTGTTTATCGACGATAAATGCTGCCGCTGACCGAGCTCCAGCCAAGGCTGTCCGACTGCAGTAGTTTTCAAGAGATGTTTTTCAGGGGCTAAAAGTCCTTTTTCCTTAGGGGTGAAACACCTTGGCCAAGATTCTCGTGGTTACATCCGGCAAGGGTGGTGTGGGTAAAACCACCACCAGCGCCGCTATCGGTACCGGCCTCGCTCTGCGCGGTCACAAAACAGTCATCGTCGACTTCGACGTCGGCCTGCGTAACCTCGACCTGATCATGGGTTGCGAGCGTCGCGTGGTGTATGACTTCGTCAACGTGGTGAATGGCGAAGCCAACCTGCAGCAAGCCCTGATCAAAGACAAGCGCCTGGAAAACCTCTACGTACTGGCCGCCAGCCAGACCCGCGACAAAGACGCACTGACCCTGGAAGGCGTAGAAAAAGTCCTGATGGAACTCAAGGAAACCTTCGAGTTCGTGGTCTGCGACTCCCCTGCCGGTATCGAGAAAGGCGCGCACCTGGCGATGTACTTCGCTGATGAAGCGATTGTCGTGACCAACCCTGAAGTGTCTTCGGTCCGTGACTCCGACCGTATGCTCGGCCTGCTGGCCAGCAAGTCCCGTCGCGCCGAAAAGGGCGAAGACGCGATCAAGGAACACCTGCTGCTGACCCGTTACAACCCGGAGCGCGTCAGCAACGGCGAAATGCTCGGTGTTGAAGACGTCAAAGAAATTCTCGCAGTGACCCTGCTGGGCGTGATTCCGGAATCCCAGGCCGTGCTCAAGGCTTCCAACCAGGGCGTGCCGGTGATTCTCGACGACCAGAGCGATGCGGGCCAGGCCTACAGCGACGCAGTCGACCGTTTGCTGGGCAAAACCGTGGAACACCGGTTCCTTGATGTCGAGAAGAAGGGATTCTTCGAGCGCCTGTTTGGAGGTAGATAATGAATCTTTTTGACTTCTTTCGTGCCAGCAAAAAGGTCAGCACCGCGTCGGTAGCGAAAGAGCGTCTACAGATCATCGTGGCGCATGAACGCGGCCAGCGCAGCACCCCTGATTACTTGCCCGCCTTGCAGAAGGAACTGGTGGAAGTGATCCGCAAGTACGTCAATATCGGGTCCGACGACGTGCACGTCGCTCTGGAAAACCAGGGCAGTTGCTCGATCCTGGAACTCAATATCACCCTGCCTGATCGCTGATTGATCCGACGGGAGCCACGGCGGCTCGCTGGCCTCATGCAGTGCATGGAGGTTGGCGAGCCGCCGTTGGCGTTTGTTACGAGGCTGTTTTAATGCCGTTGTCGAATATCCACATCCTGCATCAGGACCCCGCGGTTCTGGTGGTGAACAAACCCACCCTGCTGCTTTCAGTCCCCGGTCGCGCCGACGACAACAAGGACTGCCTGATCACTCGCCTGCAGGAAAACGGCTACCCCGAAGCCCGTATCGTCCACCGGCTGGATTGGGAAACCTCGGGCATCATTCTCCTGGCCCGGGACGCTGATACCCATCGCGAACTGTCGCGACAGTTTCATGACCGCGAAACCGAAAAAGCCTACACCGCCCTGTGCTGGGGCCAGCCGGAACTGGACAGCGGCAGCATCGATCTGCCCTTGCGTTATGACCCGCCAACCAAACCCCGGCATGTGGTGGACCACGAATTCGGCAAGCACGCCCTGACCTTCTGGCGAGTGCTGGAGCGCTGCGGCGACTGGTGCCGGGTCGAGTTGACCCCCATCACCGGCCGCTCTCATCAGTTGCGGGTACACATGCTGTCCATCGGCCATCCGCTGCTGGGTGACGGCCTTTATGCCCACCCACAGGCACTGGCGGCCTGGCCCCGCCTATGTCTGCACGCCAGCATGCTCAGCTTCACTCACCCGCAGACTGGCGAGCGCCTGCGCTTCGAGTGCCCCGCGCCGTTCTGACACTCCCCACTGTAGGAGCCGGCTTGCCGGTGATGTCGCCCCGGCGCCTGTTCTTCGCCGGCAAGCCGGCTCCTACAAGGCCCGCCTATACGTTAAACTCGCGCCACTGCTGTCTGGAGCTACTTATGCGCGAAGAGTTGAACCAAGGCCTGATCGACTTCCTCAAGGCCTCCCCTACCCCTTTCCATGCCACTGCCAGCCTTGTTCAACGCCTGGAAGCGGCGGGTTACCAGCGCCTAGACGAGCGCGAGCCGTGGACCACCGAAGCCAACGGCCGCTATTACGTCACCCGCAATGACTCCTCCATCGTCGCCTTCAAGCTGGGCCGGCATTCGCCACTGCAAGGTGGCATCCGCCTGGTGGGCGCCCACACCGACAGTCCCTGCCTGAGGGTCAAGCCCCAGCCTGAACTGCAGCGCCAGGGTTTCTGGCAGCTAGGTGTGGAAGTCTATGGCGGCGCACTGCTGGCCCCCTGGTTCGACCGTGACCTGTCGCTGGCCGGCCGCGTGACCTTCCGCCGCGATGGCAAGGTGGAAAGCCAACTGATCGACTTCAAGGCGCCGATCGCGATCATTCCCAACCTGGCCATCCACCTCAACCGTGAAGCCAATCAGGGCTGGGCGATCAACGCGCAGAACGAACTGCCGCCGATCCTGGCCCAGTTCGCCGGCGATGAGCGGGTGGATTTCCGCGCGGTCCTGACCGACCAACTGGCCCGCGAACACGGCCTGAACGCCGATGTGGTGCTGGACTACGAGCTGAGTTTCTACGACACCCAGAGCGCCGCGGTGATCGGCCTGCACGGTGACTTCATTGCCGGTGCTCGCCTGGACAACCTGCTGTCCTGCTACGCCGGGCTGCAGGCCCTGTTGACGGCCGACAGCGAGGAAACCTGCGTACTGGTGTGCAACGACCATGAAGAAGTCGGCTCCTGCTCGGCTTGCGGCGCTGATGGTCCGATGCTCGAACAGACCCTGCGCCGCCTGCTGCCCGAAGGCGACGAGTTCGTCCGCACCATCCAGAAGTCGCTGCTGATTTCCGCAGACAATGCCCACGGCGTACACCCCAACTACGCCGACAAGCACGACGCCAATCACGGCCCGAAACTCAATGCCGGCCCGGTGATCAAGGTCAACAGCAACCAACGCTACGCCACCAACAGCGAAACTGCCGGTTTCTTCCGCCATCTGTGCATGGCCGAGGAAGTCCCGGTGCAGAGTTTCGTGGTGCGCAGCGACATGGGTTGCGGTTCGACCATCGGCCCGATCACCGCCAGCCACCTGGGAGTGCGCACCGTGGACATCGGCCTGCCTACCTTCGCCATGCACTCCATCCGTGAACTCTGTGGCAGCCACGATCTGGCCCACCTGGTAAAGGTCCTGAGCGCCTTCTACGCCAGCCACGAACTGCCCTGAGTTGTAACCGCGGGGCCCCTCAGGGGGCCCCGCCGGTTTCTGATACACATCAACCCGGGTCGCGACAAAGCGACCTAGACTTATGAGTACTCTTCCTGACAAGGCCGTCGCCATGATCTCGATGTCTTCGTTCCACTCCATGCTCATCCCGATTCTCACGGGCATGATTCTCCTGGCCATCGGCTTCAACTTCCGGGACAAGAACCTCGGCGTGTTCAGCATGTGGATCGGCATGCTGCTGATTCTCGGCACCGTGGTTTACAAAATCCTCGCCAAACTGGCGGAATAAATGCAGCGCTCGCCCTCGCATTGAATTTGGCGGCCTCGTACACTCGGTCGATCCGACTTTCTCCGAGGTTGACCGCCCAGTGTTCGCTCGTCTTTTCGCCCTGCCCTGCTATGTGCTTGTCTGCCTGCTGACCTTCCTGCCCCTGAGCAGTGCGCAGGCGGTTGGCCTGCCGGGCCTGCTGGGCAACCAGAGCAAACCGCAACCACAAGCAGAAGAGCCGCTGGGGCAGTCTTTGGACGAGGTGATCAAGTCCCTGGAGAACGACCAGCAACGAGCCAAGCTGCTGGCTGATCTGAAAAAGCTCCGGGATGCCACGAAAAAAGCCCAGCCCGCCACTGAAGAAGGCGTGCTCGGCCTGATTGGCGGCACCCTGTCGAGCCTGGAGAAACAGTTCTCCGGCGCTGATAGCCCCTTGACCCGCTGGACCGACGAGTTCGATCAAGCCCAGGAAGAACTGTCGGCACTGATGCTGCCAGCCAGCCAATGGTTGCCGATCATCTTTGCCTTTGCCCTGATCCTCATGGTCTGGAGCCTGCTGGCCGCCGCGCTGATCTGGCTCAGCCATCGGGTACGCCTGCGTTTCGGTCTCACCGACGAACTGCCCCAGCACCCCAAGACCTGGGACTTGCTGCGTTTCGCCCTGCGCAAGCTCGGCCCCTGGCTGATCGCTCTGCTGATCACCGTCTACATGACCTACTCCCTGCCCTCGTCATTGGGCAAGGACCTGGCCATGGTTCTCGCCTACGCCCTGGTGGTGGGCACCTGTTTTTCGGCGATCTGCGTGGTGGCGTTTTCCGTGCTCGATGGTCCGCACCGTCATCGTGCCCTGTATATCCTGCGCCGCCAGGCGTTCCGGCCGCTGTGGTGGATCGGCAGCTTCGCCGCGTTCGGCGAGGCCCTGAGCGACCCACGGATGGTGGCCAGCCTTGGCCAGCACCTGGCCCACACAGCAGCGACTTTCGCCAATGTCATGGCGGCGCTGTCCACCGGGGTGTTCATCCTGCGCTTCCGCCGGCCGATCGCGCACCTGATCCGCAATCAGCCGCTATCCCGACGCCTGACACGCCGCGCCTTGAGCGACACCATCGAAATCATCGGCACCTTCTGGTATCTCCCCGCGCTGGTGCTGGTGGGCATTTCGCTGTTCGCCACCTTCGTTTCCGCCGGCGACACCAGCACGGCCCTTCGCCAGTCACTGTTGTGCACGGTGCTGCTGGTGCTGTGCATGGTGATCAACGGCCTGGTTCGGCGCCACGCCCTCAAGCCCCAGCGTGGGCACAAACGCCATGCGCTGTATTCCGAACGGCTGAAAAGCTTCTTCTATACCCTGGCCCACCTGGCGGTTTGGCTGGCATTCATCGAGCTGGGCCTGCGGGTCTGGGGCATGTCGCTGATCCGCTTCACCGAAGGCGACGGCCATGAAGTCAGCGTCAAGCTGTTCAGCCTCGGCGGCACCCTGATCTTTGCCTGGCTGATCTGGATTCTCAGCGACACCGCGGTGCATCACGCACTGACCCGCTCGCGCAAGGGCCTGGCCAACGCCCGCGCACAGACCATGATGCCGCTGATCCGCAACGTGCTGTTCGTGACGATTTTCATCATCGCCACCATCGTCGCCCTGGCCAACATGGGCATGAACGTCACGCCGCTGCTGGCCGGTGCCGGTGTCATCGGTCTGGCCATCGGCTTTGGCGCCCAGTCCCTGGTGGCAGACTTGATTACCGGTCTGTTCATCATCATCGAGGACTCCCTGGCCATCGATGACTACGTGGATGTCGGCGGTCATCTGGGCACCGTCGAGGGCCTGACCATACGCACCGTGCGCCTGCGGGACATCGACGGCATCGTGCACACCATCCCGTTCAGCGAAATCAAGAGCATCAAGAACTACTCCCGAGAGTTCGGCTACGCGATCTTTCGCGTGGCGATTCCCTACAACATGGAGATCGACGACGCGATCAAGCTGATGCGCGATGTTGGCCAGAAGATGCGTACCGATCCCTTGCAACGACGCAACATCTGGTCGCCGCTGGAGATCCAGGGAGTAGAGAGTTTCGAGTCCGGCAGCGCCATTCTCCGAGCCCGCTTCAAGACGGCTCCGATCAAGCAATGGGAAGTGTCACGGGCGTTCAACCTGTCCCTCAAGCGTCACCTGGACGAAGCCGGACTGGACCTGGCCACCCCGCGCATGAGCATCCAGGTGATTACCCCCGGAGGCACGCCGGAAACACAATGATTTGTGTAGGAGCCGGCTTGCCGGCGAACGGCACTGGCGTCTAAAGAACGTCAACGCCAACATGAATCGCGTCATGCCGCCAGAACTCCAGATCGCAATCGATCAGCCGCTCATGCTGGTCATAGTTGACCCGGGCGATGCGCAGCCCGGGGCTGCCCACCGAGACCTTCAAGGCCGCCGCCGCTTCCGGCTGCAATGACGTGGGCACGATCTCGAAGCGCACCCGTCCATAATGCAGGTCGTAATGCCGGGCATAGAGCTCGGTGATCGACTGGTTCAGGTCCAGCTCAAGAATCTTCGGAAAGTACTTGGGGTTCAGGTAGTGCTCGACATACAGCACCAGGCGCTCATCGATGCGCCGCGCCCGGCAGATCTGGATCACGCTGGACAGCGCCGGTAATTGCAGCCAGGCGCAGACTGCCGCCGAAGCCGGTTGCAGGCGCGCCGAGATCACCTCAGTGGAAGGCACTCGTCCCTGGGCACTGACCATGGCGTGGAAATGACTACGCTGCATCAGGTTGTAGGCCAGGCGCGGCGGCGAAACAAACCAGCCACGGCGCTCCTCACGGTAGATCTGCCCCTGGGCCTCCAGTTGCAGCAAGGCCTCGCGCACAGTGATGCGGGTAGTGGCGAACAACTCGCTGAGCTTGCGCTCGGCCGGCAGCTTGCTCCCGGGTGCCAACAGGCCATGGGCGATCTGCTCCTGCAGGACCTGGCCGATGGCTGTCACCGCTTTGGTTGCATCAATACGCATCAACGTTACCTATCTGGACTAGACCAGCACTGTTTCAGGGCAGCGCAGGGGCCGGGGCAGTGCTCTGCATCCGTGTCGAAAGCCTAGGCAATGCATATGACTGATAGATGACAAAGCCACTGAGCAGGTCTCTGACAAACTTGCAAATTACCCGCCAGAACCTTGCAGAACGGGTGTTTTGGCATGGTCTACGCTTATTTCGCAGCCCCGGACCTGCACACGAATCCAGGTGCCGACCGCAGGCACCGACATCAAAGTGTCATCCAACACGCCTAAATTGGCTCAGGTATTGCTGACCTAGACCAACCCATCGCAAGACTGTCGATAACAACGCAGCGTTGAACACACCCAAAGGAGCTTCGGATGAAACAGCTTTTCCTGGCATCACTGTTAGGCTCGACCATTGCCCTGTGCACCGCCGCCATGGCCGCTGATAACGACCTGAAAACCCTTGAAGCCGCTGCCAAAGCGGAAGGTGCCGTGAACAGCGTCGGCATGCCCGACGACTGGGCCAACTGGAAAGGCACCTGGGAGGACCTGGCGAAAAACTACGGCCTCAAGCACATCGACACCGACATGAGTTCGGCCCAGGAAATCGCCAAGTTCGCCGCGGAGAAAGACAACGCCAGCGCCGACATCGGCGACGTTGGCGCCGCCTTCGGCCCGATCGCAGTCAAACAGGGCGTAGCCCAACCTTACAAGCCGAGCACCTGGGCTCAGGTCCCGGATTGGGCCAAGGACAAGGACGGCAACTGGGCGCTGGCCTACACCGGTACCATCGCCTTCATCGTCAATAAAAAGCTGCTGCACGGCTCTGATGCACCGAAGAGCTGGGCCGACCTGGAAAAAGGCAAGTACAAGGTTTCCATAGGTGACGTGAGCACCGCCGCACAAGCCGCCAACGGCGTGCTGGCTGCCGCCATTGCCAAGGGCGGTGACGAGAAGAACATCCAGCCAGCGCTGCTGATGTTCGCCGAAATTGCCAAGCAAGGCCGCCTGTCCCTGGCCAACCCGACCATCGCCACCATGGAGAAAGGTGAGGTGGAAGTGGGCGTGGTCTGGGACTTCAACGGCCTCAGCTACCGCAACAAGATGGTCAACAAGGATGACTACGAAGTGCTGATCCCATCCGATGGCTCGGTCATCTCCGGCTACACCACCATCATCAACAAATACGCCAAGCATCCCAATGCCGCCAAACTGGCTCGCGAGTACATCTTCAGCGATGCCGGTCAGACCAACCTGGCACGCGGCAATGCGCGCCCGATCCGTGCCGAGCACCTGACCCTGCCGGCGGACGTCCAGGCCAACCTGCTGCCCAACGAACAGTACAAGCACGTGACCCCGATCAAGGACGCCGACGCCTGGGAGAAAACCTCCAAGTCCCTGCCGCAGAAGTGGCAGGAAGAAGTGATCATCAACATGCCGTAATGCTGCATCAGTCGTAGGAGCCGGCTTGCCGGCGAAGGCCTGTACGAGCGTGCAGATACCTTCGCCGGCAAGCGCAACGCCGCCCGGCCACTCCTACAGGTTCCATGCGTTGCCTGATCCCGGAGTTCTCCCGCTCATGAAGCACAACGTCATCCTTGTGGTGCTCGACGGCCTCAACCACGAAGTTGCCCGACACGCCATGGGCCACCTGCAAGCCTACGTCGGCGCAGGCCGCGCCGCCCTGTACAAGCTGCAATGCGAATTACCGGCCCTGTCCCGCCCCCTGTACGAATGTATCCTCACCGGTGTCACGCCGATCGACAGCGGTATCGTACACAACCAGGTCTCGCGCCTGTCCAACCAGCGCAGCATTTTCCACTATGCTCGCGATGCCGGCCGCTCCACTGCCGCCGCGGCCTATCACTGGGTCAGCGAGCTGTACAACCGCAGCCCGTTCAATGCACCACAGGACCGGCACACCGCCAACCCCGATCTGCCGATCCAGTACGGCCACTTCTACTGGAGCGATCACTACCCCGACGCCCACCTGTTCGCCGATGCGGAGAGCCTGCGCCTGCGGTACCAACCGGACTTTCTCCTGGTACACCCGATGAACATCGACGACGCCGGGCACAAGCACGGCCTCGACAGCACCCAGTACCGCAACAGCGCGCGTTCGGCTGACATCATTCTCGCCGACTACCTGCAAGGCTGGCTCGATGCCGGCTACCAGGTTTTGGTGACTGCCGACCACGGCATGAACAACGACCGCTCCCACAACGGCCTGCTGGCCGAGGAGCGGGAAGTCCCGCTGTTCGTTCTCGGCAATGCCTTCAGTCTCGATGCCAACGCCACGCCGAAACAGACCGAACTGTGCGGCACGATCTGCCAGTTGCTCGGCGTGCCCCATGACAAACCCTTCTGCCGGGAGCTGTTGCAGTGAATTCAGTCACCCGTGGCAAATGGCTGGCGGCCCTCTGTCTAGTGCCCTTTGCCCTGTTTTTCATCGTGTTCCAGATCGCCCCGCTGGTGTGGGTACTGATCAACAGCCTGCAGTCGGAAGAGTTCGGCTGGGGCCTGGCCAACTTCAGCAAGATCTTCAGCTCGAAGTTCTACCTGCAGGCGATCCAGTACAGCCTGGAGATCAGTTTCTGGTCCAGCGTGTTCGGCATCATCATCGCGGTACTGGGCAGCTACTCGCTGCGCCGGGTCGACTCCAGACTGCGCAACTTCGTCAACGCCTTCGCCAACATGACCAGCAACTTCGCCGGTGTGCCCCTGGCCTTTGCCTTCATCATCCTCCTGGGGTTCAACGGCACCATCACCATCATGCTCAAGCAGTCGGGGATCATTCAGGACTTCAACCTGTACTCCAAGACCGGGCTGATCATTCTCTACACCTACTTTCAGATTCCCCTGGGTGTGCTGCTGCTGTACCCGGCCTTCGACGCCCTGCGCGAAGACTGGCGTGAATCCGCCGCGCTGCTGGGGGCCAACGGCTGGCAGTTCTGGCGCCACATCGGTCTGCCCGTGCTGACCCCGGCATTGCTGGGCACCTTCGTGATCCTGCTGGCCAACGCCCTGGGCGCCTATGCCACGGTCTACGCCCTGACCACCGGCAACTTCAACGTGCTGCCGATCCGCATTGCCGCCATGGTTTCCGGGGATATCTCCCTGGACCCGAACATGGCCAGCGCCCTGGCGGTGGTGCTGGTGGCCCTGATGACCCTGGTAACCATCGTCCATCAGTTGCTGTTGAAGAGGAGCTACCATGTCTCGCGCTGAACCCGGCTCCGCCGCTCTGTACCACCGGGTGGTGGTCTACCTGCTGTTCGCCATCCTGTTGCTGCCACTGCTGGGGACCTTTGTCTACTCCATCGCCAGCAGTTGGTCAGCCACCATCCTGCCCAGCGGCTTGACCTTCAAGTGGTACCTGCAACTGTGGAGCGACCCGCGCTTCCTCAATGCCTTCGGCCAGTCGCTGCTGGTTTGCGTTGGGGCGCTGGTGCTTTCAGTGGTGCTGATCCTGCCGCTGCTGTTTGTGGTGCACTACCACTTTCCCAAGCTCGACGCGCTGATGAACATCCTGATCCTGCTGCCCTTCGCGGTGCCGCCCGTGGTGTCTTCAGTGGGCCTGCTGCAACTCTATGGCTCAGGCCCCTTCGCCATGGTTGGCACGCCTTGGATTCTCATCGGCTGTTATTTCACTGTCGCCCTGCCATTCATGTACCGGGCCATCACCAACAACCTGCAAGCGATCAACCTGCGGGACCTGATGGACGCCGCCCAACTGCTGGGCGCCAGTACCTGGCAGGCGGCCTTTCTGGTGGTGCTGCCAAACCTGCGCAAAGGTCTGATGGTGGCGCTGCTGCTGTCCTTCTCCTTCCTGTTCGGCGAATTCGTGTTTGCCAACATCCTGGTGGGCACCCGCTATGAAACCCTGCAGGTCTACCTGAACAACATGCGCAACAGCAGCGGCCACTTCACCAGCGCCCTGGTGATCTCCTACTTCTTCTTTGTGCTGGTTCTGACCTGGGCCGCCAACATCTTGAACAAGGACAAAAGCCAATGAGCTTCGTCAGCGTCCAACACCTGCAAAAGAACTACGCAGGCACCACGGTGTTCAGCGATATCAATTGCGAGATCCAGAAAGGTGAGTTCGTCACCCTGCTGGGCCCGTCCGGCTGCGGCAAGTCCACCCTGCTGCGCTGCATCGCCGGGCTGACCCCGGTGGACGGCGGCAAGATCTTTCTCGATGGCCAGGACATAGTGCCCTTGAGCCCGCAGAAACGCGGGATCGGCATGGTGTTTCAGAGCTACGCGCTGTTCCCCAACATGACCGTGGAACAGAACGTCGCCTTCGGCCTGCGCATGCAGAAGGTCAACGCCGATGACAGTCGCAAGCGGGTCCTTGAAGCCTTGCAACTGGTGGAGCTCAACGACTTCGCCAATCGTTATCCACATCAACTGTCCGGTGGCCAGTGCCAGCGGGTGGCCCTGGCCCGCTCACTGGTGACCCGGCCGCGCTTGCTGTTGCTGGACGAACCGCTGTCAGCCCTGGATGCGCGTATTCGCAAGCACCTGCGTGAACAGATCCGCAACATCCAGCGGGAACTGGGGCTGACCACGATTTTTGTCACCCATGATCAAGAGGAGGCCCTGACCATGTCCGATCGGATCTTCCTGATGAACCAGGGCAGGATTGTCCAGAGCGGCGATGCCGAGACGCTCTACACAGCGCCCGTGGATGTATTCGCAGCAGGTTTTATTGGCAACTACAACCTGCTGGACGCCGAAAGTGCCAGCAAGCTGCTGCAGCGCCCGGTCAGCGGGCGTATCGCCATTCGCCCGGAAGCCATCGAACTTGGCAGGGAGGGCCAGCTCGATGCACTGGTTCGCAGCCACAGCCTGCTGGGCAATGTGATTCGCTACCGGGTCGAGGCTCGCGGCGTGGAGCTGGTGGTGGATGTTCTCAACCGTTCGGCCGATGACCTGCACGCTGACGGCCAACGTCTGGCACTGACCATCGATCCTGCCGCCCTGTGTGAGGTAGCCTGACGGCTTTCACGCAATTGATCCTGAAGAGAGAGCTGCACTGATGGCCTTGGCAATTTTTGATCTGGACGAAACCCTGATTCACGGCGACTGCGCCACCCTCTGGAGCGCACAGATGGGCCGCCTTGGCTGGGTCGACAGCGAGTCGTTCATGCGTCGCAACAACGAACTGATGGACGCCTACAGTCATGGCAAGTTGGCCATGGAGGAGTTCATGAGCTTCAGCCTGGAACCCATGGCGGGACGCACCCCGGAAGAGGTAGCGCACCTGGTGGAGCCTTGGGTGGAAGAGGTGATCGAGCCGATCATTTTCAGTGAGGCGTGCACCACCATTGCGGCCCACCGCAAGGCCGGCGACCGGATTCTGGTGATTTCCGCCTCGGGCACCCATCTGGTGAAGCCGATTGCCGCTCGCCTGGGCATCGACGAAGTGCTGGGGATTGAGCTGGAAGTGCTGCACGGCGTGTACAGCGGTCACACCCTTGGCACCCTGACCTACCGCGAAGGCAAGATCACCCGCTTGCTGGAATGGCTGGACGCCGAAGAAGAAAACCTGGAAGGCGCAACGTTCTACTCCGATTCGCGCAATGACCTGCCGCTGCTGCTGCGGGTCGACCATCCCCAGGTAGTGAACCCCGACCCGGTACTACGCGAGCACGCACAAAAGGCCGGCTGGCCGATCCATCACTGGAAATAATCCCCCTCCCGAAATTCGTTGGCTGCCAGCTTGTGTAGGAGCTGGCTTGCCAGCGAACAGCCCCAAAAGCCTGGAGCAAGGTTCGCCAGCAAGCCGGCCCCTACCACAGCAATCACCTCAGGCTGGAGTCGATCACCAGCACCAGCTTGCCCGAGACCTGATTGGTCGCCAGCTCGGCAAAAGCCGCTTCCGCATCCTGAATCGGGAAGGTCTTGGCCAATTGCGGGCTCAGACGCCCTTCGCTGAACAGCGGCCAGACATTCTGCCCAAGGTCGCTCAACAGGTCGGCCTTGAACTGTTCATTGCGGCTGCGCAGGGTCGAACCCAGTAACTGGATACGCTTGGCCAGCACTTGAGCCAGGTCCAGTTGCGCTTCACGCCCCCCCATCAGGCCGATCAATACCCAGCGTCCATCCAGGGCCAGCAGTTTGAGATTGTTGGCTGCATAATTGGCACCCACCGGGTCGAGAATCACATCGAAAGGCGCAAAATCCCGCAGCGCCTCAAGGCCATCGGTACGCACCACACCGCCTTGGGCGCCCAAGCTCTCGCAGTAGGCCAGGCGATCCGCGGAACCAACGCTGACCCAGCACGGATTGCCGAATGCCTTGCACAGCTGGATGGCGGCCGAACCGACGCCGCTGGCCCCCGCGTGCAACAGCACCTTCTCGCCAGGCTTGAGCGCCGCCAGTTGGAACAGATTGAGCCAGGCCGTGCTGTAGACCTCGGGCAACGCCGCGGCCTCGGCCAGGGACAGCCCCTCGGGCACCGGCAGTACATGGCGTGCATCAACCACCACTTCCTCGGCCATGCCGCCACCGGCCAGCAGCGCACACACCCGATCACCGATCTGCCAGGAAGAACCCGGCCCCACTTCGCTGATAATCCCGGAGCACTCCAGGCCCAGGATCGGGCTGGCTCCCGGAGGGGGCGGATAGAGACCTGCACGCTGCAACAGGTCGGCCCGATTGAGCCCCGCAGCCGCCACCCGAATGCGAACTTGCCCTACATCACAGGCAGGACTTGGCTCTTCAACCCACTCCACATGACCTTCAACGCCTTGCAATGCTTTCACAGTGCCTCCATAGTGAGTCTGGACTGAGCCCGGAGCGGTAGCACCGGGCTTTTTGCATTATGCGACCGGTCCTTATGGAACCGGCGACTTCAAAGACGGCCTAATATGCGTTATCAATTGCCCCCGCGTCGAATCAGCATGAAGCATTTGTTCCCCAGCACCGCCCTCGCCCTATTCATTGGTTTCGGCCTTCTGCCGATGTCGACCAATACGTTCGCAGCCAATAGCTGGGATCAACTTCAGCCCGATCGCGATGAGGTAATTGCCAGCCTCAATGTTGTAGAACTGCTCAAACGCCACCATTACAGCAAACCGCCGCTGGATGATGCGCGCTCAGTGATCATCTACGACAGCTACCTGAAGCTGCTGGACCCATCGCGCAGCTACTTCATGGCCAGCGATATCGCGGAGTTCGACAAATGGAAAACCCAGTTTGACGACTTCCTCAAGAGCGGCGACCTGAATGCCGGTTTCACCATCTACAAGCGTTATCTGGACCGGGTCAAAGCGCGTCTGGACTTCGCCTTGGCGGAACTCAACAAAGGCGTCGACAAAATTGACTTCAACGCCAAGGAAACCTTGCTGATCGACCGCAAGGACGCCCCTTGGCTCAAGACCACCGCAGAGCTCGACGACCTGTGGCGCAAACGCGTCAAGGACGAAGTGCTGCGGATGAAAATCGCTGGCAAGGAGCCCAAGCAGATTCAGGAGACGCTGACCAAGCGTTACAAGAATCAGCTGGCGCGCCTGGACCAGACCCGGGCCGAAGACATCTTCCAGGCCTACATCAATACCTTCGCCATGTCTTACGACCCGCATACCAACTATCTTTCGCCGGATAACGCGGAAAACTTCGACATCAACATGAGCCTGTCGCTGGAAGGCATCGGCGCCGTGCTGCAGAGCGACAACGACCAGGTCAAGGTCGTGCGCCTGGTGCCAGCAGGCCCGGCGGACAAAACCAAGCAGGTAGCTCCCGCAGACAAGATCATCGGTGTCGCCCAGGGCGACAAGGAAATGGTCGACGTAGTGGGCTGGCGCCTGGACGAAGTGGTCAAACTGATCCGTGGCCCGAAAGGCACCCTGGTACGCCTGGAAGTGATTCCGGCCAGCAATGCGCCAAACGACCAGACCAGCAAGATCGTGCCTATCACCCGCGAAGCGGTGAAGCTCGAAGACCAGGCGGTGAAGAAGTCGATCCTCAACCTCAAGCAGGATGGGAAGGACTACAAGCTCGGGGTGATCGAGATCCCGGCCTTCTACCTGGACTTCAAGGCCTTCCGTGCTGGCGATCCGGACTACAAGAGCACCACCCGTGACGTGAAGAAACTGCTGACCGAGTTGCAGAAAGACAAGGTTGACGGTGTAGTCATCGACCTGCGCAACAACGGCGGCGGCTCTCTTCAGGAAGCCACCGAACTGACCAGCCTGTTCATCGACAAGGGCCCGACCGTGCTGGTACGCAACGCCGATGGCCGTGTGGATGTGCTCGAAGACGAAAACCCCGGCGCCTTCTACAAAGGCCCGATGGCACTGCTGGTCAACCGTCTCTCGGCCTCGGCCTCGGAGATCTTCGCCGGCGCCATGCAGGACTACCACCGGGCGCTGATCATCGGTGGCCAGACCTTCGGTAAAGGTACAGTGCAAACCATTCAGCCACTGAACCATGGCGAGCTGAAACTGACCCTGGCCAAGTTCTATCGGGTTTCCGGCCAGAGCACCCAGCATCAGGGCGTTCTTCCGGATATCGGTTACCCGTCGATCATCGACACCAAGGAAATCGGCGAGAGCGCACTGCCTGAAGCCATGCCATGGGACACCATTCGCCCGGCCATCAAACCGGCAGTGGATCCGTTCAAGCCGTTCCTGGCCCAGCTCAAGGCCGAACATGAAAATCGTTCGGCGAAGGATCCGGAGTTTGTGTTCATCCGCGACAAGCTGGCCCTGGCACAGAAGCTGATGGCGGAAAAAACCGTCAGCCTCAACGAAGCGGATCGTCGGGCACAGCATGCCGACATCGAAGCCAAGCAACTGGCTCTGGAAAATGCTCGTCGCAAAGCCAAGGGTGAAGAGCCGCTCAAAGAGCTGAAAAAAGAAGACGAGGATGCACTGGCTGCTGCCGAGCCGGACAAAACCAAGCCGGAAGACGATGCCTACCTGAGTGAGACCGGGCGCATTCTGCTGGACTATCTGAAGCTCAACACCTCGGTGGCCAAGCACTGAAGATGATGGCAATTTAATTCGATCGCTCCTCGGATCGTCATTAAACAGTCATCATTCTGTCGTGAAATGAAGGACCGGGCGCCGCTCTTGAATCAGGAGCGGTGCCCGGTCCTTTTTTTATCGATAGAGATCGCCATGACCACGACCGAACAGCTGAGTGCATTGAGTTCAATCCTGGCTCAAAGCGGTTTGCACAGCCTGTTCCAACCGATCATTTCTCTCTCGCAGCGACGCATCCTCGGATACGAAGCCTTGAGCCGCGGCCCCTCCAACAGCCCCCTGCACTCACCGGTCGCCTTGTTTGCCGTGGCCCGCCAGGCCGGGCGCCTGAGCGAACTGGAGATCGCTTGCCGCCACAGCGCCTGCAAACGCTTCAGCGAGCAGCAGTTACCCGGCAAGCTGTTCCTTAACGTATCTCCGGAGTCTCTGCTGGAGGCGGCCCACCAACCCGGCCGTACCCTGCAACTGCTGCAAGACTTTGGCATTCCTCCGAGCCAGGTGGTGATCGAACTCACCGAACAGACCCCCATCGACGACTTTCAGCTATTGCACAATGCCCTGCATCACTACCGGGACATGGGATTTTCCATCGCCCTGGATGACCTCGGCGCCGGTTACTCCAGCCTGCGCCTGTGGTCCGAGCTGCGGCCAGACTATGTAAAGATCGACCGGCACTTTATCGATGGCATCCATCAGGACGCGCTAAAACGCGAATTCGTCGGCTCGATCCTGCAGATTGCCAAGGCATCCCGCGCCCAGGTGATCGCCGAAGGGATTGAGATGCACGAGGAGCTGGCGGTGCTCAGTGAAATGGGTGTCGATCTGGTCCAGGGCTACTTGCTGTGCCGACCGCAGGAACAACCGCCCCGGGATGCCCGGGCGATGATGCCCAAGCATGACCACACCAGCGTGGCACTCAACGATGAAGGCAGTGACCTCAGCGCGCTGCTCAACGAACAGCCCGCCGTGGCCCGCAACACCCCGACAGCCAACGTGCTGGAAGCCTTTCGCCGGCAAGCCAACCTCAACTCTCTGGCGGTCCTCGACGAACAGGGCCAACCCTGCGGGATCGTCCACCGGCATTCGCTTTCGGATGCCCTGCTCAAGCCATTCGCCACCGATCTTTTTGCCCGCAAACCCATCAGCCGCCTGATGAATGACGACTTCCTCGCCGTCGAACTCAGCCAGTCCCTGCAACAGGTGAGCCGCCTGATCACCAGTCGCGCTCGGCAACGCATCGAGGAGGACTTCATCATCACCCTGAACGGGCACTACCTGGGGCTGGGACGGGTAATCGATGTGCTCAAACTGATCACCGAATTGAAAATCCAGCAGGCGCGCTATGCCAATCCCCTGACCCTGTTACCGGGCAATGTGCCCATCCAGCAATGCCTGACCCGCCTGCTGCAGCAAGGGCGCGAGTCAGTGATCTGTTACGTGGACATCGACAGCTTCAAGCCCTTCAACGATATCTACGGTTATGGCCGTGGCGATGAAGTGCTGCTGTGCCTGGCCCAATGCCTGAATGATCGGGTCGATCCGAGTCGTGACTTCGTCGGGCATATTGGCGGGGATGATTTCTTGCTGGTGCTCGGACCTGAAGACTGGCAAAGGCGCCTGAACCAGCTGCTGGACGACTTTCACAGTCAGTGCCGGCGCTTCTACCGCAGCGAACACCTGGAGGCTGGCTGTTTTGTCGCCCCCAACCGTCAAGGAGTGCGTCAGGAGTTCCCCCTGCTGTCACTGTCCATCGGCGTCGTGCACTTGTATCCACAGGCCTGTGGACAACTGGACTCCAGCCAATTGGCAGAGCTGGCGTCCCAGGCCAAGCATCATGCCAAGAATGTTCAGGGTTACAGCATCCACGTGATCGACAGCCTGGAAGCTGCAGCCCGCATGGGAAGCGAGGCGCTCAAGGAACCGATGCGGGATCAGGATGCGAAGACTGATTCAGCTGCGTCAGCTTGAGCTCCGCCAGGGGATGCCCGGCCTTGGCCGAGAGCGTCCACCAACGGCTCGCCTCGGCAGCATCAGGAGCCTTGCTGGCGGAGCCGGCGAGGCTGATCACCCCCAGTTGATAGGCGGCCTTACCGTCACCGGCCAACGCCGCCAGGCGCAGCAGACGAATGCCCTCCTCCCGCGCCCCAAGCCCCTGTCCACGAAAGGTCAGGATGTGTCCGTAGAAACTTTGCGCGTCGACATCCCCCAGATTGGCCATGCGCGCGAATTGCCCCTCCATCCAGCGCCAACTGCGGGGTTCACGGATAAACCACGGCCAATGAAACAACCGGCGCGCCAGCCAATAGCTGAGTCGTGCCTTGAGTCGCCAGAACATTCAAGCCTCCGCTGATTCGGGGTATTCGTACTCGAACACGCGCACCACTTCCGAAGCGTGCCATGAAGCAGCGGCCACGCCATCGGACGGCCCGGAAAAACGTCCCAAACGCTCCACACACTCAAAGAATCCGGTACGAGGCAAACGGCTGGCCCCTTGGCTGATCACCAATGAGCTGCGCAATGGCTGTTCGGCCCGGGCATCCAGGGCCGCCAGATGCTCCAGCGCGGCCGTCAGGGTTTGCATGGCCGGGCTAGGCAGCTGCAATCGCTCCAGCAATGCCCGGTAGGTTAAAAGATGGCGTTGACGACGGGCTTGATCCAGCTCACCCAACAGCCCATCCCAGTGCTGACGACTGATCCTTACACTCACGATTGCTCCCTCCACCCCGGCACCGTCAACTCCCAGGCCAGGCTGCGGCGAATCGCAGCGTCGGGTTGACGCTCGCCACTTTCAATGAGGGCCAGGTAAGACGGACTGATACCTACTTTGCGGGCCAGCGCCTCAATGGCGATGCCCTTCCCTTCGCGCAGATTGCGTAATTGATCCAGGCCCGGAAGACTCTGGGCTGGTGGCGCCGCCTGAGAGGTTGCAGCGGCGTACGGTAGTTGTTCGGTGAGACCTGCGGCTGTCAATAAAGCTTGATACTGAGCCCACGGCAGAACCGCATATTCGGGCTCGCCATCGCGTTCAATAATCTGAATATCCATTACTACCCCGTAGGACAACGACTCTTACCGAGTCGGACTTTTCCCTTGAAGTGTAATCCTAACAGCGGCGGCGGTCGCGGGGAGCATGATTGTTGAGGGAGCGAGTGAATCGCCTCAGTTTTTCCGTGGCCCTTCCAGTTGCAGCTGTTCCGGTGTATCCGGCAGGCGCTCGACCACAGCCAGCTTTTCCGGCATCTGGCGATTACGCCAGGCCCGGAAGGCGCCAAGCTCGTCGTCCAGGGTCTTCATCAACCACGCCAGCACGGCGATGTCGTCAAGCATGCCCAATACCGGGATGAAATCGGGGATCGCGTCCACCGGGCTGAGGAAATACATCAACCCCGCCACCACCGATAGCTAAGCCTTGGCGCTGACGGCGCGATACTCCCCTCGCCAGTAAGCCAGGCACAACGCCTGGAGCAGGCGCAGGTCCTCCTTGACCTTGCCCAGGCGACCACCTTGGCTAGCCCCCTTGCTGGCCACGGCGAACAACAGCGTCGGTAAACGGCCACGGCTCAGCAACCGACCAGCCAAAGGCAGGAAGCGGGCAAAACTCCAGGGTGCTTTCATCATCACTCCACTGAAATGTTATCCACACAAATTGTGGATAACCTTGTGAACAGAGCTATTTTTCACGGCTGAAAGCCCCGTTTCATAAGGGCTTAACTCAGATCGGGCGTTTTTTACTCACATAAAAAAACCCATAATTTCATTGACTTGGCAGCCCTCACAGACTACCCACCGCAGATACCCAGTTCTGACCGCCTACGATCGCGCCGGTTCGGACTATTTACCAGCAACGTCCCGCAGAAACGACAACGCCCCGTAAGAACGGGGCGTTGCTTCAGGCGCTGAGACAGGTTACTTGGCGGCGTCCTGCTTGGCTGGATCCTTGATACCCAGCAGCTCCAGTTCAAATACCAGAACCGAGTTGGCCGGGATCGACGGGCTTGGGCTTTGCGCGCCGTAGGCCAGGTCGCTAGGGATGTACAGCTTGTACTTCTCACCCACGTGCATCAATTGCAGGCCTTCAACCCAGCCTGGGATAACGCCGCTGACCGGCAGATCGATCGGGCTGCCACGCTCTACCGAGCTGTCGAATACAGTGCCGTTGGTCAAAGTACCGGTGTAGTGAACAGTGACCACGTCAGTCGGCTTGGGCTGAGGACCGTCAGCCTTCTTCAGCACTTCGTACTGCAGGCCGGAAGCGGTGGTAGTCACGCCGGTTTTCTTGCCGTTTTCCTCGAGGAATTTCTTGCCGGCAGCAGCCGACTCTTCGCTCATCTTGGCCATGCGCTCTTCAGCACGCTTTTGCAGCGCGGCGAAGGCTTCAACCAGTTCGTCATCCTTCAGCTTCTGTTCTTTCTTGCCGACGGCATCTTCAATGCCCTGGGCTACCGCTTTGGAATCCAGATCATCCATGCCTTCCTGGGCGAGACTCTTGCCCATGTTCAGGCCGATACCGTAGGAAGCTTTTTGCGCCGGGGTTTTCAGCTCTACGCTGGTCTGCGAATCACAACCCGCAAGTACCAGGCTAACCAGGGCCACCGCCGCCGCCAACCGATGCTGTTTCATGCTATTTCCTTGTTCATGCGCCTAAAGGGCAATCGAATAAAGCCGCGAGCTTATCAGGCGACCACGACCAATGGCTACCGGCGTAAGAGTAGTAAATGTCCGATAAGTTCACGTCTTTAAACACGTTTTGTACGTTGGGGAACACCCTGCCCATGCGGCTCCGTGAGGCACCGGAACGAGCGCGAATAACCATAGCGCAAGTAATGGCTACTTGCCGCGTCAGAGACGCTCAGGCATAAGGAAAGCAAATTCGACAAGGACGTACATCTTGCGCCTCATCTACCGTGTATTGCTGTTGATTGCCGTGTTGATCGGCATAATCCTGGCCGTAGTCCTGTACTACATCGCCAACCCCAGGCTTCCCGACTACGTGCCCGTCGAGCAGGTGCACTATCTGGAGCAGTGGGATGCCGCCGACCGCCAGACCTACTATTTCACTCCCCAAGGCACTCAGGTCAAAGGCCTGCGCTATGAATGGTTCACCGCCCTGGAGCTGCCCTTCTCCAAGCAGTCCTTCGCGGCGCCGGAGTACCTGGCGCGCTTCGGCTTCCTGGTGGAGCCTGGACAGAAAGCCACGACGCAGAATCCCGGCAACCTGCCAGTAGGGTTCGCCCGGCACCAGAACCCAGGCAGCCCGGAACAGTACCTAGACATCACCTGCGCCGCCTGCCACACCGGGGAACTGCGCTTCAACCATCAGGCACTGCGGATCGATGGTGGCTCGGCGCAACACGTCCTGCCCTCCAGCGTGCCAACCCTGCGTGGCGGCAGTTTCGGCCAAGCGCTGGTAGCCAGCCTGGCCACAACCTATTACAACCCATGGAAATTCGAACGTTTCGCCCGCAAAGTGCTGGGCGCAGACTATGACGCGCAACATGAACAACTGCGCAAGGACTTCAAGGCCTCGTTGGACACCTTCCTCCGAGTAGCCTGGAACGATACCCATCGAGGCCTCTATCCCACCGAGGAAGGCCCGGGTCGCACCGATGCCTTCGGCCGCATAGCCAACGCCAGTTTCGGCGACGCCATTTCTGCGCAGAACTATCGGGTCGCCAACGCCCCGGTGGATTACCCACAACTGTGGGACATCTGGACCTTCGATTGGGTGCAGTGGAACGGTTCGGCGCAGCAACCCATGGCCCGCAACATCGGCGAAGCCCTAGGGGTCGGCGCCACCCTCAATCTGTTCGACAGCGACGGCCAGCCACTCACCGGCGATGCCCGCTACCCGTCCAGTGTGCGGGTTCGCGACCTCAACCATATAGAAGAAACCTTGCAGCGTCTGAAGCCTCCCACTTGGCCGGAGGCACTGCTGGGCACTGTCGATAAACCCTTGGCTGCCAAGGGCCGCAGTCTGTTCGCCAGCCACTGTGCCGGTTGTCACCTACCAACCGTGAGCGAGAGCAATGGCCGACCAGTGCAGCAACTGAAGATGCTCCCGGTCTCGGTGATTGGCACCGATCCGAACTCCGCCAGCAATATCGCCGACCTGCGCTATGACCTGAGCGCCCTGCAATGGGATACCGCCGAACTGGCCAAGTCCAACGTCGAACTGCACCCGACACCCACTGAACCACTGGACCTGCGCCAACTCTCAGCCGCAAAGGGCCTGGCCTACATCACCGCCTTCGTCGAGGAACGTGCCTACCGCGATGCCAAGGTCTCCCCCGAGGAACGACCACGGCTGGATGGCTATGGCCTGCCGATCGGCGTGCGGGAGCTGCGTGCCTACAAGGCCCGGCCACTGGCTGGGGTCTGGGCAACACCGCCTTATCTGCACAACGGCTCGGTGCCCAACCTGTATCAACTGCTTTCGCCGCAATCTGAACGCTCCACCACCTTCTATCGAGGCACCTTCGAATACGATCCCAAGCACTTGGGCTATCGCCCGGAAGCCTTCAAGAACGGCTTTGAATTCGATACCCGCATCAGCGGCAACCACAACAGCGGCCACGAATTCCGTGCCGGGCAGCGTGGCAACGGCGTCATCGGCCCTCTGCTGCAACCTGAAGAACGCTGGGCACTACTGGAATACTTGAAAGTGCTGGGCGGACCGCTGGAGTCACAACTGCCATGAAACTCGATCTCGCAAGAAAACGACCGTCCCTGCTGGGCAGGCTCTGGCTACGCCTCGGCGCATTACTGGGCAAGACTCTGTTATTGCTGGCCGGTATCGGCCTGTTGGGCTGGGCCCTGGGCAGCGCCTGGTTTGCCTGGCAGCACCGTGGCCCGGTGGCGGTACAGGAGCAGATTCCCGCCGATGAAGCCGCACGCACCCAGGACATCATCCAGACCGCCGTACGCATCGTCGATCAGCATCGTGAAGGCACTCGCTACCTGCGCGATGCCCATGCCAAGGCTCATGGCTGCGTGAAAGCCGAGGTCCAGGTGCTCAAGGAGCTGAATTCGGAACTGCGCCAGGGCGTGTTCACCACCCCCGGCCAGACCTGGCAAGCGACTGTGCGTTTGTCCAACGGCAATGCCTATCCGCAGTTCGACAGCATTCGCGACGCCCGCGGCATGGCGATCAAACTGCTGGATGTTCCTGGGCAACAGCTGATCCCTGCGGAATCAGCGCGACGCGAGCAGGACTTCGTGATGTTCAATCATCCGAACTTCTTCGTCAGCGATGTAGCGGAATATCAACAGAACATTGCCGCCCAGGCGGATGGCAAGAAAGTCGGCGCCTTCTTCCCAGCCTGGGATCCTCGCAGTTGGCAGATCCGCCATCTGTTCATCGCCCTGGACACGCTGTCGCCAGCACCGACCAGCCCGACCCAGACCACCTACTTTTCGGTCTCGCCCTACAAGTTCGGTAACGCCAACGCCAAGTTTCGGGTCATGCCAGACCCGGACAGTTGCCCGGCCTACAGCCTGCCAGCGCAGAACCAGGACCTGCCCAACTTCCTGCGCAGCGCACTGATCCAGCAGCTCTCCAGCGATCGGATGCCCGCCTGCTTCGTGTTGCAGATCCAGCGCCAGGATCCGAGCCGGTTCATGCCGATCGAAGACACCAGCATCGAGTGGAAGGAAAGCGAAGCACCGTTTGAAACCGTGGCCCGATTGACGATCCCCGCCCAGGACTTCGACACTCCGGCGCAAAACCTGGCCTGCGACAATCAATCCTTCAATCCATGGTTCGGTATTGAGGCCCATCGCCCTATCGGTGGTATCAACCGCTTGCGCAAAGCGGTGTACGAAGCTGTCAGTGACTACCGGCACAGCCGTAACGCCGAGCAGTAAGCCCAGAAACAAGAAAAGCGGCCTGCGGGCCGCTTTTTTGGGTGCCGGATTTACCCATCGCCAAACCCCAGACAGCAAAAAGCCCGCGTTAGCGGGCTTTCTGTGGTGACCTGGCGTTCAGTGTTCCAGGTTACCTGGATATGGCGCAGCGGACGGGACTCGAACCCGCGACCCCCGGCGTGACAGGCCGGTATTCTAACCGACTGAACTACCGCTGCGCGTAGCGTTGAAAGTAAGTGGTGGGTGATGACGGGATCGAACCGCCGACATTCTGCTTGTAAGGCAGACGCTCTCCCAGCTGAGCTAATCACCCTTTACCTTCGTTGCGGGGCGCATTATGCCACAGAAATTCTTAAAGTGTTGATTTAGTTGATAATTTTATCAAAAAAATCTGAATTCCCATGAAATGCCGCATTACCCACAAACTCTTTACAGCAAAAAGCCCGCGCTAGCGGGCTTTCTGTGGTGACCTGGCGTTCAGTGTTCCAGGTTACCGAATATGGCGCAGCGGACGGGACTCGAACCCGCGACCCCCGGCGTGACAGGCCGGTATTCTAACCGACTGAACTACCGCTGCGCGTAACACTGAATGCGAATGGTGGGTGATGACGGGATCGAACCGCCGACATTCTGCTTGTAAGGCAGACGCTCTCCCAGCTGAGCTAATCACCCTTCACGTTCGGTGTGGCGCGCATTCTACGGAGCAGACCCCACTCTGGCAAGCACTTTTTATAATAATTTTTTCAGGCCTTCCAAAGGCTTAGCGAAGGGTTGGCCTGAGCAGCAGCGAAGAGAATAATGCCCTCCTTTGTATAAAGGAGAGATTCACCCCATGTGGTTCAAAAACCTGCTGATCTATCGCCTGACCCAAGATCTGCCTTTTGATGCTGAGGCGCTGGAAACTGCACTGGCGACCAAACTGGCGCGCCCCTGTGCAAGCCAGGAGTTGACCACTTACGGTTTCGTCGCCCCTTTCGGCAAAGGTGAAGAGGCCCCGCTGGTGCACGTCAGCCAGGACTTCATGCTGGTAGCAGCGCGCAAGGAAGAACGCATCCTGCCTGGCAGCGTGGTGCGCGACGCGGTAAAGGAAAAGGTCGAAGAGATCGAAGCCGAACAGATGCGCAAGGTCTATAAGAAGGAGCGCGACCAGATCAAGGATGAAATCATCCAAGCGTTCCTGCCCCGTGCCTTTATCCGCCGCTCCTCGACCTTCGCCGCCATCGCCCCGAAACAGGGGCTGATTCTGGTCAACTCCGCCAGCCCCAAACGTGCCGAAGACCTACTCTCCACGCTGCGTGAAGTCCTCGGCACCCTGCCGGTACGTCCACTGACCGTGAAGATTGCTCCGAGCGCGATCATGACCGACTGGGTCAAGACCCAGAAAGCCGCCGACGATTTCTTCGTCCTCGACGAGTGCGAGCTGCGCGACACCCACGAAGACGGCGGCATCGTGCGCTGCAAGCGCCAGGACCTGACCGGCGAGGAAATCCAGCTGCACTTGAGCACCGGCAAGGTGGTCACCCAACTGTCCCTGGCCTGGCAGGACAAACTGTCCTTCATGCTCGACGACAAGATGGTGGTCAAGCGCCTGAAGTTCGAAGACCTGCTGCAGGATCAGGCGGAACAGGACGGCGGCGATGAAGCCCTCGGCCAGCAGGACGCCAGCTTCACCCTGATGATGCTGACTTTCGGCGATTTCCTGCCGGCGTTGTTCGAAGCCCTGGGTGGCGAGGAAATTCCGCAAGGCATCTGACGCCTTGCCCGGATAACCGCTGCGCACTAGACGCCACCGCCTTCGGTGGCGTTTTCACATAATAAGGAACAGGTCATGCGCGCACTGGCTGCACTGAGCCGCTTTGTCGGCAACACCTTCGCTTACTGGGTACTGATCTTTGCCGTGTTGGCATTCCTCCAGCCGACCTGGTTCATCGACCTCAAAGGCGCGATTGTGCCCCTGCTGGGCCTGGTGATGTTTGGCATGGGACTGACCCTGAAGCTCGAAGACTTCGCCGAAGTGGCCCGTCATCCGTGGCGCGTCGCCCTGGGAGTAGTCGCGCACTTCGTAATCATGCCCGGGGTGGCCTGGCTACTCTGCCAGGCCTTCCATCTGCCGCCGGAAATCGCCGTCGGCGTGATTCTCGTGGGCTGCTGCCCCAGTGGCACCTCGTCCAACGTCATGACCTGGCTGGCCCGGGGCGACCTCGCCCTGTCGGTGGCCATCGCCGCAGTCACCACCCTGCTCGCGCCACTCTTGACCCCTGCGCTGATCTGGTTGCTGGCTTCGGCCTGGCTGCCGGTGTCCTTCATGGAGCTGTTCTGGTCGATTCTGCAAGTGGTGCTGCTGCCTATCGTGCTGGGCGTGCTTGCCCAGCGCCTACTGGGCCATCGGGTACAGCATGCGGTGGAAGTGCTGCCGCTGGTTTCGGTGGTCAGCATCGTCATTATCGTCACTGCCGTGGTGGCGGCCAGCCAGGCAAAAATCGCCGAATCCGGGCTGCTGATCATGGCGGTGGTGATGCTGCACAACAGCTTCGGCTACCTGCTGGGCTATTTCACCGGTCGACTCTTCAAGCTGCCACTAGCACAACGCAAATCCCTGGCACTGGAAGTCGGCATGCAGAACTCCGGACTGGGTGCCGCCCTGGCCAGCGCCCACTTCTCTCCCCTGGCGGCAGTGCCCAGTGCCCTGTTCAGTGTCTGGCATAACATTTCCGGGGCCTTGCTCTCGACCTACTTCCGCCGCATGAGTGACGAGAGCGAGCAAAAACTGGAAACACAACGGGTCGGCGACTGAGCCGAAAATTGATCGACCGATCAGTACTGAGCAGTATACTGCGCAGCGCGAGGACGACCTCGCACTCAATCGAGTGACTTATTCGTGGGGACGACCCCATCAACCGATGAGGTCAGCATGTCCTGGATCATTTTGTTGTTTGCCGGTTTGTTTGAAGTGGGCTGGGCTGTGGGCCTGAAATACACGGACGGCTTCAGCCGTCCGTTACCCACCGCCTTGACCATCCTCGCCATGGCCATCAGCCTGGGTCTGCTGGGTCTGGCCATGAAGGAGCTGCCTCTGGGCACGGCCTACGCTATTTGGACCGGGGTCGGTGCCATTGGCACGGTGATCGCCGGGATCATCCTGTTCGGCGAGTCCATGGCCCTGGTGCGCCTGGCCAGCGTAGCGCTGATCATTGCCGGTCTGGTGGGCTTGAAAGTCAGCGCCAGCTGATAGTCAGGTCGCAGAAATAAAAACGCCCGCAGCATTGCGGGCGTTTTTGTGTCCGTCAGAGCATTAACGACGGCTGCCGCGCAGTTGCCCCACCATGGCCTGTAGCTGCGCCGGTTCGGCGGCTTCCACCGCCACGCTCGACCCGGCCACCAGGGTCACTCGTGACCAGAAACGATGGAAGAAACCCTTGCTCGGGTCGCGGCTGAAGAAGCTGCCCCACAGCCCCTGCAAGGCCAGGGGAATCACCGGCACCGGGGTTTCTTCGAGAATCCGTGTCAGGCCGCCCTTGAACTCGTTGATCTCACCATCGGCAGTCAGCTTGCCCTCGGGGAAAATGCACACCAATTCGCCATCGCGAAGATACTGGGCAATCCGCTTGAAGGCTTTTTCATAGATTTCCAGGTCTTCATGCCGGCCGGCAATGGGGATGGTCCCGGCGGTACGGAAGATGAAGTTCAATACCGGCAGGTTGTAGATCTTGAAGTACATCACGAAGCGAATCGGCCGACGTACAGCGCCGCCAATCAACAAGGCGTCAACAAAGGACACGTGATTGCACACCAACAAGGCAGCCCCCTCATCGGGGATCTGCTCCAGATTGCGATGCTCGACGCGGTACATGGAATGGCTGAGCAGCCAGATCAAGAAACGCATGCTGAACTCGGGCACCACTTTGAAGATATAGACGTTGACCGCAACGTTCAGCAGCGACACCACCAGGAACAGGTGGGGAATGGTCAGCTTGACCATGCTCAGCATGACGATGGAAACAATCGCCGATACCACCATGAACAGCGCATTGAGAATATTGTTGGCGGCAATTACCCGGGCCCGCTCATTCTCCGGAGTGCGGGACTGGATCAGCGCGTACAGCGGCACTATATAGAAGCCGCCGAAAACCCCCAGTCCCAGCACGTCGAACAACACCCACCAGGCATGCCCAAAACCCAACACTTCAAGCCAGCCATGACCATTGACACTTTCCGGGATTCCACCGGAATGCCACCACAACAGCAGGCCGAACACCGTCAGGCCAAAGGAGCCGAACGGCACCAGGCCGATCTCTACCTTGCGCCCCGAAAGCTTCTCGCACAGCATCGAGCCCACCGCGATACCCACCGAGAATATGGTGAGAATCAGGGTCACCACCGTCTCGTCACCGTGCATCCATTCCTTGGCATAGGCAGGAATCTGAGTCAGGTAGATCGCCCCGACAAACCAGAACCAGGAGTTGCCGACAATCGACCGCGACACCGCCGGTGTCTGCCCCAAGCCTAGACGCAAGGTGGCCCAGGACTGACTGAAGATGTTCCAGTTCAGGCGCATATCGGGGGTTGCAGCAGCAGCCCGTGGAATGGCCCGACTCGCCAGGTACCCCAACACCGCGACGCCAATGATGGCGAACGAGACGATGGGGGCGTAATGAGCCGAGGACATCATGATCCCGGCGCCGATGGTCCCTGCCAGGATTGCCAGGAAAGTCCCCATTTCCACCAGGCCATTGCCACCCACCAGCTCCTCTTCACGCAAAGCCTGGGGCAGGATTGAATATTTCACCGGGCCAAACAGCGCCGAATGGGTGCCCATGGCAAATAGCGCCACCAGCATCAGCCAGAGATGGTCGAAGACGAACCCCACAGCCCCCACGGTCATGATCGCGATCTCCCCCAGCTTGATCAGGCGAATCAGAGCATCCTTGGCAAACTTCTCACCGAACTGCCCGGCCAGGGCCGAGAACAGAAAGAACGGCAGGATGAACAGCAAGGCACAAAGGTTGACCCAGATCGAGCGATCACCTTCGATGCTCAGCTTGTAGAGAATGGCCAGGATCAACGACTGCTTGAAGATGTTGTCGTTGAAGGCGCCAAGGGATTGCGTGATGAAGAACGGCAGGAACCGCCGCTTGCGGAGCAAGGTGAACTGCGAAGGGTGACTCATCTTCCATGTCCCTGAGTGGCGTGGATACTGTTATTGGAATGTCGAATATCGATCCAGGCCACAACCTTACCTATCTTTGGCGATTATTTCCGTAAGCCCGCAATGCATGGCGAAACAAACAGCTCGCCTTTATAGGCCCCCTGGACCGTGCGCCTGGCCACGATCAGCCACATCAACGCCAGGGCCGCTACCAATACCGCGCCGAATACGTTGAAGAATCCCAGGAGCAAAGTGCTACCCAACTTCAAGGTGGCCAGCGAATACACCCCCAGCGGGAAGGTGAACCCCCACCAGCCGAGGTTGAAGGGGATGCCTTCACGCAGGTAGCGTCGGGTGATCAACACCGCCATCAACATCCACCACAAACCAAACCCCCACAGCGTCAGCCCCGCCACCAGCCCCAGGCCGGCAGCAATCTCACCGACGCCGGGCAGGCCATTGGCGGCAAAGATCGCCGGTGCATCGCCCCCCAGCACCAGCATGCCCAGTGCACCGGTGCCGATCGGGCCCAGGGCCAACCAGCTCGAGGCTGCCATGCTTTCATGGGGCAGTTTATGCAGGGCCATGCGCAACAGCAGGATGGTCAGGATGCTGAACGCCACCGGCAGTGAAAAGGCCCACAACACGTAGCTGGTACTGAGCATCACCAACTGCGCGTGAGCATCCTGCAGATGCGGCGCCAGCAGGCCACCGCTGGCCGCAGCCACTTCGGCCGCCACCACAGGCAACAGCCAGACAGCGGTCATCTGATCGATGCTGTGCTCCTGACGAGTGAACATCATGTAGGGAATCAACACTCCACAGGCCAGGGACATGGCCACGTCCAGCCACCACAACACCTGCGCCAGGTGCACCACCGCCTCACCCCAGCGGGGAACACCGAACAACAGCAAGCCGTTGATGATGGTTGCCAACCCCATGGGAATGGTGCCGAAGAACATCGAGACCGTTGAGTGACCAAAGATTCGCCGCGCCTCATCGAAGAACAGCACCCAACGGGCGGCATACATCACCGTGAAGAGCACGAACAGGGCAATGGTCAGCCACCAGAATCCTTCGGCCACCTGATGCAGGCCTGGAACCTGAGCCGGCCACTGGGCCAGCGCCAGGGCCAGAACCCCGGTGCCCATGGTGGCGGCGAACCAGTTGGGGGTGAATTGGCGAATGGCTTCGCGGGGGTGTTGCAGATGACTCAAGGGCCGGCGGCCGGCTTTGACGCTGTGGGTGCATGGCATGACGTGTCTCCTGTCCTCTGATGAGGTGGAGCCCATGGTAGAACCTAATCGAATATCTATATAACGGGTAATTTCTCTATCTGTTATCTACTGAATAGATATTAAGTCCGAGGCGCTGCCTTCAAACTCGATCATCAGTACCCAGGATGCTCTTTCAGTGGATGGGCCACAGGCTCAATTCCCAGGTGCCGTGCAACAAGGCGGCACCGGGCGACGCAGCAGTACCAGAAGAGCGCCGAGGGATAGCAGGATCAGCACGGCCCCATAGCCATCGGTAGTCGCAATCAGGCCGAAGCTGCGGGTCAGGTTGCCCGCCAGCAATGCCGGCAGACAGAACGCCAGATAACTCAGCACATAAAACGCCGACATCAGGCCCGCGCGCTCGTGGGGCAAGGCCAGGGGCACCACGCTGCGCAGCGCGCCAAGAAATCCGGCGCCAAAACCGCTGCCCAGCACCAGGGTGCCAAGGAAGAACAGCATCAGGCTGGCACTGTGCACTGCGCCGAGGATCAGCATCATCCCCACCGCCAACAACCCGGCCCCCAGGCGCAGGACCTTGTCCGCCGGTCGCTGGCGCAGAGAAAAGATCATGACTGCACCACTGAGGGTCAGCACCGCCACCAGAGCGCCGCCGATCAGGTTCGAGGTAGACCCGGTAGCGGCGCGCACCAGGGATGGGGCCAAGGACAGATAAAAGCCACCCACAGCCCATACCGCCACATCCACCGGCAATGCCAGCCATAACGCGCGCCGCGCTTGCGGCGGTACATGCAATGTGGGCCGTAATGAGGCCCAGGCACCAGATTGCGGACTGACACTTTCCGGCAAGCGCCAGACATACAGGGCCTGGACCACGAACACCCCTAACAGCAACCAGTAACTGAGCTGCAGCGGCAACGGCGCGAACTCCACCAGCAAGCTGGCGCCCATGGCGCCGCACGCCATGCCCAGAAGGGGCGCAACACTATTGACCAATGGGCCTTGCTGGCGATCGGTATCCAGCAACGCGGCGCCGAGCACGCTGGTGGCCATGCCAGTGGCAAAGCCCTGCATCACCCTTGCAGCAATCAGCCACTGCACCCCGCTTTCATTGATAAACAGCAGCATCGCCAGGACATTGAGGAGCAAGGCGGCAAAGATCACCGGCCGCCGCCCCAGGTAGTCCGACACAGACCCCACCGTCAGCAGGGCGGCCAGCAGACTCAGGGCATAGACCCCGAACACCAGGGTCAGCATCGCCGGAGAAAAATGCAGGGTTTCCTGGTAAAGGTGATAGAGCGGTGTCGGCACGCTGGAGGCCGCCAGAAAACTGAGCAAGGTAATGGCCAGAAACACCAAACTGCGACGGCTGGACACACAGGTGTCGATAGCACCGGACATAAGCACGCTCCACTAAAGCTAATATTTTGCTTTTGTGCAGTGTGCTACCGCCCCGAGCTTAAAGCAAATTCTTTGTGTTAAGGTTCGTTCCCATGGCTATTAAAGAAGCTTTACGCCCAGGCGGCCGTAGCGCCAGGGTTCAGGAATCCATCCATACGGCAGTCCGCCAGCTCCTTGAAGAGCAGGACCGCTCGTCCTTGACCGTGCCGCAGATCGCCACTCGCGCCGGCGTCACCCCCTCGACCATCTACCGACGCTGGGGCGACCTGTCGACCCTGCTGGCCGATGTTGCACTGGCACGCATGCGTCCGGACAGCGAACCGGCCAACACCGGCAGCCTGCGGGGCGACCTGCGGGCCTGGGCCGAGCAGTATCTGGATGAAATGAGTTCGGAGCCCGGACGCAACATGATGCGCGATGTGCAATGCAGCGCGACTCCAGGCTATTGCGTGACTATCCTCAGCGCTCAATTGCAGACTCTCCTCGAACGCTATCAGGACAGTGAAGAACGCCTGCCGGACATCGATCGCCTGCTGAACCTGATCGTCGCGCCGACCGTGTTTCGCATCCTGTTCTCCGCCACGCCACTACCGGTGTCGGAACTCCATGAAATGATCGAGCTCGCCCTGCAACCCTAGCCCGCCCGAACGACCGTCCGGCCCTGCGACATCAGACCGCGCTGATACCTTGGTCGACACTGACGTCAACTCAACATCGTGCCAGACTGTCTGGCCGGGCTGACGTGCCCGGTGTCCTTGCTTCGGAGTTTCCATGTCGTTGTCCAGCGGGCTGATTGCCGCCGTTGCCCTGGCCTATATGGCCATCATGTTCGCCATCGCCTTCTACGGCGACCGTCGCAGCGCGCCCCTTCCGCCGCGAGTGCGGGCCTGGGTGTACAGCCTGTCGCTGGCCGTCTATTGCACCAGCTGGACCTTCTTTGGCGCCGTGGGCCAGGCCGCCGAACAGCTCTGGGCCTTCTTGCCGATTTATCTGGGGCCCATCTTGCTGCTGGTATTCGCCCCCTGGGTCCTGCAGAAGATGGTGATGATCAGCAAGCAGGAGAACATCACCTCCATTGCCGACTTCATTGCCGCCCGATACGGCAAGTCCCAGTCCCTGGCAGTGGTCGTAGCCCTGATCTGTCTGGTGGGGGTGCTGCCCTACATCGCCCTGCAACTCAAGGGCATCGTGCTCGGAGTCAACCTGCTGATCGGTGCCGGAGCCGACGCCATGGGCACTCGCGCCCAGGACACGGCGCTGATCGTGTCGCTGATCCTGGCGTTGTTCACCATTGTCTTCGGCACCCGCAACCTCGACGCCACCGAACACCACCGGGGCATGGTGCTGGCGATTGCCTTTGAATCCCTGGTCAAGCTGTTCGCCTTTCTCGCCGTCGGCGCCTTCGTGACCTTCGGCCTGTATGACGGCTTCGACGACCTGTTCAACCAGGCCATGCTGGCGCCGCGCCTGGAGCAGTACTGGAAGGAAACCATCAATTGGCCATCGATGGTGGTACAAACCGGGGTGGCGATGATGGCAATCATCTGCCTGCCACGACAGTTCCACGTCACCGTGGTGGAAAACATCGAGCCTCAGGACCTGCGCCTGGCCAAATGGGTATTTCCAGCCTACCTGGCCCTGGCCGCACTGTTTGTGGTGCCCATCGCCCTGGCCGGACAGATGCTCCTGCCCAGCAGCGTACTGCCGGACTCCTTCGTTATCAGCCTGCCTCTGGCCCAAGCTCATCCCGCCCTGGCCTTGCTGGCGTTCATCGGTGGCGCCTCGGCCGCCACCGGCATGGTGATCGTGGCCAGCGTGGCGCTGTCGACCATGGTCTCCAACGACATGTTGCTGCCCTGGTTGCTGCGACATAAAAACGCCGAGCGCCCCTTTGAAGTGTTCCGTCACTGGATGCTTTCGGTGCGCCGAGTCAGCATCGTGGTCATCCTGTTGTTGGCCTATGTCAGCTATCGCCTGCTGGGCTCCACCGCCAGTCTGGCCACCATCGGCCAGATTGCGTTCGCCGCCGTGACTCAACTGGCGCCGGCCATGCTCGGCGCGCTGTACTGGAAACAGGCCAACCGTCGAGGGGTGTTTGCCGGACTCGCCGCCGGCACCTTTATCTGGTTTTACACCCTGGTTCTGCCCATCGCTGCCCACAGCCTGGGTTGGTCCCTGAGCAGCTTCCCTGGCCTGGCCTGGCTGCATGGCAATCCGCTGTCCCTGCCGATCACACCGCTGACCCAGGGCGTGGTGCTGTCCCTGGCCGGCAACTTCACCCTGTTCGCCTGGGTCTCGGTGCTGTCACGCACCCGGGTTTCCGAACACTGGCAGGCCGGGCGCTTTATCGGCCAGGAAATCAGCGGTCGCCTCAGCTCACGTTCGATGCTGTCAGTGCAGATCGACGACCTGCTGAAACTGGCCGCGCGCTTTGTCGGTGAAGAGCGCGCCCGCCAAAGCTTCATCCGCTTCGCCTATCGTCAGGGCAAAGGCTTCAACCCGAACCAGAACGCCGACGGCGAATGGATCGCCCACACCGAACGCCTGCTGGCCGGTGTCCTCGGCGCCTCCTCGACCCGAGCCGTGGTCAAGGCCGCCATCGAAGGTCGGGAGATGCAACTCGAAGACGTGGTACGCATCGCTGACGAAGCTTCCGAAGTGCTGCAGTTCAACCGCGCGCTGTTGCAGGGCGCAATCGAAAACATCACCCAGGGCATCAGTGTGGTGGACCAGTCGTTGAAGCTGGTGGCCTGGAACCGTCGTTATCTGGAGCTGTTCAATTACCCCGAAGGCCTGATCAGCGTCGGCCGGCCGATTGCCGACATCATCCGCCACAATGCCGAGCGCGGCCTGTGCGGCCCCGGCGAAGCGGAGGTCCATGTCGCCCGACGCCTGCACTGGATGCGTCAGGGACGGGCCCATACCTCCGAGCGGTTGTTCCCCAATGGCCGGGTCATCGAGTTGATTGGCAACCCGATGCCCGGCGGCGGCTTCGTCATGAGTTTCACCGACATCACCCCGTTCCGCGAGGCCGAGCAGGCCCTGACAGAGGCCAACGAAGGCCTGGAACAACGGGTAGCCGAACGTACCCATGAACTGTCGCAACTCAACGCTGCGCTGACCGAAGCCAAGGGCACGGCGGAAGCGGCCAACCAGTCCAAGACGCGCTTTCTGGCGGCCGTCAGTCACGACCTGATGCAACCCTTGAACGCCGCGCGGCTGTTCTCCGCCGCCCTTTCTCACCAGGACGACGGACTCTCTGTCGAAGCCCAGCAGCTAGTACAGCACCTGGACAGCTCACTGCGCTCTGCCGAAGATCTGATCAGCGACCTGCTGGATATCTCGCGCCTGGAAAACGGCAAGATCACCCCCGATCGCAAACCCTTTGCCCTCAACGAGCTGTTCGACACCCTGGGGGCGGAATTCAAGGCGCTGGCCCAGGAACAGGGCCTGCAATTCCGGGTGCGTGGCAGTCATCTACGGATCGACAGTGACATCAAGTTACTGCGGCGGGTCCTGCAGAATTTCCTGACCAACGCCTTCCGTTATGCCAAGGGCCCGGTCCTGCTGGGAGTGCGTCGCCAGGGCGACTCATTGAGCCTGGAAGTCTGGGATCGAGGACCGGGTATTCCTCAGGACAAGCAGCAGGTGATCTTCGAAGAGTTCAAGCGCCTGGACAGCCACCAGACACGCGCCGAAAAAGGCCTGGGACTGGGCCTGGCAATCGCCGACGGCCTGTGCCGGGTCCTCGGCCATCCGTTGCAGGTACGCTCCTGGCCCGGCAAGGGCAGTGTATTCAGTGTCAACGTACCCCTGGCCCGCAGTAGCGTCGTCGTGCCGGGCAAGGCGGTCGAACTCAATGGGCAGTCCCTCAACGGCGGGCAGGTGCTCTGTGTGGACAACGAAGACAGCATCCTGATCGGCATGAACAGCCTGCTTACGCGCTGGGGGTGCCAGGTCTGGACCGCCCGCAACCGCGAGGAGTGCGCAGCGCTGCTCAAAGAAGGCATCCGCCCGCAATTGGCGCTAGTGGACTATCACCTGGACGATGGCGAAACCGGCACCCAGGTCATGGCCTGGCTACGCACCCAGTTGGGTGAGCCGGTGCCGGGAGTGGTGATCAGTGCCGACGGACGCCCGGAAATGGTCGCCCAAGTGCACGCGGCAGGATTGGACTATCTGGCCAAGCCCGTGAAACCGGCAGCCTTGCGTGCCCTGTTGAGTCGTCACCTACCTCTGGGCTGAGCCAATGCCGGGCTACTCCGGCAACTCCAACTCTCGCCCTTCGGCATCGGTCATGGCCCGTTCCAGCAAATCTGCCGGCAAGCTTTTGCTGGCCCTGGCCCCCAGCAACTTGAGCTGCTCACTGCGACTGACCAGATTGCCCCGACCTTCGGTGAGCTTGTTGCGCGCGGCGGAATAAGCCTTGTCCAGTTGCTGCAGACGGTTGCCGACTTCATCCAGATCCTGGATGAACAGCACGAACTTGTCATAGAGCCAGCCCGCGCGCTCGGCGATTTCCCGGGCATTCTGACTCTGACGTTCCTGCTTCCACAGGCTGTCGATCACCCGCAAAGTAGCGAGCAAGGTAGTCGGGCTGACAATGACGATGTGTCGGTCAAACGCTTCCTGAAACAGGTTGGGCTCGGCTTGCAGGGCTGCCGAGAATGCCGCTTCGATGGGTACGAACAGCAGCACGAAGTCGAGGCTGTGCAAGCCTTCCAGGCGCTTGTAATCCTTGCCGGCCAAGCCTTTGACGTGGTTGCGCAAGGACAGCACATGCTGCTTCAGGGCCGCCTGGGCAATCTGCGGATCGTCGCTACCGACATACTGCTGGTAGGCCGTAAGGCTGACCTTGGAATCCACCACCACCTGCTTGTCACCCGGCAGCATGATCAGCACATCGGGCTGGAAGCGCTCGCCGTCCGGCCCTTTGAGGCTGACCTGGGTCTGGTATTCGCGCCCCTTCTCCAGGCCGGCGTGCTCCAGTACCCGCTCAAGAATCAGCTCACCCCAATTGCCCTGGGTCTTCTGCCCCTTGAGGGCACGGGTCAGGTTGGTGGCCTCATCACTCAAGCGCAGGTTCAGTTGCTGCAAACGCTCCAGCTCCTTGGCCAGGGAAAAGCGCTCGCGGGCCTCGGCCTGATAACTCTCCTCGACCCGTTTTTCGAACGACTGGATGCGCTCCTTGAGCGGGTCCAGCAACTGCCCAAGCCGCTGCTGGCTGGTCTCGGCGAAACGCTGTTCGCGCTCATCGAAAATCTTGCCCGCCAGCTCGGCGAACTGGGCCCGAAGTTCGTCCCTGGAACCTTGCAGATCGGTAAGGCGCTGCTGGTGGCTCTCCTGCTGCTCCCGAAGTTCGGCCTGTAACGAAGCAGCCTGGGCGTCCAGACGCCGCAATTCGTTCTCTTTGGCGGCACGCTCCAGGTTCCAGGCGTGAGCAGCATCGCGGGCGTTGTCTCGCTCAATCTGCAGCAACTCGACCTCTCGACGCAGGGCCGCCAGGTCCGCTTGCTTCAGTGCATTGGCCTGGCTCAGGTCGCTGACTTCATCGCGGCTGGCATCCAGCTGCGCCATGAGCCCTTCCTGGGCCATCTGGGCCGTGGCCAGGCGCTCTTCCAGCAGGGATAGCTCGGACTGGCTGGAACTGGCGCGACGCTGCAGTTGCCAGGCCAGCACCAGTAACGGCAACGCCGCTCCCGCCAGGCCAAGCAGCAGGCTGGTCAAGTCCATAGCCATAACAATTCCTGTCAACGAAATAAGGAATGAAGGTTAACCAAGCCACCGAGCGTTGGACAGCTCAGTCTTCGATACGGCCCAGTTCCAGTTGAGCACGACGGTCACCGGCGCGGGCTGCCTGGCGCAACAGGTCGTGACCGATACGCCGATCCCGAGCGTTGCCACACTCGCGGCACATCAACTGACCCAGGCGACTTTGCGCCGCGACCACGCCTTCCCGGGCCGGCTGCTTGAGCAAACGTCCGGCAAAATGCTTGACGTTGGGGTTGCGCCCCAGGCGCGGGCTGTCCAGCAACCACAGAGCAACACGCAAGGAGAAGCGCTTGGGTTCGGTAACACTGTCAGGAGGGGCGGTAACAGAAGGTGATACTGAGCGAAACTTCATAAAGCACTGTGGGGCAGATCGGAAGGCGCGCCACTCTACTCCTTTTTTCGCTCGGGTAAAGTCCAAAAGAGCCAGCACGCCCGTCCTAGAGCAAGCGCTTGGGACAATCCACAGAAGCTGTGGATAAGTCAGTGGACAACCCCTCCACAACCCTCCCAAAGCCCCATGAGACGGGCCCTGCAGTCAAACTGACGATTTTTTCACCAGTAAAAAAATACGATGTTTATCATTGACTTAAATTCTCGAGACAGGCTATAGGGCAAGCCTTGGGGAAGGTGACAACAGGGTGACACGCTGCGCGACAAGTGTGCACAACCGGGCGAAAATTAACGCCAGTAACGCACCGTTTTCGTACACGCCACAAAGACAACGGTTACACAGTAGTCATGGAGCAGTTTCGCCACTCACCAAACATTTTTCCTAGCACACTTGCATTCCTCGCTTCAACTCAATAGAATCCTCGCCGTTAGTACCAAGCTGAAAGTCAATTCTGGTCGAACAAGTCCCGCCGACACCCTCTCCAATTGAGAGAACATTGTCGAATACCAAGGACCGACCACCTCGCTGGTTTCCAGGTAAAACTCATACTGACATCGCCCTTGAAACGAAATCAAAGGCAATGCCCGAGCCATTTACTCTGACCGAACCAACCTGCAAATTGATCAGGATCTCCACCCTGGGCCCAGAACCTTTGCCCCTGCTGTGTTGCCTGCCCTCCTAAGTACCTACCTGCCAGCCCTAGCGCAACCTTATTAAAGCGCTGCAACTGGCTGCTTTGTTCCAGTCAGGTTCTTCGTTTGACCAATGGTGGTCGACGTTACTGGAACGTTTTAACGTTGCACGGTTCTTAACCGTGTCATTTGTAGGAACACCTAATAATTATGTCTACTCAAATCCAGACTCAGGATGCCATTCGCACCCTCACCCACGCTTTTGCACCCTTGAACTGCCTGATCATGGCCGCTCGCAAAGGCTGCTTCAGTTTCACCCTGGTCAACGAACACGGCATCGCACGTCACAGCGAACGTCTGTACCCCGATCAGTATTCCAGCGCTGAACCGCTGCAGGCAGTGATCGAACGTACTCGTCAGGCCCTGGTGGCCTGATACACCAGAGCGCTAAAACCTCAAAAGCCTCGCTTGATAGCGGGGCTTTTTATTGCCTGTTATTTGCCCATTTGCCACTTCATCCAAAGTACCAATGGATATAAGGCTTATAACAAGAGAACGGAAATATTTTAAAAACAGTCCTTTACAGCATAGATATGACACTACACTTCAACTCAGGCGGCCTGAGCCGCTTCCGGCAAACCTGATCCTTTTATCGCTGCCAAGCTCCTTCAGGTTTAGCCGGTCACTTTCACTCTTCGAGGGCATTATGGGTATCGCCGCCAGCGAGTTGTGCCGCTATGTCATACGCCCGACCCTGATGTATCTGGGCAGTCATAGCAAAACCGCTGAAACCTTGTTGCTGGGCATTGCTGCCAGCCAGTCGGCGCTGGGCTCGGCCCTGCACGATCGCCGCGGCCACGGCCTGTATCGCATCACCGAACTGCGCCACCAGGACCTCTGGGATCACTACCTGGCGCTGGACCCGGAGCGGGCCAGCCTGGTTCGCGGACTGGCCAGCCAGCACGCTTTCCTCAGTGGCCCGCACCTCGAATTGACCGTCAACCTGCGTTACGCCACCGCAATCGCCTGGTTGCTGGTGGAGCAACAACACACCCCGCTCCCCGCTGCCGACGATCTGCTCGGCATGGCTCGTATATGGAGGAAGACCTTTCAACCACAAGGACGTTTGAGAGATTTCGCCTGCGCTTGGCAAACCTGTGTTTCACCGCTGAGCCAGGTCGCCTGCTGACAACGACCATTACAAAGTCGGAGAAAAACCCAAATCTTGGTCGGATTGTCCTACAAAACCGCTCTAAATCAACTGTTACAGCCTATAGCGCCCAGACCAAAATGTTGGTAATTTTCGCCTCGGTGATCATCAGGAGTTCTAATAATGAAAAAAGTAATGCTCAAATCCACCATAAGTCTCGCGGTTGCACTTGCCTCAACCCAACTCTTCGCCAGCGGCTTTGCTCTTAACGAACAAAGCATCAGTGGCATGGGGACCGGTTTCGCGGGTCGTTCTTCTTCTGCCGAAGATGCAAGCACTGTTTATGGCAACCCTGCCGGTATGTCCCTGCTGAAACGCGATCAAGTTACTGTCGGCGCAGCGGCAATCGATGCCAAGACCAACCTGAAAAACGTCAAGGGCGGCCCACCCGGCGGCACCAGCGACGGCGACATGGTTCCGTTCACCAGCGTTCCCATGGGGTTCTTCGTCAAACAACTGGGTAACGGCTGGGCATTGGGTCTGGGGGCCTATGCACCTTTCGGCCTCGTTACCAACTATGAGTCCAGCTCTGCCAGCCGTTATTACGGTGACAAGAGCGTAGTCAAGGTCGTGACTCTGCAACCGACCGTCAGCTACGCCTTCAATGACATGGTGTCGATTGGCTTTGGCCCGACCATCAACCGCCTGAGCGGTGAACTGACTTCTGCTACGCCATTTCCAAACCCTGCACTCTTCGGCCGCAATGACGGCAGCGTGAAGATCAAGGGAGACGATACCGCCATCGGTTACAACGTCGGCATTATCGTTCAGCCTACCGACACCACTCGTCTGGGTCTGACTTACCACTCGAAGGTCAAGTACAAGCTCGAAGGCCACACCAACATTGCCGGCCCTGGCTTCGGTCCTTTCAATGGCGGCCGTTACGATGCCTCGCTGGATATCACCACCCCGGAAGTCGTCGACTTCTCGGTCACCCAGAAACTGGATGACCAGTGGACTGTCTATGCAGGTAGCACCTGGACTCGCTGGAGCCGCCTGAAAGACATCACCGTGAACAACGAAGGCGTTCCTGCTCTGCTCGGCGGCTCTAGGGGCCCGATCGGCACCATCACCGAACCACAGAACTGGCACGACACCTGGGCCTCGGCTGTAGGTGTTTCCTACAAGGTCAACAAAGAGTGGGTCCTGCGCAGCGGCCTCTCGGTTGACCAGGCGCCAACCAACAACACGGATCGCTCCGTACGTATCCCTACCGGTGACCGTAAGGCGATCAGCTTTGGTGCTGGCTACAGCCCGACTGAAGACCTGACTCTCGACCTGGCGGTTTCGTACCTGAAGGAAGAGGACGTCAACGTTAACAGAACTGGCAAAGGCAATGCCTACAGCGCGACCTACCAGAACAGCGCATGGGGCTACGGCCTGGGCGCTACCTACAAGTTCTAACGAACTCTGGGGCACGCAGTTTCAAGCCAATAAAAAACCCGCCTCTGCGGGTTTTTTATTGGCCGATGAATGCGGAATCAGGACTTCGACGCCAAAGCCTTCTCCACCGCCTCGATGAATTCCGGGTTATCCGGCTTGGTCAGACTGGAAAAGCTGGCAATCACATTGCCCTGGCGATCCACCACGTACTTGTAGAAATTCCACTTCGGCGCATTGCTCTGCTGCGCCAGTACCTTGAACAGATGCACTGCATCCGTCCCTCGAACCTTCTGCGGCTCGGTCATGGTGAACGTCACGCCGTAATTGACGTAACAGACCTTGGCGGTTTCAGCGCCATCCTTGGACTCCTGCTTGAAATCATTGGACGGCACGCCCACCACTTCCAACCCCTGATCCTTGTAACGCTGATACAGCGCCTCAAGGCCTTTGAACTGAGGGGCGAACCCGCAGAAACTCGCGGTATTGACCACCACTAGCGGCTTGCCGGCAAAGCGCTGGCACAGATCGATGGATTCCTTGGCATGCAACTTGGGGACAGAGCCCTGCAACAACGCCGGGCAGTCTGCAGCCCAAGCCGAGCCTGCGAAGGTTGCGAGTAATGCCGGAACAACAAACCAGCCCTTAGCCATGTCCAGTGTCCTTGAATAGTGGTCAGGCAACGACGTTACTCGCCCCCTCGCCCGCCTAGCAAGCACCCATGCCCAACTGCATCAGCGCCAGCCCGCTGCGGTGCCAGCCCCACCAGGCCAGCAGCAACAACAGGATGCCAACTCCCAGGCCGGCCGCCCAACCCAGCCATGAGCTCATGCCGCACTTGCCTGCAAGCGCGCCACCGGACGCTCACGCACCGGCCAGTTGAGCGCCGCAGCCAGCAAACTGAGAAGAATCGCCACCTGCCAGATCAAGTCGTAACTCCCGGTACGGTCATACACCACTCCTCCCAGCCAACCGCCGAGGAAGGACCCCAACTGGTGGAACAGGAACACAATACCGCCGAGCATGGACAAGTTCCTGACCCCGAACAAGGTAGCCACTGTGCCATTGGTCAAAGGCACGGTGGACAACCAGAGAAAGCCCATGGCCATGCCGAACAGGTAGGCGCTGGCCTGCGTCACGGGCAACCACAGGAACAGACCAATCACCACCGCCCTCAACAAATACAGGCCGGTAAGCAGGCGTGGCTTGGACATCCGCCCTCCCAGCCAGCCGGCGGTATAGGTACCGAAGATATTGAACAGGCCGATCAGGGCCAGAACCGTTGTGCCGACAGTGGCCGGCAGGTGTTGATCCACCAGATAGGCCGGCAGATGCACACCAATGAACACCACCTGGAAGCCACAGACGAAAAAGCCGAACGCCAGCAGCCAGAACCCCGAATGAGAACAGGCCTCACGCAATGCCTCGGACAGGCTCTGCTCATGCCCCAGCACCGGTAGGGGCTTGTCCTTGAGCATGCTCACCAGCGGCACAATCAGTGCTACCAGCAATCCCAGTACCAGCAGCGCCATCGACCAACCCAGCCAGCCAATCAGGCCCAGGGTCCCCGGCAGCATGGCGAACTGACCGAAAGAGCCAGCGGCACTGGCGATCCCCATGCCCATGCTGCGCTTCTCCGGCGGTACTGCCCGGCCGACAACACCGAGAATCACCGAGAAGGAGGTGCCCGACAATCCAATGCCAATCAGCAACCCCGCACTCAAGGACAGCGTCAGGGCCGAATCAGACAGCCCCATGAACACCAGTCCCACGGCATACAGCACGCCACCGATCAACACCACCCTGGCGGCGCCAAAACGGTCGGCCAGGGCTCCGGTAAAGGGCTGCGCCAGGCCCCAGATCAGGTTCTGCAAGGCAATGGCAAAGGCGAATACTTCACGCCCCCAGCCGAACTTTGCACTCATGGGCGGCAGAAACAGGCCGAAACCATGCCGAACCCCCAGCGACAGCGCCAGGATCAATGCGCTGCCGAGAAGTACCCAGCCGCTGGTGCGCCACATCGATGACATTTTTATTCTCCAAGTACGGGTATATACCCGCTTATATTCGAACGAAGCACCGTCAGGCGAGTTCGTTCAGCAAGGCCAACAAGGTTTCACGCTTCTCCACCCCAAGCCGATCGATCAGCCGCTGCTGGGCTGCCTCCCAGGCCGGCAAGGCCGCCACCAAGCGCTCATGTCCGGCATCGGTCAGTTGCACCAGACGGTTGCGCTGGTCGTCACCTTCCATCAACCGGACCAGACCCGCAGCCTCCAGCACCCGCACATTACGCCCCAGCGTACTGCGGTCCAGGCCCATGGCATCCGCCAGGCTGGAAATGCTCGGCTGATCGAGGCGCAGCAGGTTGTTCAGCAAAGAATACTGGGCAACATTGATCCCGAAGCCGTCGAGGGCGCCGTCGTAATACCTGCTGACGCCACGAGCGGCACGACGCAGGTTGGTGCACAAACACTGAGAGGGAAGCATGATGCGTGTATATACCCGCGACTAATCCAAGGCAAGAAATTTCAGAAAAAAACAGCCACTGCAGGCCTTGCTCAAAGAACCACCAGCGCCAGCAGTACAGCCGTTTCCAGCAACTCCAACAGAGCCCCCGCTGTATCGCCGGTAGTGCCGCCCAGGCGCCGGATCATCAACTGACGCAACCAGAAGAACAGCACCACCGCCAGCAGCACGGCCCAAAGCCCGCTGTAGCCACCCAGCAGCAAACAGACCAGCACACTCAAGCCCAGCACCTGCCGCCCTGCCAGTGGCGGCAGATGATCGGCCAGGGCCTGCCCCAGGCCACCCGCACGCACATATGGCGTGGAGAGGAACAACCCCAGCAATGAGGCACGCCCAATCAGTGGCGCCAGCAACAAGGCAAAGCCCTGCTGCTGCTCGATCAACGCTACCAGCGCGGCGAACTTGAGCAACAGCACGAGCAACAGCGTCACCACCGCGATGGGCCCGCTTCGGGGGTCCTTCATGATGCTCAGGGTGCGCTCTCGATCACCGAAGCCCCCCAGCCAGGCATCGGCACTGTCTGCCAGTCCATCCAGGTGCAATCCCCCACTGAGCAAGACCCAAGCGCTCAGCAGCAACGCCGCGTGTACCAGCAAAGGGGTGCCAGCGAGCACGGCGTCCAGCAGCCACAACAGCACACCGAACAACAGACCCACCAAGGGATAGAACAGCAATGAGCGTCCCATTTCTTCAGGCTGGGGCATACCCGGCAGGCGAATGGGCAGGCTGCTGAGAAACTGCAGGGCAATCCAGAACGGCAGCATCTCAGCCCTCCTCGCTCAATTGCCCCGTGGAGGCAACTTTCAAGCTGAACAACGCACCGTGACCGACTTCCACATTCAGCAACTGCTCTCGGGGCAGCCCACGTGCCCGGGCCAGCAACAGGCGCATCACCCCGCCATGGCTGATCAACAGCACCCGCTGCCCGGCACAATCGCGCTGCAAGCCCTCGATCGCACCCAGCACCCGTCGGGAAAAGTCCACCACGGGTTCCCCCTGGGGCGGAGTAAAGCTATAGGGGTCGGACCAAAATAGGCCCAGATCATCGGCATTGGTTTCCATCAGCGCCGCTGCGCTCTGCCCCTCCCAAGCGCCAAAATGCAGTTCCTGTACATCAGGCTGCAGAAGCAGGGGCAACTGCAACTGCGCAGCCAGTTGCTCGGCAAAACGCGAGCACCGCTGCAAGGGTGAACTGACGATCAGATCCCAACCCCCGCGCCCCTGAACCCCATCACGCATCTGTTGCCAGCCCCGCGCTGTCAGGGCGTCGTCCAGACTGCCACGCAAACCACCGCCCAGCTCGGTTTCACCGTGGCGCAACAGGTCCAGATGCAGGGTCATGCCGGCCGGTCCGCCACGGCCGCCTCGGCGAAGGTCGCCATCTGCCCGTGCAGATCACAGGCCAGGCGCAGTAACGGCACCGCCAGCGCAGCACCGCTGCCCTCCCCCAGGCGCAAGCCCAGGTCCAGCAACGGGTCGGCTTGCAGAGCACTCAGCACATGCCGGTGTCCCGGCTCGGCTCCTTGATGCGCAAACAGCAGCCATGGACGGCACGCCGGATTCAGGCGCACCGCCACCAGCGCCGCGACACTGCAGATAAACCCATCAACCAGCACTGCGATTCCTTCCTGAGCGCAGGCCAGATAGGCCCCTACCAACGCAGCCACTTCAAAACCACCGAGATTGAACAGCGTCTGCAAGGCATCGTCGCGGGACCTTGCATGCAGGGCCAAGGCCCGCTCGATGACCTGAGCCTTGTGGTTGACCCCTTCGGCATTCAAACCCGTCCCCGGCCCGGCCAACTGCGCCACCGGAATGTCCAGCAACGCACAGGCAATGGCACTGGCTGCAGTGGTGTTGCCAATGCCCATTTCACCGCCGATAAACAGTTGGGCACCCTCGGCACGGGCGCGCAACGCACTGTCACGGCCCGCTTGCAGGGCCAGCTCACCCTGAGCCGGGGTCATGGCCGGCCCCTGGACAAAGTTCTGCGTACCGGCACCGAGATTAAGGTGGCGCACACCCGGCAGGCTCAATCCGAAGGCCACTGTCCCCAGGTCCACCACCTCCAGTTGCGCACCCAGTTGCCGTGCCAGCACGCTGATCGCTGCACCGCCGCTGACAAAGTTCAGCAGCATCTGCCCTGTCACTTCCTGTGGGTAGGCGGATACGCCCTCGGCGACCACCCCGTGATCCCCGGCGAAAATCGAAATCCACAACCGCTCAAGGCATGGCTTGAGCTGTCCTTGCAAACTGGCCAGACGCACCGCCAAGGGCTCCAGTTGACCAAGGGACCCGGCCGGCTTGGTCAATTGCTGCTGACGCTCCAGGGCTTGCTCGACCATCCGGGCATCGACCGCCTTACACGGGTTCAGCCACCAGGAGTTACTCATAACGCAGTTCCTTTCAAAGTCAGGGGCAGACCGGCCACCGTCAGCACCACACGCTGACAACGTTCGGCCAGGGCTTGATGCAGCCAACCGGCTTCATCCACGTAGCGGCGAGTCAATTCGCCCAGGGGCACGACACCCATTCCAGTTTCGTTGCTGACAAAAATGATCTCCCCCGGCAGCGTCGCCACACACTGCAACAAGGCCTCACGTTCGATGGCCAAGCGCTGCTCGTCCTCGAGCATCAGCAGATTGGTCAACCACAGGGTCAGGCAATCCACCAGCAGGCAACGCCCGGTGCCAGCGGCCTGCTGCAGCACCCGGGCCAGCTCCAGCGGCTCTTCGATCAATCTCCATTGGGACGGGCGGCGCTCACGATGATGGGCAATACGTTGATTCATCTCGCCATCCAGGGGCTGGCTGGTGGCGATGTAGATCACCTCAAGGGCGCTGTCAGTGGCCAGTTTTTCCGCCAGGCGACTCTTGCCGGAGCGGGCACCGCCGAGAATCAGTTGCAGCATGCTTGAGCACCTTTGAAAAGTAAGTCCACCGTGGCGCTACAGGCCACAGAGTTTGAGCAGTGCGGCGGTATCCAGATGATGCTCCACCAGGTCCGCCAGACGCTCGATATCGCGTTCGCGCAAGGCGTGGTAATCCACCTCCTGCACATCCTGCAGACCCGCCCAACGCAACAGTGCACCACAGGCTGTCGGAGCCTCGAACAGACCATGCAGATAGGTGCCGAGGATCTGCCCATCGACGCTGCAAGCGCCATCACTGCGATCGTCCTCCAACTGCACCGCAGGCTGCTCCAGGGCCGGGCCGCGAGTGACGCCGGCGTGAATTTCATAGCCACTGACCGGCGCAGTCTCCAGGGTCAAGCAGCCGCTGACGTTACGCAGCTGCTTCTCTGCTTCGAGCACGGTCTCAAAATCCAGCAAGCCCAGGCCCGGGCTGGAGCCCGCCGCGCCCTCCAAACCCAGTGGGTCGTGCAACTGCTTGCCAAGCATCTGCAGTCCACCGCAGATCCCCAGCAGCTTGCCGCCATAACGCAGGTGCCGGGCGATGGCCCGGTCCCAGCCGTTGGCTCGCAGATAGGCCAGATCGCCGCGTACGCTTTTCGAGCCGGGAAGAATGATCAGGTCCGCGGCGGGAATCACCTGCCCTGGGCCGATGAACTGCAAGTCCACCTGAGGATGCAGACGCAACGGATCGAAATCCGTGTGATTGCTGATGCGCGGCAGCACCGGCACCACCACCTTCAGCACTTGATCGACCTTGCCGGCCTGGCGCTGGTCGATGCCGTCCTCCGCCTCCAGATGCAGGTCCATGACATAGGGCAGCACGCCGATCACCGGCTTGCCGGTACGCGCCTCCAGCCAGTCCAGCCCAGGCTGCAAGAGCGCCAGGTCACCGCGAAAACGATTGATGATGAAGCCCTTGACCCGCGCCTGCTCGCTGGGCGAAAGCAGCTCCAGAGTTCCCACCAGATGGGCGAACACCCCACCACGATTGATATCGGCAATCAGCAGCACCGGACAGTCCACCGCTTCGGCAAACCCCATGTTGGCGATATCGCCAGCCCGCAGATTGATCTCGGCCGGAGAGCCGGCCCCCTCCACCATCACCACCTCATAAGCGCCTCGCAGACGCTCATGGGAAGCCAGAACCGCCTGCATGGCGATGGCCTTGTAGTCGTGATAGGCCACGGCATTCATGGTGGTGACGGCCCGGCCGTGAATGATCACCTGGGAACCGGTGTCGCTGTTGGGCTTGAGCAGCACCGGGTTCATATCGGTGTGGGGCGCCAGATTGGCCGCCTGGGCCTGGACCGCCTGGGCCCGTCCGATCTCACCACCATCGGCGGTCACCGCACTGTTGAGCGCCATGTTCTGCGGTTTGAACGGCACCACGCTGACGCCCCGGCGCAACAGCCAGCGACACAGGGCGGTCACTAACGTGCTCTTACCGGCATCCGAGGTGGTGCCCTGTACCATCAGCGTGCTCATGGATAGTCCTTGCGATAAGCCTGCAGCGCCTGTTCCAGGCGCGCCCAATCGGCATCGTCGGCGGGCAGGCCGAAGCGCAGACTGCTGTTGTGGGCAAACAGCCGCAGGAGAATGCCGCGCCGCGCCATGAATTGATAAAGCCGCTCGGCCTCGGCGGTGATCAGCCATTGGAACAGCGCACAGCCGCCTTGGGGCTTGAAGCCATGCTGCTCCAGGACTTCACTCAGACGCTCACTGGCCGCCTCACTGCGCAGACGTTGCCGGGCATGGCCCTCGACATCCCGCAGACAGGCCTGCCCCAGCACCCGGGTAGGCCCGCTGACCGCCCAGGGGCCAACCTGCTCCGCCAACAGCCTGAGCAACCGGCGCTCGGCCAGGACAAAGCCCAGGCGTACTCCGGCCAGCCCGAAGAACTTGCCGAATGAACGCAGGACAATCAGCCCCACCTGATGGGCATGCCGGGCCAGGCTCAGTTGCGGGGTGTTATCCATGAAGGCTTCATCCACCACCAACCAGCCACCGCGCTGGGCCAAGCGGGCGTGCCAATCCAGCAGGCGCTCCGGCGTCAGGCTCAAACCGGTGGGGTTGTTGGGGTTGACCACCACCAGCACATCGAGGCTGTCGAGAAAGAAATCCACTTCCTGCTCCAGTACCTCACGCACCCGATAGCCACTGCGCCGCCAGGCCTCGGCGTGCTCGGCATAACAGGGCGACAGGACCCCAACCTTGCCCGCCCGCCGCAGCCGCGGCAGCAGTTGGATCGCCGCCTGGGAACCGGCCACCGGCAACACCTCACTCGCGCCGTAGTAGGCGCAGGCCGCTTGCTCCAGGCCATCATCGGTTTCTGGCAGGCGCGCCCAGGCACGCAGGGGAATGGGCGGCAGAGGAAATGGCCAGGGCGCCAATCCGCTGGACAGATCCAGCCAGGCCTCTTCGGCGATTCCGTGTTCCTGGGCCGCCTTGCGCAACCTTCCACCGTGCTCAAGCATAGAATTCAGCCCCCAGGCACAGAAACAACAACCACAGCCAGACACCTCGCTGCACCAACTGCCAGCCGCGATCGATGGAGTCGGCACTCGCCGGCTCGCCTTCGCCCAGTTGCGGGCGCTGGTGCAACTCACCGTGATAAATCGCTGCGCCGCCCAACTCGACCCCCAGGGCACCCGCTCCAGCCGCCATCACCGGGCCGGCATTGGGACTGTCCCAGGTCGGGCCCTGGCGCCACCAGCATGTGAGCGCCAGGCGGGTCTTGCCCAGCAAGGCATAGGTCAGGGCCACCAGCCGTGCAGGAATGTAATTGAGCAGGTCGTCGATTCGCGCCGCCGCCCAGCCGAAACGCTCAAAACGCTCGTTGCGATAACCCCACATCGCATCCAGAGTGTTGCTCAGACGATAGAGCACCACCCCTGGCGCACCGGCCACGGCGAACCAGAACAAGGCGGCGAACACGGCATCGCTGCCGTTTTCCAGCACCGATTCAGTGGCTGCCCGCGCCACTTCGGTGGCGTCCAGCTCACGAGTCTCACGGCTCACCAGAAAGCCGACCCGATGCCGGGCTTCATCCAGGTCGTCACTGCGCAAAGCCTGAGCCACCGGCTCGACGTGCTCGCCGAGGCTGCGAAGACCCAGGGCGCAATACAGTGCAACGATCTCCACCAGCCAACCGATGTAGGGCAGCCAGGACAGGGCCGTGGCCAACAGGGTCAAGGGCAGCACCGCCAGTACCCAAGCCGTGACCCCATGGCTGCGCCAGCCTCGGCCGGCGGCGTTGAAACGTTGCTCGATACGATCCGCCACACGGCCAAAGGCCACCAGCGGATGCCAGCGCTTGGGTTCGCCCAGCAGCGCATCCAGCGCCACCCCGGCGACACTCAGCAACGCCACACTCATTGACTCACTCCCCAGTAATTCTCATACAGCAACTCACTCAATGGCCGGGGTTGCGCCCAGCCCTGCAGCGCCAGCATCGGCGCCGGATAGAACTCGGTAACCGGTCCCAGGCACAACACGGCCAAGGGTTTGGCGCCGGCGGGTAATCCCAGCAGGTCGGCCAGGGCCTGGGGCTCGAACAGCGAAACCCAGCCCATGCCCAGGCCTTCGCTGCGGGCCGCCAGCCAAAGGTTCTGAATGGCACAGGACAGCGAGGCCAGGTCCATTTCCGGCAGGGTCCGCCGTCCAAAGACATGCCGCTCGCGCCCATCCATCAACGCCGCCACCAGCACCTCGGCACAGTCATTGATGCCTTCGACCTTGAGCTTCATGAACTCGTCGGAACGCTCCCCCAACGCCTCGGCAGTGCGCACCCGCTCCTCCTCCACCAACTGCTGGATTCGTCCACGCAGTGGTCGATCGCTGATACGGATAAAGCGCCAGGGTTGCATCAACCCGACACTGGGCGCCTGATGCGCCGCTTCCAGCAAACGCTGCAGCAGCTCGGGCGCGACACTGCCACCGGCGAAGTGACGCATGTCCCGGCGTTCGGCAATGGCGCGATAAACCGCCTCACGCTCCGCCGCAGAAAACCCCTGCTCACTCACCTGCCACGCCCTCTGCAGAAGCCGGCACGAACAACGCCGCCACCGCCGCCGGATTGGACGGAAAGTAAAAGTGCACATAGGAGGCAGTCATCCGCCCATCGCGATACACCGCTTCCGCACCACGACCACCATTGGGACTGATGCCACGGGCAATCGGCTCGAGTTGCGTGCTGGTCAGGGAATGATGATAGGTGTGGCCACGCAAGCTGCCCTCCGGCAACTCCACCGCTTGCAAGGCCAGGGCCGCCAGGCGTTTTTGCATCACGGCATCGCCGGGCAGCAACCCCAAGAGATTGGCACGCAGCCCTTCGACGTCGGTCAGGGAGTCCAGCAAATACAGCATGCCACCACACTCCGCGAGCAACGGCTTGCCCGCACCATGGTGAGCACGAATAGCGCCCAGCATCGCGGTGTTTTGCGCCAGTGCCTGATGGTGCAATTCGGGGTAGCCACCGGGCAGGTACAAACTGTCCGCCTCCGGCAACTCGGTGTCATGAATCGGCGAGAAGAAGCTCAACTGCGCGCCCATGGCCCGCAACAGATCCAGGTTGGCGCCATAGGTAAAGGCAAACGCCTCATCCCGCGCTACGGCGATTCGCACACCCGCCAGCAAAGGCTCGCAGGGCTCCGGCGTGGGTGCGGCAAAGCTCACTGCCGGCGGCAGTGCCACTTGGCAACTGCTGGCCAGGGCTGCAGCGGCGGCATCAAGACGCAGGTCCAGATCATTCAGTTCGCTGGCCTGCACCAGCCCCAAATGGCGGCTGGGCAGCTCGATGTCAGTCTCCCGGGACAAGGCTCCATACCAGCGCAGTCCCTCGGTGAGGCTGCCTTCAAGCAACTGCGCGTGACGCAAGGTGCCTACCCGGTTGGCCAGCACCCCAGCGAACGGCAGGTCCGGCTGATAGCGGGCCAGTCCCAGGGCCAGCGCACCAAAGGTCTGGGCCATGGCGGTGCCATCGATCACCCCCAGCACCGGGACTCCGAAATGCCGTGCCAGATCCGCGCTGGAGGGCGTGCCGTCGAACAGCCCCATGACCCCCTCGATCAGAATCAGGTCCGCTTCGCCCGCAGCCTCCCAAAGCAAGCGGCGGCTTTCTTGCTCCCCGACCATCCACATGTCCAGCTGGTACACCGGAGCACCGCTGGCTCGCTCAAGAATCATTGGATCGAGAAAATCCGGACCGCACTTGAATACCCGTACCTTGCGCCCCTGGTTGCGGTGCAAACGGGCCAATGCCGCGGTCACGGTGGTCTTGCCCTGGCCGGAAGCCGGCGCGGCGATCAATACCGCCGGGCAATGACGAACATCGGTCATGAATTCACACTCACAGCTCAACACCTTTCTGCGCCTTGATACCGGCCTGGAACGCATGCTTGATCATGCCCATTTCAGTGACGGTATCCGCCAGCTCGATCATCTCCGGCTTGGCGCCGCGGCCGGTTACCACCACGTGCTGCATGGGGGGACGGGCCTGCAGGTCACTGAGCACCTGATCCAGATCCAGGTAGCCGTGCTTGAGGGCGATGTTCAACTCGTCGAGTACTACCAGGCCAATCTCCGGGTCGTTCAGCAGCTCCCTGGATACCGCCCAGGCCGCTTCGGCCGCAGCAATGTCGCGCTGGCGATCCTGGGTTTCCCAGGTGAAACCCTCACCCATCACGTGAAACCGCACCTGCTCTGGAAAACGCCGGAAGAACAACTCTTCGCCGGTGCTGTTACGGCCCTTGATGAACTGCACCACGCCGCACTGCATACCGTGGCCCATGGACCGCGCCAGCATGCCGAAGGCCGAACTGCTCTTGCCCTTGCCATTGCCGGTCAGCACCAGCAACAAGCCACATTCGTTGGGCGAGTTGGCGATGCGCTCATCGATCACGGCTTTTTTGCGCAACATGCGCGCCAGATGGCGTTCGTCACGATCGGGGGATTCACTCATGGGGCAGCTCTCCGTTGGGGCTGGGGAACGGCGGGCAGGAAAAGAAAGAGACGGCGCTAGCCTGGCATCGCCCACCGTGATGCCGTTGGATGGATCAGGCCGGTCTCCGGGCTCATGAGGGGCATCGCTGCCGGGCTGCGCGCCTTCCCATGTCATCGACACAGTGGCATCTGGCACAGCCTTGACTCATCTACCGTTGCGGGGGCAGCGCCGGAATCGTTGCCGTGTCCATCGCTGGAACAGGCACTGACCGGCTTCCCTGTTTCACTCTGTCGACCACGGGCCACAGAGCACCTGAAACAAGTCGCGAAGGTTAGAGGGTTGGGGGTGGAGCGTCAATTAAAGCCGGCCGTCGCACATCGCACAAAACTGCACTGCATCAACAAACTGGCGCCAATCTTGTGCCACACTCAGAGCAATGATATCAAATAGCCACATTCCGGGACCCAGGTCCTGCCACACAACAATAAGGGGTGAGTTCGATGCAAGGCATGATCATCAGCAATCCAAAGCTGGAATTCCTGCGCCCGATGCTGGAACGCTGGTTCGATTGCATTGACCGCTACAACGCAGTCCGCGGCGATAACGAAACCCCGTACTGGTTCGATGAAAAGGCCAACCTGGGATTACTCTCCGCGGCCGCCTGGATGGCGGAGATGATCAGCCTGGAACACAGCCCCAGCAAGAAGCAGCAGGAGGAAGGTGCTCGCAACGCTCGTACCGACCTGTATCTGGCCACCAAGGACGAACGCGCTTATATCCAGACCACTCAGCGCTGGCCACGGGTCAACAGCCTGCACCTGACCCAGCCATTGCTGGACATTGCCAGTGACGCCAAAAAGATCAGCTATCCCAGCGACCTGAGGCTCGGCTGCCTGTTTGTAGCCCCGCAAAAAGCCCAGCACAGCGCCTCTCCCGAAGAACTTCAGGACATGCTGGACGAGTTGCAAAAGGAGCACTGCTGCGCCGTAGCCTGGTACTTCCCCTACGCCTACCGCAAGCTGCATAACGAAAGCGGCCACTACCATCCGGGTATTGCCGTACTGTTCAAGGAGGCCCGCTGATCAGGCGGAACCATCGACTGGCTATGCTCCTCTATGACTACGACGTTCGTGCACTCATAGGGAAATCAGCATGCTCAAGCTTCAACACACCTTGCTTATCGTTATCGCCGCCGGCCTCACCGCCTGCGGCGAAACCTCCAGCCTGCAAGTCTCAGACGGCACCGGACCGAACCCCAAGCTGCCGGAACCCAATCCCACGCTGATCCCCACGGTCAATATTGCCCCTGCCATCGGCTGGCCCCAAGGCGCAAAACCCACGGCCGCAGCCGGCACCCAGGTTGCCGCCTTCGCCGAAAACCTCGACCACCCACGCTGGCTGTATGTATTGCCCAATGGCGATGTATTGGTAGCTGAAACCAATGCACCACCCAAGCCGGATGACAGTCAGGGCATTCGTGGCTGGATCGCCGGAAAAGTAATGGGCCGAGCCGGCGCAGCCGTCCCCAGCGCCAATCGCATTACCCTGTTGCGGGACCAGGATCACGACGGCGTGGCGGAAACCCGCAGCCTGTTCCTGGAGAACCTCAACTCCCCCTTCGGCATGACCCTGGTGGGCAATGATCTATATGTGGCGGACACCGACAAGCTGCTGCGCTTCCCCTATCAGAACGGTGACACCCACATCAGTGCAGCCCCCACCAAGGTGCTCGACCTCCCCGGCGGCACACTCAACCACCACTGGACCAAGAACGTCATCGCCAGCAAGGACGCAAGCAAGCTTTATGTCACCGTCGGCTCGAACAGTAACGTTGGGGAAAATGGCCTGGATAAAGAAGAAGGCCGTGCGGCCATCTGGGAAGTGGATCGGGCCAGTGGCAAGCATCGCCTGTTCGCCACCGGCCTGCGCAACCCCAATGGCCTGGCCTGGGAGCCGGTCAGCGGAGCGCTATGGACCGCAGTCAATGAGCGCGACGAAATCGGCAGCGATCTGGTTCCGGATTACATCACCTCGGTCAAGGACGGGGCTTTTTATGGCTGGCCCTTCAGTTACTACGGGCAACACGTGGACGTGCGGGTCAAGCCACAAAACCTCGAGCAGGTGACCAAGGCAATCGCTCCGGATTACGCCGTGGGCCCACATACGGCCTCACTGGGCCTGACCTTCGCCGAAGGCAGCAAACTTCCCGCCCCCTTTACAGAAGGCGCCTTCATCGGCCAGCACGGGTCCTGGAACCGCAAGCCCCACAGCGGCTACAAGGTGATATTCGTGCCTTTCAGCGCGGGCAAACCCCAGGGACAACCAATCGACGTACTCAGCGGCTTTCTCAATGCCGATGAAAAAGCCCTGGGGCGCCCGGTCGGGGTAGTCATCGATCAGCAAGGAGGCCTATTGGTCGCCGATGATGTCGGCAACAAGATCTGGCGGGTATCCGCCGCCAAGGCGCCCTGAGTTCAGCGCTTGCGGCACAGGGTCAGGCCATCCCCCAGGGGCAGCAGTGACAAGTCGATGCGCGAGTCATCCTTCAAGGCACGATTGAGCGCCTGGATGGCTCGGGTATCCTCACTGGCGGCATTCGCCTCCAGCACTCGCCCGCTCCATAGCGTGTTGTCGAACACCACCAGCCCCCCAACTCGCAGCAAACGCAGGGCGAACTCCAGGTAGGCCGGGTAATTGGCCTTGTCCGCATCGATAAAGATCAGATCGAAAGACTCAAGCGGGCCCGCCTGCTCCAGGCCAGCCAGGGTCTCTAGCGCAGGCGACAGGCGCAGGTCAATACGCTGGTCGACTCCCGCCTCCTTCCAGTAACGACGGGCGGTGGCATTGTAGTCACCGGGAATGTCACAACAGGTCAACGAACCGTCGTCGGGTAGCGCCTGAGCCATGCACAAGGCGCTATAGCCGGTGAAGGTCCCGACCTCGAGGATCCGGCGAGCACCGGTGAGCTTGATCAGCAGCGCGAGGAACTGCCCTTGTTCCGGCGCCACTTGCCAGCGCGCATTGGGCAGCGCCTGGGTTTCGTCACGCAAACGACGCAATAGGGGCGTCTCACGCAGTGAAACGTCCAGCAGGTACTGATAAAGGGCATCGTCGAGGTTGAGAGTACGAGCAGTCACGAGCACCTCGACAGGGAAGGCTTATGGATTGTGCGCCAGATGTTCCGGCTGCAGTACACGCTTGGCGCTCAGGTAGGCCTTCTGCCAATAGGCCTTGGACAGACTGTCGAGCTTAACGGTGCCACCTGTGGCCGGGGCGTGCACGAAACGTCCTTCGCCAACATAAATCCCGGCATGGCTGACCTGAGAACCGCCATTGGTGGCAAAGAAGATCAGGTCACCGGTCTGCAAGGCATTCTTGCCCACATCCGGCGCCTGCATGCCAATCATTTCCCGAGTCGAGCGCGGCAAGGAAATACCCGCCGCATCACGGTAGACATAACCAATCAGACCGCTGCAATCGAATCCGGAGTCCGGAGTATTGCCACCCCAGCGATAAGGCGTGCCTACCAGGCCCAAGGCGCGAAACAGCACGTCTTCGGCAACCGGAGAAAAAGCCTGGGAGGAGTTGAATACCGGAGCACGTACCACAGGCGCCGGAGGCGGTGTACGGCTGGCGCAGGCACTGAGCAGTGCAGCGAGGGCAATAAGCGCAAAACGGGCCGAGGTCGACATAAGCTGAACAATCCTGATCGGGATGCGGCTTTCTCTGCCGTGGTACTGAAAACAAAACCGCGTAAGCAGGGCTTACGCGGTTAGTTTCAACAATAGATCAGGATTCTAGCGTCTACACGCCAAACTTCAAGTAAGACTTTAACTTCGCCCTACAAATAGTCTGCTTATTTACGTGCAGTGACTACAGTCGGCGCCATGGCGAGGGCTCGCTTGGCTTCGATGAAGGTCTTGCTCCAGTAGCTGTCACCCAGGCTATCGACCCGCACGCCACCACTGCGACGACTGCTGGAGTGGATGAACTGATCATCCCCCAGGTAGATACCGGCGTGGCTGACGCGCCCACGGCCATTGGTGCTGAAGAACAGCAGATCACCCGGCTTGAGGTTGTTGCGTGCGACCAGAGGAGCCTTGACGTTGATCATTTCGCGAGTGGAACGCGGCAGGTTCATGCCCGCCTCTTCGCGAAACAGATAACCGATGAAACCGCTGCAATCGAAGCCGGCCTCCGAGGTACCGCCGAAACGGTAACGGGTACCGATCAAGGACATGCCGCGCTCGAGGATGCTGTCAGCCAGAACTGGCAACTGGTAAGGCTTGCTGTCAGAGAACTCTGCCAGTTCCTTTTCAGTTGCCAGCTCTTCCTGGTAAACAGCGGAAGACTGGTTTTTTGCGGAGACTTGAGCCTGTTGCACGGGCTGCTGCTGAGACACCGGAGTGTGAGAAGCGCAACCAAACAACAGGGTAACGAGTGCGAGAGGCACGAGGGGTGCGAAGCGATTTAGCATGGGCACGACCGTGGCTTGAAATAAAAGAAGACGCGACTATGCCTTCTATCGCCCTCATTTGCAAATTCAATCGATCAGAATGTGACTTATGAGTTTCTTCCGTACATCTAAGGCTTTAAGCCCATTTTAAGTTCGCCCGCCTCTGGAAACCCTTCCAAAGGTGCGTTTTCTGGCGCCTGAAATATGCCGAACGCATCCCAGGGAAACTCTGCAGGCCCCGGTTTTACCAGCCTAGGGTCTCTTTCAGGAAGGGAATGGTCAGTTTGCGCTGAGCTTGCAACGAGGCCTGATCAAGACGTTCGAGCAGCTCGAAAAGAGCACTCATGCTGCGAGTGCCGCGAGTCAGAATAAAATGCCCGACTTCATCGGTCAGGTGCAGTCCACGACGGGACGCACGCAGTTGCAGGGCACGCAATTTATCTTCATCGGAGAGCGGACGCATCTGGAAGATCAGCGCCAGGGTCAGACGGGACTTCAAGTCCGCCAGCTTCACTGGCAACTCTCGGGGCGAGGTCGAGGCCGCGATCAGCAAACGTCGACCACTGTCGCGCAAGCGATTGAACAGATGGAACAGTGCCTCTTCCCAATCCGCTTTGCCGGCCACCGCCTGCAGATCATCCAGGCAGACCAGTTCGTACTGTTCAAGGTTGTCGAGAATCTCGATACCACGATCCAGCAACTCTGCCAGCGGCAGATAAACCGCAGGCTCCCCCAACTGCTCGAAACGCAAACACGCCGCCTGCAGCAAGTGAGTACGGCCTACGCCGTCCTTGCCCCAGAGATAGATCAGGCTTTCGGTCCAGCCGGCGTCGGCTTCGCATAGGCGCTCGACGTAGCCGAGTGCAGCGGCATTGGCGCCTGGGTAGTAGTTGATGAAGGTGGCGTCATCACGCAGACGCACACCTAGGGGCAGCTGAATCGGTTTCATGCTGACTGAACAGTTCCAAAGGAACCGTTAGTGGCCTCTGTGTAAAGTTTGCAAAGTTTATACCCGTGACGCCGAGCGCACAATGCAGCAGACCACAAGCAAAATCAAAGGTTTGCGTCAGTCGAAACGGGCTGAAGGGGATTCTTTGACAGCCTGGACAGCAGCAGGTCGATAGTCATGAAGGAACGCCCGCCCGGGGCGCCCCTAATCATCTAGCCCTTCGCCACCCTTACAGTTCGGGGTCTTCAGCACCACTGTAGAGGTCCGAGTCCTTGTACAGGTCGTGCACATGGCGTACCAGCACCATGATCACTGCCGCCACTGGCAGAGCCAGCAGCACCCCGGTAAACCCGAACAGTTCGCCACCAGCGAGGATGGCGAAGATTACCGCCACTGGGTGCAGACCAATCCGGTCCCCCACCAGCAACGGCGTCAGCACCATCCCCTCCAGCGCCTGCCCCACCATGAATACCGCAACGATGCCGAGCATCGGGTACAGGTCGCCACCAAACTGGAACAGACCGGCAATCAGCGCCGCGCCAATACCTATGACAAAGCCCATATACGGCACGATCGCCGCCAAACCGGCAATCAGCCCAATCAACAAGCCCAATTCGAGCCCTACCAGCATCAGCCCTGCCGCATAGATCACCCCGAGAGCCAGCATCACCAGCAATTGCCCGCGGACAAACGCCCCCAGCACCTCGTGACATTCACCCGCCAGGGACATCACCCGCTCCTCGCGATTGCGCGGCAACAGGCTACGGATCTTGGCCATCATCAGGTCCCAGTCCCGCAACAGGTAGAAGCTGACCACCGGGATCAGCACCAGGTTGGCCAGCCAGCCGATCAGCGCCAGACCCGAAGCGGTGGCCTGGCTCAGCACCACACCCACAATGTCCGTGGTCTGCCCCATATGCTCGCTGATGGCAGCCTTGACCTTGTCGAACTTCCAGAAGCCATCCGCCAGCCCCAACCGGGACTGCACCCAGGGCATTGCCGAGTGCTGTACCCAGTCGAGCATCTGCGGCGCCAACTCATACAATCGCAGCAACTGCTTGGCCAGCATCGGCACCAGTACCAGCAGCAGTGTCATCACAATCAGAGTGAACAGCGCAAACACAGCCACCACGCCCCAGGTACGGGACAGCCCCCATTTTTCCAGGCGATCCACCAGCGGGTCGAACAGATAGGCCAACAACAGCGCCACCAGGAACGGACTCAGGATCGGGTGCAGCAGGTAGACCAACCCACAGACCAGGAGCACTCCACCCAACCAGACCCAACGACGCGTATCAGCCATAAACCACTCCTGCTTCTATATAGAAGGAAATCAACCTGCTACCAACGAAAGCGCAACTGCGCCTGTGTCGCCGCAGCAGCGGCTGGCGCCGAGCCTTGCGCACCTTGCACAGGCACCTGAGGCGCCAGCGCCTCACCAGCCGGAATCTCTTGCAGCTTGGCCAGGGACAACTGCGCCCGCAGTTGCTCCGCGCTGCCGTTGACCCGATAGACGACCCGGTCACCGTCGATACTCTGCAACTGCGCACCGAAAGGCTCCAAAAGGTGCCCCAAGGCTGCGTAGTGCTCCAGGGTCATGCCCTGCACTTCGAGCAACTGCTCGCTGGAAACACCAGGACGGGTAACGAAACGCGGCGCCAGACGCTGACTCACCGCAAGCAATACGCCATCCGCCAAAGCAGCGGTATCAGCCCCCTGAACGGTGCCCTGCTCTTTCTGATCGCCGAGCCACAACCGCCACTTGGCCTGCCATTGGCCGCCCTCTTCACGAGCATGTACCGCCAACAGCGCATCTGCACCATAGCGCTCAGAAGCTTCACGCAGCGGAGCCGGATCGGCGCCTTCAAGATTCGGCGCCGTCGCGACAATCTGCTCATCCAGGTCGCCAAGAGGCAAACGCAAAGGCAAGCCACGATGCTGAGCTGCTCGCCGCAGGGGCGCGGCACTGGCCTGTCCATCCCCGACCAGGCTGGAGCCCTCGGTTGAATCACTCAGCCACCAGCCAAGGATCGACGGCCGGTTGCTACCCCACAACGACAGCCCCGCCTGGCGCAGGGCACGATCGGTGCTGACCGGATCGAAGTCCACCTGCAAGCTTTCCGGCGGCCCGGCGTCATAACCATACTGGCTGATGATCTGCTGCGGGTCCTTGCGGATCGCAGCCAGACCGGGCCCTTGTGCAGCCTTGGCGTCGCCAGTGAGGCGCAGCACCAGGGTTTCAAGTGCTCGCTGGGTGGCCTGGTCGCGCTCTTCGGGCGACTGACTGCTCACCGGCTCACGCACCTGATACAAGCCATTGAGGGTTTCGGCATGACTCGCCAGGCTGACCAATGACAAACAGCCCACAAATAGAAATTTACCCAGACGCATGGAAGATTCCCGACGACAAAAAACGATTGAAACAGCACCCATGAACCGCTGCGAGCAAGGCTGTGACCACAAGCCCCGGCAAAACATTCACCCGTCGCCCGATTGTTTTCGCACTGTCATAACGATAGCCACTTGAGCGCTATACCTTATACAGGCATGGGCAGGAGCACCAACACGGCCAATCGCGGTTTTTTTAACAGGATATGCCTCTACCCGTCGGCCCGAGGATGGCCGCTGCCCCTCAAGCCTGATAAAATCGCGCGCCTTCGCAGACCGGCATCAGCTGGGCACCCTGAAACCCTTTTGCAGTGTTTCGGCAGGCTCTCTGGTTCGGTCGATACCCCTGAATCCCCCCTAAAGGCCTGGATCATGAGCAAGCAACCCTCCCTGAGCTACAAAGACGCCGGTGTAGACATCGACGCCGGTGAAGCATTGGTCGAACGCATCAAGAGCGTCGCCAAGCGCACTGCGCGCCCGGAAGTCATGGGCGGCCTGGGCGGTTTCGGCGCCCTCTGCGAAATCCCGGCCGGCTACAAACAACCTGTACTGGTTTCCGGTACTGACGGCGTCGGCACCAAGCTGCGCCTGGCCCTGAACCTGAACAAGCACGACAGCATCGGCATCGACCTGGTGGCCATGTGCGTCAACGATCTGGTGGTTTGCGGCGCCGAACCGCTGTTCTTCCTCGACTACTACGCCACCGGCAAGCTCAACGTCGACACCGCAGCCCAGGTAGTGACCGGCATCGGCGCCGGCTGCGAACTGTCCGGCTGCTCCCTGGTGGGCGGCGAAACCGCTGAAATGCCAGGCATGTACGAAGGCGAAGACTACGATCTGGCCGGCTTCTGCGTCGGTGTGGTGGAAAAGGCCGAGATCATCGATGGCTCGAAAGTCGCCGCCGGTGACGCCCTGCTGGCCCTGCCATCTTCCGGTCCGCACTCCAACGGCTACTCGCTGATCCGCAAGATCATCGAAGTTTCCGGTGCCGACATCGAAAGCATCCAACTGGACGGCAAGCCACTGACCGACCTGCTGATGGCCCCGACCCGCATCTACGTCAAACCACTGCTCAAACTGATCAAGGACACCGGCGCGGTCAAGGCCATGGCCCACATCACCGGCGGCGGTCTGCTGGACAACATTCCACGGGTACTGCCAAAAGGCGCCCAGGCAGTGGTCGACGTCGCGAGCTGGCAGCGTCCAGCGGTCTTCGACTGGCTGCAAGAGAAAGGCAACGTCGACGAGCACGAAATGCACCGCGTACTGAACTGCGGCGTGGGCATGGTCATCTGCGTCGCCCAGGACCAGGTCGAAAACGCCCTGAACGTTCTGCGTGAAGCCGGCGAGCAGCCTTGGGTCATCGGCCAGATCGCCACCGCAGCCGAAGGCGCGGCCCAGGTCGAGCTGAAGAACCTCAAGGCCCACTGATGCAAGAGCGGATGTCGCCGACCTGTGATGTTGTGGTGCTGCTGTCCGGCACCGGCAGTAACCTGCAAGCCCTGATCGACAACGCGCGGACCGACGACAGTCCGGTTCGCATCGCTGCCGTGATCTCCAACCGCGCTGACGCCTATGGCCTGCAGCGCGCCAAGGAAGCGGGTATTGCTACCCGCTTCCTCGATCACACCACCTTCGAAGGCCGCGAGGCCTTCGACCAGGGGTTGATCGAGCTGATCGATACCTTCCAACCGAAACTGGTGGTACTGGCCGGGTTCATGCGCATTCTCAGCGCTGGATTCGTCCGTCACTACCAGGGCCGTCTGTTGAATATCCACCCTTCGCTGCTACCCAAATACAAAGGGTTACACACTCATCAGCGGGCGCTGGAGGCCAAAGACACCGAGCACGGTTGCAGTGTGCACTTCGTCACCGAGGAACTCGATGGCGGGCCTCTGGTCGTACAGGCTGTGATCCCGGTAGAGTTGCACGACTCGCCGCAAAGCCTGGCGCAGCGAGTGCACGTCCAGGAACACCGGATTTACCCCATGGCCGTACGCTGGTTTGCCGAAGGTCGGCTGACGCTTGGCGATCAGGGTGCTTTACTGGATGGTCAATTACTGGCCGCCAGCGGCTATTTGATTCGAACCTAGGAGATTTTATGCGTCGCGCCCTGCTCTTCGCTTGTGCTCTGTTCGCCCTGCCGGTTGTGCAGGCAGCAGACCTTCACCCGTTCTCCGCCAGCTATACCGCCGACTGGAAGCAGTTGCCCATGAGCGGCACGGCTGAACGCAGCCTGGAAAAAACCGCCAATGGCGCGTGGAAACTCAGCTTCAAGGCATCGATGATGATCGCCAGCCTGAGTGAAGAAAGCACCCTGACCCTGGACAAGGACACTCTGGTGCCCCAGTCCTATCACTTCGAGCGTGGCGGTCTGGGCAAGGCCAAGAAAGCCGACTTGGACTTCGACTGGAACGCGAAGATGGTCACCGGCACCGATCGCGGCGATGCGGTCAAGCTGCCCCTGAACACCGGAATGGTGGATAAATCCACCTATCAACTGGCCCTGCAGCACGACGTGGCCGCCGGCAAGAAGACCATGAGCTATCAAGTGGTCGATGGCGGCGAAGTCGATACCTACGACTTCCGCGTCCTGGGCTCGGAGAAGGTCGACACCAAGGCTGGCCAGATCGATGCGATCAAGGTCGAGCGCGTACGCGACCCGACACAAAGCAAACGCATCACCGTGATGTGGTTCGCCAAGGACTGGGACTACCTCCTGGTACGCCTGCAACAAGTGGAAACCGACGGCAAGGAGTACAACATCATGCTCCTTAACGGCACGGTCAACGGCAAAACCGTCAAAGGCGGCTGAGTCACCACAGAATCAAAGCCCCGCACATGCGGGGCTTTTTTTGTCCTGGATCTACCTGTCAGCCCCACCCAGGGGCTCTGGCGCAATGCATCAAAGATGAAACTTTTGTCATGAAACTTCCGCCACTGCGGCGAAATGTCACGGTTTTCGCGGGCTGCAGGATTGTCGCCGATCCTGCAAGGGTCTGTTGCAGATCCAGGCAATTTACTTAGCAAGCTAACAAAATATATAACAGAGTCCTGCACACGCCTTGCTGCAGATCAACAGAGATTGGAGCTAGCAGATGACTGTAAAAGTAACTGAACGCGACGATTCACATATGTCCCATGAAGGCGTAGCCGCGGGTGTACGGATCTGGGATGTGCATCAACAAGACATGCTGGTGGGCATGTTCCATTCCGAGAGCGACGCCCACAGCTACAAGGCTGAGCTGGAAAAACTCGAGCAGAACCGCGCACCCCAGAGTTCCTGACTCAACGTCAGCGCAAGAGCGCCGGGATCTCCACGCGGATCCCCGCCCGCCCCCCATAAACGACAAACCCCGCCATGAGCGGGGTTTGTCGTTACTGGAGGCTTACCACATCAGATCATCAGGGATCTGATAGGCCGCGTACGGATCATCCTCATCCGGCGCCTCTGTAGGGGTATTGAGCTGCACGATACGCCGCGGGTCACGCTCCTGGATCTTCAGCGCCGCCTCCCGCGGAATCACCTCGTAACCGCCGCCATGGTGAACGATGGCCAGGGAGCCACTGCTGAGTTTGTTGCGCATCAGGGTGTTCACCGACAGACGCTTGACCTTCTTGTCGTCGACGAAGTTGTAGTAATCCTCGGTGGTCAGCTTGGGCAGACGCGAAACCTCGATCAGTTGCTTGACCTGGGCCGCACGAGCCTTCTGCTCGGCCTTCTCCTGCTGCTGACGATTGAGCTCCTGGTCGCGCTTGACCTTCTCGGCCATGGCTTCCTGAGCTGCACGCTGCTGGGAATCGTCAAGCTCGATCTGGCCTTTATGGGCCAGGCGCTGCTGCTTCTGCTTGTCTTTGCTGACCTGCTTGGCCTGCTTTTGGTTGACCAGCCCTGCTTTGAGCAACTGGTCGCGAAGGGAAAGGCTCATGGTGCTTACTCACTTAGGCAACGGCCTCAGCCGCAGCTGGGCAAATTCTTTTCCTGACGTTTGGCTTCGCCCCACAGGGCATCCAACTCTTCGAGGGTGCAATCTTCCACGGGACGACCGGTATCGCGCAATGCCTGCTCGATAAATCGAAAGCGTCTGTCGAACTTGGCATTGGCACCCCGCAGCGCGGTTTCCGGATCGACCTTGAGGTGCCTGGCCAGGTTAACCACGACAAATAGCAGGTCGCCAATTTCATCGGTGATCGCCGCAGGGTCGTTGTCAGCCATGGCCTCCAACACTTCATCCAGCTCTTCACGGACCTTGTCCACCACCGGCAGGGCTTGCGGCCAATCGAACCCGATCTGGGCCGCACGCTTCTGCAACTTGGCGGCGCGAGACAGAGCCGGCAAGGCCACTGGCACATCGTCCAGCAGAGACAGCTGCTGCGGAGCATCGGACTTCTCTGCACGCTCCTCGGCCTTGATCTGCTCCCAGCGCTCCTTGACCTGTTCTTCATCGAGCCGCGGGATGTCCAGCGGTGCATACAGGTCCCCAGTGGGAAACACATGGGGGTGACGACGGATCAGCTTGCGGGTGATGCTGTCCACCACCCCATCGAATTCAAAGCGCCCCTCTTCCCGGGCCAGTTGGCTGTAGTACACCACCTGGAACAGCAGGTCTCCCAACTCGCCCTGCAAGTGGTCGAAGTCGCCGCGCTCGATAGCGTCGGCCACTTCATAGGCCTCTTCCAGGGTATGAGGGACGATGCTGGCGTAGTTCTGCTTGATGTCCCAAGGGCAGCCGTATTGCGGGTCCCGCAGGCGCGCCATCAGGTGGAGCAGGTCTTCAAGGCTGTACATCAGTTCATCCATTTCATGCGGGCATCACGGGGTTCGATTGCGCCGGGTCTCGATGATGTTCGGCAACTGGGATATGCGCCCCAGCAAACGTCCCAATGCATCCAGGCCCGGAATCTCGATGGTCAAGGACATCAACGCCGTGTTGTCCTCCTTGTTCGACCGGGTGTTGACCGCCAGTACGTTGATGCGCTCATTGAGCAGTACCTGGGACACGTCACGCAGCAGACCGGAACGGTCGTAGGCACGAATGATGATATCCACCGGATAGGTGAGCACCGGCACCGGGCCCCAGCTGACCTGAATGATCCGCTCCGGCTCGCGACCAGCCAGCTGTAGCACCGAGGCGCAATCCTGACGGTGAATACTGACGCCTCGACCCTGGGTGATGTAACCGACGATCGCATCCCCCGGCAGCGGCTGGCAGCAACCTGCCATCTGCGTCATCAAGTTGCCCACGCCCTGGATCTGGATGTCGCCGCGCTTGCCCGGCTTGTAGCCGGCGGCCTTGCGCGGGATCAGCTCCAGCTGTTCATTGCCGCGCTCCGGCTCCACCAGTTGCTGAGCCAGGTTGACCAGTTGCGCCAGACGCAAGTCGCCCGCGCCCAAGGCGGCGAACATGTCCTCGGCAGTCTTCATGTTGGCCTTCTCGGCCAGTTTGTCGAAGTCCACCTGAGGCAGGCCGAGACGGTTCAGCTCGCGTTCCAGCAAGGTCTTGCCGGCGGCGACGTTCTGATCACGGGCCTGCAGCTTGAACCAATGGACGATCTTCGCCCGCGCCCGGGAAGTGGTGACGTAGCCCAGGTTCGGGTTCAGCCAATCGCGACTCGGGGTGCCGTGCTTGCTGGTGATGATCTCCACCTGCTCGCCGGTCTGCAGGCTGTAGTTGAGCGGCACGATGCGCCCATTGATCTTCGCGCCCCGGCAGTTGTGACCGATCTCGGTGTGCACCCGATAAGCGAAGTCCAGCGGCGTGGCGCCCTTGGGCAGGTCGATGGCGTGTCCGTCGGGAGTGAAGATGTACACCCGGTCCGGTTCGATATCCACGCGCAACTGTTCGGCCAGGCCACCGATATCCCCCAGTTCCTCGTGCCATTCCAGCACCTGACGCAGCCAGGAGATCTTCTCTTCGTAATGGTTGGAGCCGGACTTGACGTCGGTGCCCTTGTACTTCCAGTGGGCACAGACCCCCAGCTCCGCCTCCTCATGCATCGCATGGGTACGGATCTGCACTTCCAACACCTTGCCCTCGGGGCCGATCACCGCGGTGTGCAACGAGCGGTAGCCGTTCTCCTTGGGGTTGGCGATGTAGTCGTCGAATTCCTTGGGAATGTGCCGCCACAGGGTATGCACGATGCCCAGCGCGGTGTAGCAATCGCGCATTTCCGGCACCAGCACCCGTACTGCACGTACGTCGTAGATCTGGCTGAACTCCAGCCCCTTGCGCTGCATCTTGCGCCAGATGGAGTAGATGTGCTTGGCCCGCCCGCTGATGTCGGCGTTGACCCCGGTAGCCTTCAATTCGTTCTGCAGCTGGTTCATCACATCGCTGATGAAGCGCTCGCGATCCAAGCGCCGTTCATGCAGGAGCTTGGCGATCTGCTTGTATTGCTCGGGCTCCAGGTAACGGAAGGACAGGTCCTCCAGCTCCCACTTGATATGGCCGATGCCGAGGCGGTGAGCCAGCGGCGCATAGATATCGAAGACCTCCCGCGCAACTCGGTTGCGCTTCTCTTCGTCGGCGCTCTTCACCGCACGAATGGCGCAGGTCCGCTCGGCCAGCTTGATCAATGCCACTCGCACATCATCAACCATGGCCACCAGCATCTTGCGCAGGTTTTCCACCTGGGCCTGAGTACCGAGCACCAGGGATTGACGAGGGCTGAGACTGGCAGTGATGGCAGCCATGCGCAGCACGCCATCGATCAGTTTGGCCACCACCGGACCAAAACGCTGGCTGACCGCCGGCAGCTGGATCTGGCCCTCGCGGACGCCACGGTACAGTACCGCGGCGACCAGGGAGTCCTGATCCAGTTTGAGGTCGGCAAGGATCTCGGCGATCTCCAGGCCCGTACTGAAACTCGACACGTCCTCGGCGCTGAGATTCTTCGTCGCTATGTGTTGCAACTCAGCCTCGCGAGCGAACTCGCAGGCTTCTTTCAAGGCTTCACGGTCCAGTGCCATGTCGACGCTGACCGTATGATCGAGCCATGCCTCGAGATTGATACTGCCGTCGGTGTTGATCGGCTGGTGCGCTCTCACCTGTACCATCTTGCTTTACCTTCCCTACGACGCACATTCAATGCGTCAAATCGCTGACCTTCAACGCTCGGGCGCAGCTCGCAGGGCCAGCGAACCACACCTGAAAGATCAGTCGGATTAGACAAGCCATCCTAGCTCGCTTCGAATAACGCCATGGCCTCGACATGCGCCGTCTGAGGAAACATATCGAGGATCCCGGCACGTTTTAACCTATAGCCCTGCTTGATCAGTTCGACTGTGTCACGAGCCAAAGTTGCCGGATTGCATGACACGTACACCAACCGCTTGGCACCCAGGGTCGCCAACTGGCGGACCACCTCGAAAGCACCGTCGCGGGGTGGGTCCAAGAGTACCGCAGAAAAGCCTTCATCAGCCCACTCGGCAGCACTCAGAGGTTGGGATAAATCGGCTTGAAAAAAGCGCGTGTTATGCAAATTGTTGCTGGCAGCATTTTCAGCGGCCCGCGCCACCATGGTCGCCACGCCTTCCACTGCCACCACTTCCCGCACATGCCGGGCCAGCGGCAAGGCGAAGTTGCCCAGCCCGCAGAACAGATCCAGCACCCGCTCCTGAGCTTGCGGCGCGAGCCACTCCAGGGCCTGGGCGACCATCGCTTCATTGACTCGCGCATTGACCTGGACAAAGTCCCCCGGCCGATACGCCAGGTGCAGGTCCCAGGTCTCCAGGCGGTAGCCCAGAGCCTGCGATGGATCAAAGGGTTGCGGCTCGCCTTCACCGTGCAGCCACAATTGCGCCTGATGGAAATCGCAGAAGTCCTTGAGGATCCCAAGGTCGCTGTCGGACAACGGCGCCATGTGGCGCAACAGCACCGCCAGGGCCGAACCGCTGAACAACTCCACATGCCCCAGTGCCTGAGGCTTGCTCAAGCGTCGCAGCATGGCGGGCAAGCGGTTCATGACAGGTTGCAAGGCCGGTACCAGCACCGGGCAATCGTCGATGGCGACGATGTCCTGGCTACCCGCCGCGCGGAAACCCACCTCAAGTTGCTTGCCTTTGGCGTCCCAGCGCACCGCCACTCGGGCGCGGCGTCGATAGCCGAATTCGGGACCGCTCAAGGGGGCAGCCCAGGCCTCGGGCTCGACACCCGCGACTTTGGACAACTGCTCGGCGAGCATGCGCTGTTTCAGGGCAAGCTGTTCGGCATGAGGCAGGTGCTGGACACTGCAACCGCCGCAGCGCCCGGCATGGGCGCAGGCCGCCGGGCGACGCAGATCACTGGCGTTGAAGATGCGCTCGGCACGGGCCTCCACTACTTTGCCGTGGCTGCCCAACACCCGAGCTTCGACCTCTTCACCGGCCAGGGCACCGCTGACAAACCAGGTACGCCCTTCGACAAAGGCAATGCCACGGCCGTCGTTGGCCAGACGCTGAATCGTCAAACGCTGCTTCTTGCCCACCGGAATCTGCGGGGCCCGGCTACCGCCCGCAGGCTGGAAGCGCAGGCCTCTCTCGTGCTTAGCCATCAGTTGGGCGCATCGAAAATGCCGGTCGACAGGTAACGATCGCCACGGTCACAGATGATCGCGACCATGACCGCGTTTTCCACTTCCCGGGACAGGCGCAGCATCGCTGCCACCGCACCACCGGAAGACACGCCGCAGAAGATGCCCTCTTCCCGGGCCAGGCGCCGGGTCACGTCTTCAGCTTCGCTCTGAGCCATGTCGACGATGCGATCGACCCGATTGGCCTGATAGATCTTCGGCAGGTATTCCTCGGGCCAGCGGCGAATGCCGGGAATGGCCGAGCCTTCCATCGGCTGCAGACCCACGATCTGCACCTGAGGATTCTGTTCTTTCAGATAGCGCGAAGTGCCCATGATGGTGCCGGTGGTGCCCATCGAGCTGATGAAGTGAGTGATGCTGCCCTGGGTCTGGCGCCAGATTTCGGGACCGGTGCCGGTGTAGTGGGCTTCCGGATTGTCGCCGTTGGCGAACTGATCGAGCACCTTGCCACGGCCTTCAGCCTGCATCCGCTCGGCCAGGTCACGGGCGCCTTCCATGCCCTCTTCCTGACTGACCAGGATCAGCTCGGCACCATAGGCGGTCATCGCCGCCTTGCGCTCGGCGCTGGAGTTGTCGGGCATGATCAGGATCATCTTGTAACCCTTGATCGCCGCAGCCATGGCCAGGGCGATACCGGTGTTGCCCGAGGTCGCTTCGATCAGGGTATCCCCGGCCTGGATCTGCCCACGCAACTCGGCGCGGGTGATCATCGACAGTGCCGGACGGTCCTTGACCGAACCCGCCGGGTTATTGCCCTCGAGCTTGAGCAGCAGGGTATTGCTGGTGGCGCCGGGCAGGCGCTGCAAACGAACCAGCGGGGTGTTGCCGACGCAATCGGCGATGGTTGGGTACTGCAAGGTCATGGCGTATTCGCAATCCAGACTGCGGGGGCGCCTATCATACCGGCAAACGCCCAAGCGCCATATCACGCAAAGTGCGGGACTTATGGCTTATTGATATAAGGCGGCGCAGGGCCGGTTCAGGCCGCCAGCAACTGCATATGAATACGCAGGCCATGGGCCGTGTTTTGCGCCCACAGCCGACCTCCCTGGCGCCCCACCGCATTGCGCGCAATGCTCAGGCCGAGACCGAACCCCCCATCCCCCGGTCGCGATCCGTCCAGCCGGATAAAAGGCGCGAAGATCCGTTCCAGATCCTCTTCGGCCACACCGGGTCCCTGGTCGTCCAGCCACAAATGCCAATACTCAGCGTCACGTCGACCATCGAGGATGACCAGAGCCCCGGGCGGTGAATGTCGGATGGCGTTGCGCAAGATGTTTTCCAGGGCCTGGGCCAGGGTATTGAGATGCCCGCGCACCCAGCAATCAGCCGGTAGGTCACAGCGCAACTGCGCTGGGGACCAGCCGCTTTCAAAGCAGGCGTTCTCGCTGAGCATCTCCCACAAGGCCTGGACCTGAATCTGCTCCTCAGGCAGCGGCGCCCGCTCAGTGTCCAGCCAGGCCAATTGCAGGCTGTCCTCCACCAGACGCTGCATACCGTCGACTTCCCGAGACAGGCGTTCACGCAATGCCCCCAGGTTTTGCTCGCTGTCGCAAGCCACCCGCAGGCGACTCAAGGGAGTGCGCAACTCGTGGGACAGGTCCCGCAGCAACTGCTGCTGAACAGCCACGGTGCTTTGCAGCCGCTCGGACATCTGATCGAACGCTCGTCCCAATTCCCCCAACTCGTCCTTGCGCTCAGTGGTCTGGGTGGATAGCCGAACATTCAACTGCTCCGCACGCCAGGCATTGGCCTGCTCTCGCAACTGATTGAGCGGCACCACCAACAAACGGTACAGACCCACACACAGCAGCAGCGTGAACAGTCCGGGGATCACGCCATTGGTGATCACGCGCCAGAACACCCGGTATCGCCCGGGCATGAAGCGCTGTGGCAGCTCGATGACCAGGCTGCCAAGGAACGGATCATCGGGGAACGGAATTTTCAGCCAGGGCAACCCACGGCTGTGCCGGCTCACTGGCCAATCCGCCCCTCGCAGGAACGTCAGGCGCTGAGCCTCGGCCGGTGTCAACGGGTAGCTGCTCAGGGCTTGCAGATCGCTGCCGATGACGCCGACCCAAGTGCTCTCACGGCCGGCCATCTCCTGGATCCAGGCATCGACACCGGCATGCTGGCCAACCTTCCAGGCCTGTTCCGCTTCCTGTGCGTAATTGCGCAAGGTGGCCCGGGCTTCATCGGCGAGGTACAGGTTCTTCTGCTCCACATAACGCCCCCAGGACCAGCTCAGCCAGATCATCAACAGACAGAACGCCACCAGCAGGCAGGCCAGCTTCCAGAACAGCGAGTGCCGACCCGGCAGATCAGACCAGCTCATCGAAGGCACTCAGCACATAGCCCTTGCCCCACACCGTGCGCACTTCACGCTCGCTGTAGCCCAGCGCCTTGAGCTTGCGGCGTATCTGACTGACATGCATGTCCAGGCTGCGATCATGGGCCGCGTACCCGCGTTGCAGCACATGTTGATAAAGGAAGGCCTTGCTCAGCACCTCATCGACGTTGCGGTGCAGGGTTTCCAGCAGGCGGTATTCGCTACGGGTCAGACCCGCCCAGCGCTCGGCAAAAAACACGTCACACAGCTCGTCATCAAAACGCAGGCTCTGGATGCTGCTGCTGAGTTTCGGCGGTGTCGGCCGCTGATCCAGGGCCACTCGCCGCAGGATGGCTTCGATGCGTACCCGCAGCTCGGCCATGCTGAAGGGCTTGGGCAAATAGTCGTCGGCACCCAGGCGGAATCCACTGATGCGATCGGCCTCTGCTCCCAGGGCCGACATCAGCAGCACTGGCGTGGAGTGACTCTGGCGAAAGTGGGTCAGCACCGCCAGGCCGTCCATGCCCGGCAGCAGGATGTCCATCAACACCACATCAAAGGCTTGCCGACGCGCGATGCCCAAACCTTCCTGGCCGTTCTGGCACCAGGTCACGGCAAAGCCGCAGCGCCCCAGCTGCTCATGCACATAGGCACCGAGCACCGGGTCGTCTTCAATTGCCAGGATACGGGGAGGCTCAACAGCTACGGGAGTCATTAGCTTCTGCAAGTCATTCTCAGTTGGGCAATTATTCAAGATTGCCCGGATCGCGGCAACCAGCGCCTTGGTCGTAGCCCCTCTATCCACCCTCCGGCTGTCGGCTAACCGTCTGCAATTTGCCAAGATCAGCCTCCAGCAAATCGTTACACTGCGCAGGTGGCGCATCACGGACGTGCCCGTCGACCTTTCAAAACAGCGTGGAAGCAGGAGAGTTGCGTGCTCAAGAAACTGGGAATCAAAGGCCGCGTACTGTTGCTGACCTTGCTGCCCACCAGCCTGATGGCTTTGGTACTGGGCGGCTATTTCACCTGGATGCAGCTCTCCGACCTGCAGACCCAACTGCTGCAACGCGGCGAAATGATCGCCGAACAGCTGGCTTCCCTGGTGGCACCGGCAATGGGCAACCGCAACTCGCCGATGCTCGAACGCATCGCCACCCAAGCCCTGGAACAGCAGGACGTGCGCGCGGTGTCATTCCTTGCCCCCGATCGCACGCTCATGGCCCACGCCGGCCCCAGCATGCTCAATCCACCGCCCAGCGGTAACAGCACCCACATGATGCAGCGCAGTGGTAGTGACGCGACCCGCTACCAACTGCCGGTGTTCGGCCGCCACCGCAATCTGGCCGGTGATCTGATCCCCGATGAATCAGACCGCTTGCTGGGCTGGGTGGAACTGGAGCTGTCCCATAGCGGCATGCTGTTGCGCGGTTACCGCAGCCTGTTCGCCAGCCTGCTGTTGATCGCCGCTGGCCTGGCCGGTACTGCCCTGCTGGCGGTGCGCATGGGACGGACCATCAACAACCCACTGACTCAGATCAAGCAGGCCGTGGCGCAACTCAAGGACGGCAACCTGGAAACCCGGCTGCCGCCCCTGGGCAGCCAGGAGCTGGATGAGCTGGCTTCGGGTATCAATCGCATGGCCAGCACCCTGCAAAATGCTCAGGAAGAATTGCAACACAGCATCGATCAGGCCACCGAAGACGTGCGCCAGAACCTGGAAACCATCGAGATCCAGAACATCGAGCTGGATCTGGCACGCAAGGAGGCCCTGGAGGCCAGCCGTATCAAGTCGGAATTCCTGGCCAACATGAGCCATGAGATCCGCACGCCCCTCAACGGTATTCTCGGCTTCACCCACCTGCTGCAGAAAAGTGAGCTGACACCGCGCCAGCTGGATTACCTGGGTACCATCGAAAAGTCCGCCGACAGCCTACTGGGGATCATCAACGAAATCCTCGACTTCTCGAAAATCGAAGCGGGCAAACTGGTGCTCGACAGCATTCCGTTCAACCTGCGGGACTTGCTGCAGGACACCTTGACCATCCTCGCGCCAGCAGCCCACGCCAAGCAGCTGGAACTGGTGAGCCTGGTCTATCGGGATACGCCTTTGTCCCTGGTGGGTGATCCGCTGCGGCTCAAGCAGATCCTCACCAATCTGGTGAGCAACGCCATCAAGTTCACCCGCGAAGGCACCATCGTCGCCCGGGCGATGCTGGAAGAAGAACACGAAGACAGCGTGCAACTGCGCATCAGCATTCAAGACACCGGCATTGGCCTGTCGAACCAGGATGTTCGCGCTCTGTTCCAAGCCTTCAGCCAGGCCGACAACTCGCTGTCGCGGCAACCCGGTGGCACCGGGTTGGGGCTGGTGATCTCCAAGCGCCTGATCGAACAGATGGGCGGCGAAATCGGCGTCGACAGCACTCCGGGCGAAGGCTCGGAATTCTGGATCAGCCTGAACCTGCCGAAAACCCGCGACGACGCCGAGGACCTGCCTGGTCCCCCATTGCTGGGGCGACGCGTAGCGGTACTGGAGAATCACGAACTGGCCCGCCAGGCCCTGCAGCACCAACTGGAAGACTGCGGCCTGGAAGTGACCCCGTTCAACACCCTGGAAGCCCTGACCAACGGCATTACCGGCGTGCATCAAAGCGACCAGGCCATTGACCTGGCGGTGCTCGGCATCACCACCAACGACATGTCTCCCGAGCGCCTGAGCCAGCACATCTGGGACCTGGAGCACCTGGGATGCAAAGTCCTGGTGCTGTGCCCGACCACCGAACAGACGCTGTTTCACCTGTCGGTGCCCAACCCCCACAGCCAGTTGCAGGCCAAGCCGGCCTGCACCCGCAAACTGCGTCGTGCCCTGTCCGATCTGGTCACCCCGCGCCGGGCCCGCAGCGAGCCGGAGGAAAGCCTCTCCAGCCGTGCTCCGCGGGTCCTGTGTGTCGACGACAACCCGGCCAACCTGCTGCTGATCCAGACCTTGCTGGAGGACATGGGCGCCAAGGTGCTGGCAGTGGACAACGGTTACGCAGCGCTAAACGCGATCCAGAACGAACCGTTCGATCTGGTGATGATGGACGTGCAGATGCCGGGCATGGACGGCCGACAAAGTACCGAGGCGATCCGCCAATGGGAAAGCGAGCGCCATGGCACGCCACTGCCCATCGTGGCCCTGACCGCCCATGCCATGGCCAACGAAAAGCGCGCCCTGCTGCAAAGCGGCATGGACGATTACCTGACCAAGCCCATCAGTGAGCGGCAACTGGCCCAAGTGGTACTGAAGTGGACCGGACTGGCCTTGCGCAATCAGGGTCCGGAACGGGCCAATGAACGCTCGGAACTGAGCCTGGAGCTGCAAGTGCTGGATCAGGACGAAGGCCTGCGCCTGGCGGCCGGCAAGGCTGATCTGGCGGCGGACATGCTGGCCATGTTGCTGGCGTCCCTGGAGGCCGATCGCGAGGCGATCAACGCCGCTCGCGCAGCCAATGACCACAGTGCCCTGATCGAACGCGTCCACCGCCTGCACGGTGCCACCCGATATTGCGGAGTGCCACAGTTGCGCGCGGCCTGCCAGCGCAGCGAAACCCTGCTCAAGCAGGAAGACGTCAAAGCCTTTGCCGCTCTGGATGAACTGGACCACGCCATCGGACGTCTCGCCGTCGAAGCGCGGATCAACGCCTGATCCAGGGCAAGACCTGCCCGGCGCCTGGCCTGCATGCTGGGCGCCCCGACCAAGGATGCAAGCATGCGTACGATTCTTTTCAGCAGCCAGAACTACGACCGTGAAAGTTTTCTCGGCGCCCACTTGCCCACGGGTATCGAACTGCAATTCCAGGCCGCCCGCCTGAGCCTGGACACCGCAGCCCTGGCCGAGCGCCATGAAGTGGTCTGCGCCTTTATCAACGACGACCTGAGCGCCCCAGTGCTGGAGCAGCTGGCCGCCGGCGGTACCCGGCTGATCGCCCTGCGTTCAGCCGGCTACAACCATGTCGACCTGCCTGCCGCCAAGCGCCTGGGCCTGGATGTGGTCCGAGTTCCGGCCTACTCGCCCCATGCCGTGGCGGAACATGCGGTGGCCCTGATCCTGGCGCTGAACCGACGCCTGCATCGAGCCTACAATCGCACCCGTGAAGGCGATTTCACCCTTCACGGCCTGACCGGCTTCGATCTGGTGGGCAAGACCGTGGGCATTGTCGGCACCGGACAGATCGGCGCCACCTTCGCTCGCATCATGGCCGGCTTCGGCTGCCAGTTGCTGGCTTACGACCCCTTTCCCAATCCTGCCGTCGAGGCCCTCGGGGCCCGCTACCTGAGCCTGTCGGAGCTACTGGCCCAGGCGCAGATCATCAGCCTGCACTGCCCCCTCACCGACGACAGTCGCTACCTGATCAACCAGGACAGCCTGGCGCACATGCAGCCCGGGGCAATGCTGATCAATACCGGGCGCGGTGGACTGGTGGATACACCGGCGTTGATCGAAGCACTGAAGAGCGGTCAACTGGGCTATCTGGGCCTGGACGTCTATGAAGAGGAAGCCCAGCTGTTCTTCGAGGACCGTTCCGACCTGCCCTTGCAGGATGATGTGCTGGCCCGGCTGCTGACCTTCCCCAATGTGATAGTCACCGCGCACCAGGCCTTCCTGACCCACGAGGCTCTGGCGGCCATCGCCGACACCACCTTGCACAACATTGCCAGCTGGGCTGCGGGCCAGCCGCAGAATCAGGTCCATGGCTGAAATCCCGGCCACGGCCTGATCGAAGGTCGCCTGCCCGCAACCTGCGGCGCAGGGGCCCGTGCTAGCATACGCGGCAGATTTGGAGGACCCATGGTCGAACACGATTTCCGCTACAACCTGATGAACCCGCAACACACCCTGATCGAATGTCGCGCCCTGGTACCGGGTCGCTATCAAGTCACCGGCAACGGTGGTTCGATCCGTACCGACGACGTGCTGCTGGTCACGCTCAAGGGCAGCAAGGACCTGTCCATGCGCCTGACAGTGGACACAGTCCGCCACCTGATCAATCCGGTCGGCCAATGGGTCGCCGTGGCCCGTGGCCCGGTATTCGGCGAACTGGCGATTCATCAATGGCAAGTCAACTGCGACAGCTGCGCAGCAGAGCTGAACTTCGAGTTTGCAGTGGATGCCAAGCTCGGCACCAAGGCCCAGAAACCTGCCGCCAGCGCACGAATTGCCGAGCTGGGCTGGGCCAGTGAGGGCGAACGTCACCTCTGCCCGAAATGCCAGCAGGCCGGCCAATGAAACGCCTGGCGCTGACTGCGGCACTGGGGGCCGGCCTGATGGGCTGCGCCGCCGAGCCGCTGAAGCTGCAGCAGGATCGCAGTTACGTCCTGGAATGGATTGGCGAGCGGCCACTGATCGACTACAGCCACCTGACCATCACCTTGGGTGAAGACGGCCGCGCCTATGGCAATGGTGGCTGCAACCACTGGTTCGCGCCTTACACACTGGACGGCGAAAAGCTCAGTTTCGGCAAGGTCGGCAGCACCCGCAAACTCTGTGCTCCAGCATTGATGGAGCAGGAACGGCGCTTCCTCCAGGCCTTGGAAAGCGTAGAGCGCTGGGATGTTTCGCCGATCGAGCAAGTACGCTTCTGGCCTGCCGAAGGCAAGCCGCTGCGCTGGTGGCTGGAAGAAGGCTGATCCGACCCGGGACAGATTGCCCCCAATTCCTGCGGCCGCCGACACTATCAGCGGCTGCAGGCATCATTACCCCATCAATGACCGCGTAGAGCCTGCAGTTTTGCCAATACGCCCGCTGCGGTCTGCTCACCCAGCAGTTGCTCACGTACCTTGCCCTTGTCGTCGATGATGTAGGTCACCGGCAGCGCCTCGCTGCGTGGCAAATCGAAGAGTTGCTCAGGATTCTGCGCCAGCACCGTGAACTTGATCCCCAGTTTCTCGCTGGCGCTCTTGAGTTCCTCACCCTGTACATTGTCAAAATTGACCCCCAGTACAGTGGCCGACTGCCCTTTGAGCTGCTCGTTCAGGGCATTCAACTCGGGCACTTCAGTGCGACAAGGCCCGCACCACTCCGCCCAGTAGTTGAGCACCAGCCATTGCTTGTCGATGCGCTCGGCGGCGACTTTCTGGCCGTATTGGTCGACCCCGTAGTCATTGCCACAGCCGCCCAGCAGCAGGGTTGTAATGATCGCCAATGCTGCCGCCAATTGCCTTGCCATGCGCTGTTTCCTGTCTTGAAAGGTGTCTTGAAAAATAACTACCGACCCAGGGCCGATGCGACCTATCGACTCCCAAGGTTCAGGAGAGCCCGTCGCGCGGGTAGAATAGCCGCCACCTTACGCAAGATGCGACCCGCACATGACCGATCTGACGCTTTATCACAACCCGCGCTGCTCGAAATCCCGCGGTGCGCTGGAACTTCTGGAACAACGCGGCCTGGCGCCGACCGTGGTCCGCTACCTGGAAACCCCACTGGACGCCGCCCAGTTGCACCGCCTGCTGGGCAAGCTGGGCATCAGCGCGCGCCAGCTGTTGCGCACCGGCGAGGATGAGTACAAAGACCTCAACCTGGCGGACACCAGCCTTAGCGAAGAACAACTGATCGCTGCCATCGTCCAGCACCCGAAACTCATGGAACGGCCGATTCTCGAAACTGCCGACAAGGCCATCATCGGGCGCCCACCGGAAAATGTGCTGGAGATTCTGCCTTGAGCGCGCCGTACATCCTGATCCTGTATTACAGCCGCAACGGTTCGACCAACGAGATGGCCCGCCAGATCGCCCGAGGTGTCGAACAGGCCGGCCTGGAAGCGCGCCTGCGCACTGTCCCGGGAATTTCCACCGAGTGCGAAGCCGTGGCACCGAGCATTCCCGAAAGCGGAGCGCTGTATGCCAGTCTCGACGACCTGAAGCACTGCTCGGGCCTGGCCCTGGGCAGCCCGACCCGCTTCGGTAACATGGCAGCCCCGCTAAAGTACTTTCTCGACGGCACCAGCAACCTCTGGCTGACCGGTGCCCTGGTGGGCAAGCCCGCCGGCGTCTTCACCTCCACCGCCAGCCTGCATGGCGGCCAGGAAGCCACCCTGCTGTCGATGATGCTGCCGCTGTTGCATCACGGCATGTTGATCACCGGCCTGCCCTACAGCGAGTCAGCGTTGCTGGAAACCCGCGGCGGTGGCACCCCCTATGGCGCAAGCCATCATGCCGGGGCGGACGGCAAGAGCCCGCTGGACGAGCATGAAATTGCCCTGTGCCGGGCCTTGGGCCTGCGCCTGGCGAAAACCGCTCAGCAATTGGAGAACGGCCGTGGCTAAGAAGCCGAAGATCCTGCCTGCAGTGGAGTGGCTGGAACCTCGGGTCCGGATAGCCCGGATCCTCAGCCTGATCTGTTTTTTCGGCCTGGTAGGCCTGCTCTGCGTTTACTACCTGCTGGTAGCCGACCTCCACGGCGCCCGGCCCTGGGTGATCCTGCTGATCGAACTGGTGCCCCTGTTGCTGATGGCACCGGGCATGCTCAGCGGCAGTGCCCGCGGGCACTCGTGGATGTGCTTTGTGGTCAACCTGTACTTCATCAAGGGGGCACTGGCGGCCTACGACCCGAATCGTCAGCTGTTCGGCCTGCTGGAAATGTTCGCCAGCCTGGCGGTGTTCACCTCGGCACTGCTCTACGTACGCTGGCGCTTCCAGCTCAATCGCCGGCTCGCCGGCGAAGGTGCCGATCCGGCCTGACGCCCCGCAGCCCTCTGGCTCCCCCGGGCATGACATCGCCCGGGGAGCTTGCATCGCCGTTTCGGCGCCCCCACCTTGGTCAGCAGACTTTTTGACCGATACTCCCGAACCAACCCGGAGCAGGCATGCACGATTACAAATGGTTGAACGAATATTGTCTTAATCGCTTTGGCTCCGCCGCAGCCCTCGAAGCCCAGCTGCCGACGCCGGCGAGCCACGACTACCTGCGCTCGTTGAGCGCTGATCGCTACTTGTCGACCCTGGCCTTGCGAGTCTTTCGCGCCGGGTTGAAGCACAGCCTGGTAGATGCCAAATGGCCGGCGTTCGAACAAGTGTTCTTTGGCTTCGATCCGGACAAAGTGGTGCTCATGGGCGCCGAGCATCTGGAGCGACTGATGCAGGACACGCGGATCATTCGCCATCTGGGCAAACTCAAGAGTGTGCCGCGCAATGCCCAGATGATCCTCGATGTGGAAAAACAGCACGGCAGTTTCGGCGCCTTCATTGCCGACTGGCCAGTTCAGGACATCACGGGGCTATGGCAATACCTGGCCAAGCATGGCAACCAGATGGGAGGGCTTTCCGCCCCGCGCTTCTTGCGCATGGTGGGCAAGGACACGTTCATCCCCACTTGGGACGTCGTGGCGGCACTCAACGCCCAGAACATTGTCGACAAGGTGCCCAGCAGCAAGCGTGACCAGGCCCTGGTTCAGGAAGTGTTCAACCAGTGGCAGCAGGAAAGTGGCCGACCACTGTGCCAGCTGTCAGCGATGCTGGCCTACACCGTCAATCACTGATCCCCCCCCTTTCATCAACGTGGCTCTCTGCCCGGTACAACGGGCAGAGGAACACCCCGCTCTCAAGCGCCTCCATCTCAAGCTGACAATAAGCTGAACTAAACGCGGTTTTTTTCTTCCGCTGTTTTTTATCGGATAAAGTTCGCTGCGCACTTGCCACAACGATAAGAACGATAGATAGACGGTTTCTGTAGCCACACTCTGCTGGCCAATAGACGGGCATGGCCTGACAACAAAGCACTGATCAGGCCAACAACCTGAACAAAGGCTGTCAGGTTTAAAAGAACTGCCGCCATACATTCGTTTTTTTCACATTGCTTTCACTCTCCGCCCACTTGGCCCGACCTAAATTGGCCCCAGTTGCGGCGAGGATGCCGGTGAGCGCATGCCGTTCTTTTCAGAACACCTGGCAACAACCTAATCAGGTAAACGACGTGGTCAATACGGCTGAATCCGGTACTGGCGGCAAGACAATCCGCAGCTTGCGAATCTTGGCTGGCGCCTGTGGGGCAGCCCTGGTAACTCTCGTCTGCGGCTTTGTCCTGTGGCCAGCCACGCCACTGGACCTGGGTGTCGACAACCAGATGCAGCAAGCCGGCTTCTATCGCCACTGGCAAAGCGGCGAGGTAATTGCCCTGGTGCGGCATGCCGAGCGCTGCGACCGCTCCGCCAATCCCTGCCTGGGGCCTGTTGACGGCATCACCCTATCCGGAAGCCGCATAGCAAGCGACCTGGGCCGGGCGTTCCGCACCCTGGGCATGGCCTCCACCGATGTCATCAGCAGCCCGGCAACCCGAACCCGGCAAACTTCGGAGTTCATGTTCAACCGGCCGGTGCAGACCCAGGACTGGCTGAGCAACTGCGGCGAACACTTCGAAGAACAGATCAAGGCGCACAAGTTGTTCAAGCGCAACCTGATCCTGATTACCCACAGCGATTGCATCAGCGACCTGGAAAGCCAGTTGGGCTTTGAACATGCACTGGCCAGCAAGTACGCCAGCTCGCTATTTGTCACCCTGAACGTGGACGGAACCATGGAAGTAATGGGCATTATCAATGCCGCAAGCTGGCGAAAAACTCTTGAGCACCTTATCGAATAAGCTGTAACTATTTTTAACAACATCTCAACAGACTTTACTCGGGAAGTAGACACACTCTCTCGCTAACTATTTGACCTTATAAGTCCTTGCACTAAGAGAGCGCCCCTCTCACTTACAAGAAGCCCCATCAAACAGGCGCAGCCAAGTATATTTTTTTTAAGACTTGAGAAAACTGAGTATTCGACAACAATTTACCGTTCATCAGTGATACCTAATGAACGTAACAAGCCACCGCTTTCGACAAATGACTTAGAGGACACAAATGCAGCGCACTTTACCGCCCCAAGCTTATGGAACAAGCACCACGCCTTCCGGCTATACCCTGGGCGGGAGTGCAACCAGCGGCATCCAACGCTGGGCAATACCCTTCTTGCTGCTGGCCTTCGCACTGTTCTACCTGCTGCCACTGACCAGCCACGGCCTTTGGATTCCGGATGAAACCCGCTACGCACAGATCAGCCAGGAGATGCTGCTCAGCGGGGATTGGGTGTCTCCGCACTTCATGGGCATCCGCTACTTCGAAAAACCCATTGCCGGCTACTGGATGATCGCCATCGGCCAGGCAGTGTTCGGTGACAACCTGTTCGGGGTACGTGTTGCCTCGGCCCTGAGCACCGGCCTCAGCGTACTGCTGGCTTACCTGATCACTCGCCGGATCTGGAGCGACCCGCGCAAGAGTTTTGCCGCTGCCCTGCTTTATATGAGCTTCGGCCTGATCGCCGGGCAAGCCGGGTACTCCAATCTCGATCCCCAGTTCACCTTGTGGGTCAACCTCAGCCTGGTGGCACTCTGGTTCGCCCTGGGCAGCCAGACCCTGCGCGGCCGGTTGCTGGCTTGGGGCACCTTGGGCGCCGCCTGCGGCATGGGCTTCATGACCAAGGGGTTCCTGGCCTGGTTGCTGCCAGTGCTGATCGCCCTGCCCTACATGCTCTGGCAACGACGCTTCGGCGAGTTACTGCGTTATGGCCTGGTGGCGGTGCTGGTGGCGATTGCCATCAGCCTGCCCTGGGTGTTGAGCATCCATGCCCATGAACCCGATTTCTGGCGGTTTTTCTTCTGGCATGAACATATCCGTCGCTTTGCCGCCGAGAATGCCCAGCACACTCGCCCCTGGTGGTTCTACCTGCCGCTGCTGGTGGTCTCGAGCCTGCCCTGGGCCGCCTTGCTGCCCGGCACTCTGATTCAGGCCTGGAAGGACAAGCACCAGGCGGCCACCGGTTACCTGCTGCTGTGGTTGCTGCTGCCGTTGGCGTTCTTCAGCCTGAGCCGCGGCAAGCTGCCGACCTACATCATGCCCTGCCTGCTGCCCTTGGCCGTGCTCATGGGCCACGCACTGATCCAGTGGATCAGCGCAGGCAAGACCCGGACTGTTCGCCTCAACAGCCTGCTCAACCTGCTGATCGGCGTCGCTGCACTGGTAGCGCTGGTGGTGATCCAGATCACGCGGCCGGTGTACGGCCACGACGAAATGCTCAGCCTGTCCCTGGTGTTCATCATGCTCATGGGCTGGATCATCGCCAACCTGCTGCCGGCCTCCCGGCCGCTCAACTACTGGGCAGCACCGGCACTGGGCATCTGGCTGCTGGTGGCGCTGCTGCCTGCGGGAATGCCCGGCTTGATCGTGCACAACAAGATGCCGGACCAGTTCATCAAGGAGCACCTTGCGGAACTCAAGCAGACCGACCGCCTGCTGAGCAACGACCTGGGGGCTGCCTCAGCGCTGGCCTGGCGCCTGCAGCGCTCGGACGTGGCGCTGTACAACACCGAGGGCGAATTGAAATACGGTCTGGCCTATCCTGAGTCGGCCCAGCGCAAGGTCAGCATGGCCGACGTCGGCCAATGGGTCAGTGACGCGCGAAAACAGGGATCGGTGGGTGTGGTAATGCGGGTCAAGGACGTACTGGAGAACGAAGAAGTCGCCCTGCTTCCACCGGGGGGCAAGCGCTACGAACAAGGCAACATGCTGATCCTGATCCTACCGGCCGCTCAACCCTGACCTGCCTGCCTTGACACCTGCCTGAGAGCGTCAGCGTCGACCACCGTCGGCGCTGGCGCTTCTTGCACCTTCCTCCCACATACAGCCTGCAGAAATCCGCCCATGAAAAGCTGCAACAGCGAACGCAAGGCCCTGGCCCTGCTTCTGGGCGTCAGCGCCCTGATCCTGCTCCTCGGCCTGGGCTCCCGTGAGCTGTGGGGGGCGGAAACCCGCTGGGCCAACATTGCCTTGCAGATGCTGCAGAGTGGCGACTACTTCGACCCCTATCTCAAGGGCGCCCCCTATTACGACAAACCCCTGCCGTCCTACTGGCTGATCACCGCCAGCGCCTGGCTGACCGGAGGCCTGGGGCACTGGTCGCTGCGGCTGTCCTCGGTGCTCGCCGGATGGCTGAGCATCTGGCTGGTGTACCTGCTTGGCGAGCAACTGTTTCACAAGGGCACCGGGCTGATCGCCGGCTGGATGCTGGCCACCACCTTCTACTTTGCATTCTGGGCACGGGTGGCCACCGCGGACATTCTCACCGTGTGTGGAGTGCTGGCAGCGGTGTGGTGGTACTGGCGAGGACCCGAAGATACCCGCCTGAGTCGCTATTGCCTGTTCTTCCTGCTGTTGGCGGCGACTTCACTGCTCAAGGGATTGATCGGTTTCGTCCTGCCGGGGCTCATCCTGCTGCCACACCTGCTGAGCCAGGGACGCTGGAAGCGTCACCTCAATCCACGCCTGTGCCTGGCGTTGCTGATGGCTGCCCTGCTGTACATGGTGCCGTTCGTGCTCTCGCACCTGTATGGCGCCCCGACCTACGGTGAAAGCGGGCTGAGCTTGGTGTTCCGGGAAAATGTGCAGCGTTTCTTCGACCCTTTCGACCATGTCGGGCCGATCTATACCTACCTGATCTACCTGCCGGCCTACACCTTGCCCTGGGCACCCTGCTGGGTACTCGCCCTCTGGGTAGCGGCGCGTCACTGGCGCCAGCTACAACCCAATGAGCGCTGGCTGGTCTGGGCTCTGGGCTTGTTGTTTCTGTTTTTCACTGCCAGCGGCAGTCGGCGCAGCTATTACGTCCTGCCTCTGGTGCCCTTCGCCCAACTATTAGGAGGCTGGTGGCTGAACCGCCACCTGCTACAACGACGCGCCAGCGGCAAGCACAGCGAACGCAACTGGACCATAGGCTTTGCCAGCGCAGCGCTGGTCCTGCTGCTGGTGCTGGGGGTGGCCTATCCCTGGAGCAATGGCGGAGGCGGTGTCATCCAGTTCGGCACGCAGGTCAGGGCCGAGGCAAGCCGGATTGCCCCCTGGAATCAATGGCGGATGGTGATGGTCGAGGTGGATAACAAAGTGCCGCTGTACCTGCAGAATCAGGGAGCGCCCTTCTATTACGTCGCCGAAACCCAGGACTTCCCTCGTTCCGGCACCAGCGCGGACTTCATGGCCTGGCTGGACAGGACCAGCGGCCAGCATTGGGACCCCCAACGCACTCTGATCCTGGTGCGACAGAGTCAGAACGAACCGTCGATGCTCAGCTACTTGGGCAAGGATCATCAGCTGATCCGCACACTGCCGACCAACGGTGAGCGGCTGGCGAAAAAAAAATCCGAGGGCAGTGTCGCCTTCATTCCGCAGGCCCCCGGGGCCTGAAGCGCCTCGCCACGCCGGATAGCAACCGGCATGGAGATGGAAGCTCAGCGAGAACGGATCAGAGATTCACCACATTGACGAAACGCGGCGTGGCGCTGTCGTCGATGCGCAGGTTGGTGAAGTCGAACAGATTGCGATCCGCCAGTTGCGAAGGGATCACGTTCTGCAGGCCGCGGAAAATGCTCTCAGTACGCCCCGGGCTCTTGCGCTCCCACTCCTGGAGCATTTCCTTGACCACCTGACGTTGCAGGTTCTCCTGGGAACCGCAGAGATTGCAGGGAATGATCGGGAATTGCTTGAGGTCGGAGTAGGCCTGAATGTCCTTCTCGCTGCAGTAGGCCAGCGGGCGGATCACCACATTGCGCCCGTCATCGGCCAGCAGCTTGGGCGGCATGGCCTTGAGCGAACCGTTGTAGAACATGTTGAGGAAGAAGGTCTCGACGATGTCGTCACGATGGTGACCGAGGGCCATCTTGGTGGCACCAATCTCATCAGCGAAGGTGTACAGGGTGCCACGACGCAGGCGCGAGCACAGTGAGCAGGTGGTCTTGCCTTCCGGTATCAGTTCCTTGACCACCGAGTAAGTGTCCTTCTCGACGATGTGGTACTCGATCCCCAACTCCTTGAGGTAGGCCGGCAGTACATGCTCGGGGAAACCGGGTTGCTTCTGGTCCATGTTCACCGCGACGATCTCGAACTTGATCGGCGCCACCTTCTGCAGGTGCAACAGCACGTCGAGCATGGTGTAGCTGTCCTTGCCGCCGGACAGGCAGACCATGACCTTGTCGCCCTCTTCGATCATGTTGAAGTCGGCGACCGCTTCGCCCGCCTGTCGGCGAAGGCGTTTCTGCAGTTTGTTCTGGTTGACCGTAAGAGTGCCCATGGCGCTTGGAATCCGCGAGGTATGTGACGAAAAGCCGGACATTTTACGCAAAAACCCCGGTCCCTTGAAAGCGTCGCAACGCAGCGCTCCCCGGGGCTGCGGTGACAGACACACCCGCGATTACACTGGGGTTTTACAGCGCGATTTGCTCTAAAGGTGCGCACATCTGACGAAAACTCCTCCCTATACTGCGACATAAGGTCGCATGCATATATAGACCTATACTGACTGTGCCACTTGGCTGTAAGCGCTCCGTTGGGGGGCGATGGCAACAATAAAGGAGTGACTGACCATGATTCATCATGTCGTAGGACTCTTCACCCACCCCGATCAGGAATGGCGAGACATCCGTGGCGATGCAGAGGAAAGCATCAGCCACATGTACCTGACCCACACGCTGATTCTGGCAGCGATCCCCGCCATCTCGGCCTTTATCGGCACCACCCAGGTCGGCTGGGTCATCGGCAACCGCGCGCCGGTGATGCTGACCATGGAAAGCGCCCTGTGGATGACCATCATGTCGTACCTGGCCATGCTCGGCGGCGTGGCGGTGATGGGGGCCTTCATCCACTGGATGGCCCGGACCTATGACGCCAGCCCGAGCCTGGCGCGCTGCGTCGCTTTTGCCACCTACACCGCGACACCGCTGTTCGTCGGCGGCCTGGCGGCGCTGTATCCCCATATGTGGCTGGGGATGATCATCGGCACGGCGGCGATCTGCTACACGGTGTACCTGCTCTACGTCGGGCTCCCGACTTTCATGAACATCCCGTCGGACGAGGGATTCCTGTTTTCCAGCTCGGTCCTGGCGGTAGGACTGGTGGTGCTGGTAGCGATCATGGCCTTCACCGTGATTGTCTGGGGCCTGGGCGTCGGCCCCGTGTACACCAACTGACGCCGCACCAATAATAATCCTCCATCTGCCAACACAGGCCGCCGCAAGGCGGCCTTCTTAATGGACGCGATCCGACGACCATTCGGCGCCTGGACGATTCGGATTCGCCGGTCTTTGCGGCATACTCAGCCACTCTGGAGAGCCGTTAAGCATGCCCGAGCAACTCAATACCCGCGTCGAAGACTGTTTCCTACTCGCTGAATCCTTTTTCAAACGTCCTTTCAAACGCCCGGTGGTCAGCCTCAAATTACGAGGCCAGAAAGCCGGGGTCGCCCATTTGCACGAAAACCTGCTGCGCTTCAATCCGCAGCTGTACCGGGAAAACAGCGAAGACTTCCTCAAGCAGACCGTGGCCCACGAAGTCGCGCACCTGATCGCCCATCAGTTGTTTGGCGAACGCATTCAGCCCCACGGTGAGGAATGGCAACTGATCATGCGCGGGGTGTATGAACTGCCGCCCAATCGTTGCCACACCTATGACGTCAAACGCCGCAGCGTGACCCGCTACATCTACCGCTGCCCTTGCGCCGAAAGCGATTTTCCGTTTTCGGCGCAACGCCACAAGCTGGTGGCTCAGGGGCGTCGCTACTTGTGTCGACGCTGTCGGCACACCCTGGTCTACAGCGGAGAAACCAGGGTCGAGTGATGGCGCCAACGTGCTTCGCCGGCAAGCCGACGCCTACGCGATGATCTGGTTGCGCCGCAGCTCCTCGATACGCTCAGCGCTGTAACCAAGCTCCGCCAGCACCTGATCGGAATGGGCGCCCAGCCTGGCGCCGATATGCCGCGGCTCGGGCAAACCCTCGGAGAACTTCAGCGGACATGCCATCTGTGCCTGGAGGCTACCGTCTTCCCGGGGGACCTGGCTTACCAGTTGCCGGGCCTGCAATTGGGGATGCTCCACCGCCTCGGCCAAGCTCAGCACTGGTTCGACACAAGCGTCGAGCCCGGCGAACAACTGGCAAAGCTCGGCGAAGTCGTGTTTCTCGAACTCGATCTGCAAGGCCTGCTTGAGGGCCCTTTGCTGCTCGGGCAGGGGGGACAAGCCCTGGGCTGCCAGTTCCGGCCGCTCCAGGGCCTGACACAGCTGCTGCATGAACACCGGCTCCAGGCTGCCCACCGATAGCCAACGACCATCCCGGCTGCGGTAGTAGTCGTAGAAGCTGCCACCATTGAGCACCTGTTGCTCCATCCCCGGCTCAACCCCGCAGGCCAGGTAACCGGCTCCGGCCATGGCGTTCAGGCTGAACACGCAATCGGTCATGCTGATATCCAGGTGCTGGCCCTGCCCGCTGTGCTGCCGGGCGATCACCGCCGCCAGCAGGCCGATCACGCCGTGCAGCGAGCCCCCGGCGATATCCGCCGCCTGGATGCCCAGAGGCAACGGGCCCTGGTCGCGACGCCCGGTCTGGCTGGCGAGCCCGGCCAGGGCCAGGTAGTTGATGTCGTGGCCGGCGCGGTCCTTGTAGGGCCCGGTCTGACCATAGCCGGTAATGGAGACGTAGATCAGCCGCGGATTGATCGCCTTCAAGGCCTCGTACCCCAACCCCAGGCGCTCCATCACGCCCGGGCGAAACTGTTCGAGAACGATGTCATGATCCTGCAGCAGTTGCCGGATCACCTCCAGCGCCTCGGGCCGCTTGAGGTCCAGGGCCAGGCTGCGCTTATTGCGGTTGAGATAGGCGTGACTGGCGGATACGCCGTGATCGTGGGGCGGTAGCACCCGCAGCAGGTCCATGCGAGTCGGCGACTCGATGCGCAGCACCTCGGCCCCCATGTCCGCCAGCAGCAGCGAGGCGAACGGCCCCGGCAACAGGGTGGAGAAATCCAGTACCTTGAGTGACGCCAACGGCCCTTGCATGTGCCCTCTCCTCTTGATCGACTGCCTCAGAGTAGGCAGCCGCGAGCAGCGCAACAATTACCACAACGGTCAGCCGGACTGACCGTTGCGCTCAATCTCCAGGCAATAAAAAACCCGCCGCAGCGGGTTTCTTATATTCAGCAAGACTTACTTGATGCTCGGCGCCGGACCTTCGGCCACACCCAGATCGTCGGTTTCACGGGTGTCGGTGATCGCACGGCCACCAGACGCCAGCTCGACCTGCAGTTTGTCTTCGTCCAGCTCCTTGACCCACTTGGCGACTACCAGGGTAGCCACGGCATTGCCCACCAGGTTGGTCAGGGCACGGGCTTCGGACATGAAGCGGTCGATACCCAGAATCAGCGCCAGACCAGCCACCGGCAGGTGACCCACGGCCGACAGGGTAGCGGCCAGAACGATGAAGCCACTGCCGGTGACACCCGCAGCGCCTTTGGAGGACAGCAGCAGCACTAGCAGCAGGGTGATCTGGTGAGTGATGTCCATGTGGGTATCAGTTGCCTGGGCAATGAACACCGCGGCCATGGTCAGGTAGATCGAGGTACCGTCCAGGTTGAAGGAGTAACCGGTAGGAATCACCAGGCCGACCACCGACTTCTTGGCACCCAGGCGCTCCATCTTGATCAGCATGCGTGGCAGGGCCGATTCCGAGGACGAGGTGCCCAGCACGATCAGCAGTTCTTCGCGGATGTAGCGGATCAGCTTGATCACGCTAAAGCCGTGGGCGCGGCAGATGGCCCCCAGGACCACCAGCACGAACACCACGCAGGTGATGTAGAAGCAGATCATCAACTGGCCCAGTTGCACCAGGGAGCCGACGCCGTAGGCACCGATGGTGAAGGCCATGGCACCCAGCGCACCCAGGGGCGCGAGCTTCATGATCATGTTGATGATGTTGAACATCACGTGGGCGAAGCGGTCGATGAAGTCCAGCACCGGCTTGCCGTAGGCACCCAGGCGATGCAGGGCGAAACCGAAGATCACCGAGAACATCAGCACTTGCAGGATGTCGCCGTTGGCGAAGGCACCGACGATGGTCGACGGGATCACGTTGAGGATGAAGCCGACAATGCTCTGGTCATTGCCCGCAGTCACATAGGCCGCGACTTTCGAAGCATCCAGGGTCGAGGCGTCGATGTGCATGCCTGCACCCGGCTGCACCACGTTGACCACGATCAGGCCGATCAGCAGGGCAATGGTGGAGACGATTTCGAAGTACAGCAGCGCGTAGCCGCCAGTCTTGCCCACCGATTTCATGTTCTGCATGCCGGCGATACCACTCACCACGGTGCAGAAAATGATCGGCGCAATGACCATCTTGATCAGTTTGATGAACCCATCACCCAGGGGCTTGAGGGCCACGCCGGTCTGAGGATAGAAGTGACCGAGCAGGATGCCGATGGCGATGGCAACGATCACCTGGAAATACAGGGATTTGTACAGTGGCTGACGAGTCGTCATTGCAAAGTTCCTCAAGAGCCCCGGTATGCAGCGTCCGTCGATGCATGCGGTGCCTAAAGTGCGAACCCTCCTGCGCTGGAGGGATTTGTTGTGTCGAGCTGCGTGCTGGCAGATCTTCCGGCTCTATCGCAAAGCCCGTGCCACCTTGTAAAAAAGCCCTACAGGCCTTTAGACATCAGGGGTCGAGCCGATCTTTGCATCCCTTGCACCCGGCGCAGCTGGCGGATTTCCGCCCATCTACCGAGTCTCGTCCTACAATTTGGCGGATATCCGCCTTGTTCCCTCATGGGGGGCTGGCTAACATCCGCCACTCAATGGACGGACCAGCCTTCATGCGCGAACGCACCATCGCCAGCCACTTTGCCCGTGCCGCCTTAGGCGGTGCACGTCGTCGCGGCTACGATTACGGGCCGCTGCTGCAGCAGCTGGGCATTGGCCCCGAACTCCTGAGCCAGCCCAAGGCACGCATCGCCCCCGAGCAATTCACCTGTCTGCTGCAGCAACTGTGGCTGGCGTTGGACGATGAGTACCTGGGCTTCGGCCATGGCCCCAGTAAACGCGGAACCTTTGCCATGATGTGCCACGCGCTGATCCACTGCCGCACCTTGGAAAAAGCGCTCAATCGCGGCTTATTATTTTATAGCTTGTTTGCGCAAGCTCCGCGCCTTCGTCTGACGCGTGAAGGGGATATGGCTCGCCTGAGCCTGGATGATTCTGAGCTATGGGACCCAGAGCATTTTCTCAGCGAAAGCCTGCTGGTGATCTGGCATCGTCTGGGCAGCTGGTTGATCGGCCAGCGCATACGTCTTGAGCAAGCCTGCTTCAGCTACCCGAAACCCGAACACGGCGCGGAATACGATTTGCTGTTCCCCTGCCCACTGCTGTTCAGCCAGGAACACAGCAGCCTGCTGTTCCACAGTCGCTACCTGGGCATGCCGCTGTTACAGGATGAACGTACCCTCAAGCACTTCCTCGAGCGCTCCCCCGCCGACCTTTTGTCACGCCCGGACCAGGGCGACAGCCTCAGCAGCCAGTTGCGGCATCTGCTCAGCCGTGACCGGGAGCGCTGGCCCGACCTGGAAAGCGTTGCCCAGCACCTGCACGTCAGCCCACAGACATTGCGCCGCCATCTACGAGAAGAAGGTTCGAGCTTTCAGGAGCTGAAGGATGAACTGCGCCGCGACATCGCCATCTACCACCTGGGGCGGGCCGACCTGTCATTGCAACAGATCGCCGAGCAACTGGGCTTTTCCGAACCCTCGGCCTTTCATCGGGCATTCAAGAAATGGACTGGCCTGACCCCAGGCGCCTATCGCGCCCGGGAGCAGTAGCGAAAGCGCCCTTTACAGCGCCGGGAAGTGAATCCTGAAGGCCGCACCGCCCAGGGCAGAGTCCCCCAGGGTCAACTGTGCACCGTAACTTTCGATGATGTCCTTGACCACCGCCAGGCCTATGCCCTGCCCTGGATGCTGGCGATCAAGACGCTCACCACGCTGGAGAATCCGTGCCCGCTGATCCGGCGGCACGCCAGGACCATCGTCCTCAACACACAGCTCAGAACCGTCCAGAGTCTCGCGCACACTGATGCGCACCGAACTCAGGCACAGGCGGTAGGCGTTCTCCAGCAGGTTGCCAAGCAACTCCAGCAAGGCACCCTGCTCGATCGGCACATAGCAGCGCTCGGGCAAATCGAAGGACACGCGCACCTGCTTGTCGCGATAGACCTTGTCCAGGGTGTCGCACAAGCTTTGCAGAACCGGTCGCAGACGCACTTGATGGCGCACCAGGCCACTCTTGCGCAAGCTGGCACGCTGCAACTGGTAGCTGATCTGCTGGCTCATGCGTTCGATCTGCGTCTGCAGGACCCAGGCCTGCTCCCGATCCTGAGGCCGCTGCGCCATGTCCTCGCTGACCCCTTGCAACACCGTCAGCGGGGTTTTCAGGCTGTGGGCCAGATCATCCAGGGAGTCCCGGTAGCGACTGCGCTGCTCGCGCTCGCTTTGCAGCAGACGGTTCAAGGAACCGGTCAGGCGCAACAGCTCCCGCGGATGCTCCTCACTGAGACTTTGGCGGGTACCGCTCTCGATCTGGTCCAGCTCCTGACTCAAGCGCCGCAGGGCCTGCAAGCCCCAGGTCAGCCCCAGCCAGAGCAATGCCAGGAGCACCAGCAACGCCGCACCAAAGCCCAGATAGAGGTTTTCCCTGACCCCTTCCAGAGTCTGCTGGTACTCACGCACCGGCTGCAGTGCAACGATACTGAAGGCCGCGTTCTTGCCCCCCAGCAACTTGATCTCGACGTCGTAGACGAAGAACTCCTGGCCATTGGCTTCACGGATTCTGGCGAACTCGTTACCGCGCCCGTCGTACCGCGGTCGGTAATTGATGTTCTCTTCCTGAGTGGCCCGGGAACGCCAGACCAGGTGCCCCTCTCGGTCATAGATGTAGCCCAGCAAGCGACTGTCGGCGAGATTGAAGCGCTCGTCCGGCAGTTGCGCGGGCATCTGCAGGCGATTGTTTTCAATCCGCGCCGCTGAAATCAGGGTGGTGACATCGGAAGCCAGGCGCTGCTCGATGGAGTCCTGCAGCGCCAGGCTGAAGGCCCCCTGCATGGCCGGCAGCAACGCCAGCATGAACAGCACCGCCAGGGTGGTCGCCGCCAGCATCAGCCGCAGGCGCAGCGATCGAATCATCGGCAGCGCTCGTTGAACAAGTAGCCCAGGCCGCGCACCGTATCAATCGGCTTGAAGCCCGACGGACCTTCCAACTTGCGCCGCAGCCGCCCCACCAGCACCTCGATGACGTTCGGATCACGCTCGTCATCGTCCGGGTACAACTGCTCCATCAGCCGGTCCTTGGCCACCACCTGCTGGTGATGGCGCATCAGGTACTCGAGGATCCGATATTCGTAGGCGGTCAGGGCCAGGGGCTGCTCATCCAGGGACGCCTGCTTGCGGTTCAGGTCCAGCAGCAACGGGCCAGCAATGATGGTGGACTGGGTAAAACCACTGGAGCGCCGCAACAACGCATTGAGCCGTGCATCCAGCTCTTCGAACTGAAACGGCTTGACCACATAATCGTCGGCACCGGCGGCCAGGCCTTCAACCTTGTCCTGCCAGTTGCCGCGGGCGGTGAGGATGAGGATCGGAAACGTCTTGCCACGGGCACGTAGCTGGCGGATCAGATCCAGTCCGCCCATGCCGGGCAACCCCAGGTCGATCACCGCCAGATCGTGATTGAACTGCTCGGTCTGATACAACGCCTCTTCGGCGTTCGCCACAGACTCGACCACATGGCCACTGTCGGTGAGGCGGGTTTGCAGGTGATGGCGCAACAGCGCCTCATCTTCGACGACCAGCAACTTCATAACGCTCTCCCAGGCAAAATTCGACATCTCCAAGGGCGCCCCTGCGCCCTGACGATCAATGCGCCAGCGCCGGACCGTGCCCAAGGCACGATCCGGCGCGGTTCAGGCCAGGCCGCTTATTTAGAAAGCGTAGTTGGCCGACAGATAAGTCTGGGCGCTGCTGGTAAGGCTCAAAGAACCTTGCTTGCTGCCGCCCCGCTCGCTCATCTCGGTCCCGGCATTGCTGCGCAGGTAACGGTAGCCGAGCTCCACCGACGTGTTTTGTGAAACCTGCTGCAGGACACCAGCCTGCACTCCCACCGCGTAACCGATGTCACTGTCGCGGCTGAAGCCCGGGGACTCCTGGGTCAGCTTGGTCAAGCCGGCGGTAGCGCCGCCAAACAGCTTGGTGCTGCTGGTCACCGGCAGGAACATATCGTAACTGCCCAGCAGGTTTTGCTGACGCAGTTTAATGCCATTGTGAGAGCCGGAAACGTAATCGTAAGTGGCGTAGTAACGGCCCTGGTCATTCTGTTGACCGAAGCGCACACCCCAGGTGTTGTCCTTGCCGATCACACCATCGGCGTTCGGGTGGCCGAGATTGCTGTTGAGCTGGCTGGATTTTTTAACCTTGTCGCTGGTCTGGCCGTAGGTCAGGCTGGCGAAGTTGCTGTCAGCGGCTTGGACGGCGGCGCTGGCGCCGAGAACGGTAAAGGCCAGGATCAGTTTTTTCAATGAAGTCATAGGAAGTTTCCTTTGCGCTATTGGCTTTTTGGGTACGGGGCTAGAGTAAACAGCCCGCCCTGAACTCCCCCTGAACACACTCTTAACCTCACCTGAACCAGATCCATCTGGCTGTCTTGAGGCGTTTTACCTGCACAACGGCTCTCGCCTAGCCTTCTGAGTCCCCTCTCTGCGCCACACACCGCTACCCTCGAACTCTTCAACCCGGCAAACTAGCAGCCATGAATGCACTCCCCCCTCTCCCCGCTTGCTGTACCTCTCTGGATGCGTCCTGGCCCCTGCCGGAGGCATTGCCCCATACCCTTTGGCTGAGCACTCGGTTCAATCCCGGGCACTTGGCTGCAGATGATTTCCAGCGCAGCGGCATTGAAGCGCCACCAAGCATCCAGCGCTCGGTAGCCAAGCGCCAGGCCGAGTTCCTTGCCGGCCGCCTGTGTGCCCGGGCCGCCCTGTGGCAACTGCAGCGCATGGATTGGGTTCCCCCGATCGGGGCCGACCGGGCGCCGATCTGGCCCGAGCATATCTGCGGCTCTATCACCCATAGCACTGGACGCGCCGCCGCCATTGTCGCCGACAAACAGCACTGGCGAGCCTTGGGGCTGGATTTGGAAACACTGCTGAGCAATGAGCGCGCCGCCAATCTGGCGCAGCAGATCCTCACTCCGACGGAACTGCAACGCCTGGACCTGTTGCCCCCCGCATTGCACGCCCTGGCGGTGACCCTGACCTTCTCGATCAAGGAAAGCCTGTACAAGACCCTGTATCCGCTGGTGCAGAAAAACTTCTACTTCGAGCACGCCGAGGTACTGGAATGGTCCCCCGAGGGCCAGGTCCGAGTGCGTCTACTGACGGACCTGAACGAAGAATGGCACCACGGCAGTGAGCTACAGGGGCAGTTCGTGGTCGAGGGCGACCAGTTGCTCAGCCTGATCGCCATCAAGGCTGCTCCCCCGACAATTGTCAGCGGGGTTCCTGCTGCCGGGGCCAGCTCAGGCTGAAGCAGGCGCCCCCGAGGCTCTTGCTCTTGCTGATCAGGGCCCGGCCATCGTGCCAATGGATGATTCGCCGCACAATCGACAGCCCCAGCCCATGGCCGCCGGAAGCCCGGGTACGGCTGTCATCCAGGCGCAGAAAAGGCGTGAAGATCTTTTCCCAGGCACTTTCCGGTACGCCGGGACCGTCATCCTCCACATCCACCCGACAGCGCAACTGGCCCACCTGATAACTGACGGTGACCTGGGATTCCGCATGGCGCATGGCATTGCTCACCAGATTCTGCAGCGCTCGGTGCAGATAGCGCGGCTCAGCCTCGACCCAGGCGCCGTCGCACTCGGCCGCGGACAGGCACAGCCCACGCTGGACCTTGAGGTTGGCCCGCAAGGGCGCCAGCTCGCTGATCACTTGGTTGATCAGCGCATCCAGATCGATACGCTGGAAGTTCAAGGCCGGCGAGCCCTGTTCCAGGCGGGCATAGGTGAGCATCTCGTCCACCAGCCGATCCAGATCCTGAATATCGTTGTCCATGCCGTCCAGGTACTTCTGCCGTGCCTGATCGGTACTTGCCGAAGCAATCATCTCCAGGCCGAAACGCAACCGAGCCACCGGTGTACGCAACTCATGAGAGACCGCCCGCACCAGTTCGCGCTGGATCGCCAGCAAGCGCTGCAGATGCTCGGCCATGCCGTTGAATGCAGCCGCCAGGCGCCCCACCGAATCCACGCCACGAGCCGGCACGCGGGTTTCCAGGCTGCCCTTGGCAATCTTCGTGGCTGCCGATTCCAGGCCGCTGAGACGTCGCTCCAACTGGCGCACCAATAAATAGACGATCAGGCCAATCAAACTCAGGCCGAGCACGGCAATCAGCACCAGCCATTGCGGCGGATAAGGGTTCATCTGATACAGCGGGCCGATTTCCAGGACCCAGGGCGTACCCACCAGCCCCGCGAATACCCGGATCGAGTCACCGCCCTTGCCCAAGGCCATCACCGTATCGCCCTCGGCCACCCGCCGGCGCTGGTCATCATCCATATCGGCAGCATCCTGGGTGGACAGGTGCATGTCGAAACCAAAACCCTTGGCCTTCTTTAACGCCGCCAGGCGCTCGGGCTGCTCCGCCACCGGATACCGTACCAACTCGTCCGCCAGCAGATAGATGGTTGCCCGGGCCAGTTGCTCGCTGATCTGTTGCACTTCGGCACTGAGCAGCAACTGCTCCTTCTCACTAACCAGGCGATAAACCCGGGCGGCGAAGGGCCCGGTCTGCTCCACCAGCGCCTGCCCCCGCAGGACTCGGCCACGCTGGCTGCTGTCCAGGTCGGTCTGGCTGAAGGTCTTCAGGCGCAGGGGAATCCCCAACAACCGCTCCCACACCGCCAGCGCGCGGCGACGCTCGATTTCGCTCATGGGCTTGAGGTTGTCCGCCATCAGCGAGAAGGTGCCGTGGGCCAGTCGTTCGCGGTACTGCTCGCTGCGCACTTCGTTGAGCAGGTGCAGAGCCAGCACCCCCAGCAGCGCCACCAGGATCAGCGCGGCGCACATGCCGCCATAGATACGCAGGAAGATGGAGTTCACGAGGGCAAGTCGGCGGCGGCTTCGGGAACGAACAGATAGCCCTTGCTGCGAATGGTCTTGATCAGTCGAGGGTGCTCCGGGTCGTCGCCGATCTTGGGCCGGATGCGCGAGATGCGCACATCGATGGAACGATCCTGGCCGTCATAACCTATGCCGCGCAGAGCGGTGAAAATTTCCTCACGGGACAGTATTCGCCCGGCGTTCACCACCAGCAGCCACAACAGATCGAACTCGGCACTGGTCAGCTCGATGCCGACATCGCTCAGCCATGCTTCGCGCAGGGCATTGTCCACCACCAGGGGACCGAATTGCAGGCGCCGGGTTTTCTCCTGGGCAGGCTCCGGTGCCTCGCTGCGCCGCAGCAAGGCCTGGATCCGCGCCAGCAACAAACGCGGGCGCACCGGCTTGCAGACATAGTCGTCGGCCCCCAGGTCCAGGCCCATGACCTGATCCATGTCATCGGTACGGGCGGTGAGCATGAGAATTGGCCCGTCATAGCGAGCCCGGACCTTGCGACAGATACTCAGGCCGTCTTCGCCGGGCAGCATCAGGTCGAGAATCACCAGGTCTGGCTGCTCGGCAATGATCCTGGCTGCAGCCCGAGCGCCGTTGCCCTCGATGGCCACCTGCAAGCCGTTGCTCTCCAGATATTCACGGGTCAACTCAGCCAGACGCTGGTCATCCTCGACAATCAGTACCTGCCAGGCTTCTTGCTCCACGCTCGACCTCTTTTATTGCCAGCACTCACTGGAAGGAAGGCACCCGTCTTTTTGTCATGAAAAAGACGGATAACCGGCCATGGAAAACGCCGTCAGCACCCCATGAACCGCGACGGATTGTAGCAACCGGGATCGCCCCACACACAAGCGACTAAAACGACTCGGTCAGGGGGATTTTTTGTGATAGGGTTCGCGCCCGCAAAAATCCGCCCAAGGCAATTTCCGGCGGTAAAAAACAGTGACAAACGGTTCCATGCACTAGGACTGCGGCCTCCGCGAGTTTTACCCAGTCCATACACAATTTACGCACAACCTTATCCACAGGCAGCACGTTGCAATCAGCCCCCCAAACGCATTATCTTGTAGCCCGCCGGCCAAAAACACCTATATCTAGGGTTTTACGCAAAAAACCAAACACAATTCAGACAAGAAACTCAAGCCCTTTTCTTGCCCCGTTTGGTGGAACCAATCGCTGTTTCAGAAGACCAAGACCGCGCGTGCGGATGGCATCGTTTTCCACCCTGTCCAGGAGAAAGCGGTACGGGTGTTGCAGCAACAAGACTGTCACCCACCAGGAATAAGGTGCCGAGCCCAGGCTCGACACCATGACTTCGGCATGGAAGCGGCGCCAACAGCCCCCTTCCTGAACTGTCCCGAAGTCGTTATGCCCGGCCTCTGCCGGCTGTAGTGCTTCAGGACGGAACGGTGGGCACCTCATTGGTGCCCAAACAAACATAGAGAACGTGGAGACACCCATGCAAACCGACACAACTCGCGAGAACCCGCAGGCCAATGCGCCGCAGGCCGCCGATTCCAATCTGGATCTGTCTGCTACCGCCCCTGGCCAATTGCGCGTGATCAAGCGTAACGGCACTGTCGTTGCTTACACCGATGACAAGATCACCGTCGCTATCACCAAAGCGTTCCTCGCAGTTGAAGGCGGCACCGCCGCTGCCTCGTCGCGAATCCACGACACCGTGGCGCGCCTGACCGAACAGGTTACCGCGACCTTCAAGCGTCGCATGCCTTCGGGCGGCACCATCCACATCGAAGAGATCCAGGACCAGGTAGAGCTGGCCCTGATGCGCGCCGGCGAGCAGAAAGTTGCCCGTGACTACGTGATCTACCGCGACTCGCGTGCCAAGGAACGCGCCACTCGCTCCACCGGCGAAGAGCCGGTACAAGCCCACCCATCGATCCGCATCACCCGCGCCGATGGCAGCTTCGCTCCTCTGGACATGGGCCGTCTGAACACCATCGTCAGCGAAGCCTGTGAAGGCCTGGAAGAAGTCGATGGCGATCTGATTCAGCGCGAAACCCTGAAAAACCTCTACGACGGCGTGGCCCTGAAAGACGTCAACACCGCCTTGGTGATGACCGCCCGCACCCTGGTCGAGCGCGAGCCGAACTACTCGTTCGTCACCGCCCGCCTGCTGATGGATACCCTGCGTGCCGAAGGCCTGGGCTTCCTCGAAGTGGCCGAAAGCGCCACTCACCACGAAATGGCCGACCTGTACGCCAAGGCACTGCCAGCCTACGTCGCCAAGGGTATCGAGTTCGAATTGCTGAACCCGGTACTGGCTGAGTTCGACCTGGAAAAACTCGGCAAGGCGATCAACCACGAGCGCGACCAGCAGTTCACCTACCTGGGCCTGCAAACCCTGTACGACCGTTACTTCATCCACAAGGACGGTATCCGCTTCGAACTGCCGCAGATCTTCTTCATGCGCGTAGCCATGGGCCTGGCGATCGAAGAGAAGCAGCGTGAAGACCGCGCCATTGAGTTCTACAACCTGTTGTCGTCCTTCGACTACATGGCTTCGACCCCAACCCTGTTCAACGCCGGCACCCTGCGTCCACAGCTGTCGAGCTGCTACCTGACCACCGTTCCAGACGACCTGTCGGGCATCTACGGCGCCATCCACGACAACGCCATGCTGTCGAAATTTGCCGGCGGCCTGGGCAACGACTGGACTCCGGTTCGTGCGCTGGGCTCGTACATCAAGGGCACCAACGGCAAATCCCAGGGCGTCGTGCCGTTCCTGAAAGTGGTCAACGACACCGCCGTTGCCGTTAACCAGGGTGGCAAGCGCAAAGGCGCTGTGTGTGCCTACCTGGAAACCTGGCACATGGACATCGAAGAGTTCATCGAGCTGCGCAAGAACACCGGTGATGATCGTCGTCGTACCCACGACATGAACACCGCCAACTGGATCCCTGACCTGTTCATGAAGCGTGTCTTCGATGACGGCAAGTGGACCCTGTTCTCGCCGTCCGAAGTACCGGATCTGCACGACCTGACCGGCAAGGCCTTCGAAGAGCGCTACGAGTACTACGAAGCCCTGACCGAGTACCCGGGCAAGGTCAAACTGTTCAAGACCATCCAGGCCAAAGACCTGTGGCGCAAAATGCTCTCCATGCTGTTTGAAACCGGCCACCCATGGCTGACTTTCAAAGACCCGTGCAACCTGCGCAGCCCGCAGCAGCACGTGGGCGTGGTCCACAGCTCGAACCTGTGCACCGAGATCACCTTGAACACCAACAAGGACGAGATCGCCGTTTGCAACCTGGGCTCGATCAACCTGCCGAACCACATCGTCAACGGCAAGCTGGACACCGCCAAACTGGAACGCACCGTGAACACCGCCGTGCGCATGCTCGACAACGTGATCGACATCAACTACTACTCGGTGCCGCAAGCGAAGAACTCCAACTTCAAGCACCGTCCGGTCGGCCTGGGCATCATGGGCTTCCAGGACGCGCTGTACCTGCAGCACATCGCTTACGGTTCCGACGCTGCCGTCGAGTTCGCCGACAAGTCCATGGAAGCGGTCAGCTACTACGCGATCCAGGCTTCCTGCGACCTGGCCGACGAGCGCGGCGCCTACGAGACGTTCCAGGGTTCGCTGTGGTCCAAAGGCATCCTGCCGCTGGATTCGCAACAGATCCTGATCGAGGCCCGTGGCCAGAAGTACATCGATGTGGACCTCAACGAAACCCTGGACTGGGCGCCGGTACGTGCCCGCGTGCAGAAAGGCATTCGTAACTCCAACATCATGGCCATCGCACCGACCGCGACCATCGCCAACATCACCGGCGTATCGCAGTCGATCGAACCGACCTACCAGAACCTCTACGTGAAATCGAACCTGTCGGGCGAATTCACCGTGATCAACCCGTACCTGGTTCGCGACCTCAAGGCTCGCGGCCTGTGGGACTCGGTCATGATCAACGACCTGAAGTACTACGACGGTTCAGTGCAACAGATCGAGCGCATCCCGCAAGAACTCAAAGAGCTCTACGCGACCGCCTTCGAAGTGGAAACCAAGTGGATCGTCGACGCTGCCAGCCGTCGCCAGAAGTGGATCGACCAGGCTCAGTCGCTGAACCTGTACATCGCCGGCGCCTCGGGCAAGAAGCTGGACGTGACCTACCGCATGGCTTGGTACCGTGGCCTGAAAACCACCTACTACCTCCGCGCCCTGGCCGCCACCAGCACCGAGAAATCCACCATCAACACCGGCAAGCTGAACGCTGTTTCCAGCGGCGGCAACCACGGTGACGACTCGGTCCTGGCTGCGCCAGCCGGTCCTGCTCCAGTGCCGAAGGCTTGCGCCATCGACGAGCCGGATTGCGAAGCCTGCCAATAAGCTGAGCTGACAGGCGCCTATGGCGCCTGTGCCAACCCCCGATAGGCCTCCGGCTTATCGGGGGTTTTCTTTTGCCCCCAACAAAACCGCAGGAGCCGGCTTGCCGGCGAAGAAGCCCCCCGAGCGCTGCACAAGCTTCAAGGATGCCTTCGCTGGCAAGCCAGCTCCTACACAAGCCAGCCCGCCTGCACACCTGCACAGGAACGCCCTGCTCAAACCAGTGCACCTCCAGGAACCTGCCGTCGATAACGAACATGGGCAAGCGGGCATAAAAAAGCCCCTCATCGAGGGGCTTTTTGTACAGCGCTCAAGCGAACCAGCATCAGGTCATCTGGATGATGGTCTGCATGATGGTGCTCTGGGTGGAGATGGTCTTGGCGTTCGCCTGATAGTTGCTCTGAGCCTTGATCAGGTTCACCAGCTCATTGGTCAGGTTAACGTTGGACTCTTCCAGGGAGTTGGACTGGATCGCTCCCAGGGTGCCGGTCTTCGGAGCGTCATAACCTGGAATACCGGACGAGTAGGTCTCTTTCCACTGAGTGCCGCCTACCGGCTGCAGACCTTGCTCGTTGGTGAAGCTGGCCAGGGAAATCTGACCGATCGCCTTGGTCTGCTCGTTGCTGAAGTTGGCCAGCATTACACCGGTGCCATCGATGGTCAGGCTGCTGATCTGGCCAGTGGAGTAGCCGTTCTGCGCGATGATCGAGCGAGTGCTTTCGCCGAACACCGAACCGGTTTTGGTCATGTCGATGCTGACGCCGTTCGGCGCTGGCTTGGCACCGTTAGGAGTGAACACGCCATTGGTGACGGTACCCGGAGTCCAGGCAGCAGCCGACATGACAATGCTGTTACCGGTAATGGTGTACGGCGTGGTCCCAGGCGCAGCTGGCGGGGTCATGCTGCTGAGCTTGCCCGACGAGTCGAACTTCATGGTGATCGGCGACTGGTTGGCCATGGTGAATGCAGTACCGTCCGGATTGCGACCATCAATCAGCGTGTAGGTTTGCCACTCATTGGCGTTCGGCGTCTTGATCATGTACTGATCCATGACGTGCTTGTTGCCCTGAGTGTCATACACCGGAGTACTGAACGACTTGGTGTAGGTGGTGTTGTCGGTCGGATTGAACACATAAACCGGAGCGGTCGAAGCCACATTGATCGGAGTCGAATCGGAATTCAGGTTGATCGTCGAGGAGATCGAGTCGGTTGGCTTGGGCGACAGGTTCGAGGTATCGATCCGCAGGTCGGTCAATACACCGTTGATGATCTTGCCGTTGGCATCTACGGCATAGCCTTGCAGGCGCGCAGTGCCATCACTGTTGGTGATGAAGCCTTCCTTGTCGGTCTTGAAGGTACCGGCACGGGTGTAGGTCAGCGAGCCGTTGGTGCTGAGCACGAAAAAGCCCTGCCCCTGAATGCCCATGTCCAGCACGTTGCCAGTGTTGCTGATATCACCGTTGGTGAACTGCTGGGAAACGTTGGACAGGCGTACGCCGTTACCAATCACCTGGGTGCCGCTGCCCAGCTTGGTGGCCGAGTAGACGTCGGAGAATTCTGCGCGGGAAGATTTGAAACCGGTGGTCGCGACGTTGGCGATGTTGTTGCCGGTGACGTCCAGCTGTTTGTTGGCAGCGTAGAGACCGCTAAGGCCGATATTGAAAGACATATTCCACTCCTTGTGCCGGTTAGTCGGCTCTAGATACCAATGGTTTGTACTTTGGACAGGGCAATCGGGCTGCTCAGTCCTGCCAGGTTCAGCATCAACTCTCCGCCGGTCTGGCTGATGGTGACGCTGTTGACTGTCGCCGGCAGATAAGTGATCAGGTCAGTGCCCTTGCCGTCGATGGTGGTGCTGGCCTTGAAGGTGTAGTTACCCGGGGCCGCCTTGGTGCCGTCGGTCTTGGTGCCATCCCAGACAAAGCTGGCGTTGCCGGCCTTCTGGCTGCCCATGTCGATGGTCTTGACGGTGTTGCCATCCTTGTCGGTGATGGTCACTTTGACCGAGCTGACGCCAGCCGGAACGGTCACCGAACCGGTCATGCTCTTGCTGGTGTCCACCTGAGTGGTGCCGGACTGGACGATCACCGAGCGACCTACCAGGGACGAAGCCTGCAGAGCCTGAGACGATTTGTAATTGCCAGTGATGGAGTTCACCGAGGTATTAAGGGTCGTGATCCCTTCCAGGGTAGAGAACTGCGCCAACTGGGCAACGAACGCACTGTTGTCCTGAGGATCCAGCGGGTTCTGGTTGTTCAGCTGGGTCACCAACAACTTGAGAAACGCGTCCTTGCCCAGGGCCTGCTTACCGGTGGTGCTGTTCGTCGCTGCCGCCAGGCCGTCGGCGCTGGTGGTGTTCGCGGTCTTCTTCGACGAGTTGGCCAGTACATCCTTAAGGGATGGGCCGCTGGTGGTATCCGTAACGCTCATTGGCTTCGCCCCTTATCACTGACCCAGGGTCAGGACCTTCTGCATCATGGTTTTGGCGGTGTTCATCATTTCAGCGTTGGTCTGGAACGAGCGACTGGCGGAAATCATGTCGGCCATTTCTTCCACCACGTTGACGTTGGGGTAGTAGACGTAACCTTTGGCATCCGCAGCCGGGTGGTTCGGTTCGTAGCGAGCTTCCAGATTGCTCTGGTCTTCCACTACACCCAGCACCTGTACGCCTTGGCCTGCAGCGTCCTGGTTCTGGAACAGCGAATCGCTGCCACCGCTCTGGGCGCCCTGAAACATGGTGGCAAACACCGGGTGACGAGCGCGGTAAGTCTGGTCGATGCTCGACGACACGCTCTCGGCGTTGGCGATGTTACTGGCGACGGTGTTCAGACGAGTGGTCTGAGCGCTCATGCCACTACCGGCAATATTGAAAACACTGGCAAGGGACATGGATTACTCTCCGCGCAGGGCTGCAACCAGCCCTTTGAATTTGCTGTTGAGCAGCGTGAAGCTGGCTTGGAAGTCCACCGAGTTCTGTGCGTAGCTCGATTGCTCCAACTGAGCATCCACGGTGTTCTGGTCGATCGAAGGTTGCATCGGCGTGCGATACAGCAGCGACTCGTCGCCACTGCCCAGGCCCTGGGCTTCGATATGCCGGGTATTGGTCATGTTCAGCGCGAAGCTGCCGTTCTTGGCCTTGTCGTTCTGCTCGGCGAGCACAGCGGAGAAGTCCAGGTCCCGAGCCTTGTAGTTCGGGGTGTCGGCGTTGGCGATGTTGTTGGCCAGCACTTCGGCACGCTTGGCGCGAAAGCCAAGAGCTTGTTCGTGAATACCGAGCGCTTTATCGAAGCTGATGCTCATGTCGGAAACCTTCGGGTGACCTGATTTTTCGTAACCTTGACTTAGCAAGCTACGTGCCAAGTCAAGGAGCCCCGTAAATCAAGGGCTCTACGGCAGCGGCAAGGCGGCAATGCCAGAAAAGCGGCAATGGATTTCCGCGAAACGCCGGCAAAGCGGCAATCGAGCTGCCGCTTTTAGCCCAGCCACCCGATAAAATGACGCCCACAAAAAAGGAGGCCCTGAGGCCTCCTTTTTTATTGCCGCAACAATCAATCACTTCGCCTGGTAGATGATCCCCGGGCTGCATTGCACCATCTGATAATGATCCGGCAGACCATTGAGCGCTTCGGAAGCGCCCAGGAACAGGTAACCGCCAGGCTTCAGAGTGCTGTGAATGCGCATCAGGATGTCCTTCTTGACCTCGGCCGAGAAGTAGATCAGCACATTGCGACAGAACACGATGTCGAACTTGCCTAGGCTGGCGTAGCTGTCCAGCAGGTTGAACGAGCGAAACTCCACCCGACTCTTGATCGGTGCCTTGACTACCCAGCGCCCCGGCCCTTTAGGGTCGAAGTAGCGCTGCAGGCGCTCGGCCGACAAACCACGGCCAATGGCCAGGCTGTCGTATTCGCCGGTCTTACAGTTATTGAGCATGGTCCCGGACAGATCGGTAGCAACAATCTGCACCCCCATCTTCAACTGGCCCATGTTGCTGCGCTCGAACTCATCGATGGACATCGACAAGGAATAGGGTTCCTGCCCAGACGAGCATGCCGCCGACCAGATCCGCAGGCGCTGATTGGGGCTGGCCTTGATGGCCTCGGGAAGCACCTTGTTCTTCAACACTTCGAAGGGATAGGTGTCACGAAACCACAAGGTTTCGTTGGTCGTCATCGCATCCACCACCATCTCGCGCAATCCGCTGCGCGGCTGGGTCTGAATCCGCTGAACCAGCTCACCCAAGGTTTTGATGCCTTGCTGCTCCATCAGTTTGTTGAGACGGCTCGAGACGAGATATTGCTTGTTTTCCCCGAGCAAAATACCACAGGCTTTTTCCAGGAAGACCCGGAACTGTTCAAAATCCAAATTACCCGTAGACAATGCTGCCGCCTCTTAAATCTTATGTTCGCCAGGGGCTGATGCCCTCAGCTGTGGTCTGCTGCTTTGATCCGGTCGACTACCCGGGATGCCAGGTCATCAGGACGGAACTTGGCAAGGAAGTCATCGGCACCGACCTTCTTCACCATCGCCTGATTGAACACCCCTGACAACGAAGTATGCAGGATGATATGCAGCTTTTGCATGCGTGGATCGCTACGTATCTCGGCCGTGAGGGTGTAACCGTCCATTTCGGGCATCTCGATGTCGGAAATCATCATGAGGAATTCCTCTTCCGGCTTCTTGCCCTCATCCACCAGCTTGCGCAGGTAGTCCAGCGCCTGCCGGCCATCGTTCAGCGCCACCACCTCGACACCCACAGTCTGCAGGCAGCGAGTAACCTGTTTACGCGCCACTGACGAGTCGTCAACGGTCAGCACTCGCAGGGATACAGCCTTGTGCTGAGTTTCGACGTCCACCACGCCCACCGAGATCGACTCGGAAGTGGGGGCGACTTCCGCCAAAACCTTTTCAACGTCGATGATCTCGACCAACTGGTTGTCCACCCGAGTTACCGCCGTCAGGTAGTGATCGCGACCAGTCCCTTTGGGCGGCGGATGGATCTCTTCCCAGTTCATATTGACGATACGCTCCACCGAGCGCACCAAAAACCCCTGGGTCTTGGTGTTGTACTCAGTGATGATGACGAACGGATTGCTTTGATCCTGCAACCCACCCGAACCTGTGGCCATTGCCAGATCCAGGATCGGAATGGTCGCCCCTCGAATATTCGCGACACCGCACACCACAGGGTTGGATTTGGGCATCAGGGTCAGCTTGGGGCATTGCAGCACCTCGCGAACCTTGAATACGTTGATCCCGTAGAGTTGCTCGCCGTCCAGACGGAACAGCAGCAACTCCAGGCGATTCTGCCCAACCAATTGCGTGCGCTGGTTTACCGAATCCATTACACCAGCCATGCCCAGACTCCCCAAAGCTTTAAGATCCGACGCACGCTCATCACTAAACGGCACGGCGCTTGCTTTTTAACTGTTATGAACGCCAAAACGACATTTTTCCGACGCCTGACATCCCCCTACCGCGCATTGCTTTGTGGGTTGTCGGCGCTGTGTATCCTAAACCCTGGCGGCCCTGCCGTTGCTGATTCGGTCACCCTGCCTGATCTACTTATCGGCGTCACTCAAGGGTTTCTTGAATTCACGGTAGAAGACTACCTGGCCACCAGTCAAACGGAAGGACGCTACGAAATCCAAGTCAACCAATTGGATCCGCGTATGCGCATGCCCGCCTGCGACAAGGAATTGACAGCGAGCCTGGAAAGTCCAGCACAGCCGCTGGGACGGGTCACGGTCAAGGTACGCTGCGAAGGCGCCTCCCCCTGGACCGTATTCGTGCCAGCCCAGGTCAAGCTGTTTCGCGAAGTGGTCACCACTTCACGCCCACTCAAGCGCGCCGGGATCATCGAGCCGGAAGACGTGGTGTTGCGTGAGAGAGATATCAGCCTGAACAATCAGGGCTACCTGACCTCCGTGGACCAGGCCATTGGTCAGAAACTTGTCCGACCAATGGTCGCCGACCAGCTCATTACCCTGGGGCACCTGGAACAGGCTGAAGTGGTGCGCAAGGGCGATCAGGTGGTGATTTCGGCACGTAGCGGCACCCTGAACGTGCGGATGCCGGGGGAGGCACTGTCCAATGGCGGCATGAGCGAGCAGATCCGGGTCAAGAACCTAAACTCGCAGCGAGTGATCAAGGCACGCATCACCGCACCGGGGCAGGTGGAAGTGGCAATGTAGATAACTGGCGCTCGACTCGCTCGTTCCCTAAACTGTGGCCGATAAAGGGTCGCAGATACCTGCGCTGGCTTGTCGACAATCGAGCCTAAAGTTTTTCAGGGTATGGCCGAAAACATGGCAAGCGTCCAAATACCCAGAGGTTTTCTTCATCATGGTCATCGACTTCAGCCGTTTAAACAGCTCCCCTTCACTGACAGGCAGTACGCGTACCAGCGCCAGCAAGGAAACCGGTGATGCCGGCAAATCCGCTCCGCTGACGACTGCAGCCGAGACCAGCAAAAGCGGGGAATCGGTACACCTCAGCAATGAGGCTCAACAGTTGCAGAAAATCACCGACAAGCTGCGCGATCAGCCTGCTGTCGACAAGGCCCGAGTGGCCGAGTTGAAGCAAGCCATTGCCGATGGCAGCTATAAGGTCGACAGCAACCGTATAGCCAGCAAACTGCTCAACTTCGAAGCCCAGCGCTAGCCACAGGCTTGCGCCAGGCTTTTGGACGCTTAATCCCCAAGGCCAGCCATGCACGACACCAATTTACTGCAACTGATCAATGACGACCTTGCTCCAGCTCAACAACTGCTGGAGCTGCTCAGAGCCGAATCCATTGCCCTGCACGGCCGCGACATGCCGTTGCTGGAGGATATCCTGGCGCAGAAGCAGGCCCTGGTCATATTGCTGGAACAGCATGGCCGTAAGCGCACAGAGATCCTTGCCAGCCTGAACCTGCCGAGCAATCGTGCAGGCCTCGAGCAACTGGCCAGTCACTCCAGCCTGGGCGACCAACTGCTCGAGCAGGGCAATCTGCTGACCCAGTTGCTCGCCGACTGCCAGGCCACCAACGAACTCAATGGCCGCTCGATCCAGATTCAACAGGCCACCACCGCCAACCAGTTGAAAATCCTCAACGGCGGTGAACCCCCAGCACTTTATGACGCCCGCGGCTCTACCTCTATGCTTGCGAAGCCCCGCCCACTCAGTCAGGCTTAAGCCCCAAAAATGAGTGCGCGCTACCAAGCCGTGAAACATACTGGCAAAATGCCAGATCCTGCGTGTAGTTGTATTTTGTCTGGAGATTGATGAACCGTGTTCAACGCCTCAAACGCGGAAGATGCTCCGCAGCCACCTAAGGTGTTCACCACTGCGTTGGAAATTTCCTCCAACCTGCGGCTGCTGCAAGAGAGCCACGACCCGCTGATCATCACTTTCCATGAGCGCAGTCAGCGCTTCCAGAGCTACCTCGTGGAAGTGGACCGCGACAGCAACATGATTGCCCTTGATGAAATGATCCCTCGCGACGGTGAGCGATTCATGCTGGCAGGCGAGCCATTTCGCGTTGAAGGCTTTCATGAAGGCGTGCGCATCGCCTGGGAAAGCAACGGCCTGCCGACCCTCGATGAGTCCAATGGCGGGCGCTGCTACCGGACCACGCTGCCGGACGAAGTGGTTTACCACCAGCGCCGCAACGCCTTCCGGGCTGCACTCAAGCTGGCGCAACTGGTCGACATCGAACTCAGCGGCGAAAAACTCAAGTCCCCTCTGACCGGCAAGCTGCTGGATATTTCCGCTACCGGCTGCAAGTTGCGCTTCGACGGCGATATCTCTTCGCGCCTACAACTGGGTCAGGTGTACGAGCGCTTTATTGCCGCCCTGCCCTTCGGCAGCATGACCGCCCCGGTCGAACTGCGTTACCTGCATCACGAGGAGCGTATCGACACCACCTTCGCCGGCGTGCGCTTTCACAACATGAGCGGCCTGGTGCAGCGTCAGGTAGAGCGCTTCGTCTATCAGTTGCAGCGTGAAGCGCGGCGCTTCGACAAAGACGACCTCTGAACCCCACGCATCAATGAAAACGGGCAGTGCCTTGCGGCAACTGCCCGTTTTTCGTTTCTAGGGTCGAGCCCCACTCAGATGATCCCGAGCACAATCGTCGGGCGACGCCTCATCCGACGCTTCCGGCGTCTCAGGCTCCGCTGCAGGCACAGCATCCGGAGCGGGCGTGGTCTGCATCTGATCCTGCACCACCTGCTCATCCACCCGTGGATCGAGAGCCGCCACCAGAGGTGAGCTGGACATGCTGTCCGGCATGGCGACGTGATGCAGCGGCGCATCATCCACCTGATGCAGATTGGTCACCGCCTTCGGCCGGATCCTCCAGACCAGGACCAGGGCAAAGAAACTGAAGAAGGCATACAGCATCTGACTGCCGAACAACTTCATCAGCACCCCGGCCGCCAACGGACCGATGCTCGCCCCCACGCCATACGTCACCAACAGCATCGCCGTCAGCGACACTCGACGATCACTTTCCACGTGGTCATTGGAGAAAGCCACCGCCAGCGGATAGAGGCAGAACTGCACCAGGGAACAAAGGAACCCGAGAATAAAGAGCATCTCCAGGGGAACCGACGGCAGGATCGCCAGAGGCAGGGCCACCACCGCCAGGAACAGTGCGAAACAGCGAATCAGCAACGCCCGATCATAGCGATCGGACAACCAGCCCAATGGCCACTGCACCACCAGACCGGCAAAAATACAGCTCCCCATGAACAGACCGACCTGCTCGGTACTCAAGCCCTGCTGCGACGCATAGAGCGGCGCAAGGCCATAGAACGAACCCACGATCAACCCCGACCCCAGCACGGTACTCAGAGACTGGGGTACTCGCTTGATAAAGAAGCGCGGCTCCATCGGCGCCGGATGCAAAGGCGCCGGGTGAATACGCCGGGTCATGGCCACCGGCACCAGGCACAGGGCAAAGCACAGGGCCACCAGCATCAATAGTTCCAACCCCAGGGCCGGGTGCATGACCAGAATCAACTGCCCCAGCACTAACCCCAGGTAAGAGGCGATCATGTAGCCACTGAACACCAGACCGCGCTGATTGGCGTCGGCCTGCTCGTTGAGCCAGCTTTCGATGACCATGTACTGGCACATCATCCCTAGGCCGACGATCATCCGCAGCACCAGCCAGGCCGGCAGCCAGTCCACCAAGCCGTGCCCGAGCACCGCCGCACCAACGATCCCGGCACAGGTAGCGTAGGCGCGGATATGCCCGACCCGGGCAATCAACCGATGCCCCAGCTTGCCCCCCAATACCAGACCGAAATAGTTGGCCGCCATCAAGGCCCCCACCCACAGGCCATCGACATGGTCGGCGGCCAGGCGAAGAGCCAGATAAGTGCTGAGCAGACCCGAGCCGATCAACATCATCAGCGAGGCGAAATAAAGCGCTCGAAAGGATTTCCAGATTTGGCGCATCGGCGTTCCGAGCGGCTCCTTGAATGAGGTGCAGGGCCCTTGGCAAATCAGGACCCGACCAGCGACGGTTCGGTTATGCCTGGGCCGCTAACACACGCCGCTCCCAGGGAGTGATTTCATCAAAGAAGCTGGTCAACTCCATGGTCTTCGAAGCGATGTAGCCTTCGATGAACTCGGTGCCGAACAGTTCCCTTGCCAACTGACTACGTTTCAGACGCTCCAACGCCGCATGCAAGGTACAAGGCAGCGACAGATTGTCCGGAACCTCGAACTCACCCTGGATAGCCGCCGCGGGCTCCAGCTCGTTCTCGATCCCGTGCAAGCCCGCTGCCAGGCTCGCCGCAATCGCCAGGTACGGATTGGCGTCCGCGCCCGGCAGGCGATTCTCCACCCGCCGCGCCACCGGCGAACTGGCCGGAATACGTAGCCCCGCAGCCCGATTGTCATGGGACCAGCAAGCATTGTTCGGCGAAGCGTAAGGATGGCACAAGCGCTGATAGGAGTTCACGTTGGGCGCGAACAATGCGGTGAGGTCCGCCAGCCCGGCCTGTAGCCCGCCGATGAAATGGCGGAACATCGCCGTCGGCTGCCCGGTGTCATCGCTGAAGACGTTACGCCCACTGCCGATCTCCACCAGGCTCTGGTGAATATGCATTGAGCTGCCCGGCGTATGAGCCAGGGGCTTGGCCATGCAAACCACGATCAGCCCGTGCTTGAGGGCCACTTCCTTGAGCAGGTGCTTGAACAGGAAGGTCTGGTCTGCCAGCAGCAGCGGATCGCCGTGCAACAGGTTGATCTCGAACTGGCTGACGCCCATTTCATGCATGAAGGTATCGCGAGGCAAGCCCAGGGCCGCCATGCACTCGTAGACTTCCTTGAAGAACGGCCGCAGGCCGTTGTTGGAGCTGACACTGAATGCCGAGTAGCCCTCCTCCCGTCGACCGTCCAGGCCTACCGGAGACCGAAAAGCCTGTGCCGGATCGTCATTGGCGGCGAACACGAAGAATTCCAGCTCAGTGGCCACCACCGGCGCCAGCCCCAGGGCCGAATAGCGTGCGATCACCTGCTTGAGCTGGCCGCGGGTGGAGAGTCGCGAGCTTTCGCCACTGAGCTCATCCGCATCACAAATGGCCAGTGCCCGTGGTGTCTGGCTCCAGGGCAGACGATGAATCTGCCGAGGGTCGGCATTGAGCGCCAGGTCGCCGTCGTCGCTGCCGTAAAACCGTGCCGGCGGATACCCGCCCATGATGCATTGCAGTAGCACCCCGCGAGCCATCTGCAAACGCCGCCCTTCGAGAAAGCCCTCGGCGGTCATCACCTTGCCCCGCGGCACGCCATTGAGATCCGGAGTGACGCATTCAATCTCATCAATGCCCGTCAATCGCTCGGCGAGTGAACTGTGGCCATCGGTTGTCATGACTCAATCCTTGTTGTTATACGAGCCGCGAACGGCGACCCGTACAAAATACGCATCACCCGTTCAGGATTTCAAGCAGACAAGAATAAAATCCCGGGAGGGCACGAACTCCCGGCGAGCAACCCACACGTCATGGCCGGGACCGATCTTGAAAAAGAAGAAGGCAATAGCCCCTGATAGGGCCTGGCCACCCTGATAACACCTGGCCGCCGCAGTCTTCGGCGACCACGCCGATCAGGCACTCAAGGCAAGTACAGCTTGAACAGCCCGCCGCCCAATGGGCCGCCGTTGCTGATACGGGTGTGCCCGCACACGCCATTGCGCTGATGCAGCTCGGCAATGCGTCCGGCGAAATACAGCCCCAGCCCGGTGCTGCCGCTGCTCTGATTGATGCCCTGCACATAATCGGCCTGACGCTCGATCATCGCTTGCGGGTAGCCGTCGCCGTCATCGTTGATGGACAGCACCACCTGCCCCTCTTCGTCACTGACCGTGATCAACAGTGCATGGCGGGCGTAACGCAGCGCGTTGTTGATGCAGTTGGCCAACACCGAGGCAATCAGCTCTCGATCGAAAAAGCCCAGAGGACTCAAGGGGTCGACCTCATAGGTGGCAGAGACTCCACGACTCCTGAACACATCCTGATGGCTCACCAGTTGCGCTTCGATGAAATCATCCAGCTCGTGGTAGGCCGGCTGCAGCGGCAACTGGTTGACCCCCAGCTTGTACAGCCCCAGGAGCTGCACCAGCATGCCGTTGAGGTGAGCGAAGTGGTAATCGATCACCCCCTGTTCGGGCGCCAGGTGCGCCTCGGGCAGACGGGCCTGCCACTGGGCATGGGCCTGCATCAGCATGGCCAGTGAGTTTTTCATGTCATGGACGGTGGAGGCAATCACCGTGGAGAAATCGAGCGCCTGTTGCTCTTCGTTCATTCGCCAAACGCCTTGCTTCGCAGCTTCTGGTAGCGCGGATAACGCGCGTCGGTATCGGGCATCATGCCGACCATTTTCAGGCACGCCTGGCATTCTTCCAGGAGCGCCGCGTCTGTATTGGGGTCAGTGCCGTGCAACAGCGACTGCGCCATGTTCAGGGCAATACTGATGTTCTTCGGCTGCATGGCCAAAGCCTTGCGAAACAGCTCCCGAGCCTCGCTCAGATTGCCCGCCTTGTAACTGCGCACGCCCTGGCGGTTGATGTCGGCCGCTGCATTGGACGAACTGAGAATAGTCGGATCGTCGGTGAGCTTGGCGATGTTCTGCATGACCTTCGGATCGTCGCCGTAGATTTCCGCACAGTTTTTCAACATCGAGGCACCGGCACTGGCCTGCCCCAACATCTGCAGTTGCTTGGCCACCAGCAATGCCGCTTCAGGACTCATGAACTGCTCCATGCCGTCCAGGCGCATCAGCGCCTGCTCGGTGAGTTTCTCTGCGGTTTCCGCATCATTGAGCAGCAGGCTGGTGGCCTTCATCAGCCGCGCACGAATCTGCAATCCAGGGTCGGTGGGGTTTTCCTTGGCCACCGCACTCAGGGTCTGGTTGATCTCCAGGCGAGTGCGGGTGTCCAGGCCCTTTTCACTGCCCTTGCTGATCAAGGCATGGGCCAGGCCAAGATTGCTTTCCGGATCCTTGAAGCGCGACTGCGCGCCCTGAGATACAGCCTGCCGATAGGCCCTGGAAGCACTGTCGAAGTCTTCGTTGGCCATGGCCAGCTTGCCCAGCAGCGCCTGACGACGCACCGCCAACGGCGATAGGCGCACTGCCTCTTCCAGCACATTCTGGGCACGCTTGGTGTCGCCTTCGGCCACCAGCACATCCGCCAGTCCGTCATAGAGCCCCGGCATCATCGGGAAAGCCTTGAGGGCCTTTTCATAGACAGCCTTGGCTTCGCCTACCTGCCCGCGCTTGAACAGCAGGCGCCCCAGGCCGACGTAGGCCCAGGGCAACGGCCGGTCCGCCAGAATACTGTTATACAGGCGCTCCAAAGGCTCGTTCTGATGCATGTCGCGCAGGGCATCGGCCCTATAGCGCAGGCACAACGGCGCGTAACGCGGGTCCTGCTTGCACAGAGCGACGCAGGCGTTGAGCACTTCCACCGGTTTGCCCCGATCAAGGGCCTGAAGAATGGGCTTGAGCAGGGTCTTGCGCTGTTGCAGGCGCTCCAGGCGCTGGGCCAGGCCGGAACGGTTGAAGGGCTTGGTCAGATAGGCATCGGGCTCATGCTCGAGGGCGCTGAGTACCATGGCCTGACTGCTCTCGGCAGTGACCATGAGAAACACGCTCTCATGACTGATGAGCTTTTCCAGCATCAGGTCTTCCAGCACCTGCTGGCCGTTTTTCTTGCCGTCGCCCAGATGGTAGTCCTGGAGGATGAAGTCATAGCGCTTCTGCGCGCACATGCGCAGGGCCTGTTCGCCAGTGTCGGCGGTGTCCACGTCCTTGACGCCCAGCTCACGCAACATCGAACGCACCGAACTGCGGAAGTCCGAGAAATCATCGACGATCAAAAAGCTCTTTTGGTGGTACGCCAGCATCGAAGATTCCAGGCAAGTAAGAAGATCAATCCAGGGACAGCAGGACCCACCCGGCTTCGCAGCCTGTTTTTGGCGCGCAGATAATAGCTGCTGGCCACGGGCTATCAAGCACTTTCAAGTCGACCTGTGATGCAGATCGCTACTTGGGAACACAATTGTCCACTGAAGTTATCGGCCGAATTCGCCATTCCCTTAAAGTGGCCGGACAGCATTTGCTGCCTGATGTAAAAAGTCCTGGCCCAGCGCTGAAAAACACTTTGGCTGCGTGTTGAAACCTTGGATTCTGAAACATCACCTGATAGCGTGCTGCGCCTCAAAGCCTCGATCGTTTTTGCTCCGCAATACCGGCCCTGCAAGCAGGGCCGGCCAGCCGGCAAAGGTTCCATCAGTCGCAAGCCCCACAGGCTTGCAATCCGGGTGTCGAAGGATCGGCATGACGCCCGACGGCGGTATCATCGACGAGCAAATGCCGGTCTGCCAGGCAGCGCATCATGGGATGCGCAGGTCATTATCAAATGGAGTTAACGATGGCGCATGACAGCAGTGCGATAACCGGGATTGAACTGGAACAGTTCATGGACCGCCTTGAGGCACAGCAACAGGACCAGGAAACCGATACCCTGCTGGCCCAGTTGCAAGCACAGCCGCTGCGGGCCGACTCCCTGGCCTCGATCGACCGCCTGCACACGCTATGGATGCAGGCCGGTGATTCAGCCGCGGCCCGGGCCGTTATCGCAGAGGATGGCAATGCTCTGCTGCAAGCCGTGCATGAGCCCGCCCGCGCCGAGTTGACAATGAACCTGGCCATCCTGCGCTTGCGAGTCGCCAGTTATCTGGACGACGACACAACCTTGCTTGAGGTGCTCGAGCAACTCAACCAGATGGCCACACAAACCCTGGACTTCAATGTCGAGCACTATCGTCGCTACCGAATCTTCGACGAGCTGGAACAGGGTCGCCTCGAAGTCGCATTGAAAACCATCGAAGTGCGCTATGCCCTGACCTTGGGCAATCCTGCCCGTGTAGCGTTGCGTGCCTGGGATGCTGCCGACCAGTATCAACGCCGCGCCCGCGTCCTGGCCTTTCACAGTCGTGATGAAGAAGCCCGTAGCGCCGCGCTGGAAGCCGTCAACGCCGTACGCACGGCCGGTCCCGACCAAGACATCGATGAAGGCGACTGGCTGTGGCTGGGCAACTCGCTGATCGAGATCATCCCGTTGCGCCTGGCGCTGTTCGAACAACCCATCGCCCAATTGACCTCAGGCCTCTCGCTGCCCCAGCGCCGCGAGTGGGAAGTGCGTACTGCGCGCCTGGCCGCCCGCGCCCTGCACGCCCAGGGCGACCTGGCCGGAGCCTTAAAGGTCTGCAATGCCGCCGCCCTGAGCCTGGATTCTGACGGCGGCAACAATTTTATCGAGTACGAACTGCCCTGGCTGATGGAAGCCGGACGCATCGACGAAGCGGGGTTTCGAGCCTTCATCGACATCTACGACAGGCAAACCGAACTCTGGCCAGCTACCGCCCGCCTGGTTCTCGACCGCCTGCAAGATCCCGAAGAGCGCAGTGCCTGGTGGCCGATCTGCGTGATGCGTGCCTGTATTACCGAGGAAGCACTGCAGAGTTTTCTCGAGGCGCTGCCGAACATCGAAACCACCGAGTCCGATACCACCCCACTGCTGGCCGCCCTGCACCAGGCCATGGAAGATCTGGAGACACGCGACTCACTGTTTGCCGAAGCTCGCGCCGAAGCCCTGCGGCGTACCCCCGAGCAGCCCTGGATCACCCGCCTGGCCGCCGTGCATGACGCAGAGCGCGGCCTGATCGACGCAACCACCGAAGCCAGCCTGCTGCAAAACGCCATCCAGGCAGGCCGTATGCAGGACAACCGCAGCGCGTTCTCGCTGTTTGCCGCTCGGGTCAACAGCCTGGGGGTGATCGAGGCACTGAAAGCGCCGAAGCCGGTGCTGTCCTGCGGCAAATACGCCTACAACTATGCGTTGAGCATCGAAGACCTGGCAGAGACTGAAGCCGACAAGCTGCCCAAGGACGCCCGGGACCAGGCCTATTCGTTGCTGCGCGAAGCGCAGAAAGACGCCTACGAGCAGGGCCAGGCCCACATGGAACGCTATTTCGCCAGCGGCAGCGGCCACCCCTACGATGCCTGCGCGCACCTGTACTCCATGCTCTGCAACAACCTGGCGATCAACTATCGCTACTACAACCAGATCCGCTACGAAGACGCCATCGAGCTGCACGCGCGCGGCATCGCCGCCAGCCCGTTCGCCGAACACTACAACGGCCTGCTCAGTGCACGTATCAGCCTGGAGGATCTGCCCGGCATCATCGATGCCGCAGAACAGCTTTGGCATTACTCGGCGGAGTTCGGCTACAGCCGCCACGACCCGAATGAGTACGTCGCCTCCGTGGTGTACGCCCTGTACAAGCTCGATCGCGACAACGAAATCCTCATCTGGCTCGAACGCCTGCTCAAGTGGCAGGAAGAGCAAGGTGTCAGCGATCGGCAACTGGACAGCTCGGCGCTGTTCGCCCGGATTCAGGTCGCGCGCTACCTGGCCCATGCCCATCCCGACAACGCCGACAGCCTCTGGCAGCGTTACGAGCCAGCAGTGCTGACCCTCAACGAAGTCTCGGTCATGTCCAGCTCGGTGGACTTCCTCAAGGCCCGTGGCCGCACCGCCGAAGCCATTGACTACTGCGCACGAACCCTGGCGCTGTGCACCCCGGACGATGACTACGACATCAGGTGCCGCGCCCGGATCGAGGAGATCCTGAGCGAGCTGCAAGCACCGGCTCAACCGGCCGGCAAGAAAAACTGGTGGCAGATATGGAAGTAAGCGCCGACAAACGCAGCCCCAGCTACGCCCCACGCAACCTGCTGAATGCCGATGAACTGAAACGCGGCATCACTCAGCGCAGCCTGGGGCGCGGCGACGAGGATGGGGTGCAGGGTTGGCTGCTGAATCACTTCTATCGCCACCTGGTGGGCAACTTCGAACCTGCGCGGCGCATCCAGACCCTGGATGACGCCTGTGCGGCATTGGGTAGTGACGCGCCGCCGGCCTGGGTAAGCGGGTACTTCGACAGCGCTGCCAAGGTACAACTCGAAGACGCCGCCAAGACCGTGGCGGCGCTGGTATGGGTCGACCCGCTGGAGCCATTGCTGTTGCAGCAGGAAGCGCAACTGGTGGAGTTCCTGACCTCGCGTAAAGGCACGGCACTGGAGGGCAAGCTGGAGCGCATCACTTGCCCGCAGGCCCTGGCACTATGGGAAAAAGAGCACGCACAGATGGCCGCCCGGGTCGATCAGGGCTGGCGCCAGAGCTCTCCCGACGCCCTCAATGTGGCGGTCTCCTGCGCCGAACACACCTGGGTCGAACTGCGCCCGGAAAGCCCGTTGCTACGGGCTGAAATGGCCTTCGAAAGCTATGTGATGCGCCACTGCCTGGGACAATTCGCCAACCGCCGAGCCTTGACCGGCGGCTACGGTGAACGCTACGCCGAAGCCGTGGAGCAACAGGGCATGCGCGTGTTCAGTCTGCGTGATGCCCAGGGCCAGCCTCACATCACCGTCAGCCTGATCATCCAGGACGACGGCGTACTGACCGTGGAGCAAGTCAAAGGCAAGCAGAACCGCCCGCCCATCGAGCGCTACTTCCAGGACCTGCTGCGCCTCCTCAACACCCTGGACACCGACCTGCAGACGCCAGCCGACTGCATTGCCATCGGCATCGTGCGCACCGATGCCGGCTGGTTGCGTATCGAGGAAGTCAGCGATGCGCAAGCCCAGACCCGCCTGGTGGCTCGCTACCCGCAACTGTTCTACCGACTGGACGCCCCGTCGGCCATGGTCGAATGGCTGGTGGCGGCCCGCCAGTCCAACTTGCTGCTGGAAGTTGCCCCCCAGGCGCCATCGGTCAAGTACGCCACCCGCCATATCTTCAAGAAAAGCCCCTGGCCACAACGCCACGCCGACGACCCGCTGTATCGGACCGAAGGCGTGCCCTGGACGGACATGTCTCCTCCCCAGGCCGAGGAAATCGCAGCCTGGCAGGCCAGAAACCGGTGAAACGCACATGATGACGATAATTGCCGTAGCCTTCGGCGCCTGGCTGGTGTGGCGCTACTTTCGCCGCCAGTCGCCTACGTCTCTGGTGGTGTTCACGCCACGCAAACGCTGGGCACTGAGCCTGGCCCAACCCATGGTGGATGCCACCGGGATGACCGGCTTCTTCGATCCCGAGACCACCCATTTCATGGATCAGGCGAAAGCCTCCCTCAGGGCCCCGCTGCTGCACCAGATCGGCTTTCGCAGCAACGCCACGAACGACGAAGTCCGCGAACACTTGAACAGCACCCTGGAACGCCAGTGGTTCCGGGTTGACCTGCACGACCTGAACGCCACCGACGACCCGCGAGCAGCAATGGCCTTCGCCTGCGTGCGCAGCGCCTTCTTTGTCCGCTGCGCGATGTTGATGGGCTGGATCGACACAGAGAGCGGATGGAGGATCATGCTCCTCAATGCCCAACGAGCTCAGGATTGCTTCAGCGACTGGGAAGACTTCGGCAGAGCCTTCATGCTCGGGCGCAGCCAATGGATCGCGGCGTTCAGGGCCGACTCTCTGGGTGAGGTGTTCAATGAAGCAAGCCTGAGCCGGCTGCTCATGCCCGGTAGCGGCATCTGGGCTGGGGTTGCCTGGCAGGGCCTGCCGGCGTTGTTGCCTGTGGCGGATTGAGACCGCGAAGGGATGGTGTCCCAGGGCAGGTTCGAACTGCCAACCTTCCCCTTAGGAGGGGGATGCTCTATCCAATTGAGCTACTGAGACAAAACTGCAAGCGCCTGATACTTCACGGCGCGTAGGACGGCGTGCATGTTAACGGCCAAGGCCGCATTTGTCATGTTATCCATAGGGCTTTTTGCACGAGCCGTCAGGAGCGATCCGCTCACTCGGGGTCTCATCGTGCAAATTGCATCACCGCAAAAAGCCATCATTGCAAAATGCAATTCATCGACATCTAAAATCCACCTCAAGTTATTGTTTTTAAAGAGTTTATCTACAGTTAAACTCTTGGCACGCAGGCTGCTTTATCAGTGGATAAAACACTGCGGAGATGACGCCCATGAACAGCGCCCTGTTTCTCTTGAATGCGATCGCCATTGCCGTACTGGTGGCTTTTCACTTTCAACCTGCAGACAACGCTGGCCCTGCCGGACTGTCCAGCGCTCGTTACAACCAGCACCCGACACCGCAGCTGGCAGTCATGAACGCCCAGGGCGAGCCTCGCAGCGTGACCAGGGTTACCCAGGAAAAGACACTGCAGCAACCAGCCGCCACGCCAACCGAACGCTGGATTTTTTAAGACCAAGACTTCAGGAGCCTTCTATGTCCACCGCAGCCAAAAGCCTGCTTATTCTGACGTTGCTCAGCGCTATCGCCGCCTTGCTGCTGCCGGAAGCCCCCCAGGCCAATGCAGCTCTGATCATCTGCGGCTCAATGTTCAGCCTATTCCTGTTGGCGCTGTTGGCCGGGCGCAAGATCAAGTTCGACCCGGTATTGCGCTGACCCCCTTCTCGCTCAGTATGACCAGCAGCCCCTCCAGGGTTGTCGTCAACTCACCCGAATTGTCTAGACGCACGACCTGCTCCTCATCCAGCCAGGCAGCAGTGGCAAATTTTTCATTGCGCTGCAGGCGACGCTCTATCTCCGGCAGGCTTTCCCTGCCTCTACGCAGCAGGCGACGGCGCAATACGTCGGTATCGACCATCAGAACTATCGGAATTAAATCAGGATAACGCTCCCGCGCTTGAGGCAAATGACCTCTAGAGCCGTTGACCAGCACATTCTGCCCCTGCGCCAGCCAAGCATCGATCTGCGCGGGAATGCCATAACCCAGACCATTGGCTCGCCAAAACAAGGCAAAATCGCCCCGAGCCACCCGTCGCTCAAACTCCTCGGCAGTGACCCCCAACGCCTCCTCGCCCACCGACTCGGCCGAGCGCGTGATCACCCTTCTTACAACCTCACATCCCAACGCACTTAAAGGCTGCCTGGCCGCATCAATCAGGCTATCCTTGCCGGCCCCTGAAGGCCCCATCAAATAAATCACTCTACCCGGCATAGGCTGCCGCTCCGGACAGCACAACTAGTAAATCGGCCATTTGCCACTATCCTCTAACAGGTAGGGATTACACTCTCACCCGCATAGCATGCACCTTCGCCCGTGCACTGACACTCCCGTCGAATGGGAGAATGCGGCCAACAACGCGGGCCCGGCGATCTTTTCAAACCAGTCCGCATTTCTGATAATTGGTGCTGGCATAACGCCTTTATCCAGTTCAATATTTGTCACAGAATTGACGCCAAGGATCTGGCAATTTTGAGGCATGATGCGGGCCTCTTAACAATTCAGGTTGAACATTTGGCAATCAGGCTTGTCCTAAAAGACAGCCCGCGGCCAATTCCGAGAACCGCTCCCCTGAACTAACCGGTTAAATATATGCGCCCATTGAAACAGGCAATTTATTCCAGCCGTACGGCTGACAAGTTCGTCGTACGTCTACCCGACGGGATGCGTGAACGCATTGCCGAGGTGGCTCGCAATCATCACCGCAGCATGAACTCCGAAATCATCGCGCGCCTGGAACAGAGTCTTATTCAGGAAGGTGCCTTGGGTGAAGAGTTGAGCATGCGCCTGGATAGCCCTGAGCTGTCCTTGCATGAACGCGAACTGCTTCAACGCTTCCGTCAACTCTCTCATCGCCAGCAGAACGCTTTGGTTTCGCTGATCGCCCATGACGCCGAAATGGCCGCAGACGCCAACTGATTTCACCCTGAAAGCTCAAGCCAGCCTAGCCGCTGGCTTTTTTTTGCCTGCGATAAAAGCAACGAAGCGCCATAAAGGCGCTTCGCGAATAAACCGATGTGCGAGGCTGGCTCAGAGCAGGAAGATCGTCGCCAAACCAAGGAAGATGAAGAAGCCACCGCTGTCGGTCATGGCAGTAATCATTACGCTGGCCCCCATTGCCGGGTCACGCCCCAAGCGCGCCAGCGTCATGGGAATCAGAACCCCCATCAGGGCCGCCAACAGCAGGTTCAGGGTCATCGCGGCGGTCATCACCACTCCCAACGACCAACTCCCGTAGAGCATGTAGGCGACAACACCGATCACCCCACCCCAGACCAGACCATTGATCAGGCCTACTGCCAGTTCCTTGCGCATCAGGCGTGAAGTATTCCCAGTACTCACCTGGTCCAAGGCCATGGCCCGGACAATCATGGTGATGGTCTGATTACCCGAATTGCCGCCGATACCCGCAACAATTGGCATCAGTGCCGCCAGGGCTACCAGCTTTTCGATAGAGCCTTCGAACAGACCAATCACTCGAGACGCGACGAACGCGGTAATCAGATTGATTGCCAGCCAGGCCCAACGGTTGCGCAGGGACTTCCAGACCGAGGCGAAGATATCCTCCTCTTCCCGCAGACCGGCCATATTGAGAACTTCGGTCTCGCTCTCCTCACGAATCAGGTCGACCATTTCGTCAATGGTCAAACGGCCGATCAGCTTGTCGTTCTTGTCAACCACCGGGGCCGAGATCAAGTCATAACGCTCAAATGCCTGAGCCGCATCGTAGGCATCTTCATCCGGATGAAAGCTCACCGGGTCGCTGGCCATGACTTCCGCGACCTGCTTGTCCGGATCATTGACCAACAGACGCTTGATCGGCAGGACACCCTTGAGCACGCCGTCGTAATCCACCACAAACAGCTTGTCGGTATGGCCCGGTAGCTCCTTGAGACGGCGCAGGTAGCGCAGAACCACTTCAAGACTGACATCCTCTCGAATCGTCACCATCTCGAAGTCCATCAGCGCACCGACCTGCTCCTCGTCATAGGAGAGCGCAGAGCGAACTCGCTCACGCTGCTGGCCGTCAAGGGCTTCCATCAACTCATGGACGACGTCTCGCGGCAGCTCGGGAGCCAGATCAGCAAGTTCGTCGGCGTCCATCTCCTTGGCAGCAGCCAGGAGCTCGTGATCGTCCATGTCGGCGATCAGGGTTTCACGTACGGAATCGGATACTTCGAGAAGGATGTCGCCGTCACGCTCGGCCTTGACCAACTGCCAGACGGTCAGGCGCTCTTCAAGAGGCAAGGCTTCAAGGATGTAGGCAACGTCGGCAGAGTGCAGATCATCGAGCTTGCGCTGCAATTCGACGAGATTTTGCCGATGGACCAGGTTCTCGACCCGATCGTGATGGTGACCTTCCTGACGGTGCGTCAGGTCTTCAACCACCCGCTGGCGCTGCAGCAGCTCAACGACTTGAGCGAGGCGGTCTTGCAGGCTTTCCTGCGTTTTCTTTACTTCTACTTCGGTCATAGGCGAACTCCACTCCCAGCAGAGGAGCACGCCGGAAGGATCAATCAGTCAGTTCATGATTGTGAAAACGGGATACTGAGTAACTACTGGGTAAGTCCATGGAGGTATTCCACAAGCCCCGGCGGGGCTGACGGGCGCAATGATACACCGCTTGGCAGTTTTAAACGTTAAAAAATCGCGGCAAGAACAAGCGCTTGCGGCATAAACCTGAGTAGTGTCCGAATCTATGAAACTGCGACGCCCCGGCAGAAAAAGAAAACACACACCGGGAGAAAAAAGTTCGGCGACAGGCAGAGCATTCGACTTCCGAAGACCAAAGCCGTTCCAGCCGGACGAGCAAGAAGAACGACAAATAAATAAAACGCAGAAAGCAAAAAGCCCGCATCTTTCGATGCGGGCTTTCTGGTGTATGGTGCACTCGACAGGATTCGAACCTGTGACCGCTCGGTTCGTAGCCGAGTACTCTATCCAGCTGAGCTACGAGTGCATTTTGTGTTTTTAGACCAGACCACAACTGGCTGAAGCCAAGTTAACTACATTGCTGCAACTAACTCTTAAATGGTGCACTCGACAGGATTCGAACCTGTGACCGCTCGGTTCGTAGCCGAGTACTCTATCCAGCTGAGCTACGAGTGCATTTGTTGCCGCGCATTATAGGCCGTTAAATCTTTTTGTAAAGCACTTTTTCTAGTAATTTCAACAACTTACAGAAGAAGCCAGATTACAACGTACTAAACAAATAATGGCGGAGAACGGGGGATTCGAACCCCCGACACCCTTTTGAGGTGTACTCCCTTAGCAGGGGAGCGCCTTCGGCCACTCGGCCAGCTCTCCGCAACACGGGGCGTATATTAACCAGCTTTCTCCCCGTTTGCAAACAAAAAAAACGATAAAAATTAATGGCTTGGTTCTTCGTCCTTCTCTTTCTTTATCCGCAGGTAAATTTCCTCACGGTGAACCGCCACTTCTTTGGGGGCGTTGACACCAATACGCACTTGATTACCTTTGACGCCGAGCACGGTCACAGTGATCTCGCCATCACCAATGATCAGGCTTTCTGCGCACCGACGAGTCAGAATCAGCATACCTTTCTCCTCACGCATTACATTTTCAGGGACTACAGTCTGCAAAAAAAAGGGTGTCGGCCTACAACCTGGTCGGCTGCAGTCCTACACGCCTAAGTATTGACTAGCACGGGCAAAAGAACAGTTTCTGCCGTGCCGATCAAAAACACAAAGGGCGCGGTCAGACCGCGCCCCTTTCAAACACCTATCACTCGCCCTGGCGGGCTGGAGCGTCAAGCTCGAACGCGGTGTGCAACGCACGCACTGCCAACTCCAGGTACTTCTCTTCGATCACCACCGAAACCTTGATTTCGGACGTGGAGATCATCTGGATGTTGATACTTTCCTTGGCCAGGGCTTCGAACATGCGGCTTGCCACACCCGCGTGGGAGCGCATGCCAACACCAACGATCGAGACCTTGGCAATATTGGTATCACCGACCACCTCACGGGCGCCGATCTCACGGGCGGTGTTTTCCAGCACAGTCTGGGCCGCCAGGTAGTCATTGCGGTGCACGGTGAAGGTGAAGTCGGTGGTGTTATCGTGCGAAACGTTCTGCACGATCATGTCGACTTCAATGTTCGCCGCACTGATTGGGCCGAGAATCTTGAAGGCCACGCCAGGATTGTCTGGCACGCCACGGATAGTCAGCTTGGCTTCATCGCGGTTGAAAGCGATGCCGGAAATGATCGGCTGTTCCATGGATTCCTCTTCATCAATAGTAATGAGGGTGCCCGGACCCTCCTGAAAGCTGTGCAACACGCGCAGCGGAACGTTGTACTTGCCAGCAAACTCGACCGCGCGGATCTGCAGCACCTTGGAACCGAGGCTAGCCATTTCCAGCATCTCTTCGAAGGTGATCTTGTCCAGGCGCTGAGCCTTGGGTACCACACGTGGATCAGTGGTATAGACGCCATCTACATCGGTATAGATCTGGCACTCGTCAGCCTTCAGGGCCGCTGCCAGCGCCACACCGGTGGTGTCGGAGCCACCACGACCCAACGTAGTGATGTTGCCGTGCTCGTCAACGCCCTGGAAACCGGCAACCACAACCACACGCCCGGCCTTCAGGTCACCACGAATCTTCTGATCATCGATCTGTAGGATTCGTGCTTTATTGTGAGCGCTATCGGTAAGAATGCGCACCTGGTTGCCGGTGTAGGACACCGCCGGAATACCACGCTTGATCAACGCCATGGCCAGCAACGCAATGGTCACTTGCTCGCCGGTGGAGACGATCACATCCAGCTCACGGGGAACCGGTTTGGCTTCGCCACTGATCTGCTTGGCCAGATCGATCAGGCGATTGGTTTCGCCGCTCATCGCCGACAGCACGATCACCAGGTCATCGCCGGCTTCGCGGAACTTCTTCACCTTGTCGGCGACCTGCTCGATCCGCTCGACAGAGCCGACCGAAGTGCCTCCAAATTTCTGTACGATCAAAGCCATTTTCTAAGCCGCCTCAGCCCGTAAAGGGGCGCCCGTTAATCAATCAAACTGCACAGCGCAAGGGCCCGCCACTAGACGACGGGCCCGGCTCGGCGCCTTAAATACCCTGTTCGACAAATGGCACGGTCAGGGCCAGTGCCCCATCCAGCGCAGCAGCATCAACACCACCGCCTTGAGCCATGTCTGGACGACCACCACCCTTCCCACCCACTGCCGCAGCGGCTTGTTTCATCAAATCACCGGCTTTGAGTTGGCCAGTCAGGTCCTTGGTTACACCCGCAACCAGTACGACCTTTTCCTCATGGACACTGCCGAGCAGGATCACTGCGCGGCCGAGTTTGTTTTTCAACTGATCCACCAGCGCCAACAGCGCCTTGCCGTCCTGGCCGTCAAGACGCGCAGCCAGCACTTTCACGCCCTTGACGTCTGCCGCTTGAGCGGACAGATCATCACCCGCCGCACTAGCTGCCTTGGCCTGCAGTTGCTCAAGCTGCTTCTCCAGCAGACGATTGCGCTCCAGCACGGCCGACAGTTTGTCGATCAGGTTGTCACGGCTGCCCTTGACCAGGGTCGCCGCTTCCTTGAGTTGTTCTTCCGCAGCGTTCAGGTACGCCAAGGCCGCAGCACCGGTGACCGCTTCGATACGCCGTACGCCGGAAGCCACACCGCCTTCGCTGGTGATTTTCAGCAGACCGATGTCGCCGGTACGGTTGGCGTGGATACCGCCGCACAGCTCAACCGAGAAATCACCGCCCATGCTCAGTACGCGCACACTGTCGCCGTACTTCTCGCCGAACAGCGCCATGGCCCCCTTCTTCTTGGCGGTATCGATGTCGGTCTCTTCGGTTTCCACCGCCGTATTCTTGCGAATCTCGGCGTTGACGATGTCTTCCAGGGCCTTGATCTGCTCGGGCTTGATCGCTTCGAAGTGGCTGAAGTCGAAACGCAGGCGCTGACTGTCCACCAGCGACCCCTTCTGCTGTACATGCTCGCCCAGTACCTGGCGCAGTGCGGCGTGCAGCAAGTGGGTGGCCGAATGGTTCAGCGAAGTGGCGTGACGCACGTCGGCATCGACCTGAGCTTCAACCGGAGCACCCACAATCAGGCTGCCCGACGCCAGTACGCCGTGGTGCAGGAACGCACCACCGGTCTTGGTGGTGTCGCGCACATCAAAACGTGCACTGCCAGCCTGCAGGTAACCGCAGTCACCGATCTGTCCGCCGGACTCGGCGTAGAACGGAGTCTGGTCAAGAACCACAACCCCTTCTTCGCCTTCATTAAGTACGTCGACCGATTGCCCTTCTTTATAGAGGGCGACCACTTTGGCCGAACCGCTGGTGGCGTGATAGCCGGTGAACTCGGTGGCCACATCGACCTTGACCAGACTGTTGTAGTCCATGCCGAAGGAGCTGGCGGAACGGGCACGTACACGCTGGGCTTCCATCTCGCGCTCGAAACCTTCCTCATCGAGGGTCAGGCTGCGCTCACGGGCGATGTCACCGGTCAGGTCCATGGGGAAACCGTAGGTGTCGTAGAGCTTGAACACCACGTCGCCCGGCACTACCGAGCCTTCGAGTGCCGCCAGATCCTGTTCGAGGATCTTCAGGCCCTGCTCCAGGGTCTTGGCGAACTGCTCTTCTTCAGCTTTCAGCACGCGTTCGATATGCGCCTGCTGGGATTTAAGCTCTGGGAAGGCTTCGCCCATTTCGGCCACCAGGGCCGCGACGATCTGGTAGAAGAAGCTGCCCTTGGCCCCCAGCTTGTTGCCGTGACGGCAGGCACGACGAATGATCCGTCGCAGCACATAACCACGACCTTCGTTAGACGGCAGCACGCCGTCGGCAATCAGGAAACCGCAGGAACGGATGTGGTCGGCCACCACTTTCAGCGACGCCTGGGCATCATTGGTGCAACCAATGGCCTTGGCTGCCGCGTCCAGCAGGCTCTGGAACAGGTCGATTTCATAGTTCGAGTGCACATGCTGCAGCACTGCGCTGATCCGCTCCAGGCCCATGCCGGTGTCCACCGACGGCGCCGGCAGCGGGTGCAGAACGCCATCGGCGGTGCGGTTGAACTGCATGAACACGTTGTTCCAGATTTCGATGTAGCGATCACCGTCCTCTTCAGGCGAGCCGGGTGGGCCGCCCCAGATATCGGCGCCGTGATCGTAGAAAATCTCGGTGCAAGGGCCGCACGGGCCAGTATCGCCCATGGTCCAGAAGTTGTCGGAAGCGTAAGGCGCGCCCTTGTTGTCACCGATGCGCACCATACGCTCGGCCGGCACCCCGACTTCCTTGGTCCAGATGTCGTAAGCCTCGTCGTCGCTGGCGTAAACCGTGACCCAGAGCTTTTCCTTCGGCAGGTTCAGCCACTTGTCGGAGGTCAGGAAAGTCCAGGCGAAAGTGATGGCGTCACGCTTGAAGTAGTCACCGAAGCTGAAGTTGCCCAGCATTTCGAAGAAGGTGTGGTGACGAGCGGTATAACCGACGTTTTCCAGGTCGTTGTGCTTGCCGCCGGCGCGGACGCACTTCTGGCTGCTGACAGCGCGGGTATAAGCGCGCTTTTCCTGACCCAGGAAGCAGTCCTTGAACTGGTTCATCCCCGCGTTGGTGAACAGCAGGGTGGGGTCGTTGCCTGGGATCAAAGAGCTGGAGGCTACACGGGTGTGGCCTTGCTCTTCGAAGAAGCGAAGGAAGGCTTCACGGATTTCTGCGCTTTTCATTAGGTTCTTCCACGGAGACTGCGGCCAAAGGCCTGTGCGCAACGTCAACAGACGAAACGACGGCAAAGGGCCGCATTATATCGGCGTTAATCACTTGGTACAGCGTGTTTGTACGATACAAACAGTCAATTGGACGGAGAACACTGTCAGTTACGGGAAAACTCGGCAAAAGTGCTCACCACTTGTTCGATTTGCCCGGAACTGACATTCAAATGGGTTACCAGGCGCAGCCGTGACGCGGCGCTGAGGCAGATCCCTCGCTCGGCGGCGAACGCCTTGAGGGCTTCCGCCCGTTCCCCCATCTGCACATACACCATATTGGTCTGCACCGGTTCGACACTGAAGCCCGCCTGGCTCAGCCCCTGTGCCAGCAACTGCGCATTGGCATGGTCATCCGCCAGACGCTGTACCTGATACTCCAGGGCATACAGCCCCGCTGCTGCCAGCCCACCGGCCTGGCGCATGCCACCGCCGACCATCTTGCGCAGGCGCCGCGCCTTGTCGATCAGCTCACGAGAGCCGCACAACACCGAGCCCACTGGCGCACCGAGGCCCTTGGACAGGCACACCGATACTGAATCGAAGTGTTCGGTGATCACCCGGGCATCCACCCCCAGCTTCACCGCCGCGTTATACAGCCGTGCACCATCCAGGTGCAGGGCCAACCCCCGCTTACGGGTAAAAGCCCGAGCCTGGGCCAGGTAAGCCAGGGGAAGCACCTTGCCCTGCATGGTGTTTTCCAGGGCCAGCAAGCGCGTGCGGGCAAAATGAAAGTCATCGGGCTTGATCGCGGCCGCCACCTGATCCAGGTCCAGGGAACCGTCGGCCTGAAGCTCCAGCGGCTGAGGCTGGATCGATCCCAGCACCGCGGCGCCACCCCCTTCATATTTATAGGTATGGGCCTGCTGGCCGACGATGTACTCATCGCCTCGCTCGCAGTGGGCCATCAAGGCCAGCAGATTGCTCATGGTGCCGGAAGGTACAAACAGGGCAGCGGCGAATCCCAAGCGTTGTGCCAGTTCCGCCTCCAGCTGATTGACCGTCGGGTCTTCGCCGTAGACATCGTCTCCGGTACGGGCGCAAGCCATGGCCTCGAGCATGCCCGGGGTCGGCTGGGTCACGGTGTCACTACGAAGATCGATCACGCTCATCACATCTGGCTCCGGCTACGGGGGACCGCAAGGTCCGCGCTAAACAGGGGGAATTCCCTTTCGAAACGAATTACTGCGGCCCCACGGACGATTAATCAAGCAGCAACTGTAGAAAACCTTGCGCCACAGGGTGAAAAATCCGATGAACATTATCCAAAAGACGCAATGCTTCCCCGCCAAATCTGTGTTAAAAACTCACCGCCCGCGAAAAACTCGCGGGCAATCGTTCTCAGGGCGGGGTGTAATTCCCCACCGGCGGTAATTGCGCGCAATGTGCATAGCCCGCGAGCGCTTGGCGATGCCCGTGGCAAGGCCACAGGTGACGACAAGGTCAGCAGACCCGGTGTGATTCCGGGGCCGACGGTCATAGTCCGGATGAAGAGAGAACGGGATTGGCGCCAAAGGGCCGTTGTCGGACAGCTTGTGGGAAATCCACGGCCGTTCTGCGCGCACCCTTAAATCCCATTCGATTCATATACGCCCTGTTTTTCATACAAACAGGAGTCAGAACAGATGCAACCCACCGCAATCGATAGCAAAAGCAAACACCACCCCAACGAGCGCGTCGCCTTTATCCAGGCCTGCTGGCACAAGGAAATCGTCGATCAGAGCCGCCAGGGTTTCGTCGCGGAAATGCTCGCCCAGGGTTATCAGGAAAGCGATATCGACTTCTTCGAAGTCGGCGGCGCCTTCGAGATTCCTCTGCACGCCAAACTGCTGGCCAAGTCCGGTCGCTACACCGGCATCGTCGCCGCGGGCCTGGTAGTGGACGGCGGCATCTACCGTCATGAGTTCGTCGCCCAGTCGGTAATCAGCGGCCTGATGCAGGTGCAGTTGGAAACCGAAGTGCCAGTGTTCTCCGTGGTGCTGACCCCGCATCATTTCCATGCGGGTGAAGAGCATCAGAAGTTCTTCTTCGAGCACTTCGTGCACAAGGGTCAGGAAGCAGCGAAGACCTGCGCCGATACCCTGCAGAAGGTTCGGGCCCTGCGCCGCAATGAGCAGCATGCGGTTGCCGTTTAAGCGATAAGAGCATCGCCGGCAAGCCCGCTCCTACAGAGTTGTTCAGGAGTCGGCCTGCCGGCGAACCTCAGGCCAGGCCGTCAGCCGTGGTCGGCACAATCAGAATCCCTGCACGCAGGCCGTTCTTGACCTTAGGGTTGGGAAAAATGATCCGCGCGCCCTCTTCCTCGATGACCCAACGGGTCTGGGCGATATCCTCGGCCAGCAGGTAACCCACTTCCAACTCGGAAAAGTTCTCGACGTCCGCCGGCAAATGCAGGTGGAAGCTGTCGCTGTGCTTGATGATTTCCCGCGCCACGCTGAACAGTTGCAAACCGTCGAGACTGTCCTGCTCCGCTCCAGGCTCGGTGCCTTCGATGATGTGCTTGAGACGGGTTTCCAGGCGCTCGACATTGACGCCCTGGTTCTGCCCGAATGGCCGCGCCTTGCCCAGTTCCAGCGTGAAGGACTCGGCCCCCAGTTGATCGTAGGTGTAGGCACTGAAGACGATGGAAGGCTTGTTTTGCAGCAGCACCGCCTCCATGCCGGCGGCCCGCAGGCGCGACAGTTCACGGCGCGAATGCCGGCGCCCGTCCTTCCACGGATAGAGGGCAAACTGCTCGATCTTCGAACCACGAATCGCCGTGTGCAGATCGTAGTGCAGGCGTTCGCGATCCGGCAGGTTGAAGAAACTTGCCGCCAGACGCTCCAGCTCGCAAGCCCGCAGGGCTTCGAAACCACTGCTCAACTCATGCCGGCCGTTGAACAGCCGATTGACGTCCTGCTCGACGAATCGCTCGCCACGGCGCATGGCCTCGGGGTTGCCGAACAGGAACAGAATGCGGGCCCTGGGCTTCAAGTCGCCCCGGGCAATGTCATGCAACAAACGGTCGAGCAGCTCGATGGGAGCCGTCTCGTTGCCGTGGATACCGGCGGACAACAACAGGTCCAGACCGTTATCCCGAGCTTCGGGCGGCCGTACTTCCAGGGCGCCCTCGCTCAGCCAGCGCATGCGCACGCCGTCGACAGTCAGTTGAGTCTTCTCTGCCGGTTCACGGCCGGCGAGGGTCAGTTCAAGCAGTTTGCCGAGGGCGAGCATAAAGCGGCTTCCTTAGTGAGCGTGACCGCAGTCAGGGCCATGCACGTGATCATCTTCACCAGCGTCGGCCGGTTCCATTTCCAGTTGCAGGCTGACCAGGTTGGTGGCCAGCGGACGCAGCAGCAGGCTGGCGTATTCGGCATCGCCCTCTTCCACGTCCACGCCGATCAGCAATTGGCCACGGCCGTCCTGCTGGATCCACACTTCCTTGCCCTGCCACAGCACCGCGAAGCGGGTGCAGGAGGTTTGCAGTTGGGTGCCGTCGGTGTCTTCAAGGATCAGTTGCAGGGTATCGCTCATGGGGTCGTTCTCATCTGGGGTGAAGCGGAGCGCCCGGATCAGCCGGGCGCGGGCTTTCAATTGATCTGGAAGGGATAAACCGCGCCCAGTTTAAGGATTTGCGTCAGTTCATCCAGTGCCGTCCGGCATTCAAGCAACAGCTGCGGGTCCGCCAGATCACTTTCACTGAGGCGGTCGCGGTAGTGCTTGCCGACCCATTGGGTCAGGGTGTCGTACAACGGCGCGGTCATGATAACCCCAGGATTGACTGCCGCCAGCTCGGTTTCATTAAGAGCCACCCGCAGACGCAGACAAGCCGGGCCACCGCCGTTCTGCATGCTCTGCTTGAGATCGAAAACCTTCACTTCACGGATCAGGCCACCCGAGCTGGTGAGGCTTTGCAGGTACTGCCAGACCCGCTCGTTGCTGCGGCACTCTTCCGGCACGATCAGCAGCATCGAACCATCGGCACGGGACAGCAGTTGGCTGTTGAACAGGTAGGAGCGCACCGCATCTTCCACCGTCACCTGCGAACGCGGTACACAGATCGACTGGAAATTGCCGCCGCGCTTGCCCAGTTTGCCCTGCAGTTCAGCGAGCATCTTCTCGGTCTCGAGGAAGGCATCCTCGTGATAGAACAGCACCTCGCCATTGCCCACGGCGATCACGTCGTTGTGGAACACGCCCTGGTCGATCACCGAAGGATTCTGTTGGGCATAGACCACACCCTCCTCGCTCAGGCCATGCAGACGCGCCACGGCTTGCGAGGCTTCCAGGGTCTGACGCGCCGGGTACTTCTGCGGTGCCGGGTAGCGGTTGTCGAAGGCGCTGCGACCGAAGACGAAGAACTCGACACCGGCCTGGCCGTAATCACGGCAGAAACGGGTGTGATTGGCCGCGCCTTCATCACCGAACTGCGCCACCGCCGGCAACGCCGCGTGATGGGCGAAATGTTTCTGGTCGGCGAACATCGCCCCCAGCACGCGACTGGTGGTCGGGTGCTCGATGCTGCGATGGTACTTGCAGTTGAGGTTGGCGGCGGTGAAGTGCACACGACCGTCAGCCGTGTCGGCGCTTGGGCTCACCGTGGCGGCATTGGCCACCCACATGCTCGAAGCGGAGCAACTGGCCACCAACAACGGCATCGCCTGCTTGGCGGCTTGCTGAATGACTTGCGCATCGGTCCCGGCAAAACCCAGGTTGCGCAAGGCCGCGACATCGGGCCGCTCTTGCGGAGCGAGCACGCCTTGCTGAAAGCCCATTTCCATCAGCGCTTTCATTTTCGCCAGGCCTTGCAGCGCCGCTTCCTTGGGATTGGAGCCCTGCTGGCTGTTGCTCTGGGAGGCGACGTTACCGTAGGACAAACCGCCGTAGTTATGGGTCGGCCCCACTAGACCGTCAAAATTGACTTCATAGGATTTCATCAGCGAGGCTCCACGAATCTGTTTGTTATAGGCATCGGTTCAACACAGGGCGAGCGTTTCGCGCTCGTTCGCCGGCCAGCCGGCTCCGACACAGATCTGCAGGAGCCAGCTGGCGGGCGAAGAGACCATAAAGGCCTCTCGAATCAGGACAAGCGCACACCCGGCGTCAACGCACTCGGCAGCACCAGGCTCGGGGTTTCCAGGGAAGCCACCGGATACGCGCAGTAATCCGCCGCGTAATAGGCACTGGCCCGATGGTTGCCCGAAGCCCCGACGCCACCAAAAGGCGCGCTGCTGGCGGCACCGGTCAGCTGTTTGTTCCAGTTGACGATCCCGGCACGGCTCTCCAGCCAGAACTGCTGGTAACGCTCGGCAGAATCCGACAACAGACCGGCAGCCAGGCCGTACTGAGTGTTGTTGGCCTCGGCAATGGCCCCATCGAAATCAGCGTAGCGGATCACTTGCAGCAAAGGTCCGAACAGCTCTTCATCAGGACGCTCAGCCACCGCCGTGACATCCAGGATGCCCGGGGTCAGCAAGGCAGCCTGAGCCTGGGGTTGAGTCATTTCCAGCAAGGCTACGGCGCCATTGGCCAGCAACTGTTGTTGCGCGTCCATCAGCGCACGGGCGGCGCCAAGGGAGATCACCGACCCCATGAAGGGCGCAGGCTGTTGATCGTAGCCACCCACATCGATGGTCGCGCTGACCGCCACCAGGCGCGCCAGCAAGGCATCACCCCAGGCCCCTTGCGGCACCAGCAAGCGGCGAGCACAAGTGCAGCGCTGACCGGCAGAGATGAAGGCCGACTGAATAATGGTGTAGACCGCTGCATCCAGGTCGGCGACCTGATCCACCACCAGCGGGTTGTTGCCGCCCATTTCCAGAGCCAGGATCTTGTCCGGACGCCCAGCGAACTGCTGGTGCAGATGATTGCCGGTGCGGCTGGAGCCGGTGAAAAACAGGCCATCGATACCTGGGTTGGCGGCCAGGGCGATACCGGTTTCCCGGGCGCCTTGCAACAGGTTGAGGACGCCCGCCGGAAGACCGGCTTCGATCCAGCACTGGACCGTCAGCTCGGCCACTTTCGGCGTCAGCTCGCTCGGTTTGAACAGCACGCTGTTGCCCGCCAGCAGCGCAGGAACGATGTGCCCGTTAGGCAGATGCCCGGGGAAGTTGTAAGGGCCGAACACCGCCACCACGCCGTGGGGCTTGTGCCGCAGCACCGCCGTGGCATCGCCCAACGGGCCGCTCTTCTCGCCGGTACGCTCGCGGTAGCTCTGCACCGAGATAGCAATCTTGTTGACCATGCTGGTCACTTCGGTGGCAGCTTCCCACAGGGGCTTACCGGTTTCCTCACCGATGCAGCGAGCCAGTTCGTCGGCACGCGCCTTCAGGCTGGCGGCAAACGCCTCCAGCACACTGATGCGCTCTTCCAGCGAACGCTTGGCCCAGGCTGGAAACGCCTGGCGAGCCGCCTGCACGGCGCTTTCCACTTGCGCGGCAGTGGCGCCGTTACCGGACCAGATAACCGCCTGGGTCACCGGATTGACCGAGGTGAAGGCTTCGCCCTGGCCAGCCAGCCATTGGCCGGCAATGTACAGCGTGCTCATTATTTCGACTCCCGAGAAGCAGACAGCGGAACCGCGCGGACCTGGTCGCCGGCGTTGAGTTGCAAGCGCTTGGCGGTCAGTGGATCAACCACCAGGGTGCCCGCAGCGAAGCGTGCAGGCGCCGCAGTGATGCGGCAGTCCTCGCGTTTACGGTTGTGGATCAGGAACGGCGTGGCGTCGTCGCCCGGGGTGCCGATGGCCAGCACCAGTGCCTGGCTGTCACGCACCGCGCGGATCTTGCTGGTCTCGCACTCCACCGCCGGGCCGGCGTCGAAGATGTCGACATAGCCCTGGTAGCTGAAGCCCTCGCTCTTGAGCATGGCCAGGGCCGGCTCGGTGTCGGTGTGGACCTTGCCAATCACATTGCGTGCATCCTCGGACAGGAAGCAGGTGTAGAGCGGGAACTTGGGCATCAGCTCGGCGATGAACGCCTTGTTGCCGACCCCGGTCAGGTAGTCCGCCTGGCTGAACTCCATCTTGAAGAAGTGTCGACCCAGGCTTTCCCAGAACGGCGAGCGGCCCTGCTCATCGGACATGCCGCGCATCTCGGCAATGATCTTGTTGCCAAACAGTTGCGGGAACTCGGCGATGAACAACATCCGCGCCTTGGCCAGCATGCGGCCGTTGAGGCCGGTGCGGTAATCGGCGTGAAGGAACAAAGAGCACAGTTCGGAGTTGCCGGTCAGGTCGTTGGCCAGGAACAGCGTGGGAATCTCACGGTAGATATTCAGCTCCTGGGAGGCGCTGACCGTCAGGCCGACCCGAAAGTTGTACCAGGGCTCACGCAAGCCGACGGCACCGGCAATGGCGGAAATCCCCACCACCCGGCCATTGTCGTCTTCCAGCACGAACAGGTAGTCCGCATCGCCGCGTCCGGCTTCACCGCGAAAGGTCTTTTCCGCCCAGCCAACCCTGTGGGTCAGGCGCTCTTCGTTGGCCGGCAAGGTGGTGAGGCCGGTGCCGGTGCTGCGGGCCAGGTCGATCAGCGCGGGTAAATCGCTGCTGCGTACGGGACGAACGATCATGCTATCTCCTCAAACACAGGCCGCTGGCGGCCTGCGCGAAACTCGCTGCTTTCTAGGCATGCTTTCCAGGTCGTGAAAGCAGGGGTTAAACCGCCACCAGGCGCACGCTGGCACCTTCGCCGACGCCCAGGGCTTCGGCCGTTTGCAGATCCAGGGTCACCGGTTTGCCCGGGGCGTAATCCAGCTCCAGCAACACGGCGCGGTAATCCTGCAACTGACCGTTGGACACCAGGTACTGGCGACCGCCGCCCTTGAGCGCCTCGCCAATCTTCACCGGTACCACGCGGCTCTGGGCAATGGAGCGAATCCCCGAAACCCGTGCATGCAAGGTAGGACCACCGTCGAAGATGTCGATGTAGTGATCGGTTTCAAAACCTTCGCGCATCAGGATGTCAAAGGTGATCTGCGCCCGCGGGTGCACCTGGCCCATGGCTTCCTGGGCGGCGTCCGGCAGCAGCGGCACATAGATCGGGTAATGGGGCATCAGTTCGGCAAGGAAGGTCCGGCTCTTCAGGCCGCACAGGCGCTCGGCCTCGGCATAGTTGAGGTCGAAGAAGTTACGCCCGATGGCGTCCCAGAACGGCGAATCGCCGTGCTCATCGCTGTAGCCGACGATCTCGGTCACCACCGAATCGGCGAAACGCTCCGGATGGCTGGCGACAAACAGCAGGCGGCCCCGGGAGTTGAGCTCCGACCAGGGCGACCCCACCAGTTCCGGCACCACATAGAAACTGGTCAACAGGCTGTTGCCGGTCAGGTCGTGGCACTGGGACAGGACGTGAATCTTGTTGTGGATCTTCAGCTCGCGGGACGCATGAACGAAGGTTTCGTTGCGAAAGCTGTAGAACGGCTCGGAATAGCCGGCAGAAGCGACGATGGCCGAACAACCCACCAGCTTGCCGCTGTCGGTGTCCTCAAGGACGAAGAAGTAGCTTTCTTCACCGTTGAAACTTACTTCAGCCGCGAACGAAGCCTCACTTGCAGCGATCTTGTCGCTCAGGCGATCCACATCATCGGGCAAGGAGGTGACACCAATCGGGCTGTCTGCAGCCAGACGCTGTACCTCGCCCAGATCAGCCATTTGCGCGGGGCGCATCACCAGCATGGTGTCACTCCTTACTCTAAAACAGGTCGGAAACCGTCCGACTCAGGGAAAAAAATGCCGGGACAGCCCGGCACAGGAATTAGGCTCGACGCCGGCCACTAAAGCCGACGCCGAGGAGTACTGCTACCTGGATCAGGCTTGAGTCAGTTTCGCTACGGCGCGCTCGAAGCGGTCCAGGCCGGCGTCGATATCGGCATCCTCGATCACCAGGCTCGGAGCAAAGCGCACCACGTCCGGACCGGCTTGCAGAATCATCAGGCCTTCTTTCTCGGCGGCGTTGAACACATCCTTGGCCTTGCCCTTCCAGGCTTCGCTGAGCACACAACCGAGCAACAGGCCCAGGCCGCGGACTTCAGTGAACAGGCCGTACTTCTCGCCGATCTGCAGCAGACGGGTCTTGAAGTGGTCGTGCTTGGCCTTCACACCATTGAGCACCTCGGGAGTGTTGATCACATCGATCACCGCCTCGGCCACGGCACACGCCAGCGGGTTACCGCCGTAGGTGGTGCCGTGGGTGCCAACCACCAGGTGCTTGGCCAGCGCTTCGGTGGTCAGCATCGCCGCGATCGGGAAACCGCCGCCCAGGCTCTTGGCGCTGGTGAGGATGTCCGGGGTCACGCCGTAATGCTGGTAGGCGAACAACTCGCCGCTGCGGCCCATGCCGGTCTGTACTTCGTCGAATACCAGCAGCGCGTTGTGCTGGTCGCACAGCTCGCGGGCGCCTTGCAAGTAGGCCAGCTCAGCCGGCAGCACGCCGCCTTCACCCTGGATCGGCTCCAATACCACCGCGCAAGTCTTGTCGGAAACCGCCGCCTTCAAGGCTGCCAGGTCGTTGTATGGCACATGAGTGATGCCGGTGATTTTCGGACCGAAGCCGTCGGAATACTTCGACTGGCCACCGACGTTCACGGTGAACAGGGTGCGACCGTGGAAGCTGTTCAGCGCGGCGATGATTTCGTACTTCTCGGCACCGAAACGATCGTGAGCCACACGCCGGGCCAGCTTGAAGGCGGCCTCGTTGGCTTCTGCACCGGAGTTACAGAAGAACGCGCGCTCAGCGAAAGTGGCGTCGATCAGCTTGTGGGCCAGACGCAGAGCCGGCTCGTTGGTGAACACGTTGGACACATGCCACAGTTTATTGGCCTGCTCGGTCAGAGCCCCCACCAGCGCCGGATGGGCGTGGCCCAGTACGTTGACCGCGATGCCGCCGGCGAAGTCGATCAGCTCCCGTCCCGACTGATCCCAGACTCGAGACCCCGCGCCGCGCACAGGAATGAAAGCCGCAGGTGCGTAGTTGGGAACCATCACCTGGTCGAAATCGGCGCGTTGCACCGGAGCTTGCTCAACGGACATCGAAGTCTCCTGAAGAGGAACACCCGCCTGAAACTGGCGAGCGATGGAGGGATTGTAAGGACAGTTTTGTGCCCGGCCTTGTCGCCAAGCGACAACTTCTTATAGCGCCAACCCCGGTTTTACGCGGGTTTATGGCAATGCGACAAATAGCGTCGCAAAGGCGCAGTTTAAACTGCGCGCAGGCTCAGCGGCAGATTTGCCGGGCAATTTTCCCGAGGTAATTACCCAGGTAGTTATTCACATAGCTATCCAGATAGCTGCGTGGCGAGCGGACCCAAATCCCGAAAAGGTTATCGGCGTTACGCCAACAAGGTGGCGCGAGTGGGTTGCCTGGGGGATTCGCCGGCAAGCCGGCTTCTACAGGACGGGGTCAGCCGCGTTCGGCTGGCACGGAGGAGAGTTCGAACGGGCTGCTGCTGCGCCGTTGATTGCGATCTTCACGGGGGGTGGCGCCAAAGAAATTGCGGTAGGCGCTGGAGAAGTGCGGACCGGAGGAGAAGCCGCAGGACAGGCCGATCTGAATGATCGACTTGCTGGTCTGCATCAACATCTGTCGCGCCTTGTTCAGGCGCAGTTCCAGGTAATACTGGCTGGGCACCCGATTCAGGTACTGCTTGAAGATCCGCTCCAACTGACGTCGGGACACACAGACATGCTGGGCAATCTCGTCGGTGGTCAATGGCTCTTCGATATTGGCCTCCATCAGCAGCACTGCCTGAGTCAGCTTCGGATGGCTGGAGCCCAGACGGTTCTGCAGCGGAATACGCTGACGCTCGCCGCCCTCGCGGATGCGCTCGACCACCAGCTCTTCCGAAACCGCACCGGCCAGCTCTGCACCGTGATCCCGCGCCAGCACCGCCAGCAACAGATCCAGCACCGACATGCCGCCACAGGCCGTCAGGCGATCACGATCCCAATCGAACAGATGACTGGTGGCAATCACCTTGGGGAAGCGTTCGGCAAAATCATCCTGCCAGCGCCAGTGCACCGCAGCCCGATAACCATCGAGCAGACCCAGTTGGGCCAGCGGGTAAACCCCGGCGGACAGCCCCCCAATTACACACCCGGCACGCACCAACTGCTTGAGGGCGCTACTGAGGGTCGAACTCATCGGTGCCGGTGGCTCATCGGCCAGCAGGAACAACTTCTGACAACCTTCAAGCTTGCCCGCCCAAGGCTCCCCCGGCAGTTGCCAGGCACCTTCGACCGGCGCTTCGGCCTGCAGGAATGCCAGCTCATAAACCACGTCCGGGTGCACCCGCTGGGCAACACGCAAGGCCTCCTCGGCCAGCGCCAGCGTCAAGGCTTTAGTGCTGGGCCAAATCAGGAAACCAATTCGATGGGCAGTCATGGCGGGCAATCCGAAACGAAAACAGTGTTAGAAGCCAAGGGCGGCAGCACCAAGTTAGACCATCTGGCGCGCGGTGCGCAGCATGACCTAATTTGGTGCATAACGGCAGCTATTACTTGAGGCTGCCGGAGAGGAATTGTTGCAAACGTTCTGATTGCGGGTTCACCAGCACTTCCCGCGGGTTGCCGCTTTCTTCCACCACGCCTTTGTGCAGGAACACCAACTGGTTGGAGACTTCACGGGCAAAGCCCATCTCGTGAGTCACCACCACCATGGTCCGGCCTTCCTGGGCCAGGGCCTGCATGACCTTCAACACGTCACCCACTAGCTCTGGGTCCAGGGCCGAGGTCGGCTCGTCGAACAGCATGACTTCCGGCTCCATGGCCAGTGCCCGGGCGATAGCCACGCGCTGCTGCTCACCACCGGACATGTGTCCCGGGTAGGCATCCTTGCGGTGCGCCACACCCACCTTGGCCAGGTAATGCTCGGCCTTCTCGCGAGCCTCGGCCTTGGACACGCCCAGCACATGCACCGGTGCTTCCATGATGTTTTCAATGGCGGTCATGTGCGACCACAGGTTGAAGTGCTGGAACACCATCGACAGGCGCGAACGCATGCGCTGCAGCTGCTTGGGATCGGCAGCCTTCAGCGCGCCGTCCTTGTTGGCCACCAGCTTCAACTCTTCGTTGTTCAGCAGGATCTTGCCGGCATGGGGCTGCTCGAGCAGGTTGATGCAGCGCAAAAAGGTACTTTTGCCCGAGCCACTGGAGCCGATGATGCTGATCACATCGCCAGCTGCGGCCTTCAGGGACACGCCCTTGAGCACTTCGTGACTGCCATAGCGCTTATGCAGGTCTTGGACTTCAAGTTTGTACATGCGGTCGGTTCTCACAAAAACAGTCAGTCGTTGAGCAAGCGCCCGTGACGCAGCGCTTCGCGCCCCGCCACCTTGGCCAGCCAGAAACCGGGTTGGGCATAACGCAGCCGCTCAACGGCGAACAACACGCCGCTGGTGCCAGCACACACCGTACTGACCCGATCGGATAGGGGATCAATCACTTCAAAAATCGGTTCGCCCACTTCTACCCAGCTCCCGGCCGGACGCAGAAAGCTCACCACGCCAGGGTGCGGCGCATACAGCAATTGGGTGCCTTCAAATGGCATGGCTTCGCAGGCTTCATGCGCGGGCGCAGGCCACTCACCGGCAATCAACCCCTGTTCGGCGAGAAACGCCAGGATGCCGGCAGCATGCGCCTCGGCCTGAGGACGCCCTGTGTCGGCCTGACCGCCCAGCTCCAGAGTGGTGGCCAGGCAGGCCAGGGGAATCTGCGCCTCGGGAAACTGTTGCGACAGACGCAACCAGGGCAGCGAACAGGCCTCATCGAACGAGCTGCCACCGGAATCTTCCGCCAGCAACCCGACCTTCACATCCAGGTGCGCCGCCAGGGAACGCCACTGCGGCCAATGCTGCGGCAAGGCGTACATATGCAGCGCCGCCTCGGTATCGCAATGCAGGTCCAGCACCACATCCGCCGTACAGGCATGACTCAGGAGCACCCGCTGCATGCCCTGCAACTGGCTTGCAGCCGGTGGCAACTCGGACAGCACCTCGCTCATGGCCTGACGGATCAAGCGCACATTGGCGTGAGGATCGTCCCCCAGACGCCCTTCCAGGCGCTGGGCCACAGGCCCGCTCAACTCGACAAAGTCGCGGTTGAAGTTCTTGCCGCTACCGGCTTCGAAACGTCCCTGGTGATTGCCTTGCAGCAACTGCCCCAACCCCAGCGGATTGGCCACGGGCACCAGTTCGATAACACCGTTGAGGGCACCTTCGGCTTCCAGTTCGGCCAGGCGCTTCTTCAGCTCCCAGGCGGTGCGCATGCCGGGCAACTCGTCTGCATGCAGACTGGCCTGGATATAGGCCTTGCGCTCGCCACTGCCGAAACGGAACACCGAGATGCTGCGCTCGCTGCCCAGGTGGCTCCAGGGCAATGGATGATCGATACGTTGCATATCAGTGCTTCCGCGGTGCCAGGTAGCGCAGCCAGCGGCCTTCGGCCAGCTTGAACAGGCGTACCAGGATGAAAGTCAGGCACAGATAGAACACGCCCGCGGTGATATAGGCCTCGAACGGCAGGTAGTACTGCGCATTGACCGTGCGCGCCGCGCCCGTGATGTCGATCAAGGTCACGATGGACGCCAGACTGGTGGTCTGCAGCATCATGATCACTTCGTTGCTGTACTGCGGCAGAGCCCGGCGCAGGGCCGATGGCAGGAGAATGCGGCGATACATCTTGTAGCGCGACATGCCCATGGCCTTGGCCGCCTCGATCTCACCGTTAGGCGTGGCCTTGAGGCTGCCGGCGATGATTTCTGCGGTGTAGGCGCTGGTGTTGACGGCAAAGGCCAGGCAAGCACAGAAAGTTGCGCTGGACAGCCAGGGCCAGAGGAAACTCTTACGCACCGCTTCAAACTGGGCCAGGCCGTAGTAGATCAGGAACAACTGCACCAGCATCGGCGTGCCACGGATCACATAGGTGTAGAGCCAGGCGCTCATGTTCACCAATGGCTGCTTGGACACCCGCATCAGGCCCAGGGGCAAGGCCACCAGCAAGCCGAAGAACAGCGACAGTGCCAACAGTTTCAGAGTGGTCAGCAAGCCGCTGAAGTACAGCGGCAAGGCGTCATAGATGACGTTGTAGTCGAAGATCATAGATCAGCCGCCCTTACGCCTACCGAGTAGCGCTTCTCAAGGTGACGCAATGCCAGCAACGAGACACTGGTGATCACCAGGTACATCGCCGCCACTGCGAGGAAGAAGGTGAAAGGCTCGCGAGTGGCGTCTGCCGCCTGCTTGGCCTTGAACATCATGTCTTGCAGTCCCACCACCGAAATCAGTGCAGTGGCCTTGGTCAGAACCAGCCAGTTGTTGGTGAAGCCGGGAATCGCCAGGCGAATCATCTGCGGCACCATCACCCGGAAGAACACCTGGAAGCTGCTCATGCCGTAAGCCATGCCCGCCTCGGCCTGCCCCTTGGGGATCGCCATGAAAGCGCCACGGAAGGTTTCCGACAGATAGGCACCAAAGATAAAGCCCAGGGTGCCGATACCGGCGGCCAGCGGATTGAGGTCGATGTAATCGTCGTAGCCCAGCAGCGGTGCCACACGGTTCAGCAAGTCCTGGCCGCCGTAGAAGATCAGCAGGATCAGCACCAGATCGGGAATGCCACGAATCACCGTGGAATACAGGTCGCCGAGCCAGGCCAGCCAGCGCACCGGCGAGAGGCGCAGCGCGACCCCGATCAGACCCAGAACAATGGCCAGGGCCATGGACGACAAGGCGAGCTGAAGCGTCAGCCAAGCGCCATCGAGGATGACAGCCCCGTAGCCTTTCAACATGATTCAGGTCCTCGAAAATTGGGATGAAAAAATGGCGCAAACTTCAGAGATTCTGCTGCTTGCGCCATCTCGGACTGACTGTTTCGACGGTCTTACTTACCGTAGATGTCGAAGTCGAAGTACTTGTCCTGGATTTGCTTGTACTTGCCATTCTCACGAATGGCAGCGATGGCGGCGTTGATCTTGTCCAGATCGGCCTTGTCACCCTTGCGCACAGCGATCCCTACGCCGTCGCCGAAATATTTGACGTCAGTGAAGGCCGGACCGACGAAGGCGAAGCCCTTGCCGGCGTCGGTTTTCAGGAAGCCGTCATTCAACAGCGTAGCGTCCGCCACGGTGCCGTCGAGGCGACCGGCCGCCACATCCAGATAGATTTCGTTCTGCGAGCCGTAAGGCTTGATCTGTGCACCCAGCGGCGCCAGGACTTCACGAGCGAAACGCTCGTGGATCGAGCCACGCTGCACACCGATATTCTTGCCTTTGAGCTCAGCCAGGCCATCGCTGACCTGAGTACCGGACTTCATCACCAGACGGGCCGGAGTGTTGTAGTACTTGTTGGTGAAGTCCACGGACTTCTTGCGATCATCGGTGATCGACATGGACGAGAGAATGGCGTCGATCTTGCGCACTTTCAGCGCCGGGATCAGGCCATCGAACTCCTGCTCGACCCATACGCACTTGACCTTCATCTCTTCGCACAGGGCATTGCCGATATCGTAGTCGAAACCGACGATGCTGCCGTCCGGCGCCTTGGAGGCAAACGGAGGGTAAGCCGCTTCGATACCAATTTTCAGGGGCTTTTCATCGGCGAAAGTCGGCAGGGACAGCACGGACAGTGCCAGGGCGCCAAGAAGCACGAGTTTCTTCATCTTAGAACTCCATCGGTAAAGGGCGAAAACGGCAGAGTGAGCGACAGCCCAATATGCGAATGGGTGGAACCTGAATTGCCGCGCTGCGTCCCGGGAAGCCCGCAGAGGACTCACACACAGGCAACGACGAGCGAGTGACCGGCATTCTAACGACAGGCTGGAAGCCGATATTTCCTCAATGCGACAACAAATTACAGAAGCATTGAGAATGCCGGGGCAGCACATTGACAGCTCTTCAAATCTATGCAAGAGCAAAAGACAGTAAACCGATCTATGTTGCAAATTGCGGGCCTATTATTCGCAAAGCCTTCTATTCCGGCAAGCGCAGCGTGATGACTTATTTTTTATATGGATATAAAAGGCCCTAAAATGGGGCTAGGCGTTTCCCATGGCCCCGAAAATGAGCGCGGGGTTACATCTTCGACAACATCGGTAACATTCGGATACGCCTGCCGGAAATATCCGATATTTATTCGCCCCTCTTCGCTGGCAAAGCAGCCGCCGCAACAACCACGCAGCCCCGCAGGAATCAGCTTGCCGGCGAATCGTGTGACCACAAAAAAGCCCCGCCCGGCACAAGGCCGGGCGGGGCTGGATGACTCGGAATCCGCCTCAGGCGACGTTCATGGTCTTGTGGGTATCAATCAGATGCTGCACCACACTTGGGTCGGCCAAGGTGGAGATATCTCCCAGACCGTCGTACTCCGCCGTAGCAATCTTGCGCAGGATTCGCCGCATGATCTTCCCGGAACGAGTTTTCGGCAGGCCCGGTGCCCATTGGATGACATCCGGCGAGGCAATCGGACCGATCTCCTTGCGCACCCAATTCTTCAGCTCCAGACGCAGGGCTTCGCTCGGCTCTTCGCCACCATTGAGGGTCACATAGACATAGATGCCCTGGCCCTTGATGTCGTGAGGCACACCCACCACCGCCGCCTCGGCGACTTTAGGGTGAGCAACCATGGCGCTTTCGATCTCGGCGGTACCCATGCGGTGCCCGGACACGTTGAGCACATCGTCCACTCGACCCGTGATCCAGTAGTAGCCGTCTTCATCGCGACGGGCGCCGTCACCGGTGAAGTACATGCCGCGGAAGGTCTTGAAGTAGGTGTCGACGAAACGATCGTGATCGCGGTACAGGGTCCGCGCCTGGCCTGGCCAGGAGTCGAGGATCACCAGATTGCCCTCGGCCGCGCCTTCGATGATGTTGCCCAGGTTGTCTACCAGGGCCGGCACCACGCCGAAGAACGGACGCGCTGCAGAACCCGGCTTCAGGGCATGAGCGCCCGGCAGCGGGCTCATCAGGGTGGCGCCGGTTTCGGTCTGCCACCAGGTGTCGACGATCGGGCAACGGGATTGACCGACGTTCTTGTAGTACCAGTCCCAGGCTTCCGGGTTGATCGGCTCGCCCACCGAACCCAGCAGGCGCAGGCTGCTGCCGTCGGCGCCTTCGCAGGCGGCGGTGCCCGAAGCCATCATGGCGCGGATCGCAGTCGGGGCGGTGTAGAGGATGTTGACCTTATGCTTGTCGACGATCTTCGCCACCCGGGTCACGTCCGGATAGTTGGGCACGCCCTCGAACAGCACGGTGGTGGCGCCGTTGGCCAACGGGCCATAGACAATGTAGGTGTGACCGGTGACCCAACCGACGTCGGCGGTGCACCAGTAGACTTCGCCCGGACGGTAATCGAACACCCGCTCATGGGTCAGCGACGCATAGAGCAAGTAACCGCCAGTGGTGTGCTGCACGCCCTTGGGCTTGCCGGTGGAGCCAGAGGTGTAAAGGATGAACAGCGCTTCTTCGGCACCCATCTCTTTCGGTGCACAGACGCTGCCGGCCACCTTCATCAGGTCTTCGTACCAGATGTCGCGATGCTGGTTCCACTTGATGTCGCCACCGGTGCGCTTGCACACGATGACTTTCTGGATGCTGCTGGTTTCCGGGTTGGTCAGGGCGTCGTCGACATTGGCCTTGAGCGGCACCTTCTTGCCGGCCCGGATGCCTTCGTCGGCAGTGATCACCACTTTCGAGCGGCAGTCGATAATGCGACCGGCCAGCGCCTCAGGCGAAAAGCCACCGAATACCACCGAATGGATCGCGCCGATACGGGTACAGGCCAGCATGGCCACCACCGCTTCGGGGATCATTGGCATATAGATAGTCACCACATCGCCGCGGTGCACGTCCTGGCCACGCAGGGCGTTGGCGAACTTGCAGACTTCTTCATGCAGTTCGCGGTAGGTGATGTTGCGGCTTTCGGCAGGATCGTCGCCTTCCCAGATGATCGCGATCTGATCGCCACGTTCGGCGAGATGGCGATCCAGGCAGTTATAGGAGACGTTCAGGGTGCCATCGGCGAACCACTTGATATCCACGTGGTGGTCGTCGAAGGAGGTCTGCTTCACCGTGGTAAAAGGCTTGATCCAGTCGAGACGCTTGGCCTGTTCGCGCCAGAAACCGTCCGGGTTCACGACCGACTGCTGGTACATGGCCTTGTAGGTCGCCTCGTCAGTCAGCGTATTGGCCAAAACCTCGGGACGAACGGGATACAGAGAAGCCGCACTCATCTTTCTTACCTCGGTGACATAGTTGTTTTTGTATGACCCCGTTGTAGCCGGGGGGCGCCTATAGAACCATTCGACGATGGTAGTAACAACCCCCTGCGAAATACCCCGATATTTGCCGCAACCCTTCAAGAACGCTGCTTACAGCGATATTCACCGCGGATAAAAATGTTCAAACAGACCTCCAGACAGGCCTTTTTCGGGGATTGTTACAAAAACCGTCAAAGGTGTTTATCAAAAGTACGCCTATATGGTCGCAGGCCCCGGGCCTAAAATCTGCCTCGCCAAACAGGCAATCTGATTAACCAAGTTGCAGCCCCCACGAAGGCAGTTAATCAAACTTCTACTCAAGTTCCACACGCAGCCCCACAAAGGCTGCGTGACCCCACACGACCTTAGAAAGGTAAAACGCAAATGAAAGCTTTATTAGTTCTGGCCCTCAGCAGTCTGTGCGTTACAGCGATGGCTGATGAGATCCCGACTGATGTCGCCCAGCAGCAAGTACCGGTAGAGGAATACACTTACTCCACCGACCTGGATATCGCCAAAGTTATCTCCATGAGCGAAGTTCCAGAAGTATGCGAAGTTGTACCAGCGCGCATGGAATATGAAGACTCCCACGGTCAGCGGCATATTCTTCAATACCGCGTAATGGGCAACGGTTGCTCTAACGGCTAATAACCAAGTTCATTGCATAGCCCCTGATGACTGCCGGCCGCAAGAAATCCCTCTTGCGGCAAAGATGCCCGACAACGACCCGCCCAAGGGCCGTGAAAGGCTTCACTTTGACGACGTGCGAGCACGGCAATCGCACGCACTTTTCCTGCTGCGGTTGATGGCCTGCTCATGGCACTGCCAACGACCTTTCGCGCCTCTCGGCTGACGACTTCGGCGAGGGCAGTCCTGCCAACCTTGAAGAGCTCTGCCAGGAGATTTTCAGCGACAAAACCGGACGATTCGAGTTGTGTTCAAAACCCGAAAAAGGCTTGCAAAAACACAACATCTAGTAAAATTGGCTATTTTTTGGCCACTTCCGGATAAATTTTTCGAACCTGAAAAAAAATCTTCAACGGCCAAAGCCTTGTAAACCCGCGCTTTGCTCTCAGTCCCCCTCCTTCTTGGGCACGCCTGCGCCCATCGGTCGCCCCACGACCCCGAAAATATCCTTATAATGCGTCCTCAAAACGGGCCCGCAACATTCCCTTACCGGATGAAAACGACCTGCTGAATCCCGCGCCGGAGCCGACACCCTCAGTTCCGCCCGACAGCAGCTTCAAGGCACCCGAACACGTATTTCTGTTTATTGCCTGCGTTCACTGCTGCAACAAACGATTTCTAATGATTTAACGCGGCCAGTAGCGCCGTGTGAAAAGCCAACCCTTTTGTTTTCACACGGGCATCTGGCCCTCAAGCAGGAGACGACACGTCATGCTGAGCTGGGACGAATTCGACAAAGAAGAAGGCGAAGTTGCAGTCAAAGGCGCCAACGCCGGCCACGCTACTGAAGCCAACATGGACCGCCTCGACAGCGCTGGTGGTGCCGCCGCTCTTGAAGCCCGCGCCGTGACCGCCAGCGACTCCGCTGCCGTTGCCCGCGCCAAGGCGTCCCTGGACCAGCTCGACATCGCCGAAGGCCTGGCCGAACTGGAAGGTTCTTCCGCCCGTGTCGCCGTTGACGAAAAACGCATGATCAACTGCCGCGCCGACCTCAACCAGTTGGTACCGTTCAAGTACGACTGGGCCTGGCAGAAATACCTCGACGGCTGCGCCAACCACTGGATGCCGCAAGAGGTCAACATGACCGCCGACATCGCCCTGTGGAAAAACCCGGAAGGCCTGACCGACGACGAGCGCCGCATCGTCATGCGCAACCTGGGCTTCTTCTCCACCGCCGACTCCCTGGTTGCCAACAACCTGGTACTGGCCGTGTACCGCCTGATCACCAACCCGGAATGCCGCCAGTACATCCTGCGCCAGGCGTTCGAAGAGGCGATCCACACCCACGCCTATCAGTACTGCATCGAATCGTTGGCCATGGATGAAGGCGAGATCTTCAACATGTACCACGAGATTCCATCGGTCGCGAAGAAAGCTGCCTGGGGCCTGAAGTACACCCGTTCGATCTCCGATCCGAAGTTCGAAACCGGCACCGTCGACACCGACAAGGAACTGCTGCGCAACCTGATCGCCTACTACTGCGTTCTGGAAGGCATCTTCTTCTACTGCGGCTTCACCCAGATCCTGTCCATGGGTCGCCGCAACAAAATGACCGGTGTCGCCGAGCAGTTCCAATACATCCTGCGCGACGAATCCATGCACCTGAACTTCGGCATCGACGTGATCAACCAGATCAAGATCGAAAACCCGCACCTGTGGGATGCCGAGATGAAGGAAGAAGCCACCCAGATGATCCTCCAGGGCACCCAACTGGAAATCGAATACGCTCGCGACACCATGCCGCGCGGCGTACTGGGCATGAACGCGGCCATGATGGAGGACTACCTCAAGTTCATCGCCAACCGTCGCCTGTCGCAGATCGGTTTGAAGGAAGAGTACCCAGGTACCACCAACCCGTTCCCATGGATGAGCGAGATCATGGACTTGAAGAAAGAGAAGAACTTCTTCGAGACCCGCGTGATCGAGTATCAGACTGGCGGTGCATTGAGCTGGGATTGATTCCCGGATCAATGAAACAAACAAGAAGCCCTGACTTGGTCAGGGCTTTTTTATTGGCCGCGCAAATCCGCACCCGCTTCTTGTACAAAACCCGGTTCATTAAAGTACGTGCAGGCTCCAAGACCTACCGTTATAAAGTCCCCTCCCCCGCTTAAGGATCAAAGCGCTCATGAAATTCGATACCGCCTACTGCATCAGCCTCGACGAAAAGTTGTCGATCTATGACGTGCGGGATCTGAACTTCGATGAAACCCTGGTCTTCGACTCGGCCAAGGAAAGTTTCCAGTGCCCCAACGATGACTGTCGCGCAGCGTTCGATGCCGCCAATCAACTGGGCACCTTCAATGCCAAGAACGTCAATTACATCCGCACCCCGCATTTCAAGAACCTGCCCAGCACTCTTCATATACAAGGCTGCCCTTACGGGATCAGCAAAAGCCCTGGCAGCATCGAAGGAGCTGCAGTCGAGGATGATCGCGAGGAGCACTTCCCTTCGGAGCTGCTGCTGACCCGCCGCGAATACCTGCGCCGACCGGCCACCCCTGCAGCAGCACCGCAGACGCCTGGAAACAACCCGCCAGTGACGCCTGCCAGCTTGCAAACGCCCCACGCCGGGCGCGATACAACCCCGGACAAGACCAGCGTCTTCGCCCACCCGGTGGAATGCTTCGTATCGAATATCGACGATAAGGAACTGCTCAAGCGCATGCCGTTGAAGATCGGCGAGCACACCGCGTCCTACGCCTCGTTCTTCAAGAAAATCGAGTACCTGCTGGATAACAAGGGGCTGATCTACTGGGGCAAGATCAAGGAAATCAAGGACTACACCCAGAGCTTTCGCATCGACTTCGAGCACAAGGTCTGGTTCAAGGAAGAGGGCGAAGCCAAGAAGAAGCCCTATTCAGTCAACGTCTACCTGAGCAAGAAACTGGTCGACAACTACCGCAAGCGCAAAGCCTTCCTCGAAGAGCTCAAGGGCGCCATCGACAGCCAGCGTGAGTTGTACTGCTTCTTCTATGGCGTCACCCCGACACTCAAGCAGGTGCCGAGCAAGAAAAATCCCGAAGCAACCTTCGGAGTGTTCAGCGCCAATATCGAGAACCTGGACCATTTCGTGATTCGCGAGGCACCAGGCCTGGAAGCGAAATAGCCCCCTGCGGTTTCACCGCTTGGGCAACGCCAGGGCCACTCCCTCGGATGCTTCCTGAGCACCTCATACCGCAGCACCGACCACTCCGTGCCATCGCAGGCCCCTGGAGCGTCCCGTTGAGCGCCAGGTCACGATGCAATTTCTGGTAGACATAACGCCCCGTGACCTCCTGGGGAGAGTGGGCGCTGATCTCCAGCACAATCGGCATCTTGCCCAGGGCTGCGCTGAAAACTTCGCGAGAACTTGCAGCCTGCACAGCCGACAGATAGATCGAAAGCCACAGGACGCCGAAGATCTGGCATATCAATCCGTTGAACATGGGAACTCCCTTGTATGAAAAAGCCGGCAACGCGCTCATCCAAGCCAGAGCCAGCGTTGCGCATCGGGCAATTTGGACCTGCGGCCAAGGACAGTCGAGCCACCAAGCGTGATGCTCCCTATCACTTCAGGCACATGCTGAGCAGCACCAGCAACAACAGGCCGATGTACACCCGGGCATGCATACGGTCGGGAATTCTGCCAATCCAGGGAGTGGCCAGGCGGATGCCCAGCAACGAGCCGAGGGTCAGTACCGAGAACGCCAGCAGATCCACATAACCGACGAACCAGGGTCCGAGATCGAACGGGCTGAAACGGGCCAGGCCCATGTAGGTGACAGTTCCCGCCAACGCCACAGGCACGCTCAGAGGATTGGCCATTGAGGTGGCCTGGGTCATGGTCAGACCGCAACGGCGCAATAGAGGCACCGTCATGACACTGCCGCCTACGCCGAGAAAGGTGGCGACAACACCTATTCCTACACCGCCAAAGAGCGTTTCGCGGGCGCCAAGGAGGCGCGCTTTCTGCCCTTGCGACGGTTCAAGAAAACCGCGTCGCAGCAGGCAGTCGGCAATGGTGATCCCCAGATAGGCGATAAAGGCATAACGAATCACTTCGCCACTGACCCACATGGCCGCCGCCGCCCCCAAGATCGCCCCCAGACCTATATAGCCCCCCAGAGGCCACAGATAGTGGCGAACAAGATTGCCCGCACGCTGATGTCGACGGCTAGCGACCAGGGCATTGACGATCATCACGCAAGTCGAGGTAGCCACCGCGACATGCATCGCCGACTGCCCTGCTGCCGAGTCCGCGCCCTGGCTGCCCAGCAACATCCAGTACAGCAGCGGCACCACTACAAATCCGCCGCCAAAGCCGAACAGCACGGCGCTGATGCCCGTCATGCAACCAAAAAATGCCAGCAGTAGATAGAACATCGGACCACGCTCGTCTTTGCAGAAGACCTGGACGATAGAGCTTCACCGCTTGGCCGACTTCAGCAAGTCAGCCAATAATGTTTGCGTTTACGCCAAACACGGAACGACTCGGCATGCGCAACATCTCCATCGATCAACTGGATCAGACACCGCGTCCGGTACTGGCCATCGGAACCGACTACGCCGACGGCCAACGCCTGCCCCGCCACCGCCATCGGCGGGCACAGCTGCTGTATGGCGCTACCGGGGTCATGCAGGTGGGTACCGATCAGGGCAACTGGGTAGTACCACCGCAACATGCGGTGTGGATCCCGTCCGGGGTGGAGCATGAGGTGCTGATGCTCGGAGTCAGTACCCGCAGCCTGTATATCGAACCTGCCGCGGCGCCCCTGGATAACAGCGGCTGTCGAGTCGTCAGCGTCTCGCCATTGTTGCGCCAACTGCTTCTGGAGGCCGTAGAGATTCCCCTGGAATACGATCAGGGCGGGCGTGACGGATTGCTGGTCGAGCTGCTGCTGCATGAACTGCAACGCAGCACTGCGCTACCGCTGCATATCCCCCTGCCGGCTGATGGCCCGCTACTGGAGTTGTGCCAGGCCTTTCTCGGACAGCCCGATATTCACCAATCCCCGGAGCACTGGGCGGATCGGTTGCACGTCAGCCTGCGCACTTTCAATCGCGTCTTCCGCCAGCAAACGGGTATGAGCTTCATTCAATGGCGACAACGAGCCTGCGTGATCCTGGCCCTGGCGCGGCTGGCAGCCGCGGAGCCCGTGACACGCATCGCCCTGGATTTCGGCTATGACAGCCCCGGTGCATTCTCCACCATGTTCCGCCGAGTGCTGGGACAGTCCCCCAGTACCTACCTGAACAGGGCGGACCCGCCCCCGGGAAAAACCTTGTGACCAAAGGCGCGTGCCGAGAGCAAAAATCAGTTTGATCCGGGAATAAAACAACTGTACAAATAACCAGTATAAAGCCAACTTCCTGCCTAACCTCCCGGAGAAAACCATGGCCTCTCTAGCGATGAAAATCACCCTGGAACGTATCGCCCTCTATCAATTCACTCCGCAGCACTGTGCCCAAGCCCGGGACATGCTGGATTGGGACATGGATCGACTGTCCCGTGAGTCCGCAGTCTCGGTGCAAGCCATCCAGCGCTTCGAAGCCGGTTACGAGGTGCGTGACGTGACCCGCCTGGCACTGGCGTTCTGCCTTGAAGCTCAAGGGCTGGTGTTCTTTCCCGGCTTCACTCCCGGCCGCGGCATGAATATCAAGGGCGCTACCCCCAATCCCATGGAACGCCCTGACTACGCAATGATCGAGTGATCCAGTGCCTTGAGCAGTTGCCCGCACAAGTCCGGCACTGAAAGCTGGGTCGAATCCAGGCGAACAAGCGGACAGCCCAGGGTTTTGATCCAGGTTTCATGGCGCCGCAGACTGCGGGTTCCGTGACCACCCTCGTCGTAGCCGGCGGCCCAGGTGAGAAAAGTCTGGGTCGCGGCATGACGCTCGCCCCCCTCGAAAATCTGCTCGCCGTAGCGCTGGAATTCCCGGACACGCAAGCGCTGCAAGCGAACCTCCGGGTCCAGTTGCACAAAGACCGCCAGAGTGAAACTGGGGATCAGCACATCCCCCCAACCACAAAGGGAGCCGGACATGGATCAGGAAATGATTACGCGGATTCGACAGCCGCCTGTTCGGGGGCGCCTTCCACCTCCAACCACCAGGCCCCGCCCCGCTGAGGCTGAGCCAGGTTGAAGGCTTCGCCCATTTGCGGCGTGGTGATATTGATACTGCGCTCCCAGGCCAGGGCCAGGATACGGTCGAAGGGTTCATGCCAAGCATGCATGGCCAGGTCAAAGGTGCCGTTGTGGATTGGCAGCAACCAGCGCCCCTGCAGGTCGATGTGAGCTTGCAGGGTTTGCTCCGGCTGCATGTGAACATGGGGCCATTCGACGTTGTAGGCACCGGTTTCCATCAGCGTCAGATCAAAGGGCCCGTACTGCTGACCAATACGCTTGAAACCGTCGAAATAACCGGTATCGCCGCTGAAGAAGATCCGCGTCGCGGCGTCGATCATGACCCAGGACGCCCACAAGGTGTGGTTGCCATCGAACAACCCGCGACCGGAAAAGTGCTGCGACGGCGTAGCGATAAAGCGGATGCCCTCGACTTCGCACCCCTGCCACCAATCCAGCTGCCGGACCTTCGCCGCGGGTACCCCCCACTTGATCAGGGTATCTCCCACTCCCAGCGGGGTGAGGAAGTGCCGGGTCTTGGCTGCCAGAGCCAGTACTGTCTGGTGGTCCAGGTGATCGTAGTGGTCATGGGACAGGATCACCGCCTCGATCTCGGGCAAAGCCTCCAGGCTGATGGGGGGCTGGTGAAAACGCTTGGGACCGGCCCATTGCACCGGGGACGCACGTTCGGCAAACACCGGGTCAGTGATCCAGAACTTGCCACGCATCTTCAACAGCACCGTGGAGTGCCCAAGACGAAACACGCTGTGATTGGGGGCCGCCTGCAGTTGCTCGCGGGTCAGCGGCTGTACAGGGATAGCTCCGGCCGGACGGGTATTACGCGGTTTGTGGAACAGCATGTTCCAGAAAATCTGCAGGGTTTTACCGAAACCGGCGCGATGTACCGGAGCATGGTTACGAAAGGCGCCCTGTTCCTGGCGGGAAGTTTCCTGGCGGGGGGGGCGTGTGACGCTGGACGAAACAGTGGCCATGATTGAAATGACTCCATTGGAATGCGGCAGGTTCCGACGTTGTTCTGCGGGACGATCTACTGGCCAAGGCACGCAAGCATCAGCCGCCAATCATCGTTCTCAAGAAGAACTACACTACACAGTGTAGTTTCTACATTGCAACAGGATTAAGACGAAGTAGACTGCCGACTGATTTCAACGCCGACCCTGACCGAACCCAACTTATGACAGCCCCGAAGCGCCTCACCGACCTCAAACGCAATGCCATCATCCAGGCGGCGATCAGCGAATTCCGCGCCAGCGGTTTCGAAATCACCAGCATGGACAAGATCGCCGCCACGGCCGGGGTTTCCAAGCGTACGGTGTACAACCACTTCCCCAGCAAGGAAGAGTTGTTCGCCGAAATTCTGCATAAGCTCTGGACCAGCACCAGCGCCCAATCGGAGGTCAGCTACCGCAGCGACCAGCCATTGCGCGAGCAGTTGCAAAACGTTCTGCGAGCCAAGCTGCAACTGCTGGCCGACAACAACTTCCTCGACCTGGCCCGAGTCGCCATCGCCGCCACCATCCACTCCCCCGAGCGAGCACAGAACATGGTGGCGCGACTCGGCGAACGGGAAGAAGGCCTGACCCTGTGGATCCGCGGGGCGCTGGCTGACGGCCGCCTCAAGCCCCTGGACCCGGAGTTCGCCGCGCAACAGATGCACGGGCTGCTCAAGAGCTTTGCCTTCTGGCCGCAGATCACCATGGGCCAGCCGACCCTGACAGAGGACATGCAAACCCGGGTCATCGAGTCGGCGCTGGACATGTTCCTGACTCACTACCAGGCATGACCCTGCTTGCGCTCCTGTCACACGACGTTCCCGGCCACTGTTAAATGGCTTCGAAGGACACTGATTATTCCCACTGGAATAAATGACAATATTCACCAAACTGATCCGATAAACGGCCAAGCCGCAAAAAACACCACAAGGTGTTTCAGTACAGAATCCGGTGCAGGAATTTATGGAAAACCAACGCGGCAAGGGGCTGTCATTTGCCCGACGCATCTATTGGCCAAGGATCATCGGCCTGAGTATCGGCGGCATCAGTGTCCTGGCCGCACTTTACCCCCTGGCACCGCCTGACTGGATATGGGCCCTGCTGTTGTTCCACGGCCTGATCTGGCCCCATCTGGCGTATCAGCTTTCCACCCGCTCGGACTTTCCCTACCGGGCAGAACGCCGCAACCTGTTGTATGACTCACTGCTGGGGGGATTCTGGGCGGCAACCATGCAATTCAATCCCCTGCCGGCAGTCACCATCCTCTCGATGATGACCATGAACAACGTCGCCGCAGGCGGCTTGCGCCTGTTCATTCGTGGCGGCCTGGCCCAATGTGCCGGGATACTGCTGTCCTGGGCGCTGATCGGGGCCAACTTCAGTGCGCAGATCAGCCCGCTGCAGATCTATGCCTGCCTGCCCATGCTGACCCTCTACCCCCTGGCCGTGGGCATGGTCTGCTATCGACTGGCGATCAAACTGTCCGAACACAAGCGCGCCCTCAGCGCCCTGAGCCGCACCGACAGCCTTACCGGCCTGCTCAACCACGGCTCGTGGAAAGACCTGTTGCACATCAAGTTCCACAAGTGTCAGCAGCAGCAGATGGAAGCCAGCATCGCCTTGATCGACATCGACCACTTCAAAGCGATCAACGACACCTACGGGCATATTGTCGGCGATACAGTGCTGCGCCATTTGAGCAATGAACTACGCCGCAACCTGCGCCATGACGATCTCGCCGGTCGCTACGGTGGCGACGAGTTCTGCGTGATCCTGCCACGCATGAGCCGGCAACAGGCCCTTGATGTGATGGAGCGCCTGCGCCAGGTCTTCAATCAGTACCGGCATCCAGAAGTGCAGGAACTGAAGGTCAGCCTGAGTATCGGCCTGGCGGCTTTCGACTCAAGCTTTCCAGACCCTGCAGGCTGGCTCGATGCGGCGGACAAGGCCCTGTATCTGGCCAAGAACAGCGGGCGCAACCGTACGGCCAGCAATGACTGCGAAGCCCATTTCTCTCCCGCGCAAATGGCATAAAAACCGTCAAAACTTATACAAAAAGGAAGTAAAAAATATTTTTGTACAAGTTTATTTGGATTTTTCTTCATGACTGACATCATAATGCCGCCACTTTGCAGCAGCGGATAACCCCTTCGGCACCGCTGTCAGCCAAGTCATCCAATCCAACTAAATCGATTCGCAGCCGTTACGTATCCTCTTGATGCGGCCAGCGACGTTCGCCCGAAATGTCGCCCGCTTCACCGCTGCGAAATTATCTGTCAGTCATGGAACGCTGACATTGAGCAGATAATGCCGATCGCCGGGGAGCTTTCGGCATACCGGCGCACTCCATAGGGATCGACGCGACGTTTCTCCCACAGAGCACCTGCCAACATGCTATTCAACCGTCACAACAAGACCATCGATTCCCTGAACCAGACCATCGCCGAACAATCCCGCCTGCTGGACGCCATCGACCGCTCCATGGCGGTGATCGAGTTTGACCTCCAGGGCACGGTGCTCCGAGCCAACGACAACTTCCTGAAGACTCTGGGCTATCGGCAAGATCAGGTGATCGGCCAGTCTCACCGACTGTTCTGCCTCCCGGAATACGCTCGCAGCGCCGACTACCAGCAATTGTGGACCCGCCTGAAAAACGGCCAGTTCGAATCCGGCACCTTTGAGCGGGTTGGCGCCGCGGGCCAGAGCCTGTGGCTGGAAGCCAGCTACAACCCGATCCGCGATGCCTCCGGCACGGTGTACAAAGTGGTCAAGTACGCCCTTGACGTCACCGCCAGGGTGCAAGAGGAAGTCGAGGCCCGGAACAAACTGGAGGCCATCGACCGGGCCATGGCGGTCATCGAGTTCAACCTCGACGGCAGCATCATTGGCGCCAACGCCAACTTCCTCAGCCGCATGGGCTACAGCCTAGCGGAGATCAAGGGCAAGCATCACCGGATGTTCTGCAAACCCGAGCTGATCAGCAGCAGCGCCTACCAGGACTTCTGGAATCGCCTGAACAGGGGGGAGTTCTTCAACGGCCGCTTCGAGCGGATCGACAGGCATGGGCGCACGCTGTGGCTGGAAGCCAATTACAACCCGGTCTATGACGCCAGCGGACGCCTGTGCAAGGTGGTCAAGTACGCTGCAGACGTGACTCAGCAGGTAGAGAAGCATGAGCAGGACGCCCAGAGTGCGAGCCAGGCGTATCACATCTCGGTGGAGACCCGGAAAGTCGCCGAACAAGGCACCGGGGTGATCCAGCAGGCTGCCAGCGAGATGCGCCAGATCGCCCATAACATCGAGGACTCTTCCTCGCTGATCGCCCGCCTCGGCGAACGTTCCGAGCAAATCACCGCCATCGTCAACACTATTCGCGGGATTGCCGATCAGACCAACCTGCTGGCCCTCAACGCTGCCATCGAGGCCGCCCGGGCCGGAGAACAGGGCCGAGGTTTTGCCGTGGTAGCCGACGAAGTCCGGCAACTGGCGGCACGCACCAGCGGCTCGACGGCGGAAATCTCCAGCATGATCGACATGATCCAGAACGAAACGCAGCAAGCGATCAAGAGCATGGACGGCACTCGTGAACGAGCTGCCAAGGGCGTGCAACTGGCGGATCAGGCCGGGACCGTGATCCTGCAGATTCGCGATGGCGCCAGTGACGCGGTGCAAGCGGTCAGCATGTTCGCCAACGAACGCGACGTGCTCTGAGGGTGGTTTTCCCGACGTCGATAATGACGTCGGGCCTGGCCTTGAGGACTATAGTGGCCTGACGTCCCAACGCCTGGCGGAGGCCATCATGAGTTCCAGCGACACCCCGGAAAAAACCACCCCAATCGTCGACCATCTGCGCTTTCACCGTGCCCACGCCCACCTCGCTCCGACCTTTGGCAACGACACCTTTGCCTTGAAGGCGGAAGCCTTTGCCCGGTTCTTTGGTACCCCGACCTTTCTCGGTGCACAGACCCTGATCGTAGTGATCTGGATTGCCCTCAACCTCACTGGCGTGACCCAGTTCGATGTCTACCCCTTCATCCTTCTGAACCTGGCCTTCAGCCTGCAAGCAGCCTACGCCGCACCGCTGATCCTCCTGGCCCAGACCCGCCAGGCCGCACGGGACAAGGCCCAATCGGACGCAGATGCCCAGCACCGCGAAGCCCTGGCCATCGCTAACAGTGAACGCCAGGCCCAGGCCGCGCAGACCACCAGCCAACTGCTGGAGTTGCTGGAGCAGAACACCCGGCTCACGGAAATGACCAAGCAACTGACCGAACGCATCGAGAACCTGACCAGCGAGATGCACGCGCACTTTGTGCACAAGGATCAGCCCGACACCTGAGCCCCGCTCATGGCCAGCGCAGATGGCGTGCCAGTTCATCAAACAGAGTCACCACCGAACGCAGGGCCCGGCAATCCGGACGGGTCAGCAGCCACAGAGCTGTGTCATGGCCCAAGGGTTCACTCAACGCCTCCAGACCGCCACTGCCCATGAGAAAATCCGGCAAGGCTGCAACGCCGAGGCCGGCCCTTACCAGTTCGGTCACCGCGAGCATGCTGTTGCAGCGATAGCTGGGCTGCACGCCAGGCCAGCGCTGACGGCGCCAGGCCACGGTGGGATGGTCGGGGAGAAAATCATCCGGGGCGATCCAGGCCACCTTCGACAGGTCGCTACAGTCCACCCGTTGCTTGTACGCCGGGCTCGCGCACAGCCGATACGACACCGCTCCCAGGCAACGTCCCACCAGATGTTCCGGCGGTGTTGCGGTCAGACGCACCGCTATGTCCGCATCACGCCGATTGAGGTTGGCGAAATCATTGGACGTACAGAGTTCGATCACCAGCGCCGGGTAGTTCGGCATGAATTGCGCCAGGGCCGGCAGCAGCAGACCTTGCAACACCGAATCTGTGCAAGTCAGGCGCACTGTGCCGCTGATCACCTCTCCTCCCTGGGCCACGCCGATCCGCGCGGCCTCCAAGGCCTGCTCCGCCTGTTCAGCCTGCTGTGCCAGGGCCTGAGCCAGGCTGGTGGGCAGATAGCCAGCGCGGCTCTTGTCGAACAACTGCTGCCCGAGCCCGGCCTCCAGCCGGCGCACCGCACGAAACACCGTGGAAACATCCACCTTGAGCAGGGCCGCGGCGCGAGCCAGGGAGCCGCCACGGACCAGGGCGAGAATCAGTGACAGGTCGGGATAGTCCAGCTGATAGTGCATGGCTGCATTGATCACTTGGTGAAACGCCAATATTGATTGCGTGATCGCCAATCTATAGTGGCTCCAGGCAGTCGACAAGTCAGCGCCACAACCGGAGAGGCCACATGCACCCAGCCCGATCTACAGCCACCATCCGCATCGCCCTGGTAGGGGATTACGACCCACAGATCACCGCACACCAGGCCATTCCCCTGGCCCTGGAGCGCGCCGCGACCGATAGCGGGGTCAGGGTGGTCTACCAATGGCTGGCCACGCCGGAGCTGACCCACGAGCAACAGCTCAACGGCTTCGACGGAATCTGGTGCGTGCCTGGCAGTCCCTACCGCCACATCGACGGTGCCCTCTTGGCGATCCGTGTGGCCCGGGAACAGCAACGGCCCTTCCTCGGCACCTGCGGCGGCTTTCAGCACGCAGTGCTGGAATATGCCCGCAACGTGCTGGGCTGGAGCGACGCCGAGCACGGTGAGATCACCCCTCATGCCCAGCGCGCGGTGCTCACCCCCTTGAGCTGCGCCCTGGTGGAAGCCCACGACCGAATCCAGCTGCAAAGCGGCAGCCGGATCGCCCAGGCCTACGGCACTCCGAGCATCGAGGAAGGTTATCGCTGCCGCTATGGGGTCAATCCGGACTTTGCGGCCCCGCTGCTCAGTGGTGCGCTGCGCCCTACCGGCCACGACAGCGACGGCGACTTGCGCGCCGTGGAACTGGAGGGGCATCCATTCTTCGTTGCCACACTGTTCCAGCCCGAGCGCGCCGCCCTCCAAGGCCGTACGCCGCCCCTGGTGACAGCCCTGCTCAACGCTTGCCTGGAGGCGTAAGGATGATCGGCCAGACGCCCGCCCCACCCTATTACGCAGTGATCTTCAGTTCCCAGCGCCGTGAAGCCGATCCCGCCTATGACCAGGCGGCCGAACACATGGTCGAGCTGGCTCGCCAACAACCGGGATTCCTTGGGGCCGAATCGGCACGGGGTGAGGATGGCTTCGGTATCACCGTGTCCTACTGGACCTGCGAGGCGGCGATCCTGGCCTGGAAGCAACACGCCGAACACCGCGCCATCCGCGAGCGTGGTCGCAACGACTGGTACCGGTACTTTCATACCCGAGTAAGCAAGGTCGAGCGGGCCTACAGCTTCGGCATTTGAAGCAAGCCCCTGAGCCGCTCCGGATGCGGCTCAGGGCAAGCACGGGTCAGCCCTGGGCGGTCGACAGCAGGCTGCGCACCGCCTGGATTTCCGGTAGATCGCTGCGACGCATGTAAACCCGCAGCGGTTCGCTGATGTTGATCCGGTCGTCGATGTTCTGATCCAGCAGCAACTGGATCTGCTCGCGCTTGAGGCTCATGGCCTGATCGGACACCGGCGCCCAGACAAATTCATTGGCCGGCACTATGGCGTCATCCGCCACATCCATGCCGAAGGAGTCTTCGCTGAAACGCACGATGTAGCGACCGGTCTTGCGATTGAAGCCGACAAAGCCCTTGAGCTGATCGGCAGCCTGGCAGATGAGTTCGGAGGTGATGCTCATGGTAAACCTCACTGTAAGTCCCATGGGACGGGTGATCGATGGTCTACACGCGAGGCAAGGAAGGGGCTGTTTTCGGGCTTCCCTCTGATGGGGAAACTGCAGCGCCCAAGAGTACTGCAAAGCACCGGAGAAAACCGCGAAAGATGCGTATGAGAAGGATTTATGTCGCTCTGGAGATAGCACAAGCGTCATTGAGTTGCTAAAAGATATCTCCTTGTACTTGCCTCCACGAAAGGATTTCGAGCATGCCAGCGACCTTCCCCCCTTGTGCCCTGATGTTGGCCCTGATGCTCGGTTGCGGCCTGGCCCAGGCCACTGAACAGCCCGATCCAGACGCGCTTGCCGCTCGCCAGGGGATCCCGCAGCCGGCGGTGATCGCCCACCGAGGTGCGTCTTTCGATGCCCCCGAGTCCACCGCGGCGTCCTACAGGCTGGCCCGGGACCTGGGCGCCGACTACCTGGAGATGGACCTGCAGCGCAGCAAGGACGGTGTGCTCTTCGTCTTGCATGACAACAACCTGCAACGCACCACCGACGTGGCGCAGAAATTCCCCGAACGCAAGGACAGCCCGGCCAACGCCTTCACCATGGCCGAACTGAAAACCCTCGACGCCGGCAGCTGGTTCAACCAGGCCCATCCGGACCGCGCCCGCCCGGGCTTCGCCGGCCTGAAGATCCTCACCCTGGACGAGATCATCGACATCGCCCTGGGCAATCCACAACACAAACCCGGACTCTACATCGAGACCAAGGAGCCCCAGCTGTTCCCCGGCATCGAGCACGATCTCAAGGAAAAACTCCAGGACCGTGGCTGGCTGAGCCCGGCGGGCTCCAAGCTGGCGAAAAGCGAGCTGGCAGTGGGCCAGGGCAAAGGCAAGGTCGTGCTGCAGACCTTCGACAAACACAGCCTGGAGTTGCTGCACAAGGAAATGCCCAAGGTGCCGAAAATCCTGTTGCTGTGGGTGGCTCCCGGCAGCATCGAGCCAGCCTCCGGGCAGACCTTCGCCAGCAGCGGCGAAACCGACAAGGCCGCTTTTTATGCCAAACAGCAACCCAAGGACCAGGCCGAGTTCAAGCGCTGGGTCGACTTCGCCAAGACCCAGGGTGCCATCGGCACCGGTCCCTGCGCAGCGTTGACGGCTGGCGGCGATCAGAGCTATGCGGATCTGGTGCAACCCTGGATGAATCAGTACACCCACGACCAGGGCCTGCTGGTGCACGTCTACACCATCGATGAACCGGTGGATTTCAACAAGGTCATGGAGGCCGGGGTCGATGGCATCTTCACCAACCGCAGCGCCGAACTGCTCAAGTATTTCAAGCGGCCGGCCAGCGCCAGCGTGGCCCAGTTGCTGGAGGCCAGCGGTTACTGAATGTCCGCTTCACACTGGAGCGGCGAACTCTGGCTGGGCCATGACTTCGGTCTGATCCACGGGGTGATGGGGCGCACCACGCCCCACGCTCACTATGCCCATCAACTGATCATTGCCCCCCAACAGCCGGTCACCGTGGAACTGGACGGTGTCCGACTCAGTGGTCACTTCCTGTTGATCCAGGCCCTGCGCCGCCACGCCATCATCCAGGCCCCCGACCGGGCCTTCACGGTCTACGCCGAGCCACTGCGCATCGCGGCCCAAGACCTGCAGCTCTGCGTCAGCCGTATCGAGCCGTCACTGCCCGGCCTGGAAGCGGCGCTGCGCAGTTGTCCGCGCCAGCCCATTGCCGACCGTCGTGTGGCACGGGCGCTGCTGGCCCTGGACGCCGCCCTGGAGGGCAAGGTGGCAGCGACGCAATTGGCAGCCCAGGCCCATGTGTCTCTGAGCCAGCTGGAACGGTTGTTCGCCCGTGATGTAGGCCTGCCGGTACGGCGCCTGGTGCTGTGGCGACGTCTGCGTCTGGCCATGGCCCTGTTGCTGGAGGGGCAGGCCATGGCCCAGGCGGCCCACGGCGCCGGGTTCGCCGACACCGCGCACTTCTCCCGCACCTTGAAGGCACTGTTCGGCGTCACCGCCGGGCAGGCCCTGAAAACCCTCAGGCCCCGCCTGCTGGATTGACCGGGCGCCTCAACGCCTCGGGCACCTTGGGCTCGGCGGCATAGCGTTGGGCCTTGAATGGCTCCAGCAACTGCGGCCAGTAATCCACCGGATAGTCCGGACGGCTACCGATGCCCAGGTCGCCCTGGCGCATCGGGTAGTCATGCCGATAGAACGCGGTTCCCAACAGCCAGTCCCAGAGATTGAAGAAAAGACCGAAATTCACATCACCGGCGCGGCCGTACTTCATATGGTGAAAGCGATGCACCGGCGCCCAGGCAAACACCAGGCGCAGCAATCCCAAGCGCATATCGACATTGGAATGCTGCAACAGCAACTGAATGGCGATGGCCAGGGCCAGCAACTCTGCCACTGGCAGCGGGATGCCCAGTACCAACAACGGCAGCAACCCCGCCGTCGCTTCCAGCAGTTGGTGCAGGGGATGCTTGAGCAGACCGTTGAAACCGTACATGCGCAGCACACTGTGGTGCACCGCATGCAGGCGCCAGAGCCAGGCCCAGCGATGGCTGGCGTAATGAGCCAGGGTGATCCCGCAATCGGCGATCACTATTGCCAGCAACAGTTGGCCCCAGAGCGGCCAGTCCCCAGGCCACAGGCCGTCATGGGCCAACAGCGCCACCAGCCCCGGCAATGCGAGCAGGCCCAGGGCATTCAGACCCTCATTGACCAGGGCATGCAGACTGTCCCGCAGGCGGTCACCCTGGGAGCGATTCCATGCCGGCTCATAAGGCAGGACCCACTCCACCAGGAAAGACACCAGGAGCGCAGCCGCAAACAGCACCAGCAACCCACTCGCAGAAGCCTCTCCCGCACTCATCCAGCACACCGCACCACCGATGAATCCACCAAAGAACAAGGGGGCATACAACCACGCAAGCCATCGTTTCATTCACTGAGTCTCCTAGAAGGGAGACACCAGCTTGGGCCCCGCCCCCGCCCTCTGGCTTGAACAAACGGCGCAACCACTGACCTGAATTAAGGGTGAATTAAGTTGCAGTGGCTAACCTGTGTCCATCGAAACCCATCACCCCAAGGAATCAACCCATGACCAAGTTCTCCGCTCTGTTCGCCGCTGCCGCCCTGACCCTGACCGCCGGCCTGGCCCAGGCCGATGTCCGTCCGGACCTGATCCCGGGCCTGCTCAAATCCGGCGCCATCATGGACCTGGAAAAACTCAACCAGGCGGCCCTGGCCCAGCACCCGGGCACCACCGCCGCCAGCATCACCGACACCGAGCTGGAGCAGACCGCGACAGGCGCCTACGTCTACCAGGTGGAACTGCGTGACAGCAAAGGCATCGAGTGGGACGTGGACCTGGACGCCAAGACCGGCAAGGTTCTGAGCAACAAGCAAGACAAGTAAGCCCCCGCACACAGCACAAGGCCGCGCCCCGTTTCGGGAGCGCGGCCTTGTGCTTTGGGGCCCGCATACAGGGTGAGCGACCTCAGGCGCCGAGACGCGCCGTGACTTCGTTCAACTGTCCCGACAGGCCGTGCAGGTTGCGGCTCGCCGCTTCGGTACGCTGGACGTTGTCGAGGTTGGTACTGGCAATCGAAGTGATCTCGGTCAGGTTGCGCGAGATGTCCTCGGCCACCGACGTCTGCTCCTCGGCGGCAGTGGCGATCTGCCGATTCATGTCGCGGATCGCTTCCACCGCTTCGGTGATGCGCTCCAGCATTGCACCGGCCTCGGTCACCTGCTGCACACTCTGCTCGCTGCGGGACTGGCCGCTCTCGATGGCCTGGGCCGCATCCACCGCACCGGTCTGCACGCTCTGGATGATCTGGTTGATCTCGATGATGGACGCCGCAGTACGCTGGGCCAGGCTGCGCACCTCATCGGCGACCACGGCAAAACCGCGCCCCGCCTCACCGGCCCGGGCCGCTTCGATGGCAGCGTTGAGCGCCAGCAGGTTGGTCTGCTCGGCGATCCCCTGGATCACTTCCAGGACCTTGCCGATACGCCCGCTGTCGGCCTCCAGACGGCGGATCACCGTGGCCGTGTTGGCAATCTCGCCACGCATCTGGGTGATGCTGTGGATCGTGCTCTGCATCACCTGCTCGCCCTGCTGCGCCGACTGGTCGGCATCATCCGCGGCGCGCGCAGCATCGGCAGCGTGGCGCGCCACTTCCTGGGCCGTGGCGGACATCTCGTTCATCGCCGTCGCCACCTGATCGGTGCGGTTGAACTGCTCGTTGGTGCCCTGGGACATCAAAGTGGCAATGGAGTTGAGCTCGCCGCTGGAGCTGTCCAGGTCCGAAGCGCTGCGCTGCAGACTGCTGAAGGTCTGGGCCAGGAAGTCACGCAGGGTGTTGGCAGCAGCCGCCAGCCTGCCCAGTTCGTCCTGGCGATCGCTGGCCACCCGGTCGGCGAACTGACCACGGCTGAGCTGGGCGACGTAGTCGATCAACTGGCGGATCGGCTGCACCAGGCTGCGGTTCACCAGCCACAGGCTGAGCAGGCCGATCAGCAAACCGGAAGCCAGCATCACCAGGATGCCCAGCCACACCGTACGATCGGCCGCCGAGCTGATGTCCCGGGACTGCTGGTCACTGTGCTTGCGCAACTCGGTCACCAACTCGCTCATCTGTTCGCTGGTGGCACGGTCCACGCCCTTGACCGCAGCGTCGCCGGCACTCGGGTCGGCGCCTGCGGCCACATAGGCGTCACGGCCTTTCTGATAGGCCGAGCCGAGCGAACGGTGCTCCTCGGCCAGGCGCTGTGCCCGGTTCTTGAGGCCCGAATCCAGGCCAGGCGTCTGGGCCAACTGGCCGAGGATGTTCTGCACATCCCGCTGACGATCTTCGAACTGCTGCCAGTACTTGTTCAGTTCCTGGGGCTGCTTGCCCCGCAGCAACACGTTCTTCCACTCCTGCACCTGGCTCTTGAACTGCAGGTTGGCCTCGTCGATCAGCTGCGAACTGCGCAGCGGACCTTCGATCAGCTCGCGATAGCTCTGCACGCCACCGGACAGCAAGTGAAAACACGCCAGGGCGATCAACAGCATCGCAAACAGGCTACCGCTCAGCAGGGCAAGAATTTGCGCTCTCAGGGATTTTTGCAAAAACATCGAGAAGATCTCATGGCAGGGATAGAGCAGGCCCACTAAGGGCATGCGTAGGTCCGAACTTCCCTGTCAGGAGCATTCGAGGAAAATCGAATGCGTATTGCATGTGAGCGTGATCGGCATCCGCGATCCATTCTTGAGCGCTGCCGACCACTGGTATGGCGCCGCGGATTGTGCACTTTGAAACGTCACAAAACTGTCAAAAAGCCTTGCCATGATGAGGCCCAAGTGAACCTGTAAAACCCGCGCCAGGTACTGTCCCTCCTGCGAGACCCCATGAACCACAGCATCGACCAGAGTCACCGCGATTCCGATCTGTTTGGCCTGCTCTACGGTTTTAGCTTTCGGCCCGGCGAACGGGGTCATGAACTGGATTCAGCCAAGGCCCTGCAAGCCCTGCAACAGCCGCGCAACAGCGACGAATTCCTCTGGTTGCACCTGAACCTGGCCCACGCCGCCTGCGAGCGCTGGATGAAGGCCCACTTGCAATTGCCCGAGGAGTTCTTCGAAGCCCTGCACGAAGGGTCGCGCTCGACCCGCATCGAACACGTCGACTCGGCGCTGCTGGCGGTGGTCAACGATGTGGTGTTCAACTTCAGCAGCATGGTGTCCTCGGACATCTCCACCCTGTGGGTCTGCGTACGCAGCAACCTGATCATCAGCGCCCGCCTGCAACCCCTGCACTCGGTGGACAAGCTGCGCTCCTCGGTCAAGGCCGGCGAACGCTTTCGCTCGCCCCTGGAACTGCTGGTGCACCTGCTGCGCGACCAGGGCGAAGTGCTGACCCAGATCGTGCGTAAAACCAGCCTCAGCGTCGACCAGATCGAAGACCAGTTGCTGGCGGCCCGGGTCTCCAGCAACCGAGCCGAACTGGGGGCCATGCGTCGGGTACTGGTGCGTCTGCAACGGCTGCTGGCCCTGGAACCGGGCTCCCTGCTGCGTCTGCTCAATCGGCCGCCGCAATGGTTGCAGAAGGAAGACGTCAAGGAGCTGCGCAAGTCCACCGAAGAGTTCGCCCTGATCATCAACGACCTCACCGCCCTCGGGGAGCGGATCAAACTGCTGCAGGAAGAGATCGCCGCCAACCTCAATGAACAGACCAACCGCACCCTGTTCACCCTGACCGTGGTCACGGTCCTGGCCCTGCCGATCAACATCATCGCCGGCTTCTTCGGCATGAACGTGGGTGGCATTCCCTTTTCCGGCGACCCGGAGGGCTTCTGGATTCTGGTGGCGCTGGTGGCCACCTTCACCGTGATCGCCGGGCGCTGGGCCTTCCGTAAACGCCAGGACTACTGAAACACTCCCTGTAGGAGCCGGCTTGCCGGCGAAGGCGCGCCCAAGGTCGACGGCTGGCTCAGGGACCTCTTCGCTGGCAAGCTAGCGCCTACGCGATGATTGCGATGGCCGCGATGATGGCGGCGGACTCGAACGGATCAACGGAGCCACTCAATCGCGCAAACCATGACCTGAGGCAGTCTCCTTGTAACAATTGGCAACGATCATGGGCGACACTCTCTCCCGCAACAGGATTGTCCAGTAATGGCCACCCCTTCCCTGACTGCCGCTTCCCCCAGCCTCGACGTCAAACCGCAACTGGATAAAAAACCCGGCCCCTTCACCCTGGTAGTGTTTTTCGCAGTGCTGGCCATGGGCTTGCTGTTCACCGCCTACAGCCTGGTGCATGACATGCACGAACTGGGCACCACGGTCACCACCTGGACCCCGTTCCTGCTGCTGGGTGTGGCCTTGCTGATCGCACTGGGCTTCGAGTTCGTCAACGGCTTCCACGACACCGCCAACGCCGTGGCCACGGTGATCTACACCCATTCGCTACCACCGCAGTTCGCGGTGGTCTGGTCCGGCATGTTCAACTTCCTCGGGGTGCTGCTGTCCAGTGGCGCGGTGGCCTTCGGCATCATCGCCCTGCTGCCAGTGGAACTGATTCTGCAAGTGGGCTCCTCGGCCGGCTTCGCCATGATCTTTGCCCTGTTGATCGCCGCCATCCTGTGGAATCTGGGCACCTGGTGGCTCGGGCTGCCAGCCTCTTCGTCCCATACCCTGATCGGGTCGATCATCGGCGTCGGTGTGGCCAACGCCCTGATGCACGGCCGCGACGGCACCAGCGGCGTGGACTGGAGCCAGGCCACCAAGGTCGGTTACGCCTTGCTGTTCTCGCCACTGATCGGCTTCGTGTTCGCCGCCCTGCTGCTGTTGGCCCTGCGCCTGTTCGTCAAGAACCGCGCGTTGTACAAGGCCCCCAAGGGTGACGCGCCACCGCCGTGGTGGATTCGCGGGCTGCTGATCCTGACCTGCACCGGGGTGTCCTTCGCCCACGGCTCCAACGACGGCCAGAAAGGCATGGGCCTGATCATGCTGATCCTGGTGGGCACCTTGCCCATGGCCTATGCCCTGAACCGCACCATGCCCGCCGACCAATCGCTGCAGTTCGCCGCAGTGGCCGAAGTCACCCAGCAAGCCCTGGTGAAAAGCGCACCGCAAGCGGCACCCACCGACCCTCGTGCCGTGCTCTCAGAGTACATGCGCAGCAAAGAGGCGACACCTGAACTGGTTCCGGCCCTGGCCGCCCTGACCGGCGCCATCGGCGCCGAGGTCAAGGGTTACGGCTCGCTGGCCAAGGTTCCCGCCGAAGCCATGGGCAACGTGCGCAACGACATGTACCTGACCAGCGAAGCCATCCGCCTGATGGACAAGAACCAAGTCGGCCATTTCGACCAGGACACCCGGGACAAGCTGCAACTGTTCAAGCAGCAGATCGACAACGCCACGCGCTTTATTCCGCTGTGGGTGAAGATTGCCGTGGCCATCGCCCTGGGCCTGGGCACCATGGTCGGCTGGAAACGCATCGTGGTCACCGTCGGCGAGAAGATCGGCAAGACCCACCTGACCTACGCCCAGGGCGCCTCGGCGGAAACCGTGGCCATGCTGACCATCGGCGCGGCGGACATGTTCGGCCTGCCGGTATCGACCACCCACGTCTTGTCCTCGGGGGTGGCCGGAACCATGGTGGCCAATGGCGGCGGGTTGCAGATGCGCACCATCCGCAACCTGGCCATGGCCTGGGTCCTGACCTTGCCGGCGGCGATCCTGCTGTCGGGCAGCCTGTACTGGCTGTTCACCCAACTGTTCTGATCAGCGCCCGCTTGCCCGTCGCCCTGTCAGCCGACGGCGGGCAAGCGGCCCCGCAAGCGAATGGCCAGCCCGGCCTGCAAGGCAAACGCCAGGACCCCGGTCAGCGGTGCCGAGAAACTGGCCAGGCCGCCCCCCGCCCACATCAGCATCAGCCCCAGGGCCGTGCCACCGAACCAGGCCGTCAGCCCCACCGGGTTGAAGGCCGCCACGCGATCAATCGCCGCCACGTCGGTACGCCCCAACAGAATCTGCGCCAGGGCCACGCCGACCCAGGCCACGACAAAGATCCCCTGATAGGCCAGGGCCTTGAGCAGGTAGGCGAACACATCCGCCAGCATCAGGCCGTAGACGATGATCCCCACCGCCACCGCCCACATCAGGTAGGAACCGCGCAGACCGAAACGACCGAAGAACGCCTGCATGTTCAAGGTCGCCAGGTAGTAGTTGGCGGTGTTGATCCGGGTTTGCGTGGCCCAGACGAACAACAGCCCCCAGAGCCCCATCAACTGCAAGATCGCCATCACCACCGAGACTTCATTGAGCGCGCCGTCATGGGGAATGCTGCTCACCAGGTAGATCCCCGCCGCGCCGTTGAGCAAAAAGGTCACCGCGTAGAACGGCATGCCGAAGCTCCAGCGACCGTGATAAGCGGCGTCTGCCGGCTTGCCGAAACGTGCGTAGTCGAAGGTGAACAGCATCAGGATCCACACCCCCATGTAGGCTACGAAGCAATCCCACCAGCCTGTGCTGCTGGGATTGGCCGGGCCGAAATCCAGCCATTGCGGCTGGTAGCCATAACGGCTGATGGACAGGCCCACGGCGAACAGCAAGCCCCCCAGATACACCGGCAACAGCACACCGTTGAGCTTGTCCAGCCAGTGCTGCACGCTGCCCAGGATCAGCGGCACGCTGTACAGCACCACCACCAGCGCCGCCAGCGGATACAGCAGTTGCGGGTACAGGTGGTTGAGAGCCACGGCGATCACCGACCCTTCGAACACTGCGTAGTAGATCGCCGTGGAGAAGAAAATCAGGGTCGCCAGGCAGGCTCCGGTGCTGCCGAACAACAACCGTGAAAACAGCGCCACCGAGAGCCCGCTGCGCATGGCGAAGCGGCTGAGCACAGTGTTCACCAGGCCATAACTGAGCACCGACAGGAGCATGCCGATCAGTGCATTGCGGGTGCCGTAAGACAGGGCCAGGGAAGCGCCGACGACGATGTAGAACATCGCGCTGCACACCGCCCACCAAGCCATGGTCAGGGACAGTCGTCCCATACGCGCCTCGCTTGGGACGGCAACGCTGGCCGGGTCCTGCCCGGTTTGATTCGATTGCGATAAAGCTGCCATTGGCGTGAACTCCAGAACCAATCAAGGGTTGAAGCGCGGGCAGCCGTCACCGCACCGAAGTGCGGCGTTGGCGTACCTTTTGGCATGGCCCGCGCGATGCGGCGGGCAGAATCAGGAAGGGAAGAGCTTGCTCAGACAGCTGAGCTTTTTCTTATAGGAGCGCCGGGCTTGCAGCGCTTCTTCGAGGGTCACCGCCACAAAGCGGGCCTTCTGGTTGGGCTGCATCTGGCCGATCAGGTCGAGGTCGGCGCTGATCACCGTGCCGATCATGGCGTAGCCGCCACCGGACACCGCGTCCCGGTGCAGGACAATGGGTTCAAGCCCTGCCGGCACCTGGATCGAACCGATGGGATAGCAACTGTCGACGATGTTCGACGGATCGGAACCGGCACCGAACGGCTGCTCCCGCGGCTGGAAGCTCAGAGCGCTACCGCCCTTGAAGCGATAGCCGATGCGGTCGGCTTCCGAACCCACGGTCCAGGGTTCGGCGAAGAAGCTGACCTTGGCCGCGTCGCTCAAGCGTTCGTAGTACAGGCCCGGCACCACCCGCAGGCTGATTTCGCCCCCCAGGGATTGGCGCAACGCCATAGGCAAGCTGGCACCGGGACAGCTTTTGCCGCTGGCGACACCCACCGGCAGCTCATCCCCAGCCGCCAAACGCCGCCCCTGAAAACCGCCCAGGGCGCCCAAGGCATAGGTCGAGCGACTGCCCAGCACCAGCGGCACATCGATGCCACCGGCCACCGCCAGGTAGGCTCGGGCCCCGGCCTTGGGAAAGTCGAAACGCAGCACTTGCCCGGCCTTGACCGCAAAGGCGGTGTCCAGGTGCATGTCCACACCATCGAGTTTGGGCGTCATATGGGCGCCGCAAACCGCCACCAGGGCATCGGCGCTGAACGCAAGCTCCGGCCCGAGCAGCGTGCACTCTAGCCCGGCCGCGCCTGCCGGGTTGCCCACCAACTGGTTGGCCGCGCTCAGGGCGTACTGGTCCAAGGCGCCAGATGGCGGAATCCCCAGGTGATAGAAACCTTCGCGACCCAGGTCCTGCACCGATGTGGCCAGGCCCGGTTTGATGACCTTGATCATGCCAGCACCTCCTGCAGCGACTTGGGATAGCCGACCGGGTCGGCTAGAAAGGCATCCAGGGAAAACTCCACCTCGCGAATACGCAGGTCGAAGCGCCCGGCCTCGACTTCGGCCACCGCTTGATCGTAAGCCTCGCGGTCGATGGGCTTGAACTGCACGATGTCCCCCGGGCGGAAGAACACCATGTGCGCCTTGAGGTAAGCCAGTTGCTGCTGCGGGTCGTAGATGGGGGCCGGAGTGACGCCGAACATCTGGTAGCCGCCGGCACCGCGCACCGAGTAGATGCAGCCGAAACAGCCGCCATGGCCCAGGGTCAGTTTTGGCGTATCGGTGCGCGGCCGCAGGTACTTGGGCACCTGTAACTGCCGCTCACGCTCAACCATCTGGAACATGAACGGCAGCCCGGCAACAAAACCCACCATGGAGACGAACCAGGGCGCACCGCTGTGGGCGGCGATAAAGGCATCGACGTCCGCCAGACCGTTGATCCGCGCTGCGTACTCCAGGTCCGTGGCGCTGGGGTCCTGGTGCCGGTCACGAAAGCGCATCAGGGTTTCATGGGTCCAGGGGTCGCTGTAGAGCACCGGGATCTCGATGATCCGGGTGTGCAGGCTGCGCTCGGCCACCGCCCCGGCCTCGGCCTGCTGCACCGCCTCCAGCAGGGTGTGGGGGGCGATGCGGTCCGGGTCGAAACGGATCTGGAACGAGGCATTGGCCAGGCACACATCCAGTACCCCATCCAACTCCAGGCGCTCCACGGCGCGAGTCACCGCCATGCCCTTGAAGAAGGCTTCCAGGGACATACTGTCGCTGACTTCGGCGAACAGGTGCTCGTCGGCACCAAAGCTGTAGCGGATCGGCTGGCTCATGCGACACCTCCGGCGCGGCGCTCGGCCAGCCAGGTTTCCAGGGTTCCCGTGTGAAAATCGGCCTGCTGCAACCAGGGTTCGGCCAGCAGTTCACGGTGCAGCGACAAGGTACTGGCCATGCCGGTCAGGGTGGTGTGTTCCACGGCCAGACGCGCCCGGGCCAGGGCCTCGCCGCGGTCACGCCCGTGGACGATCAGCTTGGCCAGCAGCGAGTCGTAATAAGGCGGCACAGCATAGCCCGGGTACAAGTGACTATCGACCCGCACCCCCGCCCCTTCTGGCCAGATCAGTTGCTCGACCTTGCCCGGGCTGGGGAAAAAATCCCGCGCCGGGTCTTCGGCATTCAAGCGCATCTGCAAGGCCGCGCCATTGAGCTGGATATCGCTCTGGCGCAGGCCCAGGGGCTCGCCCCCGGCGATGCGCAACATGGCCTGGACCAGATCGATGCCGGTGATCAGTTCGCTGATGGGGTGTTCCACCTGAATCCGTGTGTTCATCTCGATAAAGAAGAACTCGCCGGTGCTGTCGTCGTAGAGGTATTCCAGGGTGCCGGCGCCTTGGTAGCCCAAGGCTTCGGTGAGGCGCACGGCGCTGCTGCACAATTGCTCACGCTGCTCGGCACTGAGGACCGGCGACGGTGCTTCTTCGAAGATTTTCTGCCGCCGCCGTTGCAGCGAGCACTCGCGCTCGAACAGGTGCACTGCGTGTTGGCCATCGCCCAACACCTGAACTTCGATGTGCCGCGCACGGCCAATGAAACGCTCCAGGTACACCGCGCCATTGCCGAAAGCCGTCTGGGCTTCCCGTTGCGCCCGAGGGAACTCCTCGGCCAATTGCGCCGCATCCTGAGCCAGGCGAATCCCCCGCCCGCCACCGCCGGCACTGGCTTTGATCAACAGCGGAAAACCCACGTTTTCAGCGGCCTTGAGCGCGGCGTCCAGGTCGAAGAGTTCACCCGGGGAGCCCGGTACCACCGGCACTCCCGCCGCCTGCGCGGTGCGCCGGGCTTCGGCCTTGTCGCCCATGCGGCGGATGGTTTCGGCGCTGGGCCCGACGAAGATTGCTCCGGCCTTGACCACCGCCTCGGCGAAGTCGGCGTTCTCGGAAAGAAAGCCATAGCCCGGATGCACCGCATTGGCACCGCTGGCCTGCAAGGCACCGAGCAGGGCCTGGACATTCAGGTAGCTCTTGTCGGCCCGGGCCGGGCCAATGATCTGCACTTCATCGGCCATGCGTGCGGCCATGGAATCGGCATCTGCCTCGCTGCACGCGGCAACGGTGGGAATCCCCAGGGCCTTGGCCGCACGAATGATGCGCACGGCAATCTCGCCACGGTTGGCCACCAGTAATTTGTTGATTGATCCAGTCATGCCCCGGCCCTCACTGTTCGAGCGTCGCGACGACCTGACCCGGTTCCACCGGATCACCGTCTTCCACCAAAAAGGCACTGACTTGACCCGCGCTCCCGGCGGTCAGTTCGGAAAACTGCTTCATGACTTCAATCAGGCCGATCACGGTATCGGCGCTGACGGAATCGCCGACCTCGACGAAAGGCGCCGACTCCGGGGTGGCCTTGCGATAGAAGGTGCCCGGCAAGGGGGTGATAACACTGTATTCGGCCATGTCTGTTCCTTTTGGAATAGTTGTAGAAAGGCAGGCAAAAAAATCAAAACCAGATGAAACCCGCGTCTGCGCGCGGTGCTTCGTGTCGATGCGCCTCAGCGCGGTGCGCGCACCTCGATGCCGGCCTGATCCAGCGCCGTGCGGGTGGCCTCCACCAGATCCAGGGCGCCGGGGGTGTCGCTGTGCAGGCAGATGGAGTCGAACTCAAGGAACAGATCCTCACCTTCGACGGTACGCACCAGGCCGGTCTGGCAGGCGCGCAGCACCTTGGCCGCCACGGCCGCCGGGTCCAGGGCGCGCACCTGGCGGGTGAAGACGATGGAACCGCTGAGGTCGTAATCACGGTCGGCGTAGAACTCGCGGATCACCGGCTGGCCGAGCTCCTGGGCGATGCGCCAGATCACCGAATTGGGCATGCAATACAGCAGCAGCTCGGGCTCCAGCTTGCGCAGGTTTTCCACCAGCAACCGCGCCGCTTCCTCGTCCCGGGCCAAGTGCATGTAGAGCGCACCGTGGGGCTTGATGTGTTGCAACTTCACACCTTGCACCCGGGCCATTTCCCGCAGGGCGCCAAGCTGATAGAGCATGTCGTCCACCAGTTCCTGGGCCGGTGCGTTGATGTGCCGGCGGCCGAAACCTACCAGGTCGCGGAACCCCGGATGAGCACCGATAGCGACCCCCAGGCGCTTGGCCTGTTCGATGGTGCGGCGCATGGTACCGGGGTCGCCGGCGTGAAAACCGGTGGCGATATTGGCCGAGCTGATATAGCCCATCAGCTCGTTGTCGACGCCGTCGCCGATGGTCCAGGGACCGAAGCTCTCGCCCATGTCCGAATTGAAATCCACTGCCTGCATCACTGTTGCTCCAACTCTTGTGACTTCGTGCAGTGAAAATTAGAGCGGCCTTGACCCCTTGGGAAGATCTATTATCAGATAGAGCATCTTCTGAAAAACAGATAAAGCTTTGTTAGGAGCGGGCAGCCGGCAGCGAGGTCGCTTTCGCCGGCAAGCCGGCTCCTACAGAGGTGATGGGGAATGGAACATGTCGTTGACCTTGCGCCAGGTGCGCTACTTCGTGGCCACTGCGGAGATCGGGCAGATCTCCCAGGCGGCGATCCACTTGAATATCTCCCAGTCGGCGGTGACCACCGCGATCAAGGAGCTTGAAGCGATGCTCGCGGTGCAGTTGTTCGTGCGCTCGGCCCAGGGCATGAACCTGACCGACGCCGGGCGGCACTTTCTCAACCGTGCCTATGTGATCTTGCGCAGTGTAGAGGATGCGCTGAACAGCCCGCTGCCGGACTACCGGGCCAGCGGTGTGCTGCACCTGGCGGCCAGCTACACGGTGATCGGCTACTTCCTGCCACACCACCTGCAACGCCTGGAGCACTGGCACCCGGACGTCACCATCGAACTCCACGAGCAGGAGCGCCAGGCTATCGAGCAAGGGTTGCTGGAGGGGCGTTTCGACATGGCGGTGGTGCTCACCGCCAACCTGACCCACCCGGACATCGTCTCGGAAACCCTGTTCAACTCCGAGCGCCGGCTGTGGCTGCCGGCGCACCATCGGCTCTGCGAACGGGCCAGCGTCAGCCTGGCGGACGTGGCTGAAGAGCCGTTCATCCTGCTCACCGTCGACGAAGCCGAACAGAGTGCCATGCGCTATTGGGAACAGGCCGGCCAGCAGCCCAATGTGCGGGTGCGCACCAGCTCGGTGGAGGCCGTGCGCAGCATGGTGGCCAACGGCAGCGGCGTGGCGATTCTTTCGGACCTGGTGCACCGGCCCTGGTCCCTGGAGGGCAAGCGCATCGAGACCCTGAGCCTGAGCGACGCGGTGACCCCCATGAGCGTGGGCCTGGCCTGGCACCGCGAACGGACTTTCACCCCGGCGATGCAAGCCTTGCGCGACTACTTTCACGACGCCTTCCTGGCGCCCCAGCAACTCTCGGCCCGGCGCTGAGGTCTTGCCCAGTCTGTAACAGCTACCGAGCCCGTGCAACTGCGAAAAGGGCCACAGGACCTGTAGTGATCCAAGAGCGACGCCGCCTGCCGCAGTGGCTACACACGTTTACTCAAGGGCAGGTCCAGCGTTGCGCGGTGCTGGCGATCTGTCCGGCCAACTGGGCGATGGCCTGTTGATGAGCCTGCACCAGACTGCCCAGTTCGACACCCGCCGGCTGGCGGATCTGACTGCTGCAGGTCAGGCTGCGTGCCGGACCGCCCTCGCCCCGCAAGCGCAGGCTCCAGACCACATCGATCAGCGCGTAACGCCCGGGCAGGGATTCGAAACGCCGCACATCGGTCTGCAACGACAGCACCGGGCGCCCGGGTTGCTTGGGCAAGCCTTCAAGGTTGCGGGTGCCGAGCTTCTGCTCCATCTGGCTGGCCAGGGCGTCGTGGAACTCATCCACCAGGGGCGCGCTCCAGCGCTGGGTTTCCAGGATCGCCAGGGTGCCGCTGTCCTGGCGCACCACCAACTGCGGCTGATCCACCTGGACCGGAATGCGCACCGTGGACATCTCGAACTGCAGGCTTGTGTTGCGTGCCGCAGCGCTGCCTTCAGCCACCGGCGGCATCAGGGTGTAGTAATGGGTAGGCGCAGAGCTGCAAGCGGCAAGTCCCAGGGTCAGGCTCAACAACAAGGCAGGTTTTTTCATGGCTGGGCTTCCGGTGCGGATTCGCGAACAGAGGAGGATGGCGACTGGTAGGCATCCGGTTGGTTGTCTTTGAGGCGACCGCGAATCAACGCTTCAGGATGACGGCCGAGGAAGTCGCTGAGCACCCGCACCGAACGGGCGGTGCGCTGCACTTCCTCCATGGCCTGGCTGAGTTTCTGCCGCTGTGGCGAGTCCTCGGAGAAGCTCTCGTTGGCACTGGCCAGGGTCTTCTTCGATTGCTCCAGGGTGTCGCGCATCTGCGGCAGCACTTGGCCGTTGACCTGTTTCAGGGTCTTCTGCATCTCCGCCAGACTGCCGTCGAGGTTGGCGGCGATGGAGTCGATCGGCAGCTTGCTGATCTTGTCCACCACGGCCTGCAGTTGTTCCTGCAACTTGTCCATGCTGCCCGGGATGGTGGGGATCTCCAGCGGCCGTGCGGCGGGGTTGTAGGCCACCGGCTTGGCGTTGGCGACAAAATCCAGGGAGATGTACAGCTGGCCGGTCAGCAGGTTGCCGCTGCGGGGCTGGGCCCGCAGGCCGTTCTTGACGAAGGCGCCGATCAGTTGCGCGGAGCGGGCGTCGTCTTCACCGCCGGTCTGCTTCACCAGTTTTTCATGGGCCTTGCCCAGGCGCTCGGGATAGATCACCGCCCCTACCAGGGTCGGGAAATACTTGCGCTGTTCGTCGTAGTCCAGGTCCATGGACACCACCTTGCCGATGTTCACCCCGAGGAATTCCACCGGGGCATTGAGCGACAGGCCACGCAGGGCCTGGTCGAAGCGCATGCGGATGTAATAGGGCGCACCGTCCGGCGGGGCCAGCGCCGTATCCTGGTCACCGAACAGGGTGTATTCGGCATTCTCCTCGGCCGGCTTGGCGTTGGGGCTGTACTTGGGTTCGACAAAGGCAATGCCGCCGGCAAGGATCGAGGACACCGACTCGGTGTTGACCTTCAAGCCGTTGGCGCCCAGGGTCACATCCACCCCGCTGGCGTTCCAGAATCGGCTGTCGGTGGTGACGTACTTATCATTGGGCGAGTTGACGAAGATCTTCACGTCCACGCCCTTGCCGCTGTTGGCCAACTGGTAGGACACCACCTGCCCCACCTCGATGCGCCGGTAGTAGACCGGCGAACCGATGTCCAGGGAGCCGAGGTCGTCGGTGTGCAGGGTGAAGCGCTTGCCCTTTTGCCCGTAGGTAATGGGCGGCGGGGTTTCCAGGCCCTTGAAGCTGTCCTTGCGCTTCTCCGACCTGCCGGCATCGGCGCCGATAAAGGCCCCGGAGAGCAAGGTATCGACCCCGGAAACGCCGTTGGCGCCAATGCGCGGGCGCACCACCCAGAACATCGAGTCGTCGGCGGTGAAAGGTTCGGCGGACTGGTCCAGCTCGACCTTGGCCAGCACCTTGCGGCGATCATCGCTCAAGGCGATGGAGGTCACCTTGCCGATCACCACGTTCTTGTACTTGACCTGGGTCTTGTTGGCTTCCAGGCCCTCGGCAGTCTGGAAGCTGATGGTGATTTCCGGCCCGGCCGACAGCGAGTTGTGGACCACCATCGACAGCCCCACCAAAGCCGCGACAATGGGCACCAACCACACCAGCGAGACATTGAAACGCCGCGTACGCAGCGCCGGAGCGCCGGGAGCCGGCTGGGAACCTGCAGTCTTGGAACCTGGATGATCAGACATCTTCAACCTCTACATCCCAGATAAGCCGGGGATCGAAACTCATGGCCGCCAACATCGTCAGCACCACCACCAAACCAAAAAACAGAATGCCCATCCGCGGATCGATGGAACTCAGGGCCCGAAACTGCACCAGGGCCGCCACCAGGGCCACCACCAGAACATCGAGCATCGACCAATAGCCGATCACCTCGATAAAACGGTACAGCCTGGCACGCTCGCGCTGGGCCCAGAGGCTGCGGCGCTGGCAGGTCACCAGCAAGGTGCCGAGGACAAAGAATTTAATGCAGGGCACCACTACGCTGGCGATGAAAATCAACAGGGCAATGTCCCAGGAGCCGTGCTTCCAGAACTCCACCACGCCGCTCATGATGGTGTTTTCACTGGCACTGCCAAAAATACTGGTGTGCATCACCGGCAATAGGTTGGCCGGGATGTAGAAGATCAGGCTGGCCACGAGAAAGGCCCAGGTTCGCGCCAGGCTGTTGGGCTTGCGCGCATGGACCACGGAGTCGCAACGGGGGCACTGGTGCTCGGATTGCTCGCAGACCTGGCCGCAGGTGTGGCAGAGCATCAGTTGATAGTCCCGGGCGTAAGGGGGCGGACTCATCAGTAGCGCCCCTCCAGGTCATCCCAGAGATAGCGGATGTCCTTGCCGGAAATCAGGATGATCAGCACCGTCAGCATGGCCAGGGCCCAGAGCCCGAGGCCAGGGTGCACATCGAGCATGCCTGCCAGCTTGACGATGGCCACCAGAATTCCCAGCAGGCACACCTCGAGCATGCTCCACGGCCGCAGGTGCTCCAGGGCTCGCATGCAGGCCTTGAAGCCTGGCGCGGCGCGATCGAAATTGGCGAACCCCAGCACCCAGCACAGCAGAATGATCTGCAGGCACGGCGCCAGGATGATGGTCAGGCCAGTGATCGCCGCAATCAGGCTGATGCGACCCTGAGCCAAGGCTTCTACCGATTGCCAGAGGGTCGCTTCGTTGCTCAGGCCTTCGAGGCTGATCTTGATCACCGGAAACAGATTGGCGAAGACGAACAACAACCCGGCGGTAATCGACAGGGCGAACAGCTGCTGCACGTTCATGTAGCGGGCACGGGCCAGCACCGCGCCACAGCGCGAGCACTGAGCGGCCTGGCCTTTGCCGAGCGGCACGGATTCGTACAGCGAATCGCAGTGTTCGCAGATGATCCAGTTGCGGGAAATAGTCATGGTCTTCAGATAGTCGGGAGGGCTGCAGGTTCAGTGACGGCCTCCAGCGGACGCACATTTTCAGAAAAACTCGAGGACGGTGTCCAGTTCTGTCTGAAATCAGGTCGCAGACCTCTACGCCATAATAGGCCCCCCGTGGGTTTTCGCCGGCCACAACCTGGGCCGGCGACTATCACCGAGACCTTCGGCTCAATGAGCCAGACGCTGTTGCAGCCACTTGTCCCGCAGTACGTCGTAGGTCCAGTGGTAGAGGTAGGTGTAGGGCAGAAAGAACAACAGCACGCCGATATCGAGGATGAACGCCTGCAACAGGCTGATATTCAACCACCAGGCAATCAGCGGTACACCCACCGCCACCAGACCGCCTTCGAACAGCAGGGCATGCAGGACCCGGGTCCAGCCATTGTGTGCAAGCTGCAGACGCTTGAGCAGACGATCGAACAGACCGTTGAACACCACGTTCCAGATCAGCGCCAAAAGGCCGATGCCGATAGTCACCAGGCCCATGTCAGCCATGGGTTTGTCCATGATCCAGGACAGCAGCGGCGTGCAGATCAGCACGGCCAGCAGTTCAAAACCTACAGCCTGGAAAATACGTTCGGTAAGGGATTTGTGCAGGCTCATTGCCGTGCTCCTTGAGTGAATGTGTTGGCGATCTTCCAGGATCAGGCCGATACTTCATAATCAATAACCATCGACCAAGGCGATAGTTCATGGCCTCACACGAAGTGCTGCTGGCGTTCGTCCAGGCAGCGACCCAGGGTTCCTTTTCCGCCGCCGCCCGCAAGCTGGGCAAGAGCCAGTCCACCATCAGCGCGGCGGTGGCCAGCCTGGAAATCGACCTCAATGTGCAGTTGTTCGATCGGGCCAGTCGCAAGCCCGGCCTGACGCCCGCCGGGCATGTGCTGCTGCAGCGCGCGGAGGAGATCCTTGCGGCCACCAGCCGCCTGGAAATGGCCGCCAGCCAATTGTCCCGGGGAGTCGAGGCGAAACTCACCGTGGCCCTGTCCGACACCTATCAGTCGGATCGCTTTGAAAGCTGCCTGAGCGCCTTCGAGCAGCGTTACCCGGACCTGGAACTGGAATGCCTGATCGCCGAATGCGAAGACCTGATCGCTCTGGTGCAAAGTGGCCGGGCGCACATCGCCTTTGCCGAGATGCAGGCCGATTACCCGGCGGACCTGGAACACAAGACCCTGGATGAACAGGGTGAAATGTCCCTGTACGTATCCCGCAAGCATCCTCTGGCCCGACTGGAGCACGTCGATCAGGAAGCCCTGCGCCAGCACCGAGAACTGCGCCTGGCAACAGTGCTCAACCCCTACGACAGCCGCACCCAGGGACGGGTCTGGTCAGCGCCCAGCTACCTGATGCTGCTGGAAATGGCCCAGGGCGGTTTTGGCTGGGCGCCGTTGCCGAGCTGGCTGGTGGACGGCTTTGGCGCCGGTAAATTGCAGGAACTGAAAGTACGCGGTTGGCCGCGCACGGTGGCGGTGGATGCCCTCTGGTCGCGCCTGCATCCGCCCGGGCCGGCAGGGAGCTGGCTACTGGGGCGGATGCTGGAGTGAGGCAGTTCGAGTCTGCGCCCCTGTAGAGCGCCCCTGCAAAACTACACCGAGCTGGGGGCCAACTGGGCCAGGCGAGCTTCGAGAAAACGCCGTTCCGGAGCTTGCCGGGTCAGGGCCAAGGCTCTTAGGTAGGACTCCCGCGCCGCCTCGACCTGCCCCAACTGCCGGCAGAAGTCGGCATGGGCGGCGTGGAGCAGATGGTAATCCTGCAAGTCGCCACGCCGCACAATGGCCTCCACCTGCTCCAGGCCGACCGCGGGGCCATCACGCTTGGCCAGGGCCACGGCACGGTTGAGTTCGATCACCGGCGAAGGCTGCAGCCGCAGCAAAACGTCATACAGACCGACGATCTGCGGCCAATCGGTCTGTTCGGCGCTGGGAGCCTCGGCATGCACCGCTGCAATCGCCGCCTGCAGGCAATAGGCCCCGCCGTGTCCGCTGCGCAGCCCGCGCTCCACCAGGGCACAGCCTTCGTCCATCAAGGCCCGCTGCCACAGGGAGCGGTCCTGCTCATCCAGCAGGATCAACTCGCCAGTGCTGGAGAGTCGCGCCCCACGTCGGGACTCGTGCAACAGCATCAGGGCCAGCAGGCCCAGTACTTCCGCCTCCGGTAACAGTTCCAGGAGCAGGCGTCCCAGGCGTATCGCTTCACGGGTCAGGTCCTCACGGGTCAACTCGGCCCCCATGGACGCCGAATAGCCTTCGTTGAACACCAGATAGATCACTCGCAAGACACTGTCCAGGCGCTCGGGCAACTCGTCCAGCGCCGGTACCTGATAGGGAATCCCGGCGTCGCGGATCTTCGCCTTGGCGCGCACGATACGCTGGGCGATGGTGGCCGGCGTGACAAGAAAGGCCCGGGCGATTTCCTCCGTGCTCAGGTCGCAGATTTCCCGCAGGGTCAGCGGCACCTGGGCGTCTGCCGCCAGCGCCGGGTGGCAACAGGTGAAGATCAACCGCAGGCGATCGTCTTGCACGTCCTCACCGCTCCAGTCGTGCTGTTCAAGTTGCTCCAGCTGGTTGACCAGCGCCGCCTGGGAAGCGGCGAAACGCGCCCGTCGGCGCAAGGCATCGATGGCCTTGAAACGTCCGACGGACACCAGCCAGGCCCGAGGATTGTCCGGCACGCCGTCCCCTTGCCAACGCTCCACGGCGACAAAGAAGGCCTCGTGCAAGGCCTCTTCAGCCAGGTCGAAATCCCCCAGCAGGCGGATCAGGGTGGCGAGAATGCGCCGCGATTCCTCGCGGTAGACCCGCGCCACCAGGACCTGCACGGCCTCACCGGATTGACCCGGCATCAGTCCGGCATGCCTTGGGTCACCAGGGCCACCAGACGCTCCAGGCTCTCCCCCCACCCCTGATGAAAGCCCATGGCTTCGTGGGCCTGCCGATCGGCTTCACTCCAATGCATGGCGCGGGCGGTGTAGAGCGTCTTGCCGTCCTGCTCCTCGAAGGTCACTTCAGCGGTCATGAACGGCTTGCCCGAAGGAATCCAGCCAGGCACATAGGCATCGGTGAACACCAGGCGCGACGGTGCCTGGATCTCCAGGAACACCCCCATGGTCGGGTATTCGGTGCCGTCCGGCGCCCGCATCAAAGTGCGAAACTGGCCACCGACCCACAGGTCCATTTCACACTCCGGGGTGGTCATGCCGTGCGGCCCCCACCATTGCGCCAGCAACGCCGGCTCGGTCCAGGCGCGAAACACCTTGGCCCGTGGCGCATCGATCAAGCGGCTGATGGACAGTTCATGCTCGGCGGCCTGGCGGCCCACTGTTGAAAAGGTCATTGGCAAACTCCTGCTTATGCTTGTTATCAGGGATTGAGTTCACGCACCGGACGCACTTCGACACTGCCGACCCGGGCCGCCGGAATGTTCCCCGCCACCTGGATCGCTTCATTCAAGTCTCTGGCCTCGATCAGGTAGAAACCGGCCAGTTGCTCCTTGGTTTCGGCGAACGGACCATCGGTGATGGAGAGCTTGCCGCCACGCATGCGCACCGTGGTGGCGGTCTGTATCGATTGCAACGCCTCGGCGGCAAGCATCCGCCCGCTGCCCTGGACCGACTCGGCATAGGCCAGGCACTCGGCGTCCTTGGGGCTCTCGGGCAGGCTGTGCAACAACTGTTCATCGCTGTAGACCAGACAGAGGTATTTCATGGGTGTCTCCGGGTTCGGGCTGATCAACTATGGTTGCTGTTTTGTCCTTTGGCGAACCGCCCGATCATCAGGGTTGCAGATCGAATCGGGTGGTCCCGGTCAGCATGTCGAACGGCGCCGACCAGTGTTCATGCACCACCTGCCATTGCCCGCCGCGCAGCTCATAGGCGGCGCTCACCCGCATCCAGCAGGCCTTGGTCTGCCCTTGGGCATCGGTGCCCCCGCAATGGGCCAGCCAATGGGCGAACGCCAGCTCCTCGGCGGCCCGCACCCGCAGTTGGTGGAACTCGAAGATGCCCGGGCCCGGGCAGGCCTGCATGCAGGCTTGCCAATGTTCACGGTAGGCGGCCTTGCCCGAATACTGCAGGGCGCCGACGGCGTCGAAAGAGACAATGTCCTCGGCGTAAAAACTGACGATACGCTCGATGTCCCTGGCGAGCACCGCCTGCTGCCAATGGTCGATCAGGCTGCGGATCTGCGCTTCACTGGATGGGTTGTGCATGGCAAAAACTCCTCAAGGGTGGAATCAACCGGCACCGGGCAGCCCCTGCAAGAGCGCACTTGAATGCTCGGTTCACCCTTAGTCGTCTGGCCACCCAGACAATCGACAACCTCGACAAAAAATTTTCCCGCTGAATCAAAATCGCTAGAATCCGCCCCCTTCCCTCCCCTGGACAGTCTCCCCAGTGACCACTCGTCTCGTGCCTTATGAACAGCTCGACAGCCATCAGCGTGCCCAACTGCTGAGCCTTGAAGTACGGCCTGAACAGAGGGCGTTTTCCGGGGATATCCATGGCGCCCTGTACACCCTGGGCAACGCACCGGCAGGCGCCATCAAAGGCTTCGCCCTGCTCAGCGACGAACGGCCGGTGGCTTTCCTGCTGCTCAAGCACGCGCCTTGCCTGCCGGCCTGGGCCGAGGCCGACCACGCCACCCTGCACGCTCTGCAAGTGGACCTGCCGCTCCAGGGCCAGGGACTGGGCACCGCCTGCCTGCAAGCCCTGCCTGGCGCCGCGCTCCAGGAGTGGCCGCAGCTCAAGGGCCTGATGCTGGCGGTGGATGCCGACAACCAGGCCGCACTCCAGCTCTATCTCAAGCTGGGCTGGGTCGAAAATGGCCAGGCCTGCAAAGGCCGGATGGGATATGAGCGCAGGATGGTTCTGGCGTTTTGAGTTCAGCACTTCAACTCAAGGGCACTCCTGCTTGGCAGCCCCCTGAAAAGACCCTACGCAGGCGCCCCTTGTTCATCAGGGGTATGCCTGGGACTTACAACCCCCGCACCATCTCATGCCAGGCCATGCCGCCGTGGTCCGACGCCGAAGCCTTGATGTAGACGAAGCCAAAGCGCTCATAGAGCGGCACATGGCGTTCCTTGCACATCAGGTGGATACGCGCCTTGCCCTGCTCGGTCATGCGTGCAATGAAGGCTTGCAACAGTTGCCGGGACAAGCCCTGGCCCTGGAAATCGGGATGCACCACCACCGACATGATCACCACTTCGGAGCCGGCCGGGTCGTGGCCGATCAGTTCCTTGAAGGCTTCGTCGGCCATCTGCACCTCGAAGGTGGCACCGGAATTGATGAAGCCGGCCACTGCGCCATCCACCTCGGCGACGATAAAACCCTCGGGCCAGGTAGCGATGCGGGTAGCGATCTTTTCCCGGGTCGCGGCTTCGTCGCCTTCATAGGCCAGGGTCTCGATGGCGAAGCAAGCATCCAGGTCGGTGGGCAGGACGGTACGGATCAGTGGGGTCGAAGCTGTCATGGGCGGTAACCTGAAGACGGTGAAGGATGGCCGATTCTAGCAAGAGTGGCGTTATGGGGAGTCTTGCGTATGCCCCGCATAGGGATAGTCGGGGCCGCCGTAAAGCTTTCATATAAACCCTGGCAAGGGCGGCGCCCAGGGATTATCTATCTGATCCCCGACGCCTCCGACCGGCCCCATCAAGCTGGTCCTGCCGCGTCTTGCCCACAGGACCTTCCCCATGAGCAACATTCAGATCGGCCTTCTTGTGCTGTTCAGCATCACCGCCTTCGGCTGCATTACCTTGTACATCGATTTTGTGCATGAGCGGCGCCGCGGCAAAAAAGCCCTGAGCGGCACCACAAGGCAGGATCACAGCCCGACCAGGCGATAACCCACCTGCAACTCGGTGATCAGATGCTGGGGCTGAGCCGGATCGGCCTCCAGCTTCTGCCGCAGATGCGCCATGTGCACCCGCAGGTAATGGGCGCGGTCGACATAGTCCAGGCCCCAGACTTCCAGCAGCAACTGACGATGGGTCAGTACCCGGCTCTGGCCACGGATCAGGGCGCAGAGCAGACGGTATTCGATGGGGGTCAGGTGCACCAACTGCCCTTCGCGGCGCACCTCATGGGTGGCCAGATCGACTTCGATGGTGCCAAAGGCCACCTTGCTGGTGGCCGCCGCCGCGCCGCTCTGGCCATGGCGCCGCAGTTGCGCACGAATCCGCGCCAGCAACTCCGGCACGCCGAACGGCTTGACCAGATAGTCGTCGGCCCCGGCATCCAGGGCGGCGACTTTCTCGTCTTCGCGGTCCCTGGCCGACAGCACCAGGATCGGCACCGCCAGCCAGCCTCGCAGTTCACTGATCAGTTGCTTGCCATCGCCGTCCGGCAGGCCCAGGTCGACGATCACCAGGTCCGGCTGGCGACTGGCAGCATGGATCAGGGCGCGCTTGACGCTGTCGGCCTCGAACACCTGGAAACCTTCGTCCTCCAGGGCAATGCCGACAAAACGGCGAATATTGGCTTCGTCCTCGACAATCAGGATGCGTGGGCTGCTCATAGGGCTTCCATCGATGGCGGTTGTCCCGCCGGCAAGGTGATGACAAAACTCAGCCCGGCGTCGGCGTGAGGCTGGGCCTCGATACGCCCGCCATGGGCTTCGACAATACGTTTGGCCAGGGCCAGCCCCAGGCCGATCCCGGCCACCGCGGACTCTTGCTGGCCACGGCTGAAGGCCTCGAACAGGCTGTCCGGGGAGCTGCCCTTGGGACAGCCCGGACCGGAGTCGCTGACCTGCAGGATGATCTGCTGGTCCACCTGGCGGGCAGTGATCTGCACCAGGGTCCCGGCCGGGGTGTACTTGGCAGCATTGTCCAGCAGGTTCACCAGCACCCGTTCCAGCAACAATGCGTCCACGTCCACCAGAGGCAGATGCGGCGCCATGGTCACCCGCAGTTCATGTCCGGCCAGGGGCTCGCGCAACTGGCGCAGGGCGCTGCCGACAATCTCCTCCAGAGAGTTCCACTGACGCTTGAGGCGCACCCCGCGCTCCTGCATTCGCGCCATGTCCAACAGGTTCTCGATCAGGCGCTGCATGGAAGTGGCTTGATCATGGATGCCATGCAACAGCTCGGGCAACGGACCATTCGGAGCATGGGGCAACGCGGCATCGGCGGCCCCGATGATGGTGGTCAGCGGCGTGCGCAAGTCATGGGAAATGGCGGCGAGCAAGGTGTTGCGCATGCGTTCGCCTTCCATCTGCACCACGGTGCTCTGCGCCACTTCGACGTAATGCACCCGTTCCAGGGCGATTGCCAACTGGCTCATGCAGGCCTCCAGCAGGCGCTGTTCCTCGGGTTCCTTGAGGCGTTCGGCGTCTGCCAGCTCCAGCACCAGCACACCGCGCACTCGCATCGGCGCCTTGAGCGGCAGGTAGCAGCCCTTGGCCGCCGCCAGGGTATCGGTGCCGCTGCCTGCCGGCTGATCGTGGTCATAGGCCCACTGGGCAATGCTTTCATCGATCGTCAGGGCATTGGCATTCAAGGCTCGCACGCGATTGTCCGCATCCGGCAGCGCCAAGCCGACCCGGGCCTCGAACACCCCGCTGAAGGTGCGCAGGGCCACGGCGCAGATCTGCTCCTCGGTCAGTGCCGCCGATAGCTCCCGAGCCAGCCCGGCCAGGGAGGTGGCGCGGCGCTCACCTTCGGCGGCGGTGCGTGCCTGGTGGCGCAAGCGTGCGGTGAGCTGGCCGGTGATCAGGGCGATGCCGAGCATCAGGGCAAAGGTGAAGAAATACTGGGTGTCGTTGACGGTGAAGGACCACACCGGCTGGACGAAGAAGAAGTCGAAACACAGCACCGCCAGCATCGCCGCCCAGACACCCGGGCCACGCCCGAAACGCAGGGCCACCAGAACCACAGTGAGCAGGAACAGCATCACCACGTTGGCCGGGTCGAACACCTTCAGCAGCAGCGCCGCCACTGCAGTGGCGGCGAAACACGCGAGGCTGGCCCACAGATAGGCCGGCGCTCGACTCGGGGACAATCCGGCCTCTGGCTTGTCGGCAGGTACCGGGCGCCGGCTCAAGGGCCCGTTGGCGATCACGATCTGGTCGATTTCCGGGTGCTGGCGGCTGATGCGATCGCTCACCGACTGATGCCAGAACTGCCAGACCTTGCGCGGGTAATGGCCCAGCACCAGGCGGTTGGCATTGTGCTCCCGGGCACAGGCCACCAAGGCCTCGGCCACGTCCATGCCAGGCAGGGTCGCGGTCTCTGCGCCGAACTCGGCGGCCAGGGCCAGGGTCTTCATCGCCGCCGCATAACGGCTGGCGCCGTGGCCACGGCGTTGCGCCGAAGCCACATGCACGACGATCCAATCGGCCTCGAGCTTCTGCGCCAGGCGCGCCGCTTCGCGTACCAGGCGTTCGTCCGCCGGATCACCGGCGATCCCCACCAGCAGCCGCTCCCGGGCCGGCCACAGGGCATTGATCGAACGCTCGCGGCGGTAGTCGCGCATTTGCGCATCGACCCGGTCGGCGGTGCGGCGCAGGGTCAGCTCGCGCAGGGCCAACAGGTTGCCCTTGCGAAAGAAATTGCGTGAAGCACGTTCGGCCTGGGGCCCCATGTAGACCTTGCCGTCCTTGAGCCGGCGTAGCAGGTCATCCGGCGGCAGGTCGATCACCAGCACTTCGTGTGCTTCATCGAACAGGTGATCCGGCACCGTCTCGCGCACGCGGATGCCGATGATGCCGCTGACGATGTCGTTGAGGCTTTCCAGATGCTGGACGTTGAGGGTGGTCCAGACATCGATCCCGGCCCGCAGCAGTTCTTCCACATCCTGCCAGCGTTTGGGATGCCGGGAACCGGGGACGTTGCTGTGGGCCAGCTCGTCCACCAGCAACACCGAGGGACGCCGCGCCAGGGCCGCGTCCAGGTCGAATTCGGGCAAGGCATAGTCGCGGTGCATCAGGCTGTGACGCTCCAGCACCTCCAGGCCTTGCAGCAGTTCGGCGGTTTCCCGCCGGCCATGGGTTTCCACCACCCCGGCCACCACGTCGCGGCCCAGGGCCACTTCGCTGCGGGCGGCGGTGAGCATGGCGCAGGTCTTGCCGACCCCAGCGTTGGAACCGAAATAGATCCGCAGTTTGCCGCGCTGGGCCGCCTGTTCGTCCTGTTGCAGCTTTTCCAGCAGCGCATCGGGATCGGGGCGCCCGTCGCGGGGCGGGGGACTTGCATCAAGCACAGTCATGAGCTTCCTTAAATGAACAATGCGGCGCCCCGGGGGAGCGCCGCATTGCCAGTCCTTGCGTCAAACCAGGCCGAGCCCGGCCAGCAGCATGTCGATCAGCTTGATCCCGGCAAAGGGTACCAGCACCCCGCCCAGTCCGTAGATCAGCAGGTTGCGGTTAAGCAAGGCCGCCGCGCCGATGGACCGATACTTCACCCCCTTGAGTGCCAGGGGGATGAGGAACACGATGATCAGTGCGTTGAAGATCACCGCGCTGAGGATCGCCGAGTTCGGGCTGTTGAGGTGCATCACGTTCAACGCCGCCAACTGCGGGTAAGTAGCGACGAAAGCGGCCGGTACGATAGCAAAATACTTGGCCACGTCGTTGGCCACGCTGAAGGTGGTCAAGGCGCCGCGGGTCATGAGCATCTGCTTGCCCACTTCCACCACCTCGATCAGCTTGGTCGGGTTGCTGTCGAGGTCGACCATGTTGCCCGCCTCTTTCGCCGCCTGGGTGCCGCTGTTCATCGCCACCGCCACGTCGGCCTGGGCCAGGGCGGGAGCGTCGTTGGTGCCGTCGCCGGTCATGGCCACCAGCTTGCCCTTGGCCTGATAGTCGCGGATCAGTTGCAGCTTGTCCTCGGGACGGGCCTCGGCGAGAAAGTCGTCGACCCCGGCTTCCACGGCAATCGCCGCCGCGGTCAGGCGGTTGTCACCGGTGATCATCACGGTCTTGATGCCCATGCGCCGCAGTTCGGCAAAGCGCTCCTTCATCCCGCCCTTGACCACGTCCTTGAGTTCCACCACGCCCAGGGCCTGGGCGCCGTCGCTGACCACCAGCGGCGTGCTGCCGCGCCGGGAGACTTCATCGACCTTGGCCTGCAAGGCCGGTGGAAAGCTGCCGCCCAAGGCCTCGATATGCCGGCGAATGGCATCGGCGGCGCCCTTGCGGATGCTGCGTCCGTCCGGCAGGTCGACGCCGCTCATGCGGGTCTGGGCAGTGAACTGCACAAAGCTGGCGCCCAGGGCGTTGATGTCACGGCCACGAATGTCGAACTTCTGCTTGGCCAGCACCACGATGCTCCGGCCTTCAGGGGTTTCGTCCGCCAGGGAGGCCAGTTGCGCGGCGTCTGCCAGCTCGCTGTCCTTGATCCCCGGCGCCGGCAGGAAGGCGCTGGCCTGACGGTTGCCCAGGGTGATGGTGCCGGTCTTGTCCAGCAGCAGCACGTCGACGTCCCCGGCGGCTTCCACGGCGCGTCCCGAGGTGGCGATGACATTGGCCGACATCATCCGGCTCATGCCTGCCACGCCGATGGCCGACAACAGGCCGCCGATGGTGGTGGGGATCAGGCACACCAGCAACGCCACCATCACCGTGGCGCTGATCACGCTGCCGGTGCCGCTCATGGCCACGGCGAAGATCGAGTACGGGCTCAGGGTCACGATCACCAGCAGGAACAGCAGGGTCAGGCCCACCAGGAGAATGGTCAGGGCCACTTCGTTGGGGGTCTTCTGACGCTTGGCCGATTCCACCATGGAGATCATGCGGTCCAGGAACGACTCGCCGGGGTTGACGCTGATGCGCACCACCAGCCAGTCGGAAAGCACCTTGGTGCCGCCGGTGACCGAGGAGAAGTCGCCCCCGGCCTCGCGGATCACCGGCGCCGATTCGCCGGTGATGGCGCTCTCATCCACCGTGGCCACGCCTTCGATGACCTCGCCATCCAACGGCACCAGATCCCCGGCTTCGATCAGCACCACCATGTCCTTGCGCAGTTCGCTGGCGGCCATGGGCAGCCAGGCAGCACCATGCTTGGGCTGCTGCAACAGCTTGGCCAGGGTCTGGCGCTTCATGCCCTTGAGGCTTGCGGCCTGGGCCCGGCTGCGGCCCTCGGCCAGGGCTTCGGCAAAGTTGGCGAACAACACGGTGAACCACAGCCACAGGGTGATGCTGAGGATGAAGCCACTGGAGGCCTCGCCTTCACCGCCCAGGGACTGGAACCACAGCAGAGTGGTGAGAATGCTGCCCAGGTAAACCACGAACATCACCGGGTTCTTCCACTGCGCCTGGGGCAGCAGCTTCTTCACCGCATCCAGGCACGCCGTCAGCAACAGCCCACGGTCGAACAACGCTATACGAGGGTTCTTACTCATGATCGGTATCTCTTACTCACTGACCGCAAGGGGCGAGGCATGCACGGGTGCCAGGGCATCCAGCGCGAGATTGAGTTGCAGCACATTGACCCGGGGCTCGCCCAGCAGGCCGAAGGTGCGGCTTTCGCTGTGGTCCTGCAGTAGCGCCTGCAGATCGGCCAGCGGCAGGTTGCGCAGGCGGGCCACCCGGTTCAATTGCAGCTGGGCGTTGGCCAGGGAGATGTGCGGGTCCAGGCCGGAAGCCGAGGCGGTCACCGCGTCCACCGGCACCGGCATGTCCGCTTTCAGGCCGTTGAGCTGGCGGTAGGCGCTGACCCGTGCGGCCACGCTGTCCAGCAGCTTCTGGCTGGTAGGGCCCAGGTTGCTGGCACCACTGGCCCCGGCGTTGTAGGGCTGGGGCACGCTCTTGCTCGGGTCCAGCGGATCGCTGCCCAGCGTCATGCTCGGCCGGCCCTGGAAATACTCCGGGCGACTGAAGGACTGACCGATCAGTTTTGAGCCCACCACCAGGCCGTCACGCTGCACCAGGCTGCCCTGGGCCTGAAACGGGAACAGCAGGTTGGCCAGCACGGTGGTCGCCAGCGGATAGGCCAGCCCGGTCAGCAGCATGAAAAACACCGCTGCCACCAGCACTGGGCGCAACAGGCCCTTGAACAGCACCGCAGTGGCGCCTTGGGTTTGCATTTGCGTCGTCATCACAACCCCTTACTTGTAGGTCTGGCCGGCCAGCAACTGCAGTTGCTCCACCAGCGGGCCGAGCGCGAGGGCCGGCAGGAAAGTCAGGCCACCGACCACCAGCACCACGAACACCACCAGGAACATGAACAGCGGTGTAGCGGTGGGAATGGTGCCGGCACCGGCCGGGATGTTCTTTTTCGCCGCCAGCGAACCGGCCACGGCCAGCATCGGCAACATGGTGAAGAAGCGTCCCATGAGCATCGCCAGACCGATGGTGGTGTTGAAGAACGGCGTGTTGGCATTCAGCCCGGCAAACGCCGAACCGTTGTTGGCGGTACCCGAGGCGTAGGCGTAGAGCACCTCGCTGAAACCATGGGGGCCAAGGTTGTTGAGGCTGTTCAGGGTGTCCGGCCACAGCGCGGCCAGGGCGGTGAAGCCGAGGATGCAGATCGGATGCGCGAGCACCGAGAGCATCACCAGCTTGATCTCCCGGGCCTCGATCTTCTTGCCGAGGAATTCCGGACTGCGGCCGATCATCATGCCCACCAGGAACACCGTCAGCAGGGCGTACTGGATCAGGTTGATAAAGCCCACGCCGTCGCCGCCGAACACGCAGTTGAGCATCATCTGCGCCAGGGGCACGAAGCCGCCCATGGGGGTCAGCGAGTCATGCATGGCGTTCACCGAACCGGTGGTGGCGCCCGTGGTGGTGGTAACGAACAGCGCGGTGTCGGCGATGCCGAAGCGCAGTTCCTTGCCTTCCATGTTGCCGCCGCTCTGGGTTGCCGACAGTTGCTGGTCGGCACCGACCTGGGTCAGCAGCGGATTACCACCCTGCTCCGCGGTGAAGACAATGGTCAGGAAGCCGACGAACATCACCAGGAAGGTGCCGAAGAACACCCAGCCCTGACGCCGACGCAACAGCATGCTGCCGAAGGTGTAGGTCAGTGCCGAAGGGATCAGCAACATGCTGAGAATGTGCAGGACGTTGGTCAGCGGCGTCGGGTTCTCGAACGGGTGGGCGGCGTTCATGCTGAAGAAGCCGCCACCGTTGGTGCCGATGTGCTTGATTGACTCGAAGCTGGCCACAGCGCCGACGATCAGTTGCTGCTGGGCGCCTTCCAGGGTGGTGGCCAGGGCCTGGGAGTTGAGGGTCTGCGGCATGCCCTGCCAGACATAGACCAGGGCCATGACCAGGCACAGCGGCAGCATCACCCGGTACAGGGTGCGGGTGAAGTCGACCCAGTAGTTGCCGATATCCGCCGAGCTGGAACGGCTCAGGCCGCGAATGAAACCAGCCGCGGCGACAACGCCTGCGGTAGCGCCGACGAACATCAGGAAGGTGATCACCGCCATCTGGCTGAAGTTCGACAGGCTGCTTTCTCCTGAGTACGCCTGCCAGTTGGTGTTGGTGATAAAGGACGCGGCGGTGTTGAACGCCAGGTCCGGGGTCTGTGCCGCCAACCCCAGGGGGTTGAGGGGCATGACGGTTTGCAGACGCAGCACCAGGTAGCCCAGGAGCATCATCGCCGCGTTGGACAGCAACAGCGCCGAGCCATAACGGGCCCAGCCCATGGTTTCGCCGGGGTCGATCCCCAGCAGGCGGTAGGTGGCCCGCTCGGGCAAGGCGTGGCCACGGCCATTGAAGACCCGGGTCAGCCATTTGCCCATGAGTACGGCGAGCCCGGTCATTACCCCGAGGATCACCGCGTATTCCAGCACAGTACTCAACATGTCGATGCTCCGTTCAAATCTTGCCCATGGCGACGATGACCAGGGCCGTCAGTACAAAGAACCCCAGGGACAGGCCCACGAAGATCAGGTCGTACATGGCTGGTTTCCTTTCTCGAGAATGCCCGGACGGGCGAATGAAAATGCCGGGGAAGCGCTGGGTGCGGTCATCAGAATTTCTCGGCACGGATCAGCGCGTAACCCAGGTAGACGAACAGCAGCACGGCGCAAAAGCCGCTGGCGCCGTAGATGAATTCCAGTGTCAGCAAGGCAGCTCCCCTTAATCCATTGAGGCGGCGCCGCAACCGCAGACAGCGGCCCGGGGCGCAACCGGTCAGGCGCCCGGCAATGGGCACCGGCAGGGAGTCGGGAACGAGCCGTCCGCCGCTCTCCTCTGCGCCACGCAGGTTAGGTGAGGGCGTATCAAGGTCGGACACTGATTGCAGGGGACGGTGTTAAGACGGCGTATAGATTGCGGCCAAGGCAGGGAGAATCGGGGGCCGGCCAGCGCCCCCGAGGGGATCATTCACTTTTGAGCGGCAGCCAGACCTCCACCACACCGCTGCCGGTATCAGGGTTGAAATCGGCACTGTAGCGCTCGAATTCCGGGGCATCGGCCGCTTCGCGACCGGACTGGGGCAGCCAGGTCTTCCAGATGTAGTTGAAGGTCTGTGGCAAGTCCTGCAAGGAACCGCCGTGCTCGAACACCGCATAGTTCTGCGGCTGCACCTCGATCCAGCGATAACGCTCGGGCAGGTCGTCGAGCTTGCTGATCTCGACCCCGGCCAGGTATTCGAAGCTGCCCTGGTCATCGGGGTTGCAGCAGACGCCGTAGGTCAACTCATTCACTTGCCCCGGCACTTTGCCGATGTGGGGGATGAAGCGCTCCCAGAGCTGGCCGATGTCCTGGCCGGCACCAGGGGTAAACCGCTCGCTGAAGCCGGCGATCAGCAGAAAACGCTCTCTTTCGAAGCGCGGTTCTGGACCCGCGCCCTGTTTTTGCTCATCCATGAATGCCACTCCTGCCGCAGAAAAGATGGGTACGGCAGCAAGTATAGAAGCCAATCGTCAGGGCCAGGATCAGAGCGCCGGAAGGTCGGCCACCCCGGCGCCGAGGATGAACTCCTGATAACCGGATAGGATCACGTACACCGCGAAATAGCAGAAGATCGCTGCAGATGCCAGATAGGAGTAGCGCAACAGCTTGTCCCCCAGCAACTTGCCGCCCTGGGTCGCGGCCAGGCACAGGCCCAGGGTCCAGACCAGCCCGGCGCAAAAGAAGCCAGCCAGGAACAACCCGGAGTCGGCAACCGTGCCACCACCGGATCGGGCAATCAGGGTGCCTCCCACGGCGGCAAACCAGAGGATCGCACTGGGGGAAGACATGGCCAGGAAGATCCCGCGCAAGAACTCCTTGCGCGGCGAACCGCGGTCCGCCTCCCCAGCCGTGGCCAATGTCGCGCTGTGATGAATGGCGGCATAAATCATCTTCGCCGCGAAATACACCAGCAGCGCCGAACCACCGATCCACAGCACCCAGCGCACCGTTTCGTACTGCAGCAGCACGGTCATTCCGGCCAGGGCCAGCAGCGCATAAATCAAGTCTCCGACGCAGGTCCCGAGGCCCAGGCAAAAGCCCTGAAAATAGCCGCGCTGCATGGCCAGGGTGATCATCGCGATATTGGCCACGCCGATGTCCAGGCACAGCGAAAGGCTCAGCAAAAAGCCGCTGGTAAACTCCATCATTCATCCCGTTTGACGCTGTTGTTCGAAGAGCTGCCGCGCGGCGTCAGATCCGCCGGAACGGATCAGGCAGAGGCCGGGCGCCGTCCTTGCAGGCAAAAAGCGTGCACGTTATAGCGGCAAACCCGACAGCCCGGCAAACCGCCCGGAGCGCAAAAATATTTTTCCGCTCCTCTGGACAAGCCCGCGCCAGCGCCTTTATCGTCTGCCCCGCAGGCCACCGCAGTGGCCAACGTCGCTCGGACGGTTCCGGGCGCTTACGTCTTTTCGAGGCAACAATGGCCGAACAAGGTTCGCCGCGCCGCTTTGCGCGCATCGATCGTCTCCCCCCTTACGTTTTCAATATCACTGCCGAGCTGAAGATGGCTGCGCGTCGGCGCGGCGAAGACATCATCGACTTGAGCATGGGCAACCCCGACGGCGCGACTCCGCCGCACATCGTCGAAAAACTGGTTACCGTTGCCCAGCGTGAGGACACCCACGGCTACTCCACCTCCAAAGGCATTCCACGGCTGCGCCGGGCGATTTCCCGTTGGTACAAGGATCGCTACGAGGTCGATATCGACCCGGAAAGCGAAGCCATCGTCACCATCGGTTCCAAGGAAGGCCTGGCGCACCTGATGCTCGCCACCCTGGACCAGGGCGACACGGTGCTGGTGCCCAACCCCAGCTACCCGATCCACATCTACGGCGCGGTGATCGCCGGCGCCCAGGTGCGCTCGGTGCCGCTGGTGCCCGGGGTGGACTTCTTCGCCGAGCTGGAGCGGGCCATTCGCGGTTCGATCCCCAAGCCGAAAATGATGATCCTCGGCTTTCCCTCCAACCCCACCGCCCAATGCGTGGAGCTGGACTTCTTCGAACGGGTGATCGCCCTGGCCAAGCAGTACGACGTGCTGGTGATCCACGACCTGGCCTACGCCGACATCGTCTACGACGGCTGGAAAGCCCCGTCGATCATGCAAGTGCCCGGGGCCAAGGACATCGCGGTGGAGTTCTTCACCCTGTCCAAGAGCTACAACATGGCTGGCTGGCGTATTGGCTTCATGGTGGGCAACCCGGAGCTGGTCAGCGCCCTGGCGCGGATCAAGAGCTACCACGACTACGGCACCTTCACCCCGCTGCAGGTAGCAGCAATCGCGGCACTTGAAGGCGACCAACAGTGCGTACGCGACATTGCCGAGCAGTACCGGCAACGGCGCAACGTGCTGGTCAAGGGCCTGCATGAGCTGGGCTGGATGGTGGAGAACCCCAAGGCCTCGATGTACGTCTGGGCCAAGATTCCCGAGGCCTACGCGCACCTGGGCTCCCTGGAGTTCGCCAAGAAGCTGCTGGCCGAAGCCAAGGTCTGCGTGTCCCCGGGGGTGGGTTTCGGTGAATACGGCGACGATCATGTGCGCTTTGCGTTGATCGAGAACCAGGACCGGATTCGCCAAGCGGTGCGTGGTATTCGCGGCATGTTCCGCGCCGACGGGCTGGTGCAGAAAAGCTGAGATGCTTTCAGCCACAAAAAAACCGCAGTGATGCGGTTTTTTTGCACTCGCGTTTCACCGACAACCTGCTCCCTGCAGGAGCCGGCTTGCCGGCGAAGCCGTTTAAACCACCAACGACAACAGCAGGATAAAGATCAGCCCCACCACCGAGAGGATGGTCTCCATCGCCGTCCAGGTCTTGAAGGTCTCGGCTACGGTCATGTTGAAGTACTGCTTCACCAGCCAGAATCCGGCGTCGTTGACGTGGGACAGGATCAGCGAGCCGGCGCCGGTGGCCAGCACCAGCAGTTCGCGGTTGACCCCGGGGATCATCCCCACCACCGGCACCACGATGCCCGCGCCCGTGATGGTCGCCACAGTGGCCGAACCGGTGGCAATACGAATCACCGCCGCCACCAGCCACGCCAGGAGGATCGGCGAGATCTGCGCGTTGACCGCCATATGACCGATCACATCGCCCACGCCGCTGGTCACCAGCATCTGCTTGAAGCCGCCGCCGGCACCGATGATCAGGATGATCGCGGCCGTAGGCGCCAGGCTGGCGTCGAGCAGGCCGAGGATCTGTTTGGAGCCGATGCCCTGCTTGTAGCCAAAGGTGTAGAGCGACAGCAGCAAGGCCAGCAGCAAGGCACTGATCGGGTGGCCGATCATGTCCATCCAGATGCGGAAGAAATGCCCGTCCGGCAGCGCCACGTCGGCGAAGGTCTTGAGCAGCATCAGGAACACCGGCAGTAGCACGGTCAGCAAAGTCACGCTGAAGCTCGGCAGGTTCTGCGAGGTATTTTCACGGGCCAACTGGTCGACCAGCTCCTGGGACGGATGACCCGGGATGTATTTGGCGATGAAGGTGCCGTAGATCGGACCGGCAATGATGGCGGTCGGCAGGGCAACGATCAGGCCGTAAAGAATGGTTTTGCCAATGTCGGCGCCGAACACGCCGATGGCCAGCAGTGGCCCCGGATGCGGTGGCACCAGGCCATGGACCGCCGAGAGGCCGGCCAGCAGAGGAATGCCGATCTTGATCAGCGACACCCCGGTGCGCCGGGCCACAATGAACACCAGCGGGATCAGCAGCACGAAGCCGATCTCGAAGAACAGCGGGATGCCCACCAGGAACGCGGCGAACATCATCGCCCACTGCACCCGCTCCTTGCCGAACGAACGGATCAGGGTCTGGGCGATCTGATCGGCGCCGCCGGACTCGGCCATCATCTTGCCGAGCATGGTACCCAGGGCCAGGATGATGCCGACAAAACCGAGCACGCCACCAAAACCGTCCTGGAACGCCTTGATGATCTTGTCCACCGGCATGCCCGACGTCAGGCCGAGGAACCCCGCAGCGATGGTCAGGGCAATAAAGGGATGCAGCTTGAATCGGGTGATCAGTACGATCAGGCCGATGATAGTGACCACTGCATCAACCAGCAGATAGGTCTCTTGGGACATGCCAAACATGGGATTGCCTCCGGTTTGTTGTTTTTATTAAAGCGTTAAAAACAAGGGCCGAGTGGGATAGCGCTACCTATTTCGAGCCAGCACTTAATGTGAAGGTTCAAGGCCATGCTCCAGCCACCATTGGTTGGCCAGTTCGGCCAGGCGCTGGACGCTCAGGGTGCTGGCATCCAGGGCCAGGGTGAGCGGCTCCCCCACGGGGGATTCGAGGGTGGCGAACTGACTGTCGATCAGAGTCGAAGGCATGAAATGCCCCGGCCGGTGTGCCACGCGATCGGCGGCCACTGCTGGTGTCAGTTCGAGGAAGATAAAGCCCAGGCCGGGGGTGGCGGCGCGCAGGCGCTCGCGGTACTTGCGCTTCAGGGCCGAGCAGGTCAGTACCGGACGCTGACCGGCGGCCAGGGTACGACGCAATTCATCGCAGAGGCTGTCTAGCCAGCCGGCACGGTCGTCGTCGTCGAGGGGAATGCCGGCGCTCATCTTGGCAATATTGGCGGCAGGGTGGAACGTATCGCCTTCAATGGCCGTGGCGCCGCTGCGCTGGCACAGGGCCTGACTGACGCTGGATTTGCCACAGCCGGCAACACCCATGATGACCAGGGCGGTAATAGATTGACTCATGTAACACCTCAGCGCGCAGACAGCGCTACCTTCGCTAGTTCTAGTTCTAGTACAAAAACAGTGTCTGCCGACGCCTTCTTGTCATTTTTGTGGGTTGCCGCTTATATAGTCCGCCAAACCAAAGAGCGAGGGTCAGGCACACCTCGCTCACGCATTGCAGCTGTTTCAGGACAGCGCTACCTTAGTGACTTGAATTTTGTTTGGCAAGCCGTCTGATGACCACTCATAAAAACGATAAAAACTCCCGTACCACGGGGCGCCCTACCCTCAACGAAGTGGCACGACTGGCCGGTGTCAGTCCGATCACCGCCTCACGCGCCCTGCGCGGTGTCAGCAGCGTGGCCACCGAACTGGTGGAAAAGGTGCAAAAGGCCGCGCTGGAGTTGAACTACGTGGTCAACTCCGCCGCCCGCGCCCTGGCCTCGGCCCAGAGCCAATCGGTGGTGGTGTTGGTGCCGTCGCTGTCCAACCTGCTGTTCATCGAAACCCTGGAAGCCATTCATCAGGTCCTGCGACCCAAGGGCTTCGAAGTGTTGATTGGCAACTACCACTACTCCAGGGATGAAGAAGAGAACCTGCTACGCAACTACATGACCTACCAGCCCCGGGGTCTGCTGCTGACCGGTTTCGACCGTACCGAGAGCGCCCGGCGGATGATCGAGGCCAACAACATCCCCTGCGTTTACATGATGGACCTGGACTCCGGTGCCGGACTCAACTGCGTGGGCTTTTCCCAGTTGAACGCCGGCGAGACCGCCGCCCAGCATCTGATTTCCCGTGGCCGCAAGCACCTGGCCTACGTCGGCGCACAACTGGATCAACGCACCCTGCTGCGGGGCGAAGGTTTCCGTCGCGCCCTGCAAGAGGCCGGGCTGTACAACCCCGATCTGGAACTGCTGACCCCTCGCCCATCCTCCGTGGGCCTGGGCGGCGAACTGTTCCTGCAACTGATGCAGAGCCAGCCGCAGGTCGACGCCATCTTCTTCGGCAACGACGACCTGGCCCAGGGCGCGCTACTGGAAGCCATGCGCTGCGGGATCAAGGTCCCGGAACAAGTCGCGGTGCTGGGTTTCAACGACCTACCGTCCTCGGAGCACATGGTGCCGCGCCTGAGCAGCATCAGCACCCCAAGGGAAGCCATTGGCCGCCGCGCAGCCGAGCAGATGCTGACCCTGCTGGCCGGCAACAGCGTGGCCGAGCCCGTGGTGGACATGGGCTTCGAGCTGCGGGTACGGGAAAGCACCTGAGGCGTTTCAGGGCTGCATGCTCAGGACACTGAGCAACAGCCCGAACCCCACCAGCACCACACCGAATACCTGATCGATACGGCGCTTGTACCCCAACAATCGCCTGGCTATGGCCGGTGCCGAGAAAAACAGCGCCACCGCCACGAACCACAATACGTGGGCCAGGACAATGATTGCGCCGTAGCCGATCTGCACCGGCAACACCGTGCCCGGCTGGATCACCTGCATAAACAGGCTGAGAACGAAAATCATCGTCTTGGGGTTCAGCGCATTGGTCAGAAAGCCGCTGCGCAGAGCCGCCCAGGACGATATCTCGAGACTCGCCGTCCCTGCCTCTTGCGGCCCCTGGTCAGAACCGCGCAACAGCTTGACCCCCAGATAGATCAGATAAACCGCCCCGGCAATCTTCAGCCCGGTGAACCACAGCAGCGACTGCTGCAACAGCACCCCCACCCCCAGTAGGCTGTAGCCGATATGCAGCATGACCCCAAGCCCGATCCCCAGGGCGGTGAACACGCCGTGGCGGCGCGAGAGCATCAGGCTGTTGCGCGTCACCAAGGCAAAATCGGCTCCGGGACTGAGCACCGCCAGAATGGTGATGGTGATTACGACTAACAGTTCAGTCACGTTGCATACGCCTTGGTTATAGAATCAGGCGCTACTGTATGGGGATCGGCACGGGAACAGCCAACGATGAAAACTGACACTCTCAGTGATAAAAACTCACAGACATCACGCCGTCGCCTGCCTCCCCTCAGCGCCTTGCGCTGCTTCGAAGCGGCGGCACGCCTGGAAAGCTTCACCCGGGCCGGCACCGCTCTGCACCTGACCCATGGCGCCATCAGCCGCGCCGTGCGCGCCCTGGAAGAGGACCTGGGCACGGCGTTGTTCGAACGCCGCAGCCATCGGGTATTTCTGACGCCGGCCGGAGCCGAACTGCTGCACAGCGTGACCCAGGCCCTGGACCTGATCGAGAACACTGCCAGCCGCCTGCGGGCACCGAACCCCGAGGCGCCGCTGGTGCTGTCCTGCGAACCGACCCTGCTGATGCGCTGGCTGATCCCACGCCTGCCGGCGTTCCAGGCCGCCCACCCGGAGATATCGATCCAGTTGCTGGCCGGCGGCGGGCCTTTCTCGTTCAACACTGGCATCGACCTGGCGATTCGCCGCAACGATTTCGCCTGGAACGACGAAACCCAGGCTCACTGGCTGTTCGACGAAGCCATTGGCCCCGTCTGCCGACCGGACAAACAGCCTGACTGGGCCCCTTCGCCAAGCGGCCAGCCGACCTTGCTGGAACAGGCCCCGCGCCTGCACAGCGCCACCAGGCCGCAAGCCTGGGAGCAGTGGCTGCAACGGCGGCAACTGCCTGCTTCCCCGGCTCCCCAGGAGCAAGTCTTCGAGCATTTCTACTTCAGCCTGCAAGCGGCGGTGGCGGGCCTGGGGCTGGCCATCGCCCCCTGGCAATTGGTGCGCGATGATCTGGCTGGAGGATTGCTTTGCGCCCCTTTCGACTTCGTCGCCGACGGCAGCGCCTATTACCTGTTGTCCGCCCAGGCGATCAGCGACGACTCGGCGGCCGGTCACCTGCTGCGCTGGTTGCGTGAACAGGCCCTGGGCTAAACCCCGGGGCCGGACAACGGTCCCAGCGCCGGATCTTCGCCACTGAGCAACTGCACCAGGGCCAGCGCGCCCTTCTGCAGAGGCCGGTTCTTCAGCCACACCCCATGCACCGGCAATGACAAACCGTTGTCGAGGTTCTTGAACTTCAGCCGCTGCAGGCGCCCGGCCGCCAGCAGCGGCTGGATCACTGACAAGGGGAAATTGCCCCAGCCGATGCCGGCTTCCACCATGTGCAGGGCCATGGCCAGGCTGTCGGTGCGCCACAGCGACTCGCCCACCAAGGGCCGGGTATCGCTGATGGGCAGGTCGCGACTGGCCACCACGACCTGACGGACCCGGATCAGCTCCTCCAGGTACAACGAGCCATCGCTGGCCACAAACACCGGATGTCGCGGCGAGATACAGGCAATCACCCGCTCACTGCCGATGTACTGGAAATACTCCAGGGCATTCACGCTCAAGCCGGCAAAAGCCACGCCCACACTCACCCGCCCACTGTGCAGCAGCTGCAGCACATCATCCTGGGGGGCACTGAGCACCTCCACCTCCAGCAGCGGATAGCGCTCGGCAATCAGCTTGATGGCGGCCAGTACTCGCTGCTTGTCGATGTCATCCACCACGGCGATCGACAGCTTGCTCTCCAGGCCCAGGGACAGCTCGATGGCGTGCACCTGCAACTGCTTGAGCTGGTCGGCGATCAGCCGCGCATGGGGCGCCAGAGACAGGGCCAGGGGCGTCGGCACCGGCTCGCGATGGCTGCGATCAAACAGGGCATAACCCAGTTCGGCCTCAAGGTTGGCAATGCCCATGCTCACCGCCGAAGGCACCTTGCCCAAGGAGCGGGCCGCCGCAGAAAAGGAACCGCGCTCGAGCACGGCGAGAAACAACTGGATGCTGTCACTGGAGAAATTCATGGGTGCAACCTATCAGCAAAACTGAAAGCTTCCGACTTTTTCTGTCATCGCCATTGAAGCTATCTTTCGCGCCCTGCGCCAGTCCAGCCCTGGCCATTGACATTCAACACCGAGGAGTCTCCATGCAAGGCGTCAAACGCAAACTGGTCTACGTATCCCTGTTCGAGGTATTCGGCATGACCTTCTCGGCCCTCGGCCTGGCCCTGCTGTCCGGCACATCCCCCAGCAGCACCGGGCCGCTGGCCGTGGTCATCACCAGCATCGCGGTGACCTGGAACTTCATCTACACCACCCTGTTCGAACGCTGGGAAAGCCGCCAGCCGTCACGCACCCGCACCGTCAAACGGCGCATCGCGCATGCCGTGGGCTTCCAGTTGACCCTGATCGTGTTCCTGATCCCGCTCATCGCCTGGTGGATGAACATCAGCCTGGTGCAGGCCTTCCTCCTGGACCTGGCGCTGATCCTGTTCATCCCCTGCTACACCTTCGCCTTCAACTGGCTGTTCGACCGGGTTTTCGGTCTGCCGGCTTCGGCCCTGCCCGATCCGGCCTGAAGCCAAGCAAAACACCCCTGGAGGCAATTTGACCGTCGCCGAGAACCTGGCTCACTGATAGATTCCCATGGCCAACCTGTGCCACGAACAAGGAAGCGTCATGGGAACCCCCTATAGAATTCTCGGTAAAGCCTCGTCCATCAACGTCAGGAAAGTCTTGTGGACCTGTGAAGAGCTGGACCTTTCCTACCAGCAGGAAGATTGGGGCAGCGGCTTCCAGTCGACCCACAGTCCCGAATTTCTCGCCCTCAACCCCAACGCCCAGGTCCCAGTGCTGATCGATGACGCCGGGGCCCTGTGGGAGTCCAACAGCATTTGCCGCTACCTGGCCAATCTGCATCCCGGCAGCGGCCTGCTGCCCCTCGCCCCGCGGGCCAGGGCCCTGGTGGAACAGTGGATGGACTGGCAGGCCACCGAACTCAATCCGGCCTGGAGCTACGCCTTCATGGGCCTGGTGCGCCAGCATCCAGACTGCCAGGACAGCCGGCGCATCGGCGCCAGCCTGCTGGCCTGGAACGGCAAGATGGCAATTCTTGAACAGCAGCTTGAAAGCACCGGGGCCTATGTGCTCGGTGAAGCCTTCAGCCTGGCGGACATCGTCCTTGGCCTCTCGGTCAATCGCTGGAAGATGACCCCCATGGAACACCCGGACTTCCCCGCTGTGGCCGCCTACTACGAACGCCTCAGCCTGCGTCCAGGCTTCCTGCTGCATGGACGCAACGGCACCCCCTAGGCCACCCCTTCTCAGCCCACCGGAGACTCGACATGGATGGACTCAACGTACTACTGACCGGCGCCTGCGGCAGGATCGGCAAAGTGTTTTTCCAGGGTTCCCAGGAACGCCATCGCTTCACCCTCACCGACCGCGTCGAACCGGACTTCGACATCCCCGCCCCCCACCGCTTCGTACGCCTGGACCTCGATGACCCGCAAGCCATCGGCCGCCTGCTGCCAGGGATCGACGTGATCGTGCATCTGGCCGGCATCCCCCACGCCAGTGCCAGCTTCGACGAACTGCTGCCCAACAACATCCTCGCCACCACCTACCTGTTCGAGGCAGCAGTGAACGCTGGTTGCCAGCGCCTGGTGTTCGCCAGCAGCGCCCAGACCATCGAGGGCTACCCGGTGGACCGGCAGATCACCCCGGGCATGCCGGTGATGCCGGCCAACCTGTACGGCGTGAGCAAATGCTATGGCGAAGCCCTGTGCGCCTTTTATGCGGCCCGGCGCGGGCTGTCCTGCATCGCCCTGCGCATTGGTGCGTTCGAGGACCCGCAACACCACGAACTGACCACCACCCGCGACCTGAGCGCCTGGCTCAGCCCTCGGGACGCCGTGCAACTGCTACAGCGAGCGGTGGAAACCCCTGGGGTGCAGTACCTGATCGGCCATGGCATATCCAACAACCGCTTCAAGCGCCTGGACCTCAGCGAAACCACCCGGGTCCTGGGGTACCAGCCGGTGGACGATGCCTTCCAGGAGCATTTCGGCATTCCCATCACTTACTGAGACACTGATCGCCCCCCCTCGGCAAACAGGCGGGCGGCAATTGCCAGGAAGCGGCAAGACTTGTCCGCTTACTGGCCACCCGCCGACAGTTATTCTCCTAACCCATTGATATTCATGGACCAAAGTATCGGCATGAAACTTGCTAAAACTTCAGTCTAGTTCTCTCACACAGGTTCCCGATCATGTTGGTCAACGCCCAGAAATCCGTTTCGGTGCAGCCCACCTCGCGCACCGATATGGACCCGACCACCGCTGCCGCCAGCGCGCTGTACAGCGGCATGCTGCAGCAGGCCCAGAACTCCGTGACCGTGCCGACGTCCCAGTCCAGCCTGCAAGGCAATACCGTGGACGACAACGTCAATGCAGCGTTCGCCAAGACCCGTGTCCTGCTCCAGGCCACGCCGCCCGCCACCAGCACTCCACAGGCCAACAGCGCCACGGAAACCGGTGCCCTGAGCGAGTTCAAGGACTACATGAGCAAGACGCCCGAACAGCGTCTGCGTGACAGTATCCTCAAGGATATGGGTCTGACCGAAGAAGATCTGAAGAACCTGCCACCTGAGCGGCAACTGACGATCAACCAGGAAATTGCCCAGCGCCTGCAAGACAAGATGCAGTTGGCCAAGGAAGAGAAAGAGGCCAAGAACAGCGCCAAACCGATCGACGAGAAGTTCCTCGCGTCGTTGTAACAGTGACAACAAAAAAGGGTTCCCATGGGAACCCTTTTTTGTGTCCGAGGTAAAACCGCGACTACAACTGCAAGGTCGAGTTGAACTGGCTGATGGCATCCACCACATGCCTTGAGCCCTGCTGAATCTCCAGGATCACCTCCCCCGCCTCATTGGCCAGCTCGACCCCAAGTCCGGTGCGACTCAGGCTCGACTGCATGCTGGTGACCGCGCTCATGGACAGGTCGTGGTTCTTGCGCACCACCTCGACGATCTCCACCGTTGCCTGGCTGGTGCGTGCCGCCAGGCTGCGCACCTCGTCCGCCACCACCGCAAACCCCCGCCCATGCTCGCCGGCCCGGGCCGCCTCGATGGCCGCATTGAGCGCCAGCAGGTTGGTCTGGTCGGCAATCCCGCGAATGGTCTGGACGATGGTGCCGATGATCTCCGACTGTTTGCTGACCGCATCGATGCTGCGGGCGGCTTCATTCAGGTCGTGGGAAATCTGCTGAATGATTTCCACCGTCTGTTGCACCACCTCCGACCCTTTCTGGGCGCAGGCATCATTCTGCACCGAGGTGCTGTGGGCCGATTCGGCGGCGGATTGCAGGGTAGTCACTTGCTGGGTGATATCACTGGCGAACTTGACCACCTTGTACAAGCGGCCCTTGGTGTCGAACAGCGGGTTGTAGGAAGCCTCGAGGAACACGGTCTGGCCGTACTTGTTTTCCCGCTCGAAACGGTGGGAGTGGTATTCGCCACGGTTCAACGAGGCCCAGAACTGCTTGTACTCCGAAGACTCGGCTTCAGAGCGATGACAGAACATGCTGTGGTGCTGACCGAGGATCTCGTTCAGGGAGTACTGCATGGTCTTGAGGAAGTTGTCGTTGGCGGCAACTATCTTGCCGTCCGGGGTGAATTCGATGATTGCCATGGAACGGCCAATGGCGTTCAGCAGGCTCTGGTTTTCATGTTCCAGATGGATGCGCTCGGAGATGTCCGAGGCCACCTTGATCACACTCCTGACCCGACGGTCGGCATCGAACACCGGCATGTAGCTGGCTTCGAGCCAGATCTCCTGGCCGCGCTTGTTCAGCCGCAGGAAGGTGCCGCTGACAGGTTCACCCCGGCCCAGATCACGCCACAACTTGGCGTACTCCTCACTGCGATAGAACTCTTCCTCGCAGAAGATCCGGTGATGCTTGCCGCGTATCTCCTCCACGGAATAGCCCATGGCCTTGCAAAAATTATCGTTGGCGTCGAGCACGATGCCATCGGGAGAGAACTCGATCATCGCCATGGAATGGCTGATCGCCGCCAACTTGGCATTGGCCTCGGTCAACGCACAATTAAAGCGCTCGATCTCTAGCAGGTCAGCCTTGTGATGTAGGTTAAACATGGTTGTATCACCTTCAACGCTGTCTTTTGATTGACGGAAGTTTCTAGTCTTTCAACTGAGCCACCACAACGTTCCATAAACAGGGCAAGCGCCTCTCTCCATGTGAGAAAGGAAGTGTCAGGTGATAAATGATGTTTAATCGGAGAGTCCATGTTGCAACGCTCTTATCAAGCCATCCTTTTCTTGATGACCCGTTGCCGGGTCCGACCTAACAAAGAAAAGAAACTCCATCTAATTAAATGCTCCTGATCCTGCGGTGCCTCTAGTTGCGCACTCTCGTCTTTATTCATGAATTCAATTTCGTGCTCGGATGAACATTCCACAAACACCCGTTATAAGGCTGAAAACATCACGAGACCGTGGTTCACAAAGCGCCCGATACGCTTTTTCACAATTGAGCATAGACAGCCGCCGACTCTATGCAAGGCCACCAGTCAGTCTGTTTTCACAACTTTTAAATGCTTCTCAGCCTTCACGAAAAGTATCAAGCAAGACATAAATATGACTCGCCAGGAACAGTTCGCCGACTAGACCCGAGCGAGCATCTGTACAAAGGCCTGAACCAGCCCGTGTGACTCCCGCCCCGGCGCCGCTACCAGGGCGAACTGCCGCTCGATCGGGCAACTCAAAGGCAGCACTCGCAATCCCTGGCGCTGTTCCGGCAAGGTACTCTCCGGCACCAGGGTCACCCCCAAGCGTTCGCGCACCAGGCTGAATGCGCTATTCCACTCGCGCACTTCGATCCGCACATCTGCCAACGGCATTCCGGCTTCGACCGCCAGGCTGCGGGCATTCACCGAGCAGCCGCCAGTGGCCAGGACAAAGGGCTGCGCCAGCAAGGCTTCAAGCTCGATGGTCGGGGCCTGCCAAGGATGGTCCTGAGGCAGCACGGCCACCCACGAATCGACACCCAGCACCCACGAACGACGCTCGGGCGCCGGATTCAGTACCACTCCCAGATCCACCAACTGCGCCTCCAACAGGGCTTCGACTTCATCGTCGCTGACCTCCAGTTGCACCACCTCGATCCCCGGGTGCAGTTGCTTGAAACGTCGCAGCACCGGTGGCAGGAAGCTCGCCAGGACCATGGGAAAGCCCGCCAGGCGCAAACTGCCCTGGAGGATGCCCCGGGCCGTGTCCACTTGCCGGCGAACCTGGGCCAGGGCTCCGAGCATCACCCGGGCCTGCTCCAGCACCTGTAGGCCGATTGCCGTGGGCAGCGCCTGGCGGCTTTCACGGATGAACAGTTGCACGCCCAGCATGTCTTCCATCTGGGCCAAGGCCTGACTGGCCCCGGACTGGGTCATGCCCACCTGCTCGGCGGCCCGGGTGATGGTGCCGCATTCGGCTATCGCCACCAGCAGGCGCCAATGCATCAGGTTCATCATGGCAGTAGCTATCCTTATGGCGATTTTCTGAAAGATTAATTTTACCCATGCAGGTGTCGCCCCGACACTGGCTCCAACACTCACCAGAGACCTGCCGATGAAACTCTACTACGCCCCTCAAGCCTGCTCCCTGGCCTCCCATATCGTACTGCGGGAACTGCAACTGCCGTTCGACGCCATCCGTGTCGACAATCGCAGCAAGCGCACCGCCGACGGTCAGGATTTCCTCGTCATCAACCCCAAGGGCTACGTGGCCGCCCTGCAACTGGACAACGGCGAAGTGCTCACCGAAGGCCCGGCAATCCTGCAATACCTGGCCGACCTCAAGCCCGAGGCCGGATTGGCGGCGGCCAATGGCAGCTGGCAACGGGTACGCCTGCAGGAAACCCTGAACTTCATCACCAGCGAAGTTCACGGGATCATGGGCTGGCTGTTCAACCCAGGGCTCGATGACAGCGTGAAGGAGGTGTTCCGGCAGAAGCTGTTCAAACGCTTTGCCCTGCTGGAGCAGACCCTGGAGCGCCAGGATTATCTGCAAGGCGGTCAGTTCGGCATCGCCGATGCCTATCTGTTCACCGTGCTGCGCTGGACTGCGCTGTTTGCCATCGATCTGGGAGCCTGGCCGGCGCTGGTAAAGTTCCAGGCTCGGGTCGAGCAGCGGCCGGCGGTGCGGGAGGCGTTGGCAATAGAGCTGGCGTAGGTTCGGTACAAGAAATGGAGAAGTCGCGCTGAGCAGACAGAACGCGCGCCTGCCATTTTAGAAGGGATAAAACGAAGCCCGCGTTGCGGGCTTCGTCAAATTGATCAATGGCCGAAGATGTTCACTTCGGTTTTCTTGGCCTTTTTCTCGGCGCGTTTCTCGTCAGCGCTCTTTGCCGGTTTCTTCTTGGCATTTTTCTTGGCGTTCATACCTTTGGACATGATCTTCACTCCACTGTTGCGGGATAGGATTCAGGTATAGCACCTATAGCTGCCGGGGGTTCCTTTATAATCTGCCGCTCCCTGTTGCAAACCCGGAAAGCCCATGTCCAGCCTCCAGATCAGCCGCCTTGCCGAGGCCGCGCGCCCCTTGCTGAACAAGTTCTATCGCCAGCACCAGTCGCCCATGCGGGCCTCGTCCGCAGGTCAGCTCTGGGTGGTCAAGAACGATGGGATCGTCGCCGGGATGAGCCTGACCCCGGTGGCCCAGGGGCATTGGCTGACGGGTTTGTACGTCGCCCCCGAGCGACGCGGCCAAGGGCTGGCCGGGCAGTTGGTGGAGCAGGCCCTGAGGCAGGTCGAAGGACCGGTCTGGCTGTTCTGCCACCCGGACCTGGAAACTTTGTATCAGCGCATGAGTTTTTCCACCGATACCCGATTACCCCAGCCCCTGGCCGAACGACTGGCTCGCTACCAACGCAGCAAACCGCTGCTGGCCATGGGGACCGACAGCGGCCGCCTGGGCCCGTAGGCTTGGGCGTTACTCGTCAGTGTTGGGATCGAGCTCGGGAAACAGCACCTCGGTGAAACCGAACTTGCTGAAATCAGTGATCCGCGACGGGTACAACCGCCCGATCAAGTGATCGCATTCATGCTGCACCACCCGGGCATGAAAGCCCGAGGCCACACGCACGATAGGCTCGCCCTTGGGGCTGAAGCCTTCATAGCGAATATGCTGGTAGCGCTGCACCGCGCCCCGCAGCCCTGGCACCGAGAGACAGCCCTCCCAGCCCTCTTCCAGTTGCGGACTCAAGGGCGTGATCAAGGGATTGATGAGGATGGTCTGAGGCACTGCCTCCGCCTCCGGATAACGTTCGCTGTGCTCGAAGCCGAAGATCACCAGTTGCAGATCGACACCGATCTGCGGTGCTGCCAGGCCAACGCCACCGACACTTTCCATGGTCTGGAACATATCGTCGATCAGTTGCCACAACTCCGGGCTGTCGAACATCTCGGGCGGCACCGGGGGCGCAATACGCAGTAGGCGTTCATCGCCCATTTTGAGGATTTCACGGATCATGTTCAGGCTTCGTCAGTGGTCGGATGGAGCGAGTGGTCCCGGCCCAGTCCCGATACGTGTTGTTTATCGCCGGGCCCGTCAAAGTCCTTTTCGCCAGGTTCCTTGCCTTCGGCCGACATGTGTTCGATCACCGCGTTCATCTCCGCCCCCAGCAACAGCACAGCAGCAGAGATGTAGAAGTACAGCAGCAACACGATGATCGCGCCGATACTGCCATACATGGCGTTGTAGTTAGCGAAGGTTTTCACGTAGTAGGCAAAGCCCAGGGACGCGACAATCCATACCACCACCGCCAGCACCGAGCCCGGCGTGATGAAGCGAAACTTCTGCTTCACATCGGGCATCACGTAATACATCAGGGCCACCGCCACCATCATCAGCAGCACGATCACCGGCCAGCGCAGGATGGTCCACAAGGTGACGATGAACTCTTCCAGGCCCACCTGCCCGGCCAGCCAGGTCATCACCTGGGGCCCCAGTACCATCAGGGCCGCAGCGGCCAGAAGCATGCCGGCAATGCCCACGGTGTAGAACACCGACAGCGGGAAGCGCTTCCAGATCGGCCGGCCCTCGACCACATCGTAGGCAGCGTTCATTGCGCTCATCATCAGGCGCACGCCCGCCGAGGCGGTCCACAGGGCGATGACGATACCCACGGAGAGTAATCCGCCCTTGGACTGTTGCAGTTGATCGATCACCGGATTCACCTGCTCCAGGGCCTGGGGCGGCAGCACCAGCTCCGATTGCAGGCGCAGCCAGGTAAAGAAGTCCGGCAGATGCAGGAAACCGATCAGGGCAATAAGAAACAGGATGAAGGGGAACAGCGAGAACAGCATCTGGTAGGCCAGCGCCGAGGCATAGGTGGACATCTCGTCCGCGATGAATTCATTGACCGTGCGGATCAGCACACGGTGCAAGGGCAAACCTTTGAGGTCCGGAAAAATCATAGCGTCTCCTTTCGCCGCAAAAAGGTTGAAGTCGATAGCGACTCAGGGGGCGTTTTCTACAACAAATTAGCCTAGTTGGCGAACCGCAACCATTCGGACGGGCTGATTACGGGTTCTCGACAGCAGCGCACACATGAAAACGGCCATCCGTGGATGGCCGCTGCGGTGCATCATCGTGGGCCTCGTACTCAGGCCTTGTCGATGGTCTTTTTCACTGCATCCTTGGTCTTGCCAAGGGCTTGCTGGGCTTCGCCTTTCTTCTCCTGCAGCTTGCCCTCTGCCTGCAGCTTGGTGTTGTCGGTGGCCTTGCCGACACCTTGCTTGACGTTGCCGATGGCTTCGTTGGCCAGACCTTTTGCCTTATCCGCTGTGCTGCCCATGGTATTTCTCCGTAGAACATTCATTGATCGAACAAAGAGGATTTACGTCGTTACCCAAGGTTGACTCGTGGCCGTTGCGCAGAGTTTCAATTATTTTTCGTCGGGCATTTCATCCCAGGCCCGAGGTTGCCCTTTATGTTTGTCGGGCAACCCGGGAGAATGCTCGACCTGTTCAGGCCAAGCACTGAAGATCCAATCCCCGTAGGAATGTTATGAAACTCGATAAAAAGCAGGCCATTGCCCGTAGAAACCAGGAACTGGGCGGTGCGGTGCTGGGCGTCAACAACTGCCATTTCGCGGAGCTGAACCGCAATCGCAATATCTGGTGGTTCGATATCCTGGTGACCCGCCTGGCCATTGGTCAGTACGAATGGGTGCACCTGCTCCTGCACACCCCGGACACCAACCAGTTGCTGCACCTGAAAGTGCCGACCGTATTCCTGCGGGAAAAGATGGAAGGCCTGGTGATCCGCAATGAAGGCAAGCGCAAGGCCGCCCTGAGCCTGGAGTTGAGTGCCGACAAGGACTCCTTCCTCAAGGACGTGCGCCCGGCCGGCACCGGCGTGGACTTCTCCCAGTTCCAACAGTAAGCCGGCGCAACTCACGCCCCATGAAAAAGCCCCGCACTGGCGGGGCTTTTTCATGGGGGCTGAGAATTATTTCTTCAAGCCGAGCTTCTTCAACTCTTCATCCCGCAGCTCGCGACGCAGGATCTTGCCGACGTTGGTGGTCGGCAGGGCATCGCGGAACTCCACCGCCTTGGGCACCTTGTAACCGGTGACATTGGCGCGCATATGTTCCATCACCTGCTCCTTGGTCAAGGTGACCCCTGGCTTGGCGACAATGAAGATCTTGATGGTCTCGCCGGACTTTTCGTCCGGTACGCCGATCGCCGCGCACTGCAGGACGCCCGGCAGGGAAGCCAACACGTCTTCCAGCTCGTTGGGGTACACGTTGAAACCCGAGACCAGGATCATGTCCTTCTTGCGGTCGACGATGCGGATATAGCCATCCGGCTGAATCAGGGCGATGTCACCGGTCTTCAACCAGCCTTCGCTGAGGACTTCGTCAGTGGCGTCCTGACGCTGCCAGTAGCCCTTCATTACCTGCGGGCCCTTCACGCACAGTTCACCCACTTCCCCCAGGGGCAGCTCGTCGCCGGCGTCGTTGATCACCCGACACAGGGTTGAAGGCACCGGAATACCGATGGTACCGATCTGGATGTTCTGGATCGGGTTGACCGTGGCCACCGGACTGGTCTCGGTCATGCCGTAGCCTTCGCAGATCGGGCAATTGGTGACCGACTTCCAACGCTCGGCGGCCGCCAGTTGCAGGGCCATGCCCCCGGACAGGGTGACTTTGAGCGCGGAAAAATCCAGCTTACGGAACGCTTCGTTGTTGCACAGGGCAACGAACAGCGTGTTAAGACCGACAAAACCGCTGAACTTCCACTTCGACAGTTCCTTGACCATCGCCGGCAGGTCCCGCGGGTTGCTGATCAGGATGTTGTGGTTGCCCATGAGCATGATGGCCATGCAATGGAAGGTGAACGCATAGATGTGGTACAGCGGCAGCGGAGTGATGAGGATCTCGCAACCTTCATTGAGGTTGGAGCCCATCAGCGCCTTGCACTGCAGCATGTTGGCCACCAGATTGCGGTGGGTCAGCATCGCGCCCTTGGCCACGCCGGTGGTGCCGCCGGTGTATTGCAGAACCGCCACGTCGCCGCTGGCAGGGTTGGCTTCCTGTACTGGCTGGCCGTGGCCCTTGCTCAGCACATCATTGAACTTGACGGCCTGAGGCAGGTGATAAGCCGGTACCATCTTCTTCACGTACTTGACCACACTGTTGATCAGCACACGCTTGAAGGTCGGCAAAAGGTCCGCCACTTCGGTGACGATCACGTGCTTGACCCCGGTCTTGGGGACCACGGTCTCTGCCAGGTGAGCCATGTTGGCCAGGCAGACCAGGGCTTTGGCTCCGGAGTCGTTGAACTGGTGCTCCATCTCCCGCGCGGTATACAGCGGGTTGGTGTTGACCACGATCAGGCCGGCGCGGATAGCACCGAATACCGCAATCGGGTATTGCAACAGATTGGGCAATTGCAGGGCGATTCGATCGCCAGGCTGCAAATCGGTATGCTGTTGCAGGTACGCGGCAAAGGACCCGGACAGTTCGTACAGCTCACCGTAAGTGATTGTCTTGCCGAGGTTGCTAAAGGCCGGTTTGTTAGCGAAACGTTGGCAGGATTGCTTCAACACCGCCTGAATATTCGGATACTCGTCAGGATTGATATCGGCAGCAATCCCAGCTGGGTACTTATCCTTCCAAAAGTCTTCGATCATGGAAGCCCACTCCTCAGCAACGCGAATTCATCACCGCATTTGATGCGATTATTATTTGTCTGTGTTTTTTATTGGTGTCTATTGTTGGTGAGTCTGGCTTTTACTTAGGCCGAGAAGTCACAAAGCGCGCCGAGAGTAGCAGCTTTGGAAAAGGCCGCCTAGAGCCAAAGAAGGCCTGAATAGTCACATTTTTGACTCAAGACCATTTAATAGTCATTTTTAGAGTAAAAATTCTACAACCTTGAATTCCGCTCTGGCACGGGGCTTTGCGCCCCATGAATGCATCGCGGGCAAGCCCGTTGAGCCAACAGGCTTGCCCGCGATGTAGAAATCCAGGGTCAGGCGATGTCGCGCAGCTCGCGACGCAGGATCTTGCCCACAGGCGTCATCGGCAGAGACTCACGCAGGACGATGTGCTTGGGCACTTTGTAACCCGTGAAATTCTCCTTGCAATAGGCCTTGAGCTCTTCAAGGCTGACCCCCGCCTCACGGGGCACCACAAACAGCTTCACCGCCTCGCCGGAACGCTCGTCCGGCACCCCGATCACCGCACAGTTGGCGACCTTGGGGTGAGCCATGACCACATCCTCGATCTCGTTGGGGTAAACGTTGAAACCCGAGACGATGATCATGTCCTTCTTGCGATCGACGATGCGCACGAAACCATCGGGATCGATCACCGCAATATCGCCGGACTTGAACCAACCCTCGGCATCCAGCACTTCGGCCGTGGCTTCCGGCTTGTTCCAGTAGCCCTTCATGATCTGTGGCCCCTTGATGCACAGCTCACCACGCTCGCCAAGCGGCTGCTCCACCCCTTGGTCGTCGATGACTTTCAGGGTAGTACCCGGAACGGGCAGGCCCACGGTGCCCAGGCGCGATCGGTCGCCATAGGGGTTGGTACAAGCTACCGGCGAGGTCTCGGTAAGACCGTAACCTTCGGTGATCCGGCAGCCGGTGAGTTTCTGCCAGCGCTCAGCCGTGGCCTTGACCAGCGCGGTGCCACCGGAGTTGGTCAGCTTGAGGTTGGAGAAGTCCAGGTTCTTGAACTCCGGATGATCCATCAAGGCCACGAACAGCGTGTTGAGCCCCAGCAAGGCGGAAAAACGCCAGTTCTTCAGTTCCTTGATAAAGGCACCGATATCCCGCGGATTGCTGATCAGCACGTTGTGGTTGCCCGTGACCATCATGCACATGCAGTTCGCGGTGAAGGCATAGATGTGGTACAGCGGCAGCGGCGCGATCATCACTTCCTGCCCTTCACGCCACTGGGTATGACCGTCGGGCCCGTGCTGGCCGAGGCAGGCCCGGGCCTGCTGCATGTTGGCCACCAGGTTGCCGTGGGTCAGCATCGCGCCTTTGGCCAGACCGGTGGTACCGCCGGTGTACTGCAGCACGGCGACATCATCGAGCCCCACCTGCAGCGGCTTGATTCCCTGGCCACGCCCCAGACGCAGGGCACTCTTGAAGGAAATGGCCTGAGGCAGGTGATAGGCCGGAACCATCTTCTTGACCTTGTCCACCACTGTATTGACCAACCAGCCCTTGGCGGTGGGCATCAGGTCACCCATCTTGGCCTCGATCAGGAACTGGATCTCGGTATCCCCCAGGACTTCCTGGACCTTCTGCCCGAAGACATTCAGATAGACCAGGGCCCGGGCTCCTGAATCCTTGAACTGATGACGCATCTCACGGGCGGTGTACAGCGGGTTGGTGTTGACCACCACCAGACCGGCCCGCAGGGCACCGAAGACCGCGATCGGGTACTGCAGGACGTTGGGCATCTGCACCGCAATACGATCCCCCGGAACCAGATCGGTATGGCTTTGCAGATATCCGGCAAAGGCCGCGCTGTAGCGTTCCAGCTCGGCGTAGGTCAGGGTCACCCCCATATTGCTGAAGGCCGGGCGATCAGCAAATTTCTTGCAGGAACGCTCAAACACCTCGATCACCGACTTGAAGGCCCCCAGGTCAATCTCGTTGGGGACGCCGGCGGGGCGTTTATCATTCCAGAAATCAGGTTGCATTATTCTTGTCCTCTCATTACCTGAACGGTCCGGGCCGCCTCTGTAACGCTGTCAGCGGCGGGGCTCCTCGGACGTTAGCAGCTATGGCGATTCAGGCAAATATGCGCAAGTGTGTCATTAATTTTGTGAATCTTGCTTCCAACAGGCCGGCGAATCAGACGCACACGCGGCGATACGCTATAAAGTGCAGCGTCTTCGTGCAAAGGAATCGCCATGACCCACGACACGTTCTGGTTGACCACGAGTGATCACCAACGCCTCTTCGTCAACCTATGGCTGCCCGAGAGTCCGCTCAAGGCGGTGATCCTGCTGTCCCACGGCATGGCCGAGCACAGCGGGCGTTATGCCCGCCTGGCCACTGCCCTGTGCGCCGAGGGTTATGGAATCTATGCCCCGGATCAGCGCGGCCACGGTAAAACCGCGGAACACGGCGTCCTCGGCCACTATGCGGACCAGGGTGGCTGGAGCAAGGTGGTCGGCGACCTGGCCAGTCTCAACCAGCACATCGGCCAGCAACACCCCGGCACGCCCATCGTATTGCTGGGCCACAGCATGGGCAGCTACATCGCCCAGGCCTACCTGCAACATCACAGCGCCAGCCTCCACGGGGCGATTCTCAGCGGCTCGAACTTCCAGCCGGTGGCCCTGTACCGCGCCGCCAACCTGATCGCGCGGCTCGAACGCTGGCGCCAGGGCGGCCAGGGACGCAGCGCACTGATCGAGTGGCTGTCGTTCGGCTCCTTCAACAAGGCCTTCAAACCCAATCGCACGGCCTTCGACTGGCTCAGCCGCGATCCGGACGAAGTCGACAAGTACGTGAACGACCCGCTGTGCGGCTATCGCTGCACCAACCAGCTGTGGATCGACCTGCTGGGTGGCCTGCAGCAAATCAGCAAGATTTCCAATCTGACGCAGATCGATCCCGGCCTGCCATTGTTGGTCATGGGTGGAGAATGTGATCCGGTGAGCGATGGCAAGCGTCTCAAGGATCTGGCCAACGCATTGCGCGAGGCCGGCAGCCAGTGCCTGCAGCTCAATATCTACCCGCAGGCACGTCATGAGCTGTTCAACGAAAGCAACCGTGATCAAGTGACCCACGACGTACTGGCCTGGCTGGACCAAGCGCTGCAACACCGCCGGCCTCCCCGGTCGGAGTAAGCGACGGCGCGGTCAGTGCGTTCATCTACCTGTCAGAGGATTTCAGCAACATGACCCAGGTTACCAACACCCCTTACGAAGCCCTGGAAGTCGGTCAGACCGCCCAGTACAGCAAGACCGTCGAGGAGCGTGACATCCAGCTGTTCGCCGCCATGTCCGGCGACCACAACCCGGTGCACCTGGATCCCGAGTTCGCCGCCGCCACCATGTTCAAGGAGCGCATTGCCCACGGCATGTTCAGTGGCGCCCTGATCAGTGCCGCCGTGGCCTGCGAACTGCCTGGCCCGGGCACCATCTACATCGGCCAGCAGATGAGCTTCCAGAAGCCGGTGAAGATTGGCGATACCCTGACCGTACGCCTGGAAATCCTCGAGAAACTGCCGAAATTCCGTGTACGCATCGCCACCCGCGTGTTCAACCAGCGCGACGAGCTGGTGGTGGACGGCGAAGCCGAGATCCTCGCCCCACGCAAGCAACAGACCGTGACCCTGCCGACCCTGCCGGCCATCACCATCGGCTAAACCCCGCCCCACGCAATCCCGCAGGAGTCGGTTTGCCGGCGAAGGCTTTGCTCGTGTCATGGCTTGCCAGTACATTCGCCGGCAAGCCGGCTCCTACCGTTTGCTGCCCTCCTCGACCTGCACGCTGGCGGTCATGCCGGCGCTCAGGTTGATGCCTTCAGGCACCTTGTCCAGTTTGATCCGCACCGGGATCCGCTGGGCCAGGCGCACCCAGTTGAAGGTCGGCTCCACTTCCGCCAGTAGTTGCCCGTCAGGGGTGGCGTTGCGGTCGGTGATCCCCCGGCTGACGCTTTCCACATGGCCCTGCAGGGCATCGCCGGCACTCATCAGCCAGACCTTTACCGGGTCGCCGACCTGGATTCGCGGCAGTTTGGTTTCCTCGAAATACGCCTGGACGTAGAACGTCGAATCATCGATCAGTGCCATCACTGGCTGCCCGGCATTGACGTAGTTGCCCTCGGCCAGGCGCAGGTTGGTGATATGTCCGTTACGGGGCGCGTGCACCTGACTGCGGGCCAGATTGAGTTCTGCGACCTTGGCCTCGGCCTGGGCCTGACGCAGTTCACCCCGGGCAATGCCGGCGTTGATCTGGGCGTTCTCCCGCAGCTCGGCGCTGATGGCCTGCGGACCAAGGGCTGCACGGCGACTGGCCTCGTGCTCGCGCAGACTCAACTGCTGCTGACGGGTCTGAACCACGGCCTGGGCCTTTTCCAGGGCCGCCTCGAACCGGTCGCGGTCGATGCTCAACAACAAGTCTCCGGCCTTCACCTGCTGGTTGTCCGCCACCTTGAGCTCGCGCACCCAGCCGGATACGTCCGGGGCCACGATCACCACGTCGGCGCGAATCCGCGCATCCCGGGTCCAGGGCGTAAGCATGTAGTACTGCCACAGGTGATAACCGGCGAAGATCGCCACCGCCACCAGGCACAGGGTAAACACGACACGTACAGGTGTACGCATAATCAACTCCTCATAAAGGTCCCAGGACCACAGTGATCACCGTCAACACACAGACGTACAGGGCACAATCGAACAGTGCTTCATGCCAGATCCAGCGCCCCAGCCCAGTGACCCGCACCAGCACCCGCAGGACGCCAGTGACCACCAGCGCCAGCACCACATAAATCAGGAACGGGCTGAGCAGCACCCCGCCCAACGACCACTCACGCAGCCCCATGACTGTCCTCCTGCTGCCGGCACCAACTGCGCCAGCTGTTTTGCAATTGCAGCACCGCACCCTTGGCCAGCTTCAGCGCGTCACTGGGTGGCTGCCGGTCCAAAGCCTCGAGCAAGGCCGCACTGGGCGCCGCCAGGGCTTCCTGGCGCCGACCGGCCGGGCCCTCTTCGAGGATGCGTTGCAACTGCTCGAAATACTCCCGTTGCGCCGCACTCACCGGCACCTGAGCCACCGCCAGGCTCAGGCGCAAATGCATCAGTTCATCGCCGATGTCCAGGCCTAACAGACCATCGTCCCAGCGACTGCGGGCCGGCTCCGGCAACTCCGGGTAATGCCGGGCCAGTTGCAGCAGGCGATCGGCCATGCGCCCGCCGAACCAGCTTTCCGCGCCTCGCAGGTTGCGCCGGGTCAAACGCACCAGATCACTCAGGGTCGCCGCCAACAGGCGCCGGCCATGCCAGGCCGGGTTACGCAGGATCAACAGGTGGAAGGCCAGGACCGCAGCGCCCACCCCCAGCACCATGGCCTGGGCGTTATTGAAGAAGCTGGCGACATCGAAACTCATGCGGTTCATCGGCGAAATCAACACGATGAAATGCAGGCAGAACGAAGTGGCAGTGGCGCCTATCTGTGGCTTGGCCATGCCCAGGGCGCCGAAGAACAGCGGCACGCCCATGGCCATGGCCAACATCGCAAAGCCGCTCCATTGAGGCAGGAGGATCTGCCCCACCAGGAACGCCGCCGGAATCGCCAGGAAGATTCCGCGCATGAAGCTCATGCCAATCTGCGCGCCGTTCTCACGGCTGGCGAACAGGCTGCAGACCACGCACGTCAGGAGCATGGCCCCGGAGGCTGCAGGCCAGGCAGTGGCCATCCAGAAGCTGGCCACCGTGAGAAACGCCAAGGCACTGCGGGCACCGAATACCAGGGCCAGCGACAGATCACGATGGGGAGTCAGGGTTGCCGGTTGCTCCACCGGCGCCCGCCCTTCCTGCACCGCGCCCAGGGCATGGGTTGCCGCCAGGGCGGTGTCCAGCAACAAGGCAAAACGCGCCAGGCAAAAGCTCTGCGCCGGACTGACCTGAAGATCATGGGAAGCCTCCTGCAGGCGTGGACGCAGCGCCTGTAGATCAGCTTTGTCGGCCGCCGCCAGGGCCTGCTGAACCTGATCCATCCAGGGCTGGAGTTGCCGGGCTTCGTCGGCGTCCAGTTGTTTCCACTGGCGCCGCACCGAACGGGAAATCCGCAACAGCATCAGCAGCTTCTGGCTCAGGCCGCTGATGGCCCGAGCGCGCTGTCGCCCCAAAGGGCCTTCGAACCAGGCGTGTTCACGCTGGGAATCCACGGCGACGATGCGCCCGAGAATTTCCAGCAGGCCCTTGCGCGCCAGGGCATCGCCGGTCAGGGTCGCGCGGGCCGCCTGCATGCCACTCTGCCAGGCGCTGCGGGCCTGCTCGGCCAGTTGGCGCTCTACCCGCATCGGCCAGATCAGGGCACTGCTGGCAGTGGCGCAGATGATCCCCAGGGAGATCTCCGTGCAACGGGCCACCGCCTGATCGAACACCCCCAAAGGATGACTGATGGCAGGCAAGGCAATGATCGCCACGGTGTAGCCGGCCAGCACAAAGGAGTAGGACCAGGCACTGCGCAACAGGGTCGAACTGGCGGTGCACACGCCCAGCCACAACGCCAGGGCCAGCAGAAACAGCCAGGGAGTCTGGGCGAACAGCCCCATGAACAGCACCGACATGAGGGTGCCAATCAGGGTTCCCAGCAGCCGTGCCAGGCCCTTCTGCAGCACCATCCCGGACAACGGCTGGGCAACGATGAAGGCAGTCATCAGGGCCCAGGCCGGCTGCTCCAGGCCCCAACGCAACGCCAGCCACAGCGCCAGGCCGCCACCAAGCAGAGTCTTGATCGCGAACTGCACGGCAGCAAGGCTGGGAGCAAGCAAGGCCTGCAAGGTAATGGGCAAGAACAAGGACTCTCGGTGGGACTGAATAACCATAGTCGGGATCGCCACGAGTGGGCGCGAACTAATTATTAGCTAGCTAACTAATTCACGTCCAGCACTAAATCGTGGGCATAAAAAAACGCCAGACTGGCTGGCGTTTTTGACAGGCTTTAACGGTTACGAACGGGCACGGGCCTGGTTGCGCAAGGCTTTGACCTGATCATGATTGCGTTGCACGCCGTGGTACTGGCGCTCCACCACATCACGAATACCCACCAGGTTGTGCTTGCTGATTTTCTCCAGCGCCTCTTTATAGGACTTCAAGGCATGGTCTTCACCACGCTCGGCCTCGTTGAGCACCGACTCCTCATCCTTGCCGGTCACCAGTGACTTGAGGTCGACCCAACGACGGTGCAGATCGCCGCTGACGCTGGTGGAGGTTTCCGGATCGCCGCCCATGGAACGCACCACGGACTGCAGTTCTGCCGCGGCTGTAGCGCAATCGGTGGAGCGCTTGATGAACAGCGCCTTGAGTTCTGGGTGCTTGATGTCTTCGGCACAGGTCTTGAACCCCTCCTGACCATCCTTACTGGTCTCGATCAGGCTGTTGAGCACCGAAATTGCTTCTTTATTCAAGTCAGTCATTTTCTGGTTCCTTGCGGGTTAGGAGAGTTGAGTTAACTGCTGAGCTAACCGTTGCACCCGCCATGCCAGACTTTGAATTTATATTTTTTACTTAATTTTCAATAACTTAATTTTTATTGAAAAATCTGTATCCGCGTTATTTGCATGATCTGTCATTTGGCCTGCATGCAGAATGCCTGTATTTTCCAAGGCGTTCGAATCACACAAAGTTGCGCCATGACCCCCGAGACACTTGAACTGCTGATCACCCGGGAAATGCCCTTCGGCAAGTACAAGGGCCGCATCCTGGCCGACCTGCCCGGCCCCTATCTGAATTGGTTCGCCCGCGAAGGCTTTCCCAAGGGCGAGCTTGGCGGCCTGCTGGCCCTGATGCAGGAGATCGATCACAACGGCCTGTCCGACCTGCTGGACCCGCTGCGCGCCAAACACGGCAAACCCAAGCCCCGTCACTGAAAAAGAGCCCACCATGCCAAGGACTGCAGCAACGCTTGCCCACGACGAAGACCATTGGCGCGCGATCGCCCGGCAATTCGACATCGACCCCGGACCGATCAATCTGGAGAACGGCTATTTCGGGCGCATGACTCGCAAGGTGGCCGAGGAGTATCAACACAATATCCAGTGGGTGAACCGCAGCAACTCGGTGCATGTGCGTCAGCGCTTCGAACAGATCGAGGCCCTGCAGATCCGTGACCAACTGGCAGACCTACTGGAAGCCCCGGAGAATGCCGTGGCCCTCACCCGCTGTGCTTCCGACGCCCTGCAATCCTTGATCCGCAACTACAACCGCCTGCAACCCGGCGACCAGGTGCTGCTCAGCGACCTGGAGTACGACACGGTGAAAAGCGCGATGCGCTGGCTGGCCCGTCACCGGGGTGTGGAAGTGATAGAGATCGAGCACCAGCACCCTGCCAGTTTTGACAGCCTGCTCGACACCTATAAAAGCGCGTTCGAACGTTACCCGCGACTCAAGCTGATGCCGCTGACCTATGTCACCCATCGCAGCGGACTGGTCATGCCAGTCCAGGCGATTGCCGCCGCCGCCCGGGAACACCAGGTCGACATCATTCTCGACGGTGCCCATGCCCTGGGGCAGATCGAATTCGACCTGCCCCGGCTGGGCATCGCCTTTGCCGGCTTCAACCTGCACAAATGGATCGGTGCGCCACTGAGCCTGGGCTTTATCTATATCCACCCGGAACGCCTGGAGGATATCGACCCGGACATGGGCGAGTTCCACTTCCCCGCCGACGACATCCGGGCTCGAACGCCCTACAGCACACCCAACATCCCGGCGCTGATGACCTTGCCCCTGGTGTTCGAGGAACATCGAGCCATGGGCGGTTCCGCGGCCAAGGGCGCACGCCTGAACTACCTGCGCGCGACCTGGACCGAAGCAGTCCGCGAGACGCCAGGGATCGAAATCCTGACCCCGCAAGATCCGCGCCTGTGCTGCGCCATCAGCGCCCTGCGCTTTACCCGCCACACCAACCAGCAAGCCCTGGTGGAGCGCCTGCTGCGCGACTACAACCTGTTCGCCGTGACCCGCACCGGTGCCGGTTTTGGCCCCTGCATCCGCATCACCCCGGGGCTGGTGACACCTATTGAGCATATCCAGCACTTGATCGAAGCCCTGGGCGAATTGGCCAACCCATGACTCTTCCCCCTTGCGCGAAGGGGGGAGTTTTTCTCCAGGCAAAAAAAAACGGTGCACCGACCAAGCGCACCGTAAAGCCGTAGAACACACCAACGAATCGGGTAAAGACTTCAGTCCAGCAGAGACAGGGCCTCGGCCGTGCACTCTTGAATCCGTGCCCAGTCGCCGTTCTTGATCCACTCGGGATCGAGCATCCAGCTACCGCCCACGCACATCACATTCTTCAAGGCCATGTAGCTCTTGATATTGGCCGGGCCGACGCCGCCTGTCGGGCAGAATTTCACCTCGCCGAACGGACCGCCCAGGGCCTTGATCGCCGCCACGCCACCGCTGACTTCAGCCGGGAACAGCTTGAAGCGGCGATAACCCAGGGCATACCCCTCCATGATCCCGGAAGCATTGCTGATCCCCGGCAACAGCGGGATCGGGCTGGCCACACTGGCCTGCAACAGGTCACGGGTGATGCCCGGGGTGACGATGAACTGCGAACCCGCCGCTTCGGCCGCTGCCAGCATCTGCGGATCGAGCACGGTGCCGGCACCGGTCACCAGTTCCGGACGCTGCTCGCGCAGGATCTGGATGGCCTTGAGGCCGAACTGCGAACGCAGAGTCACTTCCAGGGCCGTCAGGCCGCCTGCCGCCAGGGCGTCTGCCAGTGGCAGCACATCCTGCTCACGGGCAATGGTGATCACCGGCAGAATCCGCGCCTTGGCGCAGAGGCTGTCGATCAGGGCAACTTTGTCCGCCATGGAAACGGTCGGGGGTAGGTTTGTCATAGCGGCTGATCCTTGGCTCATGGGCACCAGTAAATCTCTAACGGGGTTTGCAGGAAGGCGCGAATCGGCATTTCGGCAACAGCGTCACCGGCCAGTGCGGCACTCAGGGTGGTCAGCTTGGACTGACCGGAAATCGACAACAGCTGATTGCGGGCCGACGCCAGCAAGGCCCGGCTCATGCTCAGGCGCTGATGGGGCACGGTCGGTGCCAGCATTGGCCAGCAGCGACGGGTGCCATCGACCAGAAGCGCTTCGGCCAGGTTCGGGCTGTTGGGGAACAGCGAGGCGGTATGACCGTCATCGCCCATGCCCAGCACCAGCACATCGATACCCGGCAACTCGGACAACAGACGATCCGCCTGCCGCGCCGCTTCTTCCAGGTTGGCCGCAGCGCTATAGAGGCTGAGGAAGCTGGCCTTGGCCACCGGCCCCTGGAGCAGATAGCGCTTGAGCAGGCCGGCATTGCTGTCGGCATGTTCCACCGGCACCCAACGCTCGTCCGCCAGAGTAATCAGCACCTTGGACCAGTCCAGCTCCTGCTTCACCAGGGCCTGGAAAAACGCCACCGGGCTACGGCCACCGGACACCACCAGGGTCGCGTTGCCGCGGGCGGCAATAGCCTCGCGCAGCAGCTCGGCCACTCTCAGTGCCTGGCCTTCAGCCAACAGGGTCGGGCTGCGGAATTCGTGGGTTGCTACACCCGCCGGCAGTTGCAAATCAGATATCGCCATACCAAGACCTCCCGTCCCGCGTGATCAGTGCAATGGAGCTCATCGGCCCCCAGGACCCGGCCGCATAGGGCTTGGGTGCATCACCGGATTTCTTCCACCCGGCGATCAACTGGTCACACCACTTCCACGCGGCTTCGATTTCATCTTTGCGGACAAACAGGTTCTGATTGCCGCGCATCACTTCCAGCAACAACCGCTCGTAGGCATCGGGAATCCGCGCACTGCGATAGGTATCGGAAAAATTCAGCTGCAACGGACCGCTGCGCAGTTGCATGCCCTTGTCCAGGCCTTGTTCCTTGGTCATCACCCGCAGGGAAATACCTTCGTCCGGTTGCAGGCGGATGATCAGCTTGTTGCTGATCTGCAGGCGCTGCTCGGGGGCGAAGATATAGTGCGACGGCTCTTTGAAGTGGATGACGATCTGCGACAGCTTCTGCGGCATGCGCTTGCCGGTGCGCAGGTAGAACGGCACTCCGGCCCAACGCCAGTTGCGGATATCGGCTCGCAGGGCAACGAAGGTTTCGGTGTCGCTCTGGGTGTTGGAGTTTTCTTCCTCCAGGTAACCCGGAACCGATTGGCCCTCGCTGTGACCGGCAATGTACTGGCCACGCACCACCTGGGTGGTCAGGCCTTCCGGGCTGATGGGCGCCAGGGCCTTGAGCACCTTGACCTTCTCGTCACGGATGCTGTCGGCGGACAGGTCGGCCGGCGGGTCCATGGCGATCAGGCACAGCAACTGCAGCAAGTGGTTCTGGATCATGTCCCGCAGCTGGCCGGCCTTGTCGAAATAGCCCCAACGGCCTTCGATGCCAACCTTCTCGGCCACGGTGATTTCCACGTGGGAGATGTAGTTCTGGTTCCACTGGGTTTCGAACAGGCTGTTGGCGAAACGCAGGGCGATCAGGTTCTGCACCGTCTCCTTGCCCAGATAGTGGTCGATCCGATAGATGCGATTTTCCGGGAAGAACTGGGCCACCGCGTCGTTGACCTTGCGCGACGAATCCAGGTCCGAACCAATGGGCTTTTCCAGGACCACGCGAGTGTGCTGGTTGAGCCCGACCCTGGACAGGTTCTCGCAGATCGCGCCATACACCGCCGCCGGGGTGGCGAAGTAGGCGATCAGGCGCTGTTCGCTGCCAGCGCGCTCGGCCAGGGCCACGTAGTCCTCGGCCTTGAGGAAGTCCACATGCAGGTAGCTCAGGCGAGCGAGAAAAGTCTGCAGGACGGCGCTATCGATGTCCTTGTCGCCGACGTACTTGCGCAGCTCGGTTTCGATATTCGCCAGGTGCTCTTGCTCGGTGCCCGGCTCACGGGCCAGGGCCAGAATCCGCGTGTCGTCATGCAACAGACCGGCGGCATCGAGTTGGTACAAGGCAGGAAACAGCTTACGCAGCGCCAGATCGCCCAGCGCGCCGAACAAGGCAAAAGTGCAGGGTTCAACCGTTATCGAAGGCATGATGTTTGTTCTTTTATCAAGTTAAGCTACAAATACCTTTTTTCAAGGCATCACTCAAGGAAAAATGTAGTAATAAACACAACATTTTTACAAAATACAGATTCCAGGTGGTGGTCGATCCAGGCCATCAGTAGGATAGGCCACCTCTCAACTTCGCATTGCAGGCGCTTGTCGCGGCTCTGCCGCTGCGCCTGACTAGCCGATCTAGGAAACTTTAATGGACCGAGTGCGAAATCTTCTGGAGCAGATCCAGAACCGCCTTGAAGAACTGAACAAGGCGGAACGTAAAGTCGCTGAAGTCATCCTGCTCAACCCGCAGCAGGCGACTCGCTTCAGCATCGCTGCGCTGGCCCAGGCCGCTTCGGTCAGCGAGCCGACGGTCAATCGCTTCTGCCGCTCGTTCGGTGTCAGCGGTTACCCGGAACTCAAGCTGCAACTGGCCCAGAGCCTGGCCAGCGGCGCCGCGTACGTCAGCCGCGCCGTAGAGGCCGACGACAACCCGGAAGCCTACACACAAAAGATCTTCGGCAGTGCCATTGCCTCCCTGGACAGCGCATGCCAGGCCCTGGACCCGAACCTGATCAGCAAGGCCGTTGACCTGTTGATTCAGGCTCGGCAGATCCACTTCTTCGGCCTCGGTGCCTCGGCCCCGGTGGCCATGGATGCACTGCACAAATTTTTCCGCTTCAACCTGGCAGTGACGGCCCATGCCGACGTATTGATGCAGCGCATGATCGCCTCGGTGGCCCACACCGGCGAATTGTTCGTGATCATTTCCTACACCGGCCGTACCCGGGAGTTGGTGGAAGTGGCGCGCATTGCCCGAGAAAACGGCGCTTCGGTGCTGGGGCTGACCGCGGAAAACTCGCCGCTGGCCAAGGCCAGTACCTTGAGCCTGAACATTCCGCTACCGGAAGACACCGACATCTACATGCCGATGACGTCGCGGATCATCCAGCTCACCGTGCTTGATGTGCTGGCCACCGGCATGACCCTGCGCCGCGGCGTGGACTTCCAGCCGCACCTGCGCAAGATCAAGGAAAGCCTCAACGCCAGCCGCTATCCGGTGGGCGACGAGTTCAATTGAGGTAGTTCCGTTCGCCGGCAAGTCGGCTCCTACACCGCAGCGCGCGCCTGCAGACTCAGGTGCGCCTGCTCCCCCGGCGCCAGGCATAGGCTGTCGGTGCCCCCGGCAGCCGCTTCGACACAGACGAACCGCGACACCTCGTTCCAGCTCACCCCCAGCAAGGGCCGAGTGCCGGGATGCCAGACCACGGTGTCAGCATCGTCACCGGTATCAATGCATAACTCACGCTGCCAGGCGTGATCCTTGAGCTGCAACTCCCCTTCGTGCTGGAACACCCGCTGGCACCCGCCCTCGACCCGCAACTCGCCCTGCTGCTGACAGACCTGGCGGTTCAACTGGTCGTACCCCTGGGCACCATCAAGCCCAGACAGCGCTACCTCGCCGACATCACCAATACGCCAGTAGGCGTGCAAAGCCTGACTCAACTGACAAGGTTCACTGTCCTGATGCTCGGTGCTCAGACGCAGATCCATGCTTTGCCCCAAGTGCGCGTGCAGGTCGACCTTCCAGTCGCACAACTGCAATTGCCAGTGCAGGCGCACACCGTCGTCAGCGCTGCTGCTGTCCAGCAACTTCCAGTCCAACAGCCGCGCCCAACCGTGGGACGGCCAGGCATTTTCGCTGGGATGGCGCCCGTACCAGGGCCAGCAGACCGGCACCCCACCGCGAATTGCCCCCACTTGCGGCCACTTCGCAGCGCACCACAGCCAGGGCTTCTGCCCGGCCGGCTGAAAGTGCAGCAGCTGTGCGCCCTGGCGACTGAACACCGCCTGGCACAGCGGATGATCGATCACCAGCACATCGCGCAGCTGATAGCGCTCCCAGGCGAACACCGGGCGTTCGCGCAAGGATTTGAAAAAGCGTTGTAGCGGATGCTCATGCATGGGCCGCGGTCCTGAAAATCACTGCTGTCTCGATATTCATCAGGGGGACTGCGCCATCCCCACAAAAAAAAGCGGACGGCCCAGGCCATCCGCAAAATGCGCACATAGAGAAGGAGCTTATCGCAACAGCCCTAGAACACCGACTGAATTTTCAGACCGGCCACCAACGCGTTATCCACTTCATCCACACCGCCCGGGTGAGTGATGTACTGCAGGTTGGGGCGCACGGTCAGCCAGTTGGTGACGTGGAAACCGTAGTTGATCTCGTAGTTGTATTCCGTGTCGCGCAGCGGCATGTACAGCGCATTGTCATAGTTGCTGATGCCGTTGTCCTCGTTGATCAACTGGGCGTTCTTGCGCACATCGTCATTGACGTGGATACGCGCAAAACCGATGCCCACGTCATCCTTCGGACGCGCATCGAACGGCCCCTTGTACACGAACATCAACGACTGGTAGTTGTCGACGACGTTGGTGTCCTTGTCATGGAAAGTGGCGTTGGCGGCGATGTTCAGACCACGGGAAGCATCACCATTGTGCGTGGTGAGTTGCTGCTGCCCGACGAACCAGTAGCCGTGCTTGCTGTTGTGCACGCGATAGGCATCACCCGTGTCCGCGGCATCCTGACCGTTGACGTCCTTGCGCACATCATTGGCATCGGCCGTGCTCTTGTAGTAACCGACGCGGTACTCGCCCGGCAGGCTGTTGAGCTTGGGCGACCAGACCAGTTCCACCGGCAATACGGTGCCCTTGGTACCACTGCCGCTGAGCTTGAAGCCGTTGCCGTGCTCCAACTGCGACGGGTTCTGGTTGTAGGCGCCGATCTGCGCGTACAGCTCGGGAGTGATGTGGTACTTGATGCGCAGGGCCGCCTGGCTGACCGGCCAGTTGTACCAGATGCCGGTGGCCCAGTTGCCCACCTGGGAGCCACAGAAGGCCAGGTTCTGGAAATCGCAGGGAAAGGTGTTGAAGTCTTCGCCTTCGCCGAAGTAACCGGCCTTGACGTCCAGCTTGCCGTCGAGGAACTGGTGCTGAATCCACAGTTGGGTCAGACGGACCATATGGCCACGACCGTAAACCTCCTGGGAAGAGCTCAGGGTGCCGGCACGCGGGTCGCCGATGCGGTCGTTGGAAATGTTCTGACCGTTACGGTTGGTCAGTTGGATCTTGGCCTGGGTGTTGTCCCAACCCAGCAGTTTCTGCAGATCGAACGCCACGCCGAGGCCGAACTGGTCGCTGTAGCGCCCGGTCTTGTCGTCGTTGTAGCCGCCATGCAGGTTGGCGCCCATTTCACCGACGTAGTCGGCCTTGATGTCGATCCCCTGTTCGATCAGCTTGGTGCGCTCACCGCCCCAGTCGCCGGTCATCCACTTGGAGTCGGCGCTGAACGCCTCGTCAGCCATGGCATGGGCCGACAGGACCAATGCCGCAGCCGCTGACAACTGGCAAAGCAGCCGGGTATTGCTGTGTTGCTTTTTCATCCCTACATCCTCGTCTTTATTGTTATTAACGATTTATCCAACGCGGTTTACAGCGGGTGCGACGGATGACAGGCCATCCGCCACGGATTCAACGTCCCTTGAACTGCGCCACATTGCCGCTTCGGGGCTCGGACACAGGCGCGCCGGCCGTTCCCAGGCGCTCGCCACTCTGGGCATCGAACAGCAGCACTCGGGCCGGATCGAACTGCAGTGTCAGGGTTTCCCCGGCCTCGGGCGCCTGATCCGGAGCCAGGCGGCAGCAGACCTTGGTGCCATTGAGCGTGACGAACACCAGGGTGTCGGGACCGGTGGGCTCGATCACCTGGACCTCGGCGCGCAGGGTCGGCAAACCGTTGGCTTCGGCGGGAGCCAGGGAAATCTGCTCCGGACGAATGCCGAGGATCACTTCACGGTCTTCAAGCCCCGCGTCCTGCATACCCAGAGGCAGCTCGCAACGGGCCTGGCCACTGTCCAGCAGGGCCAGCAGGCGGCCTTCCTTGCGTTGCAGGCGCAGGGGGATGAAGTTCATCGGCGGCGAACCGATAAAGCTCGCCACGAACAGGTTGGCCGGGTCGTTGTAGATCTGCTTCGGGGTCCCGAACTGCTGGATGATCCCGTCCTTCATCACCGCCACCTTGTCACCCAGGGTCATGGCTTCGATCTGATCGTGGGTGACGTAGACCGTGGTGGTCTTCAGGCGCTGGTGCATCAGTTTCATTTCGGTGCGCATCTCGACCCGCAGCTTGGCGTCGAGGTTGGACAGCGGTTCGTCGAACAGGTAGATCTTCGGCCGCCGCGCCAGCGCCCGGCCCATAGCCACCCGCTGCTGCTGGCCACCGGAGAGCTGGCCCGGCTTGCGGGTCAGCAGGTGCTCGATCTGCAGCAGCTTGGCCACCCGCGCCACCTCCGCGTCGATCTCGGCGCTGGGCATCTTGCGGATCTTCAGGCCGAAGGCAATGTTGTCGCGCACGCTCATGGTCGGGTACAGCGCGTAGGACTGGAACACCATGGCGATGTCACGGTCCTTGGGGCTCATGCCGCTGATGTCGGCATCATCCACCAGGATCGCCCCGCCGCTGATGTTCTCCAGCCCGGCGATGCAGTTCATCAGGGTGGATTTACCGCAGCCGGACGGGCCGACGAGGATCAGGAACTCACCGTCGTCGATCTTCAGCTCGATGTTCTTCAGGGTGTCCGGCAGGCCGGCACCGTAGGTCTTGTTGACGTTGCGTAATTCGAGAGTTGCCATGCTTTACCCCTTGACCGCGCCGGACGTCAGCCCGCGCAGGAAATACTTGCCGGCGAAGATGTAGACCAGCAGTGTCGGCAGCCCGGCGATCATCGCCGCCGCCATATCAACGTTGTATTCCTTGGCCCCAGTGCTGGTGTTCACCAGGTTGTTCAGGGCCACGGTGATCGGTTGCGCGTCGCCGCTGGCAAACACCACGCCGAACAGGAAGTCGTTCCAGATCTGGGTGAACTGCCAGATCAGGCAGACCATGATGATCGGCACCGACATCGGCAGCAGGATCTTGCCGAAGATGGTGAAGAACCCGGCGCCGTCCAGGCGCGCCGCCTTGACCAGGGCATCGGGGATGCTCACGTAGTAGTTGCGGAAAAACAGCGTGGTGAAGGCCAGGCCGTAGACCACGTGCACCAGCACCAGACCGGTGGTGGTGTTGGCCAGGCCGAACTTGCCAAGGGTGAACGAGGCCGGCAGCAGCACGGTCTGGAACGGCAGGAAGCAGCCGAACAGCAGCAGGCCGAAGAACAGCTGGGAGCCGCGAAAGCGCCACATCGACAGCACGTAGCCGTTCATTGCACCGATGAACGTGGAGATCAGTACCGCCGGCACGGTGATCTTCACCGAGTTCCAGAAGTAGCCGCCCACGGTGTCCCAGGCCTTGATCCAGCCGATGCCGTCCACCACCTGAGGCCAGCTCAGCAGGTTGCCGGTGCGGATGTCTTCCGGGGTCTTGAAGCTGGTGAGCAGCATCACCACCAACGGAATCAGGTACACCGCCGCCGCCAGCAACAGCGTGGCGTAGATGGCGATCCGACTGAAATTCAGGGTTGGCTTGGCGAGGGAGTTATTCATGGCGCTTGCCTCGCAGTTCGGAGTACAGGTACGGCACCAGAATGGTCAGCACGGCCCCCAGCATCAGCATGGCACTGGCGGAACCGATGCCCATCTGGCCACGGCTGAAGGTAAAGGAATACATGAACATCGCCGGCAAATCGGAGGAGTAGCCCGGGCCACCCGCGGTCATCGCCGCCACCAGATCGAAGCTCTTGATGGCGATGTGGGCGAGGATCATGAAGGCACTGAAGAACACCGGGCGCAGGCTCGGCAGGACGATCCTCAGGTAGATGGTCGGCAGGCTCGCACCGTCCACCTGGGCAGCGCGGATGATCGACTGGTCGACACCCCGCAGGCCGGCCAGGAACATCGCCATGACAAAGCCCGAGGCCTGCCACACGGCGGCAATCACCAGGCAATAGACCACCCGGTCCTGATCCACCAGCCAGTCCAGGCGAAAGCCTTCCCAGCCCCAGTCACGGAGCATCTTGTCCAGGCCCAGGCCAGGGTTGAGCAGCCACTTCCAGGCGGTGCCGGTAACAATCATCGACAGTGCCATGGGGTACAGGTACACGGTGCGAATGAAGCCTTCCTTGCGGATGCGCTGGTCCAGCAACACCGCCAGGAACACCCCCAGCACCAGGCTGATGGCGATGAACATGCCGCCAAAGAGCGCGAGGTTCTTGCTCGCCACCCACCAGCGGTCGTTGTCCATCAAGCGCAGGTACTGCTGCAGGCCGACCCACTTGTAGCTCGGCATGAAGCTGGAATTGGTAAAGGACAGAATGAACGTCCAGATGATGTAGCCATAGAACCCCACCAGCACGATCACCATGCTTGGCGCCAGCACCAGCTTGGGCAGCCAGCGCTGCAGTGCGTCCAGGGGTGAGGCCTTGCTGAAAACCGCCACAGAGCTCATCGCAATAACCCGGTTGAAGAAATGGAACCTCTGCCTGCAGGAACCGGCTCGCCAGCGAACGGCACGACACGATGTACCGGGCACGGCGCTTCGCCGGCGAGCCGGCTCCTACACAGGGAGAGGTGGACAACGGGCCGCAGGCGAACCTGCGGCGCCGGACCTTACTGCGCGGCCTTGACCGCCGAGGCCAGTTGCGCACTGGCCTTGGCCGGGTCCGCATCCTTGTCGTTCATGAAGTTGGTCACCACGTCGAAGATCGCGCCCTGCACCGCCAGGGAAGTGGCCATGTTGTGCGCCATGCTCGGCTGCAGGCCGCCGGTCTTCTCGTCGGCCAGGAAATCCTTGGCCGCGGCTTGCGCACAGGAGTCGAAGCCCTCGGTACTCATGGCATTGAGCATGTCGGTACGTACCGGGATCGAGCCCTTGTTGATGCTGAAGACCTTCTGGAAGTCCTTGCCCAGGGCGACCTTGGCCAGGTCTTGCTGAGCGGCGATATCACCTTTGCGATCGGCCTTGAGCTTGAACACCGCCAGGGAGTCGATGTTGTAGGTGAAAGCCTTGTCGGTGCCCGGGAACGGCACGCACTGGTAGTCCTTGCCGGCGACTTTCTTCGCCGCCGTCCATTCACTCTTGGCCCAGTCGCCCATCATCTGCATGCCGGCCTTGCCGCCGATCACGTCAGCGGCAGCGATGTTCCAGTCACGCCCGGCGCGGTTGGGGTCCATGTAGCCGGTGATCTTCTTCAGCTCGGTGAAGGCCTTGGTCATTTGCGCGCCGGAGAGGGTTTTCTGGTCCAGGTCCACCAGGGCTTTCTTGTAGCCCTCAGGGCCCATCACCGACAGCACCACATCTTCGAATACGGTGCTGTCCTGCCACGGCTGACCTCCGTGGGCCAGGGCAATGAAGCCCGCAGCCTTGAGCTTGTCGCCAGCGGCATAGAACTCTTCGAGGGTGGTCGGAGCCTTGTCGATCCCGGCCTTCTTGAACACTTCAGGGTTGATCCACAGCCAGTTGACCCGGTGGATGTTCACCGGCACCGCGACGTAGTCACCTTCGTACTTGACGGTATTGGCCACCTTGGACGACAGCAGGCCGTCCCAGTTTTCCGCCTTGGCCACGTCCTTGAGGGTGTCGGTGCTGAGCAAGCCGGTGCTGCCCCACTCCTGGATGTCCGGGCCCTTGATCTGTGCCACACCCGGTGGGTTGCCGGCCACGGCGCGGCTTTTCAGCACGGTCATCGCGGTCGAACCGCCACCACCGGCGACGGCGCCGTCCTTCCAGGTGAAACCGTCTTTTTCCACTTGGGCCTTGAGCACATCGACGGCGGCTTTTTCACCACCCGAAGTCCACCAGTGGACGACTTCCACGGAACCTTTGGAATCGGCGGCGAGGGCACTCAGGGGAAACAGAGAGGCAAGGGAAATGACAGTGGCGAGGCGAGAAATCGCATTCATTTGAAGTACCTTTCTTGTTGTTATGCATGCAAGTCTGGTGCTTGCGCTGCACACGAGTCTAAACAGCCTAGTCGAACGTTCGGGTAACGAAGCGACGGGGAAATGTCACGACATGGTTACACAAGGCCCGGAACAGACGCTTGGGCCAAAGCCGAGGCCATGCTCGGCGCCAGGGGCAGACGCGGAATCAGCACGGCTTGCCAGGCGTGATAGAGGTCCGGCTTGCCGCCCCAGATTTCGGCGGCCGGGCGGTTGTCGCTGCCCAGTTCGTGATGCCAGCTACCCTGTTGGCGATCGATGAAATGCACTTCGCAGAACTCCCAGAAAAGCCGGTACCAGGTCTCGTACTGCTCTTGGCCGGTGCGCCTGAGCAAGGCGCTGGCGGCGGCGCTGGCCTCGGCGTGAGTCCAGTGCAGACGCTGGCGAACCACCGGCCGGTTGTCCCAGTCCAGGGTGTAGACAATGCCCGGGGCACCGTCCACGTCCCAGCCGTAGCGACAGTTACTCTCGAACAAGCGCTGCGCATCCAGCGCCAGCCAACCCGGAGTCAACATGCCGGCCTGGACCCGCGATGCCTCCAGGTGCAACAGCAGGCGCGCCCACTCGAAACCGTGGCCCGGCGTGGTGCCGAAGGGACGGAAACCGTCGGCGGGGCAGGCCTGGTTGTAGTCCCGCACAGGCTGCCAGGACGGATCGAAATGCTCGATCACCATGAAGTCATTGGCTGCGGCGTGCTGATGGATCAGCCGTTCGACGATGCGCAGCGCGCGGTTGAGCCAGCGCGGGTCCTGGGTGACATCGGCCAGGGCCAGGAAGGCCTCGGTGGCGTGCATGTTGCTGTTGGCGCCGCGATAGGCTTCCTGCTCGCTCCAGTCGCGGTTGAAGGACTCGCCCATGGCGCCCTCCTCCTCGCTCCAGAAATGCCCGTCAATGACCCGGATCGCCTCCGCGAGCAGGGCTTCGGCACCGGGCCGCCGCGCCACCACTGCGGAGCTGGCGGCCAGGGCGACAAAGGCATGCAGATAGGCGGCCTTGGTGCTGTTGCCATCCGCGTGACCGGCCACGGCGAACCAGCCACCGTGCTCGGCATCACGCAACGGGCCCATGAGGGCGGCGATGCCGTGGTCCACCAGCCCAGCGTAACCCGGCAAGCCCTGGATATGGGCCATGGCAAAACTGTGGGTCATGCGCGCGGTGTTCATGGTTTCGGCCAGGGCGCCGACGGGCAGGCAGCCCTGGGCATCGAGGTTGCCGAAGCCTTCGGCGAGCCGTGAAACCTTGGCGAAATCCAGCAGGCGCAGGCCTTCGGCGGCGAGCCAGGAATGGTGAGCGGGCGCGTTCAGCCAACTGCGTAGCGGCAGGGGAAGAGAGTCCATGGGTGACCTGTTGTTGTTTTTATCGAAGGCTTGAGTCTAATCAAGCCGCCGGCAACCGCAGGTAACGAAGGGCCCGCACAATGTCACCAAACGGTGACATTACTCTCAGTCCCGTAGGAGCCGGCTTGCCGGCGAAGAGGCCCTTGATTCCTGTGCTGCCCTTAAGGACGCCTTCGCTGGCAAGCCAGCTTCCTGCACAAGCCAGCGCTTACACCGGCCGGTAGGTCAGTCGAAGGTCCGGGGCAGGTACAGGGTTACCCGCAGGCCGCCTTCGCGCAGGTTCTGCAGGCTGACTTCGCCGCCATGGCTGTGGGCAATGTTGCGCGCAATACCCAGGCCCAGGCCGTAGCCCTGCTGCTGGCCGGCAAGACGGAAGTGCGGTTCGAAGACTTGCTCCAGACGTTGCTCCGGTACGCCGGGGCCTTCGTCGTCGACATGCAGGACAAAGCCGCTGTCGTCGTCTTCGATGTGCAGGTGAGCGTTCTGTCCGTACTTCAGGGCATTGTCGATCAGGTTGCCCATGCAGCGCTTGAGCGCCAGGGGCTTGCCCGGGTAGCTAGCCAGGGCCCGGCCCTGCTGGGTCACGCGGCCATTGCCGTTGGGTGCCAGATAAGGCTCTACCAGGCAGTCGAGTACCTGATTGAGGTCCACCGGTTCGATGTTCTCGTGGATGTCGGTGTCCTTGACGCATTGCAGCGCGCCTTTGACCAGCAGCTCCAGTTCGTCCAGGTCGCGACCGAACTTGGTTTGCAGTTGCTCGTCCTCCAGCAGTTCCACCCGCAGGCGCAGGCGGGTAATGGGGGTGCGCAGGTCATGGGAGATGGCGCTGAACAGCTGGCTGCGCTCGGTCAGGTAGCGACTGATGCGTTCGCGCATGCTGTTGAAGGCCCGGCCCACCTCCACCACTTCACTGCCGCCGCCCTCCGCTACCGGCTCGACATCCGCCCCCAGGGACATGTCCCGAGCCGCCCGGGCCAGGCGCTTGAGGGGCCGACTCTGCCAGTGCACCAGCAGGCCGATGAACAGCAGCAGAAAACCGCTGGTAAGAAGGATGAACCACACTTGCTGCGCCGGCAGGCCCTGTTCTTCGAGGCTGGTGTAGGGCTCGGGCAGGAGCGAGGCGATGTACAGCCATTCTCCCGGGGCCATCTGGATCTGGGTCACCAGCACCGGTGGGTTCACCGGCTCAAGGGTCAGGGCGTAATGGGCCCAGGAGCGGGGCAGTTCGTCGAGTTTGAGGCCGCCATTGAAGATCCGCAGATCATCGGGGCTGACAAAGGTCACGGAAATGTCCGCGTCGTTGCCCAGGGACTGGCGCAACACTTGCTCCACCGCCTGCAATACCGCCTCTTTACGCGGGGTGGCGGGCAGCACCTGCATGCCCAGGGGCTTGTCATTGAGGGTCACGACAAAACGAGTACCGCCCATGCTGCGCAATTGGTCGAGCACCAAGGGGCGATAAGCCACCGGCAGCGAACGCAGGTAGCTGACGCTGGCGGTCATCGAGTGCGCAAGGCTGCGGGCGCTGGTCACCAGGCCCTCGAGCTGGGTGGCGCGCAATTGTGAAACCCAGATCACGCTGGACAGGGCCTGGGCAAACAACACCGCCAGCAAGGTCAGCAGGAGCATGCGCCCCAGTAGAGAGCGGGGCATCGGCACCCGTCGCAATACCCCGCGCAACGCCTCAGTGACCATTGCCGGCAACCACATTGGCTGCCAATTGATAGCCACTGCCACGCACGGTACGGATCAGCCGCGGCGGCTTTTCCGTGTCCCGCAGACGCTGGCGCAGGCGGCTGACGGCCATGTCGACGATGCGGTCCAGGGGCATCAGGTCGCGCCCGCGGGTGGCGTTGCCGATGGTGTCGCGATCGAGGATTTCCTGGGGGTGGTCGAGGAACAGCTTGAGCAGGGCGAAGTCGGCGCCGGAGAGGATCACCTCCTCGCCGTCGTTATGAAACAACCGATGACTGATCACATCCAGGCGCCACTCGTCGAAGCACAACACTTCGCCGGCAACCCGCTCCTGAGCGAACTGGGCGCGGCGCAGCAGGGCCTTGATCCGTGCCTGCAGTTCGCGGGGGCTGAAGGGTTTGCCCAGATAGTCGTCGGCCCCCAGCTCCAGGCCGATGACCCGGTCGGCCTCGTCGGAACTGGCGGTGAGCATGATGATCGGCACCTGACTGCGCCGTGGATGCTGACGAATCCAGCGGCACAGGCTGAAGCCGTCTTCGTCGGGCAGCATCACGTCGAGGATCACCAGGTCGCTGGGCGCCTCGCTCAGGGCCTGGCGAAAGCTGGCGCCATCGGCGGTGGTGCGCACCTGGAAACCGCAGCGGCTGAGGTAGGTGTCCAGCAGCTCGCGAATTTCCTGATCGTCGTCAACCAACAAAATCGACTTACTGACTGAACTCACCGGGGCCGTCCTTATTGTTAGGCAGGGAGCGCGATTATGCCTGATGGTGGGAGGCCTGTTACGGCCTCTTCGCCGGCAAGCCGGCTCCTACACCCTGCTGCCAGGCGTCAACCCTGGGCCTGTTCCAACGCCACGCCGGCGCCGGTCAGCCCGGAATAGGGCGCGGTCACCAGCCACACCGGGATGCCCTTGAAGTAATCGCTCATGCAGCCCTTGTCGGCAAAACTCTTGGCAAAGCCGCTGTGGATGAAGAAGTCGGCGAAACGGGGAATCACCCCGCCGACGATATACACCCCGCCCCGAGCGCCCGTGGTCAGTACATTGTTGCCCGCCACCCGCCCCAGCCAGCAGCTGAACTGCTCCAGCACTTCCCGGGCAATCGGGTCGCCGGCCAGCCCGGCAGCGGTGATGGCTTCCGGGGTATCGAGGCGCGGCTCATGGCCGTCCACCGCGCAGATCGCCCGGTACACCCGAGGCAATCCACTGCCGCTCAGAGCGGTCTCGGCGCTGACATGGCCAATCTCATCGTGAATGTGCTGCCACAGTTGGGTTTCTCGCGGGCTGCTCAAGGGCAGGTCGACATGGCCGCCCTCCCCCGGCAAGGCCATGTAGCGGCCGTCACCGAAATTCAGCAGGGTGCCCACCCCGAGGCCAGTGCCCGGCCCTATCACCACCGCCGGACGCAAGGGTTCGGCGACTCCTTCGCAGACCACACGAAACTCATCGGGCTGCAAGCGGGTCATGCCCAGGGCCATGGCCGAGAAGTCGTTGACCAGCAGCAACTGCTCCACCTGCAAGGTCTGGCAGAACGCCTGGCGGCTCAGGCGCCAGTGATTGTTGGTAAAGCGGAACTCGTCGCCGCTGACCGGACCGGCCACCGACAGGCATACCGAACCGATGGAACCCAGGGCCAGGCCCTGGTCTTGCAGGTACGCCTTGATGGCGTCTTCCGGGCAGCGATAGTCCGCCGTTGCGTGGACCTGGATCGCGTCCAGTTGCTGGTCCTTCCACAACGCGAACCGCGCGTTGGTGCCACCGATGTCACCGACCAGGGCCAGTTTCAATTAAGCGTCTCCAGAGCAGAGGTAAAGGCGCTGGCGCCCTGCTCTGCCGAGCTGAAGGCCATGCGCATGAAAGCGAAGAGTTCGCGGCCGGTACCGACGTTGTTGCCCAACAGGCCCTTGGCCGGCTCGCGAGCTGCGAATTCTGCGGCGTCCACCTTAAGCTCAAGGGTGCCCTTGACGCCATCCACACGAATGATATCGCCATCCAGCACCCGAGCCAGGGCCCCACCCACCTGGGCTTCCGGGCTGACATGGATCGCCGCCGGGATCTTGCCCGAGGCGCCGGACATACGCCCGTCGGTGACCAGCGCGACCTTGAAGCCTCGGTCCTGCAGCACACCGAGGAAGGGCGTCATCTTGTGCAGCTCGGGCATGCCGTTGGAGCGCGGGCCCTGGAAGCGCATCACCGCGACGAAATCTTTCTCCAGCAGTCCGGCCTTGAAGGCATCGGCCAGGTCCTGCTGGTCCTGGAACACCACGGCCGGGGCTTCGACGACCTGATGCTCGGGAGCCACCGCGGAGACTTTCATCACCCCGCGGCCGAGGTTGCCTTCCATGACCCGCAAGCCGCCTTCCGGGGAGAAGGCCCGAGCCACCGGCCGCAGGATGTTTTCGTCGAGGCTTTCGATCGGGCCGTCGCGCCATACCAGTTTGCCGTTATCGAGGAACGGCTCCTGGGTGTAGCGGCTCAGGCCGGGGCCGGCCACGGTATTGACGTCCTCGTGGAGCAGGCCGGCTTCCAGCAGCTCGCGGATCAGGAACGACATGCCGCCCGCTGCCTGGAAGTGGTTGATGTCGGCCTTGCCGTTGGGATAGACGTGGGACAGGGTCGGCACCACCTCGGACAGGTCGGCCATGTCCTGCCAGGTCAACTGGATACCTGCCGCCTGGGCGATGGCTGGCATGTGCAGAGTGTGGTTGGTGGAACCGCCCGTTGCGTGCAGGGCAACGATGGAGTTGACCAGGCAACGCTCGTCGACGATTTCGCCGATGGGCATGAAGCTGCCGCTCTGCTTGGTCAGGCGCGTGACCTGCTGCGCAGCTTCGTAAGTCAGCGCATCACGCAGCGGCGTGTTGGGGTTGATGAACGAAGCGCCCGGCAAGTGCAGGCCCATGACTTCCATCAGCAACTGGTTGGTGTTGGCGGTGCCGTAGAAAGTGCAGGTGCCCGGACTGTGGTAGGACTTCATTTCCGACTCCAGCAGCTCCTCGCGGCTGGCCTTGCCTTCGGCATAACGCTGGCGCACATCGGCCTTCTGCTTGTTGGAAATCCCCGACACCATCGGCCCGCCCGGAACGAAGACCATCGGCAGATGACCGAAGCGCAGGGCCCCCATCATCAGGCCCGGGACGATCTTGTCGCAGATCCCCAGCATCAGCGCGGCGTCGAACATGTTGTGGGACAGCGCCACTGCGGTAGACAGCGCAATCACCTCACGGCTCGGCAGGCTCAGTTCCATGCCCGCCTCGCCCTGGGTCACGCCATCGCACATGGCCGGGGTGCCGCCAGCGAACTGGCCCACCGAACCGATCTCCCGCAGGGCTTTCTTGATCTGCTCGGGGAAATGTTCGTAAGGCTGGTGGGCCGACAACATGTCGTTATATGACGAAACAATTGCCACATTGGCCGCGTTCATCATCCGCAGGCTGTGTTTGTCGTCGGCGCCACAACCGGCCACGCCATGGGCGAAGTTCGCACACTGCAGCTTGCCCCGCTGCGGGCCGTCGCTGGCGGCGCCCCGGATCAAAGCGAGATAGGCCTGGCGAGTGGCGCGACTGCGGGCAATAAGCCGTTCGGTGACCTCAAGAACGCGGGGATGCATGTGTAGAACTCCAGGCTAACGGATGTGGCGACCTGTTTGTCTATGCTGATCAGAAGCGTCGCCAACCAGGGACGGCGGAGGACTTTCCTGACCATTTGGACCAGTTGATTCAGGTCACTCGTTGTAGATAAGACAAAATATTGCCACTAAAAAGGCTTGTTTTCTATTTCTATGCGAATAATCTTGTAATTCCAACAACAAATTTAACGACAGGCGTTTGCACATGACTCTTCGAATCGCAATCAATGGTTTTGGCCGTATTGGCCGTAACGTCCTGCGCGCACTCTATACCCAAGGCTATCGTCAGGATCTGCAGATCGTCGCCATCAACGATCTGGGAGACAGCGCGATCAATGCCCACCTGCTGAAATACGACACCGTCCACGGCACTTTCGACGCCGAAGTCCAGCACGACCAGGAAAGCCTGACCGTCAACGGCGACCGCATCGCCGTCAGCGCCATCCGCAACCCGGCCGAACTGCCCTGGGCCGCGGAAAAGATCGACGTGGTCTTCGAATGCACCGGCCTGTTCACCGACCGTGCCAAGGCTGCCGCCCATCTTACTGCCGGCGCGCGCAAAGTGATCATCTCGGCCCCGGCCAAAGGCGCCGACGCCACCGTGGTCTATGGGGTCAACCACGACATTCTGCGCCAGTCGCACCAGGTCATTTCCAACGCTTCGTGCACCACCAACTGCCTGGCCCCGGTGGCCCAGGTGCTGCATCGCGAGCTGGGGATCGACAACGGCCTGATGACCACCATCCACGCCTACACCAACGACCAGAACCTCACCGACGTCTATCACAGCGACCCCTATCGCGCCCGCTCGGCCACCCAGAACATGATCCCGAGCAAGACCGGCGCCGCTGAAGCCGTCGGCCTGGTACTGCCGGAACTGGCGGGCAAGCTGACCGGCATGGCGGTACGGGTACCGGTGATCAACGTATCCCTGGTGGACCTGACCGTGACCCTCAAGCGCGACACCACGGCCGAAGAGGTCAACGCCCTGCTCAAGAGTGCCAGCCAGCATTCGAAGATCCTCGGCTACAACACCCTGCCGCTGGTCTCCAGCGACTTCAATCACAACCCGCTGTCGTCGATCTTCGACGCCAACCACACCAAGGTCAGCGGCGGTCGCTTGCTCAAGGTACTGGCCTGGTACGACAACGAGTGGGGCTTCTCCAACCGTATGCTGGATAACTGCCTGGCCCTGTGCAACGCGGAATAAAACGGATATTCGTCGATGATCGGTATCAGTTTCACGCAAAAGACCATGGCGGCGCGCAAGCGCATCGCCCTGGTCGCTCACGACCACTGCAAGGTCTTTCTGCTGGACTGGGCCGAGCGACAGAAGTCACGACTGGTCGAACATGAACTGCTGGCCACCGGCACCACCGGGCTGCTGCTGAGCAAACGCCTGGGACTGCCGGTGGAAAGCATGATCAGCGGCCCTCTGGGCGGCGATCAGCAGTTGGGCGCGCAGATCGCCGAACAGCGGGTCGACCTGCTGGTGTTCTTCTGGGACCCCTTCGAACCCCAGCCTCACGATCCGGATATCAAAGCCCTGCTGCGCGTGGCGGCGGTATGGAACATTCCCGTGGCCTGCAACGAGTGCAGCGCCGACTACCTGCTCAGCAGCCCACTGATGAGCCAGGCCCACGAACACCGGATTCCCGACTACCAGGCGTACCTGGCCGCTCGGGGATAAAATCACACAAGGCTTGACCATTGACGTAGATGACAATCATTATCATCTGCTGCAAAAAATGGATCAGGCCTTGCTGTGAGTCAATCGCACTTCAACCACGTCTTCCTCACTCAACGAATTTCTCTGCTGCGAACGCTGGAGCGGATGGTCAACAACCACAGCACCGCCGAAGACCTGCTGCAGGAAACCTATCTGCGAGTGACCCGCGCGCTCAGCGAGCGACCGATCACCCACCTTGAGCCTTTCGTGTTCCAGACCGCACGCAACCTGGCGCTCGACCACCTGCGGGCGCGACGCATCCAGGGCCGCACCCTTATGGAAGATGTGCCGGCGGAGGTGGTGGAGAACGTCGCCGCGCCCGTCAGCAGCGCCGAAGACGCCGCCCACGCCGAACAATTGCTGGAGCGCCTGAACCTCAGCCTCGGCCAGCTCAGCCCGCGCCAGCAGCAGATCTTCATCCTCAGCCGCCTGCACGGCCACAGCTATCAGGAGATCGCCGATGAGCTCGGGGTTTCGCTGAGCACGGTGCAAAAGGAATTGAAACTGATCATGGCCATCTGCATCGGCGTCGCCGAACGTCTCGACGGCCAGTGAGTTTCAACCGCTGAGCAGAATGACTGCGTCAGCCCCAGGCCTTTGTTAACCTTGGCCGGCTTTCGCTCTCTCTTGAAAAAACAGCTGCGCACAGACGCCGCCGAGGAACACCCGTGACGGATTTTCACAGCGCCGAGCCGCCCAACCCTGCCGGCTCGCACTCAAGCACCCTTGCCATGGATCAGGCGCTGGATTGGCTGATCGAGCTGGAACATCCGAACGAGGAACAAGTGCGCCAGTTTCACCAGTGGCTGGCGGCTTCACCGCTCAATGCCCAGGCCTTCGAGAAGGCCCAGGCCATCTGGAACGGCCCCCAAGTGGCACTCTGTGCCCAGGCCCTGGCCACCCCCGCGCCGAAGGTTTCACGCCTGGCCCGCCTGCGCCCTCATTGGAAGCCACTGGCCACTGCCGCGGTGCTGGTGCTGGGGCTGTTCAGCTTCAGCAACCTGCCCCTGCGCCTGCAGGCCGACCACCTGACCCTGGTCGGTGAACGCCAGCGCCTGCAACTGGAAGACGGCTCGAAGGTCCTGCTCAACACCAACTCGGCGTTTTCCAGCCAGATCGACGATCACCAGCGTGTGGCCCGGCTGTACCAGGGCGAAGCCTTCTTTGAGATCCCGGCCACGCTCGGCCTGCCCCTGGAACTGGACGCTGGTCCGGTCCGGGCCAGCGTGCGCGACACCGCCTTTGCCGTGCGCTATCTGGACGGCGTCGCCCAGGTCCAGGTGCAGCGCGGCGATATCGACCTGCGGGCGACCCATGCCGACCAGCGCATTCGCCTGAAGGCCGGAGAAAGCGTACGCGTTGGCCCTCAGGGTTTTGAGCACCCGGCCAAGCTCGATGCCGGCAAGGACCTGGCCTGGGTCGAGGGTCGCCTGGTGTTCGAGAACTGCCCCCTCAACCAGGTGCTGGCGGAACTGCGACGTTATTACCCGGGCTGGATCGTCAATAACAACGAGCAGCTGGCGAATGTTGCCGTCACCGGCAACTACCGCCTGGACCAGCCCCTGGATGTGTTGCGCTCCCTGGCCCATATCACCTCGGCGCAGCTCTCGGAATTCCCGGCGCTGGTGATTCTCAACTGAGAATAATTATTTTTACGCGATAGCCATGGGTCATACGTCTCGTTATAGCCAATGCAACTGATTCGCATTTTGAATGCGTATCTGCACCTATAAGATTCGTGCGACCCGGAGCGCTCTCGATGTCCCCTCGCCTCAACAGCCGATCCTCTGTTCCCTGTACCCGCCTGCAGAACTGCACCCTGTCGCTGCTCACCGCGGCGATCCTGCTGGCCGGCGCTCACGCCACTCCTGTCATGGCGGCCGATGCCCCGGCGCCTTCCAGCCAGCGCATGGGCAACTACAACTTCGCCATTGCCCAACAACCGCTGGTCTCGGCGCTCAATGCCTTTACCGCAGTCACCGGCTGGCAAGTGGGCCTGCCCGCCGAGCTGGCTGCCGGCGTTGCCTCCCCCGGCGTACGCGGCTCGCTGCCGCCGGAAAAGGCCCTGGATCGGCTGCTCGGCGGCACCAACCTGAGCTACCGCAAGCTGGGCAACAACAGCATCGTTCTGGAGAAACGCAGCGGCGCCAACGTGGTGAACCTGCAGCAAGTGACCATCAGCGCCACCCGCCAGGAGCAGGACATCAGCTCGGTACCCAGCACCGTGAGCGTGCAGACCCGGGAAGAACTCGACCGCCAGAACGTCAACACGATCAAGGAGCTGGTGCGTTACGAGCCTGGTGTTTCGGTGGGCGGTGCAGGCCAGCGCGCCGGTATCAGCGGCTACAACATCCGAGGTATCGACAGCGACCGGATTCTCACCCAGGTGGACGGCGTGGAAGTGCCGGATCACTTCTTCAGCGGCCCTTATGCCAAGACCAACCGCAACTACGTCGACCCGGAAATCGTCAAGCGCGTGGAAATCCTCCGTGGCCCGGCCTCGGTGCTCTACGGCAGCAGCGCCATCGGTGGCGCGGTCAGCTACTACACCCTGGACGCCGACGACATCATCAAGCCCGGCCAGGATTTTGGTGCGCGCCTGAAGACCGGCTACAGCTCGGCGGACGAAAGCTGGCTGAAATCCGCCACTGTCGCCGGCCGGGCCAGCGATTTCGACGGCCTGTTGCACCTGAGCCAGCGCGACGGCCACGAAACCGAGTCCTATGGCAGCAACAACGGCACCGGTCTGAACCGCACTGCCGCCAACCCGGAAGACGCCCGCACCACCAACGTCCTGGCCAAGCTCGGCTGGAACTATGCGGACGACGCACGCCTGGGCCTGACCTACGAGAAGTACAAGGACGACCGCGACACCAACCAGAAAAGTGCGGTGGGCGGCCTGTTCCTCAATGGTGTTGGCCAGAACTGGTATCGCTCGCGCGTCGGCAACGACACCATCAGCCGCGAACGCTTCGGCCTGGAAAACAGCTTTGCCCTGGAGTCGCCCATCGCCGATCGGATCAAGTGGAGCCTGAACTACCAGATCGCCAAGACCGACCAGACCACCTCCGAACGCTATAACCCGGTGTCGATTTTCAGCCCGGTGGCCCGTGACGTGCAGCGCGAGCGGAAAACCCTGTACCAGGAAAAACAATGGGTGTTCGACGCTCAGTTGGACAAGGCCTTCGCCCTGGGTGAAACCGATCACCAGTTGACCTACGGCACCACTCTCAAGCAGCAGAAAGTCACAGGCTCGCGCTATGGCACCGCCAGCTGCCTGGCCGTCGGTGCCGGCTGCACCGCGGTTGGCGCGCCGAGCCCTTCCGCCGGCGACAGCGTAAAGAAGTCCAGCGACTTCCCGGACCCGACCATCAACACCTACAGCCTGTTCGCCCAGGACCAGATCAGCTGGAACGCCTGGACCTTCACCCCTGGCCTGCGCTACGACTACACCCAGCTCAAGCCGAAACTGACGCAGGAGTTCCTCAATGTCGCCAACCCCACCGGCAACTTTCCGGTCAGCGACGACAAGAAGACCTGGCATCGGGTTTCGCCCAAGTTCGGCCTGACCTACAGCTTCGACGAGCACTACACCGCCTACGGCCAGTACTCCGAGGGCTTCCGCACGCCGTCGGCCAAGGCGCTCTACGGCCGCTTTGAAAACATCACCACCGGGTACATCGTCGAGCCCAACTCCAACCTCAAGCCAGAAACCAGCAAAGGTTACGAAACCGGCCTGCGAGGCAATTTCGACGCCGGCTCCTTCGATGTCTCGGTGTTCTACAACCAGTACCGCGACTTCATCAACGAAGACGCCATCACCGCCGGCGCGCTGCAATCGGTGATCCAGAGCAACAACATCAAACACGCCACCATCAAGGGCGCCGAAGCCAGGGGCCGTCTCAACCTCGATGCCTTCGGTGCACCACAGGGCCTGTACAGCATCGGCTCGCTGGCCTACGCCTACGGTCGCAACAATGACAACGGCGAGCCGATCAACAGCGTCAACCCGCTCAAGGGCGTGTTTGGCCTCGGCTACGACCAGGACAACTATGGCGCGCTGCTGAGCTGGACCCTGGTCAAACGCAAGGACCGGGTCGACAACAGCACCTTCAAGGCCCCGGATGGCCGCACCAGCAGCGGCCAGTTCAAGACACCGGGCTACGGCATCCTCGACCTCAGCGGTTTCTACAAGGTCACCGACGACCTGACCGTGAACGCCGGCCTGTACAACCTGACCGACAAGAAATACTGGAACTGGGATGACGTGCGCGGCTACGACAGTGTCGGTGAAGCCGGGCAGACCGCACCCGCCAACCTCGACCGCCTGACCCAGCCCGGCCGCAACTTCTCGGTCAACCTGGTGTGGGATATCTGACGCCATACCGCCTCACTGCTCTTTTTCATCCAGGGCAGTGAGGATTTTTTACTGTGTCGCGTCTTCTTGTTCGTCTAGTCACTAAGTGCCTCTCATTCTCAAGGACATCTGCATGACCTCCCAGGATTCCTCCCAGCGTCATCACCTGCGCTCCCAGCGTCTGAACCAGATCACCCACGAGCCCCATTCCAAGCTCGACGCCCTGGTCAAGGCCCACGCACCGTTTGAAACCCAGGGTGCCTTCGCTCGCTTCGTGGTAGCCCAGTACCTGTTCCAGTCGGAGCTGGTGGAGCTGTACAACGATGCCGAGCTGATCAAGATCGTCCCCGATCTGGCCGAGCGCTGCCGCGCCGAAGCGGCCAAGGCCGACCTGGCAGACCTGGACACCGAGGTCCCGGCACCGGTAGCCGGCGCAGTGCGCAACCCGAGCAAGGCCGAAGCCCTGGGCTGGATCTTCGTCTCCGAAGGCTCCAAGCTCGGCGCCGCATTCCTGATCAAGCGCGCCGTGGGCCTGGGCCTGAGCGAAACCTTCGGTGCCCGTCATCTGGGCGAGCCGGCTGGCGGTCGTGCCGAAGGCTGGAAGACCTTCACCCGCATCCTCGACGGCCTGGAATTCACCGCCGAAGAAGAAGCCGCAGCGGAGAAAGGCGCCCTGGATGCCTTCAACCGCTTCACCGTACTGCTTGAACAGGCTTACTCCAGCGCTGCACAACCGGCCTGACCCCCTGTAGTTGCAAGCAGGTGGCGCGCCAGGCGTGCCCCCTGCCCGCAGCGGTATTTTGTCGGCCACTGCCATTCCCGGATTGAGCCGTACGGCGCGTTACCTCATCATCGAAACCATGACCCCCACTCGCCCCTCCTCGTCGAAAATATCCCGCCTGCTGTTTGGCGCGCTGGCTTACATCAGCCTGGCTATCGGCCTGATCGCCATCGTCGTACCGGGTCTGCCCACCACCGAATTCATCCTCCTGGCCGCCTGGGCCGCTACCAAGAGTTCGCCACGCCTGAGTGCCTGGATGGAGAGCCACCGGCTGTTCGGCCCGATCCTGAGCAACTGGCGCAACGGCCGGATTGTCAGCCGCAAGGCCAAAATCAGCGCCACCCTCAGCATGCTGCTGTGTGCCGGCCTGATGCTGACCCTGCTCAACCATCACTGGACGATGTACGCCGCCATCGCCGGCATGACCCTGGGCAACCTGTGGATCTGGTCGCGCCCCGAAGCCTTGCCGCAAACCTGCCCCCCGCCCCTGTAGCAGCCGGCTTGCCGGCGAAAGCCACCTGAGAATATGCATCAACTTGGCGGCCCTCTTCGCCGGCAAGCCGGCGCCTGCACGACGAAGGCCTGCGCCCTACCGTTCGTCGGCTAAAACTCACGCAAAAGCCGGCCAAGCCGATGTTCCGGACATGGCGCTGAATGGACTTGGCGACCGGAATCAGCCGATTCCGTGCTTTCCATCCGTCCTTTCGCGAGATCGCCCCATGTTCGACTCTCTCTCCATCCGCCTGAAAATCGTGCTGTTGTCCGGACTGTGCCTGTTGGGCGTGGTGGCGCTGATCGTCGGCATGAACCTCTATCAGAGCCAGCAGAACAACCAACTGGTGAACACGTCCAGCACGCGGATGCTGACAGCCGGAGTCGAGGACCTGCTGCAGGCCAAGGCAGCCGAACAAGCCGCGCGCATTCAGAAAACCTTCGGCGAAAGCCAGCTGGTGATCACCGCCCTGGCGGATCAGGTCCGGGACCTGCGAGACCTGGCCAACAAGCGCGGCCTGGATGCCCCGGCCCTGCGTGAAGAACTCAACCGCAGCCTGAAAACCGCCTTCGAGCGCAACCCCAAGGTGCTCGGCATCTGGCTCGCCTACGAGCCCAACGCCCTGGACGGCAAGGACAGCGAGTTCGCCAACGACGCCACCCGCGCCTCCAACGAACGCGGACGTTTCGCCACCTACTGGAGTCGCGCCGGCGGCCAGCAACTCAATACCGTGATGGCTGAGGAGGACATGACCAAGACCACCCTCAACCTCAGCGGCACGCCCTACAACATCTGGTACACCTGCCCCCGGGACAGCCGACGCATCTGCCTGCTCGACCCCTATGCCGACACCATCGGCCAGGACAAGAAGCAAGTGCTGATGACCACCATCTCCCTGCCACTGCTGGTGGACGGCAAGGTGCTGGGCGTGATTGGCGTCGACATCGCCCTGGACGCCCTGCAAGCCGCCGCTGTCGAGGCCCAGCGGGACCTGTTCGACGGGGCCGGGCACATGATGATCCTGGCCGGCAGTGGGCTGCTGGCCGCTGTCGGCGCTGATGCCGGCCAGGTCGGCAAGAACATCAATGAAACCTTTGGTGCCCAGGGCAAGGACATCCTCGCGACGCTCGCCGGCAGCCAATCGAAAGTCCTGCAGCAAGGCGACTTGATCCGCGCGGTCTATCCCTTCAGTCCGATTGCCGATGCCAAGGCCTGGGGCGTGACCATCGACCTACCACAACAGGTGCTGCTGGCGGACTCGGTCAAACTGCAGACCCTGCTGGATCAAGCCCAGACCAGCGGCACCCTGAAGACCCTGCTGGTCGCCGTCGGTGCCGGCCTGCTGGGCCTGCTGCTGATGTGGCTCAGCGCTTCCGGCGTGACCCGGCCGATCAACAGCGTGGCCGAGATGCTCAAGGCCATCGCCAGCGGCGACGGCGACCTGACCCAGCGCCTGAACTACAGCAAGAAAGATGAACTGGGCGAGCTGGTGAGTTGGTTCAACCGCTTCCTCGACAAGCTGCAACCGACCATTGCCCAGATCAAGCAAAGCATCACCGAGGCCCGCGGCACCGCCGACCAGTCTTCGGAAATCGCCCGCCAGACCAGCGAAGGCATGCAAGTGCAGTTCCGCGAGATCGACCAGGTGGCCACCGCGTCCAACGAAATGAGCGCCACCGCCCACGATGTCGCCAACAGTGCCTCCAATGCCGCGCAGGCCGCCCGTGGCGCCGACCAGTCGGCCAAGGAAGGCATGACCATCATCGAACGCAGCACCCGGGATATCAGCCTGCTGGCCGACGAGGTGAGCAAGGCGGTGGGTGAAGTCGAAGCCCTGGCGGTGAGCAGCGAGCAGATCGGTTCGGTGCTGGAAGTGATCCGCAGCATCGCCGAGCAAACCAACCTGCTGGCCCTCAATGCCGCGATCGAAGCGGCCCGTGCCGGCGAAAGCGGTCGCGGCTTTGCGGTGGTGGCCGATGAAGTGCGCAACCTGGCCAAGCGCACCCAGGACTCGGTGGAAGAAATTCGCGTGGTGATCGAACGCATCCAGAGCGGCACCCGTGACGTGGTGACCACCATGCACGCCAGCCAGAGCCAGGCGCAGAACAACGCCGGACAGATCCAGCAGGCGGTCCAGGCCCTGGGCAAGATCAGCGACGCGGTCACCGTGATCAGCGACATGAACCTGCAGATCGCCAGCGCCGCCGAGCAACAGAGCGCGGTGGCCGAAGAGGTCAACCGCAACGTCTCGGCGATCCGCAGCGTGACCGAAACCCTCACCGAACAGGCCAGCGAATCGGCTCAGGTGAGCAGCCAACTGAACGCCCTGGCGACTCAGCAGATGAAACTGATGGATCAGTTCCGGGTGTAACACCCAGCAGGCCTCTGACCTCGCGACATCGGTCAGAGGCGCTGCCGATCACCACAGATTATCGATACCGCGACTGTTGAATCACAACTTCAGCAAGCCGCTGTACAGCCCGTAAGCCGCCAGCGACGCCCCCATGAGCACCGCCGTGAAGATCAGCTTCTCCAGCGCCGTGAACAACGGCTCGCCCTGCTCGCGCTTGGCCTTGGCGAACAGAATCACCCCGGGCGCATACAACAGGGCCGACAGCAGCAGGTACTTCAAGCCGCCGGCGTACAGCAGCCAGATGGCGTAGCTCAGGGCCACGACGGCGACGAACAGGTCCTTCATCCGCTCCCGAGAGGCTTGCTCGTAGGTTTCCCCACGGCCGCTGAGCAACACCGCGTAGGCCGCCGACCACAGGTAGGGCACCAGGATCATCGACGATGCCAAATAGATCAGGCTGGTATAGGTGCCTGCGGAAAACAGGGTGATCAACAGGAAGATCTGGATCATCACGTTGGTCAGCCACAGGGCATTGACCGGCACATGGTTGGCGTTCTCCTTCTTCAAGAAAGCGGGCATGGTCCGGTCCCGGGCCGTCGCATAGAGAATCTCCGCGCACAGCAGGGCCCAGGACAACAGCGCCCCCAACAGGGAAATCGCCAGGCCGATGCTGATCAGCAAGGCGCCCCAGGGGCCGACGATGTGTTCCAGCACCGCCGCCAGGGAGGGGTTCTGCAGCGTGGCCAATTCCGGCTGGCTCATGATCCCCAGGGACAGCACGTTCACCAGCACCAGCAACGCCAGCACTCCGAGGAAGCCGATCACCGTGGCCCGCCCGACATCCGCGCGCTTCTGCGCCCGAGCCGAATACACGCTGGCGCCCTCGATGCCGATGAACACGAACACCGTGACCAGCATCATGTTGCGCACCTGATCCATCACCCCGCCAAAATTCGGATTGCTGCGTCCCCAGATATCGCGGGTGAAGATGTCGGCCTTGAACGCCACGGCAGCAATGACGATGAACATCACCAGCGGCACAATCTTCGCCACCGTGGTCAATTGGTTGATGAACGCCGCCTCCTTGATCCCGCGCAGCACCAGAAAATGCACGGCCCACAGCAGCAATGACGCACAACCGATGGCCACCGGGGTATTGCCCTGGCCGAACACCGGGAAGAAATAGCCCAGGGTGCTGAACAGCAGGACGAAGTAGCCGACGTTGCCCAGCCAGGCACTGATCCAGTAGCCCCAGGCGGACGAGAAGCCCATGTAGTCGCCGAACCCCGCCTTGGCATAGGCATAGACTCCGGAATCCAGCTCCGGCTTGCGGTTGGCCAGGGTCTGGAAAACGAACGCCAGGGTCAGCATGCCCACCGCAGTGATCCCCCAGCCGATCAGCACCGCACCGGCATCGGCACGGGCGGCCATGTTCTGTGGCAGGGAAAAGATCCCACCGCCAATCATGGAACCCACGACCAGAGCGATCAGTGCACCGAGTTGAAGCTTCTGCGCCGGTTGTGTCATTCCTACCTCTGCCTCAGTGAGTCGATCTGGCGATAAACCTACAGTTTATTAAATAACGTCTACAAATGTGCGTCTAACAGTAACAGTCAATTAATCATCCTTTATCCGCACAGGCTTTAGATACCCTGCAGAAGGCACTGAATAACCGACTGTTTTGTTATGTAAATGTACTAAGTGCCATCACTACCAAGTGATTAATCGAACACGCGTGAAGATTTGCACATTCTTCAAAACGGTCTAGCTTCAAACGTCGCTGGCAATGAGAATCCCTATTGATCAGGAGATCAAAAAGCCTCTGGAATGGCCCTCTCAGGGCAGCATTCTACCTCTCGCAATAAATCTTAAGTCATTCATTCACAACGGAATGCAGCGATGAACTGATCTAAGTCAGCTGTTCGGATTGCAAGCAGATTTACTCTGACGTCTCTCTTCTCCTGCATTGGAGTCATGCAATGTCTGAATCCCCCGGTAAACTAAGACTGGGCGCCTTAGTCGCCCTGGTAGTGGGTTCCATGATTGGCGGCGGGATCTTTTCCTTACCGCAAAACATGGCAGCCAGTGCCGATGTCGGTGCAGTTCTTATTGGTTGGGCAATTACCGCTGTCGGCATGTTGACCCTGGCATTTGTCTTCCAGACCCTGGCCAATCGCAAACCTGATCTGGACGGTGGTGTATATGCCTACGCCAAGGCCGGATTCGGCGACTACATGGGCTTTTCTTCGGCCTGGGGCTACTGGATCAGCGCCTGGCTGGGCAACGTCGGCTACTTCGTCCTGCTGTTCAGCACCCTGGGTTATTTTTTCCCGATCTTCGGCGAGGGCAACACCCCGGCCGCGGTGATCGGTGCCTCGATCCTGCTCTGGGCCGTGCACTTTCTGGTACTGCGCGGGATCAAGGAAGCCGCCTTCATCAACCTGGTGACCACGGTTGCCAAAGTGGTGCCGCTGCTGCTGTTCGTGCTGATCGCGCTGTTCGCCTTCAAGCTGGATATCTTCACCGCTGATATCTGGGGGGTGAAGAACCCGGACCTGGGCAGCGTGATGAACCAGGTGCGCAACATGATGCTGGTCACCGTCTGGGTGTTCATCGGCATCGAGGGCGCGAGCATTTTCTCCTCTCGGGCGGAAAAACGCTCGGACGTGGGCAAGGCCACCGTCATCGGCTTCATCACCGTACTGCTGTTCCTGGTGCTGGTGAACGTGCTGTCCCTGGGGATCATGACCCAGCCGGAACTGGCCAAGCTGCAGAACCCCTCCATGGCGGCGGTACTGGAACATGTGGTGGGCCACTGGGGCGCGGTGCTGATCAGCGTCGGCCTGATCATCTCGCTGCTGGGGGCGCTGCTGTCGTGGGTACTGCTGTGTGCGGAGATCATGTTCGCCGCAGCCAAGGACCACACCATGCCGGAGTTCCTGCGCCGGGAAAACGCCAACCACGTACCGGCCAACGCCCTGTGGCTGACCAATGCCATGGTGCAGATCTTCCTGGTCATCACCCTGTTCTCGGCCAGCACCTACCTGTCGCTGATCTATCTCGCCACCTCGATGATCCTGGTGCCCTACCTGTGGTCGGCGGCCTACGCGGTCCTGCTGGCAGTGCGCGGCGAAAGCTACGAACAGGCCCTGGCCGAACGCAAGAAGGACCTGATCATCGGCGGCATCGCCCTGCTCTACGCGATCTGGCTGCTGTACGCCGGCGGGGTCAAGTACCTGCTGCTGTCAGCCCTGCTCTATGCCCCCGGCGTGGTGCTCTTCGCCAAGGCCAAGATGGAACTGCACAAACCGATTTTCACCAACGTCGAGAAGCTGATTTTTGCCGCAGTGGTCATAGGCGCCCTGGTGGCGGCCTACGGTCTCTACGACGGCTTCCTGACCCTGTAACACCGCCTTTCAAGCAACACCCCTGATTGTTTTGTCTCTGGAGGATCACAGTAATGACCACGGAAAAAGTTAAGTACGGCGTCCATTCCGAAGCCGGTAAACTGCGCAAAGTCATGGTTTGCTCCCCAGGCCTGGCCCACCAGCGGCTGACCCCGAACAACTGCGACGAACTGCTGTTCGATGATGTGCTGTGGGTGGCCCAGGCCAAACGCGACCATTTCGACTTCGTCACCAAGATGCGCGAGCGGGACATTGATGTGCTGGAAATGCACAACCTGCTGACCGACATCGTTGCCATCCCCGAAGCCCTGGACTGGATCCTGGAGCGCAAGATCACCGCCAATCAGGTGGGCCTGGGCCTGGTCAACGAAGTCGGCTCGTGGCTGCGCAGCCTGGAGCCACGCAAGGTTGCCGAATTCCTCATCGGCGGCGTCTCGGCCGACGACCTGCCCAGCAGCTTCGGCGGCAAGACCATCGAGATGTTCCGCGACTTCCTCGGCCACTCCAGCTTCATCCTGCCGCCGCTGCCCAATACTCAGTTCACCCGCGACACCACTTGCTGGATTTATGGCGGCGTGACCCTGAACCCGATGTACTGGCCGGCGCGACGTCAGGAAACCCTGCTGACCACCGCCATCTACAAATTCCACCCCGAGTTCACCAACGCCGACTTCCAGATCTGGTACGGCGACCCGGATCAGGAGCACGGCAATGCCACCCTGGAAGGCGGCGACGTGATGCCTATCGGCAATGGCGTGGTCCTGATCGGCATGGGTGAACGCTCGTCGCGCCAGGCCATCGGTCAACTGGCACTGAACCTGTTCAAGCACAAGGCCGTGGAGCGTGTGATCGTCGCCGGCCTGCCGAAGTCCCGCGCGGCCATGCACCTGGATACCGTATTCAGCTTCTGCGACCGCGATCTGGTCACGATCTTCCCGGAAGTGGTGAGTCAGATCGTCGCCTTCAGCCTGCGCCCTGACGAAAGCAAACCGGGCGGCATCGATGTGCGCCGCGAAGAAGCCAGCTTCCTCGATACCGTGGCCAAGGCCCTCAACCTCAAGGCCCTGCGCGTGGTAGAAACCGGCGGCAACAGCTTCGCCGCCGAACGCGAGCAATGGGACGACGGCAACAACGTGGTGGCCGTGGAGCCGGGCGTGGTCATCGGCTACGACCGCAACACCTACACCAATACCCTACTGCGCAAGGCTGGGGTCGAGGTCATCACCATCAGCGCCGGCGAACTGGGCCGGGGCCGCGGCGGCGGCCACTGCATGACCTGCCCGATCATTCGCGATCCGATCGACTACTAAGCCTTTAGACGACACGCTCTCCGACCGCGCCTACCCGGCGCCGGTCGGACCGATTACCGAATCCGAGGAAAATAATCATGGCGTTCAACATCCACAACCGTAACCTGCTGAGCCTGGAACACCACACCCCACGCGAACTGCGCTACCTGCTGGACCTGTCCCGCGACCTCAAGCGCGCCAAGTACACCGGCACCGAGCAGCAGCACCTCAAGGGCAACAACATCGCGCTGATCTTCGAAAAGACCTCCACCCGTACCCGCTGCGCCTTCGAAGTGGCCGCCTATGACCAGGGCGCCAACGTCACCTACATCGACCCCAACTCGTCGCAGATCGGCCACAAGGAAAGCATGAAGGACACCGCCCGAGTGCTGGGGCGCATGTACGACGCCATCGAGTACCGCGGCTTCAAGCAGGAAATCGTCGAAGAACTGGCGAAATTCGCCGGGGTTCCGGTGTTCAACGGCCTGACCGACGAATACCACCCAACCCAGATGATCGCCGACGTGCTGACCATGCGTGAACACGCCGACAAGCCGATCCACGAGATCAGCTACGCCTACCTGGGGGACGCCCGCAACAACATGGGCAACTCGCTGCTGCTGGTGGGCGCCAAGCTCGGCATGGACGTGCGCATCTGCGCGCCCAAGGCCCTATGGCCCCATGACGACCTGGTGCAGCGCTGCAAGCAATACGCCGAGGAAAGCGGTGCCCGCATCACCCTCACCGAAGATCCGAAGGCCGCAGTCAAGGGCGTGGACTTCATCCACACCGACGTCTGGGTCTCCATGGGCGAACCGGTGGAAGCCTGGGCCGAGCGCATCGAGCAACTGCTGCCGTATCAGGTCAACACCCAACTGATGAAAGCCACCGGCAACCCTCGGACCAAGTTCATGCACTGCCTGCCGGCCTTCCACAACAGCGACACCAAGGTGGGCAAACAGATCGCCGAGCAGTATCCGCATCTGGCCAACGGCATCGAAGTCACCGACGACGTGTTTGAGTCCCCGGCCTGCATCGCCTTCGAGCAAGCGGAGAACCGCATGCACACCATCAAGGCGATCCTGGTTTCGACCCTGGCCGACCTCTAACTCGCCTCCCCCTGCCGGGGCTGACTTGCCAGCGAACTGATGTTCGCCGGCAAGCCGGCTCCTACAGAGCCTCTAGAAGGACTGCATTATGCGTATCGTCGTTGCACTGGGCGGTAACGCCCTGCTCCGCCGTGGTGAACCCATGACTGCGGACAACCAACGCGCCAACATCCGCATCGCCACTGAACAGATCGCCAAGATCCATCCCGGCAACCAGTTGGTGATCGCTCACGGCAATGGCCCACAAGTGGGCCTGCTGTCGTTGCAGGCAGCCGCCTATACCCAGGTTTCGCCCTACCCGCTGGACGTGCTCGGCGCCGAGACCGAAGGCATGATCGGCTACATCATCGAACAGGAACTGGGCAACCTGCTGGACTTCGAGGTGCCCTTTGCCACCTTGCTGACCCAGGTGGAAGTGGACGCCAAGGACCCGGCCTTCAAGAACCCGACCAAGCCCATCGGCCCGGTCTACAGCCAGGAAGAAGCCGAGAAGCTGGCCAAGGAAAAAGGCTGGGCCATTGCCCCGGACGGCGACAAGTACCGTCGAGTGGTGGCCAGTCCCAAGCCCAAGCGCATTTTCGAAATCCGCCCGATCAAGTGGCTGCTGGAAAAAAGCAGCATCGTGATCTGCGCCGGCGGTGGCGGCATTCCGACGATGTACGGCGAGGACGGCAAGCTCAAGGGCATCGAGGCGGTGATCGACAAGGACCTGTGTTCTGCGCTGCTGGCCGAGCAACTCGAAGCCGATTTGCTGGTGATCGCCACCGACGTCAACGCAGCATTCATCGACTTCGGCAAACCCACCCAGAAGGCCATTGCCCAGGCCCATCCGGATGAATTGGAGAAGCTGGGCTTTGCCGCCGGCTCCATGGGGCCCAAGGTCCAGGCCGCCTGCGAATTTGCCCGGCACACTGGCAAAGTCGCGGTGATCGGTTCACTCTCGGACATCGAAGCGATCGTCCAGGGCAAGGCCGGCACCCGCATCAGCACGGCAAAAACCGGCATCAGCTACCTGTAAGACGCTTGCTGTGAGAACACGGGGCGGGCCCGGTGCCTGCCCTCATTCAAAGCCCTGGAGGAGAGACGCCTATGGCCATGTTTGAGCCCGGTCACCTGCATATAGAGCGCCATGCGCTGAGCAAGGACGACTTCAGCTACAACCTGTGCATCGACTACGAACTGGCCCAGGACCCCAAGGAGGGTCATGGCATGCTGTTCACCCTGCACGGCACTATTGAAGACAAATCCTTGAAAGAGCAGTTCTTCCTGGCCAAGGACCTGGCCTTTGACTTCGCCCGTCACGCGACCCGCATCGCCCAACAGTACGGCTTGCCCAAGAGCGCCAGTATTGCCTCCATGCACAAGTACTACGACGAGATGTTCGAAGACGTACGCAAGCAACTGAACGTCAAGCCCGGCGACCCGATAAACCCCGAACACCTGGCATGACCTCCCCCCTTCTGTAGGAGCCAGCTTGCCGGCGAAATGACCAGCGCCATGCCTGGGTATCTGGTCCGCCTTCGCCGTCAGGCCGGCTCCTACAACAGCCCCACCGATTTCGACTAAGGCCATCGCCCAAGGCATACTGGCGCCCTTCAGTGTTCCAGAAGCCTCTGCCTCCCCATGCGTATCCACGTCAGCTTCATCGACCGCGTCGGCATTACCCAGGAAGTCCTGGCCCTGCTGGGCGGACGCAATCTCAACCTGGATGCGGTGGAAATGGTGCCGCCCAACGTCTATATCGACGCCCCGACCCTGAGCCCCCAGGTACTGGAAGAGTTGCGCGATGCGCTGTTCAACGTACAGGGCGTGCAGGCGGTAACGGTGGTCGACATCCTGCCCGGCCAGCGTCGCCACTTGCAGTTGGACGCCTTGCTGGCGGCCATGACCGATCCGGTGCTGGCCCTGGACAGCGCCGGCAAGGTATTGCTGGCCAACCCGGCGCTGATTGCCCTGTATGGCCGTGAACCGGCGGGAGAAAGCGTCGCCGAACTGTTTGCCGATGCCGCGCTGCTGGAGGCCCTGCTGGAAAACGGCTTTCGCCTGCCGCTGCGGGAAATCATGGTCAACGGACAGACACTGCTGCTGGACGCCACCCCCATTACCGATGCCGGCGCGCTGCTGACTCTGTATCAACCCAACCGCATCGGTGAGCGACTCTCGGCCCTGCACCACGATCACGCCGAAGGCTTCGATGCGCTGCTCGGCGAATCCCCGGCAATTCGCACGCTCAAGGCCCGGGCCCAACGGGTCGCGGCCCTGGATGCACCGCTGTTGATCCAGGGGGAAACCGGCACCGGCAAAGAGCTGGTGGCTCGTGCCTGCCACGCCATCAGCACCCGGCACAGCGCGCCCTTCCTGGCCCTGAACTGCGCGGCGCTGCCGGAAAACCTCGCCGAGAGTGAACTGTTCGGCTACGCCCCCGGGGCCTTTACCGGGGCCCAGCGCGGCGGCAAGCCGGGGCTGATGGAGCTGGCCAACCAGGGCACGGTGTTTCTCGATGAAATCGGCGAGATGTCGCCTTACCTGCAGGCCAAGCTGCTGCGTTTTCTCAACGACGGCAGCTTTCGTCGGGTCGGTGGCGATCGCGAGATCAAGGTCAATGTGCGCATCCTCAGCGCTACCCATCGTGACCTGGAAAAGATGGTCGGCGAAGGCAGCTTCCGCGAAGACCTGTTCTATCGCCTCAACGTATTGAATGTCGAAGTGCCGCCGCTGCGCGAACGCGGCCAGGACATCCTGCTGCTGGCCCGCTACTTCATGCAGCAGGCCTGCGCGCAGATCCAGCGCCCAGTGTGTCGCCTGACCCCGGGCACCTACCCCGCCCTGCTGGGCAACCGTTGGCCGGGCAACGTACGGCAATTGCAGAACGTGATCTTCCGGGCGGCGGCCATTTGCGAAAGCAATCTGGTGGACATCGGTGATCTGGACATCGCCGGCACCTCGGTAGCACGGCAGAACGATGCCGAAGTCGAGAGCCTGGAACAGGCAGTGGAAGCCTTCGAGAAGGAATTGTTGGAAACCCTCTACGTCAACTACCCCTCGACCCGGCAACTGGCCAACCGCCTGCAAACCTCCCACACGGCCATCGCCCATCGCCTGCGCAAGTACGGCATCCCCGGCAAGGCCTGACCTGCCCCCTCATCCGTAGGAGCCGGCTCGCCGGCGAAGAGGCCCTCAAGCCCTGTGTCGCTCTTAAGGGCGCTTTCGCTGACAAGCCAGCTCCTACCTCCCCGCCGCGTCTACCGTTCTAGAAGCGACCTGCAACTGTACTGAAAGCGCTACAGCGGAACGATTTCGCTACACAGCCTTGTAATCGCTGCCGTGCAAGGCTTTGATCCTCAAAGCCTTTTTTCTACAGGGCCAGATGTAGCGATTTCGCTACAAGCAAGCCCTTCAGGCTTTTCGATAAAACGCTCAAATCATTGATCTTAAAAGAACAAATCAATATTGGCCGTGTTCTTGCTATGGACATTGCCATTCGGCTCGGCCCTGCACGAGCATTCAATCGCGTCCACCAGACGAGTCTGGCCCTTGAGGAGTTTCCATGAGCGAGTTGCGTTTTACTGAAGATCACGAATGGCTGCGTAGCGAAGCGGATGGCAGTGTCACCGTCGGCATCACGGCTTTCGCCCAGAACGCCCTGGGTGATGTGGTGTTTGTGCAACTGCCGGAGCTGCAGAGCTACGACAAGGGCGCCGAAGCCGCCACCGTGGAATCGGTGAAGGCCGCCAGCGGTGTGTACATGCCCCTGGACGGTGAAGTGGTCGCCACCAACCCAGCCCTGGAAGACAGCCCGGAACTGGTCAACGAAGATCCGCTGGGCGAAGGCTGGTTCTTCCGCTTCATTCCCGCGGATGCCGCCGCTGTCGGCCAACTGCTGGATCAGGACGCCTACGACCGCCTGATCAAAGCCAGCGCCGAAGCCTGAGGACCCCGTCATGACCGTCAACCTGACTACCGCCAACGAATTCATCGCGCGCCACATCGGTCCGCGCCAGGGCGATGAGCAAGCCATGCTCAACAGCCTGGGCTTCGACTCCCTGGAAGCCCTGAGCGCCAGCGTGATTCCCGAAAGCATCAAGGGCACCAGCGTGCTGGACCTGGGCCATGGCCAGAGCGAAGCCGAGGCCCTGGCCTCGATCAAGGCCATCGCTAACAAGAACCAGTTGTTCAAGACTTACATCGGCCAGGGTTACTACAGCTGTCACACGCCTTCGCCGATCCTGCGCAACCTGCTGGAAAACCCGGCGTGGTACACCGCCTACACCCCCTACCAGCCAGAAATCTCCCAAGGTCGCCTGGAAGCCCTGCTGAACTTCCAGACCCTGATCAGCGACCTGACCGGTCTGCCCATCGCCAATGCTTCGCTGCTGGACGAAGGCACTGCCGCCGCCGAGGCCATGACCTTCTGCAAGCGCCTGAGCAAGAACAAGGGCAGCCACGCCTTCTTCGCTTCCGTGCATTGCCACCCGCAAACCCTGGACGTACTGCGCACTCGTGCCGAGCCCCTGGGGATCAACGTGGTGGTGGGCGATGAGCGCAAACTGACCGATGTCAGCCCGTTCTTCGGTGCCCTGCTGCAATACCCGGCGAGCAACGGTGACCTGTTCGACTACCGCGAACTGGCCGAGCGCTTCCACACCGCCAACGCCCTGGTGGCCGTGGCCGCGGATCTGCTGGCCCTGACCCTGCTGACCCCGCCAGGTGAGTTCGGTGCCGACGTGGCCATCGGCAGCGCCCAGCGCTTCGGTGTACCGCTGGGCTTCGGTGGTCCGCATGCGGCTTACTTCTCGACTCGCGATGCCTTCAAGCGCGACATGCCGGGCCGTCTGGTCGGTGTCTCGGTAGACCGTTTCGGCAAGCCGGCCCTGCGCCTGGCCATGCAGACCCGCGAGCAGCATATCCGCCGTGAGAAAGCCACCAGCAACATCTGCACCGCCCAGGTACTGCTGGCCAACATCGCCAGCATGTACGCCGTGTACCACGGCCCCAAAGGCCTGATCCAGATTGCCCAGCGCATCCACCAACTGACCGCGATCCTGGCCAAAGGCCTGGGCGACCTGGGTCTGGCCGTGGAGCAGGACAACTTCTTCGACACCTTGAGCTTGCATACCGGTGCCCGCACCGCCGCGCTGCACGACAAGGCTCGCGCCCAGGGCATCAACCTGCGGGTGATCGACGCCGAGCGCCTGGGCCTGTCCCTGGACGAAACCAGCACCCAGGCCGACGTTGAAGGCCTGTGGAACCTGCTGGGCGAAGGCAAGGCCGCGCCGGACTTCGCCGCACTGGCGGCTTCGGTCACCAGCAGCATCCCCGCCGCCCTGATACGTCAGTCGGCAATCCTCAGCCACCCGGTGTTCAACCGCTACCACTCGGAAACCGAGCTGATGCGCTACCTGCGCAAGCTGGCGGACAAGGACCTGGCCCTGGATCGCACCATGATCCCGCTGGGCTCCTGCACCATGAAGCTCAACGCCGCCAGCGAAATGATCCCGGTCACCTGGGCCGAGTTCGGTGCGCTGCACCCCTTCGCCCCGGCCGAGCAAAGCGCCGGCTACCAGCAACTGACCACCGAGCTGGAAGCGATGCTCTGCGCCGCGACCGGCTACGACGCCGTCTCCCTGCAGCCCAACGCCGGCTCCCAGGGCGAGTACGCCGGTCTGCTGGCCATTCGTGCCTATCACCAGAGCCGTGGCGATGACCGTCGCGACATCTGCCTGATTCCATCGTCGGCCCACGGCACCAACCCGGCCACCGCCAACATGGCCGGCATGCGCGTGGTGGTCACCGCCTGCGACGCTCGGGGCAACGTGGATATCGAGGACCTGCGAGCCAAGGCCATCGAGCACCGCGAGCACCTCGCCGCACTGATGATCACCTACCCGTCGACCCACGGCGTGTTCGAAGAAGGCATCCGCGAAATCTGCGGCATCATTCATGACAACGGCGGCCAGGTATACATCGACGGCGCCAACATGAACGCCATGGTCGGCCTCTGCGCACCAGGCAAGTTCGGTGGCGACGTGTCCCACCTGAACCTGCACAAGACTTTCTGCATTCCCCACGGCGGTGGCGGTCCTGGTGTCGGCCCAATCGGCGTCAAATCGCACCTGGCGCCTTTCCTGCCTGGCCATGCTGCGCTGGAAAACAAGAAAGGCGCGGTCTGTGCCGCCCCCTTCGGCAGCGCCAGCATCCTGCCGATCACCTGGATGTACATCCGCATGATGGGCGGTGCCGGTCTCAAGCGCGCTTCGCAGCTGGCCATCCTCAATGCCAACTACATTTCGCGCCGCCTGGAAGAACACTATCCAGTGCTCTATACCGGCAGCAACGGCCTGGTGGCCCACGAATGCATCCTCGACCTGCGTCCTTTGAAAGACAGCAGCGGCATCAGCGTCGATGACGTGGCCAAGCGCCTGATCGATTTTGGCTTCCACGCGCCGACCATGTCGTTCCCGGTGGCCGGTACCCTGATGATCGAACCGACCGAAAGCGAATCCAAGGAAGAACTGGACCGCTTCTGCGACGCCATGATCCGCATCCGCGAAGAAATCCGCGCGGTGGAAAATGGCGTCCTGGACAAGGACGACAACCCACTGAAAAACGCTCCGCACACGGCGGCAGAACTGGTGGGCGAATGGTCCCATCCGTACAGCCGCGAGCAGGCCGTGTATCCGGTAGCGTCGCTGATCGAAAGCAAGTACTGGCCGCCGGTTGGCCGGGTCGACAACGTGTTTGGCGACCGCAACCTGGTGTGTGCCTGCCCGTCGATCGAAAGCTACCAGGACGCTTGAGCCGTCCATCACTGGAGAGCCGTGCCCCTGCAGATACCGCGTATACCTGTAGGAGCCGGCTCGCCGGCGATGAGCAACGCATCAATCGGGTAGAACCGCGTCGCCTGGATCGCGGGCAAACACGCTCCTGCAAGTGCTTGCCTGCCGATCAATACAATAAGAAACCGGAGAACCAACATGTCCCTGAGCGTGTTCGACCTGTTCAAGATTGGCATCGGCCCCTCCAGCTCCCACACCGTCGGCCCGATGCGCGCTGCCGCGCGTTTTGTCGAAGGCCTGCGTCGCGATCAGCTGCTGGCCAGCACCACCTGCGTCAAGGTCGAGCTGTACGGCTCGCTGGGCGCCACCGGTAAAGGCCACGGCAGCGACAAAGCGGTGCTGCTGGGCCTGGAAGGTGAACACCCGGACACCGTGAATACCGAAAACATCGCCGCACGCCTGCAGCAGATACGCGGCAGCGGACGTATCGATCTACTCGGCGAACACAGCATTGCGTTCAACGAGAAAGAACACCTGGCAATGATCCGCAAACCCCTGGCCTATCACCCTAACGGCATGATCTTTCGCGCCTTCGATAGCGCCGGCCTGCAGACCCGTAGCCGTGAGTACTACTCGGTCGGTGGCGGTTTCGTTGTCGACGAAGACGCCGCCGGTGCCGACCGCATCGTCGAAGACACCACCCGCTTGACCTTCCCCTTCAGGAACGCCAAGGAACTGCTGCAACACTGCAGCACCTACGGTTTGTCCATCAGCCAGGTGATGCTGACCAATGAAAGCGCCTGGCGCCCGGAAGCGGAAACCCGTGCCGGACTGCTGAAGATCTGGCAGGTGATGCAGGACTGTGTGGATGCTGGCTGTCGCAATGAAGGGATTCTGCCCGGCGGACTCAAGGTCAAGCGTCGTGCCGCGGCCCTGCACCGCCAGTTGTGCAAGCACCCGGAAGCGGCCTTGCGCGATGCCCTGTCGGTGCTGGACTGGGTCAACCTCTACGCCCTTGCGGTGAATGAAGAAAACGCCAACGGCGGGCGAGTGGTCACCGCCCCCACCAACGGTGCAGCCGGGATCATTCCCGCGGTGCTGCATTACTACATGCGCTTCATACCCGGCGCCAACGAAGACGGGGTGGTGCGCTTTCTCCTGACTGCGGCCGCCATCGGCATTCTGTACAAGGAAAACGCCTCGATCTCCGGTGCCGAAGTCGGCTGCCAGGGTGAAGTCGGCGTGGCCTGCTCGATGGCGGCCGGGGCCTTGTGCGAGGTGCTCGGGGGCAGCGTGCAGCAGGTGGAGAACGCGGCAGAAATCGGCATGGAACACAATCTGGGATTGACCTGCGACCCGATTGGCGGCCTGGTGCAGGTGCCCTGCATCGAGCGCAATGCCATGGGTTCGGTGAAAGCCATCAACGCGGTGCGCATGGCCCTGCGCGGAGACGGGCAGCATTTCGTCTCCCTGGACAAGGTCATTCGCACCATGCGCCAGACCGGCGCCGACATGAAAAGCAAATACAAGGAAACCGCCCGTGGCGGTCTGGCCGTGAACATTATCGAGTGCTGATGCCCAAGCGACGCATCCGCACATTTTTCAGGAGTTGCCCATGTCCACCGAAACACTGTTGAAAACCCCATTGCACAGCCTGCACCTGGAACTCGGCGCCCGCATGGTGCCTTTCGCCGGCTACGACATGCCGGTGCAGTACCCGCTTGGGGTGATGAAAGAGCATCAGCACACCCGTGAGCACGCCGGTCTGTTCGATGTGTCCCACATGGGGCAGATCCGCTTGAGCGGTGCCAATGCCGCCAAGGCTCTGGAAACCCTGGTGCCGGTAGACATCATCGACTTGCCGGTGGGCATGCAACGCTACGCCATGTTCACCAACGAACAGGGCGGCATCCTCGACGACCTGATGGTCGCCAATCTGGGCGACGAGCAACTGTTCCTGGTGGTCAACGCCGCTTGCAAGGAGCAGGACCTGGCCCATCTGCGCCAGCACATCGGCGATCAATGCGACATTCAACCCCTGTTCGAAGAGCGCGCCCTGCTGGCACTGCAAGGCCCGGCAGCGGTCACCGTGCTGGCACGCCTGGCACCGGAAGTGGCGACGATGACCTTCATGCAGTTCAAGCCGGTGCAGGTGCTGGGAGCCGACTGTTTTGTCAGCCGTTCGGGTTACACCGGGGAGGATGGCTTCGAAATCTCGGTGCCGGCTGATCAGGCGGAAAAACTCGCCCGGGCGCTGCTGGCCGAGCCGGAAGTGGCGGCCATTGGGCTGGGCGCCCGTGACTCCCTGCGCCTGGAAGTCGGTCTGTGCCTGTATGGCCACGATATGAACAGCGACACGACGCCGATCCAGGCCAGCCTGCTGTGGGCTATCTCCAAGGTCCGCCGCGCCGACGGCGCCCGCGCTGGCGGTTTCCCCGGGGCCCAGGCGATCTTTTCCCAACAACAGGAGGGGGTCAGTCGCAAACGCGTCGGCCTTCTGCCCCAGGAACGGACGCCGGTACGAGAAGGCGCGGAAATCGTCGACGCTGAAGGCAACATCATCGGCAGCGTCTGCAGCGGCGGCTTCGGCCCGACCTTGGGCGGTCCATTGGCCATGGGTTACCTCGACGTGAAGCACAGTGCACTTGATACGCCAGTTGCTGCGATAGTTCGTGGGAAAAAGGTGCCAATGCTTGTAAGCAAAATGCCATTCGTGCCACAACGCTACTACCGTGGCTAAAGGACTGTTTCTATAAGTAACGCGGTTGCGTTAAAAGTGCACTAATCTGTAACGCAACCGCCATAAAACAGTGCATATTTTCGATACTGAACTCTACTTATAACGCCCGAAAACAATTGAACAACTCTATCGAATAAGCCCTGCACGCTAGTTCCGCCAAACCTCGGTAAGCTGAGTAAAACCGGGGCTTCGCGGGGCTTGTTTTTTCTCCCATAGTTGGCGTAGAGTTTCCCCACTGTGTTTGCATGGGTCGCTTGGAATCGTGACCTGGGCAGTAGCTAACAAGTTTGCTACAACCCGTTCGACGTCTCTTACTTTCCTGCAACCCAGCCCAGTACTCTTTCATGAGAAAGAGACTGTCATTAATTTTTTAGCGTCAAAGGAAATAAGAAATGTCCCAACGTCAGAGCGGTACCGTCAAGTGGTTTAACGACGAGAAAGGTTTTGGTTTTATCACTCCAGAAAGCGGTCCGGATCTGTTCGTACACTTCCGCGCCATTCAGGGCAACGGCTTCAAGAGCCTGAAAGAAGGCCAAAAAGTGACCTTCATCGCTGTGCAAGGCCAGAAAGGCATGCAGGCTGACGAAGTACAAGCAGAAGCTTAATCGTCTGTAACGAAAAAGCCCCTGATGCTGACATCAGGGGCTTTTTTGTGCGCGCAATTCCGTAAAATGGCTTCTTTTTTCAGTCGAGAGCCTGTCATGTCGAAACATCTGCTAAGCCCCCAAGGCGAATTCCCCGCCGCCGGTCTGGGTCGTCGCCTGGCAGCGATGTTCTATGATTTTCTACTCTGCGTCGCCCTGCTGATTGTCACGGGCGGCATCTACAAGCTGATCCAGATGCAAATCATCGGCGAAGCGCGGATGCGTGCCCTGACCGAATCTGGAGCCCTGGACGGCGACCCACTGTACTCCACCGTGCTGCTGTTCGTGCTGTTCGGCTTCTTCGCCAAGTTCTGGACCCATTCCGGACAGACCTTGGGCATGCAGGTCTGGGGCATTCGGGTGCAGAACGCCGATGGCAGCCGCATCAGTCTGTGGCAGGCCCTGTTGCGCTTCATGGTGTCCATCGCGTCCTGGCTGTGCGCCGGCCTGGGCTTCTTCTGGGTACTGGTGGACAAGCAGAAACGCAGTTGGCACGACATCTATTCCAATACCCAGCTGGTGCGCATCCCCAAGAAAAAGAAATAGCCCGCCACTCACAAAAACGCCCCGACAGATCGGGGCGTTTTCATGACCACGGGAGAAAACCGATCAGGCGTTACCCGCCAGTTTCATCCGCGCCGCCTGGGTAAAGTCCAGCATGCGCTTGAGCGGCCGAACGGCATTGGGGACCAGCGCCGGGTCCACATGGATCTCGTTGCTGCCCTGCTGCAGGCACTGCAAGGTACGCTCAAGGGTATTCATGGCCATCCACGGGCAATGGGCGCAACTGCGGCACGCCGCACCGTTACCGGCAGTAGGCGCCTCGATGAACACCTTGTCCGGGCACAGCTGCTGCATCTTATAGAAGATGCCGCGGTCGGTAGCGACGATGAATGTCTTGTTCGGCAGACGCTGCGCGGCAGCGATCAACTGACTGGTGGAGCCAACGGCGTCAGCCAGATCGATCACCGAGCTGGGGGACTCTGGGTGCACCAGGATAGCCGCCTCTGGGTACAGCGCCTTCATGTCTTCCAGTTGCTTGGACTTGAACTCTTCATGAACGATGCATGCACCGTCCCAGAGCAGCATGTCGGCACCGGTCTGGCGCTGGATATAAGTGCCCAGGTGCTTGTCCGGGCCCCAGATGATCTTCTCGCCGTTATCCATCAGGCTTTCGACGATCTCCAGGGCGCAACTGGAGGTGACCACCCAATCGGCGCGGGCTTTGACCGCTGCCGAGGTGTTGGCATACACCACCACGGTACGCTCAGGATGCTGATCGCAAAAAGCCGAGAACTCATCCACCGGGCAACCCAGATCGAGAGAGCAAGTGGCTTCCAGCGTCGGCATCAGCACGCGTTTTTCAGGATTGAGAATCTTCGCTGTCTCGCCCATGAAGCGGACACCGGCAACCACTACGGTCTTGGCCGGGTGGGCATTGCCGAAGCGCGCCATTTCCAGGGAGTCGGAAACACAGCCACCGGTTTCTTCGGCCAGGGCCTGAATCACCGGATCACAATAGAAATGTGCAACCAGCACCGCATCCTGAGCCTTGAGCTCGGCAGCGATGGCGGTGCGCAGATGGGCCTCTTGCTCAGCGCTCAAGGGTTTGGGCTGCTTGGCGTCGAGGTGGGCTTGAACCAGAAGGCGTTCAGAAATTTGCGTCATGTTCGCAAGACCTGCAGGCGCTTGGGCGCGAAAGTCGAGTATACCACCGGCTCCGGACCGCTTAGGGCCCCGCCGGGAGAGTGAGTTCATCAGGTACGGACAGCATTGGAGCCGCGCAAGGCTACAGAATATCCAGGGTATTCAAAAGCCTATTCTGCCCAACAGCCATGCCCTGCCCCGCCGGCTCCGTATCTGCCCGCACGCCCCCAAGCTACGCCCTGGCCCGCTGGTCGGACAGGGCACTACCCAGCCCCGGTCCGGCGTGCACCACCAGGAAGTACGAGGAACGACCCGACAGGAACTTCACGCCCCCCGAACAGCCCACAACCGCTCACCAAGCGATTCGCGGCACGGCAGCGCGATCCAGAAGCCAGGTCGCCACGTCGGGGCTGTTGATCACCGAACCATGGTGACTCTGCTCATCCCGCCAATAGCGATTGTCCTGGGCCGGATCGAGGCCCAAGCCCTGGGCCAGCGCCTCGGCGCTGCGACCGGCGGACAGCAGCACATCCACCGCGACTGCCGTCAGCGGCACGGCCTGCCACTCTGAGAGCAACAGGATATTGCCGTGGACGCAGTCGCGGCTGACCAACTGCGCATCCACCAGGTCGTCGATGTAGGCGTACTGCGGGTCGGCTTCCAGGCGTTGGGCAATGGCGGCCGGGGCCAGTCCTCGTAGCTCGGACAGCCGTGGCGGGTCCACCAGCAATACGGGCTGCGGCGCACTCGCCGGGCTCCGCTGTGCCACGCAACAAGCGGCCACATAGGCGCCGAAGGAATAACCAAGTACCGCGTCCACTGTACTCAGGTCGTGCTCCTGGGCAATGTTTCGGGCCAGGGCGTCGACACTGGAATAGGGCCAGTAGTCGCTGTAGTTGACCTGCACCAGCGACACCCGCCCCTTGAGCGCCCGCCCCAGGGCGGAAAAACAGATCGGATGGCCGACGAAGTCGGGAAAGCAGATCAGCTTCATCCCCGCTCCCCCGCCGCAACAAAACACTCAAGGAAGGCCCGGGCCTGCGGCTCTGGCAAATAGCTGTTGAGCAGCACCTCGCAGTCCTGGGCCGACTTGACCAGCGTCAGATCAAGCAGGGTCTTGGGCCACTCCGTGACCGGGTTGGCGATCCGGGTTTGCAGCCACTGTGCATCACTGGCCGGCAACTCGACGAAGTTGCACAGAAACGCCGGGACAAAGCCGTACAAGCCCAGCGCAGCGAGTATCTCCTCATAGCCGAGCGCCGCGCGGGCCAGCTTGGCATTCAGGTAATCCTGGGTGGCCTGCGGCTCGCAACCCTCGGCAAATCGCTGCGGTGTCAGTGGCACCGGCACGGTGTAAGTGGAGAAACCGCTGATCACCGCACGCTCGGCCCAGGCGAACAGCAGATTGACGATAGGCGCTTCGATCCCCAGTCCCCCGGCACAGCCCTGGCGAAATGCCTGCAACAGGTGGAACAGGCGTTGAGGCGAGGCCAGCTTCAGCGGGTCCATGGCCAACCGCGTCCGCATCTGTACGGCCTGGGCGGTGGTCACCGGCGCCGCGGCATCGGCCAGCGGCGCATACTCGTCGGCCTCCTGCTCCCAGGCCTCGGTGCCGGCATCTGCCAGGCGCTCATAGTCCTCGGCCTGCATCAGGTTGTTACCGATAAAAGAGAAATCCGTCCCCTCCGATATCAACTGCGGGTCCTGCGCCAACTGCTCAACACTGCGCAGCAGGCTCAGTTGTCCGACGTGATTGCCGAGAATGTGATGCAGCCACAGCCCCAGGTGCAGGACGCCGTCAACGCGCACCTTGAACAGGCTGCACAGGTCCTGTTCGAACAACGACAGCGGCCGCTGGAGGAAGTGTTCCACGCAGGCCTCCTGGCTGGGGAACTCTGCCACGGCGTCCTGCCACAGGCGCGCAGGCGGCTCGGGAGCCAGGTCAAAACAGTACTCGCCCTCGACCCGTGCCACTCGACAGGCCGTTAGCGGATAGCGCTGCTTCAGCCCCTGGGCCAGCGTCGCCAGGTCCACCCCGGCGGCCGGCAACTGCTCGGGCCGGAACAGATAGAGCACGTTGTTGGCCCGCAGGTCCTTGTGCAACAGCTCGGCATAGACCATCGACAGCTGACTCTTGTTCAGGCCGATCCAGCGACTGTCGCCAGCCGCCTGCAACGGCTCGGGAACGCTGTGCAGCGCCTCCCGGGCCTGGCTGGCGGAGGTGGCGCGGACCACGGCAAAACGCCCCAGGTGGGTGTTGATCGAAAACCCTGCATGGGCTTCGGACAGGGACTCCTGCTGCAGTGGCGTGACGTAGTACTGCTCGGTACCCCTTTCCAGCAACGACGCCAAAGCAGGCTGCGCCTGCAGCCAGTCCAGCAACTGCTGCAGGCTGCTCATGCGGTAGAACTGCTCCAGACCCAGGCCCTCCCGGCCCAGGTGCCGGTTCACCGTGTCCACCAGCTTGATCGCCCCCAGAGAGTTGCCTCCGTTGTCGAAGAAACTGCGCTGGCGGTCATGGGCCAACACGCCGAAGCGCGCGAGAAACCGCCCCGCCACCGACGCGTCCGCTTCACCGGTCGGATGTTCACAGCACAGACGCTGCTTCAGTTCAGCGATATCCAGCTTGCCGGACGCCCGCAGGGGAAAACGTTCAAGCCCGACAAAGCGCTGCGGCACCATGAACGGTGGCAGGCGTTGCCGACCATACTCGGCCAGCGCCCCGGGCTCGACCCCTGGGGCTTCCAGGTACACCAGCAGCAACTGGGCCTCGCTCCGCAGATCATCCAGCAGCACCGCACAGTCGAGCATTCCCGGGTAACGCTTGAAGGCCGCAGCCACTTCAGTCAGCGACAGGCGCTGGCCACGCAACTTGATCTGGTCATCGCTGCGGCCGTGAAAGTGATAAAGGCCCTGGCCATCGCGGGACACCAGATCGCCGCTGCGGTAGCAACGCAGCGTCTGGCCCTGCCACGGCAGTTCGATGAAGCGCTCCCGGGTCAGCGCGACGTCCCCAAGATAACCGGGGGACAGCCCGCCCCCGGCAATCAGCAATTCGCCGGGCTCATCCACGTCGCATTCCTGCCCGTCGGCACGCATCAGCAACAGCACAGCATCGTCCACGCCATGGCCAATGGGGATCTCCCGGGTGCTGTCAACGTCCCGGGGAATGGCATAGACACAGGTGCCCATGGTGTTTTCCGTGGGGCCATAACCGTTGTACAGCGTCAGCCCGTCGGCGGCGGCATAGGCCTGCTGGATATGCCCCGCGGACAGTACCTCGCCGCCGACCATCAGCCGCTGGACGCCCCGCAGCCAGTCGCGATCGATGTCGATGAAGGTATTGAACAGGGTCGAGGTCAGCCACAGGCTGTCGACCCCAGCGTCATGGATGTAACGCCGCAGGTGCCCAAGGGTCAGCGGACCAGGGACATGGATATGCAGCTCGCCGCCATTGAGCAGCGCGGTCCAGATCTCGAACTGCGAGGCATCAAAAGTCAGGTTCGAGGCATAGAGCATGCGAAAGCCCGGCTGCAGCGGAAAGTGTCGCGGGCGGTCGCAAAAGCCCAACACCCCACGATGGGTGCAGGGAATGATCTTTGGTGCGCCGGTAGTGCCGCTGGAAAAGTTCACGTACACCGGCTCGGCACCGGTTAGCTGCGGCCAGCACGGTGCCTCGTCCGTCGGCGCCAGCAATGACTCCAGTGCCAGGTACCCTGGGCCACCGGCCACATCCTGGGTGATGCGCCAATGCACGCCGCTGCGCTCACAGACCGACTGGTTCCACTGGGGCGGATTGCTGCGGTCCAGATAGCAGTACGAAAGGCCTGCCCGGACCATGCCCACCAGCAGCACCAGTTGTTCGATCGAACGCTCCACTTCCAGGCCCAGGGTGCTGCCCGGTGACAGGCCGAGGCCCAGCAGCCGCGCCGCCACCCGAGCCGAGCGCTGCTCCAGCTCCCGGTAGCTGAGTCGTGCGCCGTTGCAGCTCAGCGCGGTGTCCGTGGCGTGGTGGGCGAAGACTTCATTCAGGCGCGAAGCAATAGATAGGTGGCCCATGCCGTTACCCTTCCCTGTGCTTGATCAGGTTGATTCCAGGGGCGAAGAACGCCGCGCTGTTGTAGGTCTGCAATGCCTGCTCCAGGTCCATCTCGACTCGCTGCAAGTGCTCCAGCCAGGCCTTGCCGGCCACCAGGTAGTCAAGGCAGCGCGCGATATTGCGCTCCACACTGGCTTCCCCCACCGGGCACTGCACGTTCTTGAGGCCATGATGGTAAGCGTCGTCGCGATAACCGTTGCCGCAGCGGGAAACGTTGACGATGTCGATGTTGCCCATTTGCGGCGAGAGCTCCAGGGTCAGGCTGACTCGCCCGACATTCACCAGCCGCGAACGGGTTTGCCCGTTGCCCTCCGGGGCGAGCAGGACCAGCAAGCGCGCAAACAAGGCGCTGATATCGCCATCGATGCACAGGAAGATCCGGGTGAAGCGCCCGGCCATCGCCCCAGGCTCGGCCAGCAGGTCGAGCACCTGCACCGGCAGGCCCGGATCGATGGCGGCCGGGTTCAGGTCGGCAACCCAGATCTGCGCGCCATGACAGGCCGCCACCAGGCCCAGCATCTTGCCCACCAGGCCCATGCCCACCACCAGAATCTGTTCCCCCGCCAGCAATTGCGCACGGTCCACCGCGTGCACGGCCGTGGCGCCCAGGGTGGCGAGAATCGCCTGGTCCTGAGTCAGTGACGGCGGCACCTTGCACACCAGGCGCTGCGGCACCTGAATCCAGTTGGAATGGGTGGCGATCTTCCAGCCCATGGCCACCACCCGGTCCCCCGGCTGCAAGCCTGCAACCTGGGCCCCGACCGCACGAACCACCCCGACCGCGCAGTAGCCCAGCGGCAACTGCTCGCCCGTCTCGCGGACCTGCTGCAGGTAGTGGCGCTCGGTCCCCGGGCTGACCATGGAGTAGTCCACTGCCACCCGCACTTCGGTAGCCGCCAGTTCGGCGAGCGGCGCCTCAACGGCGATCACGCCATTGGTGCCACAGGCTGTGAGTGTGTAGCGATCGGCGCGCATCAGGCCTCCCGTCCGGTCAGGCGATCCAGGCATTGGGCAAACCCTGGAAAGGAAGTCTGGTAGCAATGCCCTTCGAGGATGGTGGCCTTGAGCCCGTGGGCCAGCAGTAGCACATGGGCGGTCATCGACAGGCGATGGTCGCCGAAGGTCGGGATCGCCCCCTGCACTCGCGGTGTCTGCCCACCCGAGACGTGCACGTCGTAGCCCTCGACCCGATAGTCCAGGTCCAGGGCATTGAGCATGCTGCGGGTGGCGGCGATCCGGTCCGACTCCTTGAAGGTCAGTTCGTAAAGGTCACTGAAGGTCGCACTTCCCGGCAGCACGCAGCTGATGGCCAGGGCCAGCGGCACCTCGTCGATCATCGCGTGGAACTGGTGCTTGTCGCGCAAGTCATGGGCCCTGGGCCGGCCACCGCCGCGCAGTAGCAGACGCCCCACCGGCTCGCCATGGCGAATGCTGTCCACTTCCAGGGTCAGGTTGAAACCGCAGGCCAGCAGCCAGTTGAAGAAGCCCAGGCGCGTCGGATTCAGGCATACGTTGTCGAAGCTCAGGCACTGCTGCTCCTGGTAGCGGTTGCACAGCAGGAACAGCGCGGCAGGATAGGCAATGGCCGACGGGTCGCGGGGAACGCTGATCTCGGCGGGAATCGCACAGTCGCGGGGCTGATAGTGGATCTGCAATTGCTCGTCCTGCAGCCAGTCGCCAAAACTGTTGATGATGCGCTGGGTGTGATCCCGGGCCACCACCGGGTAACGGATCGACATTGGCTTGCGTGCCGCGACCCCGGCGAACAGCAAGGTACTGATGGCCTGGGCACTGCCAATCCGGATCTGCGCCGCACCGCCCTGGAACGATGCCGGGTGGATGCGGATCGGCAGTGCTCCCGGCCGGCCCAGGTACTCCAGGTGGGCGCCCATCTGGTTCAAGGGCTCGACGATCCAGTCAAAGGGGCGATTGCGCAGGGTCTCGTCGCCGTCGACGATGCACGGCACATTGAGCCCCACCAGCATCCCGATCAACAGCCGCGCCGCAGCGCTGGAGGGCCCCAGGTCGACCCGCCGATCATGGGTTGCCTGGGCGAACTCACCGCTGATCTCCAGGGTCTGTGGCGCTTGCCCCGGCGTGACCTCAAGGCCCAGTTGCTGCAGGGCATCGAGCAGCAGGGTCACCGCCTTGCCCCGGTTCAAATCCCGCAGGCGCACCGGGTGCCGAGCCAGCGCAGCGAACAGGATCATCCGGTGGCTGATGGACTTGTCCGACGGCAGGTAGCCATCGATGTTGACCCAGACCTGCTGTTCACGGTCCAGGGTGAAATCGATGGGCCGGTCCGGATAATCGATCATTGGGTACTCCTGTACTTGGCGGGGTTGATCAGTTCGGCGTCGTCCACCAGCGCTTCGCCCTCGAAGTGGTCGCCGACGCCGGGGCCGGCGGGCAGCACCAGCGGCTGGGTTTCGTAGAAGCGCCGGCGGTTCTTCTTGCGCTCAAGGCCGAGGTTGAAACCACTCAGGTCGACGCCCCAGCTTTCCAGCCGGCCGTGGGCGATGGCACTGTCCACCAGGGCCTGGCCCGTGTCGGTACGGATCAGCGCACGGCCGTGTTTCTGCTCCTCGGAACCGTTGAGGCTGGCTTCAAAGATGTTCGGGTCGCCGTCACAGACGCTGACGTCGGCCAGCCCGCTCATCCAGTCACCGCAACTGAGGCAGCGAAAGGTCTTGTTGTCCTTGAGCTTGCCGAGAATTTCCCAGAAATCGATGCCGAAGGTCTGGCTGTCCAGCAGGGTGACTTGCAGGCGCCCGGGGTAATCGCCTTCGCGGTACTTGATGTCGCGGACCTGTTGCGGGTCCTGGCCCAGCACTTCGCTGATGATGCTGCGGGTGCCTGCCGGCAAGGTGTTGGAGGAACAGGCGGTCTCGATCACGCAGACGATCTGGCTGCGGGCCCAATGGCCGATGGCCGTGTCCCGGCGCTGCAACTTGCGGATCGCCTGCACGTGGCAGGCCAGCCCCACCAGGGCGATGCGTGCCTCTGGCTGCTGTTCGTAAACTTCACGCAGGGCATTGAGGTAGGGCGCCAGTTGGTAGGTGGACTGGGCATTGTTGATGATCGCCTGCGCCGCGCTGCCCAGCTGCGGGGCGCTGCGCCAGCCCTGCTCGGGGTGACGGCCCATGGTCAGGGTCAGGTCCACGGCGAAGTGTTCCCGAGCGGTCAGCAACAAGGTGGTGGCGGTGCCGCCACTGGCCGAGCGCTGGACAATCTGCGGATCGGTGGAGCGCGCGCCGATGGCCTGGCGACTGATTCCCAGCCAGCGCTCATCGGTGCGGCGGGTACGACCGAACAGCTCCAGCTCGGCGCGATCGGTATCCGGCTGCAAGCCCGGACACACCGCCAGGCACTCGGTGCAACTTCCACAACTGTCGCCGATGCCCTCCAGCAAAGGCACCACCCGGTCCGGGTCGAAGCTGATCACTTGCTCTGGACACACCAGGGCACAGGCGCCGCAACCGGCACACAGATTCTGATCGAGCACCGTTAGTTTCAATAACATCCCTGTCATCTTGGATAAGCCTCGTGTGCCGTTTTCCGGGTGCAGCCGGCCGCGCCCCCGCGAATCGGGGGCGGGCAGAACCTGCAGTGCTGAAGTGGCCGCTGACGGTCAGCTCAAAGCGGGCGTTCCATCTTGATGATTTCGATGGACACCGGGCTGTTGCCACGGCTGAAAGTGCCTTCGCCGATCTTCTGGAAGCCGTGGTAGGCATAGAAGCCTTCGGCCGTCAGGGTCGCCTCCAGGTAGGCGGAGCTGGCACCACTGGCCCGCAGCCGGGCGAGCGCCACCTCCAGCAAGCGGCTGCCGATACCGCGCCTGGCACCGTCGCCGCGAATGAACAGCTTGCTGACCTCGTTGCCGTCAAGCTCGACGAAACCTTCGATCTGCTCGCCCTCGGCCAGCCACAACGAGCCCTTTTCCACGGCTTCGCGGTAGGTTTCCGGGGAGCGCCCATCAAGCCACATGCGGATCTGCTGATCGCTGTATTCAGAGGTGCACAGGCGCTCTACCGAGTTGCGGTGGGCCTCGAAAATGCCGATCAGATCGTCCGTGGTTGCCTGGCGTATCCGTACGTTGCTCATTCAGCTGAACTCCACTTTCTTGGGGGCGGGGTGGTAGCGAAACTTGAAGTTGATCAGGCTGCCCAGCATCACCAGGGCACTGCCTAGCATCAGGTGCAGGCTCAGGGGCGTCTCCCCCAGCCATGCCGACAGGTAACTCGCACCGATCGGGTACAACACGCCAACGTAGCCGGCGTTCTCGGCGCCCATGCGCTTGATCAGGTCGATGAACAGCACGAACACCAGCGCCGAACACACCACCCCCAGGTACAGCAGGATGCCGAGGTCGGCCAGGGTTCCGGGAAGCTGCAGCCCATGGCCGCTGAGCAGCAGGCTGATGGCGTACAGAGCGCAGGCCCAGCCGGACGCCACCTTGTTGATGTGCAGGGTGCCGAGCTGGAAGGTCTTCTGGATATGTTCGGAAAGCACCGAGGCGATGGCCACTGCCAGAAAGGACGTCAGCCCCAGCGCCACCCCGGCCAGCGACAGCGGCCGCCCCGGATCGCCAAGCATGAACAGCCCCAGTCCGGCGATGCTCACCACTGCGCCGAGCAGATTGTGCAAGGCAACCGGCACCTGCAGGAACACACGCTTGAGACCGATGATGAAGAAAATCACGAAGGCGCTGAGGCAGGCCATCTGCGCGGCGCCCAGATAGGCAGTGGCCAGGTAGGCCAGGCCAATGCCGGCATAGAAGTACACCGCCCCCACCGTGGCCATCAGCAGGTAGGCCTTGCGTGTCACTGGCTGCCGGGGACCGGCGAACAGCCGTTGCCACAACCACAGCACCCCATAGGCGATCAGGAAGCGCAGCATCAGCGAAGAGCCGACGTCGCTGCGCTCCACCTGCAGGGAGATGGCGATCCAGTTGGTGGACCAGATCAGCAGGCAACCGAGAAACATCAGCACGGCAACCAGTGAACGAGGTTTCTTGTTGTTATCGGGCATGGCGTTCATGGAGGTTTCTCTAGTTCAAGGCCGTGGCGATCCCGCTCAGCAGCGACTCCAGGCGCTCGGCGCCGAAGACCTGCGGGTCGTAATCGATTTTCAGCAACAGCTCGCCCGCGGCCAGGTAGCCGGTGAACTCCAGGTGATGGCTGGGGCTGCCTTGCATCAACTGCAGGCTCAAGGGATGCACGCCGACCCGGGCCCCGGGTTGGTTCTCCACGGCGCCGAGGAAGTTGTAGCTGTAGCCACAATCGAACAGGCCCTTGAGCCGCTCGGCCTCGGGCGTGGCGAAGTAGCGGTTGCCGAAACTGTGGGCGATCCCCTGGCTGGCCTGTTGGCTGGCCTTGATTGCGCCGGCGATCTCCTGCAGGTCCAGGCTGGCGACCTGCAACACCAGGGGATAGATCACCGTCAGCCAGCCAAACACGCTGTTGAGCTCGGCGCCGCTCTTGTCCAGGGCCCGGCCGTGATCCAGCAAATGGACTTTCTGGAACGGATTGTCGTCGCCCTGGCTCATGGCGCGAAGGATCGCCGCCAGCAACAGCTGGCTGGTCTCGGCCACGCCCTGGGCCCACTGCGCAAGGTCGCCGACCGGCCCCAGCGACAGCTCGGCACGCCGAAACGCCTCGCGCCGGGGAAACTCGGGCGGCTGCGCCGTCAACTGTGTGCAGCGGCTCCAGGGCAGCGCCTCCCAGAACGCCTCATGGGTAGCAGCGGCATACTCACGCTGGTAGGTCTGCTGCCACTCCTCGAAAGCCGTGGGTCGGGCCCAGCGCTGCATGCACTCCAGGCCCTGCCCCAGGCATTCGTCCAGCTCGGAAACCAGTAGCATCCAGGAGTACCGATCGACCTGGAACTGATGCCCGGCAATGATCAGGTGGTGGCCATCGGCATCCTGTTGCTGACTGAAACACAAGCGTTGCCCCTGACTCAGGGAGATGGTCGCGCAGGTCTGGGCCACGGCTTGCTGCAGGTCTGTCGTGGCGGGCAGTAACCCGAGGTCCTGTACACCTTGCTCGATGAAGTGATGGCTGAATATCGCCCGCAACGCCTGACTGACCCGCCCAGGCTCCTCGCCCGCGGCGATATCCAGCACCAGGGCCTGGTTCCAGTGGTCCAGGTCGCTGATCCCGCGGCTGAGTAGAAAACGCCGATTGGGCAAGCCAATGGCCTGTGCTTGGGAAACCCCGGGACGGGCCTTGGCCTTCACCGGTTGCAGCTGCAACTGCCCCAGCGCCTGATCCGACAGCAGCTCCTCCAGGTCCAGCACCAGGCCTTTTCTCTTCAGCGTGGCGACCACCTGCAAGGCCCGCAGCGAATCACCGCCATTGTCGATAAAACTCCTGGCCGGATCCGCACTCTGCCCGCCGAGCACCTGGCCGATGGCTTGCCACAAAGGCTCCGATGCGGCCTGCACTGACACTGATGCCATGGCACTGGCCGCCAATTGCGCGAGCGCCTGCCGGTCGATCTTGTTGTTGCGGTTCAGGGCGAAACGCTCTACCAGCATGAACCGCGCCGGCACCCTGTGCGCCGGTAGCGCGGCCCTGGCGGCCTGACGCAGCAGGTCTTCGCCGAGGCTGGCATCGCGGGCAATGACAAAGGCCACCAGGGCCACGTTGTCCCCCACCTGATGGGCGATCACGCAGGCTTCCTGCACCTGGGCCAGGGCCTTGAGCTCCGACTCCACCTGAACCAGGCTGACCTTCTGCCCGTTGACCTTGACGATGGAATCCTTGCGCCCCAGCAAGCGGATGGCGCCATTGGGCAGGCGGCACGCCAGATCGCCAGTGGCGTAGCACGGGCGCTGCGGGTCCGTAGGGCTGGGCTGGGTCAGCTCGACGATCAGCCCGCTGGCCGGGTCCAGGCGCCGGGCAACCAGGGAGGAATAGAGCAGCAGTTCACCCACACCCTCGCCATAGGGCTGCTCCGGCTCTTGGGCAATGTCCAGGGTTACGCCCTCCACCGGCCGATCCAGGGCCCAGGTCGGCTCCTGCAGGGTCTGCCCCTGGTCGATCCTGGCGTAGAGCGCGGTGGTGCATTCGGTCGGCCCGTAGGCGTTGAACAATTGCGAACCTGGCGCAAAGGCATGGTTGAAACGCTGGATGTCCGAGGGGTGGATGATCTCGCCGCCGATCACCAGCCGCTTGGGCCGAGTGTAAGTGGTGCTGGCGTCGCTATAGAAGGCTCGCAGGTAGGGCACGGTCATGTGCAGCACGTCGATGTCATGCTCAGCGATCATTGCCTCGACGGCGGCGAAGTCATGTTCCCGGGGATTGAGGCTGCACAGGGTGGCGCCGGTCTTCAGGCTGGCGAAGATGTCCATCAGGCCGGCGTCCCAGCCAGCGGAAGCCAGTTGCAGGACACGCTGCCCGGAGCCGATACCGACATAGCCGATGTAGTTGTCGATGTGCCGATCCAAGGCCTCGATGCGCTGCACTATGGCCTTGGGCTCGCCGGTGGAGCCGCTGGTGAAGATCACGTATTCCTGGCAGCGCAGCGGGTATTCACGGCCAGAGGCTACGGGCCGGGGCTGCAAGTGCAGCAGGTCGAGCACCGGCAAGGAGGCGCTCAGCTGCGGGCCGGGCCGGGTTGTGCCATTGAGGATCAGATTCACGCCCAGGCGCTCAAGCACCGGCGCCAGCTCGTCCAGGTTGCTCGCCGGGTCAATGAACACCACTCGCCGGGCAGCGGACAAAGCCGCGATCAGCGCCGCATACAGGGCCCGGCCATGGCTGGCATACAGCGCCACCACCGGCTGCGACAGCCCTTCCAGCTCGGCACTGAAGGCCTCGCGCAGCTGGTCGAGCTCGGCAAAACCAAGGCTGCCCTGGACATCAATGATTCCTGCATCTGCAACATCGGTACCCGCCATGCGGGCAAAAGCCTGCAACATGATATCCCTGCCTTGTTGTTTTTAGAGGGAGCGGCAAACGCCCTGCAGCGTCTGCATGAATGCCTGGATTTCCTGTCGGGAGATGCTCAGTGGTGGGGTCAGCTTGACCGTCGCCGGGTTGCGTCCGCCGGTGCGCACGATCACGCCGTGCTCCAGCAGGCGGTTACGCAGCGCCAGTACATCGCCGGTGCTGCCGGTCCCGTCGAAGTCAAAGGCGAGCATCATGCCGCGACCGCGCACATTGGCCACCCGCGAATCCTGCGTCCCCAGTTCCTCGAGGGCCTGGCGCAGATAGGCACCGTTGCTCGCCGCCCACTCCCAGGGTTGTTCCTGGTGATAGATGTCCAGCACCTTGGAGGCCATGGCGCAGGCCAGGGGCATCAGGGTGAAGGTAGAGGAATGCTCGGCATACCCCAGGCAGTCCACCAGCTCCGGGCGGCCCACCACTGCAGAAATCGGCAAGCCATTGCCCAGGGCCTTACCCAGGACCAGCAAGTCCGGCAGTAACTGCGGGGTGCTGAAAAACGGTGTTCCAGTGCGACCGAAACCGGTGTAGATCTCATCGAAGATGGTGATCACGCCGAAGGTCTTGCCCAGTTCGACAATCGTTTCGAGCAACGCCAGGGGCACCGGGTACATGCCTTCCGCCGCCTGGATCGGCTCGATGATCAGCGCCGCCGGCAAGCGATTGGCCTGCTGCGCCTGGCGCAGATCCTCGGCCAGTTGCTCGCGCCACAGGGCGGCTCGGGCCGGGTCCTGGTCGGCGTCATAATCCAGGGTCATAGCGGTCAGTTGCAGGCTGTCGCCACCGGCCAGGTGCTTGCGAAAACTGCGGTTGGAGGTCACCGACAAGGCGCCCTGGGTCTTGCCATGGAAGGCATTGTGGAAATACACCACGCCCTGGCGTCCAGTAGCGGCGCGGGCGATTTTCAGCGCCACCTCGATCGCCTCGGCACCGGTGACCGCGGCAAACACCGAAGCTTGCGCGTAGGGCACCAGGCCCGCCAGCTTGGCCACCACTTCATGGCGCTGTGGGTTGTCGATGTTCCAGCCGGTATGAATCAGCAGTTCGGATTGACGCTTGAGGACCTCGACCAGGTCATCGCGCTGATAACCCAGGTTGGCGGCACCGCTGCCACCGGACATGTCGAGAAAGGATTGGCCCTGCTCATCGTAAAGAAAACATCCCTTGCCACGAACAACGGAAGGGCTGGAGGGGGCGCTGCGCTTAACGGATATTGCAACCGCTTCTGTGAACATCCTGTCACCTTGAGTAAGCCGGGCTTGTGACTCACGCACATACTCAGGGACAGATTCGTACAGGCAGGGCAAAGCCCTGCTGACTGCGAAGTTACCGACCCTGGTACGTGTTCTCCTTGCCAGGGACGCAACCCCTGTCGGCAATGGCGGCAAGATTTACGCGGGAGGCATTTGCACTGTCAACGAGACCCGCACTTATTTCGAATTTAAAGCGATAACCACTGAAAAAAAGGGGGAATTCAGATAAAGCCCCTGAATTTATCAAGGTTTTTAGAGAGGAGTCCGGCTAGCAGCAAAAGGCCAGCCTCTGCAGAAGAGTCGATATTTGAGCGATGGGAGGACGGCAAGCTGAGCAGATGAGGGGCGGGATCACGGTTTTTTGCAAAGCAAAAAAAAACCCGGAAATCCTCACTTTCGTGGGCCTTCCGGATTTTCTAAACCGCCAAATATGGTGGGTCGTGTGGGATTCGAACCTACGACCAATTGGTTAAAAGCCAACTGCTCTACCAACTGAGCTAACGACCCGCTGTGTGGTGGCGCGTATAATACTGATTTCTAACGGGAATTCAACACCCTATGTGAAAAAAATCAAAAATAAGGTGTTGGATCGCTGATTCCGGCCGCATTGAAGCCCTCCGCACGCAGACGGCAGCTGTCACATTTGCCGCACGCGTGCCCCCTGTCGTCCGCCTGATAGCAGGAAACCGTCAGCCCGTAATCCACTCCCAGACGTACCCCAGCCTTGATGATCTCGGCCTTGCTGAGGTTCTGCAGAGGCGCCTGGATACGGAAGCCCTGCCCTTCGACACCGGCCTTGGTCGCCAGGTTGGCCATGCGCTCGAAAGCTTCGACGAACTCGGGACGGCAATCCGGGTAGCCGGAGTAATCCACGGCGTTGACGCCAATGAAGATATCCCGCGCCTCCAGAACTTCCGCCCAGCCAAGGGCCAGGGACAGGAACACGGTGTTGCGTGCCGGCACATAAGTAACCGGAATACCTTCACCGGGCGTTTCCGGCACATCAATGGAACTGTCGGTCAGCGCCGAACCGCCAATGCCGTTGAGGTTCAGGCCAATCACCTTGTGCTCCACCACGCCCAGGTCGCGAGCCACGCGCTCGGCAGCGTGCAACTCGGCACGATGGCGCTGGCCATAATCGAAACTCATGGTGTAGCAGCGGTAGCCTTCGGCCCGGGCCATGGCCACCACGGTGGCCGAGTCCAGGCCGCCGGAGAGCAGGATCACTGCACGTTTTTCGGTCAATGCTTGGTTCTGTGCTTGCTCAGTCATATCAGCGCCCCGGCTCATCATTCCAAAGGTATTTGTGCAGTTGCAGTTGCAGGCGCACCGGCAGGTTGTCAGCGACGATCCAGTCCGCCAGGTCCCGTGCATTCAGGTCATGGTGGCTGGGCGAGAACAGCACTTCACCGGCACGTCGCTCCAGGCCGTACTGGATCAGCTTGGACACGGCCCAGTCATAGTCCTCGCGGGAACAGATGACAAACTTGACCTGATCGTTGGCGGTCAACAGCTCGATGTTCTCGTAGCGATTGCGGTGGGACTCCTCGGACCCGGGAGTCTTCAGGTCGAGAATCCGGCTGACTCGCGGGTCCACCGCGGAGATATCCAGAGCACCACTGGTTTCCAGCGACACTTCATAACCGGCATCGCACAGCTGCTTGAGCAAGGGAATGGCATTGGGCTGGGCCAGCGGCTCACCGCCGGTGACACAGACATAACGCGGACGAAAACCGGCAACCTGCTCCAGCAGGCTGTCGAGGGTACGTTGGGTGCCACCGCTGAAGGCGTAGGCACTGTCGCAGTATTGGCAACGCAGCGGACATCCGGTCAGGCGCACAAAAACCGTGGGCAGCCCGGCAGTCCGAGTCTCCCCCTGCAACGAGTAGAAAACTTCGGTGATTCTCAATGTGTCTTGCATAGTCGCCACGGGCGTAACAGCTAAACAGGCTGTCCGCCTCCGTCAGGCACTTCAAGGAACCCCGCCATTGCGCAGATCCCAGGAAGCGTGTTTCAGAAAAAGGGCATGGATTCTAACGAAAAAACCCGCGGCAAGCGCGGGTTTCTTGTAACGGCTACCAACGCATTTACATGCGTTGCAGATCCCGTTGTGCCAACTGAGCGGCGGAAGTGCCTGGGTACTGGGCTACCACCTGCTGCAGAATGCCTTTGACCCGGTCGGTATGACCCAGGCGGCGCTCTACATCAGCCAGCTTGTACAGCGAGTCCGGCACCTTGGCGTGCTTCGGATACAGCTGGGAAACCTTGGCGAACGCCTGACCTGCACCTTGCAGATCACCCTTGGCCAGGTTCACTTCACCCAGCCAATACTGTGCGTTGCCAGCGTACTGACTGTTGGGGTACTTGCGCAGGAATGCCGAGAAAGCCTGGCTGGCCTTGTCGAAATCCTTGGCTTTGATCAGGTCGAAGGCAGCATCGTAATAGAGCTTTTCCTTGGCCGGATCACCGGGTTCGCTGCTGGCGGCTGGTGCCTGGGCAGCAGCACCGGCTGCGGCACCGGCGGCATTGGTATCGCCACCGGCAGAAGAATTCTCAGGAGTTGCGGCAGGTGCAACACCGCTTCCTATGCGCCGATCAAGATCCTGGTATCGCTCCAGGCTTTCTTGCTTCATGCGCGCTACATCATTTTGCAGAACTTCGATCACACCCTGTTGGCGTGCAATCTGCTCCTGCATTTGCTGCAGTTGCTGGAACAGCTCGCCCTGTGCCGAGACAGGGGTCGAAACCCCTCCCCCGGCATAGGCGCCGTTCGTGCCATAACCCGCTGGCGGATAACTGCTCCCGCTATTGTTATAGCCGGAGTTGTTATCGACCACAGGAACCGCAGACCACGCCGCAAGCGGCGTGAGACTGAGAGCCAAAATAGTTACAGCACGACGGCACGTTCGCATGACGAATTACTTACGCAGTTCGACGCGACGGTTTTGAGCCCAGGACTGCTCGTCGTGGCCAGTAGCAACTGGACGCTCTTTACCGTAGGAAACCAGCTCCAGCTGAGCTGGGGAAACGCCTTGCAGAACCAGGTAGCGTTGAACGGCTTTCGCACGACGCTCGCCCAGTGCCATGTTGTACTCACGAGTACCACGTTCGTCGGTGTTGCCTTCCAGAACAACGCGAGCGCCGTTTGCTTTCAGGTCTTTGGCGTGAACGTCCAGAGCGCGCATGGCTTCTGGCTTCAGGTCCGAGCTGTCGTATTCGAAGTAGAAGGTGGTGATTGCGCGCAGAGCAGCTTCTTCGCTCAGGGAGCCATCAACAGCACCAGTGTTAGCGCCGTAACCAGCGTTTGGATCAACAGCGCCTTCGCCGGCGTTGTCGCCACCTTTGGAGGAGCAACCTACAGCCACAGCCATGGCCAGAGCCAGCGCAGCAAACTTACCAAACTTCAACATTTCCATCGTGAAACTCCTAATGAACCCCAGTGTGTTAAGTGAAACATTGTAGCGCCGCGTCAGTTCAGGTAAGGGGACCAGGACGGTTCTCTGACTTCGCCTTGAGCGGTAGGAAGCGGGAGCCTCACACGTCCATTAATGGACACGAGCATCAAGACTCCCCGGCCCTGCTGGCGGGTGGCGTAGATTACCATGGTGCCGTTGGGCGCAACAGTAGCTGACTCATCAAGGTTGGTGTCTGTAAGGATTTTTACGCTACCGCGCTGCAAATCCTGAGCCGCCACCCGGAAGTTGGTGAAACCGTCCTGGCGGTGAATCATTACCAGGGTCTTTTCGTCAGCAGAAAGTTTCGGGTTGGCGTTGTAGTTACCAATAAAGGTCACACGCTCGGCGCCACCGCCATTGATGTTGCTTTTATAGACCTGCGGCTTGCCGCCACGGTCGGAAGTGAAATAGATGGTGGAACCATCCTTGCCCCAGAACGGCTCGGTATTGATGCCCGGACCACTGGTGACACGGCTGATTTGCCGGGATGCCATGTTCATCACATAGATATCCGGGTTGCCATCCTTGGACAGAACGAATGCCAGGCGAGTGCCATCAGGCGACCAGGCAGGCGCACCGTTCAAGCCTTCGAAGTTGGTGATCTGCTCACGACGCCCAGTGTCGATGTGCTGGACGAAGATCCGCGGACGCTTCTGCTCGAACGACACATACGCAATGCGCTTGCCATCAGGAGCGAAACGCGGCGACAGGATCGGCTCGCGGGACTGCAACAGAGTCACCGCCCGTGCGCCGTCGTAGTCCGAACGCTGCAGGGTGTAACGGGTGTTGTTCACCGAGAAGCGCTCAGCCGTCACATACAACAGGCGCGTCGAGAACGCTCCCTTGATGCCGGTGAGTTTTTCAAAGGACTGGTCGGAGATGTAGTGCGACATGTCCCGCAGTTGGTCGACGCTGCCCGACACGCTGCCGGTCAGCACTTGCTGCTCGGTGGCGACGTTGAACAACGCGTATTGCACCTGCAGGCGACCGCCCGCCGGAACAATGCTGCCGACCATTACGTACTGGGCGCCCAGTGCTTTCCAGTCACGGAAAATGACTTCGCTGGCCTGGGTCGGCAAGCTGATCATGTTCTGCTTTGGAATCGGTGCGTAGTAACCCGAGTTGCGCAGGTCGTCACCGATGATCTGCGCCATGTCGTCCGGCAGCACGCTGCCGCCCTGCCAGCCGAATGGCACTACCGCGATAGGCGTTGCCCGGTCGCTGCCACTGGTGACCAGAATATTTTTTTCATCCGCTGCCGCTATCCCTGCCATACAGCAAATAACGACAAGCATTCCTCGAAGAAGGTTTCTCACAAGGCTAGATCCTCAGGTGTGAATGTCATCTTGAATGAACGATAGGGCGCGAAATCCTTCGGACTCAAACCCTGCATTTCTGTCAAACGCCCAATGTTCTTGACTGCCGCCACCGCCGAAGCGTCGAACGGACCATCACCACTGGACTTGATCACGCTGACCGTGGTCACCGTGCCATCAGGCAACATGCCGATCCGCAGTTCCACCGTCATGCCCTTGCGCGCCGAAGGTGGACGAGCCCAGCCTTCCGCTGCACGGATACGAATCAGGTCATCGAAACTGCCCGCGACACTGTCACCCACCTCATCCGATTTCGTGGCTTCACGCTCCGGCTTATCGGAAAGCAAGTCCGCCAAGGCCTGGGCCTTTTTCTCTTCGGCAGATTTGCGCGCTGCTTCCTGGGCCTTTTTCTTCGCGGCGTCGGCGGCAGCTTTTTTCTTCGCATCCTCGGCGATCTTTTTCTTCGCCTCGTCTGCTTCGGCTTTTTTCTTCGCGTCTTCCGCGGCTTTCTTCTTCGCGTCTTCGACGATTTTCTTCTTCGCTTCTTCAGCGGCCTTTTTCTTGGCCTCTTCTTCAGCGGCTTTCTTGGCTTCTTCTTCAGATTTCTTCTTGGCTATATCAGCCAATTGTTTCTCTTCAGCCTTTTTCGCTTCCGCGGTTTTCTTGGCTTCATCAGCCTTCTTCGCTTCGTCAGCTTTCTTGGCCTCGTCGGCCTTTTTCGCTTCCTCGGCTTTTTGAGCAGCCTCTTCTTTCTTTTGTTCCGCAGCCTTGATCTCTTCCTGCTCGACCTTTTTCTGCTCCAACTGCTCGGCTTCGGTCTGACGCGCGGCGGATTTCTTCGCCTCACCCGCAATCTTGTGATTGGTCTGGGTGGTCGCCGGACTCTTCGATTTCAGCTGATACAGGGTCGCCTGAACGATCGGCTTGGCCGGGGGCAGTTCCGGAGTCATGGCAAAGCTGACGAACAGCATGCCAAACACCAGCACGTGCAGGGCAATTGCCCAGACACTTGGCCAGAAGTAGCTTTCCGAGGCGGACGGCTCTCGCTGTTGGTGCATCAGGGCGCCTCGGTAATCAAGCCAACGTTACCGACTCCGGCTTTCTGCAGGCCGCCCATGGCACCCATCACGGCGCCGTAGTCGACGGATTTATCACCGCGAATGAACACCTGGGTGTGTTTGCCGCCTTCATTGCCAGCACGAATGATCTTGGTCACCGCGTCGGTCATCTGCGGCAAGGTCATCGCCTTGTCCTGTTGCTTTTCGGTATCGACTTCACTGCCAAGGTTCCAGTAATAGGTCTTGTCAGCCTTGATCGAGATGGTCAGCACCTGGGTGTTGTTGTCCTGGGGCAAGGCTTCGCTGGAAACCTTGGGCAGGTCAACTTTCACGCCCTGGTTGAGCATCGGCGCGGTCACCATGAAGATAACCAGCAGTACCAACATCACGTCGATGTAGGGCACCACGTTCATCTCGGCAACCGGCTTGCGTTTGTGGCGAACTCGGGCCATGGGGTTTACCTGCTCACTCTTCGCTGGTGTGCACTTTACGGTGCAGGATCGCCTGGAACTCGTCGGCGAAGGTGTAGTAACGGCTGATCAGCGTCTCGCCACGAGCGGCGAAACGGTTGTAGGCGATCACCGCCGGGATGGCCGCGAACAGACCGATGGCCGTAGCGATCAGGGCTTCGGCGATACCCGGGGCCACAGTGGCCAGGGTCGCTTGCTGGGCCTGAGCCAGGCCGCGGAAAGAGTTCATGATCCCCCAGACGGTACCGAACAGACCAATGTATGGACTGACCGAACCGACGGTGGCGAGGAACGGCAGGCTCTGCTCGAGCTTTTCTTCTTCGCGGGAAATCGCTACACGCATGGCGCGGGCTACGCCTTCCATGACGGCTTCAGGATCGACGCCCGGTTGCTGGCGCAGACGGGAGAACTCCTTGAAACCGGCACGGAAAATCTGCTCGACACCGGAGTCCGGGTCTGGGTTGCTGCCCGCCTGACGGTACAGCTTGGACAGGTCGATACCGGACCAGAAGCGCTCTTCGAAGCTCTCCAGGGCACGTCGACCGGCGCGCAGCAGATTGCTGCGCTGAAAGATCATGATCCATGAAGTCACCGATGCGGCAACCAGGGTCAGCATTACCAACTGCACTACAACGCTGGCATTGCTGACCAGGCTCCACATGGAGGAATGGTCGACGACGTTAGCTTCCACGCTTTATCTCCTGCTCTGAGTGTGTACCCGCGCTGCTCTCGTCGGCAAAGGCCGTACGCAGAGCGTCTGGAATGGCGCGGGGTTTGAAAGTGTCGGCGCGCACACAGGCCACCAAAAACTGCCCTTCACAGAGCAGCGCATTATCCGTGGATCGCCTGACCTGCTGAGTGAAACGCAGGCTGACCCGGTTCAACTCGGTGACATGGGCACTGACCAGAAGCTCGTCGTCCAGTCGCGCCGGCGCGTGATAACGCGCTTCGCTGGAATGCACGACGAATAACAGGTTCTCCCCTGCCAGCTGCGATTGGGCAAAGCCCAGGTGTCGTAGCCGCTCGGTTCGAGCCCGCTCCATAAACTTAAGGTAATTAACGTAATACACGATGCCGCCGGCATCGGTGTCCTCGTAATAAACGCGACAACGATGTGCGAACGGCCCAAGCCCGTTTTGCGCGCGCATACTCTAGTGCTTACTCCTCAGGTTGCCAATCCGGCCAGGCAACTGTTTTTTCATTCTTGAACGACTTTTCGTGAAGTTTTAACGATGCCAGTCCCTAGGACAGCACAAACCCCGAATAAATCGACAAGGCGCGGGTTATTAATCGTCCACGGCATCGAGGAATTCGTCTACCACGGGCATGTCTCCCATTCGTGACGGAATGTTAAGACCAAAGTGCAGGTAGGCGTGCCGGGTTACCACACGACCACGAGGGGTACGCATGATGTAGCCCTGCTGGATCAGATACGGCTCCAGCACATCCTCGATGGTATGGCGCTCCTCGCTGATGGCCGCAGCCAGGCTGTCGACGCCCACCGGGCCACCGTCGAACTTCTCGATCATGGTCAGCAATAAACGCCGGTCCTGGTGGTCAAAGCCACGCTCGTCAACATCCAGCAGGTTCAGTGCCAGATCAGCGATCGGCTTGGTGATATGCCCCTTGGCCCGCACTTCGGCGAAGTCCCGTACCCGACGCAACAGGCGGTTGGCGATCCGCGGCGTACCCCGGGCGCGCCGAGCCACCTCGAAGGCGCCTTCCGGGTCCAGCGGCAGCCCGAGAATACCGGCGGAACGACTGACGATGGTCGCCAGGTCTGCGGTGCTATAGAACTCCAGGCGCTGAACGATACCGAAACGATCGCGCAACGGGTTGGTCAGCATCCCCGCACGCGTGGTCGCCCCAACCAGAGTGAACGGCGGCAGGTCCAGCTTGATCGAACGCGCCGCAGGGCCTTCGCCAATCATGATGTCGAGCTGAAAGTCCTCCATGGCCGGGTACAGCACTTCCTCGACGATCGGCGACAGCCGATGAATCTCGTCGATGAACAGCACATCATGGGGCTCAAGATTGGTCAGCAGCGCCGCCAGATCGCCAGGGCGCTCCAGCACCGGGCCAGAAGTGCTCTTGATCGATACGCCCATTTCCTCGGCGATGATATTGGCCAATGTGGTCTTGCCCAGCCCCGGAGGGCCAAAGATCAGGGTGTGATCCAGGGATTCGTTGCGCCCACGGGCGGCCTGGATGAACAGCTCCATCTGCTCGCGCACGCTGGGCTGGCCGATGTAGTCGGCCAGACTGACCGGGCGAATCGCCCGATCCTGAATTTCCTCGCGCTCACGGGGCCCCGTGGCGGCGATCAGACGGTCAGCTTCAATCACTTAAATCATTCCCTTCAGGGCTCGGCGGATCATGTCTTCACTGCTCAAGCCTTTGTCTTTGATCGCAGATACCGCCTTACTGGCCTCCTGCGGCTTGTAGCCCAGGGAGATCAGCGCACTGACCGCATCCGACTCGGCGCTGGCCACCGGCACTGGCGCATCCGGCTGGTTCGGCACCAAGGCAAACATGCTCGGTACGGCTTCCCAGGCCTTGAAACGGTCCTTGAGTTCCACCAGCAGGCGCTCGGCGGTCTTCTTGCCGACACCAGGCACCTTGGTCAAGGCCGAAGTGTCCTGAGCTTGCACGCAGCGCACCAGCTCATCCACCTCAAGGCTGGACATCAAGGCCAGGGCCAGTTTCGGGCCTACACCATTGAGACGGATCAACTCGCGAAAAAAGTCTCGCTCGCGCTTGCTGGCGAAGCCGTAGAGTAACTGCGCGTCCTCACGGACGACCAAATGGGTGTGCAAGGTCAGGGGTTCGCCGACCGACGGCAAGCGATACAAGGTGGTCATCGGCACTTCGACTTCGTACCCCAGCCCGTTTACATCAAGAATCAGGTGCGGCGGCTGTTTCTCAGCCAGGGTGCCGCGCAAGCGTCCAATCACGTTTCAGATCCTTAGGCGATGGCCAGCCCGCAGCTGGCGACTCGTTGGGCGAGCGTCTGCGCCGGCTACCCAGGCGTACAACGCTCAACCCTTAAAATGACTGCGCTGATGCTATCAGAGACGCAAGCGACCGCCACGACTGCGTGCCGTTCCCAACCCATGGGGCAACAGACTGGAACGGGTGTGGGCGTGACAGATGGCAATGGCCAGGGCGTCCGAGGCATCGATCTGCGGTTTGGTGGTCAATTTGAGCAGGTGCATGACCATCATCTGCACCTGCTCCTTATTGGCGCCGCCGGTGCCGGCCACGGCCTGCTTGACCTGGGTGGCAGTGTACTCGGCAATCTCCAGCCCTTCTTCGGCGCCGGCGACAATTGCCGCGCCACGTGCCTGGCCAAGCTTCAGCGCCGAGTCGGCGTTGCGCGCCATGAACACCTTCTCGATCCCCATGGTCACCGGACCGTAGGTCTGGATGACCTCACGAACACCGCGATAGACGATCTGCAGCCGATCGGGCAGCTCGCCGGCGCCGGTACGGATGCAACCGGAGGCCACGTACACACAGCCGCGCCCCGTGTCTCGAACCACGCCATAACCGGTAATGCGCGAACCGGGGTCGATGCCAAGAATAAGAGTCATAACGCCTGCTGCTTGAATAAAGAGGCTTGCCGGCCATGACCGGAACAGCGAAAAGGCAGAAGCCGGAAGTACCCTGCCGCGCAATCATCGCGGCTTCGCACATCCGGCTTCAAGGTTAGTGCAGTTGGATCAGCCGAGCTGCTCGGCAACCGACTCCGGAATATCTGCGTTGGAATAAACGTTCTGCACGTCATCCAGGTCTTCCAGCATGTCGATCAGCTTGAGAACCTTTTCCGCACCTTCCAGATCCAGTTCGGCACTGGTGGTAGGCAGCATGACGATTTCCGCGTCAGCAGCAGTGAAACCCGCCGCATCCAGGGCATTGCGCACGCCATAGAAACCGGCGAACGAGGTAAACACATCGACGGAGCCGTCTTCGTTGCTGACCACGTCGTCGGCATCGGCTTCCATCGCCGCTTCCATCAACGCGTCTTCATCGACACCTTCGGCGAAGGTGATCTGCCCCTTGCGCTCGAACAGATAGGCCACCGAACCGTCCGTGCCCAGGTTGCCGCCACACTTGCTGAAGGCATGACGCACAGCCGCCGCGGTGCGGTTGCGGTTGTCGGTCATGCACTCGACCATCACCGCCACGCCGTTGGGGCCATAGCCTTCATAGGTCAGCTCGACCACGTCGTCGCTGCCGGCAGCACCGGTACCACGAGCGATGGCACGATCGATGATATCGCGACTCATGTTGGCGCCCAGAGCCTTGTCCAGGGCCAGGCGCAGACGCGGATTGGAGTTCGGATCGCCACCGCCCTGGCGGGCGGCAACGGTCAGCTCACGAATCCACTTGGTGAAGATCTTGCCTCTCTTGGCATCCTGACGCTCTTTGCGGTGCTTGATGTTCGCCCACTTGGAATGACCTGCCATAACTTGCTCCAAATTCTCTTTGAAACATTGCCCACGCCACTTGGCGGGTGCGGGCAACAAAAACTCGACCCATAGAAAAAGCGCACCCGAAGGTGCGCCTTATCGGGCCGGCTTACTCAGCCTTGGGCTGTTCGCGCAGGCGGATGTGCAGCTCGCGCAGAGCCTTGGCATCCACCAGACCCGGTGCCTGAGTCATGACGCAGGCCGCGCTCTGGGTTTTCGGGAAAGCGATCACTTCACGGATCGACTGGGCGCCGGTCATCAGCATCACCAAACGGTCCAGGCCGAAGGCCAGGCCACCGTGCGGCGGCGCGCCGTACTTGAGGGCGTCCAGCAGGAAGCCGAACTTCTCTTCCTGCTCGGCTTCGCTGATACCCAGCAGGCGGAATACCGCTTGCTGCATTTCCTTGCGGTGGATACGGATCGAACCGCCACCCAGCTCGGTGCCGTTCAGCACCATGTCGTAAGCGCGCGACAGAGCGATAGCCGGGTTGGCTTCCAGTTCTTCAGGCGAGCATTTCGGCGCGGTGAACGGGTGGTGCAAGGCGGTGAAGCTGCCGTCGTCGTTCTCTTCGAACATCGGGAAGTCGACTACCCACATCGGAGCCCATTCGCAGGTCAGCAGGTTCAGGTCGTGACCGAGCTTGATGCGCAGGGCGCCCAGGGCTTCGCTGACGATCTTGGCCTTGTCGGCACCGAAGAACACGATATCGCCGTCGACCGCACCCACGCGATCCAGGATCACGTTCAGGTTGGCTTCCGGGATGTTTTTCACGATCGGCGATTGCAGACCTTCAACACCCTTGGCGCGCTCGTTGACCTTGATGTAGGCCAGGCCCTTGGCACCGTAGATGCCGACAAACTTGGTGTAATCGTCGATCTGCTTGCGCGGCATGCTCGCCCCGCCTGGAACGCGCAAGGCGGCAATACGGCATTTCGGATCGTTGGCCGGGCCGCTGAACACCTTGAATTCCACTTCTTTGAGCTGGTCGGCAACGTCCACCAGTTCCAGCGGGTTGCGCAGGTCCGGCTTGTCGGAACCATAGCGACGCATGGCTTCTTCGAAAGTCATGTGCGGGAATTCGCCGAATTCCAGATCCAGCACTTCCTTGAACAGGTTGCGGATCATGCCTTCGGTCAGGCCCATGATGTCTTTTTCATCGAGGAAGCTGGTCTCGATGTCGATCTGAGTGAACTCAGGCTGACGGTCGGCACGCAGGTCTTCGTCGCGGAAGCACTTGGCGATCTGATAGTAGCGATCGAAGCCGGCCACCATCAGCAGCTGCTTGAACAGCTGTGGCGATTGCGGCAGAGCGAAGAAGCTGCCGGCATGGGTACGGCTCGGCACCAGATAGTCGCGAGCACCTTCAGGGGTGGCGCGAGTCAGGATCGGGGTTTCCACGTCGAGGAAACCGTTCTCGTCCAGGTAGCGACGGATGCTGGTGGTCATGCGCGAACGCAGGCGCAGCTTCTCGGCCATTTCCGGACGACGCAGGTCGATGAAGCGATAGCGCAGACGGGTTTCTTCACCCACGTCGGAGTATTCGTTGAGCGGGAACGGCGGGGTTTCCGCTTCGTTCAGCACTTCCAGCTCGTAGCCCAGCACTTCGATCATGCCCGAAGCCATGTTGGCGTTGCCGGCACCGGCCGGACGCAGACGCACCTTACCGGTGATCTTGACTACGTATTCGCTGCGCACGCGGTCGGCGGCGGCGAAGGTTTCAGCGCGGTCCGGGTCGAACACCACCTGGGCCAGACCTTCACGATCACGGATATCGAGGAAAATCACTCCGCCATGGTCACGGCGACGGTGGACCCATCCGCAAAGGGTTACTTCCTGACCTTCCAGGCTTTCGTTCAGTTGGCCGCAATAATGGCTGCGCATCATGGTAGTGGTTTCACTTCTCGTAATTCGAAATTCGATGGAGGCCTTGCGCACCTCAAGGTGCCGGATAGTGCAAGAACTCGCGCGTGTCGTTCAACTTAGTCAGCTTTGTCGCCACCGGCCAGGTTCTTCTTGGAGCCGGTCTTGAAGTCAGTTTCATACCAGCCAGTACCACTGAGGCGGAAACCGGGCATGGACAGCATCTTTTTCAGTTCAGGCGCCTGGCAGGCAGGGCAGTCGACCAGCGGCGCGGCGCTGATCTTTTGAATGGCTTCCAACTGATGACCACAGGAAGCGCATTGGTAGTCGTACATGGGCATGGGGAGCGTCTCGGCAATCCAGATTACTGCTTGAACTACAGCCAGAGCCCACGCCAAAGCTCGGGCTACCTAGCAAAGAGCGGGATTATATCCATTAAATCGGCCCTGTGCAGCCGTATGACCATATAGATAGCGGACGCTGCGAAAAGGTGCGAATGACGCCTTGGACGCCATTCGCTATTACAGGCTTAACGATTTTCCAGCAGAGAGCGCAGCATCCACGCGGTTTTTTCATGCACCTGCATACGCTGGGTCAGCAGATCCGCGGTCGGCTCATCGCTGACTTTGTCCAGCAACGGAAAGATGCCGCGGGCGGTGCGGGTTACCGCTTCCTGACCGGCCACCAGCTGTTTGATCATTTCTTCAGCCGCCGGCACGCCCTCCTCCTCCTTGATCGAGGACAGTCGGGCATAAATGGAATAGGCGCCCGGAGCCGGGAAGCCCAAGGCACGGATACGTTCGGCAATCAGGTCAACGGCCAGGGCCAGTTCGTTGTATTGCTCTTCGAACATCAGGTGCAGGGTGCGAAATTGTGGGCCGGTGACGTTCCAATGGAAGTTATGGGTTTTCAGGTACAACACGTAAGTATCCGAAAGCAGACGGGAAAGACCGTCGACGATGGATTTACGATCTTCTTCGCTGATACCGATATCAATTGCCATGTTTCTCTCCGTTAACGGGATGGATTCACCCAATCAGCTGCCGGACCACTCTAGCAAGAGTACTGCTCCCCCGCCGACCCGGATCGTCGATCCGCCTGCGGTGGATTGTCTCGCGGCCCAGCCAAGGCTTTTAAGCGTTGAGTTCGAGCCAGCTCTGACAGCAGGGGAAAACCGACGTTCCTTGAAAAAACCTCTGCCATCCGTCTAGAACAGGTCTTTGCCCGATGCTGCGAATCCACCACCTGCCCCGCTGCATTTCCAGCCTCCCGCCGAGGGCCGCTACTGATTTGAGAAGGCCTGGGCTTTGCTGTTAAATAGAGCCCGTGTCGCTGTTGCCTATTTCTTCGGCCAGCGCGCATAGGCTGACACCGCGTACGTAACCACCGCCTCACCTATTTGTTCAGAAGCGAACCGTGCGTGATCAGCTCTTCCTTGTGCTTCCTTCTTAACGTGAGTTAATCAAAATGTTGAAAATCGTCCACCTGCTGACAGGCATTGCAGCTTTGCTGCTGTCCTTGATTCCGAGCCTTAGATCCGACGCAATTCCCTACCTGCAACAACCCGATGCTATTTACCTGGCCCTTTTCGGCCTGCTCAACCTGATCCTCGCTCCAGTTATCCCTTACTGGAACAAAGGCTCGCGCCATCATCTGCAGAATCTGGTCAGCGCCCTGCTGGTACTGGTCGTCGTCCTGCAAACCCTCACCCTGCTGGCACCAATGCCAGTCATTGGTGGCCAACCGGCGGTCCTGGTCAGCCTGCTGACCGCTCTGCTCGCCGTGGTCCTGCATCTGGCCATCAGCTTTTACAAGTCCTCACCGGCGGCCTCCGCAGCGCCTGCCTACGACATGAGCAACCGCGATACCGGCACCGTGAAGTGGTTCAACACGTCCAAGGGTTTCGGCTTTATCTCCCGGGACTCCGGCGACGATATCTTCGTGCACTTTCGCGCCATTCGCGGAGAAGGCCACCGTGTCCTGGTAGAAGGCCAGCGCGTAGAGTTTTCGGTGATGAACCGCGACAAGGGCCTGCAAGCCGAAGATGTCATCGCTGCATTGCCGCGCCGCTGATCCGCGCCCACAAAAAACCGCGCCAAGGCGCGGTTTTTTTTATACCTCAAAGACAGCTGCTCTCCCTCAATAATGCGGGGGCGGCGCCTCCTCCTCGAAAGATTCGAACTGCCCGACCATTTCTTCCTGACGCTTGAGCAAGGCACTCATCTGCAACTGCAGGCGTTCCACAATCTTCTGTTGCGATACCAGAACATCGTTCAAGGCTTGAATGGTGTCGTCCTGGAACGCCAGGCGGCTCTCCAGATCGGTTACACGTTCTTCCAGACTCATGACTCAGCCCTCCAGAAACTGGAAATCATCGGCCAACACCACCCGCAGCCGATCACGGATCGCCGCAACCTGCTGCGAATTGTAAGGTTTGGCCGGGTGCTTGCCCCATACCGGCGCAGGCCAAGCCACATCATCGCGCTTACGCACGATTACATGCATATGCAACTGGCTGACCACGTTACCCAGGGTTGCCACATTCATCTTGTCGGCGTCGAAGGAGTCCTTGAGCACTTCAGCCAGAACCGTGGTTTCCTGCCACAGTTGCTGCTGGTCGGTGACATCCAGCTGAAACAACTCGCTGATATCTTCTCGACGTGGCACCAGGATGAACCAGGGATAGTTTGCGTCATTGGACAGCAGCAACCGACAGAGGGGGAAATCCCCGATAGGCAATGTGTCTTGTTGCAGCCGTGAATCTAAAGTGAACACCGCGCTTACTCCCGCTCAGCTCATTCCAGCCTGGCCCTCAGCATCAACGACACTCGCCAGGCGACAGACGCGCAGCATACCTGCGAATGCATTGGGCTTCATGGTCAATGAGCCTGAGCCCCGATAGCGCCTTCTTACTCCCGGCAAGGAGCCGACTTCAATGCAAGAGCCACGCCCCATAGCAGAACACTTTCCTGCATCTCGCACCATTTGCGCACAACACGCAGAAAATGCCCAAAAAGTGACTGGCTAAGCCATTGATGTTCCTCACTCTATCTGCCCACTACTGTATGAACCGTGCACAGCGTTGCAAAAGTTTTGCACCAGAATCGCACAGGCGGTCTACGCTAAATTCCTCAAGCATCCGCCGTTTACTCACTTTGCAGTGTGCAGCGGTAACGTTTTGGCACGCTGTGCAACTTATTGCACAGTCCTGCACTAGGAAGAGCATCGCGTCAAGCCAAACAAAAAGACGCTTGAAATGGCGATTTTATGCGGTTTTTACAGGTCGGCATGCCGCCCAGAAGAAAAAAGACGGAGCAAATTCGATTTGTGCACGCTTGTTGCATTCAACCCGACATCGTCTGCGGCGGGCCATCCGAAGTGGCCCATCACAGACTCATAATAATAGTGGCAGGGTTGCCCCGCGGTGCTTTGTAGAGTGTGTGCATGGGGGGCTTAATTCCTCGTGATATTGCTTCGAAGAACACTGCATAAGTTGTTGGTCCGGATACAGACTGACTGCAGAATTGCGACACCGATCGAGCAATTTGCGACAGGGTCGTAAAGAAGCTGAAAGGATAGATAGGCAAGTATCGCCAACATTGTCAGCGTGATATAAGTTTGCGCCGACACAAAAAGAAAGAGCCGCCCAGATAATAAAACAGGTGGGACGGCAGTACTCTTCTAAAAACCAAAGGAGCAAATCACGATGCGCGTGATGAAGTGGAGCATGATCGCCCTGGCTGTATCAGCAGGCACCTCGCAGTTCGCAATCGCGTCCTCCCAGGACGACGCAAAGGGCTTTATCGAAGACAGCACCCTGACCGCGAAAACCCGTGCGATGTACATGAACCGTGACTATAAAGACGGCGTGGGCAACGTGCGTCGTGGTAACGGTACTTACACCACTGGTACTGACGATAAAACCAGCGGCTACCGTCAAGACACCGGTATCAGCGAGTTGCTCAACTATCAATCCGGCTTCACCCAGGGCACTGTCGGTGTCGGTGTCGATGCCATGGCCATGGGCAGCGTGAAACTCGACGGCGGCGCAGGTCGTGCCGGTAACGGTTTGTTCGCTACCAATGGTTCCGGCGAACCGGAAAACACTCAGTCCAAACTGGGCGCGGCAGCGAAATTCCGCATCTCCGACACCGTTCTGAAATACGGCAACCAGTTCGTATCCAGCCCGGTCTTCACCACCGACGACGGCCGTCTGTTGCCTGAAGTCGCCACCGGTACCCTGATCACCAGCAACGAGATCAAGGGTCTGGAACTGAGCGCCGGTCGCTTCACCGCTCTGAGCGCGCAAACCGGCATGGGCCGTGACAGCATCAACGGTCGCAGCCGTGTCACCGGCAAGCAAAACCCAGGGCTGAGCGCAGCGAACATCGCTGGCTTCACCTACTCGGGTCTTGAGAACTTCATTTTCGCCGTGCACGCCTCCGACGTTGAAGACTACTGGAAGAAGCAGTACGTCAACGTCAACTACACCCTGCCACTGAGCGACAAACAGTCGTTGAACTTCGACTTCAACGGCTACCGCAGCAAGGACGACGGCAAGAAACTGGCCGGCGACCTGGACAACCGCGTCTGGAGCCTGGCAGCCGCCTATAGCATCGAAGCCCACAAGTTCACCCTGGCCTTCCAGCAGTCCGCTGGTAAAACCGGTTACAACTACGGCGTCGACGGTGGCGGTACCGTTTACGTAGCCAACTCCGTGCAGATCTCCGACTTCGTTGGTGAAGACGAGAAATCCTGGCAGGCGCGCTACGACCTGAACATGGCCTCCTTCGGCGTACCTGGCCTGAGCTTCATGACCCGCTACATTCGTGGCAGCAACGTTACCGTTGCCGACTCCAGCGATGGCAAAGAGCACGAGTGGGACGTAGAAGCCAAGTACGTACTGCAGGAAGGCCCGGCCAAGGACTTGTCCTTCCGTCTGCGTAACGCGATCTATCGTGGTACCAACAGCGATTACCGCGCGACCAACTACGACAACCTGAACGACCTGCGTCTGATCGTAGAGTATCCACTGAGCATCTTGTAATTTCAGTGCTCAGCTGAATGCACTAACACGCAGTTAAAATAAAAACCGCCGCCCTGAATCAGGTCGGCGGTTTTTTTATGCTTGCAAAAAACATTGGCGACGAAAAGACAAACTAAATAGCAAGCTAACTAAGCAGGCAAGCATCAATAGTTGTTGTCCGCTGACGCTGATTGCAACTTGATAGTTATCAATGGCCGCCCGTGAAAACAAACAAGGGGCTGATAGCCCCTTGTCTTGAACAGCACTAGTTGACCGAACGGCCAACTCATAAAACTGACTTATTGCGTTGCCGTTTCCTGAACCACACGAATGACTCGCTGTGGAAAGGGAATATCAATACCTGCCGCCTTCAAGCGATCACGGGACAATTCATTGAACCGGAACATCACATCCCAGTAATCCGCCGTCTTGACCCACACCCGCAATGACAGGGTAATCGCGCTGTCGCCCAAAGTGGAAACCACTGCTACTGGCGCCGGATCGGCCAGTACACGCTCATCCTTGGCCAGCTCCAGCAACACTTCACGGGCCTTCTGCAGGTCCGCGTCATAATCCACACCCACGTCGAACACTACCTTGCGGGTCGGCTGACGGTTGTAGTTGGTGATGATGCCGTTGGACAGATTGCCGTTGGGCACGATCACCGTCTTGTTGTCACCGGTACGCAGCACGGTGTGGAAGATCTGAATGCTGTCCACGCTACCGCTGATGCCCTGAGCTTCGATGAAATCGCCAATGCGGAACGGACGGAACAGCAGGATCAGCACCCCGCCGGCGAAGTTCGCCAGACTGCCTTGCAAGGCCAGGCCGATGGCCAGACCGGCGGCACCGATCGCGGCGACGAAAGAGGTGGTTTCTACACCAATCATCGAGGCCACACTGACGATCAGCAGCACCTTGAGAATGATGTTGGCCAAGCTGCTGATAAAGCCTTGTAACGCCAGATCGGCATTGCGCAGCGCCAGCAGCTTGCCCACTTTATGAGTCAACTTGTTGATCAGCCACCAGCCGATGGCCAGGGTGAGTACCGCCAGCAGCACACGGCTGCCGTATTCCATGATCATGGGAATCCAGGCTTGGGAAGCCCGGACCAGGTTGTCTACTTCAGCGTTCAAATCCATCTATCTCTCCAGATTCCCGGGGTTACGGCGTGCTTGACTGACCGGCAGAACGACCGGCTCGCCTGGAGCTCAATCGTTTCTGCCATTGCTCCGGCCTCGGACGCCAAAAAGCTCTAGAGGTTCCCGGAGAAGCGGATCAGTCGCGGAAGTTGTTGAACTGCAGCGGCATGCCGAATTCTTTGGCACGCAGAGCGGCGATGGCCTCTTGCAGATCGTCGCGCTTCTTGCCGGTGACGCGTACCTGCTCGCCTTGAATGGCAGCCTGTACTTTCAGCTTGGCATCCTTGATATGAGCGACGATCTTCTTCGCCAACTCTTTATCGATACCTTCCTTGAGTACGGCCTCCTGCTTCATCACCTTGCCCGAGGCGTAGGCGTCCTTGACCTCCAGGCACTGCACGTCGATCTTGCGCTTGACCAGGGCCAGCTTGAGGATCTCGATCATGGCCTCGAGCTGGAATTCGGCTTCGGCGGTCAGGTTGACGGCCAGATCCTTTTCCTTGAACTCGAAGCTACCCTTGCCCTTCAAGTCATAGCGGCGGTCCAGTTCCTTGACGGCGTTTTCCACCGCGTTGGTGACTTCGTGCTTGTCCAGTTCGGATACCACGTCAAACGACGGCATGTAATCTCTCCAAATAAAAAGGGGCGCTGTTCAAAACATCGAACACGCCCGGCTTGCGGTTAAAATCCGCGCTCATTATAACGGGTCTTTCCCCTCCTTCACCGCGCGCCCTCTGCGGGGCTGCCAAACAGAGCGAAAACTTGATGTCCACGACCTGGCATGTTCTCGGCGCCGGCAGCCTCGGCACCTTGTGGGCCACCCGCCTGGCCCGCGCCGGCTTGCCGGTGCGCCTGATACTGCGCGATCAGGCACGCCTGCAGGCCTATCAGGCGGCGGGCGGCCTGACCCTGGTAGAGCAGGGCCAAAGCAGCTTGCAGGCGATTCCCGGGGAAACCTGCGATAGCCCCGCACCTATCCACCGCCTGCTGCTGGCGTGCAAGGCCTACGACGCCGAAGCGGCGGTGGCCAGTATCGCCCCCCGCCTGGCCCAGGGCGCCGAACTGATCCTGCTGCAAAATGGCCTGGGCAGCCAGGACGCGGTGGCCGCCAGAGTGCCCAACGCGCGCTGCATCGCCGCCTCCAGCACCGAAGGCGCATTTCGCGATGGTGACTGGCGTGTGGTCTTTGCCGGCCATGGCTACACCTGGCTTGGCGACTCAGGCCACCCTACCCCACCGATCTGGCTGGATGAGTTGAGCGCCAGTGGCATCCCTCACGAATGGAGCACCCAGATACTGACCCGACTCTGGCGCAAGCTGGCGCTCAATTGTGCAATCAATCCTTTGACGGTGCTGCACGACTGCCGCAACGGCGGCCTGCAGCAACACCAATGTGAAGTGGCAACCTTGTGCGCCGAGCTGAGCGAGTTGTTGCAATGCTGCGGACAACCCACCGCGGCGGAAAACCTGCAGCAAGAGGTGGAACGGGTCATCCAGGCCACCGCCGCCAACTACTCCTCGATGCATCAGGATGTGGCCAGTCAACGACGGACCGAAATCAGCTATTTACTGGGCTATGCCTGCCAGGCCGCGGCCCGTCACCGCTTGCAGTTGCCTCATCTGCAACAGTTGCAGCAACGCCTGGTGAGCCACCTGCGTCTACGCGGATTGCCCAGCGCCTGAGCAGCGGCTACGCTGCCCACTTGCTCATCTCCAGCGATATAGCCGATGCCATTGCGCCAGCGTCTTGAAAACCTGCCCGTGGGCCAAAAGCTCCTGGCCGCCCTGCTTGTCCTGTTGACCACCGTGCTGTTGGTCGCCAATCTGACCTTTATCAGCGCCGCTTACTGGATATCCCAGGAAAGCATGGCGCCCCAGGCACTACAGACCATCGGCCGGCTGGTCTCCAACCCGGCCTTGGCGGTACAGGCTCTGAACTCTCCCGAAGATGCACAAAAGCTGCTCAGCGAGCTGGACAGCTACACCCCGCTGCGAGCGGCCGCCCTCTATGACGGCAAGGGCATGCGTCTGGCCCAACTGCAACACGGAGAGCACCTCAAACTGCCCGAACGCTACCGGCACATCGAAGCCTGGCAACTGACCGAATTTCGCAGCAACCAAGTGATCGCTTTGCCTCGCCCGGGCCAGGCGCCAGGCCATCTGTTGCTGGTGGCCACCAGCGAACTGCCAATGGCGTTCTACACTGGCACCCTCACCGCAAGCCTCGGGATCCTCATTTTCAGCGTGTTGCTGTGGTTGATCATCGCGCGGCAGATCAAGCGCCTGATCACCCAACCGATTCACCAGCTCGAAGTGCTTTCGCGTCAGGTGACTCGCGAGGAGAACTACTCGCTGCGCGCCTCCCGGGGCAACCACGATGAAATCGGCAGCCTGGCGGAAGCCTTCAACACCATGCTGTCGCGTATCGAAGCCCGGGAGCAACAGCTCAAGCGTGCCCGGGACGACTCCCAGGCTGCCTACGATCAGGCCCAGGGACTGGCGGAAGAAACCCGCCATACCAACCGCAAGCTGGAACTGGAAGTCCAGGTGCGCAGCAAGATCGAGAAGAAGCTCACCGGCTTCCAGAACTACCTCAACAGCATCATCGACTCCATGCCCTCGGCGCTGATCGCGCTGGACGAACAGCTGTACGTTACCCAATGGAACCAGGAGGCCAGCGCCCTGTCCGGCACCCGCCTGGACGAAGCCCTGAACCAGCCGATCTTCCTCGCCTTCGAACCCCTCAAACCGTTCCTGCCGCAACTCAAGGAAACCGTCGAGCAACACACCGTCACCAAGGTCGAGCGGGTGACCTGGTTCAAGGATGAGGAGGCCAAGCACTATGCCCTGACCTTCTACCCACTGATGGGCGGCGCCGGACGCGGCGTGGTGATCCGGATCGACGACATCACCCAGCGCCTGTCCCTGGAAGAAATGATGGTGCAATCGGAGAAGATGCTTTCGGTGGGTGGTCTTGCGGCCGGCATGGCCCACGAGATCAACAACCCTTTGGGAGCGATCCTGCACAACGTGCAGAACATTCGCCGCCGGCTATCGCCCGAACTGCCAAAGAACCTCGAACATGCGCAGCAGATCGGCGTCGAACTGCAAACCGTCAATCGCTACCTGGACAGCCGTGAAGTACCACTCCTGCTGGACGGCATTCAACAAGCTGGGGCACGGGCAGCAAAAATCGTCACCCACATGCTCAGTTTCAGCCGACGCAGCAATCGGCAGATGGCGCCGTGCGACCTGCCGGCACTGATCGACCAAGCGGTAGAAATCGCCAGTAACGACTTCGACCTGGCCATAGGTTTCGACTTCAAGGGCCAGGCCATCATTCGCCAGTTCGACCCGAATCTGGGCCCGGTCCCGGGCACCGCCAACGAACTGGAGCAGGTGCTGCTCAATCTGCTGAAGAACGCAGCCCAGGCCATTCATCAGCGCGATGACGACAGCGAACCGGGACGCATCATCCTGCGTACCCGACTCAATCCTCCCTGGGCGGAAATCCAGGTGGAAGACAACGGTATCGGCATGAGCGAGAGCGTTCGCAAACGCACCTTCGAGCCCTTCTTCACCACCAAGGAGATCGGCCAGGGCACCGGACTCGGACTTTCAGTGTCGTACTTCATCATCACCAACAACCACAAGGGGCAAATGGAAGTGCAATCGACCCGGGGCCAAGGCACCTGCTTTACCTTGCGCCTGCCCCTGGCCAGCAGCCAGCCCCAGATTCAAGAACCCCTACCACTGGAGAACTAAGCATGGGTTTTCGCTTGTCGAAGATTTACACCCGCACCGGCGACAAAGGCGAAACCGGGCTCGGAGACGGCCGCCGGGTTGCCAAGGATCATCCTCGAGTGGAAGCCATTGGTGAAGTCGACACCTTGAACAGCCAGCTGGGACTGCTCCTGGCCGGCCTGGAGGAGCAGGTTGATACCTGCCCGGGCTTCAAGGAAGTCATCGAGGTATTGGCACCCTGTCAGCACCGGCTGTTCGATCTGGGGGGCGAACTGGCAATGCCGGTGTATCAAGCACTCAACGAGGCCGAGGTGGAGCGTCTTGAGGCGGCCATCGATGTCTGGAATGAAGAGCTGGGCCCCCTGGAGAACTTCATCCTGCCCGGCGGTTCGTCACTGATCGCCCAGGCCCATGTTTGCCGCAGCCTGGCTCGCAGCGCCGAGCGTCGCTGCCAACACCTGAATGCGGTGGAACCCTTGCAGGGAGTAGGACTGGCCTACATCAATCGCCTGTCGGACCTGCTGTTTGTCGCCGCACGCCTGATTGCCAAGCGCCAAGGCATCGCCGAAATCCTCTGGCAGGCCGCCGCCAAACCCACCCCCTCGGCGTAGGCGCCGGCTTGCCGGCGAAAAGGTTTGCACAACGCCCAACGACGCCTTCGCTGGCAAGCCAGTTCCTGCATAGACGGCTGCTAGCCAGCGCTGCCACAGAGGATGTCTTCAGTCCTGTGGCCAGAAGGCGCGGATACCGGCAACACCTTGAGCACCGGCTTCCCAGGCTTGCTGACATTCGGCAGGCCCCACGCCCCCCAGCAGATAGACGGGCCTGTTGAAACTGCTGATCAACTGCTGCGCCTGCTCCCAACCCAGGGGTTGGGCATCGGGGTGAGTCTGGGTCGGCTGAACCGGGGACAAGGTCACGAAATCCACATCCATCTGCTGCGCCAGGGACAACTCTTCGGCGTTATGGCAGGAGGCGGCCAGCCAGCGATCATTGCCAAAAGGCCGCCCGGCGCTGGCGTACTTGCGCAATTGCGCCGCAGTAATGTGCCAGCCGGCAGAGGGGAAATCCCCTAGCCACTCGAACGGCCCCTTGAGCATCAACTGCGCCTTGCCCGCACACAGGCCCACTGCGTCCACTGCCAGATCGCGGTACTGGGGATCGTAGCCACCAGGAGCCCGCAACTGAATCAGCTTGCAGCCCTGGGCGATGGCCTTCTGCATGCCACGCAGCAAGGTCGGGGTTTCCAGGCCTTCCGGGGTAATCAGGTAGTGAGCGGGTAAACGCGCTGCAGCGACAATCGGCTGATTGGCTGCGGGGAACTCATAATCGGCCAACTCACGAGGGCTGACCCACGCCAGGGGCTGCCCTTCCGCGCCGTGGGCTTGGCCACTGAACGCCGAGACTTCCCAGACATCCAGCAACACCTGTTTGTCCGGATAGTCGTGCTGCACTTTGATCAGCGGGCGCGCCATCTGTACGACGATGCCCAGCTCTTCCTGCAGTTCACGGGCCAGCGCGGCTTGTACCGCTTCACCGGCCTCGACCTTGCCTCCGGGAAACTCCCACAGGCCACCTTGATGCTGAGTATCGGCACGCCGGGCAATCAGGATCTTGCCGGTGGCATCCCGGATGACGGCCGCAGCCACATGTACTCGTTTCACCGCACTGTTTCCTCTGATCAGGCATTGGGCCTGGCCCTTACAGGCCAGGCGTTGATATGTGCGCTTCGCCGGCAAGCCGGCTCCTACAGTGGGTGGAGCGGCGTTGCCGGAGAGGTTTTTAAGTGCGGTATTCCGCGTTGATCTTCACGTATTCGTGAGACAGGTCCGTGGTCCAGATGGTCTCGCTGCACGTACCACGACCCAGTTCGATGCGAATGGTGATTTCTTCCTGCTGCATCACTGCCGCGCCCTGGGCCTCGGTGTAACTGGCAGCCCGCGCGCCGCGGCTGGCAATGCAGACTTCGCCGAGGAATACATCGATCTTGCTGACATCCAGATCCGTGACGCCAGCACGGCCCACAGCGGCGAGGATGCGACCCCAGTTCGGATCGGAGGCGAACAGGGCCGTCTTGATCAGCGGCGAGTGAGCTACGGTGTAGCCCACGTCCAGGCATTCCTGATGAGTGCCGCCGCCGTTGACTTCAACGGTGACGAACTTGGTTGCACCTTCGCCGTCACGGACGATGGCCTGGGCCACTTCCATGCAAACCTCGAACACCGCCTGTTTCAGGGCAGCGAACAGCGGCCCCTCGGCCTGGGTGATTTCCGGCAGCTTGGCCTGACCAGTGGCGATCAGCATGCAGCAATCGTTGGTCGAGGTATCGCCGTCGATGGTGATGCGGTTGAAAGACTTGTTGGCACCGTCCAGCAACAGGTTCTGCAGCACTTCCCGGGAGACTTTGGCATCGGTGGCGATGTAGCCGAGCATGGTGGCCATGTTCGGACGGATCATCCCCGCCCCCTTGCTGATACCGGTCACGGTGATGGTCACGCCATCGTGCTGGAACTGACGGCTGGCGCCTTTGGGCAGGGTGTCGGTGGTCATGATCCCGGTGGCCGCGGCCGCCCAGTTGCCCACGGACAGGTCATCCAGCGCGGCTTGCAGAGCACCCTCAATTTTCTCTACCGGCAGCGGCTCGCCAATCACGCCGGTGGAATACGGCAGCACAGCGCTGGCATCGACGCCGGTCAGCTCCGCCAGCTTGGCGCAGGTACGGGTTGCAGCAGCCAGGCCCGGCTCGCCGGTACCAGCGTTGGCATTACCGGTGTTGGTCAGCAGATAACGCACCGGCCCCTGCACACGCTGCTTGGCCAGGATCACCGGTGCCGCGCAGAACGCGTTGAGCGTGAACACTCCAGCCACGGTGGAGCCTTCGGCACAGCGCATGACCACCACATCCTTGCGCCCGGGGCGCTTGATGCCGGCCGAAGCGATGCCGAGCTCGAAACCGGCAACCGGGTGCAACGTAGGCAAAGGACCAAGACCAACAGCCATGAATGCGCTCCTCTTATCAGGTGTCTGCACCGTCGTCTCAAAAGACGGTGTTGCAAATGGAAAAACGCCGCGACGGCGGATGCCGTCACGGCGCGGGTGTTTCAGTGTCTGGCGAGGATCTTAGTTGATCTGGCCGTGACAGTGTTTGTACTTCTTGCCCGAACCGCAGTAGCACAGTTCGTTGCGGCCCAGTTTCTGCTCATTGCGCACCGGCGCGGTGGCCAGGGCGACATCAACATCAACCCCCTCTTCCAGCGCTTCCGGCTGATCCAGACCCGGAGCCTCGGCGTGTTCGAACTGCAGACGCTGGGCCAGTGCCTCGGCTTCCTGACGCAGACGCGCCTCTTCTTCGGCCGGATCTTCACGGCGGACCTGCACATGGGACAGGACCCGGATCGAATCGCGCTTGATGGAATCCAGCAACTCGGAGAACAGGGTGAAGGACTCGCGCTTGTACTCCTGCTTCGGGTTCTTCTGCGCATAACCGCGCAGGTGAATACCGTGGCGCAGGTGGTCCATGGTGGACAGGTGGTCTTTCCACAAGTCATCCAGTACCCGCAGTACGATCTGCTTCTCGAAAGAACGCAGCGCTTCGGCACCGGCCTGGTCTTCTTTCTCGTTGTACGCAGCGATCAACTCGTTGAGCAGCTTCTCGCGCAGGGTTTCTTCGTACAGGTGATCGTCTTCGTCGAGCCATTGCTGGATCGGCAGGCTTACACCGAAACCGCTCTGGATCGACTCTTCCAGACCGGCCACGTCCCACTGCTCGGGCAGCGATTGCGGCGGAATATGCGCACTGACTGTGGCATTGAGCACGTCCTGGCGGAAATCGGCGATGGTTTCGCCAATGTTGTCCGCCGCCAACAAGGTGTTGCGCATGTGATAGATCACTTTACGCTGCTCGTTGTTGACGTCGTCGAACTCCAGCAATTGCTTGCGGATGTCGAAGTTGCGGCCTTCCACCTTGCGCTGGGCCTTCTCGATGGCATTGGTCACCATGCGGTGCTCGATCGCCTCGCCGGACTGCATGCCCAATGCCTTCATGAAGTTCTTCACCCGGTCAGAGGCAAAGATACGCATCAGGCTGTCTTCCAGGGACAGGTAGAAGCGGCTGGAACCGGCATCACCCTGACGACCGGCACGACCACGCAGCTGGTTGTCGATACGGCGCGATTCGTGACGCTCGGAAGCGATTACCTGCAGGCCACCGGACTCCAGCACTTGCTGGTGACGCTTCTGCCAGTCGGCCTTGATCTGGGCGATCTGCTCCGGAGTCGGGTTCTCCAGGGAGGCGACCTCCACTTCCCAGTTGCCGCCCAGCAGGATGTCGGTACCACGACCGGCCATGTTGGTGGCGATGGTCAAGGCTCCCGGGCGACCGGCCTGGGCGATGATTTCCGCTTCCTTCTCGTGGAACTTGGCGTTCAGGACCTTGTGCTCGATGCCTTCCTTGTTGAGCAGGTTGGACATGTGCTCGGAAGTTTCGATGGTCGCGGTCCCCACCAGCACCGGACGGCCCTGGGTCATGCATTCCTTGATGTCGTTGATGATCGCGGCGTATTTCTCATCCGCGGTCAGGAACACCAGGTCGTTGTAGTCCTTACGAGCCAGCGGCTTGTTCGGCGGAATCACCATCACCTGCAGGCCGTAGATCTGATGGAACTCGAAGGCTTCGGTGTCGGCGGTACCGGTCATGCCGGACAGCTTGGTGTACAGACGGAAGTAGTTCTGGAAAGTGGTCGAGGCCAGGGTCTGGCTCTCGGCCTGGATGTTGAGGTTTTCCTTGGCTTCGATGGCCTGGTGCAGGCCCTCGGACAGGCGACGACCCGGCATGGTACGGCCGGTGTGCTCATCCACCAGGACCACTTGACCATCCTGAACGATGTATTCGACGTTGCGATTGAACAGCTTGTGGGCACGCAGGCCGGCATAAACGTGGGTCAGCAGGCCCAGGTTGTGGGCCGAATACAGGCTTTCGCCTTCCGCCAGCAGGCCGACCTGGGTCAGCATTTCTTCGATGAACTGGTGACCGGCTTCGTTGAGCTCGACCTGACGGGTCTTCTCGTCGACAGTGAAGTGACCGGCCTTGGTGACCTGGCCTTCCACTTCCTCGATGTGCTGCTCCAGGCGCGGGATCAGCTTGTTGATTTCGGTGTACAGGCGGGAACTGTCTTCAGCCTGACCGGAAATGATCAACGGAGTACGGGCTTCGTCGATGAGGATCGAGTCGACTTCGTCGATCACGGCAAAATTGAGCTCGCGCTGGAACTTGTCTTCCATGCTGAAAGCCATGTTGTCGCGCAGGTAGTCAAAACCGAATTCGTTGTTGGTGCCGTAAGTGATGTCGGCGGCGTAGGCGGCACGTTTCTCTTCAGGCGGCTGGAACGGCGTAACCACGCCGACGCTCAGGCCGAGGAATTCGTACAGCGGGCGCATCCAGTTGGCGTCACGACGCGCCAGATAGTCATTCACCGTCACAACGTGCACGCCCTTGCCGGACAATGCGTTGAGGTACACACCCAGGGTGGCTACCAGGGTCTTGCCCTCACCGGTGCGCATCTCGGCGATCTTGCCTTCATGCAAGGTCATGCCACCGATCAACTGCACGTCGAAGTGACGCATACCCATGATGCGCTTACCGGCTTCACGGGCGACCGCGAAGGCTTCGGGAAGCAGTTTGTCGAGGGTTTCACCCTTGGCGATACGGGCCTTGAACTCGGCGGTCTTGGCACGCAATTGATCGTCCGAAAGGGCCACCATTTGCTCTTCGAAGGCATTGACGATCTGTACCGTCTTGAGCATGCGTTTGACTTCACGCTCGTTCTTGCTTCCAAAAAGTTTCTTTAACAAAGGCGCAAACATATCGGCAGGATCTTCCACACATAGGGTTGGAGGGCGGCCCCGTGAGTCGCCCGAGCAGCCCTCATGGCCGCATGCGAACGAGCATTCTACCCGGAAACGATGGTGAGGAAAGTGGCGTTATTCCACGATGCTGGCACAGCGCTGTGACGGGGCTCACCTAAAATAAGGGCTTTTTGCCGAACTTCAAGCCCATTGACCACAGAACTTAATGATTACGATCAGCAAAGCGCCAGAAAGTAGTCAAAGTACGAAAAAGCAATGAGCCCGGTGCCCCGGGTGCTTTCTGCTACCATGGCGCCTCTGTAACTTCAGGTTTCTGATCATGGCATTTCGCCCCCTTACGGCACGCGCGCCCGCCGTTCTTCTTCGCGAAGCCAAGCCACTCAAAGCCATACTCGGCCACGCCCAGCGCCTGGCGCATCTGCAGCGCCTGCTGGAGAGCCAATTGCAACCGGCCGCTCGCGAACATTGCCACGTCGCCTCCTGGCGAGAAGGCAGCTTGCTGCTGATCGTGACCGATGGCCACTGGGCTACGCGTCTGCGCTATCAGCAAAAACGCCTGCAGCGCCAACTGCTGGAGTTCAATGAGTTCAGCAACCTCACGCGCATCCTGTTCAAGGTCCAGCCACCCACGGTCCAACAGGGCGCAGCGGGGCATACCATGGATCTGTCGAACAACGCCGCCGCAACCATCCAGGCCACAGCCGAAGGCATCACCGATCCCAATCTGCGCGCCGCCCTGGAGCGCCTGGCCAGCCACGCCAAACCGCGGGGCTGATCCAGACGCCAGGCTTCAGCGCCGCTTGCTGCCGCCCAGCAACGACCCCATCAGGCCCCTGACCAATTGCCGACCCAACTGATTGGCCGCCTGACGCATGGCCGACTTCAATGCCTGCCCGGCGGCAGTGCCGAGGAACTCACCCGCCCGATCAGCCAGGCTCGGTTCTTCAGCGACGGGCTCGTCGGGCGTCGCCTGCGCTTCAGGCGCCAGGTCCTTGCGCCCCATCAGCACCTCATAGGCAGACTCGCGATCGATAGGCTTGTCATAACGGCCCTGTAACGGCGAACTGGCGATCAGGGCCTTGCGTTCGGTCTCCGTCAACGGTCCGATTCGCGATTGCGGTGGTGCCACCAGCACGCGCTGCACCATCTCCGGCGTCCCCTTGTCTTGCAGGGTCCCTACCAACGCCTCGCCAATGCCCAACTCAGTGAGCACCGCCAGCGCGTCAAAGTCCGGGTTTGGACGGAAACCATCGGCCACAGCCCGTAACGACTTCTGCTCCTTGGCGGTGAACGCCCGCAAGCCATGCTGAATACGCAGCCCCAGTTGAGCCAGCACATCGTCCGGCAGATCCCCTGGCGATTGGGTGACGAAATACACCCCCACCCCCTTGGAGCGAATCAGCCGTACCACCTGCTCCAATCGATCCTGCAGAGCCTTGGGAGTGCCTGCGAACAGCAAGTGGGCTTCATCGAAAAACAGGGCCAGTACAGGCTTGTCCGCATCACCACGTTCCGGCAATTGCTCGAACAATTCAGCCAGCAGCCATAAAAGGAAGGTCGCATAGACTTTCGGCGCCTCGTGCACCAAACGACTCGCGTCCAACAGATGAATCCGTCCACGGCCATCGGCAGCTGGCGGCAGAATGTCTTCCAGTTGCAACGCGGGCTCGCCGAACAGAGCTTCCGCGCCTTGCTGCTCCAGGGTCGCCAGACGCCGCAACAGCGCCTGACTGGACCCCGTGGTCATCAGCGCCGCATCATCTCCCAGCAGTTGAGGGTGGTCCTTGAGGTGATTGAGCAGCGCCTTGAGATCCTTCAAGTCCAGCAACAACAGCCCTTCACGGTCCGCCACCTTGAACGCCGCATACAGCGCCGACTGCTGACTGTCGGTGAGCTCAAGCAGGCTGCCCAGCAATAGCGGGCCCATTTCGCTCAAGGTGGTGCGCAAGGGATGGCCGGACTGACCATGGATATCCCACAGTGTTACCGGATACGCCTGAGGCTTATGTTCAAGCCACGGCATGCCGGCGATCCGTTCGGCGATCTTGCCCTGTGGATTGCCCGCCGCCCCCAGCCCGCACAGATCGCCCTTGATATCCGCGGCGAATACCGCCACCCCGGCGTCACTGAAGGCCTCAGCCAGGCGCTGCAAGGTCACGGTCTTGCCAGTACCGGTGGCACCCGCCACCAGACCATGGCGGTTGGCCAGGCGCATGGCCTGAGCGATCGGCTGACCACCAAGGTCGGCACCGATAACGAGTTGCGATGAGTCAGGCATTTTGTCACCCCTGGTTAATCTTTGGCCTTACACGGTCGATATGAAGAAATGATGGATCAGAAGTATCTGAAATAAAGGTCAGGTAATTCCTTTGGGATAGATGGAGATATCAGCTTACTTATAACACCGCCCATTTTGCGCGCTTTTCCAACCCGATGCCCTGGACTCAAAGACCTTAGCGGACACACCAAGCCATGAACAAAAATCTGCGCTTCAGCCACAAGATCCTGCTTGCCGCCTCGCTGATCGTCATAGCTGCATTTGCGCTATTCACGCTCTACAACGATTACCTGCAACGCAACGCCATTCGTGATGATCTGGACAACTATCTTCAGGAAATGGGCGACGTTACGGCAAAAAATATTCAGACCTGGCTCGCCGGCCGCGCCTTGCTGATCGAGAACATCTCGCAATCGGTGGCTCTCAACCCCGACCCGACCAATGTCAGCAACCTGCTGGAACAGAAGTCCGTGAGCTCAACCTTCATGGGGGCTTACCTGGGCAACAAGGACGGCACCTTCATCATCCGCCCGGACAGCAAGATGCCCGACGGCTACGACCCTCGCGCACGCCCCTGGTACAAGAGTGCCGAGAGCACCAACGGCTCGGCCCTGACCGAACCCTATATCGACCTGGCCTCCGGCCAACTGGTGATCTCGATTGTCGACAGCGTGCTCAAGGCCGGCCAGCGGATTGGTGTAGTGGGCGGCGACCTGAGCCTGCAGGTGATTGCCGACAGCATCAATGCCCTGGACTTCGACGGCATGGGCTACGCCTTCCTGATCAGCGCCGACGGCAAGATCCTGGTGCACCCGGACAAGAACCTGGTGATGAAGAATCTCAAGGACGTCTATCCCCAGGACACCCCGCGCATCAGCAGCGAGCTCAGTGAGATCAGCGTCGACGGCAAAACCCGCATCGTCACCTTCACCCCGATCAAGGGCCTGTCTTCGGTGAACTGGTACATCGGCCTGTCGGTGGACAAGGACAAGGCTTTCGCCATGCTCAGCGAATTCCGCACCTCGGCCCTGATCGCCACCCTGACCGCCGTGGCCCTGACCATCGCCCTGCTGGGCCTGCTGATACGCTTGCTGATGCAGCCCCTGCACGTAATGACCCGTGCCATGCAAGACATCGCCGACGGCGAAGGCGACCTGACCCGCCGCCTGAACATCCACAACCAGGACGAGTTCGGCATCCTCGGTACGGCCTTCAACCGCTTTGTCGAACGTATCCACGGTTCGATCCGCGAAGTGTCCTCCGCCACCGAGCATGTCAACGAAGTAGCTCTGCGGGTGGTCAGCGCCTCCAACTCATCGATGCTCAACTCCGATGAGCAGGCCAGTCGCACCAACAGTGTCGCCGCGGCCATCAATCAACTGGGCGCCGCAGCCCAGGAAATCGCCCGTAATGCCGCCCAGGCCTCGCAGCAGGCCAGCGACGCCCGCAACCTGGCTGAAGACGGCCAGCAGGTGGTGGATCGCAGCATCCAGGCGATGAACCAGCTATCGGACATGATCAGCGCCTCCAGCAGCAACATCGAGACCCTGAACAGCAAGACAGTGAACATCGGGCAGATTCTCGAAGTCATCACCAGCATCTCCCAACAGACCAACCTGCTGGCACTCAACGCCGCCATTGAAGCCGCCCGTGCGGGTGAAGCCGGCCGCGGATTTGCCGTGGTTGCCGACGAAGTGCGCAACCTGGCTCACCGCACCCAGGAGTCGGCGCAGCAGGTGCAGACCATGATTGAGGAACTGCAAGTGGGCGCCCGCGAGTCGGTGAGCACCATGAGCAATAGCCAGCGTCACAGCCAGGACAGCGTAGAGATCGCCAACCAGGCTGGAGAACGGCTGAACAGCGTGACCCAGCGCATCGGTGAAATCGACGGCATGAACCAGTCGGTGGCTACCGCCACTGAGGAACAGACCTCGGTGGTGGAGTCCATCAACATGGACATCACCGAAATCAATACGCTGAACCAGGAAGGCGTGGAAAACCTCCAGGCGACACTGCGGGCCTGCTCCGATCTGGAACAGCAAGCAGCGCGCTTGAAGCATCTGGTGGGCAGCTTCAGGATTTGATGGCGGGCCTCAGGGCCCTTTAGTCGGCAAGCCGGCTCCTAGAGGAGGAGCCGATTGCCAACCATGACAGGCAAACCACTCACTGCGGCTCCGGTGGCGGCTCCTGCTGCAACTGCTCCCACAGTTGGGCGGCCCCAGGAAACTCGGTGCCGTCATCGGCATCAAGTTCGTCGGGGTCGTAGCGGCTCAAGCACCCCTCGCCGAGGGTGGCAGGGGCCTGGGAAGTGGCTTTATCCAGTGGATCGGTCATCGGACTGACCTCGTGATTTACAGAACCAGGACCGGGATATTGCCCCCCGCTCCTGGTTTTTTTTCAATCAGAACACCACGGTCTTGTTGCCGTGCACCAGCACGCGGTCTTCCAGGTGGTAGCGCAGGCCGCGGGCCAGGACCATCTTCTCCACATCACGACCAAAACGCACCATGTCCTCGATGCTGTCGCTGTGACTGACTCGTACCACGTCCTGCTCGATGATCGGGCCGGCATCCAGCTCTTCGGTGACGTAGTGGCAGGTGGCGCCAATCAGCTTCACCCCACGCAGAGAAGCCTGGTGGTAAGGCTTGGCACCGACGAAGGACGGCAGGAAGCTGTGGTGGATGTTGATCACCTTGTGCGCATATTCGCTGCACAACGCCGGCGGCAGGATTTGCATGTAGCGCGCCAGCACTACCACTTCGGCGTCGTGCTGCTTGACCAGGCGCGACACCTCGGAGAATGCCGGCTCCTTGTCCTGAGGATTGACCGGTACGTGGTAATAAGGAATGCCATGCCACTCGACCATGCTGCGCAGGTCATCGTGGTTGGAGATCACACAGACGATCTCACAGTCCAGCTCATCGCTGTGCCAGCGGTGCAACAAGTCGGCCAGGCAATGGGACTCACGACTGGCCATGAGCACCACACGCTTCTTCTCGGCGGTATCAGTGATCCGCCAGTCCATCGAGAACTCTTCAGCGATCGGCGCAAATGCCTCGCGAAAAGCCTCCAGGCCAAAAGGCAGGGAATCGGCACGAATCTCGTGGCGCATGAAGAACCAGCCACTGAGGTTGTCCGAGTGGTGGCTCGCTTCGGTGATCCAACCGTTATGGGAGGCCAGAAAGTTACTGACTTTGGCAACGATGCCAACGCGGTCAGGGCAAGAAATCACCAACCGAAAGGTGCGCATGAGGGGGAAACTCCAGAACTTCGCAAAGGTCGCCATTCTAGCCACTACGCGAAAAAACTGCAGTATCCATTGCGCCCCGGGCCTTGATTAGATTGGCAAACGCACCTTCAAACGCCTTATCGACTGCCACTGCGACGACAGATACCGACACTTGCCAATAGCGCATAACTAATTTGTGAATAGCGCAATCGAACCCATCGACCTATTAAATACCGAAATGATTTTTACGCCTAAACACACTAAGAGAGACAAATAAAACAGCGGTATTATGTTTACTTGCACATACTCTCTGACTATTATTGCGACATTGTCACCCAGCCACTCAGCGCTCAATAAGGTAGTCCACATGTCCCTGATCAACGAATACCGTGCTACAGAAGAAGCCATTAAAGAACTGCAAGCACGTTTGAAGAACCTGTCCCAAGACGACAAACTGAAAACCGAACTGGAATTCGAAGGCAAACTGCGCAGCCTGATGGGCGAGTACTCCAAGTCCCTGCGCGACATCATCGCCCTGCTGGATCCGGACTCGAAAGTTAAAGCACCACGTGCCGCAGTAAAAACCACCGGCACCAAGCGTGCCCGTAAAGTTAAACAGTACAAAAACCCGCACAATGGTGAAGTCATCGAAACCAAAGGCGGCAACCACAAGACTCTGAAAGAGTGGAAAGCCAAGTGGGGCGGCGATGTGGTTGAAGGCTGGGCAACCCTGCTGGGCTAAGCCTTGCCAGTGAGCGCCCGGGCTCTTGCAGCCTGACTGAAAAACGCCAGTCCGCTGGCGTTTTTTTATGCCCCGGCGACCTGTTCCAGGCCCGGGGCACTCCCTCAAAGAGCCAGACGTCCAGCCAGGGCCCGAACATGCTCCTGCCACTCATCCAGCACCTGACGCTGCTTCGGATCAGCACTTAACAACGATTGCTCAAGTCCCTGAGCGAAACTTTCCAGGGTATTGGGCGCGCCGAGTTTCGGGTCAAGCAAACGCTGCTGACAGAAACCGCGCCAACGCTCTTGCTCGGTTTTATCCAATGTCTCCGGAAAGTTGCGGGCACGGTAGCGAAAGAGCAATTCAGGTAAGCGCTCATCATCAAATGGCCACTGTTGCTGAGCCAAATGCAACGGATCGGCCTCACGCACTTGCTCACACAAACGCCGATCGCGATCGCCAATAAAGCCGTCGTACAACTGTTGCTCCGGGTCCTCACTGGCAGCGAACTCATCAGGGCCGTAAATCACCGAAAGTTTATCCCGCCAAACTTCCTGGGCCTCAGTCAAAAGCAACCCACGGCGCTGGTACTGCTCCATGTCCAAGTGCAGCCGTTGTTGATCCTCCGCGCGCAGGACACTCAATGGCGCCACTACCGGGCAGCGATTGATATGGATGAGTTTCAACGGCACTGGCAGCTCACCGTCCAGAAGATCTTCGCGCCGCGTATATAAACGCTGACGCAAGGTTTCGGCATCCAGGTCCAGTAGCCCCTGCGGGTCCAGATGCAGATCACAGACGATCAGCGCATTGCGGTTGCGTGGATGCCAGGCCAGGGGCAGCACCACCCCGATATAGTGCCGTGCCGCAGAGAAACGCCCGGAAATATGCACCAGAGGCTGCAGCAGGCGGATCTGATCCATCACCCGCTGCTTGCTGCGCAGTTGAAACAGCCAGTCATAGAGCTTGGGTTGCTTGTCGCGAATCAGGCGCGCCAGGGCAATGGTGGCACGGACATCGGACAGCGCATCGTGGGCCTGGCCGTGGTCGATACCATTGGCGGCGGTCAGGCGCTCCAGCTTGAGAGTCACCTGCCCCTGCTCCTGCGGCCAGACGATACCCTCGGGACGCAGAGCATAGGCCGTGCGCACCACATCGATCAGGTCCCAGCGGCTGTTGCCGCCTTGCCACTCCCGGGCATAGGGATCGAAGAAGTTGCGGTACAAGCTGTAGCGGGTCACCTCATCGTCGAAACGCAGGGTGTTGTAGCCGACACCGCAAGTACCCGGACGCGCCAGTTGCCCGTGCACCCGGGTCATGAAGTCCGCCTCGCTCAAGCCCTGCGCCGCCAGACGGCTCGGGGTGATGCCGGTGATCATGCAGGCCACCGGGTGCGGCAGGATATCGTCGCTGGGCTGGCAGTAGAGGTTGACCGGCTCGTCGATCTCATTGAGCGCCAGATCGGTGCGAATGCCGGCCACTTGCAACGGGCGATCGCTGCGAGGATTGATGCCGGTGGTTTCGTAGTCGTACCAAAAGAGGGAAGTCACGGCCTGTTCCTGAACTGAAAGACCGCCGCAGTCTAGGCGCTCAAGCGCCACCAGGGCCAGCCGCGCGTCCAGGCATTACCCAGACCGGGGCATCGAATTCGTAGTTAATGATGTCGTTTGCCCCTCAGACACTGCTAGCATCGGCGCTGGATTTTTCTCTACCAGGCCAAGCCGACAAGTTGCCCATGCTTGAGACGACAGCAACGCCAAGGAACGCATCGCTGCACCCGCCACTGGATACGCGGTATCAGGTCGAAACCCCCGAGGGCATCGACCTGCCACTGCGACCTGCGGGACTGCTGGTCCGTACCCTGGCGTTTTCCCTCGACCTGGGTATTCGCGGGCTGGTGCTGGGCCTGCTGTTGATTGTCCTGGGCTTTTTCGGCGAGATCGGTATCGGCCTCGGCTCAATCCTGCTGTTCCTGATCAGCTGGTGGTACATGGTGCTGTTCGAGGTACTGAACCAGGGTCGCTCTCCCGGTAAACAACTGATGGGGCTACGGGTGGTACAGGACGATGGCACCCCCATCGGCTGGAGCGCCTCCCTGACTCGCAACCTGTTGCGCTTTGCCGACATGCTGCCGTTCGGCTACTTCCTCGGCGCAATCAGTTGCCTGCAGCACCCGACCTTCAAGCGCCTCGGCGACCTGGCCGCCGGCACCCTGGTGATCTACCGCGAGCAGTCGGTCAAGCGACCGGAACTGCCAGCCGCCGTACCCCGTTCCGCGCCTTTTGCCCTGAGTCTGAATGAACAACGAGCGATTCTCGAGTTTGCCGAACGCCAGAGTCAGCTGTCGGCCGAACGGACCGGGGAACTGGCGGCGATCCTCGCGCAGCCGCTGCATGTACCCACCGCCCAGGCCACTGCCGAACTCAATGGCATCGCTCGCGGTTTTCTGGGAACGACATGAAACAAAGCCTTTTCGAAAACCGTCACCAGGCGCAATGGCAACAGTTCGAGCATCTGCTGGACCAGTTGGAGCGACGCCGAGCCAAAGCCGAGGACTGCCAGAGCTTCGTCCAGGACTACCGTCGCCTGTGCCAGCACCTGGCCCTGGCTCAGGAGCGCGGCTACAGCAGCTACCTGATCGACCCCCTGCAGCAACTGGCTTTGCGCGGCCATCAGCAGTTGTACCGTCAACGCACCGCTATCAGCGCCAATATCCTGGGCTTCGTACTGGCCGGCTTTCCTCGCCTGGTGCGCCAGGAATGGCGCCTGGTGCTGATCGCCAGCCTGCTGTTCTTTGGCAGCCTGCTGGGTATAGGGCTGCTGGTGTACCTGTTTCCCGAGCTGATCTACAGCCTGGTGAGCCAGCAACAGGTGACGGAAATGCAGGGCATGTACGACCCCAGCGCCGGACGCCTGGGACGGGCTGCCGAACGCGCCTCCAGTGAAGACTGGGTGATGTTCGGCTACTACATCATGCATAACATCGGCATCGCCTTTCAGACCTTTGCCAGCGGTTTGCTGTTCGGTCTGGGTAGCGTGTTCTTCCTGTTTTTCAACGGTCTGATGATCGGCGCCATCGCCGGCCATCTGACCCAGATCGGCTTCGGCCAGACCTTCTGGCCCTTCGTCATCGGTCACGGTGCCTTCGAACTGAGCGCCATTGCCCTGTCCGGGGCGGCCGGCCTGAAACTGGGCTGGGCGCTGATTGCCCCCGGTCGCCTGAGCCGCGGCGAAGCCCTGTTGCAGGCCGCGCGGATCAGCGTGCAACTGGTCTACGGGGTCATCGTATTCCTGCTGATCGCGGCCTTTATCGAAGCCTACTGGTCCTCCATGACCTGGCCCGCGGCCTGGATCAAATACAGCGTCGGCGCCGTCCTGTGGAGCCTGGTGGCGGCGTACCTGACCCTGGCCGGACGTGAATCCCATGCGCCTGAGTGACGCCAGCGTGACGATCCGCCCACGCACCCCCTGGGAAGCCATGGACCTGGGCGTACTGCTGAGCCAGCGCCACCGACGCCTGCTGATGACCAGCTGGGCCATCGTCAGCCTGCCGGTGTTCGCCCTGCTGAGCCTGCTGCTGTGGCAATCCCCATCCTTGGCAGTGCTGTTGTTCTGGTGGCTGAAACCGGCCTTCGAACGCTTGCCGCTGTTCATCCTCTCCAAAGCCCTGTTCGGGGAAACCCCAAGCCTGGGAGAGGCGCTGAGGCAATGGCCACGCCTGCTCAAGCCACAACTGCTGGCCAGTCTGACCTGGCGCCGCTTCAGCATGAGCCGCAGCTTTGTCATGCCGGTGGTGCAACTCGAAGGCCTGACTGGCGACGCCCGGCAACAACGCCTGGCGGTCCTGCTGCAGCGCAACGCCGGGGCCGCACGCTGGTTGACCCTGATCGGCATGCACCTGGAGGGCGCCTTGTGGATTGGCCTGATGGTGCTGTTCTACCTGTTGCTGCCGCAACAGATCGAGCTGGACTGGAACTGGCAGAGCCTGGTCATCGCCGCTCAGCAGGACTGGCTCTGGCTGGAACACCTGACCAACGCCTTCTACGCCCTGGTCCTGGTGATCTGGGAACCGATCTACGTGGCCTGTGGCTTCAGCCTGTACCTCAACCGCCGCACCGAGCTCGAGGCCTGGGACATCGAACTGGTTTTCCGCCGCCTGCGCCAGCGTCTGGCAGGCACCGCGGCGCTGCTGCTGGTGGCCGGCCTGATGCTGGCGACGCCAGGCCCATCGCTCTGGGCAGCCACCACCAGCAGTTCCGTGGCCGGCCCCGAAGTGCCCCGACTGCAGCAGCAACCTCTGACCAGCAAGGCCTCGAAGGACAGCATCCAGGGCATCCTGGAAAAGCCGCCATTCAAGAACCAGGAATCGGTCACCCGCTACCGCTTCGGCGAAGAACAGGCACAGAAGAAAGACGCCAAGGGCAAGCCGCCGGGCTGGCTCAAGAGCCTGTTGGAAAACCTCGACAACAACAGCTTCGGCAGCCTCGCCAAGGGCCTGGAAATCCTCCTCTGGGGCTTGCTGCTAGGGGCCCTGGGCTGGCTGATCTGGCGCTACCGCGATTGGCTGCGTGCCTTTGTCAGCCGCCGTCCGCTACCGCGCAAGAAACGCCCCGCCGCGATACCCCAACAACTGTTCGGTCTGGACGTCAGCAGCGAAACCCTGCCCGCCGATGTGGCCGCCCGCGCCGAGGAGCTCTGGTCAAACCAGCCCCGGGAAGCCCTGGGCCTGCTGTATCGGGCACTGCTCAGTCGCCTGCTGGAAGACTTTCATCTGCCCCTCAGCGTGGCCGATACCGAAGGCCAGGTACTGGAGCGGATCAAGGCCTTGCAGCAACCGCCCCTGGAAGCCTTCAGCCGCGAGCTGACCAAGCACTGGCAGAACATGGCCTACGGGCACCGGGTTCCCGGCGCCGATCTGCAGCCGCAACTGTGCGACGCCTGGCGCAGCCTGTTCGGCCCAGGAGCGCCCGCATGAAACGCTATCTATGGGGCAGCCTGGCCCTGTTGCTGATCCTGGTACTGGGAGCCGCCGGCTACTACCTGTACCAACAGGCCACGCCTTATCAGGAACTCATCGATCACGGACCGTCTCCCGAAGCCCAGGCCAATCCCTACCTGGCCGCCGAGATGTTTATGCGCGAACGCGGCCTCAAGGTCGATCACGCCAACGGCCTGGAAGTACTGGCCACCTTGAAGCCCGCCGGCAACAGCCTGCTGTTGCTGGGAGAGCGCTCGAACATGAGCCCGCGCCAGGTCGACCAGGTGCTGGATTGGGCCCGTGCCGGTGGTCGGCTGATCTTTGTCGCCGAAGCCCTGTGGGACGATGACACCCAACAAAGCGGTGACCTGCTGCTGGATCGGGTGCAGATCCATCAACAGCTCAGCGAGGACCTTGAGGAACCGCCGGAACAGGAAGCCAACGACGCCTTTCCAAAGCTGACCAAAGTCTATCTGGAAGACGAACAGGCCCCGGCCTACATCGGCTTCGACACTGCCTTCCACCTGGACGACCCGGACAGCCTGGCCCAATCCTGGGCCAACAGCGGCGTGGCCACCCACATGATCCAGCTCGACTACGGCCAGGGTTCGGTCACCGTGCTGACCGACGCCGACATCTGGAAAGCCCCGGCCATCGGCCTGTACGACAACGCCTGGCTGCTGTGGTACCTCAATACCGATACGGCAGTAACCCTGCTGTTCAACACTGACCACCCGAGCCTGTGGCAATTGCTCTGGCGCTATTTCCCCCAGGCGTTGGTCGCCCTGGCCCTATTGATCGGCCTGTGGCTATGGCAGGCCGGTAGCCGCCAGGGTCCGTTGCTGGCACCGGCGCCCAAGGCCCGGCGTCAACTGCGTGAACACCTGCGCGCCAGCGCCGACTTCATCCTGCGCCATGGCGGCCAGGGCCCACTGCTACAGGCCCTGCAACTGGATATCCGGCGCCGGGCCCGACGTCGTCATCCGGGTTTCGAACAGCTGGAGCCCGAAGCCCAGTGGGACGTGCTCGCCCTCCTCAGCCACCAGCCTGTCGCTGCTGTGCGCCAAGCCCTGCAACCCTTGTCCGGGCAGCGCCTTTCCGGTGCTGACTTCAGCCACCAGGTCGCCCACCTGCAAACTCTCAGGAATGCCCTATGAGCGAACAACCCGTCGAACCCCTTGACTCCTCTGAGGCACCTCAGCCCCAGGTCCATGTCGCCCAGCAGCGGCAACGGGCCAGCCAGCTGGCGCAGGCGGTGCGCCAGGAACTGCAGAAGGTGGTGATCGGCCAGGAGGCCGTGATCGATGATGTGCTGACGGCGCTGATCGCCGGTGGCCACGTACTGCTCGAAGGCGTCCCTGGTCTGGGCAAGACGCTGCTGGTACGGGCCCTGGCCCGCTGCTTCGGCGGTGAGTTCGCACGGATCCAGTTCACCCCGGACCTGATGCCCAGCGATGTCACCGGCCACGCGGTGTACGACCTGCAGACCGAGCAGTTCAAACTGCGCAAGGGGCCGCTGTTCACCAATCTGCTGTTGGCGGACGAAATCAACCGCGCCCCGGCCAAGACCCAGGCCGCTCTGCTGGAAGCCATGCAGGAACGCCAGGTGACCCTGGAAGGCCGGGCCCTGCCCATCGCCCAGCCATTCATGGTCCTGGCGACCCAGAACCCCATCGAGCAGGAAGGCACCTACCCGCTGCCGGAAGCTGAACTGGACCGTTTCATGCTCAAGTTGCGGATGGACTACCCGGACGCCGAGGAGGAGCTCAACATGGTTCGCCAGGTGGCTCGCTCGACCCGCGCCGACATGCTCGATGTCCAGCCCCTGCGTACCGTGCTCCAGGCCAAGGACGTGCTGGCCCTGCAGCGCATCGCCAGCGAGCTGCCTCTGGACGAACAGGTGCTCGACTATGCCGTGCGCCTGGCCCGGGCCACCCGCAGCTGGCCCGGACTGACTCTCGGCGCCGGCCCGCGAGCCTCCATTGCCCTGGTGCGCGGAGCCCGGGCCCGGGCCCTGCTGCGGGGCGGCGAATTCGTGATTCCGGATGACATCAAGGGCTGTGCCCTGGCCGTACTGCGGCATCGGGTACGGGTCGCTCCGGAACTGGATATCGAAGGGCTATCGGTGGAACAGGTGCTCAAGCAGATGCTCGAGCAGATTCCGGCACCGCGTCTGTGAGCCGCCCACACTGATGAAGCCGACTCGTCTGTTGCTGATCTGGCTGGGCACCCTGGCCGGCCTGTACATCCTCCTGGGCGCGGTGCGTGCCCTGGGTATCGAGGCCGTGCCACGCCTGGACTCGATCGCCTGGGGCATGTTGCTGGCGCTGTTGCTGCTGGCGCTGCTGGATGCCCTGCGCTTGTCGCGCCTGGCGTCGCCCGAGGTACAGCGCCAGTTGCCCGGCAGCCTGCCCCTGGGACGTTGGAGCGAAGTGCAACTGGAGATCCGTCACCCTTATCAGCAAGCGCTTCAGGTGCAGCTCTTCGACCATCCGCCCCAAGGCTTGAGCTTTGAGCACCTGCCGCAATCGGTGAGCCTGGAGCCGGGCCAGGTAAGCCGGGTGGGGTATAGCGTGCGACCGCTACAACGAGGACATTTCAACTTCTTCCAGTGTGAAGTCAGCCTGCCCAGCCCACTGGGCCTGTGGGCTGCCAGAAGACGGTTGAAAGTCCACGACAGCACCCGGGTCTACCCGGACTTCGCCCGCCTCTATGGCGCGCAGTTGCTGGCAGTGGACAACTGGCTCAGCCAACTCGGGGTGCGCCAACTGCAACGCCGGGGGCTGGGACTGGAATTCAATCAGTTGCGGGAGTTTCGCGAAGGCGACAGCCTGCGGCAGATCGACTGGAAAGCCACCGCCCGCCAGCGCACGCCCATCGCCCGGGAATATCAGGACGAACGCGACCAGCAGATCATCTTCATGCTCGACTGCGGACGCCGCATGCGCAGCCAGGACGGTGAGCTGGCGCATTTCGACCATGCCCTCAACGCTTGCCTGTTGCTCAGCTATGTCGCGCTGCGCCAGGGGGACGCAGTGGGCCTCTACAGTTTTGCCGGAGAACGCTCGCGCTACCTTGCGCCGGTCAAGGGATCGGCCCAACTGAGCGTGCTGCTCAACGGCGTCTACGACCTGGACACCAGCCAGCGTCCAGCCGACTACCAGGCTGCAGCCAGTGAATTGCTGGCGCGGCAGAAGCGTCGGGCGCTGGTGGTGCTGGTCACCAACCTGCGGGATGAAGACGACCAGGAGCTGCTGACCGCGGTCAAGCGCATCAGCCGCCAGCACCGGGTACTGGTGGCCAGCCTGCGTGAGGAAGTTCTCGACCAGTTGCGCCAGAGCCCGGTGCAGACCTTGCCCGAGGCGCTGATCTACAGCGCGGCGGTGAACTACCTCAATAGCCGGGCCGAACTCCATGAGCGCCTGAGCGCCCACGGCATCGCCCTGCTCGACGCCCGTCCAGGTGAGCTGGGAGCGGAACTGGTCAGCCGGTATCTGAGCTGGAAGAAAGCCGGCAGCCTGTAGTGGCTGCCGTGACATTCAGGCCGATGTCTGCAACGGATGGAAACTGAAGTAGTGCCGCAGGGCCTGCTCCAGTTCAGCGAATTCGGCGCTCGCCCGCAGCAGGCTGAATCCGCTGTCGTACTGGTGAGGGGTCAGGTCCTCATGGCACCACAGGCAACAGGCGCTGAAATCGATGAACTGCGCCTGCCCATCACTGCCGGGGACTTTCACCCGCAGCTCGAACTCGGCACCGATCAGCATCGGCAACTGGCTGATCAACATCAGCCCGTCAGCGGAAATATTGCCCAGAAAACCGACAGGCTTGTCGGTAAACCGGTTGAAGACTTTCAAGTAGGACGGCAGTTGATGCCGCTCGATCCGAGGTTCCGTGAACATGCTGGGTATCGCTATGAAAGGTCATTAAGCATGACCGCACTAGTGCTTCGCAACGGGCCATGAGTAGAGGCTCGTTCTCCCGGATTCGAGGTGCGAGGAAAATCTTCACAAGGATTTCAACGCCACTGCGCCAGGCAGGAACCGGGCAGTGTTCGAACAACCTGTACAAATGTTAGCTCAAGCGCGAGGGGCAATTACACTGCCCCTGACCGGTATCGCTTACAACGCTGTGCGGCGAACTTGTGCTGCACCGTTTGCCGGGTAATGCCCCAGTTGCTGCAGGGTGTCCAGGCGGGCGCGAGCACGGTAGGCGTATTCGCTGCTGGGGTACTGGGTAATGATGAACTGATACGTCTGCGCCGCATCCACGAACAACTTCTGGCGCTCCAGGCATTGCCCGCGCAGCATCGACACTTCCGGCTGGATATAACGCCGCGCACGGCTGTCACGGTCAACCTGGCTCAACTCGAGCATCACGCTCTCGCAGTTGCCGCGGTCATAAGCGCGGTAGGCGTTATTCAAATGATGGTTCATGGACCAACGGGTGCAGCCGACAACACTGACGGCCAGGGCAGCAATGAGTACGAATCGCATGGGGTATCTCCTGTCTTGTGCAGTGTATCGACTCATCGGCAAAAATCTTCAAGGTTGTTGCGGTAAACAAACAAAGCAATAAGTAGTGCAAACGAACAATGACTACAACTTCGGAGCATAGTAGCCTCTCGTTGCGCTTGAACTCAGGAGTCCGTGCATGTCCGTTCGTCGTACCAAAATCGTTGCCACCCTTGGCCCGGCCAGTAACTCGCCGGAAGTTCTCGAACAGTTGATTCTCGCGGGCCTGGATGTTGCCCGTCTGAACTTCTCCCACGGCACTCCGGACGAGCACAAGGCTCGCGCCAAACTGGTCCGCGACCTGGCCGCCAAGCACGGCCGCTTCGTGGCCATCCTCGGCGACCTGCAAGGCCCGAAGATCCGCATCGCCAAATTCGCCAACAAGCGTATCGAACTGAAGATCGGTGACAAGTTCACCTTCTCCACCGTGCACCCGCTGACCGAAGGCAACCAGGACATCGTCGGCATCGACTACCCGGATCTGGTCAAGGATTGCGGCGTCGATGACGAACTGCTGCTGGACGATGGCCGTGTGGTAATGCGCGTGGAAACCGCCACCGCTACCGAGCTGCACTGCGTAGTGACCGTCGGCGGCCCGCTGTCCGACCACAAAGGCATCAACCGTCGTGGCGGTGGCCTGACCGCTCCGGCCCTGACCGAAAAAGACAAGGCCGACATCAAGCTGGCCGCCGAAATGCAAGTCGACTACCTGGCCGTGTCCTTCCCTCGCGATGCTGCCGATATGGAATACGCACGCAAGCTGCGTGACGAATCCGGTGGTACTGCCTGGCTGGTGGCGAAGATCGAACGCGCCGAAGCCGTGGCCGACGACGAAACCCTAGACGGCCTGATCAACGCCAGTGACGCCGTGATGGTGGCCCGTGGCGACCTGGGCGTGGAAATCGGCGATGCCGAGCTGGTGGGCATCCAGAAGAAAATCATTCTTCACGCGCGCCGCCACAACAAGGCAGTGATCGTTGCGACCCAGATGATGGAGTCGATGATCCAGAACCCGATGCCGACCCGTGCCGAAGTGTCCGACGTGGCCAACGCCGTGCTCGACTACACCGACGCGGTCATGCTCTCGGCAGAAAGCGCCGCCGGTGCCTACCCGCTGGAAGCGGTCCAGGCCATGGCGCGGATCTGTGTCGGTGCGGAAAAGCACCCCACCAGCAAGACCTCCAGCCACCGCATGGGCAAGGTGTTCGAAAGCTGCGACCAGAGCATCGCCCTGGCGGCCATGTACACCGCCAACCACTTCCCTGGCGTGAAGGCCATCATCGCCCTGACCGAAAGCGGCTACACCCCGCTGATCATGTCGCGCATCCGTTCTTCGGTGCCGATCTACGCCTACTCCCCGCACCGTGAAACCCAGGCGCGTGCAGCCATGTTCCGCGGCGTATACACCATCCCGTTCGACCCGGCTTCCCTGCCTCCGGAGCAGGTCAGCCAGGCTGCGATCGATGAGTTGCTCAAGCGCGGCGTAGTAGAGAAAGGCGACTGGGTGATTCTCACCAAGGGCGACAGCTACCACACCACCGGCGGCACCAACGGCATGAAGATCCTGCACGTTGGCGACCCGATGGTCTGAGCCCTGGCTCGCTGAACGCAAAAGCCCCGGCGGTGAAAACCCCGGGGCTTTTTTTTATCTGCGCCCTACCCTTTAACGACAGGCATCAGCCTTTGGCGAGAAACCCCGACAACGCGGCGATGGCCTCTGGCGAGCGCAGACGCTGAGTGAACTGCACGCCCTCTTCTTCTATCACCTGGCGCAGTTGCTCACGATAGGGAGCCTTCATCAGGCGCTTGCTCACCTGCACCGCCTCCGGCGCCAGTTGGCTGAAACGCAATGCCGCCTCCCTGGCTTTGGCCAGGGCTGCCGCGCCATCTCCCAGGGCCGCAGTGGCAATGCCCCAGGCCGCCGCCTGTTCACCACTGAAGCCTTCGCCGAGCAGCAACAACTCAGCGGCCTTGGCCTGTCCCAGCAAGCGCGGCAGGATCAGGCTCGAGCCAAACTCCGGGCACAGCCCGAGGTTGACGAACGGCATGCGCAGCCGTGCATCACGGCTGACATAGACCAGATCGCAATGCAGCAGCAAGGTGGTGCCAATGCCCACGGCCGCACCGGCCACCGCGGCCACCACCGGCTTGCGGCACTCCAGCAGGTTGCGCATGAACTGGAACACCGGGCTGTCGAGCCCCCTGGGCGGCTGTTGCAGAAAGTCGGCGATGTCGTTGCCGGCGGTAAAGCACTCGCTGCTGCCGCAAATCAGCACGGCATTGATTTGCGGATCGGCGTCCGCCTCGGCCAGGGCTTCGGCCAGACGGCTGTACATGGCACGGGTCAGGGCGTTTTTCTTGTCGGGGCGATTCAGGCGCAGGGTCAGCAGCCCGCCCTCGCGTTGCAGCTCGATGGCATCGGTCATGAAGATCTCGCTCTGGGAAAATCAGCGCTCAACCACGGGGCAGGAACACATCGGCCAGCAGTTGATTGCGCGGCAGCCCCGCCAGGTACAGGCGCCGGGCAAAGGCGTCGACACTGGCGGGGTGCCCGCAGAGTAAGGCCTGGGTTTGCCGGGAAACAAGTCGCAGTTGCGCCAGGGCCGCCGTCAGCTCCGCCCCCTGCCACAGCTCGACACTCAGTTGGGGACGGTTCGCCGCCAGGGCGGCCAAGGGTCTGGCCAGATAATGCTCTGTGGCGTCATGAGCCAGGTGAATGATGCGGATAGGGCCTTGGTGATCCTGACGCAGAGCTTCGCGCAGCACCCCGAACAAGGGCGCCAGACCGGTTCCCGACGCCAGCAGCCAGAGCGGTCGTTGCTGCCAGTCCGGATCGTAGTGCAAGGCGCCACCGCGCAACTCGCCCAGGCGGATCGAATCCCCCAGTTGCAACTGGCGCGCGGCATCGCTGAATTGTCCCGGGTGCCGACAGTCCAGATGAAACTCCAGGAAGCGGTCCTCTTCCGGCAGGCTGGCCAGGGAATACGGCCGGGCGATCTGGCTGGCAGTCCACAGCACCAGGTGCTGGCCGGCGCGATAACGCAATGGCCGCTCAGGTTGCAGACGCAAGCGCAGGACCGTGGGCGATAGCCAGTCGAGCCCGATCACCTGGGCCGGCAGGCCATCGCGCAGCGGATCAAAAGTCTCGACCTGCAGGTCCTCCACCACCTGGCACTGACAGGCCAGACGCCAGCCACGACGGCGCTGTTCATCGCTTAAGGCATCCGGCCGACTGTCGCTGGGCAGGCCCCGGACACAATGCACCAGGCAGGCATGACAACTGCCGGCGCGACAACTGTAGGGCACCGCCACACCGGCCTGATTCAAGGCATCCAGCAGGTTGCTTGCGGGCGCCACCGACCAGCGTCGGCTGCCCACGGTCAATTCAGGCATCGAGGTTTTCCCAGGCGGCGGAACAACGATTGCGGCCGTCGCGCTTGGCCCGGTACAGCGCCTGATCGGCGCGTTGCAGGGCATTGTCCAGATCATCGCCGGCCTGCAGCAGGGTCATCCCTGCCGACAGGCTCAGGTCACGCACATTCAGGCCCACCAGTTGCACCTCCATGAAGGCCAGGCGCAGACGCTCACAACAGGACGTCAGGCGCTCGGCATCACACTCGGGCAACAGCACCACGAACTCCTCACCGCCGTAGCGTGCTAGCACATCACCGTCCCGCAGGCAGGCCGTGGCCACTGCGGCGAACGCCTGCAGCACCTGATCTCCGGCCGCATGGCCGTGGAGATCGTTGATGCGCTTGAAATGGTCCAGGTCGATCAGCGCCAACCCATGCACCTGTTCCTCACCCATGGCCTGCAACTCGCGGCTGGCGATACGCAGGAAGTGCCGGCGATTGAACAGCCCGGTCAATTCATCCGTCGCCACCAGGTCTTCCAGTTGCCGCATCATCCCCCGCAGGGTGTCCTGATGAGCCTGCAAGGCAAAGCGCCGCTGACGCATGCGCGAACGCGACGCCTGGACATAGGCGGCGTACAGGCACATCCACACCAGCATCACCAGCAGCACACAGACTTGCAGCGCCGCCAGTTGGGGATCGTCGAGGACAAAGCGATAGCCGTCCCACAGGTTGACCCCGGCAAAACAGAAGAAGATCAGCGCCGCGCAACGCAGATAGGCCCGGCGGGATAAATGAAACAGGCCAAACAGCAGCGGCAGGATATAGAACACCAGAAAGGCGCCCCGGGCCTGATCCAGGTGGGCGATCAGCCAGGTCTGCCAGGCAATGCCCAGGACCACCTGGACTTCGGTCAGGCTGGGGTCGGCAAAGCGCAGGTTGCGTCCACTGGTGAACACCCAGTACAGCAGTCCCTGACTGGCCAGCACCAATGCGCTGCCCATCAGTGCACTGCTGATGGAGGCGCGATAGTGCCCCGTAAGAACCGCCAGCCAGAACAGCAGCAGGATCAGTCCGTAGGTGCCCGCAGCAATGCTGAAGCGCTTGAGTAACAAGCTCTGGATGGCTTTATGGGTCAATCGTTGACTCACCGTGAGAAAGGAGGCTTAAAGAGTTTCCTACCCTGCAGGCCAGTTGCCACTTTAGTGCTGCGCCCGGCAAATGACTATCCAAATTTTAAGCCGTGTTCTGCGGTTTCGCCGCTGATTAACGCAAGATCAGTGCCCATCCGATGGGCGACTTTCGTTTGCCTGGCTGGCGGGTGTGCCGGGCCCCCAGGCGCGGTATACTGCCGCGCCTTTTTAGCGTCGCGCCAGTTGTCTGTCCGGCGTGCCTTAGAAGGTGTCTGCAACCGACCGATACACCATGCTGCAGCCACCTTATTAAATGTTCCCGTCTTTTAGAGGAGCGCGACTCATGACCGTGATCAAGCAAGACGACCTGATTCAGAGCGTTGCCGACGCCCTGCAGTTCATTTCCTACTACCACCCCGTGGACTTCATCCAGGCGATGCACGAGGCCTACCTGCGCGAGGAATCGCCGGCCGCTCGTGACTCCATGGCACAGATCCTGATCAACTCGCGCATGTGCGCCACCGGCCACCGGCCGATCTGCCAGGACACCGGTATCGTCACCGTGTTCGTTCGCGTGGGCATGGACGTGCGCTGGGACGGCGCCACCATGAGCCTGGACGACATGATCAACGAAGGCGTGCGTCGCGCCTACAACCTGCCGGAAAACGTCCTGCGCGCTTCCATCCTGGCCGACCCGGCAGGTGCTCGGAAAAACACCAAGGACAACACCCCGGCAGTGATCCACTATTCCATCGTTCCCGGCAACACCGTGGAAGTGGACGTGGCGGCCAAGGGCGGCGGCTCCGAGAACAAATCGAAGATGGCCATGCTCAACCCGTCCGACTCCATCGTCGACTGGGTCCTCAAGACCGTGCCCACCATGGGTGCCGGCTGGTGCCCACCGGGCATGCTGGGCATCGGCATCGGCGGCACCGCCGAGAAGGCTGCAGTGATGGCCAAGGAAGTGTTGATGGAGTCCATCGACATCCACGAGCTCAAGGCTCGCGGCCCGTCCAACCGCATTGAAGAAATGCGCCTGGAGCTGTTCGAGAAGGTCAACCAGCTGGGCATCGGCGCCCAGGGCCTGGGTGGCCTGACCACAGTGCTCGACGTGAAGATCATGGACTACCCGACCCACGCCGCCTCCCTGCCGGTGTGCATGATCCCCAACTGCGCCGCTACCCGTCACGCGCACTTCGTGCTCGACGGTTCCGGCCCGGCCGAACTGGAGGCTCCGCCACTGGACGCCTACCCGGAAATCGTCTGGGAAGCCGGTCCTTCGGCGCGACGTGTCAACCTCGACACTCTGACGCCGGAAGACGTGCAAAGCTGGAAACCGGGCGAGACCGTGCTGCTCAACGGCAAGATGCTCACCGGTCGCGACGCGGCGCACAAGCGCATGGTGGAGATGCTGAACAAGGGTGAAACCCTGCCGGTAGACCTCAAGGGTCGCTTCATCTACTACGTCGGCCCGGTCGATCCGGTAGGCGACGAAGTAGTAGGCCCGGCCGGCCCCACCACCGCCACGCGGATGGACAAGTTCACCCGGCAGATCCTTGAGCAGACCGGCCTCCTGGGCATGATCGGCAAGTCCGAGCGTGGCCCGACCGCCATCGACGCGATCAAGGACAACAAGGCCGTGTACCTGATGGCCGTCGGCGGCGCTGCCTACCTGGTGGCCCAGGCGATCAAGAAGTCCAAGGTCCTGGCCTTTGCCGAACTGGGCATGGAAGCGATCTACGAGTTCGAGGTCAAGGACATGCCTGTGACTGTCGCCGTGGACAGCAAGGGCGAGTCGGTCCACATCACAGGTCCCGCCATCTGGCAGAAAAAGATCAGTGACAGCCTGGCGGTAGAAGTGCAGTAAGCCCTTCTCCCGTTTGGCCAAAGCGGCGGCGCTGTTGAGACAACAGCCCGTCGCTTTTTTTATGGCGCGCCCTTTCGCGACACTGTCGGCGATCAACGTTCCACCCAGCGCTCATGCTATCGTTCCCGCCCCCATTGCAGCCTGCCCCGACTCATGGCCCAGATCTCTCGCCCTCTACGCTTGACGTTCTATATCCTGGTTATTCTCGCTGGCACCGTCATCAGCGCCGGCCTGGCTATGCGCCACGCCGAACGCCAGACGCTGGTGGAGGATGCCGCCCGAGCCAATGAACAGCTGGGGCTGTATGCCAACTCCCTGCACACCCTGATCGAACGCTATCGCGCCCTGCCGGCGGTGCTGGCTCTGGACCCGGAACTGCGCTCGGCGCTTCAGGGCCCAGTGACGGCAGACACCCAGGATGCACTGAACCGCAAACTGGAAAAGATCAACGGCGCCGCCCGCTCCTCGACCCTGGAACTGCTGAACCATGAAGGCCTGGCCGTGGCGGCCAGCAACTGGCGGCTGCCCAGCAGCTATGTGGGCCACAACTATGGCTTTCGTCCCTACTTCAAGCAGACCCGTAGCCAGGGCAGCGGACGTTTCTACGCGGTGGGGGTGACCAGCGGCATTCCGGGGTATTTCCTGTCCAGTGCGGTCAAGGCCGACAACGAGGACTTCCTCGGGGCCATGGTGGTCAAGCTGGAATTCCCCGAACTGGAGCATGAATGGAGCCAGGGCAACGACACCCTGCTAGTGAGCGACGCCCGGGGCATCATCTTTATCGCCAACCAGCCCGGCTGGCGTTACCGGCAGTTGCAAACGCTGTCCGAAAACGACCTGGCGGAGATCAAGCTGACTCGCCAGTACGACAAGCAACCGCTGACGGCACTGCAACACACGGCCCTGCAAAAATTCGATGACAACAGCAGCCTGGTGCGGGTTGAGGGTCCCGAGGGCGTGGCCAACTATCTCTGGGAATCCCTGCCGCTGACTGCCGAGGGCTGGACCCTGCACCTGTTGCGCAAACCGGCGAGCGCTTTCGAGGAAAGTCGCAATGCCGGGCTGGCGGCCGCCGGTGCCTGGCTGACCCTGGTGTTCCTGTTGCTGTTCCTCAGCCAACGCTGGCGCCTGGGGAAGATCCGTCAGCGTAACCGTGAAGAGCTGGAGCAATTGGTCCAGGAACGCACTCGAGATCTGCGCACCGCCCAGGAAGGCCTGGTGCAATCGGCCAAGCTGGCCGCCCTGGGGCAGATGTCCGCGGCCCTGGCCCATGAAATCAACCAGCCCCTGACCGCCCAGCGCATGCAGCTTGCAACGCTGCGGCTGCTGCTGGATCACGGCCGGGTGGATGAGGCCTACAAGGCCCTGCGGCCGCTGGATGACATGCTGACCCGCATGGCCGCCCTCACCAGCCATCTCAAGACTTTCGCCCGCAAGAGCCCCAGCGGCCTGCGCGAACGCCTGGACCTGGCGGCAGTGGTGGACCAGTCGCTGCACTTGCTGGAGACCCGGCTGCGCAGCGAAGACATCGAAGTGGTGCTGCACCTGACCCGCCCGGCCTGGGTCCGCGGCGACGCCATCCGCCTGGAGCAGGTACTGATCAATCTGCTGCGCAACGCCCTCGATGCGATGCAGGACAAGACGCACAAACGCCTGGAAATCAGCCTCGAAGCCGAAGACCAGCTGTGGCAGCTGCGGGTCGCCGACAACGGTGGCGGCATCGCCGAGGAGCACCTGCTGAGCGTGTTCGATCCATTCTTCACCACCAAGCCGGTGGGGGATGGCCTGGGCCTGGGGCTGGCCGTGTCCTACGCCATCGTCCACGAACTGGGAGGCCGCCTGAGCGCCGCCAACCAGGATCAGGGCGCAGTGTTCACCCTCAGCCTGCCCATCGATCTGGAGGCGCACATCCAATGCTGAACTCGGTAATCGTGGTGGATGACGAGGCCAGCATCCGTACCGCCGTCGAACAATGGCTGAGCCTGTCGGGTTTCGAGGTCCAGCTGTTCAGCCGCGCCGAGGATTGCCTGGCGCAATTGCCGAAGAACTTCCCCGGGGTGATTCTCAGCGATGTGCGCATGCCCGGTATCAGCGGCCTGGAGCTGCTGGCCCAGGTCCAGCGCCTGGACCCCGACCTGCCGATCATCCTGCTGACCGGTCACGGTGACGTGCCCATGGCAGTCGAGGCCATGCGCGACGGGGCCTACGACTTCCTGGAAAAGCCCTTCAGCCCCGACACCCTGCTCAGCAGCCTGCGCCGGGCCCTGGACAAGCGCCGTCTGGTCCTGGAAAACCGTCGCCTGCACCAACAGGCTGACAGCCGAGCCAAGCTCGACGCTACCTTGCTCGGTGTGTCCCGGGCCCTGCAGACCCTGCGTCGCCAGGTGCTGGACCTGGCCGCCCTGCCCGTGAATGTGCTGATTCGTGGTGAAACCGGCAGCGGCAAGGAGCTGATCGCCCGCTGCCTGCATGATTTTGGTCCCCGGGCCGCCAAGCCCTTCGTGGCCTTGAACTGTGCAGCAATCCCCGAGCAACTGTTCGAGGCCGAACTGTTCGGCCATGAGAGCGGCGCCTTCACCGGCGCCCAGGGCAAGCGCATCGGCAAGCTGGAGTACGCCCATGGCGGCACGCTGTTTCTCGACGAGATCGAAAGCATGCCCCTGGCCCAGCAGGTAAAACTGCTGCGGGTGCTGCAGGAGCAGAAACTCGAACGCCTGGGCTCCAACCAGAGCATCAAGGTCGACCTGCGGGTGATCGCCGCCACCAAGCCCGACCTGCTGGAGGAGGCCCGGGCCGGACGCTTTCGCGAAGACCTGGCCTATCGCCTGACCGTCGCCGAACTGCGCCTGCCGCCCCTGCGTGAGCGCCGCGAGGATATCGCGCAACTCTACGAACACTTCGCCCAGACCGCCGCCGAGCGCCTGGGACGCGCCGTCGCGCCCTTGAGCGGCCCGCAGTTGAGCCGCCTGCTCAGCCATGACTGGCCGGGCAACGTGCGCGAACTGGCCAACGTCGCCGAGCGTCAGGTGCTGGGCCTCGGAGAACCGGAACCCGAAACCCTCGAAGCCGAGCAGTCCCTTGCAGCACAGCAAGAAGCCTTCGAAGCCCAGTGCCTGCGCGCCGCCCTGACTCGCCACAAGGGCGAGATCAAGGCGGTGCTCAACGAACTGCAGCTGCCCCGCCGGACCCTGAATGAAAAAATGCAGCGTCACGGCCTGACCAGGGAAATGTTCCTCAAAGAGGAATAGCCCCCGCCTGCCGGAATCGGCTTGCCGGCGAAAAGGCCCTCAAGCCAGGTACAGCCCCACCAACGCCCCCACCCGCAAAAGGCGCGCCGCCTGCGCGCGCCTCCCAGGGGCCGCGCTCACTTCGGCAATTTCCCGCCTACCCCACAGGCACCCATAGGCGGATTTCCGCTCATCGCCACCGTTAAACCCCCTCTAGTCCGGGCTTCTCGCCCTTGGCACAGCTCCTGCTATAGCCCCAGTAGGCTGCGCTTGCGCGCGCTCCACAAAAACAATGAATAGAAGGGTCCGTCATGGATATCTCTAATACCCTGCCTGCTGGGTCGGCGGCTGCGCCCGCCCAGGAAAAGACCACCGCCAGCCGTCTGAAATCGATTTTCAGCGGTTCCGTCGGCAACATGGTCGAGTGGTACGACTGGTACGTCTACGCTGCATTCTCGCTGTACTTCGCCAAAGTCTTCTTCCCCAAGGGCGACACCACCGCGCAACTGCTGAATACCGCCGCGATCTTCGCCGTGGGCTTCCTGATGCGCCCGATCGGTGGCTGGCTGATGGGGCTGTACGCGGACCGCAAAGGCCGTAAAGCCGCGCTGATGGCCTCGGTGCTGCTGATGTGCTTCGGCTCCCTGATCATCGCCCTGACCCCGGGTTACGAAACCATCGGCGTCGGAGCTCCGATCCTGCTGGTGCTGGCGCGCCTGATGCAGGGCCTGTCGGTGGGCGGCGAGTACGGCACTTCGGCCACCTACCTCAGCGAGATGGCGACCAAGGAACGTCGCGGCTTTTTCTCCAGCTTCCAGTACGTGACGTTGATTTCCGGCCAGCTCATCGCCCTGGCGGTGCTGATCGTGCTGCAGAACGTGCTGACCACTGAAGAACTGCAGTCCTGGGGCTGGCGGATTCCGTTCGGCATCGGTGCTCTGTGTGCGGTCGTGGCCCTGTACCTGCGTCGCGGCATGGAAGAAACCGAGTCCTTCACCAAGAAGAAAGAGAAGCCCAAAGAAAGCCTGATGCGCACCCTGATGCGTCATCCCAAGGAATTGATGACCGTGGTCGGCCTGACCATGGGCGGCACCCTGGCCTTCTACACCTACACCACCTACATGCAGAAATACCTGGTGAACACCGTCGGCATGAGCATTTCCGACTCCACCACCATCTCTGCAGCAACCCTGTTCCTGTTCATGTGCCTGCAACCGGTGATCGGCGCGCTGTCGGACAAGATCGGTCGGCGGCCGATCCTGATTGCCTTCGGCATCCTCGGCACCCTGTTCACCGTGCCGATCCTCACCACCCTGCACACCATCCAGACCTGGTGGGGCGCGTTCTTCCTGATCATGGCGGCGCTGATCATCGTCAGTGGCTACACCTCGATCAACGCGGTGGTGAAGGCCGAGCTGTTCCCCACTGAAATCCGTGCCCTGGGCGTGGGCCTGCCCTACGCGCTGACCGTATCGATCTTCGGCGGCACTGCGGAATACATCGCCCTGTGGTTCAAGAGCATCGGCATGGAAACCGGCTACTACTGGTACGTCACCGCCTGCATTGCCTGTTCGCTGCTGGTCTACGTGACCATGAAGGACACTCGCAAGCATTCGCGGATCGAGACCGACTGAGAAAAACAACGCCCGGGTGCAAGGCCCGGGCGTTTTTTCATGTGTGGGTCAGGACAGTTCGGCGGCGTTCTGCCGTGAGTAGCGGTTCTGAGCCCAGGACGCGCCGACGATCATCACCAGCAGAATCCCCGCCAATACCGCCGACGAGCCGATGGTGCCGAAGTCCAGGCCACCCTTTTCATGGGGTTTGGTGAGGAAGTCGCCCAAGGTCGCGCCAAACGGCCGGGTCAGGACAAAGGCTACCCAGAACAGCAGCACCGACGAGAGCTTGGTGAAGTACTTGAGCAGTACCACCACGGCGATGGTGGAGCCGATCAGCAACGCCCCGCCGGCAAAGCCCAGCCCAGAATCGTCCGCCAGGTAGTCACCGAGGGCGGTGCCCAGTGTGTTGGAAAACAGAATCGCCATCCAATAGAACATCTCGCCGCGAAAGGTCTGGATCTTGTTGACGTTCAGCGAATCGCCACTGAGGCGCCAGGCGGCGAAAATCGCCAGCAAAATGCCGATCAGGATCAACGAGCCACTGGCGTAGCCCAGGCCCAGAGTGCGGTCCATGAAGTCCGACATGGTGGTTCCGGCGGTGCTGGTGGACAGGATCACGATCCAGTACAGCACCGGGTTGTAGGTCTTCGACCACAGCTGAGTGACCAGAGTCAGCAGGAACACACTGATCAGGATCATCGAGCTGATGGCATATCCGACATTGAGGGTCATCGACAGCAGATCACCTGCGGTTTCACCCAGGGTCGTCGCGCAGATTTTCATGACCCAGAAGGCCAGGGTGATCTGGGGAAGTTTGTTCATTGGTAAGGGAGCTCCAAGGGTCACATTCGAGATGGCCTGTCGTGGGTTGCAGACCTGCGCGAAGGCTGAACGCCCGGGAGTGAAAAATAGGTCGGGGCTGAATGAAAAAACCGTTGAAGGCTTTTTTATCCTTTTTTTGTCCGCTGCCTGCTCAATTAATGATCAGTTAATGCTGAATACTTAGCCTGCTACTGAATCCAAGTTGCGACTTGGCACGTATCTGTAGTGAGGCCTGAGTGCGGTCATCGGTGGTCAGTAATGGCGGTCTACATATCGGTAAATTCGATTTTAACAAGCATTAATTTGCGCTTTTTTATCAAATTTACCGGAGTAGGATTCATTCCAAGCCCAACGCAAACACCTCAACGAACCTGGAGTCATCCCCATGAAAAGCAAACTGATCCTCGCCCTGACCCTGTCGGTACTGGCTGCCAACACCTTCGCTGCTGACGGTTTCGATCGCACCGGTTCCGCTACCTTCGCTGCAGACGGCTACGACCGCACCGGCTCCGCCACCTTCGCTGCCGACGGTTACGACCACACCGGTTCCGCCACCTTCGCTGAAGACGGCTACGACCGCACCGGTTCCGCCACCTTCGCTGAAGACGGCTACGACCGCACCGGTTCCGCCACCTTCGCTGAAGACGGTTACGACCGCACCGGTTCCGCCACCTTCGCTGAAGACGGTTACGACCGCACCGGTTCCGCCACCTTCGCTGAAGACGGTTACGACCGCACCGGTTCCGCCACCTTCGCTGAAGACGGCTACGACCGTACCGGTTCCGCCACCTTCGCTGCCGACGGTTACGACCGTACCGGTTCCGCCACCATCAGTTGATCGACTCACCTGACACCACAGCCCGGCTTCGGCCGGGCTTAGTCTTTTCTGGCCTGGGAAAATCATCCGCCACCTGGATCAACCGGGGCCGGGGCGCTGGAATTCGACCAGAGCGCACTGCACTATGGCGCCCTTCACTCGCACCCCTGCAGGAACCTTGAGCCATGTCCGACGATATCCACTATTACCAACCTGCCCTGGGCCACGGCCTGCCCCATGACCCGTTCAATGCCATCGTCGGCCCGCGCCCCATTGGCTGGATTTCTTCCCAGGATGCCGAAGGCCGGCTGAACCTGGCGCCTTACAGTTTCTTCAATGCCTTCAACTACATTCCGCCGATCATTGGTTTCTCCAGCGTCGGACGCAAAGACAGCCTGAACAACATCGAGGCCACCGGGGAGTTCGCCTGGAACCTGGCCACCCGGCCCCTGGCCGAACAGATGAACCAGAGCTGCGCCGCGGTCCCCGCCGAGGTCGACGAATTCGAACTGGCCGGGTTGACGCCCGTGGCCTCGAAGATCATCAGCGTGCCTCGGGTTGCTCAGAGCCCGGTGTCCTTCGAATGCAAGGTCACCCAGATCATTCAGTTGCAACGTGCGGACAAGGAGCGGGTGCCGAGCTGGCTGATCCTCGGCGAAGTGGTCGCCGTGCATATCGCCAAGTGGCTGCTCAAGGACGGGATCTACGATACCGCCGCAGCAGAACCCATTCTGCGCGGCGGCGGACCGGCGGACTACTTCCAGTTGGGACCGGAGGCCCTGTTCAAGATGCACCGCCCAGGAGCGGTCAGGTAGTTTGGCAACTCAGTGGCGGTGAAAGCTCAGTTCGCCGTCTTGATCGACGTCGGCCAGCTGTTCGAGGTGTTGCGCGGCAGCCTGGTCGGCTTCGTGAGCGGTCTTGAATGTCTGCTCAACCAGGACTTTATGAAAGCGTGGAGCCCCTGAAGCGCCCAGGGCTTTGACGGCGATGGCGGCGCTGTATCCCCCCTCCCCTGGAACCACAGCGGAAACTGCTTCGTAGTGTGCAAACTCTTTACGTGCCATGTTGCTGATCCTGGCCAATGGAAAGTCGGCCATTCTAAACCTTCAACTGGCCAGCTGGTGCACCGGCGCGCGCTGCAGTTGCGCGTACTCACCATGAGCCTCAAGCGCCGACACCGTGCTGAAGGTGTGGAAGTCCAGGCTGTTGACCACCAGGTCCTGAACCAGCTCGGCGAAGATCGCCATGGTCGGCGAGTTGAAATAGGCGGTCATTGTCTGCTGGCTGCTCCAGAAGCCGGACACCAGCCACAGGTCGGCATCGCACTGCGAATGCTGCAGAGCAAAGTGCAGGCAACCGTTGGCCTGGCGCGAAGGTTCGATCAGGCTGCTCAAGCGCGCACCCAACTCCGTGGAGCGCCCGGCCCGGGCCCGAACAAAAGCCATGTGACTGACGGGAATATGCGTGGACATTTGGAACCCTCCCAGGGTGTTGTCGAGGCAGCCGGGGGACGGGCTGCGACACAATCAACGATACGGGGCGGGCCCAGCCGCGCGTTAGTCGATTTCTGCCGTTGATTTGCCCAATCCTGCGACAAGCCTGTTCCTGCATCCCCTTGGGTGGCGACATGGGACAGAAGCGTTACAGCGGTGTTTCAAGCAAGTGAAGCCCCCGTGCATCGGCTCACCTTGCCTATCGCGCGCGCACGCAGCAGGATCAGGCAAGTTTTACGCAGAATTCGCCTACCCGCGACTCTTGCACAAACTTAAGCTGTGCCGACTGCAAACACCCCGAGGCGCCCCATGTCATCACTGGATACCCTGCCGCCGCCCCTGGCTCCGGAGATGGAACGCCAGCGCGTGGAACTGGCCGCGATCATTGCTCGCAACACCGCCGAAGACGGCAGCTACGCCACCGCCATCAACTCGCTGTTCGTCTCGCGCCACAGCACGTCCCATCACTTCGGCTCGGTGCTGGCGCAACCGGCGCTGTGCATCATGGCCCAGGGCCGCAAGGAAGTGCGCCTGGCCGATGAAAGCTACAACTACGACCCGCTGAATTACCTGGTGGTCTCGGTTTCGGTGCCGCTCAGCGGCAAGGTGGCGATCGTTTCGCCGCAAGAGCCGATCCTGGCCCTGCGCCTGGACATCGACCCCGGGGAAATCAATGCGCTGATCGCCGATGCCGGCCCCCTGGGCGTACCCGCCCGGCCTACCGGACGAGGCCTGTACGTGGAGCGCCTGGACCCGGCGATGCTGGACGCCGTGCTGCGCCTGACCCGCCTGCTGGACACCCCGAAAGACATCGCCATGCTCGCGCCGCTGGTGCGTCGGGAAATTCTCTATCGCCTGCTGCGCAGCCCCCAGGGCCACCGTTTGTATGAGATCGCCACCGCCAACAGTCAGGGCCACCGGGTCAACCAGGCCATCAAGTGGCTCAACGGCAATTTCGTGCACCCGTTGCGCATCGATGATCTGGCCCGGGAAGTCAATCTCAGCGTGTCGACCCTGCATCACCGCTTCAAGGCCATGACCGCCATGAGCCCGTTGCAGTACCAGAAGCAGCTGCGCCTGCAAGAAGCCCGGCGCCTGATGCTGGCCGAAGGGCTGGAGGCTTCGGCGGCGGGGTATCGGGTCGGCTATGAAAGCCCGTCCCAGTTCAGCCGCGAGTACAGCCGACTGTTTGGCGCGCCGCCCCTGCGAGACATGGCGCGCCTGCGGGTGGGCGGGTAACCCGGGTTCGCCGGCAAGCCGGTGCCTACAGGGCGCGGATTACGTGCTTGAGTTCCTGGAACGCTTGCAGGCCCCAAGGTCCCAGTTCACGGCCGATGCTGCTCTGCTTGTAGCCGCCCCAGGCGGTCTGGGGAAAGATCACCTGGGGGGCGTTGATCCACACCAGGCCGGCCTGCAGGGCATTGGCAACCCGTTCGGCATTTTCCACGTCCGCCCCCACCACACTGGCCACCAGGCCGAACTCGCTGTCATTGGCCAGTTCGAGCGCCTCTTGCTCGCTGCTGAAGCTGCGCACACAGAGCACCGGGCCAAAGATTTCGTCACGCCACAGGGCACTGTCCAGCGGCACCTCGGTGAACACCGTGGGCTGGATGAAAAAACCCTGCTGCAACCCGGCCGGGCGGCCGCCGCCACAGACCAGCTTGGCACCGATATTCAGGCCACGATCGATGTGCGCCAGTACTCTCTGGTATTGCGCCTGATTCACCAGGGCGCCCATCACCACCTCGGGGTCGAACGGGTCGGCCACCCGAATGCCTTCGGCCCGGGCCTTGAGCCGCAGAAGGAATTCATCGGCCAACTCCTCGGCGACCAATACCCGGCTGGTGGCAGAACACATCTGCCCGGCATTGAAGAAGCCACCGCCACAGGCCAGCTCCACCGCCAGGTCTAGGTCGGCATCCGCCAGCACCAGCAAGGATGACTTGCCCCCCAGCTCCAGGCTCACGCCCTTGATGGTTTCCGCCGCCCGCTGCATGACCTGAACCCCCACCGCATTACTGCCGGTGAAGGAAATCTTCGCCACTCGCGGGTCCGCCGCCAAAGGCGCGCCGACCGCCAGGCCAGTCCCGCAGACCAGGTTGAACACCCCGTTGGGCAAGCCGCTTTCGGCGATGATCGCCGCCAGCTCCAGCTCCGGCAGCGGAGTGACTTCCGAGGGTTTGAGCACCACGCTGCAGCCGGCGGCCAGAGCGGGCGCCAACTTCCAGGCCGTGGTGACCATGGGGAAGTTCCACGGCACGATCAGTCCGACCACGCCACAGGGCTCACGACGCAGGCGCGCGCTGAAATCCGCGCTGGGCAGCGGCACATTCGCATCCTGGGTCGCGTCCAACGCCTCGGCCAGCCCGGCGTAGTAGTCAAAGGTGGCGATGACATCGTCCACATCCATGGTCGCCTCAAACTGCGGCTTGCCGTTGTTGCTCGACTGCAGCTGCATTAGCCGCTCCCGGCGTTCGGCCACGCCGGCAGCGATCTTGCGCAGCACGGCGGCACGCTCGACGCCACTGCTTTGCGCCCAGCGGGCAAGCCCCGCCGTAGCAGCCTGCAGTGCCTGATCCACGGCTTGCGGCCCGGCGCCCGCCACCCAGGCCAAAGGCGCCTCGGTGGACGGGTTGATCACCTGCAGATGCTCGCTGCCTGCCGACCATTGGCCATCGATGTACACACCGTTCAATACGTGCGGCGAACTCATGCCTGTACTCCTTGAGTCCAGCGATTCTGGTCAACTTCAATCAAGCTCGGTCCCTGGCGATCGGCTGCCATGCGCAGGGCCACACGCAGTTGTTCGACACTGTCGATACGCTCGGCCGCGCACCCGAGGCCCTTGGCCACGGCAATGAAATCCGGGGTGTAGATGTCGACTCCCACGGGCTCGATGGCTCGATTGACCATGTATTTCTTGATCTCTTCATAACCCTGGTTATTCCACAGCAGGACGATGATCGGCGTGCGTGCTTCCACGGCGCAGGCCAGCTCCGCCAGGGTGAACTGCAAGCCGCCGTCGCCGATCAGGCAAGCCACCGGTCGCCGCTGACTGGACTGGGAAGCGCCCCCGAGCCAGGCACCGATGGCAGCCGGCAAGGCATAACCCAGGGTGCCGTAGCCGGTGGACGAGTTGAACCAGCGCCGCGGCTGCTCAGGATTGAACGTCAGGTTGCCGCTGTACACCGGCTGAGTGGAGTCGCCCACCAGGACGATCTCCGGCAACTCCTGAACCACGGTTTCCAGGAACAGGGTCTGGGCCCGGGTCGGCGAGTCCCACAGGTTCTCGAGTTCGCTGCGCAAGGCAGCGGCCCGGGCCGGGCCCCAGTCGCTGCCGCGCTCGCTCAAGGTTTGCCGGGACAGGTCTGCCAGCAGGGCTTGGGCAGCGTTCCGGGCATCGGCTACCAGCGCCACTTTCGGTGGGTAGTTGCGCACCGTTTGATCGGCGTCGATATCGATCCGCAGTAAGGCCCCGGGAATTTCAAAGCCGCCGGCAAAGGTCACGTCGTAATCGGTTTCCGCCAGTTCGGTGCCAATGGCCAGCACCACGTCGGCCTCGGCCACCAGGGCACGGCTCGCCACCATCGACTGGGTGGAGCCAATCAGCAGCGGGTGAGCCGACGGCAACATGCCCTTGGCGTTGATCGTCAGGGCTACCGGGGCCTGCAGCAGTTCTGCCAAACGGGTCAGGGGAGCGGCAGCGTCAATGGCGCCGCCACCGGCCAGGATCAGCGGGCGCTTGGCCGTTGCCAACAGCTGACTCATCCGGGCGACGGCGTCCGGGGCGGCACCGGCACGGGCAATGGTTACCGGCTCGCTGGCCAGCAAGTGATCCGCATCCTGAACCAGCACATCGAGAGGAATCTCGATATGCACCGGACGTGGGCGTCCCGCCTGGAACAGGGCGAAGGCCCGGGCCAGCACCACTGGCAGTTCGTCAGCACTCATCAGGGTATGGGAAAACGCCGCCACGCCACTGACCAGTGCGCTCTGGTTCGGCAATTCATGGAGTTTGCCGCGCCCGCCGCCCAACTGGCTGCGGGTCTGCACGCTGGAGATCACCAGCATGGGAATCGAGTCCGCATAGGCCTGGCCCATGGCGGTGGTGATGTTGGTCATGCCGGGGCCGGTGATGATGAAACACACACCGGGCTTGCCGCTGGTGCGGGCGTAGCCATCGGCCATGAATCCGGCGCCTTGCTCATGGCGCGGGGTGACATGATGGATGGGCGAGCGGGCCAGGCCGCGATACAACTCGACGGTATGCACTCCGGGAATGCCGAACACCTGCTCAACCCCATAACCTTCAAGTAACTTGACCAGTACTTCGCCGCACGTCGCCATCTCATCGCCCTTCTTATTGGTGGGATACCCGACGCCTGACCACTGGCTGGAAAACGTCAGCAGACGCCGGGAGGGCTATTGGAACGGTGAGGCTGTAGCCGCAACAATGGATAAAAAGTCATACTAGCCATGTCCTCACGTCATGCCTTGGCTCCCCATGAAACGCTTGCCTCCCCTGCCCGCGCTGCACACCTTTCTGGTCACCGCCCAGTGCTGCAATTTCACTCGCGCTGCCGAGCAATTGCACATCACTCAAGGAGCGGTGAGCCGACAAATTGCCGGCCTGGAAAGCCACCTGGGTTATCCGTTGTTCCAGCGCCATGCCCGGGGCTTGAGCCTGACTAGCGAAGGGGCACAATGGTTGCCGCGGGTGCTGCAGGTATTCGAACTGATCAATGGCGCGGTGGATGACATCGGTGGACAGAACCGCAACCTGCGCCTCAAGGCTCCGACCTGTGTGATGCGCTGGCTGCTGCCACGGCTGCTGCAATGGCAGAGGGAACGCCCGGATGTTCCGGTACAACTGACCACCACCATTCAGCACGGCGTGGATTTCAGCCGCGAACCCTTCGATGCCGCCGTCATGTATGGAGCCCCGCCGCACCCGACCCTAGGTTCGCGGCACCTGTTCAATGAACAACTGACGCCGGTCTGCTCACGACCGCTGCTGGAGGGGCCGATGCCCCTCAAGAGCCCGGCGGACTTGCAACAGCACTTGTTACTGCATCCCTCCCATGATCAACGGGACTGGCAAAGCTGGTTGAAAGCCGCAGGCACGCCACTCAATACCCTGGGCAAGGGCCAGCATTTCGAGACCCTGGACCTGGCGATGTCCGTGGCGTCCCAGGGGACGGGAGTGGCGATTGGCGACTGGGCGTTGATTGGCGACGACCTGAGTGCCGGACGGCTGGTCATGCCTTTTGAACTGAAGGTACCGACGGGCCAGGCGTACTACCTGGTCTACCCGGAGCGCCCGGGGCCTTCGGCGGCCTTGCAGGAATTGCTGGACTGGTTGGTGGAGCAGGCCAAACAGCGTTGAACGGGAAAACCCTGATGCCGGCAGACAGCAAAAAGGCCCGCGAGGGCCTTCAATACTGACCGGAACACCCCGATAACCGCTTACGGCAGGCGGCTACCAGGGCAATCGGTCGCTGATCAGTAACCGACGGTGAAACGCTGGCGGCGATGAGCCGGTTTTTCCACTTCGTCGATCAGGGCAATGGCGTAGTCGGCGAAACTGATCCAACTGCGACCTTGGGCACTGACCAGCAGATCGTCCTGGCCCAGGCGGAACTGCCCGGTGCGCTCACCCTCAACGAACTCCGCCGATGGCGAGAGGAAAGTCCAGTCCAGATCCTGCTCCTTGCGCAAGGTATCCAGGTACACGCCACCGGCGCTGGCCTCGGCCTTGTACTCCTCCGGGAAACCGGGGCTGTCGATGACCTTGCCGCCACCGGGCAGCAGCAGCGAACCCGCACCGCCCACCACTAGCAGACGCTTGACCCCGGCCTTTTTCACCGGGTCGATAATGGCATTGGCCGGGATGGTGGAAAAATGCGCGGCGCTGATCACCACGTCGTGGCCGGCCACCGCTGCCTGCAATGCAGCACTGTCGGCCACATCCACCTCGCGGGTGAGTACGCCGGCACGCTGGCCGATCTTCGCCGTGTTGCGGGCGATGGCGGTGACGCTGTGACCGCGACGCAGGGCTTCTTCCAGGAGTTGGCTACCGGCACGGCCGGTGGCACCAATGATTGCGATTTTGCTCATGACATGTCTCCAGTTGGCTAAGAGAGTACAGAGGCGTCCGCTCCCCGAAGGGAGCGGGTCAAACCGGTTTCACCACTTCATTTCGCCCTTGGCGACCTTGGCGCTCAGCTCCAGGGAGCTGTCTTCGCCCAGGTCCGGGTAACGCTTTTTCATGGCCGCGATCAGAGCAGCGGAGTCCTTGGCCTTGGCCGTCTCTTCATCGAAGGCCTTGATGTAGTCAGCGGTGAAGTGCACCGGGGCCAGGGAACGAGCGCTGTCACCGAGGAAGTGCCCGGGGATCACAGTCTTGGGCTGCAGGCCCTCAATGGTCTTCAGGGTGCTCAGCCAGTCCTGGTGGGACTGCGGGGTCTGGGTATCGGCCATCCATACGTGGATGTTCTCCGCGACCACCACGCCCCCTACCACGGCCTTGATCGACGGAATCCATACAAAGCTGCGGTCCGGTTGCTTGCCATCCAGGCCGATGACCTCGAGTTTCTGCCCTTCCAGAGTCAGGCTGTGGCCCTTGAGTACGCCGGGCACAATGGTCTTGGCCGGAATGTCTGCACCCATTTTCGGCCCCCAGAACGCCAGCTTGCCGTCCACCGTAGCCTTGATGTGATCCACCGTTGGCTGTGAGGCAACGACCTTGGCATCGGGGAAGGCCGTGGTCAGGGTGTCGAGGCCGAAGTAGTAATCCGGATCACCGTGGCTGATGTAGATGGTGGTCAAGTGCTTGCCACTGGCACGGATCTTTTCTACCAGTTGCTGGGCCTGGGATTTGCCGAACTGGGCATCCACCAGGATCGCGTCCTTCTTGCCGCTGACCAGTACCGAGGTCACCGGGAAGATGGCATTGGCACCCGGGTTGTAGACATCCAGTTTCAGGGTGGGCTCGGCGGCTGCGGCATGGGCGGCAAAGCCCAGGGTGGCGGTGGCCAGCAGCAGGCGTTTGAGAGAGGTGAATCCGATCATGAGGGCAGCTCCAGCATCTGTTGTCTTGGTTGGAAGTGGACAAAGCTTAGTTGCCAGAGTCGTTACAAAAAATGCGATGCTTGAACATAGTTTGTTTCTGAAAGCGGGCAAATCATGGATCGTCTCCAAGCAATGCGGGTCTTCGTCACCGTTGTCGACCTGGGCAGCCAGTCGGCCGCCGCTGACCACCTGGACCTTTCACGGCCGGTGGTTTCACGTTATCTGGCGGAGCTGGAGGATTGGGTCGGCGCCCGGTTGATGCACCGCACCACACGCAAACTCAGCCTGACGGCTGCCGGCGGCGAGATCCTGCCCCGCTGTCGGCAGATGCTGGAGCTGTCCAACGATATGCAGGCAGCGGTGGGCGAGCCTGATGACGCGCCCCGCGGGCTGCTGCGCATCAGCGTCAGCACCTCCTTCGGCCAGTCACAACTGGCGGATGCCGTGGCCGACTACGTCAAGCGTTATCCCGGAGTGAGCATCGATCTGCAGATGCTCGATCGCACCGTGAATCTGGTGGATGAGCGCATCGACCTGGCGATCCGTACCAGCAACGACCTGGACCCGAACCTGATCGCCCGACGCCTGACCGTCTGTCGCTCGGTGATCTGCGCCTCACCGGCCTACCTGCAGGAACACCCGGCACCACGCAGGGTGGAGGAGCTGAGCCAGCACAACTGCCTGACCCACTCCTACTTCGGCAAGAGCCTGTGGCATTTCGAACAAGACGGCGAGCAGGTATCGGTACCGGTACAGGGCAATATCAGCGCCAACGAAGCCAGTACCCTGTTGCGCACCACAGTGGCCGGCGCCGGCATCGCCATGCTGCCCAGCTACCAGGCCGGGGAGTACATCAAGCGTGGAGACCTGGTGCGCCTGCTGGCCAATGCCGAACCCCGCAAGATGAACATGTACGCGGTCTACGCCTCGCGCAAGCACATGCCGGCGACCTTGCGCAGCATGCTGGACTTCCTGGTGCTCAGGTTTCCCCAGGAGCCGCTCTGGGATGAAGGGCTGTAGACAACAGAACAAGCGCTCAGCACTTCGATCCACCGGCTCAATACCTCGCCCAACAGGCTGGGCGGCAGCCTGGCAAGCCCCCGCAACTGACCTATGCTGATATCAATACCCCTGAAAACACGGGGGTATTGGTTCAGAGGTCGTTGCCATGAACGTCAAGACAAGAAGGTACCTGGCCATTTTCATGACCTGCACCATGACCCTGGCGCTATACGGTACCGCCGCTTATCGCGTCGAGCAGGCCCGTATGCAACAGCGTAACTACGCCAGTTGCAACCTGGAGCGCTGCATTCCCCACAACGCCACCTTGAACGCCCTCAGGTGAGCGGCGACGCCCCGGCGCCCCCTGCCTGATCGGCCTTGAGCCGGTCGCGGAACACCTTGGGCGAAATCCCCTCGCGGCGTCGGAACAGCCGGGTGAAATTGGTGGGATCGGAAAAACCCAGGTCATCGGAAATCTCGTAGATGGTCATTCCGGTGTAGGTCAGCAGGCGCTTGGCCTCCAGCAGCTGGCGCTCGTGCATGATCTGCAGCGCCGGTTGCCCGGCCAGCTCGCGGCAGGTGCCGTTGAGGTGCGACACCGAGATGCCTAGCTTGTGAGCCAGGTCCTCGACCTTCACATGCTCGCGGTAGTGGGCCTCCACCAACTGGATAAAACCGTTGAAATACTCCCGGGCCCGCTGGGGACGCTGACTGGAACTGCTGCGCTGCAGTGCCTGGCGACCGACCCAGACCACAATCATGCTCACCAGGGCGTGCATGAGCATTTCCCGAGCCGGTTGCTGCCCCTGATATTCATTCTGCAAGGCACTGAACAAACCGTTCAGGTACTGCGCATCCTCCCGGGCCGGGTAGCTGCCAGACTTGGCCAGGGTATTTTCCGAGCGCCCCAACTGAGCTTGCATATGGCTCAACAGCGGCGCCGCCAGAGTCACGACATAACCTTCGACATCCTCGGAAAAACGAAAACCATGCACCGATAACGGCGGCAACACTTGGACCATCGGTTCGTCCAGCAGGGTCCGCTGGCCTTCGACCTCCAGTTCGGCCTGCCCTCGGAAGACGAACAGCAACTGGCAGAGGTCGGCATGCCGGTGGGGTTTGATTTCCCACTGGTGCTCACGACTGCGTTGGCTGATGGACTCGCAATGGAGCAGATCCGGGGTGGGCCACTCCAGGCTCTCGCCATAGAGTTTGAACACGGGAATGGCAGCAAGGGCAGGCTTGTTCATCACTACAGTCCAGGCCTCAGAGTAACGGGGAGGAGAATTGCACCGTTGGAAAAATGCTCAGGGCACCCGCCAGGATTCATCGACCCATTGACGGGTTCAGCCAGGAAAAACGCAAGCACCGGCGACACAAATGAACATTCGTACAGCCAGGATTCAGGGAGCCGGCACCGAACGCACACTATACAGAATGCGTCCCATTACACATCAACACCAAGTGCCACAAAGCTTTTCGAAAGTGGTGAATCCAAGACCCTTTGGCACAACGTCCACGGCTTGAACAACCTTCATGAAAAAACGCCGTGGCCTTCCTTGTGGCGTTATCCGATAGCTCCCTATCGAGTACACTGACGCCCATTACCGCCAGCCTTGCCGCTACGGATCAATCACTGCCCGCAGGTTTTTTCGTGACCCATTTCCAACAACCTGGCCCGCCCAAACCGGCCATCCGCAGCGTGCTGATCGCCCTGATGCTGGCGATCTTTCTCGGCGCCCTGGACCAGACCATCGTCGCCGTCTCCATGCCGGCCATTTCCGCTCAGTTCAAGGATGTCAGCCTGCTGGCCTGGGTCATCTCCGGCTACATGGTGGCAATGACCGTGGCAGTGCCTATCTACGGCAAGCTCGGCGATCTGTATGGCCGGCGTCGGCTGATGCTGTTCGGCATGGGATTGTTCACCCTGGCCTCGCTGTTCTGCGGTCTGGCCCAGAACATGGAACAACTGGTGCTGGCGCGGATCTTCCAGGGCATCGGCGCCGGCGGCATGATCTCGGTGAGCCAGGCCATCATCGGCGACATAGTCCCGCCCAGGGAGCGCGGCCGCTATCAGGGCTACTTCAGCAGCATGTACGCGGTGGCCAGTGTCGCCGGCCCGGTGCTGGGCGGCTACATGACCGAATTTCTCTCGTGGCGCTGGGTATTTCTGATCAACCTGCCCCTGGGACTGGGTGCCTGGTGGGTGGCTCACCGCACCCTGGTGGGGCTGCCGGTGCCCCAGCGCAAGCCGATCATCGACTACCTCGGCACCCTGTTGCTGATCATCGGCCTGAGCGCCCTGCTGTTGGGCATCACCCAAGTGGGCCAGGGCCACTCCTGGCGCAGCGCCAAAGTGCTCGACCTGCTGGCCATCGCCTGCATCGTCCTGGCCCTGTTCGTCTGGCATGAGCGCCGGGCCCGGGAGCCCCTGCTGCCAATGCATCTGTTTGCCAACCGCAATGCGCTGCTGTGCTGGTGCACGATTTTCTTCACCAGTTTCCAGGCCATCTCGCTGATCGTGCTGATGCCCCTGCGCTTCCAAAGCATCACCGGGGCCGGGGCCGACAGTGCCGCCCTGCACCTGCTGCCCTTGGCCATGGGTCTGCCCATGGGCGCCTATTGCGCCGGACGCCTGACCTCGGTGACCGGACGCTACAAGCCGATGATCCTGGGCGGCGCGCTATTGATGCCGGTGTCGATTCTCGGCATGGCCCTGGTGCCGCCCCAGGAGGTACTGCTGAGCAGCCTGTTCATGTTGCTCTGCGGGATTGCCGGTGGCATGCAGTTCCCTACCTCCCTGGTGGGCACCCAGAACTCGGTGGAGCAACGGGATATCGGTGTCGCCACCAGCACCACCAACCTGTTTCGCGCCCTGGGCGGCGCGGTGGGGGTGGCGCTGATGTCGGCATTGCTCCTGGCCTTGCTGCAGGATTCCAGCCTGGCGCATCTGAGTGGCGCAGGTCTGATGAGCGAGGGGCACTCCGGCAGTGCCTTGCTGGAAGGCCTGAACGCCGCGCCTGGCTCCGCGCGCGACGCATTGCGCAACGAGTTGCTGCTGAGCTTCCGGCATCTGCTGCTGGTCAGTGCCGCAGTCTCCCTGCTGGGGCTGGCTGCGGCGATTGCCATGCCCAATCGCCTGCTACGGGGCCGTGAAGACAAGGCACGTTGATCCTGATGCCGGCAGAGGCTAGCGTTCAGGACTCAAGGGCTGTAGTACCCCACGGCAACTAACAGATTCCCGACCTTGCGCAAGTAGGCATGCTTGTCCTCGATCTTGCCAGTCACCGGGTTCTTCCAGCGGTACTCGTATTCCCCCTGATCCTGGCCTGCCATCAACGCCAGGATCGGTTCGCCCACCGGTTTGCCCTCCGGGTCCTTGATCTTGCCGAAATCGGTATTGAGCAGACGCAGATTGGTGCCATGGGCCAGATAGCGGTGGCTGTCGAGGTCCACCACGAACACATACAGATCGTCTTCGAGAAACCCGCCACGCAAGTCATTGATGGCTTTGAGCGTACCCGGCTGATCGCTGCCCAAGGCCGTGGCCGCTCGCTCCAGCAGTGCCTTGGCCTGCTCGGCCGAGGCCCGAGGCAGGTAATACCCCACCGCCAGGATGCGCTCGCCGATACGCTGGAAGTACACATGCTTGCGTTCGATCTTGCCGTCGGCCCAGTTCTGCCAACGGTACTCGGCTTGCTGGATGCCATTGGCCTCGGGAATCTTCAGGGCGTCCTTGAACGCCTTGCGCAGATCCGGCCCCAGGGCTTCGGAGACATCTCGACCAATCAATGCCGACGAAGGACCGCCACTGGCCAGCATCACGCCCCGGGTGTCCACCACGAACACATAACGATCGCGGTCGACGAACTCACCCTGACGGCTGAAGGCCGCAAACGCCTTGTCACCCTGGTCGTGGTAATAGCGCAGGGCTTTTTCCAGCAGCGCCCGGGCCGCCACACCGTCATCGGCCGCCGGTACCGCCGCATGCAGCGGCCCCATGCACAGCAACAACAACCATCCCAGCCAGGTGTTTTTTTGCAACAGCCTCATCGCTCGCTCCTCGTTCCTGATGGCGTTTGAAGAGCGTAGACGGCTGCGGGACATGAGTGAATATTCAGCGCACTTTGGCCAAACAGTGCCCACCCACGCCATGCGTGGGTGGGCCTGACCGTTCAAGGACGGGTATTGATCTGCTGCTGCAGGTTCTGGATCTGGCTTTGCAGGGTATTGATGTTGCGGGTGACCTGGCCACGGAACGCATCGAACTCGGCAGTGCTGGCTCCGTTCTGGGCGGCGGCGGGACGATTGTCCTGCTCACTCTTGAGCACCACCAGCTCCTGCTCCAGGCGCTCGATGGCGGCGCTCGGGTTGCCCTGTTTTTTCAACGCGGCAAGGTCGGCACTCAGGCTCTTGAGCTGGGTATCGACCTTGCCGGCGTCCGTCTGGGCGCCTTTCAGGCTCGCCAGTTCAGAGTTCAGGGCTTTGACCTGAGCCTGCAACTGGGCATTGGCCGCCTGCTGCTCGGCAGTCTGGGCACTCATCTGCGCCAGGCGCTTGTCCAGGTCCGTGGCCTGCCCCGCCACGCCCTGCTGTTGTCGGCTCTGATCCTGCAGCCGGCTTTCCAACTGCTTGATCTGCAGCTTCAAGGCTTCGCTGTCAGTGGTGACATTGGTCTGGCTGGCCACCACTTTGCCGGAGATATCCTGCAGACGACCGGCGGCCTCTTCGCTGATCCTGGCGAAGCTTTCCTGAGTCGCCACCAGTTGCTGCTCCATCAGCGAGATCTGCTGAAAGCTCCACCAGGCAAGGCCGATGAAGGCAAAGAACAATGCCCCCACCAATGCCCACAATGGACCGGTACTGGGCCCCTTGGCCTTGACCACCGGAGCGCTGCGCGAATGCACGGTGGTGCGCTCACGGGCAGCGCTGGTGGCAGGAAAGACATCGTCATCGAGGGGATCGGCGCGCAGACTTGGAACGTCATCGAAGTCATCGTGTGCATCGTTACGCATGGGGCAACCTTTGTGAACCGCGGTGATGGCTGAATGCGGCGAGTATAAACCGCTAATTCACCCGGCCTATGGACCGGCCCGGGCAAACCGGGTTCAGTCTTTGATTTCAGCTTATGTCCTGAGCCTTCCACCAACTGCAGAACTCATCCAGAGCAGCCCACAAGCTGACCTTGGGCTCATAGCCGAGGTAGTGCCGGGCCCGGCTGATATCCAGGGTGAAGTTCTTGTTCATGACCTGCATCCCCAGGCGCGACAGGGTCGGCTCCGGACGGCCAGGCCAGAGTTTGCAGACCCCCTCGTTAAGCGCCGCCACGCTGTAGGCCAGGCCAAAGGAGCGATAGCGGGTGACTTGTGGCACCTGCATCTGACGCATCACGTAGTTGACCACGTCCCACAGCGGAACCGGCGCGCCGTTGCTGATGTTGTAGACCTTGCCCAGGGCCGAGCCACTGGCGTGCAAGCTACTGAACAGGGCCTCGTTGAGGTTGTGCACACTGGTGAAGTCGACCTTGTTCAGACCGTTGCCGACGATGGCCAGGCGACCTTTGCGCTGCATTTTCAACAGCCGCGGGAAGATGCTCATGTCGCCGGCACCGGTGACAAAGCGCGGCCGCAGCGCAATGACCTCAAGCCCGAACTCCTGGGCACCGAAGACCTTCTGCTCGGCCAGGTACTTGGTGGCTGCATAGGGGTGCCTGAAACGCTTGGGCACTTGCTCTTCGGTCAGCCCCAGATGATCACGGCCATCGAAATAGATCGACGGCGAGGACAGGTGCACCAGGCGTTGGACCCGCTGCTTGAGGCAGGCCTCGACCACATTCTCAGTGACCAGTACGTTGCCCTGATGGAAATCCTGATAGCGCCCCCACAAGCCCACCGCACCGGCGCAGTGCACCACGGTATCGACATCGCGACAGAGTTCGCGCACCAGGCCGGCATCGTTCAAGTCGCCCTGGACGAACTCGGCACCACGGCGCACCAGGTGATCCACCGCTTCGGCGCGACGGCCGTTGACCCGGACCTCCAGGCCCTGCTCAAGGGCAAAACGAGCAAAGCGCCCGCCGATGAAGCCGCTTGCGCCGGTAACCAGAATTTTCATGAATATTCCTAAGAAAGCAGTGACGAGCTACGAGCTACAAGCTGCAAGTTAAAAATCAGTGCGCAAGCTGTCTAGTTGCAGCTTGTGGCTTGACGCTTACGGCTGCTCCCAGGGCACCAGCCATTGTGCAGATAAACGTGCCAGGTGCTCGGTCAACAAGCCCAGCAATTGTCCGCCGTTGCGCCAATGATGCCAGTACAGCGGCACATCGATGGGTTTATCCGGCAAAAGCTCCACCAGCAAGCCTCGCTGAAGTTGCTCGCGAACCTGCAGTTCGGGCACCAGCCCCCAGCCCAGGCCAGCTTCAGTGAGGCGGATGAAGCCCTCGGAAGACGGGCACAAATGATGTTCGAAACCGCCATCGACACCCAGGGACGCCAGGTAGCGATGCTGCAGGAAATCGTCAGGGCCGAATACCAATGCCGGGGTTCGAGCCAACTGCTCGGCACGTACGCCCTGGGGAAAGTGCCGGGTGATGAACGCCGGGCTGGCCAGGGCACGGTAACGCATGGCGCCCAGCAGCAGACTGCGTGCCCCGGCCACCGGACGCTCACTGGCGCAGACACAAGCCGCCACTTCGCCTGCACGCATGCGTTTGAGGCCCACCGTCTGGTCCTCCACCACCAGGTCCAGGAGCAAGTGATGTTCGGCGCAGAAGTCAGCCACCGCTTCGGCCCACCAGGTGGCCAGGCTGTCGGCGTTGAGGGCGATGCGCAGGCGTTCCGGCAAGCCTTCCTCGTCCAGCGCCGGCACCAGGCTTTGCAGGTCCCGCTCCAGAAGGCGTACCTGCTGCACATGGTTGAGCAAGCGGCGACCGATTTCCGTGGGCGCTGGAGGCGTCACCCGCACCAGCACCGGCTGCCCGACCCGGGCCTCCAGAAGCTTGATGCGCTGGGAAATTGCCGACTGCGACAATCCCAGCACCTGGGCCGCCCGTTCGAATCCTGCCTGTTCGATCACCGCGGCCAGGGCGGAGAGCAACTTGTAGTCGAACATCAGTTTTCCTAATGAGTGATCAGCACTATTGGTTTTTCTTATACCGCCTGAAGCGAGAAAATAGCCAGCGTAAAGCCTCTGTAATGCTTCTTCGCTCAAGGATTTTGTTCATGGCCGGTGAAACCTCTCTCGCTACCCTGTTGCGCAGCATGAGCCCGCAGCTCAACGACGGCGAGTACGTGTTCTGTTCCATCACAGACCCCAGCCTGCTGCAGGACTGCGAAGTGCTGGGCAGCTTTCGTGAACGCGAGGGACTGACGGTCATCGTCCAGCGCCAACAGGCCGAGCGCCTGGGACTGGCCTTCGATTACGTGGCGGCCTGGATCACCCTCAACGTGCATTCGGCCCTGGAAGCCGTGGGCCTGACAGCAGCCTTCGCCGGCGCCCTGGGTCAGGCCGGGATCAGCTGCAACGTGATCGCCGGCTATTACCACGATCACCTGTTTGTCGGTCAGGCGGATGCCCGGCGAGCCATGCAGGTTCTGCAAAAACTGGCCGCCGGCGAGGAGCAATAGTCATGTGGCAAAGCTATGTAAACGGTCTCTTGGTGGCCGCCGGCCTGATCATGGCCATCGGTACGCAAAACGCCTTCGTCCTGGCTCAGAGCCTGCGCCGTGAGCACCACTTGCCAGTGGCGGCGCTGTGCGTGACCTGCGATGCCCTGTTGGTGGCGGCCGGCGTGTTCGGCCTGGCCACCGTCCTGACCCAGAGCCCGATGCTGCTGGCAGTGGCGCGCTGGGGCGGCGCGGCATTCCTGATCTGGTACGGCGCCCAGGCCCTGCGCCGAGCCTGCTCGAAACAAAGCCTGCAACAGGGCGAAGGCCAGACCGTGCGTTCACTCCGGGCTGTCATGCTCAGTGCCCTGGCGGTCACCCTGCTCAACCCCCACGTGTACCTGGATACCGTGCTGCTGATCGGTTCACTGGGGGCACAACAAACCGAGCCCGGCGCTTACGTGGTGGGGGCCGCCAGCGCTTCATTGCTGTGGTTCTTCACCCTGGCCCTGGGCGCCGCCTGGCTGGCTCCGTGGCTGGCTCGCCCCAGTACCTGGAGGATTCTCGACCTGCTGGTGGCGGTGATGATGTTCAGCGTGGCGTTCCAGCTGATCAGCGCTGCGTGACTTATTCCAAAAGGCTCTGGAACCTCTATCCCACACAGTTGTTGCGTGGTTAAGCCGCACCCCCGGTGCTATGATCCGAACCCTGCGCCGCAAAGAGTACAAACTCCCCGGCGCTTGTCTGGCCGCCCGTGATCGGCCTTGCGCTCACCGCAACTGACCTGATTAGGAGAATCATCATGGCTTTCGAATTGCCGCCGCTGCCCTATGCACACGACGCCCTGCAGCCGCACATTTCCAAGGAAACCCTGGAATACCACCACGACAAGCACCACAACACCTATGTCGTGAACCTGAACAACCTGGTGCCAGGCACCGAGTTCGAAGGCAAGACTCTGGAACAGATCGTCAAAACCTCTTCGGGCGGCATCTTCAACAACGCAGCCCAGGTCTGGAACCACACTTTCTACTGGAACTGCCTGGCGCCAAACGCCGGCGGCCAACCTACCGGCGCACTGGCTGAGGCCATCAACGCTGCCTTCGGTTCGTTCGACAAGTTCAAAGAAGAGTTCACCAAGACTTCCGTTGGCACCTTCGGTTCCGGCTGGGGCTGGCTGGTGAAGAAGGCTGACGGCTCCCTGGCCCTGGCCAGCACCATCGGCGCCGGCAACCCGCTGACCAGCGGCGACACTCCGCTGCTGACCTGCGACGTCTGGGAACACGCGTACTACATCGACTACCGCAACGTTCGTCCTAAATACGTCGAAGCGTTCTGGAACCTGGTCAACTGGAAATTCGTGGCTGAGCAGTTCGAAGGCAAGAACTTCGTCGCTTAAGTCCGTTTGCAGTGCAAAAAACCCGGCCTGGCCGGGTTTTTTTTTGCCTCTGACAAAGCGGGCATCTTGTCCCGCCCAACCGAGGCGCTAAGATTCATCTGATGTAAAAATCAACGCCGCCCCTCAAGTTGCAAGGCGTCGCTACCGACACACTATCCACAGCAAGAGCAATCCTGAATCTGATCACCCGGGCCTGGCCCGCAGACGTCCTGTACTCGGCATTAATGTCACTTTGACGGCCAACACGGGATTGCCAATACTCATGGCAACTTGACGCTACGCGCACGGAACAAGGAATAGCCCTTTGAAGCTGGAACTCAAAAACAGCTTGTCGGTGAAGTTGCTCCGGGTTGTGCTGCTGTCGGCACTCATAGTGGGCGTAGTCCTGAGCTGCGCCCAGATCGTCTTCGATGCCTACAAGACTCGGCAGGCGGTCGCTAACGATGCCCAGCGCATTCTCGACATGTTTCGCGACCCATCGACACAGGCGGTCTACAGCCTGGACCGGGAAATGGGCATGCAAGTCATTGAAGGCCTGTTCCAGGATGATGCGGTGCGCATGGCCTCCATTGGCCACCCCAACGAAACCATGCTCGCGGAAAAGTCCCGCGAGCTGCAGCATTCCTCCAGTCGCTGGCTCACTGATCTGATTCTTGGCCAGGAACGCACCTTCACCACCCAGTTGGTGGGCCGTGGCCCCTATAGCGAGTATTACGGCGACCTGAGCATCACCCTCGACACCGCCACCTACGGCCAGGACTTCATCATCAGCTCGGTGATCATCTTCATTTCCGGAGTCCTGCGCGCCCTGGCCATGGGCCTGGTGCTGTACCTGGTCTATCACTGGTTGCTGACCAAGCCGCTGTCGCGAATCATCGAGCACCTGACCACCATCAATCCCGACCGCCCCAGCGAGCACCAGTTGCCGCTGCTCAAGGGTCACGAAAAAAATGAACTGGGAATCTGGATCAACACCGCCAACCAGTTGCTGGCCTCCATCGAGCGCAATACCCACTTGCGCCACGAAGCGGAAAACAGCCTGCTGCGCATGGCCCAGTACGACTTCCTGACCGGTCTGCCGAACCGCCAGCAATTGCAGCAGCAACTGGACAAGATCCTGGTGGACGCCGGGCGCCTGCAACGCCGGGTCGCAGTGCTCTGCGTCGGCCTCGACGACTTCAAGGGCATCAACGAACAGTTCAGCTACCAGACCGGCGACCAACTGCTGCTGGCCCTGGCCGATCGCCTGCGCGGCCACAGCGGTCGCCTCGGCGCCCTGGCTCGCCTGGGTGGCGATCAGTTCGCCCTGGTCCAGGCCGATATCGAACAACCCTATGAAGCCGCAGAACTGGCACAAAGCATCCTCGACGACCTGGAGGCCACCTTCGCCCTCGATCACCAGGAAATCCGCCTGCGCGCCACCATCGGCATCACCCTGTTCCCGGAAGACGGCGACAGCACGGAAAAACTCCTGCAAAAAGCCGAACAGACCATGACCCTGGCCAAGAGCCGGTCACGCAATCGCTATCAGTTCTATATCGCCAGCGTCGACAGCGAAATGCGCCGGCGCCGGGAACTGGAAAAAGACTTGCGCGAAGCCCTGACCCGAGACCAGTTCTTTCTCGTCTATCAGCCACAGATCAGCTATCGCGACCACCGGGTGGTGGGTGTCGAGGCGCTGATTCGCTGGCAACACCCGGAACACGGCCTGGTGCCGCCGGACCTGTTCATTCCCCTGGCGGAGCAGAACGGCACCATCATCGCCATCGGCGAATGGGTGCTGGACCAGGCCTGCCGCCAACTGCGCGAATGGCACGACATGGGCTTCAGCGACCTGCGCATGGCGGTCAACCTGTCCACGGTACAACTGCACCACGCCGAACTGCCACGGGTGGTCAACAACCTGCTGCAGATCTACCGCCTGCCACCCCGCAGCCTGGAGCTGGAAGTCACCGAAACCGGCCTGATGGAAGACATCAGCACCGCCGCCCAGCACCTGCTGAGCCTGCGACGCTCCGGGGCGCTGATCGCCATCGACGATTTCGGCACCGGTTATTCGTCTCTGAGCTACCTGAAAAGCCTGCCCCTGGACAAGATCAAGATCGACAAGAGCTTCGTCCAGGACCTGCTGGATGACGACGACGATGCGACCATCGTGCGCGCCATCATCCAGCTGGGTAAAAGCCTGGGCATGCAGGTGATCGCCGAGGGCGTGGAAACAGCCGAACAGGAGGCTTACATCATCTCCGAAGGCTGCCATGAAGGTCAGGGCTATCACTACAGCAAACCCCTGCCGGCGCGGGAGTTGAGCGCCTACCTGAAACAGGCGCAGCGCAGCAACGCGGTGATCCTCTGACCCAGGCATCGCACTCGCCAGCTTGACCTGGCGCAATCCCCTACTGAATAAGAAATATTTACAGGCGCGACCCTTTACACATAATGCAAATCTTTCGCATTATGTTGCAGTTTTTGCGCGCCCCCGCGCCGTCCACTCCCCTCTCGAAGCAGGATGTTCGCCATGATTCGTATGCCTCTGGCTACCGCCAGTCTGTTGGCCATCGCTATTTCCCTCGCCGGCTGCGGCGAAGGCAAAGACGACAAGGCTGCCGCTCAAGCGCCGACCCCGGCCGCCAGCACTGCCACCCCAGCCACTGACGCTGCCGGCAAGGTCGACGAAACCGCGGCCAAGGCTGTGGTCGCGCATTACGCCGACATGGTGTTCGCCGTTTACAGCGACTCCGAATCCACCGCGAAAACCCTGCAAACCGCCATCGATGCCTTCCTCGCCAAGCCCAACGACGAAACCCTGAAAGCCGCCAAGGCTGCCTGGGTTGCCGCTCGCGTGCCTTACCTGCAGAGCGAAGTGTTCCGCTTCGGCAACACCATCATCGATGACTGGGAAGGTCAGGTGAACGCCTGGCCACTGGACGAAGGCCTGATCGACTACGTCGACAAGAGCTACGAGCACGCACTGGGCAACCCGGGCGCCACCGCCAACATCATCGCCAACACCGAGATCCAGGTCGGCGAAGACAAGGTCGACGTGAAAGACATCACCCCGGAAAAACTCGCCAGCCTGAACGAGCTGGGCGGTGCCGAGGCCAACGTCGCTACCGGCTACCACGCCATCGAATTCCTGCTCTGGGGCCAGGACCTCAACGGCACCGGCCCTGGCGCCGGCGCCCGCCCTGCTTCCGACTACCTGGAAGGTGCCGGTGCCACCGGCGGCCACAACGAGCGTCGTCGCGCCTACCTGAAGGCCGTGACCCAGCTGCTGGTCAACGACCTGGAAGAAATGGTCGGCAACTGGAAGCCGGACGTGGCCGACAACTACCGTGCCACCCTGGAAGCCGAACCGGCCGAAACCGGCCTGCGCAAGATGCTGTTCGGCATGGGCAGCCTGTCCCTGGGTGAACTGGCGGGCGAGCGGATGAAGGTATCCCTGGAAGCCAACTCCCCTGAAGACGAGCAGGATTGCTTCAGCGACAACACCCACAACTCGCACTTCTACGATGCCAAGGGCATCCGCAACGTCTACCTGGGCGAGTACACCCGTGTCGACGGCAGCAAGATGACCGGCGCCAGCCTGTCTTCCCTGGTGGCCAAGGCCGACCCGGCTGCCGACGCCGCACTGAAAGCTGATCTGGCGGCAACCGAAGCCAAGATCCAGGTCATGGTGGACCACGCCAACAAGGGTGAGCACTACGACCAGTTGATCGCTGCGGGCAACGAATCCGGCAACCAGATCGTGCGTGACGCCATCGCCGCCCTGGTGAAGCAGACCGGCTCGATCGAACAGGCTGCGGGCAAGCTGGGCATCAGCGACCTGAACCCGGATAACGCCGATCACGAGTTCTGATCAGCGCGGCTTCAGTAAAAAGGCGACCTGCGGGTCGCCTTTTTTTGTGCCCGCAGTGCTCCGTTTCCTACGCCTGAATGCTTCCCCGCAAGCTTGTCCTGGGTCAAACCAAACGATAATTCCTCTTATTCAATCCAGGCGGCCCTGTTAGACTTTGCGCCCTTGTTTTGCTCGTCTTGCAGGATGTCCGATGCCCCCGTCGCTGCTTCGCTGGTCCGCTCTACTCATGGCCTTGAGCCTGAGTGCCTGCGATGACGCTCCACGCTTTACCCAGGCCGAACCGGGGGAAGCCCGAGCCGGCGGCGCGACGACGGTCAACAAGGCCGATCGCAATGCCTTTTCCCTGCCGTCGGCCAACCTGCCACCGACCCGACGCCTGGACTTCAGCGTCGGCAACAGTTTTTTCCGCAGCCCCTGGGTGATCGCCCCCTCCACCACCACTGCCCGTGACGGCCTCGGTCCGCTGTTCAACACCAACGCCTGCCAGAACTGCCACGTCAAGGACGGCCGCGGCCATCCCCCCGCGCCTGATGCGCTGAACGCCGTGTCGATGCTGGTGCGCCTGTCGATCCCGGATACCCCGGCCTACGCCAAGATCATTGAGCAGGTTGGCGTGGTGCCGGAACCGGTGTATGGCGGCCAGTTGCAAGACATGGCAATTCCCGGAGTCGCCCCCGAAGGCCGGGTGCGGGTCGATTACGATCAGGTACCCGTACGGTTCAAGGACGGCACCCAGGTGGAGTTACGCAAGCCCAGGCTGCAGATCACCGACCTGGGCTACGGCCCAATGCACCCCGAGACGCAGTTCTCCGCCCGAGTGGCGCCGCCGATGATCGGCCTGGGGTTGCTGGAGGCCATTCCCGAAGCGGCAATCCTGGCCAACGCTCAGCCCGACGCCGGCAACAAGGCCATTGCCGGACGACCCAACTGGGTCTGGGATGACGCGCAGCAAAAAACCGTACTCGGGCGTTTTGGCTGGAAAGCCGGCCAACCCAACCTCAATCAACAAAATGTTCACGCGTTTTCTGGTGATATGGGCCTGACCACTCACCTGAGGCCTTTCGATGACTGCACCGACGCGCAAACCGCCTGCAAGCAGGCCCCCAACGGCAATGGCCCGGACGGTGAGCCGGAAGTCAGCGACAACATCCTGCGCCTGGTGCTGTTCTACACTCGCAACCTGGCAGTACCGGCGCGCCGCGATGTCGATTCGCCCCAGGTCCTGGCCGGCAAGAACCTGTTCTTCCAGGCCGGCTGCCAGTCCTGCCACACCCCAAGTTTCACCACCGCGGCCAACGCCGCCGAACCCGAATTGGCCAATCAGGTGATCCGCCCCTACAGCGATCTGCTGCTGCACGACATGGGGGAAGGCCTGGCGGACCACCGCACGGAGTTCAAGGCCAGTGGCCGCGACTGGCGCACTGCGCCCCTATGGGGCATCGGCCTGACAGAAACCGTCAGTGGCCACACCCAGTTCCTGCATGACGGCCGCGCCCGCAACCTGATGGAAGCGGTGCTGTGGCATGGCGGCGAAGCCGAAGGCGCCAAGCAACAGGTTCTCGCGTTCAATGCCGAGCAACGTGCCGCGTTGCTGGCCTTTCTGAATTCGCTATAAACACTCGACTCAACTGCTTTCTCCACAATAAAGGGAGCCCGAACATGTTCCGCCCCAAACTGCTGTTCACCAGCCTTGCCGCACTCGCCCTGGGCGCCTGCTCGCCCCAGGACCCACAAGCCGTGACCTCGGCCGCCATCGCCAAACAGGTGATCCTGCCAACCTACAGCCGTTGGGTCGAGGCCGACCGCCAGCTGGCCATCAGCGCCCTGGCCTTCTGTGAAGGCAAGACAAGCCTGGACACCGCCCGCGCCGACTTCCTCCACGCACAAAAAGCCTGGGCCGAGCTGCAACCACTGCTGATCGGCCCGCTGGCCGAGGGCAACCGCGCCTGGCAGGTGCAGTTCTGGCCGGACAAGAAAAACCTGGTCGGCCGGCAGGTCGAGCAACTGGTGACCGCCAATCCGCAGATCGATGCCGCGGCCCTGGCCAAATCCAGTGTGGTGGTGCAAGGCCTGTCGGCCTACGAGTACATCCTCTTCGACAGCAAGATCGACATGGCCGACAGCGTGCAGAAAGCCCGCTACTGCCCGCTGTTGACCGCCATCGGTGAACGTCAGAAACAACTGGCGCAAGAGATCCTGACGGGCTGGAATACCAACGACGGCATGCTCGCGCAGATGAGCAAGTTCCCCAACCAGCGCTACGCCGACTCCCATGAAGCCATCGCTGACTTGCTGCGGGTCCAGGTCACTGCCCTGGATACCTTGAAGAAGAAGCTCGGCACGCCGATGGGCCGCCAGACCAAGGGCATTCCCCAGCCGTTCCAGGCTGATGCCTGGCGCAGCCAGTCGTCCCTGCAAGGCCTTGAGGCCAGCCTCAGCGCTGCTCAAACCGTGTGGGCAGGTGTCGACAACAAAGGCCTGCGCGGCCTGTTGCCAGCCGATCAGAAGCCTTTGGCCGACAAGATCGACGCCGCCTACGCCGCTTCGCTGAAACTCTTCGCCAGCACCCAGCGCTCGCTGACCGAAATGCTCGGTGACGACGCTGGTCGCCAGCAGCTCAACGATCTGTACGACAGCCTCAACGTGGTCCACCGCCTGCACGAAGGCGAACTGGCCAAGGCGCTGGGGATCCAACTGGGCTTCAACGCCAACGACGGTGACTGATGATGCTGCGACGTCAGGCTTTGGCACTGGGCAGCCTGCTGCTCAGTGCGGTGACCTTGGGCGGCGGGACGCTGTTCAAGCAAAAGGGCAAACAGCCCTTGCTGCTTTCGGCCAGGGACGATGGTGACGGCAAGCATTACGCCGTCGGTTATCAGCTGGACGGTAAACAGGTGTTTGCCACCCAGGTCGGCCAACGTTGCCATGACATCATCAATCACCCGCAGTTGCCGATCGCCCTGTTCGTGGCCCGGCGCCCGGGCACCGAGAGTTACCTGATCGACCTGCGCAACGGCGCGCTGCTGCAGACCGTGACCTCGCAACCTGACCGGCACTTCTACGGTCACGCGGTGATCCACAAGGATGGCCAGTGGTTGTACGCCACCGAGAACGACACCCGGGACCCCGGCCGTGGCCTGCTCGGGGTGTATCGCTTCGAAGGCGAGCGCCTGGTGCACAGCGGTGAACTGTCCACCCACGGTATCGGCCCGCACCAGGTGTCGTGGATGCCCGACGGTGAAACCCTGGTGGTAGCCAATGGCGGCATCCGCACTGAAGCCGAAAGCCGGGTGGAGATGAACCTCGATGCCATGGAGCCGAGCCTGGTGTTGATGCAGCGCGACGGCACCCTGTTGAGCAAGGAAACCCTGGCCCAGCAGATGAACAGCGTGCGCCACATGGGCATCGCCAGCGACGGCACCATCGTCACCGGCCAGCAGTTCATGGGCGCCGCCCACGAGCCCTCGGAACTCCTGGCAATCAAGCGGCCGGGACAACCTTTCGCGGCCTTCCCGGTACCCGAACAGCAGTTGCAGGCCATGGGGCACTACACCGCCAGCGTCGCGGTGCACAGCGACCTGCGCCTGGTGGCTCTGACCGCCCCCCGGGGTAACCGCTTCTTCATCTGGGACCTGGACAGCGGCGCAGTGCGGGTCGATGCGCCCCTGCCAGACTGTGCCGGGGTTGGCGCCGTGGCCGACGGCTTCGTGGTGACCTCGGGACAAGGCCGCTGCCGCTTCTACGACTGTCGCCAGACACAGATTGCGGCAAAACCGCTGGATCTGCCCGCAGGGCTCTGGGACAACCATCTGCATCTGATCTGAAGAACCCTCCCCGGCCTTGGCGCCGGGAGCTTCGCTAGACGACAGGACAGTCATCTGGAACCCGCACGCGACTCGGAGTAATGTCTACCGGGCTTGTTTCCCGGGCTTTCCAAGGAAGCGGAATATGCTGCGTCGCCGCATGTTGATCATGTTGGGTGTGGTCCTGTTGGTCGTGCTGTTGCTAGCCGGCTACAAGGCGTTTTCGATCTACAAGATGGTCCAGGTCTACTCGGCCCCAAAGCCGCCCATCAGCGTGGCGGTGATTACCGCCGACGAGCGCCCCTGGCAAAGCCGGCTGCCCAGTGTCGGCAGCCTCAAGGCCCTGCAAGGGGTCAACCTCAGCCTTGAAGTCGCCGGTACGGTCAAGGACCTGCAGTTCGAATCCGGGCAGCAGGTCAAGGCCGGCCAACCGTTGCTGACCCTGGACAGCGCTGTGGAAAGCGCCCTGCTGGAAACCGCCCAGGCCGACCTCGGCCTGGCCCAGCTGGATTTCGGACGCGGTAGCCAACTGGTGGGCAGTCAGGCGATTTCCAAGGGCGAGTACGACCGGCTTTCGGCCCAGTTGCAAAAGAACAAGGCCACGGTCAACCAGCTCAAGGCCTCCCTGGCCAAGAAACGCATTCTCGCCCCCTTTGCCGGCACAATCGGCATCCGCCAGGTAGATGTCGGCGACTTCCTGGCCAGCGGCACGGTGATCGCAACACTGCAGGATCTGAGCAGCCTGTACGTGGACTTCTATATCCCGGAACAATCGGTGCCCAAGATCCGTCTGGGACAGACCGTGCAGCTCAGCGTTGCGGCGTTTCCCGGGGAGTCGTTCCCCGGCAGCATCAGCGCCATCAACCCCAAGGTCGAGAACAGCACCCGCAACGTGCTGGTACGCGCCACCCTGGCCAACCCCGAAGGCCGCTTGCTGCCGGGCATGTTCGCCGACCTGCAAGTATTGCTTCCCGACCCGCAGCTCAAGGTGGTGGTGCCGGAAAGCGCCCTCGCCTACACCCTCTACGGCAACTCGGTGTACGTGGTCACGCAGAAGAAAGCCGCCGACGGCAGCCTGGAGCAAGACTCCGAGGGCCGGCCGCTGCTGATCGCCGAGCGGCGCTTTGTCGACACCGGCGAGCATCGCGGCGGCCTGGTGATGATCAACAAGGGTGTGGAGAAGGGCGAACAGGTGGTCAGTGCCGGCCAGATCAAACTGGATAACGGCGCCCACATCAGCATCACCCCGGACAAGCTGCAACCGGAACAGCCGAACAGCCAGCCTCGCGCCGACTGATCAAGGAATCCCCATGGCCTTTACCGATCCGTTCATTCGCCGCCCGGTACTCGCTACCGTGGTCAGCCTGCTGATTGTGCTGCTGGGATTCCAGGCCTGGAGCAAGCTGCCCCTGCGCCAGTACCCACAGATGGAGAACGCCCTGATCACGGTGACCACCGCCTACCCCGGGGCCAATGCCGAAACCATCCAGGGCTATATCACCCAGCCCATGCAGCAAAGCCTGGCCAGCGCCGAAGGCATCGACTACATGACCTCGGTGAGCCGGCAGAACTTCTCGGTGATCTCGATCTATGCACGGATCGGTTCCAACAGCGACCGCCTGTTCACCGAACTGCTGGCCAAGGCCAACGAGGTCAAGAACAAGCTGCCCCAGCAAGCCGAAGACCCAGTGCTGAGCAAGGAGGCGGCCGACGCCTCGGCGCTGATGTACATCAGCTTCTCCAGCCCGCAACTGAACAACCCACAGATCACCGACTACCTCTCACGAGTGATCCAGCCCAAGCTGGCGACCCTGCCAGGCATGGCCGAGGCGGAGATCCTCGGCAATCAGGTGTTCGCCATGCGTCTGTGGCTGGACCCGGTGAAGTTGGCGGCCTATGGCCTGGCTGCCAGCGACGTGAGCAACGCCGTGCGCCAGTACAACTTTCTGTCCGCCGCAGGCGAGGTCAAGGGCGAGTACGTCGTCACCAGTATCAATGCCAACACCGAGCTGAAATCCGCCGAGGCGTTCGCGGCTATCCCGTTGAAAACCGATGGCGACAGCCGGGTCCTGCTCAAGGATGTGGCGCGGGTGGAAATGGGCGCGGAAAACTACAACGCCATCAGCTCCTTCGGCGGCGTGCCCTCGGTCTACATCGGCATCAAGGCCACCCCCGGAGCCAACCCGCTGGACGTGATCAAGGAGGTGCGCAAGCTGCTGCCGGAACTGGAAGCGCAACTGCCCCCGACCCTCAAGTCGGACATTGCCTACGACGCCACGCTGTTTATCCAGGCCTCCATCGACGAGGTAGTCAAAACCCTGTTCGAAGCGGTACTGATCGTGATTGTGGTGGTGTTCCTGTTCCTCGGCGCCTTGCGTTCGGTAGTGATCCCGGTAGTGACCATTCCGCTGTCGATGATCGGCGTGATGTTCTTCATGCAGTTGATGGGCTACTCGATCAATCTGCTGACCTTGCTGGCCATGGTCCTGGCCATCGGCTTGGTGGTGGACGATGCAATCGTGGTGGTGGAGAACATTCATCGGCACATCGAAGAAGGCAAGACACCCTTGGATGCGGCTATCGAAGGTGCCCGGGAAATCGCCATGCCGGTGGTATCGATGACCATCACCCTGGCGGCGGTTTACGCTCCCATAGGTTTTCTCCAGGGACTCACCGGCGCCCTGTTCAAGGAGTTCGCCCTGACGCTGGCCGGGGCCGTGGTGATTTCCGGGATCGTCGCCCTGACTCTGTCACCGATGATGTGTGCACTGTTGCTGCGCCGCGACGAAAACCCCAGCGGCCTGTCCCATCGCCTGGACCGGATTTTCGACAGCCTGAAGCAGCACTACCAGCGCCTGCTCCACGGCACCCTTGAGACCCGTCCCGTTGTACTGGTCTTCGCGCTGATCGCGCTGTGCCTGATTCCCCTGCTGCTCAAGTTCACCAAGGCGGAGCTGGCACCGGACGAAGACCAGGGCATCATTTTCATGCTGGCCACGGCGCCGCAACCGGCCAACCTGGAGTATCTCAATGCCTACACCGATGAGTTCCTGGCGATCTTCAAGGAGTTCCCGGAGTACTACTCCTCATTCCAGATCAACGGTTTCAACGGGGTGCAATCGGGGATCGGCGGCTTCCTGCTCAAGCCCTGGAACCAGCGCCAGCGGACCCAGATGCAGATCCTGCCCCAGGTACAAGGCAAACTGGCAGGCATCGCCGGCCTGCAAGTCTTCGGTTTCAACCTGCCGGCCTTGCCCGGCACCGGCGAGGGCCTGCCCTTTGCCTTCGTGATCAACACCCCCAACGATTACGAGTCCCTGTTGGACGTGGCCAACCGGGTGAAGAAACGCGCCATGGAGTCGGGGAAATTCGCCTTTGTCGACATTGACCTGGCCTTCGACAAACCCGAAGTGGTGGTCGACATCGATCGGGCCAAGGCCGCGCAAATGGGCGTTACCATGCAGGACCTGGGGGGTACGCTGGCGACCTTGCTCGGCGAGGCGGAAATCAACCGTTTCACCATCGACGGACGCAGCTACAAGGTGATCGCCCAAGTGGAGCGCGCCTATCGGGACAACCCTGACTGGTTGAATAACTACTACGTGAAGAACAGCAAGGGTGAGGCCCTGCCGCTGTCGACCCTGATCAAAGTCAGCGACCGCGCCCGCCCTCGGCAGTTGAACCAGTTCCAGCAGCTCAACGCTGCGACCATTTCCGGTGTGCCCGTAGTCAGCATGGGCGAAGCCATCGACACCATGCGCCAGATCGCCACGCAGGAGGCCCCCGCCGGTTACACCTTCGACTATGCCAGCGCCGCCCGCCAGTACGTCCAGGAAGGCAGTGCGCTCTGGGTCACCTTCGGCCTGGCCCTGGCGATCATTTTCCTGGTGCTGGCGGCGCAGTTCGAAAGCTTCCGCGACCCGGTGGTGATTCTGGTGACCGTGCCGCTGTCGATCTGCGGCGCACTGATCCCACTGTTTCTCGGCTGGTCGAGCATGAACATCTACACCCAGGTCGGCCTGGTGACGCTGATCGGCCTGATCAGCAAACATGGGATTCTGATCGTTGAATTCGCCAACCAACTGCGCCGGGACCAGGGACTTAGCGCCCGACAGGCAGTGGAGCAAGCCGCATCGATTCGCCTGCGCCCGGTGCTGATGACCACAGCAGCGATGGTGTTCGGCATGGTGCCACTGATCCTGGCCAGCGGCGCCGGTGCAGTCAGTCGCTTCGATATCGGCACAGTAATCGCCACGGGCATGTCCATCGGCACCCTGTTCACCCTCTTCGTCCTGCCCTGCATCTACACCCTGCTGGCCAAGGCGGACACCTGAATCCGGGACAAACAAAAGGCCTCGCAATGCGAGGCCTTCAGGTGGCAGTTTCAGGTCTTCAACTCTGGGGTTTCAACGCCTGGCTCATGCCGAACATGAACAACAGCAGTTCATGATCCGGCTTGACCGCCACCGAGCTCTTGGCCACCCGTGGCAACGGGCAATGTTCACCCTGAGCGGCACTGAGAACCTGCGTTCGCGGCTGCTCCCAGACAACCATGGCCAAGGAAGCAACTGCCAAGGCTCCTGCCAGGAACAAACCTCGTGCAATTTCTAGCTTCATAGCTATAAACCTTTGATGGGGCTGCCAAACACCGTTCTATAAAAGTAGTAGAGCTTTTGCCAGTCCGTGTCATTCCACGACGAATGGCGGCGCAGTTGCTTGAGGTCATGGGCCGCCGCCCGACGGCTGCTCAGGCGCTGGCGACACTTCTCGAAATCCAGCAATGCAATCCTCACCTGGGCCTGCTCGCCCTCGCCATCTATTCGTACAAAAACATGTTTGGAATACAGGCAGCCATGCTGCCAACGGCCCTTGTGCATACGCGCCAGGGTCTGCGCCAGTGCCTGCAACACTCGCTCGTGCAGCACTTCGCCGTGGCGTTCACGCTCACCTGCGGCATACCAGTTATCGATTTCCACAAAGCCGTCGAGCGCAGCGGTCACCAGCAGGGCCTGCCACTGATGCTCGGGGCCGCGCCGGGCGCCGCAGAACACCAGCTCCGGCACCTCTATATCCAGCAAACGCAGGCCTTGCAGGGCATCACGCTCACGCAGGACGGTCGGACGACCAAAGGGGTGTAGAAAGCTGCGATGAATGTGCCCGATCTGCCGCTTGGCATAGAGCAGGTGACCGCTGCTGCTGATCAGGCGCTGCACGCCGCTCTCACCGCCTCGACGCTTATTGGGTTCCTCGACCCATTCACCTTGTTGGTTCCAGAAGTATTCGAAGCAATCTGTGGGCACGGCATCCATTTCCGAAGCACATTCAACAGCCATCCTCTTACCTCTTGCGTAATACGTAGACCCGCCACATGGCGTAGAGCGGAAAGAAGTCCAGGTGCTCCTGGACACGAAAACCGGCTTGCCTGAATTCTTCTTCGACCGTAGCCGCCGGTAACACGAAACGATTCTGGTAACCCTCCTGCCCACCTTCGGACAGCCGCTTGCGCTCCATGCGCTTGCGCTTCCAGGCCTTGAAGTTGCCATCGACCCATAGCGAAACAATCACGCTGTCACGGGTGACCCGCTGAAACTCCCGTAGCAGCGCTATCCGATGCTCGGCCTCACCGATGTGGTGCAACAACCGCATGGAAAAAATGCAGTCCACAGCGTTGTCCGGCAAGTCGATGGCAAACGCAGACGTTTGCAAGGCTCGTACTCGTTTCACCACATCGGCCGGTTGCGCCACCGTGGCGGTGTTCAGCATAGCCGCTGAATTGTCGGCGCCAATAATGATTCGATTGGCCTTTTCGGTCAGCAGCGGCCAGAAACGACCCGCGCCGCACGGCAGGTCCAGCACCAGGCCCGGTTCTCCCGCCAGGGCCAGCGCAGCGCGAGCCAATTGTTCATCACGCTTGTGGGACAACTGTCGTGCCAGCCCCTCCTGGTGCTTGAGCAGGTATTGCTGCGCATGTTGGGCATCGTACTTGTCGGAAAATTCCAGCTTGATCGGTGTCGCCATCATCAAAGTCTCCTGCAACTGATGGCGCCACCTTAAGCAGCGGCGTGTCAGCGACAGGTCATCCCCTTGTGAAAACTTCGTACCGTCCAACGAGGAAATATTTCAGAGTTTTACAGGCAGCAGACAATGGCCTGGGGCCACCTAAGAAGAAAAATCGACAAGCGAGTGGCCCTGAAAAACAGGGCCCGGCAAGAATATTCAAGCCTTGGAAGGGGGCAGTTGAACGTGAAAACGACAGCCATTGGGGGTCATGGTACTGAGAGTGACGCTCCAGCCCTGGTTCTCGCAGATGCGCTGGACCAGGGACAAGCCCAGCCCCAAGCCTTCACCGCGCTTTTCATCGCCACGGACAAAGGGCTGAAACATCGCCTCGCGTTTTTCCTCGGGAATGCCCACGCCGCTGTCCTCCACGACGAATCCATCCGGCACCAGGCTCAGGCGGATAAATCCCTGTTCGGTGTAGTGCAAGGCATTGCGCAACAGATTGCCCATCACCGCATGCAGGAAAGTGGCGTTGTAGCGGGTCTCACCCGGTTGTCCCGGCTCGAAGATCAACTCGATACCCTTGGCCTCGACGGATTCGCGCCACACTCCGATCAAGTCCTTGGCAGCCTGGGTCAGCGTCAGTTGCGGCGACATGCTGGCATCTTCCCGCTGGGCTCGGGCCAGCATCAGGAACGTCTGCACCAGCTCACGCATTTCCTCGCAAGCTCGGGCAATACGTTCGACCTGGGCTCGTCCACGGGGATCGAGCCCGGGGTTTTCCAGGAGCAGCTCGCAGGACGTGGCCAGGACCATCAGCGGCGTCCGCAGTTCATGGCTGACGTCACTGGTGAACAGACGCTCACGGCTCAAGGCCTGGCGCAGGCGTCCGAGAGTCGCATCGAAGGCAATCGCCAACTCGCCCACCTCATCCGCCGCATAATCCGGTGCCAGGGGCGGTGCCAAGCCCAGCAGTTGATCCCGGTGACGGACCTGGCGAGCCAGACGAACCACCGGCGCCATCACCCGACGTGCCAGGACCCACCCCAGGAACACCGCCAGCGCCAGACTTAGGATGAAACCCACCAGCACCACCGCGAACAGCACCCGCTCGCGCTCTTCGAAATCGCTCTGATCCTGCAGCAGCACATAACGCCGGCCATCCACCACTTCGACCATGGCGTGATAGGACAGCTGCTCGCGAAACACTTCATGGAAGCCCGGGTCCAGGTGCCTCAGATCCTTGGGCAACTCGAAATCGCCGCGCCCGCCACTGTAGTAGAACAGTTGGTCGGGCTCGGGGCGGTGATTCCAGTCGGCAACGTTGTCCATTAGCAACAGGCGTTGCAGATCGCCGCCAAGGCCGGCGGAGATGAGTTTCTCCTCCACCAGATGCACGGTCGCCACGATGCCCATGGCGAAAGCCCCCGCCACCAGTGCGCTCATCAAGGCAAAGGCGATGATGATGCGCTGGGCAAGGCTCTGCTTAAACTCCATCACGGCCCTCGGCCAACCGGTAGCCGACACCGTGCACGGTGTGCAGCAACGGTTTGGCGAACGGCTTGTCGATCACCTGGCGCAGTTGGTGGACATGGCTGCGCAGGCTGTCACTGTCCGGACAGTCATCGCCCCACAGGGCCTCTTCGAGGATTTCCCGGCGCAACACATGGGGGCTCTTCTGCATCAACACCGCCAGCAGCTTGAGGCCCACCGGGTTGAGCTTGAGCAGGCGCCCTTCACGGGTGACTTCCAGGGTATCGAGGTCATAGCTGAGGTCACCGACCTGCAACGCTCTGCGACCACCGCCCTGGGTACGGCGCATCACCGCCTCAATCCGCGCGGCCAGTTCCGAAAGGGCAAATGGCTTGAGCAGGTAGTCGTCGGCACCGGACTTGAAGCCCTGAAGCCGGTCATCCAACTGGTCACGGGCCGTGAGCATGATCACTGGGGTATCGCGCCGGGCATCTTCGCGCAGGCGCTTGCACAGGGTGTAGCCGTCGATCCCTGGCAGCATGATATCGAGCACGATCAGGTCGTAATGCTCAGTGGCAGCCAGGTGCAATCCCGACAGACCATCCTGGGCGCAGTCCACGGTGTAGCCCTTGAGTCCCAGGTAATCCGCCAGGTTGGCGAGAATATCGCGGTTGTCTTCAACCAGTAGAATTCGCATCGGCACTCTCTCCGTACACAGTTACGGCCGTCTTGGCTCGCGCAGCTTAAGGCCAAGTCCGACTCGCCGCCAGCCTTGTCTGACCGCTCCCCGGGCACTTTTCACCCCTTCAATGGCTTAACGAGTTTTTCACCACAGGTTCACAACCTGCCTACAGGGGCAAGCCCAGACTGCCGGCCGTTTGCCCACAAGGAACACCCCTCTGATGGATCTTCTCAAGAGCGCTCCAGCGCGCTTAGTGCTGTTATTGACCAGCACCTGGCTGGCGATTTTCCTGCTGACCCGCAGCGCTTTCCTGCTGACTCACCTCAACGAAGCCGGTAGCGGCTGGCTGCCAGTGTTCGGCGTCGGCCTGCTTTACGACCTGGGCTTCCTGGCCTACGCCGCCCTGCCCCTGGGCCTGTGCCTGTTGCTCTGCCCGCCCAGCCTGTGGCAGCGGCGTGGAACGCGCTGGCTGTTACAGGGCCTGTTCAGCCTGAGCCTGTTCGCCATGCTTTTCACCGCTGTTGCGGAATGGCTGTTCTGGGACGAGTTCGGCGTGCGTTTCAACTTCATCGCCGTCGACTACCTGGTGTATTCCGACGAAGTCCTCAACAACATTCTCGAGTCCTACCCGATCGGCCTGTACATGGCGCTGCTGGCCCTGGCGGCAATCGCCCTGAGCCTGGCGCTGCGCAAGCCGCTGAAGGCGGCTCTGGATGCGCCCTTGCCGTCTCTGCGTGATCGCCTGCTCAGCACCCTGGGACTGCTGCTGGTGGCCGGCGCCAGCCTGCAACTGCTCAGCCAGGACAGTCCGCGTGCCCAGGGCGGCAATGCCTACCAGAATGAGCTGGCGAGCAACGGTCCGTATCAGTTCTTTGCTGCCTTTCGAAACAATGAGCTGGATTACCCACAGTTCTATCGCAGCCTGCCTGCCGATGTGGTGGCCCGCCAGATGCGCGCCGAACTCAACGAGCCCAATGCCCGCTTCATCGGCAAGGACCCCCTGGACATCCGTCGCGCCATTGACAACCCGGGCACCCCGCGCACACCGAATATCGTCCTGGTCACCCTGGAAAGCTTCAGCGCCAAGTACATGGGCAGTAATGGCGACGAACGCAATCTGACCCCCAACCTCGACGCCTTGCGCCAACAGAGCCTGTACTTCAACAATTTCTATGCCACCGGCACCCGCACCGACCGCGGCCTGGAAGCCATCACCCTGGCGATCCCACCGACGCCCGGACGCTCCATCGTCAAGCGCATCGGTCGTGAAAGCGGCTTTGCCAGCCTGGGCCAGCAACTTCGCGCCGTGGGTTACGACAGTGTGTTCGTCTATGGCGGACGCGGTTACTTCGACAACATGAACGCCTTTTTCAGCGGCAACGGCTACCGAGTGGTGGACCAGAGCAGCGTCGAAGAGTCCGAGATCCATTTCAAGAACGCCTGGGGCATGGCCGACGAAGACTTGTATAACCAGACCCTGAAGCTGGCGGACGCCGACTACGCGCAACAACGCCCCTTCCTGCTGCAACTGATGACCACCTCCAACCATCGTCCGTACACCTACCCCGACGGCCGCATCGACATCAAGTCCGGCAATGGCCGTGACGGCGCGGTCAAATACACCGACTACGCCATTGGCGAGTTCCTCAAGGCGGCGCGGCAAAAACCCTGGTTCGACAACACGATCTTCGTGTTCGTCGCCGACCACACCGCAGGCAGCGCGGGCAAGGAGGACCTGCCCATCAGCAACTATCAGATCCCGCTGTTCGTCTACGCCCCCAAGCTGGTCCCAACGCGGGAAAGTGCCCAGCTGGCCAGTCAGATCGACCTGGCGCCAACGCTGCTGGGGTTGTTGAACCTGGACTACGAATCGACCTTCTTCGGTCGCAACCTGTTGCAGGACAACCCGCTGCCCCCGCGTGTCCTGGTGGGCAATTACCAACACCTGGGGCTGTTCGACGGCAAGGACCTGGCGATTCTCAGCCCGCGCCAAGGGCTGCGCCGCCATGACCAGGCCCTGGGTGCCAGCCAGGAATCCCGGGTGCAGGACAGCGACCCGCTGATCCAGCGCGGCATCAGCTATTACCAGAGCGCCAGTTATGGCTTCAAGCAGCAGTTGCTGAGCTGGAAGGCGCCCAAGGCCTCGGCGGTCGAGTTGAGTCAGCGCTGAAGTCATTCGCGGGCAAGCCCGCTCCTACAGAGGTGCATCGTTGTAGGAGCGGGCTTGCCCGCGAAGATCCAGGCGCCCCCTCCTATCCCAGGCATAAAAAAGCCCCGCCGGTGTTCACCGGCGGGGCTTTTTCAGTACAGGGGTAAGGCTGGCTTACATCATGCCGCCCATGCCACCCATGCCGCCCATGTCTGGCATGCCGCCAGCTGCAGGCTTGTCTTCCACGATTTCAGCAACAGCGGCTTCGGTGGTCAGGATCAGACCGCCGATGGACGAAGCTGCTTGCAGCGCGGAACGGGTTACCTTGGTTGGGTCCAGGATGCCCATTTCGATCATGTCGCCGTATTCGCTGGTGGCAGCGTTGTAACCGAAGTTACCGGAACCCTGCTTGACCTTGTCCACAACCACGCTTGGCTCGTCACCGGAGTTGGCAACGATCTGACGCAGTGGAGCTTCGATAGCGCGACGCAGAACAGCGATACCCACGTCCTGGTCGGCGTTGTCGCCCTTCAGGTCGTTGATGCCTTGCAGAGCACGGATCAGGGCTACGCCACCGCCAGGTACCACGCCTTCTTCAACGGCTGCACGGGTAGCGTGCAGGGCGTCTTCAACGCGGGCTTTCTTCTCTTTCATTTCAACTTCGGAGCCAGCGCCAACCTTGATCACTGCAACGCCGCCGGACAGCTTGGCCAGACGCTCTTGCAGTTTTTCACGGTCGTAGTCGGACGAAGTGTCGGCGACTTGTTGACGGATCTGAGTCACACGAGCCTGGATGTCCGCTTCAACGCCAGCACCGTCGATGATGGTGGTGTTTTCTTTGGACAGGATCACGCGCTTGGCGTTACCCAGGTGCTCCAGGGTGGTGCTTTCCAGGCTCAGGCCGATCTCTTCGGAGATAACGGTACCGCCGGTCAGGACGGCGATGTCCTGCAGCATGGCCTTGCGACGGTCGCCGAAGCCTGGTGCCTTGACGGCAGCGACTTTGACGATACCGCGCATGTTGTTCACAACCAGAGTCGCCAGGGCTTCGCCTTCAACGTCTTCAGCCACGATCAGCAGTGGGCGGCCGGCTTTGGCAACGGCTTCCAGCACTGGCAGCATTTCGCGGATGTTGGAGATCTTCTTGTCCACCAGCAGGATCAGCGGGCCGTCGAGTTCGGCGACCATGGTGTCCGGCTTGTTGATGAAGTAAGGGGACAGGTAACCACGGTCGAACTGCATGCCTTCTACAACCGACAGTTCGTTTTCCAGGCCCGAGCCTTCTTCAACGGTGATCACGCCTTCTTTACCGACTTTTTCCATGGCTTCGGCAATGATGTCGCCGATGGAGTTGTCGGAGTTGGCGGAGATGGTGCCGACCTGAGCGATGGCTTTGGAATCAGCGCATGGCTTGGACAGACCTTTCAGCTCTTTGACGATGGCGATGGTCGCCTTGTCGATGCCGCGTTTCAGGTCCATCGGGTTCATGCCGGCAGCGACGGCTTTCAGGCCTTCGTTGACGATCGACTGGGCCAGAACGGTAGCGGTGGTGGTGCCGTCGCCAGCGTCATCGTTAGCACGGGAGGCAACGTCTTTGACCAGCTGCGCGCCCATGTTTTCGAAGCGATCTTTCAGCTCGATTTCTTTGGCTACGGAAACGCCGTCCTTGGTGATGGTCGGAGCGCCGAAGCTCTTCTCGATGATCACGTTACGGCCTTTCGGGCCCAGGGTCGCTTTTACTGCGTCAGCCAGAACGTTGACACCGGTGAGCATTTTCTTGCGGGCGGAATCGCCGAATTTAACTTCTTTAGCAGCCATGATCGATATTCCTTAAATACTGTGTAGTAGCGGGAAAATACGTGGGAAATCAGCCTTCGATAACGGCGAGAATTTCGTTCTCAGCCATTACCAGCAGATCTTCGCCATCGACTTTCACGGTGTTGCTGCCGGAGTACGGGCCAAACACCACTTTGTCACCCACTTTCACGGCCAGCGCACGTACTTCACCGTTGTCCAGCACGCGGCCGGTACCTACAGCGACGATTTCGCCACGGTTAGGTTTTTCAGCAGCCGAACCAGGCAGAACGATACCGCCGGCAGTTTTCGATTCTTCTTCGCTGCGACGGATGACGACGCGGTCATGCAGAGGACGAAGCTTCATTGTCGATCTCTCCTAATTGTGGTTTTCAACGGCCGGTGTCGATACCGGCGGGTTAACAAATCCGGCGTGGCCGGTTGCGGCTCGACAAGCGAGACGCGGAAGTCTGTCTGGTGTCAGCACCAGAAACCTTGCGGTGACCGTTACATAAGGGCGCATAAGGTTATTACAAGGGCAGGCTGATGAAATTTTTTACATCACCCGGGTTAAAACGAACACGGCACCCGAAGGTGCCGTGTGTTTGAGGCCAGTTATCAGGAATCTCGGTGCTCGAACTCACCTTCAATGACATTGGGCTCACGGCCCAACGGCTGTTGCGGCGCAGGGCCGCCACGGGCCGCACGCATGTCATCGGCAAAGGCGCGTTGGCGCAAGGCCTGCTCCTCGGCACGCTGGCGCATTTTATTGGCCAGCAGGCGACGGCTGATGGGCAGCAGCATCAGCAGGCCGAATACATCGCTGATGAAACCCGGCAGGATCAGCAGGCCGCCACCCAGGGCCAGCATCAGCCCCTCGAGCATCTGCTGGGCCGGCAACTCACCGCGATTGAGGCTTTCACGGGCACGCAGTGCCGTGGCCAATCCGGCCACGCGCAACACCAGCACACCGAGCATCGAACCGAGAATGATCAGCAGCAGTGCCGGGAAAAACCCGATGGCCGCGCTGACCTTGACGAAGACGAACAGCTCCAGCACCGGGAACAGTAAAAAGAGCAACAGAAAAGGGCGCATCAAATGGTTTCCTCTGCGGAAGAATGCCTTCCAGTAGACCGTAAATGACGTCGCCAATTCGTGAATTCAAGCACCCGGTGCCGGATTTTTCGGCCATTGATCGGCGTGGGCCAGAAAAACCAGGGCTTCGCGCACTTGTGTCGGCGTGTTGCAAAGGCTTGGAAATGGCAGCCAGTAAAGGGCTTGGCCAATGCGCAGGTGCATGCCTTCGCTGTCGATCCCGGCCAGTTGCGCCGGCACGCTGTGTGGCAGTCCCGTCAGCGCCACGTAGTGGGCAATGGCTTTGGCGTGGTCGCTGTTCATATGTTCAACCATGCTCAACTCGGCCTTGCCGGCGAACGGGTTGGCCAGGGCCACTTGATCCACCCAGTGAATAGCGCCGAAACCGCCGATGTAGCGATGACGCACCGGCTTGAGTACCCAGAAATCGAAGTCATGGGCCTTGTGGTAGTTCTGGGATTCCGGGAAGTAGCGGTAGTAGCGCTCGGCGGCGGCCTCGATAGCGTCCTGGTCCTCAAGCTTCTCGGCTTCGGCCAGGTAGGTCAGGCGCCCCACCGCTTGCACGTCATCGGCATCGCGCTCGCCTACCAGCAGCGAGCACTTGGAATCCTTCTGCAGATTGTGGGTGTGCTGGGCAATGCGGCTGATGAGAATCAGGGGGCGCCCCTCGGCATCCAGGCAATAAGGCACCACGGAACCAAAGGGAAAACCCGGCATGGCCTTGGAGTGCGTCGACAACACGCCGCGGTATTCCTTGAGCAGCAATTCTCGTGCATTCTTGGCAGCTTCAACGCTCACTTTATGACTCCTTCTATAGAATCCGTCGAAAACGGACGGGCGCCTGGAGCATTGTTCCAGCTACGCCAACGGGGCAATTCTCATCTGCAGCCAGGCCAGGTCCGGCAGCCGGCCGAGGTTCCCCGAAAAGGACCACCCCTCAAGACCTGCTAGCGGGACATGCGAATGCAACTCACTGACAAAGTAATCATTATCACTGGCGGTTGCCAAGGTCTGGGCCGCTCCATGGCCGAGTATTTCGCCGCCAAGGGCGCACGACTGGCCCTGGTGGACCTGAACCAGGAAAAACTCGACCAGGCCGTGGCGGCCTGCAAGGCCCTTGGCGTTGAGGCCCGTGCCTATCTGTGCAATGTGGCCAATGAAGAACAAGTGAGCCATATGGTGGCCCAGGTCGCCGAAGACTTCGGCGCCATCAACGGTCTGATCAACAACGCCGGAATCCTGCGCGACGGCCTGCTGCTCAAGGTCAAGGACGGCGAGATGACCAAGATGAGCCTGGCCCAATGGCAGGCGGTGATCGACGTCAACCTGACCGGAGTGTTCCTCTGCACTCGGGAAGTGGCGGCGAAAATGGTGGAATTGAACAACAGCGGCGCGATCATCAACATTTCCTCGATCTCGCGCGCCGGCAATGTCGGCCAGACCAACTACTCGGCGGCCAAGGCCGGCGTGGCGGCAGCCACCGTGACCTGGGCCAAGGAACTGGCGCGCTACGGAATTCGCGTGGCCGGGATTGCCCCCGGCTTTATCGAGACAGAAATGACCCTGGGCATGAAACCCGAAGCCCTGGAGAAGATGACCTCAGGCATTCCGCTCAAGCGCATGGGCAAGCCGGAAGAGATCGCCCACTCGGCAGCCTATATCTTCGAGAACGACTATTACACCGGACGCATCCTGGAGATGGACGGCGGCCTGCGCATCTGAGCCTGTAATCGCAACTGTAGAAGCCGGCTTGCCGGCGAAGGCGTCCATAAGATCGCGTTCGCCGGCTGGGCCTGTTTCGGACTTCAGTCGTCGCTGATGGTGATGTTGGGCATCGCCGGAGCGGCGGCTTCCTGCAATACGATGCGTGCTCCGACATGCCGGGCCAGTTCCTGATAGACCATGGCGATCTGGCTTTCAGGCTCGGCGATCACCGTCGGCTTGCCGCCGTCGGCCTGCTCGCGGATCAGCATCGACAGCGGCAACGAAGCCAGCAACTCGACGTCGTATTGGCTGGCCAGCTTCTCGCCGCCGCCTTCGCCGAACAAATGCTCGGCATGGCCGCAGTTGGAGCAGATGTGCACCGCCATGTTTTCCACCACGCCCAGCACCGGGATGTTGACCTTGCGGAACATCTCCACGCCCTTGCGCGCATCCAGCAGCGCCAGGTCTTGCGGTGTGGTCACGATCACTGCGCCGGCCACCGGGACTTTCTGCGCCAGGGTCAGTTGGATATCGCCAGTGCCCGGCGGCATGTCGATCACCAGATAGTCGAGGTTGCCCCAGTCGGTCTGGGTCACCAGTTGCAGCAAGGCGCCGGAGACCATCGGGCCACGCCAGACCATCGGCGTGTTGTCGTCGGTGAGGAAGGCCATGGACATGACCTCGACCCCGTGGGACTCGATGGGCACGAACCACTTCTGGTCCTTGATCTTCGGCCGGGTGCCTTCGGCAATGCCGAACATGATGCCCTGGCTCGGACCATAGATATCGGCGTCGAGAATCCCCACCTTGGCGCCTTCACGAGCCAGGGCCAGGGCCAGGTTGGCCGCGGTGGTGGACTTGCCCACGCCGCCCTTGCCGGACGCCACCGCCACCACGTTCTTGACGTTGGCCAGGCCCGGGATCTGCGCCTGGGCCTTGTGCGCGGCGATCACGCTGGTGATCTCGACCTTGGCCGAAGCGACACCGTCCAGGCCTTCGATGGCCAGTTGCAGCATCTGCGCCCAGCCACTCTTGAACAGACCGGCGGCATAACCCAGTTCCATCTGGACCAGGACCTTATCGCCCTGGACATCAATGGCCCGCACGCAGCCGGCGCTGACCGGGTCCTGGTTCAGGTAAGGGTCGGTGTATTGGCGAAGAACGGCTTCCACCGCTGCGCGATTGACGGCGCTCATGGGCAACTCCGATAACAAGACTGGAAAATCAGCCGGCTATCCTACGCCGCCGACTCCTTCGTGGCGAGAAAGCTTGCTGTGCACAATGTGCCCGGAAGGGTGAAAAATCCGCGCTGGCGCTTTATAGTGGCCGACCTCCGTTTCATCAAGTAGCCGAGCCCCATGTCCGAGCCACGCAAGATCCTCGTCACCAGCGCCCTGCCCTATGCCAATGGTTCCATCCACCTTGGCCACATGCTTGAGTACATCCAGACCGACATGTGGGTGCGCTTCCAGAAGCATCGCGGCAACCAATGCATCTATGTCTGCGCCGACGACGCACACGGCTCGGCCATCATGTTGCGTGCGGAGAAGGAAGGCATCACCCCGGAACAACTGATCGCCAATGTCCAGGCTGAACACAGCGCCGACTTTGCCGAGTTCCTGGTGGACTTCGACAACTTCCACTCGACCCACGCCGAAGAAAACCGTGAGCTGTCGAGCCAGATCTACCTCAAGCTGCGAGACGCCGGGCACATCGCCACGCGTTCCATCACTCAGTATTTCGACCCGGAAAAGAAAATGTTCCTGGCCGACCGCTTCATCAAGGGCACCTGCCCGAAGTGCGGCACTGAGGACCAGTACGGCGACAACTGCGAAAAATGCGGCGCCACCTATGCCCCGACCGATCTGAAAGATCCAAAATCGGCGATCTCCGGCGCCACCCCGGTGCTCAAGGATTCCCAGCATTTCTTCTTCAAGCTGCCGGACTTCCAGCAGATGCTGCAGACCTGGACCCGCAGCGGCACCCTGCAGGACGCCGTCGCCAACAAGATCGCCGAGTGGCTGGATGCCGGCCTGCAGCAGTGGGACATCTCCCGCGATGCGCCGTACTTCGGCTTCGAGATCCCGGACGAGCCGGGCAAGTACTTCTATGTCTGGCTGGACGCGCCAATCGGCTACATGGCCAGTTTCAAGAACCTCTGCGCCCGTCGTCCGGAACTGGACTTCGACGCGTTCTGGGGCAAGGACTCCACCGCCGAGCTGTACCACTTCATCGGCAAGGACATCGTCAACTTCCACGCGCTGTTCTGGCCCGCCATGCTCGAAGGCGCCGGCTACCGCAAACCGACCGGCATCAACGTCCACGGCTACCTGACCGTCAACGGCCAGAAAATGTCCAAGTCCCGTGGCACCTTCATCAAGGCTCGCACCTATCTGGAGCACCTGTCGCCGGAATACCTGCGCTACTACTACGCCTCCAAGCTGGGCCGCGGCGTCGACGACCTGGACCTGAACCTCGAAGACTTCGTGCAGAAGGTCAACTCCGACCTGGTGGGCAAGGTGGTGAACATCGCCAGCCGTTGCGCCGGCTTCATCCACAAAGGCAACGCCGGGCTGATGGTCGACAGCAATGCCGCCCCCGAGCTGACCGAGGCCTTCCTGGCCGCGGCGCCAAGCATCGCCGACGCCTATGAAGCCCGTGATTTTGCCCGCGCCATGCGCGAGATCATGGGGCTGGCGGACCGCGCCAACGCCTGGATCGCCGACAAGGCCCCATGGTCGCTGAACAAGCAGGAAGGCAAGCAGGCTGAAGTCCAGGCCATCTGCGCCACCGGTATCAACCTGTTCCGCCAACTGGTGATTTTCCTCAAACCGGTGCTGCCGCTGCTGGCCGCCGATGCCGAGGCCTTCCTGAACGTTCCGGCACTGACCTGGAACGATCACCAGCACCTACTGGCCAATCATCAACTCAACGAATTCAAGCCGCTGATGACGCGGATCGACCCGGTAAAAGTCCAAGCCATGACCGACGCCTCGAAAGAAGACCTGGCCGCCAGCCAGACCGACACCGGCACAGCCACGCCAGCGGGCAACGGCGAACTGGCCAAGGACCCGCTGTCACCGGAAATCGACTTCGACGCCTTTGCCGCCATCGACCTGCGCGTCGCCTTGATCGTCAAGGCCGAAGCCGTGGAAGGTGCCGACAAGCTACTGCGCCTGACCCTGGATATCGGTGACGAGCAGCGCAACGTGTTCTCCGGGATCAAGAGCGCTTACCCGGACCCGTCCAAGCTCGATGGTCGCCTGACCATGATGATCGCCAACCTCAAACCGCGGAAAATGAAGTTCGGCATCTCCGAGGGCATGGTGATGGCCGCCGGCCCTGGCGGTGAAGAGATCTACCTGCTGAGCCCGGACAGCGGCGCCAAGCCCGGCCAGCGGATCAAGTAAGGCTGCAGGCTGGACCCCGTCCCCCCCTTGCGCCCCGCGCAACGGGGGGATTTGCATATCTGGCGGGCCCTGCGCCCGCCCCGGAGTTTGCCTACTCTTGAGGGACAGCCTGCCCGTACCGGCCCAACCATGACCCACTTCCTGTTCGCCCTTGTCAGCACCGCCCTGATCAACAACTTCGTGTTGCAGTGGCCGCTGGGCGTCGATCCGCTGCTGCACGCCCCAGCCGATAGCACCCGGCAGCGGATCCACGCGCTGGGCCTGGCAACCACGGTCTTGATGCTGATCAGCTGCGTGCTCGGCCACGTCCTTTATCGTGGCGCGCTGCTGCCTTTGGGACTGGAGTCCTTGCAGTTGTTTCTCTGGCTGCCTCTGAGCGTGCTGCTGATCAAGCCAGTGTTGCAGCTGCTGTCCCGGGCCTTGCCCAGAGTTTCGTTCGACGGCCTTTGGCCGTTGCTGCTGGGCAATGCCGGCGCGCTCGGCCTGCTGCTGATCGCCACAGGGGAAAACCTCGGGCTCGCGACGCTCAGCGCCATGAGCCTGGGAGCCGGACTGGGCTTCTGGCTGGTACTGAGCCTGTTCAACGATCTGCGCCAGCGTATCTCCAACAACGATATTCCCCTGCCCTGGCGCGGCCTGCCGATCGACCTGATCAGCGCCGGCCTGCTGGCAGTGGCGTTTTTCGGCTTCAACGGACTGATCAAAACATGAGTCTGATTCAACGCATCGACGCCCTCCTGCCCCAGACCCAGTGCGGCAAATGCGGCCATCCCGGATGCAAACCCTACGCCCAGGGCATCGCCAACGGCGAGGCCATCAACAAGTGCCCACCCGGCGGTGAGGAAACCATTGCCGGCCTGGCGCAACTGCTGCAGCTACCGGTGCTGGAGCTCGATCGCAGCCGCGGCGAGGCTCCGGCCCAGATCGCCTATATTCGCGAAGCCGAATGCATCGGCTGCACCAAATGCATCCAGGCCTGTCCCGTGGACGCCATCGTCGGCGCGGCCAAATTGATGCACACCGTGCTTGTGGACGAATGCACCGGCTGCGACCTGTGCGTAGCGCCCTGTCCGGTGGACTGCATTGATATGCTGCCGCTGCCTGAGGCCAAGGTGGTGCCGATCGTCGGCGGCCTGGCCACCAGCCCCGAGCAGCTGCAAGCCCGCAGCAGCAAGCGCGAACAGGCGCGAAGACGCTTCGAACAACGCAACGAACGCTTGCAACGGGAAGAGGCCCGGCGCCTGGCCGAACGCCAGGCCCGCGCACAACGAGCCGCGCAAACCACTGACGACAACCAGAACCCGGTGCAGGCCGCCATCGAGCGGGTCCGTGCACAGAAGGCCGCTGCGGCCGATGCAGCGCTGAAAAAAGCCAAGATCGAGCTAGCCATGAGCCGGGCCCAGCTGCACAAGTCCCTCAAGGCTTTCGGCCATCCACCGACCTTTGAGCAGCAAATGCAATTGATCGTCCTGCAGCGTCAGTTCGAAACCGCCGAGCAGGCCTTGGCCCAGCTGGAGTTCCAAGCGCCACCTGCTCCGACGCCGGTGGCCAAGGATGCTGAGCTCAAGCGAGCGAAGATCCAGTTGGCGACGCGCCGCGCCGAACTGAAGAAAGCTCAGGCGGCTGAAGCGTCCAGTGCTGAACTGGAAACCCTGAACGCAGCCCTGGCGGCGGCCGAACAGGCCCTGCATGCCGCCGAGGACGCCTGTGCGAAACCGGCGCCGACACTGACTCGTATCGAAAAACGCCCGATCGATCCACAACTGCGGCAACTGAAAACCGAGCTGGCCTACGCCCGCGCCGACCTGAACAAACTACAGCGCCAGCCCGACACCCGCGCAGAACAGCTGGCCCAGGCTCAGGCACGCTTGCACGAGGCCGAGCGCCAGGTGAAGGCCCATGCTGATTGCTGACGGCGTCGACCAGCGCCTGCGCCAGGCCATGCAGCGAGTGCTGCTGGCCACGTTGCCGGGACTGTTGGTGCTGCTGTGGCTGTACGGATGGGGCGTGCTGCTCAATCTGCTGCTGACCGTCAGCGGCGCCCTGGTCGCGGAAGCCCTGGTCCTGTACGTCAGACGACGCCCGCTGCCGCCCAACCTCGGTGACGGCAGCGCCTTGGTCAGCGCCACGCTGCTGGCCCTGGCCTTGCCACCTTATTGCCCTTGGTGGCTGCCGCTGAGCGCCGCTGCCGCGGCCATTCTCCTGGGCAAGCAGGTTTACGGTGGTGTCGGCCAAAATCCGTTCAATCCGGCCATGCTCGGCTACGCCCTGGCCTTGCTGTGTTTTCCCCAGTCGATGACCCATTGGCCGGCGCACCACGCCATGGACCTGCTCGGTGGCCTGCAACAGGTATTCGGTGTCGCGGACGGCCTGCATCCGGATGCCTGGGTCCAAGCCACCGCGCTGGACAGCCTGCGGATCAACAAAAGCCTGACCCTCGACGAACTCTTTGCCAGCAACCCCGCCTTCGGTCACTTCGGCGGCCGTGGTGCCGAATGGATCAGCCTGGGATTTCTCGCCGGAGGACTGTTTCTGCTGCAGCAGCGGGTCATCAGTTGGCAGGCGCCCGTGGGCATGCTGGGCAGCCTCTTTGTCATCAGCCTGCTGTGCTGGAACGGCTCGGGCTCCGACTCCCATGGTTCGCCGCTGTTTCACCTGCTCAGCGGCGCCAGCATGCTGGGCGCATTCTTTATCGTCACTGAACCGGTGTCCGGCCCCAAGGCAGCGAAAGCCAGGCTGCTGTTCGGCGCCGGCGTCGGTCTGCTGACCTACCTGATCCGCACCTGGGGCGGCTACCCCGACGGCGTTGCCTTCGCCGTACTACTGATGAATCTGGCGGCGCCGGGGCTGGAGCGCCTGTGCTCCTCGGAACAGGAGAAGACTTGAGCATGACGAGAACTCGCGGTCTGCTCCTGCTGGTGCTGCTCGGCGTTCTCGGCGTGGGCGCCACCCTGTGGCTGCAATACGCTGGCGCACCGCGCATCGCCGCCGAGCAGCGGGCATTGCAGGCCCGCAAGTTACTCGACCTGCTGCCCACGGCAAGCTACGACAACCAGCCACTGGACCAGCCACTGCCCTTGAGTGATGTGCAACTGGACAACAGCCGCTTACTGAATGGCTACCTGGCCACCCGCGAGGGTCTGCCCAGCGCTGTGCTGTTGCGCAGTCGAGTGAACGGTTACGCCGGCCCCATCGAGCTGCTGATCGCCATCGACAGCCATGGCCGCCTGCTGGGGAGCAAGACGCTCAGGCAGGATGAGACCCCAGGCCTGGGAGGCCGCATCGCCGAGCAGCCCAACGCCTGGCTGCAGGGGTTTTCCGGCAAATCCCGCACGTCCCCGGACGATGCTGCCTGGGCCCTGAAAAAGGACAATGGCCAGTTCGATCAGATCGCGGGCGCCACCATCACCTCCCGTGCGGTGATCAGCGCCCTGCACGATGCCCTGCGCTACTTCGATGAGCATCGCCAGCAACTGCTTCCGGGAGCCGCTCATGAGTAAGCCACTGTCATTGCCGGGCCTGCTGATGCTGACGCCGTTGATCGGGGCCACGGATGCCTGGGTCAAAGCGCTGGGCCTGGCGCTGGCATCCACTCTGCTGATCGGGGCCTTTGGGGCCGGTATGGGCCTGCTGCGGCCACACTTGCAAAGCCGTCAGCAGTGGCTGGCCAGCCTGTTGCTCGCCGCCACTCTCGGCAGCTGGCTATGGCTGGCGGTACAAGCCTGGAGTTATGAGCTGCACCAGCAGTTGAGCCTGTACCTGGGCCTGCTGCCCCTGCAATGCGTGATATTGGAGCAGGCGGGCTTCTTCCAGCACCGCGACCGGCTGCGCCTGGCTGCCGGTTTCTGTGGCGCGCTGGTGCTGGTGGGCGCACTGCGCGAATTGCTGGGCACCGGCGCCCTGGGCAGCCATCTGGGCTGGTTGGCCGGCCTGCCCGGTGATGGCGCCGGCTGGGTGTTGCTGCCCCAAGGCGGATTGCGCCTGCTGACTCTGGCCCCTGGGGGTTTTATCCTGCTTGGCCTGCTGCTGGCGGCAAAGCAGGCCTGGACCGCCTCTTCGTCCTTCAATCGACCGCCTTCGAGGAAATGAACCACCCATGAATGCCGCCAAACGCCTGGAAATATTTCGCCGACTTCACGAAGACAATCCCGAACCGAAAACCGAACTGGCCTACTCCTCGCCATTCGAGTTGCTGATCGCGGTCATTCTTTCGGCGCAATCGACCGACGTCGGGGTCAACAAGGCGACCGCCAAACTCTTTCCCGTGGCCAATACACCGGCGGCTATCCATGCCCTGGGGGTCGAGGGACTGTCCGAATACATCAAGACCATCGGCCTGTACAACAGCAAGGCCAAGAACGTCATCGAGACCTGCCGCCTGCTGGTGGAACGCCACAACAGCGAAGTGCCACAAACCCGGGAAGAGCTGGAAGCCTTGCCCGGCGTCGGCCGCAAGACCGCCAACGTAGTCCTCAACACCGCCTTCCGGCAATTGACCATGGCCGTGGACACCCACATCTTCCGGGTCAGCAACCGCACCGGGCTGGCCCCGGGCAAGAATGTGGTGGAAGTGGAAAAGAAACTGATGAAGTTTGTGCCCAGGGAGTTTCTGCTGGACTCCCATCACTGGCTGATCCTTCACGGTCGCTACGTCTGCCTGGCACGCAAGCCACGTTGCGGGAGCTGTCGAATCGAAGACCTGTGCGAATACAAGCAAAAGACTTCTGACGATTGAGGAAGCATTGATTTTGCTGATGAGTCGATTGAAAAAATCTTTTTTACCCGCCAGGAGAATATCGATATAAGGAGCGCCAATGGCAGTCTTAGCCTGGAGTTGACCTTATGAGCACTGGCAAAGAACAACTGGACGTAGAAGAAGACTTCATCGCGGCAGAGACAGACGATGCTGAACCGGTGGTCGAGGTGGCGAAAACCAATCTGAGCAAACGCAGAACCATCGACAATCTTCTGGAAGAACGACGCCTGCAGAAACAACTGGCCGATTACGACTTTGACCTCTAGTCACAAAAGAGCCTCCAGATGGAGGTTTTTTTGTGCCTCTCTCGCTCCGAAACTCGACCGGTCAGCCCCTCGGCATGACCGGCCCGTTCCGAACTAGCCGGTTGCTCCACTCAAGGTTGTCGCTTCAGTAACCAACACTCATACCAACTGATGGCGCTGGGCAAACTCGATCAGGTCAACCAATGAACGAGCATTGAGCTTGGCCAACAACCGCCGCTTGTAAGTGCTGACGGTCTTGTTGCTCAGGCACAAGCCCTCAGCGATTTCCTTGTTACTCATGCCATTGGTGAGCTGCTTCAATACGATCAACTCACGCCCTGAAAGAAGTTCGATCATTTCTTCCTCGCTGCTGACGCCCTGACTGGAACGAAAGGTGTGCAACGCCTCGTTGGGAAAGTAGCTGTAACCCGCCAGCACCGCCCGCACCGCACTGATCAGTTCAGTAATGTCCTGCTGCTTGCACACATAGCCGGCAGCACCGGCCTGCATGCAACGCATGGAAAAGGGTCCAGGAACTTGCAGAGTCAACACTAGTATCTTGATCGGCATACCTCTGGACATCAGGCGGGTTATAACTTCAAGTCCATCAAGTTGTGGGATACCAATATCCAGAATCAAAATATCGGGAACATATTCAAGAGCCAACTTCAAAGCGTCCGTGCCATTATCTGCTTCTGCTACTACTTCAAAACCATGGCGTTCCATCAACATGCGCACAGCCAAGCGGATAACAGGATGATCATCCACGATCAATACTCTTTTCATAGGTCCATCCAAGTCCTGAGAGTTTTTTAGAGCCCGCACAATACCCCAGAGAATTGACTCTGACACCGTGCTACCTGGGGCTACGACCCTACGAGGACGATCCTTACAAACAATACCGATTTGCCTTACAAAATAATTTAGATAAAGGTCACTTAACTGGAAAAGCGCTTAGGATTAATCGCTAGACCAGCTACTTTTCGTACTAAAAACCACATCGTCAGGCATCACTTTCAGCGGTAGTGATTAACAAACTGCAATCAAGAAAGCCGCCCCATTCAATCAACTGGCCTGTTCAGCTTCTGGCCGAAAGCACTATTAATCAGGGGTAAAAAAAAGCCCCGCTTATCGCGGGGCTCTTTTAACAACTCAAGGTATCAGACCAGGGTCCGTCCCTTGTTTGCAGCGATGCGCATGCGCAGGGCGTTGAGCTTGATGAAGCCTGCTGCGTCCGCCTGGTTGTAAGCACCGCCGTCTTCTTCGAAGGTGGCGATGTTGGCGTCAAACAGCGACTCATCGGACTTGCGACCGGTAACGATCACGTTGCCCTTGTACAGCTTCAGGCGTACTACACCGTTCACGTGGGCTTGGGAGGCGTCGATCATCTGTTGCAGCATCAGACGCTCCGGGCTCCACCAGTAGCCGGTGTAGATCAGGCTGGCGTACTTGGGCATCAGCTCGTCTTTGAGGTGGGCCACTTCACGGTCCAGGGTGATGGACTCGATGGCGCGGTGAGCGCGCAGCATGATGGTGCCACCAGGCGTCTCGTAGCAGCCACGGGACTTCATGCCCACGTAACGGTTCTCGACGATGTCCAGACGACCGATGCCGTGTTCACCACCGATGCGGTTCAGGGTCGCCAGCACGGTAGCCGGAGTCATTTCCACGCCGTCGATGGCGACGATGTCGCCGTTGCGGTAGGTCAGCTCCAGGTATTGCGGGGTGTCAGGAGCCTTCTCCGGGGAGACGGTCCAGCGCCACATGTCTTCTTCGTGCTCGGTCCAGGTGTCTTCCAGAACGCCGCCTTCATAGGAGATATGCAGCAGGTTGGCGTCCATCGAGTACGGCGACTTCTTCTTGCCGTGACGCTCGATCGGAATACCGTGCTTCTCGGCGTAGTCCATCAGCTTCTCGCGGGACAGCAGGTCCCACTCGCGCCAAGGGGCGATCACTTTGACCCCAGGCTTGAGAGCATAGGCGCCCAGCTCGAAACGCACCTGATCGTTGCCCTTGCCGGTGGCGCCATGGGAAATGGCATCGGCGCCAGTCTCATTGGCGATTTCGATCAAACGCTTGGCGATCAACGGACGAGCGATGGAAGTACCCAGCAGGTACTCGCCTTCGTAGACGGTGTTGGCGCGGAACATCGGGAAAACGAAATCACGCACGAACTCTTCGCGCAGATCGTCGATGTAGATCTCTTTGACGCCCATGGCTTGCGCCTTGGCGCGGGCCGGCTCGACCTCTTCGCCTTGGCCCAGGTCAGCAGTGAAAGTCACTACTTCACAGTTGTAAGTATCCTGCAGCCACTTGAGGATCACCGAAGTGTCCAGGCCGCCCGAATACGCCAGAACGACCTTGTTTACGTCCGCCATGCCATCACTCCACGGGGTTGTACGGAAAGCCGTCGAGTCTACCGATCCACGAGGATAATTTACAGAGGCGCGACAGCTTATGACGACCAAGCGACAGATTATGTCGAGCGCGCGACGACGACAGCCGTATCAGGAAGTCGCTGCTGCGCTCGAACCAGAGGCGGCCTGAGGCGCCGGAGCCGGTTTTTCGGTGGGGGCAACCCGCTCCAGATGCACATTGACCCGGCGGTTCTTCGCTCGATTGGCTGCATTAGTGTTGGGAGCCAGGGGATAACGCTCGCCATGGAAGCGCACAACAATCTGGTTTTCCGCCAAACCGTTGGCCTTGAAGAACTCCATCACTGCCAGGGCGCGGCGTCGGGACAGGTCGCGGTTGGTCAAGCGGTTACCGCTGTTATCAGAGTGGCCGTCCAGTTCGACGTGATTGACCGTCGGATCGGCCTTGATGAAGTCCACCATCACCTGCAACTTCGCCTTGGCGCGAGCATCGAGTTCGATACCGCCACCCGGGAAACCGATCTCGCCCTGTTTCACCTGTTCGTAGTTCATCGGCAGCAGTTTGGTCATGCAGCTTTGATAGTCGCTGTAGGCCTTGCTGAATTTCACCGGTAGCAAGCGCACCTCGGAAACCCCGCCCTCGCGGGAAAAATGCCGGACCACCGGACTGCGTCCCTCCAGCAAGCCGATGATCAGGCGACCGGCCTGCATCTGGTTGCTGTTGTACAGCACCCCATCCGTACCGGCCTTGACCGCTCCGAGGTTGATGTCGCCACGCCCCGGCTGCCAGGGCGCAGCGGCTGCAAGCAGAGTCGCCGAGCCACCCGCCTGCATCGGGTTGAAACTCTTGAGGCGAAAGATCGCCTGCTCGCCGGCGCGGCGAACGAATTCGCCGGAACCGAAATCGGTGACGGGCTGGATCAAGCGGCACTCGAATTTGTCGCCTTCGACCGTCCACTCAATGCTCTCCAGACGGGTCTGGAAAGTGAGAGCCATCGCGGGCAGGCTGGCAAACACACTGAGCAAGGCTAGATAACGCTGGCGCACGGGAGGCTCCACTGACGTGTACAACAGAAAAATCGACAGGCGTTAATACGCCATACCTTCGGGATATCGGTTGCTCGTCGCAAAACTTGATAGCGAGTGCCTGGAAGAGTCTTTTCCGGTAGCATTCCCCCGAGTTTTACCCGCCTGGAACCTCCAATGTCCGACCGCCTGACCCTGCTGCGTCCCGACGACTGGCATATTCATCTTCGCGATGGTGCCGTGTTGCCCAATACAGTCGCAGATGTCGCGCGCACCTTTGGCCGCGCCATCATCATGCCCAACCTGGTACCTCCGGTGCGCAACGCCGCGGAAGCCGACGCCTATCGCCAGCGTATTCTAGCTGCGCGCCCGGCCGGCAGCCGCTTCGAGCCGCTGATGGTGCTCTACCTGACCGACCGCACCCAGCCGGACGAAATCCGCGCAGCCAAGGCCTGCGGTTTCGTGCACGCCGCCAAGCTGTACCCGGCCGGCGCGACCACCAACTCGGACTCGGGCGTGACCAGCATCGACAAGATCTTCCCGGTGCTCGAAGCGATGGCCGAAGTTGGCCTGCCTCTGCTGATCCACGGTGAAGTGACCCGTGGCGACGTCGACGTCTTCGACCGGGAAAAAATCTTCATCGACGAGCATATGCGTCGCGTGGTCGAGCGCTTCCCCAGCCTGAAAGTGGTGTTCGAACACATCACCACCGGTGAAGCCGTGCAGTTCGTCAAGGAGGCTTCGGCCAACGTTGGCGCAACCATCACCGCGCACCACCTGCTGTACAACCGCAACCACATGCTGGTGGGCGGTATTCGCCCGCACTTCTATTGCCTGCCGATTCTCAAGCGCAACACCCACCAGGAAGCCCTGCTGGATGCGGCCACCAGCGGCAGCGAGAAGTTCTTCCTCGGCACCGACTCGGCGCCTCATGCCCAGCACGCCAAGGAAGCCGCTTGCGGTTGCGCCGGTTGCTACAGCGCCTATGCCGCGATTGAGCTGTATGCCGAGGCGTTCGAACAGCGCAATGCCCTGGATAAACTGGAAGCCTTTGCCAGCCTCAACGGCCCGCGCTTCTACGGCCTGCCGGCCAACACCGATCGCATCACCCTGGTTCGTGAAGAATGGACCGCCCCCGCCAGCCTGCCGTTTGGTGAGCTGACTGTCATTCCGCTGCGCGCCGGTGAAAAACTGCGCTGGCGCCTGCTGGAGGATCACTCGTGAGTGACGACCATTTCGACGACGAACAAGAAGGTAACGGCGGCGGCCCTCGGCACCCGATGGCGGCGCGCTTTCGTGGTTACCTGCCAGTAGTCGTCGACGTTGAAACCGGCGGTTTCAACTCGGCCACCGACGCCCTGCTAGAGATTGCCGCCACCACTATCGGCATGGATGAAAAAGGCTTCGTGTTCCCGGAACACACCTATTTCTTCCGGGTTGAGCCTTTTGAAGGCGCGAACATCGAAGCCGCTGCCCTGGAGTTCACCGGGATCAAGCTCGACCACCCGCTGCGCATGGCCGTCAGCGAAGAAACTGCCCTGACCGATATTTTCCGTGGGGTGCGCAAGGCACTGAAGGCCAATGGCTGCAAACGCGCCATTCTGGTAGGCCACAATAGCAGCTTCGATCTGGGCTTCCTGAATGCCGCCGTAGCTCGCCTGGATATGAAGCGCAATCCGTTCCATCCGTTCTCCAGCTTCGACACCGCCACCCTGGCTGGCCTGGCGTACGGCCAGACCGTACTGGCAAAGGCCTGCCAGAGCGCAGACATCGACTTCGACGGTCGTGAGGCCCACTCGGCTCGCTACGACACCGAGAAGACTGCCGAGTTGTTCTGCGGCATCGTCAACCGCTGGAAACAAATGGGCGGCTGGCAGGATTTCGACGACTGATTAATTCTTCGTCGGGTGAATTGCCCCCATAAAAAAACCGGCCCTGAGGCCGGTTTTTTTCATGCGTGACGCCAGGCTTACAGCTTGCCAGCGTTCTCGCTCAGGTAAGCGGCAACGCCTTCTGGCGAAGCGGTCATGCCTTTGTCGCCTTTTTTCCAGTTGGCAGGGCAGACTTCGCCGTGCTCTTCGTGGAATTGCAGAGCATCGACCAGACGGATCAGCTCTTCCATGTTACGGCCCAGTGGCAGGTCGTTGACGATCTGCGAACGAACAACGCCTTTATCGTCGATCAGGAACGCGCCACGGAAAGCAACGCCGCCTTCGGACTCAACGTCGTAGGCCTTGGCGATGTCGTGCTTCATGTCAGCCGCCATGATGTATTGAACCTGACCAATGCCGCCGGCATTGATCGGGGTGTTGCGCCAGGCGTTGTGAGTGAAGTGCGAATCGATCGAAACAGCGATCACTTCCACGTTACGAGCCTTGAAGTCAGCCATGCGGTGGTCCAGGGCGATCAGCTCGGACGGGCAAACGAAGGTGAAGTCCAGTGGATAGAAGAACACCAGGCCGTATTTGCCTTTGATGGCCGAGGACAGGGTGAAACTGTCGACGATTTCGCCATTGCCGAGAACGGCCGGTACGGTGAAGTCAGGGGCTTGTTTGCCTACGAGTACGCTCATTGGATATCTCCTGGTGTGGACGTAGTAATGAAGAAGGGGATTGGCCTTGAGTCTGCCACGCGGATGCGACAGCTCCGTGACCTGACCCCGCTTCGCAAGGACCGACCATCATACACCGCGTCTTTGAGCTGTCCTTAACGGTTTTTCGTCGCCCTGGCTCACAAAGCGGAAAATGCGAATCATCTGTCTCTATCGTGAACAAAACCGTTCGTCACCCAGGTAGGAAACTGCAACAAAGGCGACCGAAACCACTTTGACAATCATTCTCGTTAACATTAAGATCCATCGCAATTGAGCCCTAACCAGCGACGGTTCTCATCCTATGTATGTCTGCCTCTGCACCGGTGTCACCGACGGACAAATTCGCGAAGCCATCTATGAAGGTTGCTGCAGCTACCGCGAAGTGCGTCAGGCAACCGGCGTCGCCAGCCAGTGCGGTAAATGCGCATGCCTGGCCAAGCAAGTGGTCCGCGAGACACTGACCGAACTGCAGAGCAGCCAGGCGGCAATTCCCTATCCAGTGGAATTTAATGTCGCTTGAATTTTCGAATAAATCGCACTGTTTTAAACAACCGGACCTAGCGTCCGGTTTTTTTATGCCTGTAATTCAATCGCTTAGGGTCAAAACGCGGAACACAAACATTCTTATTCCGATTAATTTTCATATATTATTCAATAACTTAGGTTTGACAGTAATGTTTGCGCGGCTCAGACTCTGCGCTTATTCCACTAATTAAAGGGCAGGACCCCATCATGAAAGGCGACATTACAGTCATCCAGCATCTCAATAAAATCCTTGCCAATGAACTGGTCGCGATCAATCAGTACTTCCTGCATGCACGCATGTATGAAGATTGGGGCCTGAACAAGCTGGGCAAGCACGAGTACCACGAGTCCATCGATGAGATGAAGCATGCGGACAAGCTGATCAAGCGCATCCTCTTCCTCGAAGGCCTGCCGAACGTTCAGGACCTGGGCAAGCTGCACATTGGCGAACACACCAAGGAAATGCTCGAGTGCGACCTGCGTATCGAGCGCACCGGTCATGCGGACCTCAAGGCAGCCATCGCCCATTGCGAATCGGTGAGTGACTTCGGCAGCCGTGAACTGCTGGAAGATATTCTTGAATCCGAAGAAGAACATATCGACTGGCTGGAAACCCAATTGGGCCTGATCGATAAAGTCGGTATCGAGAACTATCTGCAATCGCAAATGGGTGACGAGTAACTTAACTCGTAATACTCAAGCAATAAAAAGCCCCGCCCTCGAAAGAGAGGCGGGGCTTTTTATTACGCGGATATATTCGCGTCAGGCTTCAGTCTTGGCTGCGGCTTTTTCGGCTGCGTCCTTGATCAGAGTCTGCAATTCACCGTTGGCAAACATCTCAGCCATGATGTCGCTACCGCCGACCAGCTCACCCGCCACCCACAGCTGTGGGAAGGTTGGCCAGTTGGCGTACTTGGGCAGGTTGGCGCGAATTTCCGGGTTCTGCAGGATGTCCACATAAGCGAACTTCTCACCACAGCCCATTACGGCCTGAGCGGCTTTCGCGGAGAAGCCACACTGTGGGGCATTCGGCGAGCCTTTCATGTAAAGCAGAATGGTGTTGTTGGCAATCTGCTCTTTAATAGTTTCGATGATATCCATGGAACACCTCGGCTGAACTTTCCGACGCTGTTGTCGGCACGGTGGCGCATTGTAACGGAATCCTGAGCGCCCTGCTCGGCCTCTCCGACAGACATCTCAGGCGGCTTCCACCTTGACCGGCACCCCGTTCAACGCTGCATTCCCAGACAACGCATCGAGCTGACGCTCATCGGTCAGGTCATTGGCGCTGCAACCCGGCTGCTCCATGGCAATGTTCATCTGCACCCCTGGGCGCCCATGCCCCCAGCCATGGGGCAAGCTCACCACCCCCGGCATCATTTCACTGCTGGCCAGCACCTCTACCTCCACCGCACCGACCCGAGAACTGATTCGCACTCGTTGGCCGTCATTCAGCCCGCGGCTGGCGAGGTCGTCCGGGTGCATCAGCAATTGGTGACGGGGCTTGCCCTTCACCAGGCGATGATAGTTATGCATCCACGAGTTGTTGCTGCGCACATGGCGACGACCAATCAGCAGCAATTCATCCAGCGGCGGCACGCTCAAGGCGGCAAACCGCGCCAGATCCGCCAGGATCGCTGCTGGCGCCGCCTGGATCTTCCGATTCTCGGTTTTCAAGCGTGCCGCCAGATTCGGCTGCAGCGCCCCCAGATCAATACCGTGGGGATACTGGTCCAGCGTTGCCAACGACAGTTTGAGCGGCGAGGCGTCGCCGTAGGCACCGGCTCGCAAGCCCATGTCGATCATTTGCGCAGGGGAAATGGTCGGTTTCAGCGGCTGTTCGGTTTTCGCGGCAAACGCCTTGGCCAGGCCGACAAAGATCTCCCAGTCGTGCAGCGCGCCCGCAGGCTTGGGCAGGATCGCGCGGTTGAAGCGACTGACATTGCGCACCGCAAACAGATTGAAGGTGGTGTCGTAGTGATCGTTCTCCAAAGCTGAGGTGGACGGCAGGATCAGGTCGGCATATCGGGTCGTTTCATTGATGTACAAGTCGATGCTGAGCATGAACTCCAACCCATCAAGGGCCTGCTCCAACTGCCGGCCATTGGGCGTGGACAGCACCGGGTTGCCGGCCACGGTGATCAATGCCCGAACCTGCCCCTCGCCCTCAGTGAGCATCTCTTCGGCCAAGGCAGACACAGGCAGCTCGCCGCCATACTCCGGAAGCCCGGAAACCCGACTCTGCCAGACGTTGAAATGCCCCCCCGAAGTTGCCGCCACCAGATCCACCGCCGGCTCCGTACACAGGGCCCCGCCTACCCGGTCAAGGTTGCCGGTGACCAGGTTGATCAGTTGCAGCAACCAATGGCACAACGTACCGAAGGCTTGGGTCGAAACCCCCATGCGCCCATAGCAGACCGCTCGATCCGCCGAGGCGAACTCCCGGGCCAACTGCCGAATCTGCGGTGCCGGAATCGCACACAGCGGGCTCATGGTTTCCGCGGTGAAGCGGGAAATTGCCTGGCGCACCTCTGCCAATCCATCGACCTGCAGATGACTGCCGCGAATCGGCCCTTCCTCAAAAATCGTGTTCAGCAGGCCAAACAGCAAGGCCACATCGCCTCCAGGACGAACGAACAGGTGCTGATCGGCTATAGCCGCCGTTTCACTGCGCCGAGGATCGACCACCACCACCTTGCCACCACGAGCCTGGATTGCCTTCAAGCGCTTTTCCACGTCCGGCACCGTCATGATGCTGCCGTTGGACGCCAAGGGGTTGCCGCCGAGGATCAGCATGAAGTCGGTGTGATCGATGTCCGGAATCGGCAGCAGCAGACCGTGGCCATACATCAGGTAGCTGGTCAGGTGCTGGGGCAACTGGTCGACCGACGTCGCCGAGAAGCGGTTACGGGTCTTGAGCTGGCCAAGGAAGTAATTGCTGTGGGTCATCAGCCCGTAGTTGTGAACGCTGGGGTTGCCCTGATAGGTCGCCACCGCATTATTGCCATGGCGCTGCTGAATGCTCGCCAACCTTTCGGCTACCAGGGCGAAGGCCTCGTCCCACTCGATCGGCTGCCATTCATTGCCCACGCGCCGCACCGGCTGACGCAGGCGATCGGGGTCACTCTGAATATCCTGCAAGGCCACGGCCTTGGGGCAGATATGGCCGCGGCTGAAGCTGTCGTGAGCATCCCCCTTGATCGAGGTGATGCGCGGGCCACGGCCCTCTTCCTCAGTGATTTCCAGGGTCAGGCCGCAGATCGCTTCGCACAGGTGGCAGGCACGGTGATGCAGAGTCTTGGTCATGGCCAGTCTCTATTGTTTGAAGGCGACCCGTAGGGGCCGCTGGAAGCAAAAACTATGGCGGCTGACCGCTGCCGACGCCAGCGACGTTCGCCCCATGAATTCAGGGCCATCAGCCCCGGCCATGATCAGTACAGTCAGTTCGATGGCAAGCGCGGCGGGCCATCCATTGAGACTTGCGCCGTAGAATCTATGGGCCCCTGCTCGGCATAGACTCCCGACAGCTCAGCCAGCAATCGCCAATGCTCATCCAGCCCGGTGCTGAGGGTCATCATCCGATCGACCATCTTGCGCGCGGCAGCACGGGTCACTGGATCCTCGCTACGCAGCAATTCGAAAGAAAACGCAGTCATTGAGGCAGTCATGTCAGTGAGCGCCCGGGCCGTGAGCCCCAACAGCGTCATCAGTTGTTGCTCCTTGGACTCCATCGCACACCTATCCCTGCCGCAGATTCGCCTTTATAACCTCAGCACTTTGCATTAGGAAATGTTTCAGGTTGGCGCCCCTCAAAATGCCCAGGATAGCGATCTCGGCCCACAGGTCAGAAAACGACTGCAAGCGTACAGCCGGCGCCCCGCTGCATTGCCAAGGCGCGTCGGGGCAGTGTACAAATGCCCGGCTGCTGTCTGGAAACTGGTCTCAAAAGCGTCAGCGCAATCGCGTCCTGACCTCTCATGCCCGTAATCGCCGTAGCACTATTGGTAAGACGCGACATTTAATTATAAGATCGCGCCTTCCCCTATTTCGTCGCCCCGTGCGGCTTTCGCCGCAGGTCCAGCCCGTTGTTCGATTAAACAAGGCTTTGAGAATCTGCGGTCCGTTGCAAAAAGGTAGTTAATGATGAGCGCAAGGCACTTTCTCTCCCTGATGGATTGCACGCCCGAAGAGCTGGTCAGTGTGATTCGTCGTGGCATCGAGCTGAAGGACCTGCGTAACCGCGGCGTACTCTTCGAGCCCTTGAAAAATCGTGTGCTCGGCATGATTTTCGAGAAGTCGTCGACCCGTACCCGACTGTCTTTCGAAGCCGGCATGATCCAACTGGGCGGCCAGGCCATCTTCCTTTCGCCACGGGATACCCAACTGGGACGCGGCGAGCCCATCGGCGACTGCGCCATCGTCATGTCGCGCATGCTCGATGCGGTGATGATCCGAACCTTTGCCCACAGCACCCTGACCGAATTTGCGGCCAATTCCCGGGTACCGGTGATCAACGGCCTGTCCGATGACCTGCACCCTTGCCAGCTGCTGGCGGACATGCAGACCTTCCTCGAACATCGCGGCTCGATCCAGGGCAAGACCGTGGCCTGGATCGGCGATGGCAACAACATGTGCAACAGCTATATAGAAGCGGCCATGCAGTTCGATTTCCAACTGCGCATCGCTTGCCCTGAGGGCTACGAGCCGAACCCGGAATTTGTCGCCCTGGCCGGCGATCGCGTGACCATCGTCCGCGATCCTCGCGAAGCGGTGACGGGCGCCCACCTGGTGAGCACCGACGTCTGGACCTCCATGGGTCAGGAAGAGGAAACCGCCAAGCGCCTCAAGCTGTTCGCACCATTCCAGGTGAACCGCACCCTGCTCGACCTGGCAGCGCCGGACGTATTGTTCATGCATTGCCTGCCCGCCCACCGTGGCGAGGAAATCAGCCTCGACCTGCTGGACGACCCACGCTCGGTAGCTTGGGACCAGGCGGAAAACCGTCTCCATGCACAAAAGGCCCTGCTCGAGTTTCTCGTCGAGCCGGCGTACCACCACGCATGAGCCAGCCATTACTGCTGAACCTGCGCAATCTGGCATGCGGCTATCAGGACCAACGGGTGGTGCAAAACCTCAATCTGCACCTCAATGCCGGTGACATCGGCTGCCTGCTGGGCTCATCCGGCTGCGGCAAGACCACCACCCTGCGGGCCATCGCCGGATTCGAGCCCGTACACGAGGGCGAGATCCAGTTGGCCGGCGAAACCATCTCCAGCGCCGGCTTCACCCTGGCGCCGGAGAAACGTCGGATCGGCATGGTGTTCCAGGATTACGCCCTGTTCCCACATCTGTGTGTGGCGGACAACATTGCCTTCGGCATCCGCAAGCACCCGCAGAAAGACCGGGTGGTCGCTGAATTGCTGGAACTGGTCAACCTGAAGAACCTTGGCCAGCGCTTCCCCCACGAACTGTCTGGCGGCCAACAGCAGCGAGTAGCCCTGGCCCGCGCCCTGGCGCCGGAACCACAATTGCTGTTGCTGGACGAGCCGTTCTCCAATCTCGACGGTGAACTGCGCCGCAAGCTCAGCCATGAAGTGCGCGACATCCTCAAGGCTCGGGGTACCAGTGCGATCCTGGTCACCCACGACCAGGAAGAAGCCTTTGCCGTGAGTGATCAGGTCGGGGTGTTCAAGGAAGGTCGCCTGGAACAGTGGGATACGCCCTACAACCTCTATCACGAACCGCAGACGCCCTTTGTCGCCAGCTTCATTGGCCAGGGCTACTTCATTCGTGGCCAGTTGAGCAGCCCGGAATCGGTGCAGACCGAACTGGGTGTGCTGCAGGGCAACCGAGCCTACACCTGGCCGGCAGGTGGGGCGGTGGACGTACTGCTGCGCCCCGACGATATCGTCTATGCACCGGACAGCGCCCTGAAAGCGCGGATCGTCGGCAAGACCTTCCTCGGCGCCTCGACCCTGTATCGCCTGCAACTGCCGACCGGCAGCCAGCTGGAATCGATCTTCCCCAGCCATGCCGATCATCAGGTTGGAGCGGATGTGGGCATTCGGGTCGCCGCAGAACATCTGGTGCTGTTTCAGGCTTCGGGCAGCACCGCGGCGCAGATTCCGCACAGCGATTCAGGAGTGCGCCGCTACAGCAGCGCACATTGAGCCGCCTTCGCCGGCAAGCCAGCCCCTACAACAGCGCACTGTAGGAGCCGGCTTGCCGGCAAAAAAACCCACCGCCGTCATTCCAGATACAACTGCCCACTGGCAATCAGCCGCGCATGGCCACCGATCTTCACCCGCTCCCCCTCCAACCGACAGAACAACGCTCCACCTCGCGCCGAACACTGATAAGCGCTCAACTGCTGCTTAGCCAATTGCCCTGCCCAATAAGGCGTCAGGCAGCAATGGGTCGAACCGGTCACCGGGTCCTCGTCGATGCCAATGGCCGGAGCAAAATACCGCGAGACAAAGTCATGCCGGTCTCCACGCGCAGTAACAATCACTCCGGGCCAGGGCAGCTTCGCCAGCGCCGCCATATCCGGCCGACAATCACGCACCGCCTGCTCCGACTCCAGCACCGCCAACAGCTCATTGGCGCCCTGCAACTCGACGACTGGGGCGCCCAGAATCCGCGCCACCTCCTCCAGCCCTGCCTGGCTGCGGGGGCTGCGCAAAGGAAAATCAAGCCATAGCAGCCCGTCTTCAGAGGTGACGCTCAAGGGCCCGGAACGGCTCTGAAAATCGATGCGCTGCGTCGGCTCGCCGTAGACCTCGAACAACACATAAGCACTGGCCAGGGTGGCGTGCCCGCACAGTGGCACTTCAGTGGTCGGAGTAAACCAGCGGATTCGCCAGCCTTGCGCCTCACGCACCACAAAAGCGGTTTCCGCCAGGTTGTGCTCGGCGGCGATCTGCTGCATCAGCGCATCGTCAAGCCATGCATCAAGCCGGTAAACCATGGCCGGATTGCCGGTGAAGGGGCGGTCACTGAAGGCATCGATCTGCTGGAACTCAAGCGGCATAACCGTTCTCCTTGGATAGTCGGCCGCCAGCATGAGCTTCGGAACAAGGAACCCGACAGACACAGAAGGGAAGATTTTCCGGCATACAGCAGCCCGGGCCGCTGCCGACGCCCGGGCTCAAGGGCGACCGATGTCGGCGAACTTCGCCTGGGTATGCTCGGCCAGCACGGCCGCGGCCAGCTCCACCTCCAGGCCACGACGACCGGCACTGACGAAAATACTGGCGAAAGGCTGGGCACTGGTGTCGATAAAGGTCCGCAGTCGCTTCTTCTGCCCCAGCGGACTGATGCCCCCCAGCAGATAACCGGTGGCACGCTGGGCAGCGGCCGGGTCGGCCATTTCGGCTTTCTTGACCCCGGCTGCCTGGGCCAGGGCCTTCAGGTCAAGACTTCCGACGACCGGCACCACCGCCACCAGCAATTCGCCCTTTTCACTGCTGGCCAGCAGGGTCTTGAACACTTGCGCCGGATCGAGATTGAGCTTCTCCGCCGCCTCCAGGCCGTAGGACGCAGCCTTGGGGTCATGTTCGTAACTGTGGATGCGATGTTCGGCGCGAACTTTTTTCAGCAGGTCCAGTGCAGGGGTCATGGCAGCTCCAAGTGGGGACAAAAAGGCAAAACCGAGCGGGCGAATTTTAGGCCATTCATCAGCAAAAGGCTCTATTACAAGCCTTGATAACCGCCCCTCGTAGCTGCCAGCACTGCGACTTCTGTCACTCCCGAGACTGCGACCCAGGATCATTCATTTGATTGATATCTATAAAATGACCGCTCGTTCACTTTCGACCTTTGACAGCGGTGTTTCTTGTCTATATTTTTTCGTTTCTGAATATCCTGCGGTAGATCCAAGGTTGCACCCAGTAGCAAGACGAGGCCGGAATGGGGATTCCGTCTTCGTTGGAAGTCGCGCTCCATGCCTTTTGCAGCAGCGCCAGACAACAACAAAAATCGAGGTTCACAATGACAACTGCTCTGCAACAACCGTCGCTATCGGGCCAATGCATGGCCGAGTTCCTGGGTACTGCACTATTGATCTTCTTCGGCACCGGTTGTGTCGCCGCGCTCAAGGTCGCGGGCGCCAGCTTCGGTCTGTGGGAAATCAGCATCATCTGGGGGATCGGCGTGAGCATGGCGATCTACCTGACCGCCGGGGTCTCCGGCGCGCACCTGAATCCAGCCGTGAGCATCGCTCTGTGCCTGTTCGCCGACTTTGAAAAACGCAAACTGCCGTTCTATATCCTGGCCCAGGTTGCCGGCGCCTTCTGCGCGGCGCTGTTGGTTTACACGCTGTACAGCAATCTATTCTTCGATTTCGAACAATCCCACCAAATGATCCGTGGCTCCCAGGCCAGCCTGGAACTGGCTTCGGTGTTCTCCACCTTCCCCAACCCGGCGCTGTCCACTGCCCAGGCGTTCCTGGTGGAAGTGGTGATCACCGCGATTCTCATGGGGGTGATCATGTCCCTGACCGATGACAACAACGGCTTGCCTCGCGGCCCGATGGCGCCACTGCTGATCGGCCTGCTGATTGCCGTGATCGGCAGCGCAATGGGCCCGCTGACCGGCTTCGCCATGAACCCGGCACGGGACTTCGGTCCTAAACTGATGACGTTCGTGACTGGCTGGGGTGAAATCTCCTTCACCGGTGGCCGTGACATTCCGTATTTCCTGGTACCGATCTTTGCCCCGATCCTCGGTGCCTGCCTCGGTGCTGCGGCCTATCGCGGGCTGATTGCCCGGCATCTGCCCAGCGCTGTCGCCGCCTCCGAGGCCGAACCGGCCGTAGAGGGCAAAGTCAAAGTTTCTTGAATCTCGCGGCGCGTGATCCTGCCCAAATCGATCACGCGCCTGTTTCCAACCCCTTATTTCGTCCAAGGCAATCGACATGACCGACATTCAGAATAAGAACTACATCATTGCCCTTGATCAGGGTACGACCAGCTCCCGGGCGATCATTTTCGACCGCGATGCCAACGTGGTCTGCACTGCCCAGCGTGAATTCGCCCAGCATTACCCACAGGCCGGCTGGGTCGAACATGACCCAATGGAAATCTTCGCCACCCAGAGTGCGGTGATGGTGGAAGCCCTGGCGCAGGCCGGCCTGCATCACGACCAAGTGGCCGCTATCGGCATCACCAACCAGCGTGAAACCACCGTGGTCTGGGACAAGACCACCGGCCGCCCGATCTACAACGCCATTGTCTGGCAGTGCCGCCGCAGCACCGAGATCTGCCAGCAGCTCAAGCGCGACGGCCTGGAAGACTACATCCGCGACACCACCGGCCTGGTTACCGACCCCTACTTCTCCGGCACCAAGCTCAAGTGGATCCTCGACAACGTCGAAGGCAGCCGCGAGCGCGCCCGTAGCGGCGAACTGCTGTTCGGCACCATCGACAGCTGGCTGATCTGGAAATTCACCGGCGGCAAGACCCACGTCACCGACTACACCAACGCCTCGCGCACCATGCTCTTCAACATCCACACCCTGGAGTGGGACGCGAAGATGCTGGAGGTGCTGGACATCCCGCGGGAAATGCTCCCGGAAGTGAAGTCTTCGTCGGAAATCTATGGCCGCACCAAGAGTGGCATCGCCATCGGCGGTATTGCCGGCGACCAACAAGCCGCGCTGTTTGGCCAGATGTGCGTCGAGCCGGGCCAAGCCAAGAACACCTACGGCACGGGTTGCTTCCTGCTGATGAACACCGGCGACAAGGCGGTGAAATCCCAGCACGGCATGCTCACCACCATCGCCTGCGGCCCCCGCGGCGAAGTGGCCTATGCCCTGGAAGGCGCAGTATTCAACGGCGGCTCCACTGTGCAGTGGTTGCGTGATGAACTGAAAATCATCAACGACGCCCATGACACCGAATACTTCGCCGGCAAGGTCAAGGACAGCAACGGTGTGTACCTGGTACCAGCCTTCACCGGCCTGGGCGCTCCCTACTGGGACCCCTATGCCCGTGGCGCACTGTTTGGCCTGACCCGCGGCGTACGCGTGGACCACATCATCCGTGCCGCCCTGGAATCCATTGCCTATCAGACCCGCGACGTGCTCGACGCCATGCAGCAGGATTCCGGCGAACGCCTGAAAGCCCTGCGGGTGGACGGCGGCGCGGTAGCCAACAACTTCCTCATGCAATTCCAGGCGGACATTCTCGGTACTCAGGTTGAACGCCCGCAAATGCGCGAAACCACAGCCCTGGGCGCGGCCTACCTGGCAGGCCTGGCCTGCGGTTTCTGGGGCAGCCTGGAGGAACTGCGGGGCAAGGCCGTGATCGAGCGCGAGTTCGAACCACAGCTGGCGGAAGCGGAAAAAGAAGGCTTGTACGCAGGCTGGAAGAAAGCGGTAAGCCGCACCCGCGACTGGGAACCCCACGACGAGGTCAAATAAGCCAAGCCGTGGATTGGTAACTGCTTGTAACTGGTCGGGAGGGGATTCCTGCGGCATCATGGGCAAATTTTGCACGGCAGCCCAAAGGAAGCCCCATGAATCTGCCTCCCCGTCAGCAACAAATCCTCGATCTGGTCCGCGAACGCGGTTACGTCAGCATCGAGGAATTGGCCCAGCTGTTCGTTGTTACTCCGCAAACCATCCGCCGCGATATCAATCAGCTGGCGGAAGCCAATTTGCTGCGCCGCTATCACGGCGGCGCGGCCTATGATTCCAGCGTAGAAAACACCGCCTACGCCATGCGCGCCGACCAGATGCGCGACGAAAAGCAACGCATCGGCGAAGCCGTTGCCGCGCAGATCCCCGATCACGCCTCGCTGTTCATCAACATCGGTACCACCACCGAATCCATCGCCCGCGCCCTGCTCAACCACAACCATCTGAAGATCATCACCAATAACCTGCACGTGGCCTCAATGCTCAGCGCCAAGGATGATTTCGATGTGCTGCTCACTGGTGGCAATGTCCGCCGTGACGGCGGCGTGGTCGGCCAGGCCAGTGTCGACTTCATCAACCAGTTCAAGGTGGATTTCGCCCTGGTGGGCATCAGTGGCATCGACGAGGACGGCAGCCTGCTGGACTTCGACTATCAGGAAGTGCGGGTATCCCAGGCGATCATCGCCAACGCCCGACAAGTAATCCTCGCCGCCGACTCCAGCAAGTTCGGGCGCAACGCCATGATCCGCCTCGGCCCCATCAGCCTGATCGACTGCCTGGTCACCGACCAGCAACCGGTACCGGCCCTGAGCCAACTGCTCAACCAACACAAGATCCGCCTCGAAGTGGTCTGACCCCCCCCTACCCTGCGGATCCGGCCGCACTCGAACGACGAGCCTCGACGCCTCATCGCTTTCGAAATCGCCGCGGCCGATCCCCACCCTACAGCCCAAAGCAACATCAGCGGCTACAGTTACTCCTCGATAATGTTCGAAAACTTTCCTTTAGCCCTGCTTCGATCAGTTTTTTCAATCGAGGCGCGCTGGATGCGTTCATCTTTATGCGCTAGTATTTTCGAAAATGAACATTAATGTTCGAATTCAAATATCCAAGCAACACGAGGCCTGTCGATGCCCACTTCTACCTTGCCCGCGCGCCCTCTTTCCGAGGTTTACGATATCGCCGTCATCGGCGGTGGGATCAATGGTGTTGGAATTGCCGCGGATGCGGCAGGTCGCGGCTTGTCCGTGTTCCTTTGCGAAAAAGACGATCTGGCCAGCCATACCTCCTCGGCCAGCAGCAAGCTGATCCACGGCGGCCTGCGCTACCTCGAACATTACGAGTTCCGTCTGGTGCGCGAAGCCCTGGCCGAACGTGAAGTGCTGCTCGCCAAGGCCCCCCACATCGTCAAGCCCATGCGTTTTGTCCTGCCACATCGGCCGCACCTGCGCCCGGCCTGGATGATTCGCGCCGGCCTATTCCTGTATGACCACCTGGGCAAGCGGGAAAAGCTCGCAGGCTCTCGCAGCCTGAAGTTCGGCGCTGACAGCGCCCTGAAGGCCGAGATCACCAAAGGCTTCGAATACTCCGATTGCTGGGTCGACGATGCGCGCCTGGTGGTACTCAATGCCATGGCCGCCCGCGAGCACGGCGCCCACGTACATACCCAGACCCGTTGCGTCAGCGCCCGGCGCAGCAAGGGCCTGTGGCAACTGGATCTGGAGCGTGCCGACGGCAGCCTGTTCTCCATCACCGCCAAAGCCCTGGTAAACGCTGCAGGACCCTGGGTCGCCAAGTTCATCAAGGATGATCTGAAGCTGGAATCGCCTTACGGCATCCGCCTGATCCAGGGCAGCCATCTGATAGTGCCCAAGCTGTACGAAGGCGAACACGCGCACATTCTGCAGAACGAAGACCAGCGCATCGTCTTCACCATCCCCTACCTCGACCAGTTCACTCTGATCGGCACTACCGACCGGGAATACACCGGCGATCCGGCCAAGGTGGCGATTACCGAAGCAGAAACCGATTACCTGCTGCAAGTGGTCAATGCGCACTTCAAGAAGCAACTGAGCCGCAGCGACATCCAGCACAGCTATTCCGGGGTTCGCCCGCTGTGCAACGACGAATCCGATAACCCTTCGGCGGTGACTCGCGACTACACCCTGGCCCTGTCCGCCACGGGTGACGAGGCTCCGCTGCTGTCCGTGTTCGGCGGCAAGCTGACCACCTATCGCAAGCTGGCGGAATCAGCCATGGCGCAACTGGCGCCCTACTTCAGACAGGCCAAGCCCAGCTGGACCGCCACAGCCACCCTGCCCGGCGGCGAGAACATGAGCACGCCACAGGCCCTGGCAGAAGCCATCCGCAAGAAGTTCGACTGGGTGCCCAGCCAGATCGCGCGCCGCTGGGCCACCACCTACGGCAGCCGCACCTGGCGCCTGCTGGAGGGCGTACACAGCCTCAGCGACCTGGGCGAACACCTGGGTGGCGGACTCTATACCCGTGAAGTGGATTACCTGTGTGCAGAGGAATGGGCACTGAAGGCCCAGGACATCCTCTGGCGCCGGAGCAAGCTCGGCCTGTTCACCACGGCGGCGCAACAGCAACAGCTGGAAGACTACTTACAGAAGGTCGAGCACAACCGCGGCAAGATCAAGGCAGCCTGAGTAGCTCGGATAGACAAAGCCCCTGCACCCTAAGGTTCAGGGGCTTTTTTATGGGCGACGCATTGAACGTTTCGCCGGCAAGCCGGCTCCTACAGGTGTCGGACGCGCATTCGGTTTTCCGAACACAACCCCGAAGAGGATTCGGATAACCGGATAACCTGCTGCAAAAAACTTCGCAATAAATATTTAATACCCTTTGAAATCAAGGCCTTGAACATGATCAATGGGTCTGGCACGACTCATGCTCTACACTGTGCGACGAATGCCTGTCGTGCCAACACAACAGGAGCCGTCAAGGCATTCGCTGTATAAAAGAGCCGTCGAACTGGCTTCATAAAAAAAACAAATGTCGAGGAAATATTGATGCGCATCGTTCCCCATCTGTTGGGCGCAGCTATCGCTGCCGCTCTGATTAGCACTCCAGTTTTCGCTGCCGAGCTCACCGGCACACTGAAGAAAATCAAAGAGTCCGGCACCATCACCCTCGGACATCGCGACGCTTCCATCCCGTTTTCCTACATCGCTGACGCTTCCGGCGTGCCAGTGGGCTACTCCCACGACATCCAGCTGAAAATCGTCGAAGCGATCAAGAAAGACCTCGACATGCCTGACCTCAAGGTCAAGTACAACCTGGTCACCTCCCAGACCCGTATCCCACTGGTGCAGAACGGCACCGTAGACGTCGAGTGTGGTTCCACCACCAACAACGTCGAACGTCAGCAACAGGTCGACTTCTCCGTCGGCATCTTCGAAATCGGTACCCGTCTGCTGTCCAAAAAGGACTCGACCTACAAGGATTTCGCTGACCTCAAAGGCAAGAACGTGGTGACCACCGCCGGCACTACTTCCGAGCGCATCCTCAAGGCGATGAACGCCGACAAGCAGATGGGCATGAACGTGATTTCCGCCAAGGACCACGGTGAGTCGTTCCAGATGCTGGAGTCGGGCCGCGCCGTTGCGTTCATGATGGACGACGCGCTACTGGCCGGTGAAATGGCCAAGGCCAAGAAACCTGCCGACTGGGCCGTGACCGGTACTCCTCAGTCCTACGAAATCTATGGCTGCATGGTGCGCAAGGGCGATGCCCCGTTCAAGAAAGCCGTGGATGACGCCATCGTCGCCACCTACAAATCGGGCGAAATCAACAAGATCTACGACAAGTGGTTCCAATCGCCGATCCCACCAAAAGGCCTGAACCTGATGTTCCCGATGAGCGACGAGCTCAAGGCCCTGATCGCCAACCCGACCGACAAAGCGGCTGACGACAAAAAGTCCTGATTCCTGACTAACCTTATCTCCTGAAGGGGCCCTGCCCTTTCAGGAGTCTGTCACTACCTGCTGGCATTTTTTTGGAAACACTCGAACCGGTGGTTATCGAGCCGATCGTGTGTGCCTGATCGTCATGATCAGGCGGGAACGGACGTCCCCAGGCGGGTGCTTGTACATCGAACGATCTGAGGGGTAACCCTAATGAATTACAACTGGGACTGGGGCGTGTTCTTCAAGTCCACCGGCGTGGGCAGCGAGACCTATCTCGACTGGTTCATCACCGGTTTGGGCTGGACCATCGCCATCGCCGTGGTGGCCTGGATCATCGCGCTGCTGCTGGGTTCGATCCTGGGTGTCATGCGCACCGTGCCGAACCGTCTGGTGTCGGGCATCGCCACGGTCTACGTGGAGATCTTCCGTAACGTGCCGCTGCTGGTGCAGCTGTTCATCTGGTACTTCCTGGTACCGGACCTGCTGCCGGCCAACCTCCAGGAGTGGTACAAGCAAGACCTCAACCCGACCACCTCGGCCTACCTGAGCGTTGTCGTGTGCCTGGGCCTGTTCACCGCCGCGCGGGTTTGCGAACAGGTTCGTACCGGCATCCAGGCGCTGCCACGCGGCCAGGAATCCGCCGCTCGTGCCATGGGCTTCTCGCTGCCGCAGATCTACTGGAACGTGCTGCTGCCCCAGGCCTACCGGATCATCATTCCGCCGCTCACCTCAGAGTTTCTCAACGTCTTCAAGAACTCCTCCGTGGCGTCCCTGATCGGCTTGATGGAACTGCTGGCCCAGACCAAACAGACCGCCGAGTTCTCGGCCAACCTGTTCGAAGCCTTCACCCTGGCTACCCTGATCTACTTCACCTTGAACATGAGCCTGATGCTGCTGATGCGCCTGGTAGAGAAAAAAGTATCGGTCCCCGGCCTGATCTCCGTGGGAGGTAAATAATGGAATTCGACTTCTCGGGCATCATCCCGGCCATTCCCGGCCTGTGGAACGGCATGCTGATGACCCTCAAGCTGATGGTCATGGGCGTAGTCGGCGGGATCGTCCTCGGTACCTTGCTGGCACTGATGCGCTTGTCCCACAACAAGCTGCTGTCGAACCTGGCCGGTGCCTACGTCAACTACTTCCGCTCGATTCCGCTGCTGCTGGTGATCACCTGGTTCTACCTGGCGGTGCCGTTCGTGCTGCGCTGGATCACCGGCGAAGACACCCCGATCGGTGCGTTCACCTCCTGCATCGTGGCCTTCATGATGTTCGAAGCGGCGTACTTCTGCGAAATCGTCCGTGCCGGCGTGCAGTCCATTCCCAAGGGCCAGATGGGCGCTGCCCAGGCACTGGGCATGAGCTACGGCCAGACCATGCGCCTGATCATCCTGCCCCAGGCGTTCCGCAAGATGACCCCGCTGCTGCTGCAGCAGAGCATCATCCTGTTCCAGGACACCTCCCTGGTGTACACCGTGGGCCTGGTGGACTTCCTCAACGCCTCGCGCTCCAGCGGCGACATCATCGGCCGCTCCAATGAATTCCTGATCGTTGCCGGTCTGGTGTATTTCACAATCAGCTTTGCCGCCTCGCTGCTGGTCAAGCGTCTGCAAAAAAGGTTCGCCGTATGATCTCTATCAAGAACATCAACAAGTGGTATGGGGACTTCCAGGTGCTGACTGATTGCAGCACCGAGGTCAAGAAAGGTGAAGTGGTGGTGGTCTGCGGGCCGTCCGGCTCGGGCAAGTCCACCCTGATCAAATGCGTCAACGCCCTGGAACCCTTCCAGAAAGGCGACATCGTGGTCGATGGCACCTCCATCGCCGACCCGAAGACCAACCTGCCGAAACTGCGTTCTCGCGTGGGCATGGTGTTCCAGCATTTCGAGCTGTTCCCGCACCTGACCATCACCGAAAACCTGACCATCGCGCAGATCAAGGTCCTGGGCCGCAGCAAGGAAGAGGCCACCAAGAAAGGCCTGCAACTGCTGGATCGCGTCGGCCTCGCCGCCCATGCCCACAAGCACCCGGGCCAGCTTTCCGGCGGCCAGCAACAGCGTGTGGCCATCGCCCGCGCCCTGGCCATGGACCCGATCGTCATGCTGTTTGACGAACCCACTTCGGCCCTGGACCCGGAAATGGTCAACGAGGTGCTGGACGTGATGGTGCAACTGGCCCAGGAAGGCATGACCATGATGTGCGTGACCCACGAAATGGGCTTTGCCCGCAAAGTGGCGAACCGGGTGATCTTCATGGACAAGGGCCAGATCATCGAAGACTGCCAGAAAGAAGAGTTCTTCGGCGATATCAGCGCCCGCTCCGAACGTGCCCAGCACTTCCTCGAGAAGATCCTGCAGCACTAAAACCCGCGTTCCTGTAGGCGCCGGCGTGCCTGCGATGGGACGGCATCTGACTCCCCTATCGTCAGCGCCGCCCTTATCGCCGGTAAGCCGGCTCCTACAGACACTGCGCAGTGGTTGACCCAAGGCATCTGTGATGAAATGCGACCCCACTCTCTATCGCGCCGCGCCGCCATCACTCGCCGTGAAACCCCGTCTGATCCGTCACCTGTTTCTACCGCCCCTGGTCATCTTGCTGATGATCGGCCTGGGCTACGTCGGCTTCTGGATCAGCGAGCACAACGGCATTCGCAGCCTCAGTGAAAATGGCGAACGCCAGCTGGAACTGCACGCCCGCGCCGTAGAAAGCGAGATCAGCAAATACACCTATCTGCCCAGCCTCTTGGAGCTGGAATCCAGTGTCTCCAGACTGCTGGCAGATCCCTCGCCGGAGCACCGGCAAACCGTCAACCAATACCTCGAAGGCCTTAATCGCCGCAGCCGCAGCCGGGCCATCTATGTCATGGACACCACCGGCCGGGTACTGGCCACCAGCAACTGGCGCGATGTCGACAGCTACCTGGGTGAAGACCTGTCCTTCCGCGCCTACTACCAGAACGCCGTACGTGGCCAGCCCGGACGTTTCTACGGCATCGGCAGCACCAACGGCGAGCCCGGCTACTACCTGGCCCACGGCCTGGAAGAACAAGGCAAGATCATCGGCGTGGCGGTCGTCAAAGTGCGCCTGGAGGCCCTGGAGGAACGCTGGCAGCGGGCCCGCCTGGAAGCCTTCGTCAGTGACGAGAACGGCATCATCATCCTCTCCAGCGACCCGGCGCGGCGCCTGAAGTCGGTTCGTCCCCTGAGCGACGACACCAAGGAACGCCTGGCCCGCAGCCTGCAGTACTACTGGTTCCCCCTCAACGAACTGGAACCCCTGGCCCGAGAACGCCTGGCCGAAGGTGTGGAGAAGCTGACTTTTCCCGCCAACACCGAACTGGTGTCCGACGACAAGGCCATCAGCTACCTGTCCCAGACCCGGCCGCTGAGCGACACCCCGTGGAACTTCACCCTGCTTACGCCCCTGCAGGACCTGCGCCGGGAAGCCATCAACCAAGGCATCCTGGTGGCCGTGGCCTTTGCCTTGGTGGCCTTCCTGCTGATCGCCTGGAATGAACGGCGCAAGGTCATCGCCACCCGCCTGGCCGCCCGAGAAGCCCTGCAGGAAGCCAACAGCCAGCTGGAACGACGGATCACCGAACGCACCGCCGACCTGCGGGCCAGCAACGAGCGTCTCAAGGGGCAGATCCGCGAACGCCGCCAGGCCGAAGAAACCCTGCGCCGAGCCCAGGACGAACTGGTCCAGGCCGGCAAGCTGGCGGCCATCGGCCAGATGTCCACCAGCATCGCCCACGAACTCAACCAGCCCCTGGCAGCGTTGCGTACCCTCTCCGGCAACACCGTACGTTTCCTTGAGCGCGGCGCCCTGGACACTGCTAGCGCCAACCTCAAGACCATCAACGAATTGATTGATCGCATGGGCCGCATCACCGCCAGCCTGCGCTCCTTCGCCCGCCGCGGCGACGACCAGGGCCAGGCCAGCCTCGACAAGGCCGTGGACGCCGCCCTGCAACTCCTCAACGCACGCATCGAACCCTTGCCCCTGTTACTGCACCGGGCCTTCACCGAGCAGACCCTGCAGATCGACCAGACCCGCCTGGAACAGATTCTGGTCAACCTGATCGGCAACGCCCTGGACGCCATGCAGGCACAACCGGCGCCGGAACTGTGGCTGGAAGGCGAGCCCGGCGACGGCAAGTATCGTCTGCGGGTACGCGACAACGGCCACGGCATTGATGCCGAAGCGCGCAAGCATCTGTTCGAACCCTTCTTCACCACCAAACCCGGCGAACAGGGCCTGGGCCTGGGCCTGACCCTGTCCGCCAGCCTCGCCGCCGCCACCGGCGGCAACCTGGGGGTGGAACATCCGGCAAGCGGCGGCACCGCCTTTGTCCTCAGCTTGCCCCTGGCAAGCCCCAATCAAGCCGAGCCGATATGAACAACGAGCTGACCGTGCTGATCGTCGAAGACGACCCCCATGTCCTGCTGGGTTGCCAACAGGCCCTGGCCCTGGAAGACATTCCCTGCATTGGCGTGGGCAGCGCCGAAGAAGCCCTGGCCCAGGTCGGGGAGAACTTTCCCGGCATCGTGGTCAGTGATATCCGCCTGCCGGGCATCGATGGCCTGGAACTGCTGACCCAACTCAAGGCCCGGGATCGCAGCCTGCCGGTGGTGCTGATCACCGGTCACGGTGATATTTCCATGGCCGTGGGGGCGATGCAGAAAGGCGCCTACGACTTCATGGAGAAACCCTTCTCTCCCGAACGTCTGGTGGACGTGGCCCGCCGCGCCCTGGAACAACGGGGACTGGCCCGGGAAGTGACTTCCCTGCGCCGCCAGTTGGCCGAACGCAGCTCCCTGGAAGGGCGGATCATCGGTCGCTCGCCGGCCATGCAAAATCTGCGGGAGTTGATCGCCAATGTCGCCGACACTTCGGCCAACGTGCTGATCGAGGGCGAAACCGGTACCGGCAAGGAACTGGTTGCCCGTTGCCTGCACGACTTCAGCCGCCGCCACCAGCAACAGTTCGTCGCCCTGAACTGCGGCGGCCTGCCGGAAAATCTGTTCGAAAGCGAAATCTTCGGCCATGAGGCCAACGCCTTCACCGGGGCCGGCAAACGTCGTATCGGCAAGATCGAGCACGCCCACCAGGGCACGCTGTTCCTCGATGAAGTAGAAAGCATGCCGATCAATCTGCAGATCAAACTGCTGCGAGTACTGCAGGAGCGGACCCTGGAGCGCCTCGGTTCGAACCAGAGCGTGGCCGTGGATTGCCGGGTGATCGCGGCCACCAAATCGGACCTGGACGAACTGAGCCGGGCCAAGGAATTTCGCAGCGACCTGTATTACCGCCTCAACGTAGTGACCCTGGAACTCCCGCCCCTGCGCGAGCGCCGCGAGGACATCCTGCAACTGTTCGAGCACTTCCTGCAGCAGTCGTCCCTGCGTTTCGACCGCGCCGTACCAGAGCTGGACAACCAGACCCTGTCGACCCTCATGAGCCACGACTGGCCGGGCAACGTGCGCGAGCTGCGCAACGTCGCCGAACGCTTTGCCCTCGGCCTGCCGGCGTTCAAGAAGTCCGGCAGCAGCAGTGCCCAGGGCCTGGGTTTCGCCGAAGCGGTGGAAGCCTTTGAACGCAACCTGTTGAACGATGCCTTGCAGCGCAGCGGCGGCAACCTGACCCAGGCCAGCCAGGAACTGGGCATGGCCAAGACCACGCTGTTCGACAAGGTCAAGAAGTACGGCCTGAGCCACTGACCCGAGGCGCACCCGTTATGGATCTATTGTTGAAGGCCGCCCTGGGCGCGGCGGTGGTGGTGATTCTGGCGGCCCTGGCCAAGACCCGGAACTACTACATCGCCGGCCTGGTGCCGCTGTTCCCGACCTTTGCCCTGATTGCCCACTACATCGTCGGCAAGGGCCGTTCCCTCGATGACCTGAAGACCACCATCCTGTTCGGCATGTGGTCGATCATTCCCTACTTCGTCTACCTGGCGACACTCTATGTGATGGTCGACCGCCTGCGCCTGGAAGCGTCCCTGGCAGTGGCTGCCGTGGCTTGGCTGATAGCCGCGACGATCCTGGTCAGCGTCTGGGTGCGCCTCCACGCCTGAGTCCCCTCCACTCCCGTAGGAGCGAGCTTGCTCGCGAACCGGCCGACGTCTTCTTCGCCGGCAAGCCGGCGCCTGCGGGAGCGGGGCTGGCCCGACCCTTGCATTTACCCTGTAAAGCCCGCCCAGCCTGCGTTTCAGCCTGATCACGCAGTTTTATGGAGGGCGCTGCCATGGGTAAAGAACACCTTGAACATCTTAGATCTCGACCACAGCCTGACCGCCCAGGAGCCCATAGTGCGGCGCCTGAAAAGCGGCCAGGCGCGACGCCTGGACCTGCTGGACCTGGGCCCCAAGCTGCGACTCTGGTCCACCGAACGCACCTACCGTCATTTCCGCGAGCGCCTGGGCCAACGCCCCCGGCACAGCGGCCCGCAACCGGAAATCTTCTTTGTCGGCTCCGGCGACTATCACCACCTGACCCCGGCCTTTCTCAGCGATCTGCCCGAGCCGGTCAGCCTGATCCACTTCGACAATCACCCGGACTGGGTACGCTTCGCCCCCCGCCGACACTGCGGTTCCTGGGTCAACCGGGCACTGAAGCTGCCGAATATCCAGCGCATCGTCACCCTGGGCCCCTGCAGTGAAGACCTGCACAACCCGCAACTGCGGGGCGGCAACCTCGGCGCCCTGAAGCACGGCAAGCTGCAGCTGTTTCCCTGGCAACATGCGCCGTCCAAGGTCTGGGGCCGGGTCGGTGACGGTGCCGGGCACCAGCAACAGGAAAACCACCTGCACTGGCGCAACCTGGCGGACCTGGACTGGCAAGCCTTCCTGACCCAGATGATTGATAGCCTGCCCACCGAGGCGATATGGATCACCATCGACAAGGACGTGCTGGCCAGCGAGGACGCCGCCACCAACTGGGACCAGGGCGGCATGCGCCTGACCCACTTGCTGCAGGCGCTGCGCGAGCTGGCGGCGCGCAAGCGGGTCCTGGGCATCGATGTCTGCGGCGAGTTCGCCAAGCCGGCCTTCAGCAATGCCTTCAAGCGCTGGGAAGCCAAGTCCGATCAACCTCCGGCCGAACGCTGGAGCCAGGACGACCTGCTGCGCAACTCAGTAACCAATGAAGCCCTGATCTCGCTGTTCGAGGAGCTGTTCCCGTGACCTTGACCGTTGTTCTGTTAGTCGCCTTTTCCATTGTCCTGGACGTCATCGGCCAGCTTTGTTTCAAGCTCGGTCTGGACCGCCTGCCGGAGCTGGAAGGCGGCTTTCGCCTGAATGCCTTCTGGGGCCAGGTGTTCAATGCCCCTCTGCTGTGGTGCGGTATCGGGGCCTATGTGATCGAGTTTTTCGTCTGGCTCGAAGCCCTGTCCCGGGCCCCTCTGAGCCTACTGTTTCCGGCTGCGGCCCTGGCCTATTGCGGCGTGGTACTGGCGGGCAAGGTGGTGCTGGGCGAGACCGTCAGCCGGCGGCGCTGGATGGGTACGCTGGTGATCACCGCCGGGGTGATGCTGGTTTGCGTGGCCAGTACCTGAGCCTTATTCAACGAATAGAAGGAAACGTTTCATGAGTTCGAACACCTCCCACGGCTGGTTGCACGAGCGTCTGGGCACCATCGTGCTCTGGGCCCTGCTGATCGGCTTCGAGAGCGCCGGCCAGATCGCCACCAAGGTCGGCGGCGACCAATTGGGGCAGATGGATTTCAACCTGCAATGGCTGGCGGCGGTAGCGGTCAATCCTGGCGTTTTGCTGGCAATTGCCTGCTATATCGGCGCATTTTTCGTGTGGATGCTGATATTGCGTCGTAGCAGCCTGTCCCTGGCCTTCCCCTTGAGTTCCCTGGTCTTTGTCGTGGTGCTGCTGGGCTCCTGGCTGGGCCTGGGCGAACAGATCAGCCTGCTGCACTGGGTCGGGGTCTTGGTGATCATTGGCGGGATTGCCCTCTTGGCGGAGGGAGAAGAGGCCTGAGGGCCTCTTTGCTAAAGCGAAGGGATGTTGTGTAGGAGCCAGCTAGCCGGCGAAGGCGATCTTGCCGGCCCCTTCGCTGGCAAGCCAGCTCCTACAGCCACGGGGTTTAGGCCTTGCGGTGGGCAACCAGGAATCCCAGGCCGTGGGATACGGATATCACTTTCACCCCCGCCGCCCGCTGCTGTTCGCGGATCTCGCGGTGGAAGGCCTTGACCTTGGTCCAATGCATTTTCGGCCGGTAATGGTGCTCGGCGTGATAACCGTTGTTCATCCAGATCAGGTTGTACAGCGGGCTATAGGAACTCACGCCCCAGGCAATCGGCAGGTCCGGATTGCCCCCCAGATGCTCGTAGTAGCCATTGAGCGACGACAGCGACTGCCCCAGGTACCAGAACGGCAGCAGTACCAGCACCGCATGCCAGTCATACAGGGCCAGGGCCAGGTAGAACGCCACTGTGACGCCGATCTCCACTTTTACCCAACGTGCATCGTCAGGCCGTTTGCGCTGCATTTCCTGATAGATCTCCTTGGGATCGTCGCGAAAAAAGCTCAAAAAAGTGTAGGCCCAGGGATTGTCCGGCTGGCCATTCTTGCCATGCAGGTAGATCGATAGCGGGTCCACGGTCTTGCCGTGGGCGTCTGGCAGATCGGAGTTGCCCCGGTGATGACGGTTGTGAATGTCGCGGTACAGGGTCTGGGAGAAACCTATGGTCACCGACAGCAGCAGATCGAAGGCACGGTTCATCCACCCGGGGGTGAAATAGGCGTTGTGGATCTGGTTGTGGGAAATGCTGTTGATGCTCCACGACAGGCTGACTGAATACAGCAGGGCTGCCGGGGCGATGAACCACCAGGACAGGGCGTGGAAATCCAGCACCAGCCACAGGACGAAGGCGAAATGCGCCACGGCCATGACAATCGGAATCAGGTCCCAAAGGGAATAGGCCAGTAGACGGTAGGCAGGTCGAGCCATGAAAAACTTCCTGAGAAATTGAGTACATGGCCGTCATTGCAAAGGCCAGACCAGTTTTCCCTGGAAGCGCCGCAGGCCGGGTTGCGGCCTGCGGCAGTGTGCCTCAGAACTTGTAGCTGATGGCGGTCTGCACCTGGCCCTGGTTGACCTCGCCCCGCTGGCGAACGATGGAGCTGTCCGCCGCGGAGTTGACCAGGCGGATCCAACTGGCGCTGGCCACCAGCGACCAGTTGTTGCCCAGTGGCACCTGGATGTTCTGGCTCAGGCTGAAGTTCTGCAGGCCGCCGCCGGCACTGTAGCGATCGATACCCGAAGCCAGGGCTTCCTTGGCGTTGACGCCATAGAAGGTCTGACTCTGACGGGCGTCGGCAAAGTGCAGGGTCAGGTTATTGCTGCCGATGATGCCCATGCCCAAGGGGTAGCCGATCTCGCCTCCGACCTTGCCCAGCATGCCGCCCTGGCCACCGGCACCGCCGACGGCCTGGCCCACGGCGGCGAACACCCGCCAGAAGTCGTCAGGGGCGTATTGCACGAAAGCCCCGACATCGGCCATGTCGCGCACGTCCCGCAAGCCGCGCAGGTCGCCGTCGGCGTTACGTCCCTGCAGGTAGTTGATATAGGGGCCGGCGCTGAAACCATTGCCCTTGAACGCATCCCAGGTCAGGCCGTCGTCGGTACTCAGGCTGACGTCGCCCCAGTCCAGGTCCAGGTATGGCAACGGCACGGTGTCATAGCTGCTGCCCGTGGGGTCATGGGGTTGATAGCCGACGCCCAGGCCCAGTTCGCCAGTGATGTCGGAATCGGCAAAGGCACCACAGGCAACGGTCAGCGACAGCAAGCCGGCGAGTAAAGCGGGGGAAGAAAGCCGGGGCATGAATGAGTTTCCTTGTCTGAACATGCGCGCATCAATCATCAGAGCGCCCCTCGGGCGCAAGCACTGATGTTGTTTGTAGCAACCTACAAAAATTGTAGCAAGAACCCTACAAATCTCCCGCCACCCTCGCCAGAGCCCCAGCCCTGCTGGGTTATCGCAACTTGGCACAGTCCCTGCTGTACCCCTGCCGCAAGCGCAAACAGCGCTCTTATTCAACAGGTAACAGCAGATGATGCACTGGCATATCGTATGTGACTTCGACGGGACCATCTCCCGCGCCGACGTGATCGATAACGTTCTCCAACGCTTCGCCGACCCGAGCTGGGAAGGCATAGAGCAGGAATGGCTGGACGGTCACATCGGCTCCCGAGAATGCCTCAGCCGCCAACTGGCCCTGGTCAAGGCTTCGCCCGCCGAACTGCTGGGCTACTTCGACAGTGTCGAAATCGACCCGGACTTCCCCGACTTCGTCGATCACGTGATCGGCCTGGGCGCTTCCATTGAAGTGGTCAGTGACGGCATCGAGCAAGGCATCGCCCGCATCCTGGCACGCAACTACGTGACCCTGCTGCCGATCCTCGCCAACCGCCTGCGCCAGGTCGACCACAACAGCTGGCGCATCGACTTTCCCTACGCCAGCGACGCCTGCCGCGCCGCCTCCGGCAACTGCAAGTGCAAATCCACCCCACGGGGCAAACGCGTGCTGGTGATCGGTGATGGCCAGTCGGACATGTGCGTGGCCTCCACCGCCGACTTCGTCTTCGCCAAGGATCGCCTGGCCGACTACTGCGAACGCAACAAGATTCCTCACGCTCGGTTCGACTCCTTCGCCGAACTGCCGGCGCTGTTGGCAAAACTGCCGAACAACGCGGCCAACGCGACCAATTTCTCCCTTGAAACCCAGGAACTCTTCCACCATGTCTGATATCCGCATCGCTACCCCAGAAGACCAGATCCTTCTGGAAAAAGAAGCCAAGTACTGCTCCTACGGCGATACCGTTCACTACATCGAACCCCCTCGTATCTTCAGCCGCTGCGAAGGTTCCTACGTCTGGGACACCAGCGACCAGGCCTACCTCGACCTGCAGATGTGGTACTCGGCGGTGAACTTCGGCTACGCCAACCCGCGCCTGAACAATGCCCTCAAGCAACAGATCGACACCCTGCCGCAGATTGCCAGCCAGTACCTGCACAAAGGCAAGATCGAACTGTCGGAAATGATTGCCGTGGACGCCAAGAAGAAGTTCGGCCTCGACGGTCGCGTGCACTTCAACGTCGGCGGTTCGCAGTCGGTGGAAGACTCGCTGAAAGTGGTGCGTAACGCCACCAACGGCAAGAGCCTGATGTTCGCCTTCGAAGGCGGCTACCACGGTCGCACCCTGGGCGCTTCGTCGATCACCTCCAGCTACCGCTACCGTCGCCGCTACGGCCACTTCGGCGAGCGCGCGCAGTTCATTCCGTTCCCGTACCACTTCCGCGGCCCCAAGGGCATGACCAAGGAAGAATACGGCAGCCACTGCGTGCAGCAGTTCGCCCGCCTGTTCGAGACTGAATACAACGGCGTCTGGGACCCGAAAGTCGGCCAAAGCGAATACGCGGCCTTCTACGTCGAGCCGATCCAGGGCACCGGTGGCTACGTGATCCCGCCCATGAACTTCTACAGCGAACTCAAGCATGTGCTGGACCAGCACGGCATCCTGATGGTGGTGGACGAAATCCAGATGGGCTTCTACCGCACCGGCAAGCTGTGGTCCATCGAGCACTTCGACGTCAAACCCGACGTGATCGTGTTCGGCAAGGCACTGACCAACGGCCTCAACCCGCTGGGCGGTATCTGGGCCCGTGAAGAGCTGATCAACCCGGGCGTGTTCCCACCGGGATCGACTCACTCCACCTTCGCCTCCAACCCGCTGGGTACTGCGGTGGGCCTGGAAATGTTCAAGATGACTAGCGAGATCGACTACGGCGCGATGGTCATGGAAAAGGGCAAATACTTCCTGGCCGGCCTGCAAGACCTGCAGAAGCGCTACCCGATCATCGGCGACGTCGACGGCCTGGGCCTGGCCCTGCGCTGCGAAATCTGCACCACTGACGGCTTCACTCCGGACAAGGCGACCCTGGACTTCATGGTCGAGGAAGGCATGAAGGGCGACATCGAAATCGACGGCCAGCGCCTGGGCCTGATCCTCGATGTGGGCGGCTACTACAAGAACGTCATCACCCTGGCCCCGTCGCTGGAAATCAGCTACGCGGAAATCGACCTGGGCATCGCGCTGCTGGACCGCCTGCTGGATCGGGCCATGAAGCGATGAGCGCCGCTGAGATCGATCTGGGCGAAGGCGACGCCGGCTTCGTTCTCGGCACGGGTCCGGTCGGGGTCTTGTTGATCCACGGCCTGACCGGCACCCCGACGGAACTCCGTCGGGTGGCCCAGGGCCTGGTCAAGGACGGTACGTGCACGGTGTACGTACCGACCCTGCCCGGGCACTGCGGGGACAACAGCGACCTGCAGGCCACCGGCTGGCAGGACTGGTACGAGGGCGTGCGCAAGACCTTTGTCGGCGTGCAGCAGCGTCACGAGCAAGTGTTCGTCGGCGGCCTGTCCATGGGCGCAGTGATGTCCATGTACCTGGCGTCCGAACATCCGGGGCAGATCAGCGGCCTGCTGATGTATTCCACAACCCTCAAGTACGACGGTTGGAGCATCAACAAGCTGGCGTTCCTCACCCCGTTGCTGATGAAGATCCCCTTCGGCGTGCACATCTGCCGCTTCGAGGAAAAACCGCCCTACGGCATCAAGAACGAACGCCTGCGGGCCATTGTCGAGAAACAGATGAAGGCCGGCGAAAGCAGCAATGCCGGACTCCTGACCATGGAGGGCGTGACGGTGCGCGAGTTGCATCGGATGAACGCCGTGGTCAAGAAACGCATGCCTTCGATCATGACCCCGGCCCTGGTGCTGCACTCCAGCGAGGACGACATCACCAGTCCCTGGAACGCCGACTACGTGGAGCGCAAGCTCGGCGGCCCGGTGACCAAGATTCTCCTCGACAACTGCTATCACATGATCACCGTGGACCTGCAATACCAGCGGGTGATCGAGTTGAGCGCGGACTTCATCCAGCAGCGAGTGGTTGCACCTGCGGTGCGCGAAGACTACCGACAGCTGGCATGACTTAAGGAAGAGACGTGATTACCGCCCAAGCCTATTCCACCATCCAGGCCATTGAACGCAGCGCCTGGAATGACTGTTTCCCAGAGGCCCTGGAGGATTGGGACTACTACCTGGCCGTGGAAAAAGCCGCCATCGCCGACTTTCAGTGGCGCTACCTGGCACTTTACGAAGGCTCGACCCTGGTCGCGGTGGCCCCGGCCTTCACCACTCAGTATCGGCTCGACACCACGGTTTCGGGCCTGGCCAAACGCTTCACCGAACGCCTGGAACGCCAGTGGCCCGGGGTCCTGCAACTGCGCCTTTACGCCATCGGCTCGCCGGTGGCCGAACAGTGCCATGCCGGCACCGCCAGCCATGTTCCACCCCAGCGCCGGCAGGCCCTGCTGGAACAATTGCTGCAGCTGGCACGGCGCGATGCCGACAGCTTCGGCATCGGCCTGATGGCGGTCAAGGACGCGCCCAGCAACGACCCGCAATGGGCCGCCAGTTGCCTGGCCGCCGGCCTGCAGGCCATGCCGAGCCTGCCCAGCGCAATACTCCCGGTGCCCTTCGCCTCGATCGATGCGTATCTGGGCACCCTGGGCAAATCCACCCGCAAGGACCTGCGGCGCAAGCTGCGCGCCCCAGGACCGCGCATCGAATGGCGCCAGCGGATCGACGACGTGCTGCCGGACATCATGCGCCTGTACGAGGCGACCCTGAATCGCAGCGACCTGCAGTTCGAACGCCTGCCGGCGGACTATTTCACCGGCACCCTCGAGCAACTGGGAGATCGCGCCGCCTGCGTCCTGTACTGGGTCAACGACCAACTGGTGGCATTCAACCTGGTGCTCGTCGACCAGCATCGGCTGATCGACAAGTTCTTTGCCCACGACCTCAATCTCAGTCGCGAACACAACCTCTACTCGCGCAGTTGGCTGGCCAATGTCGACTACTGTATCCAGCAGCGCATTCCCTTGTACGAGTGTGGTCAGGCCGGTTACGCCAGCAAGTTGCGCCTGGGTTGTCGTTTCACCGGTAACATGTTGTTTTTCCGACATCGCAATCCCTTGCTCAATGCCCTGCTCAAGGTGATAAAACGCTTTGTCCGCCCGGATCGCTCCGACCCCGCCATGGCTGCTGCAATAAGCGAAAGTACATGACCAGAAAAGATCGTCGCCCGCCCCGCCCCTTCGCCATCTCCCGCTGGAGCCTGCAGCGCAAGCTGGTGTTGGCGTTCTGGCTGGTCAGTGTGATTCCCACCATGATTGCCGCGGAACTGGCAGCCACCACCCTGTCGGAAATCTTCGACAGCAACGTGCGCATCTGGCTGCAGGAATCCACCAAGATCGTCGAGGACGAGATCACCGAGATCCTCCATGACAACGCGCGGATCGCCCAGTTGTTCCTGCGCTATACCCGTCCCCCCACCGATCGCAACGCGGCCAAGCACGACAAGCTCACAGCCGACATTGCCGACTCCATGGGCATCGACGTGGTGGCACTGATCCGCAAGAGCGACCACAAGGTGATGTTCACCACCGCCGCCGACGACGTGGTGGGGCAGATCAGCACCGCTTCCAACGCCGTGCTGCAGACCATCCAGGTCGGCGGCGTGGCCACCGGGGCGGTGGTCTCGACCTTCCAGACCCAGCTCGACGGGGTCGACTATCAGCTGTTGATCGCCACCTACCTGGACGCCAGCTTCCTCACCAGCGTGGCCGATGTGCATTCGCTGGACCTGCGCCTGTACCTGGCCAAGGCCGATGACTTCTCGGAGATCTTCGCCACCCAGCGCTTCGAGGACCACCCGCCCCGAGTGCCGCACAAGATTGAAGACATCCTGCGCGCCACCCGTCAGCCGACCGAGCAGTTCACCAGCCGCTACAGTGGCCTGTACCGGCCGATCTTCAACGACAGCGGCGACCTGGTGGGGGTGATTTTCAGCGGTCTGCTGCGCCACAGCAGCCTGGTGGGCCTGGTCAACCAGAGCAACCTGTTCATCCTGATCTTCCTCCTCAGCTCGGCAGCCTCGCTGTGCGTCGGCTGGCTGGTCTCGCAACGCCTGACGCGGCCGCTGCGTGGCTTGTCCAAGGGTGTCCAGGCGGTAATCGCCGGCGACTACCGGCAACGGGTGCCGGTGATCGGTGGCGACGAACTGGCGGAGCTGAGCAGCACCTTCAACCACATGAGCGAGCGCCTGGGGGAACTGCAGCACCTGGAGGGCCAGTTGCGCCGTCGCGACCGCCTGCACGCACTGGGTGAAGTGGCCATGGGCCTGGCCCACGAGATCCGCAATCCGTTGGGCATCATCAAGACCGCGACGCAGTTGCTGCACCGTCGGGCCAACCTGCCGGAAAACGACAAGCGCCACCTGGAATACGTGATCAGCGAAGTCAGCCGGATCAACGACCTGATCACCGAGTTCCTCGACTTCGCCAAGCCCAGCGCCCCGATCCGCGCCACACAGCTGGTACGCCCGTTGGTGGAGGATCTGCTGGGCTTTTGCACCCCGGAACTGGCGACCCACAATATCGACGCGCGGATCGACGACCAGGCACCGGGGGCGACCATCCACGCCGATGCCCGGCAGCTCAAGCAGGCCTGCCTGAACCTGATCCTCAACGCCATCGACGCCATGCCCGAAGGCGGCCGCCTGACCCTGGGCATCGCCCAGCAGGAAGACGAAACCATCATCAGCGTCAGCGATACCGGCCAGGGCATCGAGCCGGACATGCTGGAGCGCATTTTCACCCCATTCGTCACCACCAAGGCCTCGGGCACCGGCCTGGGCCTGGCGAAAGTCTATTCGATCATGGAAAGCCATGACGGCCACATCGAGTGCATCAGCGAAAAAGATGCCGGCGCCACCTTCAGCCTGTACATTCCGGCCAACGGTGAAGAGGACGACGAGGACACTGATGACGCATAACCTGCTGGTGGTCGATGACGAACCCAAACTCTGCGACCTGCTGTCCTCGGCCCTGAGCCAGAACGGCATCCAGGTGTTCACGGCGGGCAATGGCCTGCATGCCCTCAAGGTGCTGGAGCAGGAAGACATCGACCTGGTGATCAGCGACTGGCGCATGCCGGGGATGGACGGGCCCCAGCTGCTGGGGGAAATCAAGCAGCGCTACCCGAACCTGCCGGTGATCGTGATGACCGCCTACAGCACGGTGAAGAACGCCGTGCAGTCCATGCGCAACGGCGCTTACGACTACATTGCCAAGCCCTTCGATATCGACGAGCTGGACATCACCGTCAGCAAGGCCCTGCAGTTTCGCGACATCCTCAAAGACAACCAGCGCATGCGCGCCGAACTCGACGAGCACCAGCAGTTCGACAGCCTGGTGGGCGACAGCCCGGCCTTTCGCCAGGTACTGCAGGCGGTGGACTCGGTACGCGAGAGCAGCGCCACCATTCTCCTGACCGGAGAAAGCGGCACTGGCAAGGAGATGGTCGCCCGGGCCATCCACAAGCACGGCAATCGCGCGGACAAACCCTTTGTCGCCGTCAATTGCGCGGCCATTCCCGAAGGCTTGCTGGAAAGCGAGATGTTCGGCCACCGCAAGGGCGCCTTCACCGGCGCCGTGGCGGACCGGGTCGGACGCTTCCAGCAGGCCGACAAGGGCACCCTGTTTCTCGATGAAGTGGGCGACATGCCCCTGGCCTTGCAGGCCAAGATCCTCCGCGCCCTGCAGGAGCGCGTGATCGAGCCGGTGGGCGATCCCCGGGAGCGCAAGGTCGATGTGCGGGTGATCGCCGCGACCAACAAGAACCTGCTGGAAGCCGTGGCCAACAAGGAGTTCCGCGAGGATCTGTACTACCGCCTCAACGTCTTTCCCATTCCCTTGCCGGCGCTGCGCGAGCGGGTCGAGGACATCGCCCCACTGGCCCGCCACTTCGCCCACAGCCTGGGGGCCACCGCCGGCAAGCGCATCACCGGCTTCAGCCCACAAGCCCTGCAGGCCATGGCTTGCTACAGCTGGCCAGGGAACATCCGCGAACTGCAGAACTGCGTGGAGCGGGCCACCATCGTCGCCCGCGCCCCGGTCATCGAAGAGAGTGACCTGCCGGGCTATCTGTTCGACACCCCGCCGACCGGAGCCGAGGGCAGCGTTGCCCTCAGCGTCGGCCCGCAAGTGCCCAGCGACCTGGACGCGGCCCTGGCCGAAGTGGAGCGGGCCTACATCCTGGCGGCCCTCCACCAAAGCAACGGCGTCCAGGCGGCAGCGGCGCAGATGATCGGTATTTCCGAACGCAGCTTCTGGTACCGCCTGAAAAAGCTGGGCATTCAGGTGGACAAGATCGTTCGTTGAGACGGTGTTGCCTCATTCGCCGGCAAGCCGGCTCCTACAGGCCCATCGCCTTACAGCACATTTGCGCTATCCAGCGGCTCGATCTGCGCCCAATGGGAAGTGTCGGCACGATGAGTCTGCAGATACGGCAGCACCGCCGCCAGCAACGGCGCCTTGAAGGCTTCCTGAAAACGATGGGCCAATCCCGGAATCAGTTTCAGCTGGCTGCCCTGGATCTGCGCCGCCAGATGCACCCCATGCATCACCGGCAACAGCGGATCGGCGGTGCCGTGCACCACCAGCGCCGGCACCCGCAGTTGCTTGAGCAAGGCCACCCGACTCGGCTCCGCGAGGATCGCCATGATCTGGCGCTTGACGCCTTCCGGGTTGAACGCCCGGTCATAGGACAGCGCAGCCTGATGCAGCAGGACCTGGCGGTCATCCGCGACCTTCGGGCTGCCCAGAGCCGCCAGCAAGTCCGCCTGCTGCTCCAGGGCCGCCTCGCGGTTCGGCGCATTGCGCCGGGACAGCAACTGCACCAGAGCCTCGTTCGGCGCCGGCAGGCCTTCGGCCCCGGAACTGGTCATGATCAGTGTCAGGCTCTCGATTCGCTGTGGCGCCATGGCCGCCAGATGCTGGGCAATCATGCCGCCCATGCTCGCCCCCAGCACATGGAACTGCTCGATGTGCAGGGCATCCATCAGCCCCAGGGCATCATCGGCCATGTCGCTCAGGGTATAAGGCGCGGCCACCGGTAGACCGAGCTTGTAACGCAGCACTTCGAAGGTCAGGTTGGCGCTGGCCGGGGCCTGGCGCCAGGTGGACAGGCCAACGTCGCGATTGTCATAACGGATCACCCGAAACCCTTGCTGACACAGGGCCTCCACCACTTCGTCCGGCCAGTGGATCAATTGTCCACCCAGGCCCATGATCAACAGCAATGCCGGATCGGAACTTCGACCGATGCTTTGGTAGGCCAGGCTCACCTGCGCCAGGTCGACCCGTTGTGTAGGTACGTTGACATCGCAGCGCGCGGCCGCAAAAGACAACTGGCCGAGCAAAAGCCCGGCCAGCAGGATGACAGTGGAAAACAATCTTGCCCGCATGGAAAACACCGAAACGCAGAACCCCAGTAGAGCGCGAGTCTGATGAACTTCGATGTTTCGCGCTGCCACAGTTGCGTGACAGTTTGATGAAGCCCGCCCAGCGGTCACCAGTTGGGGGACGGCCGGGCGGCGCTTCGTTTGCCGACGAAGAGGAGCTGATGATCGCCTTCGCCGGCAAGCCGACTACAGGGGCTCAGGCCAGTTGGCTGCGCAGTTGGCGGGCCGCGGCCACCATGTTCACCAGGGCCGCTTCGGTTTCCGGCCAGGCGCGGGTCTTCAGGCCGCAGTCGGGGTTGATCCACAGTCGCTCGGCGGGAATGCGTTTGACCGCCTTGCTCATCAGCTTGACCATCTCGGCAGTGTCCGGCACCCGTGGCGAGTGGATGTCATACACACCCGGGCCGATGTCATTGGGGTAGTCGAAGGCTTCGAAGGCTTGCAGCAACTCCATGTCCGAACGGGAAGTCTCGATGGTGATCACGTCGGCATCCATGGCGGCGATGGACTGGATCACATCGTTGAACTCGCTGTAGCACATGTGGGTATGGATCTGGGTTTCGTCCCGCACACCGGAGGCGCTCAGGCGGAAGGCCTGCACCGCCCAGTCCAGGTATTCCTGCCATTGCGCGCGGCGCAGAGGCAAGCCTTCGCGGAACGCGGCTTCGTCGATCTGCACAATCTTGATCCCGGCCTGTTCCAGGTCCTGCACTTCATCGCGCAGGGCCAGCGCCAGTTGCTGGGCCTGGACCTTGCGCGATACGTCTTCGCGCGGGAAGGACCACATGAGCATGGTGACCGGTCCTGTGAGCATGCCTTTCATGACCTTGTCGGTGAGGCTCTGGGCGTACTGGATCCAGTCCACGGTCATGGCCCGGGGCCGGCTCAGGTCGCCGTAGATGATCGCCGGTTTGACGCAGCGCGAGCCGTAGCTCTGGACCCAGCCGAAGCGGGTGAACAAGTAGCCGTCCAGTTGCTCGGCAAAGTACTCCACCATGTCGTTGCGCTCGGCTTCACCGTGGACCAGTACATCCAGGCCAAGGCTCTCCTGAATCTCCACTGCGTGGCGAATCTCGCTGCGCATGGCATCGGTGTAGTCGTTGAGCGACAGCTTGCCCTGCTTGTAGGCCTGGCGCGCCAGGCGGATCGATGCAGTCTGCGGGAAAGAACCGATGGTGGTGGTGGGAAAGACCGGCAGTTGCAGGCACGCTCGCTGCTGTTCGATACGTTGGGCGAAGGGTGACTGGCGCTGACTGTCGGCGGCGCTGATGGCCTTGATCCGGGCCTGGACCTGGGCCTTGTGAATCCGTGGCGAGCGGGCACGACTGGCCTGGACCTCCCGGCTTTGCGCCAGGGCCGCTTGCACCGCAGGGGCCTGGGGATCGTTCAGAGCATCACGCAGGACCGAGATCTCGCCGCACTTCTGCACGGCAAAGGCCAGCCAGCTTTTCAGCTCGGCATCCAGCTGGTCTTCCCGAGACAGGTCCACCGGGCTGTGCAGCAGCGAGCAAGAGCTACTGACCCAAAGGTTGTCGCCAAAACGCTCCTGGGCGACCTGCAACTGTTGCAGGGCCTGCTCCAGTTCGCAGCGCCAGACGTTGCGCCCATTGACCAGGCCCACCGAAAGAATCTTGTAGGTCGGCAGCCGGTCCAGTATCTGGCCCAGTTGTTCCGGAGCCCGCACCGCATCGATGTGCAAGCCGTCCACCGGCAGGCCCACCGCCAGGCCAAGGTTGTCTTCCAAGCCGCTGAAGTAAGTAGCCACCAACTTTTTCAGCGGCGAGTACTGGAGGATGTGGTAAGCCCGCTCGAAGGCACTCTTCCATTCCTGTGGCAGGTCGAGGGTCAGGATCGGCTCGTCGATCTGCACCCACTCCACGCCCTGGGCCTTGAGGCGATTGAGGATCTCGCCGTACAGCGGCAACAGGCGCTCCAGCAGATCGAGCTTGTTGAATGCATTGCCCTTGGCCTTGCCCAGCCACAGGTAGGTCAAGGGGCCGATGATCACCGGCTTGACCTGATGCCCCAGGGCATGGGCTTCATCGACTTCGTCGAACAGTTGCTCCCAGCTCAGCTTGAACGGCTGATCGGCGCTGAACTCGGGGACCAGGTAGTGGTAATTGGTGTCGAACCACTTGGTCAGCTCCTGGGCGTATTGCGCCTGCCCATGCTCCCCGCAGCAGCCAGCACTGGCACCACGGGCCATGGCGAACAGGGTGTCCAGGGTCGGACGGCCCTGGGCATCGCGGACACCGTCGAAACGCTCGGGAATCACCCCGAAGGTCAGGGAGTGGCCGAGCACCTGGTCGTACCAGGCAAAGTCACCCACGGGCAGCAGATCGATGCCGGCGTCTTTTTGCACTTGCCAGTGCCGAGCCCGCAGTTCACGACCGACCTCTTGCACCGCCGCCAGATCAAGGTCGCCCTTCCAATAGGCTTCCAGGGCCTTTTTCAGTTCACGGTCAGCGCCGATGCGGGGAAAACCGAGGGTGTGGGCCAGTGCCATGGGAAAGTGCCTCCTTGTAAAAGATGGCGCTATTGTCGACAGCTCGGCCAACATGAGACAAACTCAACCTTTTCGTGTTGATCACAAAATTTACTCATGGAGACCCTGGTGCTCGAAATCCGTCACCTGAAGACCCTGCACGCCCTGCGCGAAGCCGACAGCCTGGTTGAAGCCGCCGAACGCCTGCACCTGACCCAGTCCGCCCTGTCCCACCAGTTCAAGGAGCTTGAAGAGCGCCTGGGCATGCCGCTGTTCGTGCGCAAGACCAAGCCGGTGCGCTTCACCAGCGCCGGCCTGCGCCTGCTGCAACTGGCCGATGCCACCCTGCCGCTGCTACGCGGCGCTGAACGTGACATTGCCCGCCTGGCCGGCGGCACCGCCGGCCGCTTGCACATGGCCATCGAGTGCCATAGCTGCTTCCAGTGGCTGATGCCCACCATCGACCAGTTCCGCGACGCCTGGCCGGAAGTGGAGCTGGACTTGGCCTCGGGCTTCTCCTTTGCACCGCTACCGGCGCTGGCCAGGGGCGACCTGGACCTGGTGGTGACTTCCGATCCCCTGGAACTGGCCGGTATCACTTATGTGCCGCTGTTCACCTACGAAGCCATGCTTGCGGTGGCCAACCAGCACCCTCTGGCAAGCAAGCCCTACATAGTCCCGGAAGATCTGCTGAACGAAACCCTGATCACCTATCCGGTGGAGCGGGATCGTCTGGACATCTTCACCCGCTTCCTGGAGCCGGCGGACATCGAACCGGCGCAGGTACGCACCTCGGAACTGACGGTGATGATGATGCAGTTGGTGGCCAGCGGCCGCGGTGTGTGTGGCATGCCCCACTGGGCTCTGCATGAATACAGCTCACGGGGTTATGTGAAGGCCAAGCGGCTGGGTGAAAAGGGACTATTCGCCACCCTGTACGCGGCGATTCGCGCCGATATGCTGGATGCGCCTTACATGCGTGACTTCCTGCTGACCGCCAAGGACACCTCGTTCTCGACCCTGGACGGCGTCAGCGTCGTACGCTGAGCCCCACACTCACGCAGGAACCGGCTTGTCAGCGCACAGGATCACCGCGGTACTTCGCGCCACATGTGGATCTTGTCCAGATAATCCTCCCCCACGCACACCGCCTGGGGTTCCAGCCCGAACTGGACAAAGCCGCAGCGCCGGTACAAGGACAGCGCTGCGTCATTGCCCGCCGTTACCGTCAGTTGCACCAGACGCAGCCCCTCATAATCGGCGGCCTGCGTCAGTAACCTCTGCACCAGCTGATAACCCAGACCGCAGCTACGCTGCTCGCCCGTGACGTAGAGCCCGAAAAGGGTCGCCTTGTGCCGGGCTTTCTCGCGAAGTTCAAAGGCCAGACCGACAATCCCCAGCAGGCGCCCCTCGGAAAAAGCCCCCAGAAGCAGGTCCAGCTCGCCGTCCAGACGCGCGGCCCACCAGGCCAGGGGCAGCTTTTCCCGTTCCCTGACGCTGGAAGTGAACGCCTGGGGATGACGGTCATAGGCTTCGAGCATCAAGGCCCGGTATTGCTCCACATCGTCAGGGGTCAGGCGCTGGATCTGCAGGCTCATCGAGGGGCGTCCATCCATCACATTCAGTTGGCTCGACGTTGTTCGAACATCAACCGCACCGCCAGCCCCGCCAGCACGAAGCCCATGAAGTAACGCTGTACCGACAGCCAGGTGGGGTTACTGGCGAACCAGGAGGCAATGCCTGCGGCAAACAGGGCAATCAGCAGGTTCACCGAGAAACTCACGCTGATCTGGGTCAGGCCGAGAATGAGGCTCTGGGAGAACACCGAACCGTGCTCGGGATGAATGAACTGCGGAAAGATCGACAGGTAGAACACCGCGATCTTGGGGTTCAGAGCGCTGGTCAGAAAGCCCATGGTCACCAGCTTGCGGGGCGAGTCCGCCGGCAACTGCTGGGCTTCGAAAGGCGATCGCGCGCCAGGCTTGAGCGCCTGCCAGGCCAGCCACAGCAAGTACAGGGCACCGGCCCACTTGAGCACTTCATAGGCCATGGGCACCGCCATGAATACGGCAGTCAGGCCCAGTGCAGCAGCAAACAGGTGGACGAAAAAACCCGCCACGACCCCCAGTAACGACGTCACCCCGGCCTTGCGCCCCTGGCAGATCGAACGGGAAATCAGGTAGATCATGTTCGGGCCCGGGGTCAGCACCATCAGCAACGAGGCCGCGGCGAAGATCAGGTAGTCGTGGAGTGGAATCATGGCAGTCCTTGGCGATGAGGAATCAGGCGAGGCTCGCCTGGGCCTTGCGATAAAACGGCAAGATCAGATCCCGTGTCAACGGCGCCAGGAATAAATCACCATCGCCGGCCGGATCGATCCAGCACACCTCCTCGATCTCCGCCGCCGGGGTCACCGCAGTGTCGATGCGAACAAGAAAGACCTCGGCCTGCACCACATGTCCAGGCTCGTTGGCCGCCGGTGCGCAAAACTGTTGCAGATAGCGGGCCTGGCTCGGATCGATGCGCAGGCCCAGTTCCTCCTCCAGCTCTCGGGCCAGGGCCTGCACCGGCGGCTCGCCGGCTTCGATCTTGCCGCCAGGCTGCATGAAGGCCTGGGTGCCGCGCTTGCGCACCAGCAGGGTCTGGCCATCGGCCCCCAGCAACAGAGCAGCGGCGATACGGATGATGGAGGGTGCAACGGCGGAAGACAGCGACATGGGAACCTGAAAACCTTGAGAGCGAAGGCGCAAGGATCACATGTCCGGCAGCGGGCCGTCATCCGCCAGCGATATTTTTCCCGTTGTTGGAGCCCTCTTTTCAGGCCCCCGACTGCTGCTCCCGCGCCAGTTTGACGAACACGCTGTAACGGGCGCCCTCCATGGTTTCAAAGGCGATCAGTTTGTCCACCAGGGGCAGGCTCAGCACCTTGCCGGCGTTGAGCAGAAGCATGCCGTTGTCGGCATTCAGGTTACGCGCCAGCACCATGCCCGCCGCCAGCTCCCGGGTGCCGAGGACCTTGACCGAAGGGTCACCCAGAGTCACATCGCTGAGGTAGACCGAGCACACTTGGATAAACCCCTCCACCAACTCGGGGTCGTACAGCCGGCCGGCGTACTTGCGGATGAACACCAGGGCCTCGTCACTGTTCATGTGCCGTTCGAGAATCAGGCCGCACTGCAGTTCGATGAAGTCCACCGCCAGCTTGAGCAGCCGCGAGCCCAGGGGAATCGCCTCGCCCTTGAGGTGATCGGGAAAGCCACTGCCGTCCCAGTGCTCCTGGTGATGGCGGATCAGGCGTGCAGCATCCTGCACCGGCTCCAGGGTCATCAGCAGGGATTCGCTTTGCGCCGGATAGGCCCGATAACGATCACGCTCATGGTGATGCAGCCAATCGGCCGGGGTGATCATCATGCTGTCGCTCCAACTCAGCTTGCCGATGTTGTGCAGGGCCGCGGCCATGGCCAGGTCGCGCTGAGCCACGGCATCGATGCCCTGGATCTTGCAGTAGGCACGCACCAGTTCGATGATCCGGCGATTGGTCTGCTTGTCGCTTGGCAGACGCTGGTTCACCAGCAGCGAGAACAGCTCGGCGCCTGTGGCATAGCTGTGCTTGAGCTCCTCATAGGCCAGGTCGAGCATGTCGGCGGTTTGTTGCAGCTCCGCGGTGCGCGACGCGACGCGTTTTTCCAGCAGGGCATTGAGGGCCTTGAGCTCAGCGTTCTGCTCTTGGGTCAGAGCTTCCAGGCGCTGGCGCTCACGTTCGGAATGCTGGTGCTCCAGTGCCTGGCGCAAGGTCAGCAGCAGTTCCCGGTCGTCCCAGGGCTTGCTCAGGTAACGGTAGATTTCCCCTTCATTGATCGCCTTGGCGATCAGTTTCAGGTCCGGGTCACCGGTCAGCAGGATGCGCGTGGTGGCCGGATAGTGCTGGTGAATGCGCGCCAGCAGGGTCGGGCCATCCATCTGCGGCAGATGGGCGGCGCTGATCACCAGGTCCACCTCCCGGGTGGCCATGATCTTCAGGGCTTCGCTGGCGTCGTGGGCAAGATGCAGCACGTAGGAATGGGAGCTGAGCAGTTGGTGCAGGCGCTGCAGGATCGTGTCCTGGCTGTCCACCAACAGAACCTCGGGCAGGCGTGTGACTGTGGCAACGTTCAGCTCACCCATGAGACACCTCGGGTCAACATCGATGCACATGTCCTTCATTCTTTTTACTGACAACACTGATCCTTGTTGCCTGTTTCAAGCGTAGAAGAATTTCCGAGGGCAATGATGGCTTTTTAATACCATCCGTCCGCTGAAAGTGCTCCAACGGACGGCGGCGCGAATGGACGCCAAGGACCTCACTTGGCAGCGGCTTTACCGCTGGAGCTGAAGGACGCAAAACGTTTGTTGAAACCGGCGATACGGCCTTCGGACTGGGTCTTGCGCTGCTGGCCGGTGTACACCGGGTGCGAGGCGCTGGAAACGTCCAGGGTCACGTAGGGATAGGTCTGGCCATCACTGTGCTGGTAGGTGCGGTCGGTATCGACGGTAGAGCCGATGAGGAAAAACACGTCGGCGGCAGTATCGTGAAACAGCACAGGGCGATAGTCGGGGTGGATGTTGGGTTTCATCGGAGTCTCCAGCGGCTGGGGTGAAAAACAAGTGTTATACAGTAACAACAAAAACCGCCTTAAACGAGAATTTATCGCAATAAGCCCCTACAAAAATGGTCTGACTCCTGCCTCGTTCCCCCGATTCAGGCTTGCCCGTAAGGCCCCAGCGGGCCAGTATGCTGGGCTGCAACGCTCTGACACAGCCGTGAATTCCTATAAGAAATGCCTGTGCAGCCCACCGTTCCAGCTGTTCGGTGCCGCTGTCGATTACCCGTTATCAAGGCACCCGATGCCTGATTGACCTGATGAGTCCGAACCAAGGAAACCGTATGAGCCTGTCACTCCTGAGCCGCTACGCCTTCTTTGCTGCCTGCGTGATATTCACCCTCGCCAGCCTGCCTTTTCTCGAACACGACTGGCTCTGGCCATTCACCCTGGTCACCGGCCTGCTAAGCCTGCTGGGGATCTTCGATCTGCTGCAAAGTCCCCACGCGGTACGTCGCAACTATCCGATTCTGGGCAACATCCGCTACCTGGTCGAAGGCATCCGTCCGGAGATTCGCCAGTACCTGCTGGAATCCGACAGCGACGCCCTGCCCTTTTCCCGCGCCCAGCGCTCCCTGGTGTACTCACGAGCCAAGAATGAGAGCGCCGACAAACCCTTCGGCACCCTGATCGATGTCTATCAGTCGGGCTTCGAGTTCATCGGCCACTCCATGCGCCCGGCTCCTCTGAGCGACCCCAGCAGTTTTCGGGTCACCGTCGGCGGCCCGCAATGCACCCAGCCCTATTCGGCGTCGGTGTTCAACATCTCGGCCATGAGCTTCGGCTCCCTGAGCGCCAACGCCATTCGCGCCCTGAACCAGGGCGCCAAGCTCGGCAACTTTGCCCACGACACCGGTGAAGGCAGCATCAGCCCCTATCACCGCGAGCACGGCGGCGACCTGACCTGGGAACTGGGCAGTGGTTACTTCGGCTGCCGCACCGCCGACGGGCGCTTCGACCCCGAGCGCTTCGCCACCCAGGCACAGAACCCGCAGGTGCGGATGATCGAGATCAAGATGAGCCAGGGCGCCAAGCCGGGTCACGGCGGCATACTGCCCAAGCACAAGGTCACTCAGGAAATCGCCGACACCCGCGGCATCCGCATGGGCGAGGATTGCATTTCGCCGTCGAGCCACAGTGCGTTTTCCACCCCCATCGAAATGATGCATTTCATCCAGCAGCTGCGTGAGTTGTCCGGTGGCAAGCCGGTAGGCTTCAAGTTCTGCCTGGGCCACCCGTGGGAATTCATGGGCATTGCCAAGGCCATGCTGGAAACCGGCATCCTCCCGGACTTCATCGTGGTCGACGGCAAGGAAGGCGGCACCGGCGCGGCACCCGTGGAGTTTACCGACCACATCGGCGCGCCCATGCGTGAAGGCCTGCTGTTCGTCCACAACACCCTGGTGGGCCTGAACCTGCGGGACAAGATCAAGCTTGGTGCCAGCGGCAAGATCGTCAGCGCCTTCGACATCGCCAGCGTCCTGGCCATTGGCGCCGACTGGGCCAACTCGGCCCGAGGCTTCATGTTCGCCATCGGCTGCATCCAGTCACAAAGCTGCCACACCAACAAATGCCCCACCGGTGTCGCCACCCAGGACAACCTGCGCCAACGCGCCCTGGTGGTGCCGGACAAGGCCCAACGGGTGTATAGCTTCCACCGCAACACCCTCAAGGCCCTGGCGGAGATGCTGGCCGCCGCCGGCCTGCAGCACCCGTCGCAACTGGAAGCCAAACACCTGGTGCGACGCATGTCCGCCACCGAAATCAAGCTGTTCTCCCAACTGCATGTGTTCCTCAAGCCCGGCGAATTGCTCACCGGCGAGGTCAACGGCGAGTTCTACTCGCGCATGTGGCAACTGGCCCGGGCCGACAGCTTCGAACCCAACACCGAAGCCGCCGCTTAAGCCCCATTGCCCAGTGCTCCCCGATCGCCGGGGAGCGCCGGGCGTCACCCAAGGAAGATTGCAATGCTCAAGGTCATCGCTGAAGATTTCATCCAGCCCGAACACCTGGAAACCGTGCGCCCGTGGTACGCCGAACTGGTGGAAAAAACCCGCCAGGAACCGTTGTGCATTGCCTACGATCTGTTCGTCGATCAGAAAGACCCGGGGCACTTCATCTTCGTCGAACAGTGGCCGGACCAAGCGGCCCTCGACGCTCACTGCAACACCGAACACTTCACCCGGTTGGTACCGCAGATCAACGCCTTTCAAACCCGCGAATGCCGCGTGTTGCTGATGGACGAATTCTAGAAGCCGACATCCTCCCGATGCTTGACCGGACCACCGAAAGCAGACCGAACCACCACTGACCTTTCGGAGTTCCACCATGCCCTTGCTGTCTTTCGAGCAACTGTCCCGCCAACTGCCCGGCCCCTGGCAATCCTCGCTGGTGGGCCAGGTCGGCCCGGCCCGCATCAAGGTCCTGCGCATGGACCAAGCGCCCTACGCTGAAGAAACCCACGCCTACAACGAAGGCCTGCTGGTGACCCAGGGCTGCCTGCGCCTGGGCATTGGCCAGGCCACTGTAGAAGTGCTGGCCGGTCAGATGTACCTGGTGGAAGCCGGCCAAGCCCACAGCGTACTGCCCGGCAGCCACGGCACCCTGGTGATCATCGACGTCTAGCCTCAGTCGACACTCAACAAGGGGCCACAACCCGGACCGGGGCCGGCTGTGGACGCCCCCTTTATCAGGGACATCCACGCCCGCACAAATGCATAAACGCATAATTAAATTGCATTTACGCATATTCCGTCTAAGGTTGCTTGCAGACCCGGCCAGCGCACGCCATCGAGGCTGGCACAGCGCGGCACCCAGCGCCGGGTCCGGCTACTTGCTGTAGCCCCAGAGGCAACAACGACACCAGCCGGAGGCTGGTTTTCATTCATGGAGGATGAACATGTTAAGCACTACCTTGACCCCCACTGGCAACCCACAGGCCCTGCCCCAATGCCTGGCCGGTACGCTGATCGATCTGCAACTGGCTGAAGTCGACCCACGCGCCGAGGCTGCGCCCCAGGCCGGCGCCCGACTCAATTTCAGTGTGCAGCCGCAGACCCAGAGCAACTGGTGCTGGGCGGCCCTATCCGCCTCGGTCGGCAACTACTACGGCACCGGCTCCTGGACCCAGTGCGGGGTAGCCAACGCCGAATTGGGCCGCAACTCCTGCTGCAGCCAGCCCGGGCCATGCAACGTCTACGGCTACCTGGACTCGGCCCTCAGAACCACCCGCAGCTATGGCGGCATGCGGGAAAACCGGATGCAGATGCCGGCCATCGAGAACCAGCTCGGCATGGGCCGCCCCGTCGGCCTGCGCTGCGCCTGGTATGGCGGCGGCGCGCATTTCCTGACGATCTACGGCACCGACGGCAACTACATCCTGGTCGCCGACTCCATCTTCGGTTACTCGACCCGTGCCCTTAACAGCTTCCCTGGTTCCTACAACGGCGGCGGCAATTGGACTCACACCTACTTCACTCGGAAAAACTAGGAGGCGTCATGCAACTGACTTACCCCAAGGCGCCCACCCACGGCGTCCAGACCTTGCACCCAGCACTGCAGGCGGCCCTGCGCACCCAGGGTTTCGGTGTCAACCGCGCCTTTGCCAATGCCGGCACCCTGAGCCTGTCCCAGGCATTTCGTGGCTACGCCCTCAGCCTGGAGGACCTGGCCAGCGGCAAGGGCCTGGACCAGGCCACAACCGGGGACTGGCATTACCTGGTGTTCGCCGGCGGCGTATCCATTGCCGACGCGCAACTGACGGAAGTGGCCGGCAAGGTCGAGTTCGCGGCGCTCAATCACGGCGCTCTGGCGGCGTCCGCCATCAGTGCCCTGAACCTGGCGGAACAGGCCCCCCTGCTGCTGGGAAAATCCTGCGAGTTGAGGTTGCTGTTCATCCCTGCCCTGCAGGTGACGGCGATCTGGCTGCACGCAGCCGATGCCGAAGTGCTGATTCCCATCGATCCCACCCCGGTGAACCTGGCAGCCCAACAGCTCTATGACGCAGCGGCGCTATTGAGCCTGCTGACCCCCTTGGCCCGACAAGCCAAGGCGGTGTTCGATGCCGATACCAGCGGCACCCTGGGAGGCTGAACCGCGGCAAAAAAAAATCCGGCGGCCCTGGCGGGACGCCGGATTCTTCAGGTCAGGCCGTTGGCCCGGGATGCTCAAGACAAGAGCCTCCCGGGCGAGGGATCACGACGCCGAACGCACCGCACCCTGCTGGGCGTTGGTGGGCTGCAGCTTGAACAGGTAGAACAGCACCGTCAGCAGCACCAGGAACGCCGGGCCGACATACAGCGCCACACGGGTGTCCGGGAAGTAGGCCATCAGCCCCACCACCAGCACCAGGAACGCCAGGGCCAGGTAGGAACTGACCGGGTACAGCCACATGCGATATTTCAGCGCAGCACGCTCGCTCGGGCTCAGGCCCTTGCGGAACTTGAGCTGGGCCAGAAGGATCATCACCCAGGTCCAGATCGCGCCGAAGGTGGCAATCGAAGTCACCCAGACGAACACTTTCTCCGGCACCCAATAGTTCAGCAGTACGCCAAGCAGCAAGGCGAAGATCGACAGCAGCAGCGCGCGACGCGGCACACCGTTGTTCGAGGTCTTGGCGAAACCGGCCGGGGCCTGGCCGTTCTGCGCCAGGCTGTAGAGCATGCGCCCGGTGCTGAAGATGCCGCCGTTGCAGGAGGACAGTGCTGCAGTGATCACCACGAAGTTGATGATGCCGGCAGCAGTCTTGATCCCCAGGCGTTCAAAGGTCATCACGAAGGGGCTGCCCTGGGTGCCAATCTCGTTCCATGGGTAGATCGACAGGATCACAAACAACGCGCCCACATAGAACAGCAGGATGCGCCAGAACACCGAGCCGATGGCATTGGGAATGGTCTTCTGCGGGTTGCGCGCTTCACCGGCGGTGAGGCCGATCATCTCTACGCCCAGGTAGGCGAACATTACCATCTGCAGGGACATCAGCACGCCGGTCACGCCGTTGGGCATGAAGCCGCCGTGGGTCCACAGGTTGGAAATCCCCAGGGCCACGCCGTCGTTACCGAAGCCGAAGGCAATGATGCCGACGCCGCCGATCACCATTGCGATGATGGTGACGATCTTGATCAGGGCAAACCAGAACTCGAACTCACCGAAGGCCTTGACCGCGATCAGGTTGATCGAGCCCATGCTCACCAGGGCCGCCAGGGCCCAGATCCAGCGCGGCACATCGGGGAACCAGATGCCCATGTACACCGCCACCGCGGTGATTTCCGCGACACAGGTCACCAGCCACAGGAACCAGTAGTTCCAGCCGGTGAGAAAACCCGCCAACGGGCCCAGGTAGTCTTGTGCGTAACGGCTGAAGGAGCCGGCGACCGGGTTATGCACCGCCATCTCGCCGAGGGCGCGCATGATCACCAGAATCGCCAGGCCGCCGATGATGTAGGACAGCATGATGGCCGGACCGGCCATTTCGATGGCCTTGGCCGAGCCGAGGAACAGGCCGACGCCGATACAGGCGCCCAGCGCCATCAAGCGAATATGCCGTTCGCCGAGTTCGCGTTTCAGCGGGCCGCCCTGAGCGGTCTCGCCGTGGGGCAGTTGGTTGCCAACTGACATAGAGATACAACCTCATTTTGTTATTGGATATGAACCACCGAGTCTGCGAAGCCATGGCGGATAGCCATAGCGTGCTCAACCGGACCGACCTTGTGGGACGGCGCGTCTGTAGGACAAGACCTGCCAGATCAGCGGGGTGCGCAGTATAAAAAGCTCCCGACAGGGCTTTTCACTCTATAAGTAGCTAAATTCAGAGAGAAATCTCGGCAAATACCGCTTTCGCGGAGAAGCATTACCTGCTTTTTGCCCTTAAACCTCACTCGGAAAGGGCCGGAAGTATTGCACAGCCCTGGTGCATCGTCATGCCCCTACCTAGGGCGTATTTACCTGGGAAAAGGCTCTATCACAGCACTTTCCCACCGACTCCAGATCAGCCCGGTTGCCACGGCCCGGTTCGAGGACAAGTTGCTTTCACAATTTCTTCACCCGCGGCCACCACCGACTAAGCTTCAGACAAGTCCGATCAATCTGCGTGAATGGATCAATCGACTATGGGCGCTCTGTGGCAGACCGATTCGCGTAAAACCGCAGTGCCAAACCACAGCGAGGACGAAGCGCCTATACCCAAAAAAACCGGACCGCGCCGTTATGCCTGGCGCCTGTTCTGGCTGCTATTGCTGATTGCGCTGATCGCCCTGGGGGTCGCCGCCACCCGGGAAATGCGGACCTCCAAGCTCCAGGCCCGGGAATTCAGCAAGCTGGCTCGTGACTTGAGCTATTCCCTGCAACCTGGCCCCAGCGATGCCATGCTCTATCCCGGCGCCGGCCCCTTCGACCGGCGTCTGGGCTATAGCGCCCTGGGTGAGTTCCTGCCACGTCTGCTCAAACGCGGCTACCTGATCGACGCTCAGACACGCTTTTCCCCGGCGTTGATGGACTACAGTAAAAACGGTTTTTTCGTGCCCTATACCGAGAAAATCCAGGCCGGCCTGTCCATCACCGATTGCCGCGCCGCGCCCCTGTATCAATTCAATTACCCGCAACAGCTGTATGCCAGCTTCGCCCATATCCCGCCCCTGATGGTGCACAGCCTGCTGTTCATCGAAAACCGCGATCTGCTGGACCCCAAGCTGGCCCAGGCCAACCCGGCAGTGGATTGGCCGCGCTTCGCCAAGGCCGCCTGGTCCCAGGTGGCCAAGCTCCTGCACCTGCCCGGGCAGACCGCTGGCGGCAGCACCCTGGCCACCCAGCTGGAAAAATACCGCCACTCACCCGATGGCTTGACAGTGTCCGGCGGTGAAAAGATCCGCCAGATGATTTCCGCCAGCGTGCGCGCCTATCAGGATGGCCCGCAAACCCTGGAAGCCCGGCGCCGGATCGTCCGCGATTACCTCAACAGCGTGCCGCTGTCGGCAGTTCCCGGCCACGGCGAGGTACATGGCATGGCCGAGGGCCTGCGGGTCTGGTACGGCGCCGATTTCGATCAGGTCAACCAGGCCCTGGCCAGCAACGCCACCGATGCCAGAAGCCTGGCCCAGCGTGGCCTGGCCCTGCGTCAGGTGCTGTCGCTGATGATCGCGCAACGCCGCCCCTCCCATTATCTGGTCAAGGGGCACGCCGAGCTGGCGGACCTCACCGACAGCCATATCCGCCTGCTGGCGCAAAACGATGTCATCGATCCCGCCCTGACCGCCGCGGCCCTGGCCAGCAAGGTCAGCTACCGCGACTGGCAGCAGCAGCCGACGATCCAGCCGATCGAAACCAACAAGGGCATCAGCGTGGCCCGCAGCCGTTTGGCAGCGCTGCTCAACCGCCCCCTGTACGACCTGGACCGCCTTGACCTATCGGCCACCAGTACCTTGCAGAGCGACCTGCAACGCCAGGCCACGGAGTACCTCAAGCATCTCGCCGACCCTGCATTTGCGGCACAGATCGGTGTGCTCGGCGAGCGCCTGCTGACCCCCACCAGCACCACCCAAGTGCGTTACAGCTTCACCCTGTTCGAACTCACCCCCGACGGCTCGCGGGTGCGCGTGCAGACCGACAGCACCGACCAGCCTTTCGACATCAACGAAGGCAGCAAGCTGGAATTGGGCTCCACCGCCAAGTTGCGGGTGCTGACCACCTACCTGCAGATCATCTCCGAGCTGCACGACAAGCACGCCGGGAAAACCCCGGCCGAACTGAAGAAGGTTGTGGTCAATGACCAGGACCGCCTGAGCCGCTGGGCCATCGACTACTTGATGCAGAACAGCGACCGCAACTTGCCGAAGATGCTCGACGCCGCCCTGGACCGCACCTACTCCGCCAGCCCCGGCGAAGCCTTCTTCACCGGCGGCGGGGTGCATCACTTCCACAACTTTCGCAACGAGGACAACGGCCGCAGCCCGACCCTGCGCGATGCCCTGCGCGAATCCATCAACCTGCCGTTCATTCGCCTGATGCGTGACCTGGTGCGCTACAGCACCTACGGCGGCGACAGCGGCAGTGCCGAGTTGCTCAAGGACGACGCCAACCCGCGGCGTCAGGAATACCTGGCACGCTTCGCTGACCGCGAGGGCACCTCGTTCCTGTTGCGGTTCTGGAAGAAGTACCGCAACAAGGACACCCAGGCACGCCTGGACACTTTTCTCGACGGCATGCACCCCACGGCGATCCGCCTGGCTGCCGTGCACCGCTACCTGCTGCCGGACGCCAGCCAGGAAAGCTTCAATCGCTTTGTCCGGGCCCACATGAAAAACGCCAAGACCGGCGAAAAGCTCACCGATGAGCGCCTGGACAAACTCTATGCCGGCTATGGCCCGGGGGCCTATGACCTGCCGGACCAGGGCTACATCGCCAAGGTCCATCCCCTGGACCTGTGGCTGCTGGGCTACCTGATGAACAACCCCGACGCGACCTTCAGCCAGATCGTCAAGGCCAGTGAGTTTGAACGCCAGGAGGTCTACAGCTGGCTGTTCAAGAGCCGCCATCGCAGCGCCCGGGACAGCCGCATCCGCACCATGCTGGAGATCGAAGCGTTCCTGGATATTCACCAGCGCTGGCAGAGCGTCGGTTACCCGTTCGACCACCTGGTGCCTTCCCTGGCCACCGCCATCGGCAGTTCCGGCGATCGCCCGGCGGCTCTCGCCGAGCTGGTAGGCACCATCCTCAACGACGGCGTGCGCCTGCCGACCCTGCGCATCGACAGCCTGCACTTTGCCGCCGGCACGCCTTACGAAACCCGCCTGAGCAACGACCCAGGCAAGGGCAAGCGCGTGATGCCTTCGGAGGTCGCCACGGCCCTGCGCGGAGCCTTGTCACAGGTGGTGGATGCCGGCACCGCGAAACGGGTATCCGGCAGTTTTAAACTGGCGGACGGTACGCCGCTGGCCATGGGCGGCAAGACCGGTACGGGCGACAACCGCATCGAGGCCATTGGTGCCGGCGGCCGGGTGCTGAGCTCCAAGTCCATCAACCGCACCGCGACCTTCGTGTTCTACATCGGCGATCACCACTTCGGCACCCTCACAGCCTATGTGCCGGGGGCTTCGGCCCAGGGCTTCAAGTTCACCTCGGCCTTGCCGGTGCAGGTGCTCAAAGGCATGGCGCCGATTCTCATGCCCTACCTGCAGCCTGGCAGCAGCACCCAGTGCCTGGGCAGCCTCGCGCAACGCTGAATCCCTCCGCTTGCCAGACCCTCCACGCCATTCCATGGCGTGGATCGCCCGTCCATTGCGATTTTCCATCTCCGACCAACGGCAGCTTTGAGCGGCACAGAAGTGCTTGCGCAATTCTTAAGATATATCTTAAGTTATGTCTAAATCGAACAGGAGAAAGAGAAAATGAGAGAGTATCCTCACCACCGCGAACACGGTGACGGCCACGACAGTTTCGAGCGCCGTCCCGCTCGTGAACGCGGCGGCCGCGGCCCCCGGGTGTTTGCCCCCGGCGATTTGAAGTTGCTGCTGCTGGCGTTGATCGCCGAGCAGCCCTGCCACGGCTACGACCTGATCCGCCAGATCGAAGGCATGTTCGACGGCGCCTACAGCCCGAGCCCCGGAGTGATCTATCCGACCCTGACCTTCCTGGAAGAAAGCGAAATGATCCAGGGCGACGCCGAAGGCGGAAAAAAACGCTACAGCGTCACCGACGCCGGTCGTCTTTCCCTTCAGGAGCAGGCCATTGCCCTGGACGGCGTGCGCATGCGCATCGAGGTCAGCAAGCGTTCCCTGCGCGGCCACGACCGCCCCGCGGAAATTCATGAGGCGGTGCACAACCTGCGCCACGCCCTGCAAATGCACCATGGCCGCTGGAGCCCGGAAGAAATCCTCCGGGTACGCGACCTGCTGAACAACACCGCCAAGGCCATTGTCGATGGTCCTGTCAGCCACACTGCCCAGGAGAAATCCGAATGACTGCAACCCCAGAGCCATCCATTCACCGGGTCATGCACGAGATCAAGCGCCGGCGCCTGGAAGTCTTGCGCGTTGTCGACCTGACCCCGCGCATGCGCCGCATCACCCTCGGCGGGCCTGAGCTGGCCGGCTTCATCAGCCTGGGCAGCGACGACCATGTGAAGCTGCTGTTTCCGCAGAACGCCGAACAGCAAGCCGCCCTGGAAACCCTGGTGCTGGGCCCGGGCAAGGACAGCGGTCCGATGCCCGCCATGCGCGACTACACCCCACGCCGCTACGACCTGGAACAGGGCGAGCTGGACATCGACTTCGTGCTCCATGGCGACGGCCCCGCCTCAACTTGGGCCGAACAGGCCAAGCCGGGGCAGTACCTGCACATCGGCGGGCCGCGAGGTTCGATGGTCGTGCCGGACATCTTCGACAGCTACCTGCTGATCGGTGACGAAACCGCACTGCCGGCCATTGCCCGACGCCTGGAAGAACTGCCGGCCGGACGCCAGGTATTGGCGGTGATCGAGGTTCAGGATCGAGCCGAGCGCCAGGCACTGCACAGCGCCGCCGAGATCGAGGTGATCTGGGTGGAACGTGATGGCGGCGGGCAGGACCTGATCAGCACTGTGCGTCAATTGCAGGTCCCGCAAGGCAAGCTGTACGCCTGGGTGGCCACCGAGAGCAAGGTCTCGCGCCAGGTTCGTCGAGTGCTGCTGGATGAGCACCGGCTCAACGACGAGTTCGTCAAGGCCGCCGGTTACTGGCGCCTGGACGGCAGCGAAGAAGAATAACCCCGCCTCACAGTAGGCGCTGGCTTGCCAGCGAAGGCGTTCTCAAGGGCCCCTTCGCCGGCAAGCCGGCTCCTACGAGATGGCCGGGAATGCATTTCCCTTGTAGGAGCTGGCTTGCCAGCGAAAGCGATTTCAAGCCGGCAAGCCGGTGCCTAGCGGGGTTGCGGAGGGTGTTTGCCCAGCCAGCGATCCAGGCCCAGCAACAGCAGCGACACCAGGACGAATCCCGCCAATATGCCCAGGGCATTGAGCAACACCTGGGGGTAGCCGAGCTTGTCCACGGCAATAAAGGGATAGGGGTACAACCCCAGCAAATCCCCGCGCAAGAGCAGATAGGCGAAATACAGCATCGGGTAAAGCATCCATAAGCCGATGTGCCTCAGCCGCAGCCGCCCCTTGGGCACACAGCACCACCAATAGATCAGGAACAGCACCGGCATCACGTCGTGCAGCAGCTCGTCCGCCAGCCATTGCCAGCCCTGGGGATGCCACAGGTGACGCAACAGCAGGCTGTAGGCCAACCCCACCAGGACAATGCTCGCCGCCACCGCGCCACTGACCGGCGCACGCAGCATGAACGCCTGCCCCCGGGAAATCCGCAGATTCAGGGCACAGGTCAGCACACTGGCCACCAGGGTATTGCTGAGCACGGTGAAGAAACTGAAGAAGTTCACCAGCCCGCCCAGCAGGCTGGCACCGGCCTCCCAGCGCAGCAACAGGATCAAGTACAGCTGAACCGTCAGCCCCAGCCAACCCAACACTGCGGCAATGGCGATCAGCCCGCGTCGGCTGAACAGCCTCTGCAGCGATACACCGGTCATGGAATTCCTCAGAGCGGACGCTTGGTGCGCTGCAACTTCACGTAGAGCTTCTCGACCTTTTCCCGTGCCCAGGGCGTCTTGCGCAGGAAGGTCAGGCTCGACTTGATGCTCGGATCACTCTTGAAGCAACGGATATCGATGCGCTCGGCCAACCCCGACCATTCGTAGTGTTCCACCAGCGCCTTGAGGATCTGTTCCAGGGTCACGCCATGCAGCGGGTCGGTTTGGGTATCGGTCATGCCAGGCCTTCGGGGAGAAAGATGAGGAAGCCGCGCACCTTAGCCGAGGGCATGCGCCCACGCCAGAGCGCTGTTTTAACTGTAGCCGCCGTCGGCAACCACGGTGCTTGAGCATGAGAAGCAAAAAGTTCCTGGCTTTTTGAAATAAAAGAGATGTTATATTGTATCAATCAATAACAACTCACCTGCATCCTGGGCACCCCCGTGTCCCGCCTGTTTTCTGACTCAAAGCGCGCTGCGCAACGCTTGCCAAGGAATGACCGATGTCCCTCTCAGTCCCTCGCCCTTCCCGCTCTTTACTGTGGCGCCTGTCGCCGCTGTCCGCCGCCTTGCTGATTGCTTCCCAGGCCCAGGCCCTGGATTTGCCCCAGCAAGTCATCACCGCCAATCCTCTGGGCAGTACCCAACTGGCCGCACCGACCACCGTGCTGGAAGGCGAGCAGTTGACCCTGGAACAGAAAGGCAGCCTCGGTGAAACCCTGAACAAGCAGCCGGGCGTGTCCTCGTCCTACTTCGGTCCCGGCGCCAGCCGCCCGGTGATTCGTGGCCTGGACGGCGACCGCATCCGCATCCTGCAAAATGGCGTCGGCGCCCTGGATGCCTCGTCGCTGTCCTACGACCACGCCGTACCCCTGGACCCGGTCAACGTCGAACGTATCGAAATCGTTCGTGGCCCGGCAGCCTTGCTGTACGGCGGCAACGCCATTGGCGGGGTCATCAACAGCTTCGACAACCGCATTCCCACCGAAGCCATCGAGGGCATTCACGGTGCCGGTGAACTGCGCTACGGCGGCGCCGCCACCACCCGCAGCAGCGCCGGAAAACTGGAAGCCGGCGACGGTACCTTCGCCCTGCACCTGGACGCCAACTCCCGGCAGTTCAATGACCTGAAGATTCCCGGCTACGCCCGCAGCCGCCACGCGCCGGCGAGCGAAGATGGCGACGGCAAGAAAGGCCGCCTGGGCAACAGCGACGGTCGCCAGGACGGCGGCGCCATCGGCGGCTCCTACACCTGGGACGACGGTTATGCCGGCCTGTCCTACAGCAACTACGACTCCAACTACGGCTCCCCCGCCGAAGACGACGTGCGTATCCGCATGAAGCAGGATCACTACGCCTTTGCCTCGGAGCTGCGCAACCTGCAGGGCCCGTTCAGCTCGCTCAAGTTCAACGCCGGCTACACCGACTATGAACACCGGGAGATCGAAGGCGGAGAAACCGGCACCACCTTCAAGAACAAGGGCTACGAGGCGCGAGTCGAGGCCCGTCATCTGCCCATCGGCCCGCTGGAAGGCGTGGTCGGTGCCCAGGTCAATCGCAACGAGTTTTCCGCCCTGGGTGAAGAAGCCTTCGTGCCGAAGACCGATACCAACAGCGGCGCACTGTTCATTCTTGAAGAACTGCAAGCCACCGAGCGCCTGAGACTCAGCCTTGGCGGACGCCTGGAACACACCACCGTGGACCCGGACGGCAAAGGCAACGAACGTTTTGCCCAGGCCAATAAGTCCAGCAGCTTTACTGCCGGCAGCCTGTCCTCCGGTGCGGTCTATACCCTGACGCCGGTCTGGTCCCTGGCCGCCACCCTGGGCTACACCGAACGCGCTCCGACCTTCTACGAGCTGTATGCCAACGGCGCCCACGTCGCCACAGGCACCTATGAGCTGGGCAACGCCAAGCTGTCCAAGGAAAAGGCCGTGTCCAGCGACCTGGCCCTGCGCTTCGACAACGGCACCCACAAAGGCAGCGTCGGGGTGTTCTACAGCCACTTCTCCAACTACATCGGCTTGCTGGGCACGGGCCGAACCCTCAACGATGAAGGGGAAGAAGATGCAGACGGAATTGCGGAATACGCCTATTCCGGAGTACGGGCACGCTTCACCGGGATCGAAGCCCAGGACCGCTGGAACCTGGGAGAAAGCGCCTACGGCAAGTTCGCCCTGGAGCTGTCCGGCGACTACACCCGGGCCAAGAACCTCGACAATGGCCAGGACCTGCCACGCATTGCTCCGCTGCGCCTGAACAGCGGCCTGCTATGGGAACTGGATCGCTGGCAAGCACGCCTGGATGTCCAGCATGCCGCCGGCCAGGGCCGAGTGCCGGACCACGAAAGCAGCACCGATGGCTACACCACCTTTGGTGCCAGCGCCGGCTATCGCTTCGACATTGGCCGTAGCCAGTGGCTGGCCTTCGTCAAAGGCGAGAACCTGACCAACCAGACCGTGCGCTACGCCAGTTCGATCCTGCGGGATATCGCGCCGGCTGCCGGGCGCAGTGTGGAAGTGGGATTGCGTACCACCTTTTAAACCGTTCGCCGGCAAGCCGGTTCCTACACGGATCTGTAGGGGCCGGCTTGCCGGCGAAAGCGGTCTCAGCAATAACGTCGCGGGTCAGCCTCGATCAAGCTGGCCAACTGGGTCAGGGCAAAACGCAACTCGTCCTGGGTCGTAGGCGACATCAGCACCACCCGCACACAACGGGAGCTGGCACCGCGTTCCACCTGGAACTGGCTGCCGCTCATCACCAGCACTCCATTGGCTCGGGCCAGGGTGGCGAACTCATCGCCAGTCCAGGGCTCCGGCAAGGTCAGCCACAGGTGATAGCTGTGGGGCTGAGTCTGGATCTCCAGACCGGCAAACACTTCCCGGGCAATCGCCTGGCGCGCTGCCGCTTCGTTACGCTGGGTCTGTACCAGCTTGCGGTCCAATCCCTCGACAATCACATTGCTGGCCAGTTGCGCGGTCAGCGGCGACGGCATCCACACACTGCTACGGACCATCGAGCTCAGCCGCGACAGCAACTTGGGCGGGCTGTAGAGATAGCCCACACGCAACGCCGGCATGATCGCCTTGGACAGACTGGTGAGGTACACCGAACGCTGCGGCGCATAGCTGGAAAGCGGTTTGATCGACGGATCGGTGGCGAGAAAGCCGTAGATATCGTCGTCGATGATCAGGAAGTCGAACTCTTCGGCAATCGCCGCAATCTGCGCCCGGCGCTGGGGTGACATGATCGCCGTGGTGGGGTTCTGGCAACTGGCGACGCACACCAGCAGCGCCGGCTTTTCCCTTAGGCACTGCTCGCGCAAGGCCTCGGGAATCATCCCCTCAGCGTCCATCGCCACGCCCCGCAGGCGCCGCTCCAGGCCATGGGCCACGGAGATGATGCCCGGGTAGGTCAATGATTCGCAGAGCACCAGATCGCCGGCATTGCTCAAGGCGCTGATAGCCACCAGCAACCCGTGCTGGGCGCCGGCAGTCATCACCACCTGTTGCCAATGGGCTTCGGGCAAGGAGTGGCGCAGCCACTGGGCACCGGCTTCACGATGAGCCGGATGACCACCGTCGGGGGCGTAGTCCAGGGCACGGCCGAAGTCGCTGCTGCGGGCCATGCCCACCAACGCGCCGCGCAACCAGTACTCCAGGGTTTCGCTGTAGGGCTTGATGATCGACAGATCCAGGGCTTCGGACTGCCCCAGGGACAGCGAAGGTGCGCTGGAACCTTCCGGCAACTCCAGCGGCGGTTGCGCCAGCACATAAGTACCGCGCCCCACCTCTCCCTGCACCAGACCACGACGCTGGGCTTCGCTGTAGGCACGACTGACGGTGCCAGGGGTGACGTTGAGGGTCACCGCCAGCTCGCGCAAGGTCGGCAAGCGGTCACCGTCGTTCAACAGGCCGCTGCCGATGTCCCGCGCCAGGGCGTCGGCGATGGACAGGTAAACCGGCTGATTGAACTCGCTTAACTGGGGAACCCACATGGAGGCTGATCACCATCGGCTGCTTTGAAGTGGACCGGAGCATATCACAGGCTTGCACTCGCCTTTAACATCGACTCAATCGAGCTATTGATTCGATCAAAAGACAAATAAAAAACTGCAGGCGACTCGAAAGCTTTATTCATGATCAATATAAATAGTTTTAAATCAGTCACTTATACATAAACAAAGGACTTCCCAGAGAAATCTTTCTTGAGAAACAATTGAATCGATTCAATTCATTGAAATACACTCAACCATCGCCAACCCAATCGATTCAATCCTTCTCTCACCCACGCCAGTCGAGATGCCATGCACAGTCTCAGAAAGGACCTGTCCCTCTCCGCCGTGATTGCCGGCCTGATCGCCGTGATCATTTCCTACGCCGGCCCCTTGATCATCGTGTTCCAGGCCGCCCGCGAAGCCCACTTGCCCAGCGATCAGGTGTCGTCCTGGATCTGGGCCATCTCCATCGGCAGCGGCCTCACCGGCCTGCTGCTGAGCTGGCGCCTCAAGGTGCCGGTGATCACCGCCTGGTCAACTCCGGGCGCGGCGCTGCTGGTGTCGATGCTGCCCACGGTGTCGCTGCCCCAAGCCATAGGCGCCTATATAGTCGCCTCGCTGATCATTGCCGTGGTCGGGCTGTCCGGGGCCTTCGACAAACTCATGAGCCGCCTGCCCAAAGCCATTGCCGCCGCCATGCTGGCGGGCATCCTGTTCCGCTTCGGCGCCGGACTGTTCACCTCAGTCACCCTGCAACCGGTCCTGGTACTGGCGATGATCGCCGCCTACCTGCTGGGCAAGCGCCTGTCGCCACGCTATGCGATTCTGGCGGTACTGCTGGTGGGCTGCGCCGTGGCCGCCGGCCTCGGCGAGTTCAACGGCGGCGCCATTACCCTGGCGGTGGCCCAGCCGATCTTCATCGCCCCCGAATGGAGCTGGCACGCCATCATCAACATCGGTCTGCCCCTGGCCCTGGTGACCCTCACCGGACAGTACGTTCCGGGCATGGCGGTGATGCGCAGCGCCGGCTACAACACTCCGGCGCGCTCGATCGTGTCCTGGACCGCCATCACCTCGGTACTGCTGGCGCCGTTCGGCTCCCATGGCATCAACCTCGCCGCCATCACCGCAGCCATCTGCACCGGTCGCGAAGCCCACGAAGACAAGGACAAACGCTACATCGCCGGGATTGCCTGCGGCCTGTTCTATCTGTTCATGGGCATCTTCGGCGCCACCCTGGCCTCGGTCTTCGCCGCCCTGCCCAAGGAGTTGATCGCCGCCTTGGCCGGTCTTGCCCTGTTCGGTGCCATCAGCGCCGGCCTGAGCGGTGCCATGGCCGATGAGAAACAGCGTGAAGCGGCCCTGATCACCTTTCTGGTGACCGCTTCGGGCATGAGCTTCCTGGGGCTGGCCGCGGCGTTCTGGGGGCTGATCTTCGGCCTGGTGGCGCACTTCGCCCTGAGCTATACCCGGCAGAAACAAGCCCTCGCCGAGGCAGCCACGCCGCGCTGACCCCGAATGGGCCCGATTACTGTTACCGAATCCAAAACTGTTCATGTCAATAAAAGCGCTTTCTCTTGATGAGACGGCGCTTTATCCTTCGCACCCTGAAGCTGAAACGCTTCATCTTTCCTTTTGAAATCAGCGGCATGCCCCCTCGATCCAGCGTGATCAAGGCCACGCAGCCCGCCCTTGCTTCTGCCTATTCCTAGAAAAAGACCTGACTCGAATGCCTATGCCTACTTTCCAGCGCCTAAAAGACAGCGCTGTCCTGACTCCCGTCGCCCTGCCCAAGACCCTGAGCCTGATCGGCGCCCTGGGGTTTGCCGCCTGCGCCCAGGCCGCACCGGCCTTCGACAGCGACTCGCCCTGGATGCTCGGCGACTGGAATGGCACACGCACGGAACTGGCCAACAAGGGTTACGAGTTCAAGGTCGACTACGTCGGCGAAATGGGCGCCAACCTGCATGGCGGCTACGACCATGACCGTACCGCGCGCTACAGCGATCAGTTCGCCTTCGGCAGCCACCTGGACCTGCAGAAGATCCTCGGCTGGGATGACGCCGAGTTCCAGTTGACGGTAACCAAGCGCGACGGCAACAACATCAGCGACGACCGGATCAACGACCCTCGGGTCGGCGGCTTCACCTCGGCCCAAGAAGTCTGGGGCCGCGGCCAGACCTGGCGCCTGACCCAGATGTGGTACCAGCAGAAATTCTTCGACCAGAAACTCGACATCAAAGCCGGACGCTTCGGCCAGGGCGAAGACTTCAACAGCTTCCCCTGCGACTTCCAGAACCTGGCGTTCTGCGGCTCCCAGGTGGGCAACTGGGCCGGCAGCGTCTGGTACAACTGGCCGGTGAGCCAGTGGGCGCTGCGGGTCAAATACCACCTGACCCCAGAGGTCTACGCGCAGATCGGCGCCTATGAGCAGAACCCGTCGAACCTGGACCGCGACAACGGCTTCAAGCTCAGCGGCAGTGGCACCCAGGGCACCCTGTTGCCGGTGGAACTGGTGTGGACCCCCAAGCTCAACGGCCTGGCCGGTGAGTACCGCGCCGGCTACTACTACAGCAGCGCCAAGGCCAGCGACGTGTACAAGGACAGCAACGGCCAGAGCGCGGCCCTGAGCGGCGAAGCCTACCGCAGCAGCTCGAGCAAGCACGGCCTGTGGTTCGGCGCACAACAGCAAGTCACCAGCTTGGCCAGCGACCACTCCCGCGGCCTGAGCCTGTTCGCCAACGTCACCGCCCATGACAAAAAGACCAACGCCATCGACAACTACGTCCAGGCCGGTTTGGTCTACAAAGGCCTGTTCGATGCCCGCGCCAAGGACGACATCGGCTTTGCCCTGGCCCGGGTCCACGTCAACCCGGCGTACCGCAAGAACGCCCAGGCCCGCAACCAGGCCCGCGCGATCTACGACTACGACAACCCGGGCTACCTGCCGCCCCAGGACACTGAATACAGCGCCGAGCTGTACTACGGCGTGCACCTGGCCAACTGGCTGACCGTACGCCCCAACCTGCAATACATCCGTCATCCCGGTGGCGTCAGCCAGGTGGACGACGCATTGATCGGCGGGATCAAGATCCAGAGTTCGTTCTGAAGCCGCGAGGCAAAAAACCACGCCATTCACAGTTTTCAGCTGAACCAAGCCCGCGCCTGATCGTCATCTACAGTGAACATGCGCGGGAACACTCTTAACGTCACGGAGAACCACACTATGAGCACTGAGGGTGCTTCAAGTCCGAGCCGCTTGCTGCCAAGCCTGCTCGGAATCTTGCTGCTGCTAATGGGCCTGGCCTTGCTGGCCGGGGGGATCAAGCTGAGCATGCTCGGCGGCTCGCTGTACTACGTCCTGGCCGGTATCGGCCTGACGCTGACCGGCCTTCTGCTGCTGGCCGGCAAACGCGCTGCGCTGGGTCTTTATGCCCTGGTACTGTTCGCCAGTACCGTCTGGTCGCTGTGGGAAATCGGCCTGGACTGGTGGCAGCTGGTGCCACGCCTGTCCCTGTGGTTCGCCCTTGGCGTGGTCCTGCTGCTGCCCTGGTTCCGTCGTCCGCTGCTGCGCGATGGCCCGGCACCGATGGGCACTGCGGCCCTGAGCGTGGCCGTGGTCCTGGCCGGTGGCGCTGCCATCGGCAGCCAGTTCACTAACCCTGGGGAAATCTCCGGCGACCTGGGTCGCGACAGCGCCGACATGACCAGCACCGCGCCGGCCATCCCTGATGGTGACTGGCAGGCCTACGGCCGCACCGAGTTCGGTGACCGCTACTCGCCGCTGAAGCAGATCACCCCGGCCAACATCGGCAAGCTGCAGGAAGCCTGGCGCATCCGCACCGGCGACATGCCGACTGCCAAGGACCCGGTAGAAATCACCAACCAGAACACCCCGCTGAAGGTCAACGGCAAGCTCTATGCCTGCACCGCCCACAGCAAGGTGCTGGCTCTGGACCCGGATACCGGCAAGGAAATCTGGCGCTTCGACCCGCAGATCCAGGGCCCCAACGGCGACGATTTCCGTGGCTGGGCGCACATGACCTGCCGTGGCGTGTCGTACTACGACGAAGCCAACTTCAAGAACACCGACGCCATCAGCCAACCGGCCACCCTGTCCCCAGCGGGCCAGGCCATCGCCGCCAGCTGCCCGCGTCGCCTGTTCCTGCCCACCGCCGATGCACGCCTGATCGCCATCAACGCCGACACCGGTAAAGTCTGTGAAGACTTCGGCAACAAAGGCGCCGTGGACCTCAAGGCCGGTATCGGCCCGTTCACTCCGGGTGGCTACTACTCCACCTCGCCAGCGGCCATCACCCGCAATCTGGTGATCATCGGCGGTCACGTCACCGACAACGAATCGACCAACGAACCGTCCGGCGTGATTCGCGCCTTCGACGTGCACGACGGTCACCTGGTGTGGAACTGGGATTCGGGCAACCCCGACGAAACCGCTCCCCTGCCAGAAGGCAAGACCTACACCCGCAACTCGCCGAACATGTGGTCCCTGGCCAGCGTCGACGAGAAACTGGGCATGGTCTACCTGCCACTGGGCAACCAGATGCCTGACCAATGGGGCGGCAACCGCACTGCGGGCGCCGAGAAATTCAGCGCCGGCACCGTGGCCCTGGACATCGACACCGGCAAGCTGCGCTGGAACTACCAGTTCACCCACCACGACCTGTGGGACATGGACGTCGGTAGCCAGCCGACCCTGCTCGACATGAAGACCGCGGACGGCGTCAAGCCGGCGCTGATCCAGCCGACCAAGCAAGGCAGCCTGTATGTGCTGGACCGTCGCGACGGCACCCCGATCGTGCCGATCCGTGAAGTACCGGCCCCGACCGGCGCAGTCGAAGGTGACCACACCGCTCCAACCCAGGCCCGCTCGGACCTGAACCTGCTGCCACCACCACTGGACGAAAAGGCCATGTGGGGCGCCACGCCGTTCGACCAGATGCTGTGCCGCATCCAGTTCAAGGAACTGCGCTATGAAGGCCAGTACACCCCGCCGTCGGTGCAGGGCAGCCTGATCTACCCGGGCAACGTCGGCGTGTTCAACTGGGGCAGCGTCTCGCTGGACCCTGTGCGCCAGCTGCTGTTCACCAGCCCGAACTACATGGCCTTCGTTTCCAAGCTGGTGCCGCGTGCCGAAGTGGCCGCCGGCAGCAAGCGCGAAAGCGAGACCTCGGGCGTGCAACCCAACACTGGCGCGCCTTACGCAGTGATCATGCATCCGTTCATGTCGCCTCTGGGCGTACCGTGCCAAGCGCCGGCCTGGGGTTATGTGGCCGGTATCGACTTGACCACCAACAAAGTGGTGTGGAAGCACAAAAACGGCACCAGCCGCGACAGTTCGCCGATCCCGATCGGCCTGCCAATCGGCGTACCGAGCATGGGCGGCTCCATGGTCACCGGCGGTGGCGTGGGCTTCCTCAGCGGCACCCTGGACCAGTACATCCGCGCCTATGACGTGAAAAACGGCAAGGAACTGTGGAAATCCCGCCTGCCAGCAGGCGGCCAGGCCACGCCGATGAGCTACACCGGCCAGGACGGCAAGCAATACGTCCTGGTGGTCGTGGGCGGCCACGGCTCCCTGGGCACCAAGATGGGCGACTACATCATTGCCTACAAACTGTCGGAATAAGTTTTACCGGCAGGGGTGAAAGGGGCGGCTACCTTGGGGTAGCCGCTTTTTTTTGTGTTCTGGGTAGAGGGGATGGTGTGTATATCCGGTGCTGCGGGGGTGGCGGATATTGGTTCCGCTCTTACAGCGGGGTTTGGGTACATATCCGTTGCTGCGGGTGTGGCGGCTGGCGGTTCCGCTCTTACAGCGGGGTTTGGGTACATATCCGTTGCTGCGGGTGTGGCTACTGGCGGTTCCGCTCTTACAGCGGCTCACTTTTGAACAGCGCAAAAGTAAGCAAAACGCTCTGCCCCTCCACTCGGTGCCTCGCCTAGGCTCGGCATGCCCGAACTCCGGCATTGATCCGTGGGCCGCCGCCACCGGCCATCCATGGCCGGGTGGCGGCTAACCCGGCATCCCTGCCGGGTTACCCACGGCTCAATGCCTGCGTTCGGCCATCGTGGTTAACGGGGCGTTCAGATCAAGATCAAGAGCGCGACGGCGGCCTTGCGGCCGGCCTGAAGCTGGAGCGGTGTGTACCGCCCCCCGTGTAGGAGCTGGCTTGCCAGCGAAGGCGTCCGCCCAGGCGATGCATGTCTCACGGGCCCTTTCGCCGGCAAGCCGGCTCCTACGGACAGCGCGTAATACGCGCTTGGCTCTTGCTCTTGATCTTGATCTTGATCTTGATCTTCAGGCCCCTTCCCAGCCGGCCGAGCGTAGGCGTTGCGTAGGGGGCAGCTCGGCAAGGATGCCGAGCTAGCCGCCACCCGGCCATGGATGGCCGGTTGGCGGCGGGCCCCCGGAGCAATGCCGGAGCGAGGGCACCCCGAGCCTCAGCGAGGGGCCCATGGAGGGGCAAGCGTTTTTGGTTCCTTTTTAGGCGTTTGTAAAAAGGGACTCGCCGTAAGGGCGAAACCGCCAGCCGCCACACCCGCAGCAACGGATATGTACACAAAAAGATCCCGGTTTTACGACTGCTTCCCCGCCGATCAAGAGCAAACCCTCCCCCCCTTCCCCTCAAACCGCGGTCACCGAAAATTCCTACAACTCGCGTCCAATTGCATCACCTTGTCCCTCCAAGGCGATGCCCTTAAGGTCTGGGGGTCATTGCAAATTCAGTGACAGGGGTGTGGAAGCCCCTATATCGTTAGGCGCGCAAAGCACCAGCAACCGCCAGGCATGTTTGTAGCCTGCACTTATGGTGGCTGTGCGCGGGGCACTCTTGAGTGCGCCGGGTGCCTAACGTCCCGGTCTTCCACACCTGCGTACAGCCGCCACCTAATTACGTGGAAGTGATTTTTGGCGACTCCGACTCATACGTTAGGAAGCAGACCAATGAAGAAAATCACACCCGATCCACCCATCGATACAGTGGATAAAAACGTGGAGCACTACATGCCCCTCACCAGCAACGACTACAACATCCCCACCCTGCTGGTAGACACCCAGGCCCCGCTGGACGCCCTCCACGAAGCCGCCGCCCACCGCATCCGCGCGGCCACGCAGTTGCTGGAAAACATCGCCAGCCACGACAACCTGCAGAGCAATCCCGCCCTGCTCCAGGACTTCGCTCAACTGTGCGTCATCCCCCTGCGCGACGGCTGCGACCTGCTCGACGTACTGGGCCGGCGCCTGCAGGAACAACTGCTCACCTGACCCCTGAGCCGGGCCCGGCAGCGCCCCGCCGGGCCCATCAAGCGGCCCTGATCCCCGCGCCCCCTGCGCCTCGTAATTGCAAAGCGACATTAGCCCATTTGTGCTAATCGACCCTCCCCCACCCGGGCGATATAGTGCCAAGCAACCACCCGCTCTCCCCCAACACCGCCGTTCTGCGGTGTCGGGAGCGGCTGCGCCGTTGAAAACACAACAACACCAAGGAAGATTCATCATGAAACTCCATTCCAGTGTCCGTCCTCTCACCCTGCTCAGCATCCTGGCCCTCGCCCTGGGCGGTTGCGCCATCGCCAAACCGAGCAACGACGACCTCAAGAACCGCGCCCAGACCACCCTCGGCAAGCCCGTGAGCACGGTCTCGAACGTACGCAGCGACGCGTCCCAGACCTACTTCACCGCCAGCACCAGCAACGGCGAATATGACTGCGTATTGCCCAGCGGCGGCATGGTCGCCTTCGCCACCATGGGCGGCGCAGTAGCGCTCCCCGCCCAGTGCACCAAGCAGTAAGCCGGCAGTCCCTGACTACCCAGGTTCGCGGCGAACACCGGCACCTGCGCCATGGCAGGGCTGTGTCGCGCGAACATTGCAACTTCTTCAAAAGGTTCTGAACCCATGAACTCCCGCTTACTCATGGTGGCAGGCACAGTCCTGCTCGCCTGTGCCTTGAGTGCCTGCGCGCCGCGCCAGGGACGAACCCTGGACGAATACCCGCCGGTAAAGATCCCCACCGTGCAGTACCCCACCGTCCCCTTCGATACCCAGGCCGCGCGCGCCGCCCTGCAACCCGGCAACGCAACGCTCACCGGCAAGTTCTGCATCGTCGGCAACGACGGCATCGAGAACAGCGGCAATGTGGAGATCTATCTCTACCCGGTCACCCCGCACTTGCAGGCCTGGCATGACTTGCGCAGGTCCCAGCCCGAGGGCGCGCCGGTGAGCATGGCCCCCGAGGCCGTGGCCGTGCACCGGGTGACCCGGACCAACGGCAACGGCATCTTCCAGTTCACGGGCCTGCAACCGGGCCGGTACTTCGTCCAGGGCCAGGACAGTGTGTACGGCACCAGTCGCTGGAACGAGTACGTGGGCACCGGCCAGAGCAACACCAACTACGGGCCGGTGACCACTCACTACTACACCGAGCGCAGTTCGACCTCTTCGTACTCGGGCATGCTGGACAACTTCGTCGAGCTCGCCAGTGGCGAGAACAAGAAGCTGACCATGACCAACTACCCCCTGCTTATCCCGTGCCGGACCTGGTAGCAGCCCCTTGCGTCACGGCCCTGTGACTGGACGCCATCGGCGCCTCGCGCAGGGCCCGCAAGGTGCCCCGCAGTTCCACCGGGTGCACCGGCTTGGAGAGGATGGCGATGTTGCGATCGTGCAGAGCGGCGTGGATTTTCTCGAGGTCGTGTCCGGTGATGATCAAGGCCGGCACTTCCCAGCCCCGCTGCTGGCGGATGCTGTCGATGCACTCGATGCCCGAGGCGCGGGTGCCCAGGTCGTAGTCGGCGACGATGATGTCGCAGTCGGTCAGCAGATCTTCCCCGCTCGACTCGGCCTGGACCACGCAGCCCCAGCGTTCCAGCAGCGCCGAGGTGGCCAGCAGGACGTTGCGGTCATCTTCCACCAGACAGACCCGCAACCCGGTCAGCAAGCCGCTCTGCAACGCCTCGTCACGGCCGTGCAAACGCTGCGGCGCGGCCAGAACCAAGCCATGCAGGCTGACGGCAGTACCATGATCGACCCGCGAGCGGAGCGTCACCTGCAGGTCGGTCAACTGCCCCAGGCGTTTGACGATGGACAGCCCCAGGCCGACGCCTTCGACGTCCTTGTCCCGTACCTGGCGGACCCGGTAGAACTCATCGAAAATCTTCGGCAGATGCTCCTCTGCAATGCCCCGGCCCCGGTCATAGATGACGATAGCCAGGCCCTCCCCGCGCCGGCGCACGCCAATCAGCACTGGCCGTTCCGCAGCGTATTTGAAGCAGTTGGACAGCACGTTCTGCACCATGGTCGCCAGCAACCCCGGGTCGACCCGCACCCAATGGGCGCAAGGCCGCAACCGCAGTTCGACCCCGGCCCAGCGCGCCGCTTCGGTGTTCTGACGCACCAGGTCCCGCAGTAACTCCCCCAGGTGCACGGTTTCGTACTTGGGCTGCACGCGCCCGTTGTCCAGGGTGTAAAGGTCGAGGATCGAACGAAACAACTGCGACACGTTGAGCAGCGAACGGTCGATGTTGTCCACCAAGCGCCGCTCTTCCCCCCCCAGGTTGGCCTCGCGCAAGCAAGCGGTAAACAGGCCGATGGAGTGAATCGGCTGGCGCAGGTCGTGGCTGGCCTGGGCCAGGAAACGGGACTTTTCCAGGTTCGCGGCGATGGCTTCTTCCGAAGCCAGGCGGGTGCGCTTGAGCAGGATATGGGCGTACACCGGAATCACCGTGCTGGTGATCATCAGCATCAGCACCATGTACGGCTGGGCCTGCCAATAGGGGGTCAGCAGGTAGACCATGAACAGTGCGAACTGCGCCAGAACGGTGGCGATGGCCAGGTAGCGCGAGCCAAAGCGCATGCCATTGCCCAGGTTCACCCAGACCATCACCGCGTAGATCGGCAGCGCCCCTTCCCCGCCCACCACCAGGCCGTAACAGGTGCCGCTGTAGTCGTAGACCATGCCCAGGATGCGCCGCGCCGGGTAGTGCCCGGGCCAGCGGGCGATGGCCGCACGCAGGATGATCGAACCCAGCAAGAACAGGGAAATGTAGATCATCACCGGCACATAGGTATCGACACTTTGCCCCGGCAGAAAGCCGATCAAGCCAAACCAGACCAGGGCACAACTGGCCACGATAATCCGCAGGGTGGCCTGATCGAGCTCGCTGTCCTTCTCAACTTTCATGCAATCACCTCCTTGTGCATTAGGCGCTGGCGTGGTCTTTTGCCGCTCTGCAAAACAGCGTATCGAACACGACCAGCGGGCAGTTACAACGCCGCGACCCACGTTAGCATGGTCACAGGACTGGATGTTTCAAGGAGTTTCAAGACATGAGATGCCGGATTATCGTCGCTGACGACCACCCGCTGTTTCGCGAAGGCATGCTGCGTACCATCCAGCGCCTGCTACCCGAGGCGGTGCTCGAAGAGGCCGGCGACCTGACGGCGGTGCTGACCCTGGCCCTGACCGGCGAGGAACCGGACTCGCTGATTCTCGACCTGCGTTTCCCCGGATTGACCTCGGTCAGCATGATTACCGACCTACGCCGACAGCTGCCCCGAACCTCGATCATCGTGGTATCGATGGTGGACAACCAGGACCTGATCGGCGAAGTCATGGCCGCCGGCGCCGACGGCTTTATCGGCAAGAGCATCAGCCCGGAGGAGATCGGCCAGGCAATCCTGGCCATTCGCCAGGGCGAAGTGGTGGTCAAGTACGCCCCTTCCGGCTTGCTGCTGCCCCTGGATGCCTGTGCCGAGATCAGCCAGTTGACCAACCGCCAGCAAGAGGTGCTGCGCCTGATCGCCCAGGGCAAGACCAACAAGGAAATCGCCCGGGAGCTGGATATCTCGCCGTTCACCGTGCGCATCCATGTCTCGTCCCTGCTGCACACCCTGAAGGTGCCCTCCCGGGCAGCGGCTGCGGTGAAGTTCGCCGGGGCCTGGTAATCCGGGACAGGCTCGCGCACCAATGCCAAAGAATCGCCTCCGGCGCTGCACCGGCCGTTTGACCCGGTTGCACCTTTAACACTGGGAAGCCAGGCATAAATGAGGCAGCATCGGTCCTGGCACGCCTGTATAAACGCCATGGCATTGGGCGGCACGCCAGGAACAGCGTGCTGGCGCGGCCGCCCCACGCAGGAGAAACACATCATGAATACGGATAAACGTGATGAATTATTTGATCGGTTGCACCACTGGTTCGGTGACTCGGAAGCCACCAACTGGAACGAATACACCACCGAACAGGTGGCCAAGGGCGTGCTTCACGCCTTTACCCCGGCGCAATGGCAACGACTCGGCGAGACACTGCTGTCCCGGCCCGAGTACTGGCAGCACCGCTGCGCCGTCTCCCTGGGCGAGTTGCGAACCGCACCCGCCATCGCGTTGTTGAAACGCCTGCTGGCAGACTCGCCTTACCTGGATGTGCGAGTCATGGCGGTCTATGAGCTGGACTGGGCGCAAGCCGCCATTGAGCAGCGCTATGCGCCCTGTATCCTGGAAATCATGGACAACCTCAGTGAAGAAGGCATCGAGCCGGAGCTGCAAAGCCTGCTGACCAAGGCCGAGTCGGCCACCCTCTGAAAGCCCCCAACCTGGATGCCGGCTCCCCGCCGGCCATCCAGTCCCTTCAGCTGGACACCCGTGAACGCAACAGCCAACGCTCGAAAGCCTCGGTGGGCAACGGCCGGCTGATCAGGTAGCCCTGAACCGTGTCACAGCCCCAGCTCTCCAGCAGTTTCAGGCAATGCTCGAACTCCACCCCTTCAGCCACCACCTTGAGTCCCAGCTTGTGGCTCATTTCGATGGTCGAGCGCACGATTACCGCATCACCGCTGGTTTCGTCCAGGTTGCGGATAAAGGACTGGTCGATCTTCAGCTCCTGCACCGGTAGACGCTGCAACTGGGCCAGGGACGAATAGCCGGTTCCAAAATCATCCACCGACAGACTGATGCCGCAGCCACGCAAGCGCTGCAGCACCGCCAGCGACTGCTCCGGATGGCGCATGATGGCGCTCTCGGTGATCTCGAACACCAGTTGCTCGGCGGCCACCTGATAGCGCTCCAGGCACTCGCTGACCCGGACTTCCAGGCCGTCGTCCTCCAGGTCGCTGGCGGAGATATTCAGCGACAGGCGCACCGGCAAAGCCCGGCGACTCCACTCCGCCAACTGGCGAATACAAGCCTCGATGACCCAGGAGGTCAGGCTGTGCATGCTGCCGGTCCGCTCGGCCAGGGGAATGAACTCCGCCGGCGACACCACGCCGAACACCGGATGCTGCCAGCGCAGCAGAGCCTCGGCCTGGTGCAGGTAATCTCGACGCAGATCCAGCTTGGGCTGATACAGCAGGAACAGTTCGCCTTCGGCGGCGGCACGACGCAGATCACGGATCAAGCTGATCTGCCGCTGATGAGCCAGGTCGCGGTCTTGCTGGTAGACCTGCAGGTAACCGGGGTTGAGCGATGCATCGTGGCGGGCGATCGCCGCACGGCTGATCAATTCTTCGGCGGACTTGCCGTCGACGGGATACACCGCCATGCCCATGCAGATCTGGCGCCGCACCTCATCGCCCTGGATCAGCTGGGGTCGGCTCAACAAGCCATGGAGGCGGTCGGCCATGGCAATGGCGCCATCGAGCTCGGTGTTTTCCAGCAGCAGGAGAAACTCGCTGGCGGTGATCCGCGCGGCGGTATCGCCCTGGGACAGCACTTCACGCAGCCGCCGGCTCAGCTCCCTCATCATCTGCTCCAGCCCTTCAGTGCCGAAGCCTTCGTTGATCGCCCGATAGTTGTCGATCCCCAGGTACAGCAACACCACATTGCGCCGGGCAGCGATGGCCTGGCTCAGACGCTCGATGGCCAGAGCCCGATTCGGCAGCCCGGTCAGGGCGTCATGCAGGGCGTTGTGGGCCAGTTGCCGCTCACGGGTGGCAATGGCACTTTGCATGGCGTTGAAGGCATCGGCCAGCACGCCGAATTCGTCGCTGCGCTTGATGGCCACCGTGGCCTGATAGTTGCCGGCACCGATGCGTCGGGCGGCCTGGGCCAGGTCTTCCAGAGGCCTCGAAACCCGCCGAGCCATCAGCAGGGCGAAGGCCAGGGAAATCACCAGCGCCACCATGGCGATCCACAGGAACTCCCGGTCCAGTGGCGCGAAGGCTTGCAGTGCTTGTTCCAGAGGACTTTGCAGCAAGGCCATGACCCGCGGATCGTCGGCATCCCCGGTATTGGCCAGTTGCAGTGCCTGGTTGAGAAAGCGCTGGCCATGGGCTTCGCTCATCTGCGGCAGGGACTGCCACAAAGAATCACGCAGGACATTGATGATCGGTGACCAGAAGAACTCCGGCTGGGTGCTGAACAACTCTCCGGGGTGCTCGCCGTCGACGGTCAGGAATGACACTTCAAGGTTGCTCATGGAACGCAGTTCCCGGGCGAACAGCTCGTCCATGGGAAAGCCCATCACTACCCGGGCAATGGGCAGCGACTCCAACACTTCGCCTTGCACCAGCAGATAGGGACGGCCCTTGATCGCAACGAACAACATGTGGGTGTTGTGCCGCAGCGCTCGACGCAGCGCCCGGTCGTAGGGAAAAGGCTGGTCCCGGGCAATCTCCGCCAGAGTGCTGGCGATGACTCGCCCCTCGGGGCTGAGCACGAACATCTCGCTGGAACGGATGCCCCCACGGTGCTGGGCCAGGGACGCAAGAATGTCCACCGGTTTGCCGCTGACCACAGCACGACGAAACTCCGAATCCACCACCAGCCAGTCGACACCGTATTGCAGGTTGCGGCCCCGCAGGTCCAGCAGGCGCTCGAACACTCGAGTGCCGATCTTCAATTGCAGTTGCGCCTGCTTCTCCACTGCCTGGGTGGTGGCAGTCTTCACCGCGAAATACACCGCGCCAATCAGTACCAACAGCAACAGCGCCAGCACCCCGACAATCCTTGCCTGAAAGGTTAGGCGCCACTTCATAGGGCTGCTCTCATCCACTCCGATCGCCCGCCGAGCCGGGAAAGTACCAGCGCGGGTGACGGCCGCCGGGAGCTGAAAAATCCGTTCTTCATACCCATCCCTCTAAGAAGCTGAATGCGCGCGTCAAATAAATGCCATCTTCATTCCGGCATTCCGGACACTCAGATTAATCCTCTAACTACAGAAGATCACGCAATAAAACAGGTGATCACGCAGTCATTTTATTGACATTTGATATCCGTCAAAGCCGTCAAATACCTCCACAACGTCCACTCGACGCGTCTGGACTTAGCCCCAAGGGGAGTTGAGGAGCGCTCGGAAAAAAGCTGAAACCAGTTTCCCATTGAAACCTGCCGTGACCTGCCCCATCTAACCTGCATAGCCCATCGCGCAGGAGCCTTCATGAGCGACCAGCAAGCATTTCCCGAAGATCCACGTGAGTACGTCGATCCGGAAAATACCGAACAGCCCAGTGCCCATGGCACCGGCCTGGCCCTGCCCGGGCAGAATCTGCCGGACAAGGTCTACATCATCCCGATTCACAATCGACCCTTCTTCCCGGCGCAAGTGCTGCCGGTGATCGTCAACGAAGAACCCTGGGCCGAAACCCTGGAACTGGTGAGCCAATCCGACCACCACTCCCTTGCGCTGTTTTTCATGGACACGCCCCAGGACGACCCTCGCCACTTCGACACATCCGCGTTGCCGGAGTACGGCACCCTGGTCAAGGTCCACCACGCCAGCCGCGAGAACGGCAAGCTGCAATTCGTCGCCCAGGGCCTGACCCGGGTCCGCATCCGCACCTGGCTCAAGCACCACCGTCCGCCCTATCTGGTGGAAGTCGAATACCCGCACCAGCCCAGCGAACCCACCGATGAGGTCAAGGCCTACGGCATGGCGCTGATCAACGCGATCAAGGAGCTGCTGCCGCTCAATCCGCTGTACAGCGAAGAACTGAAGAACTACCTCAACCGCTTCAGCCCCAACGACCCTTCGCCGTTGACCGACTTCGCCGCCGCCCTGACCTCCGCCACCGGCAACGACCTGCAGGAAGTGCTGGACTGCGTGCCGATGCTCAAGCGCATGGAAAAAGTCCTGCCGATGCTGCGCAAGGAAGTCGAGGTCGCGCGTCTGCAGAAAGAGATCTCCGCCGAGGTCAACCGCAAGATCGGCGAGCACCAGCGCGAGTTCTTCCTCAAGGAACAGCTCAAGGTGATCCAGCAGGAGCTGGGGCTGACCAAGGACGACCGCAGCGCCGACCTGGAACAGTTCGAGCAACGCCTGAACGGCAAGGTCCTGCCACCACAGGCGCAGAAGCGCATCGACGAGGAGATGAACAAGCTGTCGATCCTCGAAACCGGTTCGCCGGAATACGCCGTAACGCGCAATTACCTGGAATGGGCCACCGCCGTGCCCTGGGGTGTGTACGGCGCCGACAAGCTCGACCTCAAGCACGCGCGCAAGGTGCTGGACCAGCACCACGCCGGGCTTGACGACATCAAGACCCGCATCCTCGAGTTCCTCGCGGTGGGCGCCTACAAGGGTGAGATCAGCGGCTCCATCGTGCTGCTGGTGGGCCCGCCCGGCGTGGGCAAGACCAGCGTTGGCAAGTCCATCGCCGAATCCCTGGGGCGCCCCTTCTATCGCTTCAGCGTCGGCGGCATGCGCGATGAAGCCGAGATCAAGGGCCACCGCCGCACCTACATCGGCGCCCAGCCGGGCAAGCTGGTGCAGGCCCTCAAGGAAGTGGAGGTGATGAACCCGGTGATCATGCTCGACGAGATCGACAAGATGGGCCAGAGCTACCAGGGCGACCCGGCCTCGGCCCTGCTGGAGACCCTCGATCCGGAGCAGAACGTCGACTTCCTCGACCATTACCTGGACCTGCGCATGGACCTGTCCAAGGTGCTGTTCGTGTGCACCGCCAACACCCTGGATTCAATCCCCGGCCCGCTGCTCGACCGCATGGAAGTGATTCGCCTATCGGGTTACATCACCGAGGAAAAGCTCGCCATCGCCAAGCGCCACCTGTGGCCCAAGCAGTTGGCGAAAGCCGGTGTGGCCAAGAGCAGCCTGAGCATCAGCGACAGTGCCCTGCGCACGGTGATCGACAGTTACGCCCGGGAAGCCGGGGTGCGCCAACTGGAGAAACAGCTGGGCAAGCTGGTGCGCAAGGCGGTGGTCAAGCTGCTGGACGAGCCGGATGCAAACATCAAGATCGGGCCCAAGGACCTGGAAGCTTCCCTGGGCATGCCGGTGTTCCGCAACGAGCAGGTCCTGAGTGGCACCGGGGTCATCACCGGCCTGGCCTGGACCAGCATGGGCGGCGCGACCCTGCCCATCGAGGCGACGCGGATTCACACCCACAACCGCGGCTTCAAGCTCACCGGGCAACTGGGTGACGTGATGAAGGAGTCGGCGGAGATCGCCTACAGCTACGTCAGTTCGCACCTCAAGCAGTTCGGTGGCGACAGCAAGTTCTTCGACGAAGCCTTCGTCCACCTGCACGTCCCTGAAGGCGCCACGCCCAAGGATGGCCCGAGTGCCGGGGTGACCATGGCCAGCGCCCTGCTGTCCCTGGCGCGCAACCAGCCGCCGAAAAAAGGCGTGGCCATGACCGGCGAGCTGACCCTCACCGGCCACGTGCTGCCCATTGGTGGAGTGCGCGAGAAAGTCATCGCCGCGCGGCGGCAGAAGATCCACGAGCTGATCCTGCCGGAACCCAACCGCGGGCATTTCGAGGAACTGCCGGACTACCTCAAGGAAGGCATCACCGTGCATTTCGCCAAGCGTTTTGCCGACGTGGCCAAAGTGCTGTTCTAAATCCCTTCGCCGGCAAGCCGGCTCCTACAGGTTGTGCCGTGTAGGAGCCGGCTTGCCGGCGAAGAGGCCATAACCGCCAACCTCCATCCCCACCCCACACCGCCCATCATCTTCAGTTATGCTCGCCGTTCGTCACGAATGATCGGAGCTTCCTGACCCATGCCCGCACCCCGCCTTCTTGCCCTGCTCAGCTTCGCCCTGCTGGCCGCCTGCGCCAGCCAACCCAAGCAAAACGTCACCGTAGAAAACCAGAGCCAGTGCCCCCTGCAATTGCACAACGGGCAAACCCTGACCCTGACCCTGCCCAGCAATCCCACCACTGGCTATCGCTGGGCGATCCAGGATTCGGCCGGCGGCATCCTGCGCAAGGTCAGCCCCGAGGTCTACAGCAATCCCGAGAACACCGGCCTGGTGGGCAGCGGTGGTCAATCCACCTGGCGTTTCCAGGCTTTCGCCAGCGGCCAGGGCCGGCTGCTACTGACCTATCAGCAACCCTGGGCACCGGAAGAAGCACCGGTGAAAGCCTTCGACTGCTCGATCACGGTCAACTGAGATGGGCTGGCTGATTCTTGCGCTAATGGGCGCCGCCACCTTCATCTACGGGGTGAGCGTGCATGCCACGCTGCTCTGCCTGCTGGTCAAGCCGCTGCCGGTGCTGGCACTGCTGGGCTGGTTGCACGATGCGCCGCCGGGGGACTATCGCCGCTGGATCATCATCGGCCTGTTGTTCTCGGTGCTGGGGGACGTGCTGCTGGCATGGCCCTCGGACCTGTTCGTGTTCGGCCTCGGGGCGTTTCTGGTGGCGCACCTGGCCTACCTCAAGGCTTATCTCAGTGACTGCCGGCGCCCGGCGCTGCTGCCCTTGCTGGTGGCACTGGCCATTGGCGCGGTGCTGTTGAGCATCCTGATTTCCCACGGCCTGGGCCCGTTGCTGATCCCGGTAATCGTCTACGCCCTGACCATCAGCGCCATGCTCTGGCGGGCCCTGGCACGCCTGGGCTCGACAGTGCCCACGCGCTCGGCGGCCCTGGCCGCAGTGGGCGCCCTGAGCTTCGCCTTCTCCGACAGCCTGATCGGCATCAGCCGCTTCGTGGTGGCCTTCGATGCCGCGCCCTACCTGATCATCATTTTCTACTGGCTGGGCCAGTGGGGCATTGCCGCTTCGGCATTCAGCCAGAAGCCGCGCTGACCCACCTTCGCCGACAGGCCGGTCCCTACAATCTGTAGGGGCCGGCTTGCCGGCGAACAGCACCACACCTTGTGTCGCCCTCGCCCCCCTGAAGGCCCTTCGGGCCTTATCGCAAGCGGCGCCAGCGGCTACAATGCCGCCCTCTTTTTATCTCCATCGCCGGAACCGCCGTGAGCAAAGAACCCGACCGCCTATTCGCCCAGCCCCTGGCCCAGGTGCCCGACTTCGCCTTTAACGAGGATGTGGTGCGGGTGTTCCCGGACATGATCAAGCGCTCGGTGCCGGGTTACCCGACCATTGTCGAGAACCTCGGGGTACTGGCAGCGCAGTTCGCCCAGCCCAACAGCGTGCTCTACGACCTGGGCTCATCCCTGGGCGCGGTGACCCAGGCCTTGCGCCGCCATGTGCGCACCGACGGTTGCCGGGTCATCGCCGTGGACAATTCGGCGGCCATGGTCGAGCGCTGTCGGGAATACCTCAACGGCCAGGACTCGATGTTCCAGGAGCTGCTGCCGGTGCAGGTGATCGAAGGCGATATCCTGGCCCTGGAGTTCCAGCCGGCCTCGGTGGTGGCCTTGAACTTCACCCTGCAGTTCATCGCCCCCGAGCAGCGCCTGGCCCTGCTCGGGCGCATCCGCCAGTCGCTGCTGCCCGGCGGCGCGCTGATCCTCTCGGAGAAGCTGCGCTTCAACGACACCGAGGAACACGCCCTGCTCACCGACCTGCACATCGCCTTCAAACGCGCCAACGGCTACAGCGAACTGGAAATTGCCCAGAAGCGCAGCGCCATCGAAAACGTCATGAAGCCCGACAGTCTCGAAGAACACCGCGAACGCCTGCTGGCCGCTGGGTTCTCGAAAGTCGTGCCGTGGTTCCAGTGTCTTAATTTTGCCTCGTTGATTGCCCTGCCATGATTGATCTGTCCCCCCTCGCTCGCCGTCTGGCGGGCACGCCCCTGGCCGAATGGGCCAACGGCCTGCAAGCCCAGCTCGATACCAAGATGGAAAAGGGCCATGGCGACCTGGAGCGCTGGCAGAGCGCCCTGGATGCGCTTCCGAAGATCCAGCCCAGCGAAGTCGACCTGATCAATGGCCTGCGCCTGGACACCGATTGCGATGACGCCACCCGAGCGCAGATGTGTACTGCGCTGATGGGCCTGTCGCCATGGCGCAAGGGGCCGTTCGATCTGTTCGGCGTGCACGTGGACACCGAATGGCGCTCGGACTGGAAATGGTCCCGGGTCGCCCCGCACCTGAACCTTGAAGGCAAGCGCATCCTCGATGTCGGCTGCGGCAATGGCTACTACATGTGGCGCATGCTCGGCGCCGGTGCCCACAGCGTGATCGGTGTCGACCCCAACTGGCTGTTCTTCTGCCAGTTCCAGGCGGTGCAGCGCTACTTGTCGGAGCCTTCGGTGTGGCACCTGCCGTTCCCCTTCGAAGATCTGCCGGCCAACCTGGAAGGCTTCGACACGGTGTTTTCCATGGGGGTGTTCTACCACCGCCGCTCGCCCATCGAGCACCTGCTGGCGTTGAAGGACTGCCTGGTCAAGGGCGGCGAACTGGTGCTGGAAACCCTGGTGGTGGAAGGCGATCAGCATCAGGTACTGGTGCCGGAAGACCGCTACGCGCAGATGCGCAACGTGTGGTTCCTGCCGTCGGTGCCGGCTCTGGAACTGTGGTTGCGCCGCGCCGGGTTCAGCGACGTGCGGTGCGTGGATGTCAGCGTGACCAGCGTCGAGGAGCAGCGCGGTACCGAGTGGATGAAGTACCAGTCCCTCAGCGACTTCCTCGATCCCAACGACCACAGCAAGACCATCGAAGGCCTGCCGGCGCCGATGCGCGCGGTGATTGTCGCCAAAAAATAACGCCGCCCTCACCCTGTAGGAGCTGGCCGGGCGGCGTTCCGCTTGCCAGCGAAGGCGCCCGCCAAAGCGGTGCAAGGCTCAAGGGCCTCTTCGCCGGCAAGCCGGCTCCTACGGTTTGGTGTAGGCCGCGAACCGGTTTGCGCTCAGCGCGCTCGACGCGCCTTGAAGAACTCGCTCAACACCGTACCGCACTCTTCGGCCAATACCCCGCCCTCGTACAGCACTCGATGATTGAGGAAACCCTGGGTGAAGAACTGGCCCTGGCTCTGCACGATGCCGGCCTTGGGTTCCAGGGCGCCGTACACCACTCGGGCAATGCGCGAATGGACGATCAGCCCGGCGCACATGCTGCAAGGCTCCAGGGTCACGTACAGGGTGCTGCCAGGCAGCCGGTAATTGCTCAGCGCCTGGGCCGCCGCGCGGATCGCCACCATCTCGGCGTGGGCGCTAGGGTCACTGCCGCTGATGGGGCAGTTGTAGCCGCGGCCGATGATCTGCCCATCCAGTACCAACACCGCGCCCACCGGCACTTCCCCCAGGGCGGCGCCTTGGGCGGCCAGGGCCAGGGCTTCGCGCATGAAGTCCTGGTCGCGACTGCGGTCGATGATCGGCGCCGGGCGTATCTGACGCATCACACCACCTCGATGGCGGCCATCAGGCCGGTTTCCATGTGGTCGATCACGTGGCAGTGGAACATCCAGACCCCGGGGTTATCCGCCACCAGCGCCACGCGGGCACGTTCGTTCTTGCCCAGCAGGTAGGTGTCGGTGAAATACGGAGTGATCTTCTTGCGGTTCGAGGCGATGACTTTGAAGCTCATGCCGTGCAAGTGGATCGGGTGTTGGTACTGGGTCATGTTCTTCAATTCGAAAATGTAGCTCTTGCCCTTTTTCAGCGTGGCAATCGGGCGGTCGGCGCAGGTCTTGTCGGTGATGTCCCAGGCCTTGCCGTTGATCTGCCACAGGCTGGGCGGCTTGCCATTGTCCAGGTTCACCGAAACCGAGCCAACCCACTCGAAATTGAAGTTGAGCTTCTCGGCGTTGTCGAGATCCGGCTCGGCCACCGGGTTGGCCGGCAGGGCCGGTGGCCAGGTAGTAGGTGCATCAGTGTTGGCCACCGAGCGCAACGTGCCCAGGCGCACCGGCCCGTTACGCAAGGACAGTTCCTCCCCCGCTGCCGGCGCCTTGATCGCCAGGCAGATGCGCATGCCCGGGCCCAACCAGTATTCCTTGCCCAAGGGCCGCGGCTCGATGGGGTTACCGTCCAGCGCATAGATCTGTGCTTCGACATCCGGAATGTTGATGCGGTAGGTCAGGGTGTTGTCCAGGTTGAGCAGGCGCACCCGGGTGATCTGCCCGGCCGGCAGGTCGATCACCGCCTGGGACACGCCGTTGATGGTGGACAGGCGCCCGGCGGTACCGCCTCGCGCCGCCTCCCGAGGAATGCTGAAGGGCAAGAATGCGCCCTCTTCATCCACGTGCCAGCTTTTCAGGCTCAGGGTGCGCTCGTACTGGAAGCCGGTGGGTTCGCGTTCTTCGATGATCAGCGGGCCCACCAGGCCACGGCCCAGTTCTTCACTGCTGTTCACATGGGGGTGATACCAGTAGCTGCCGGCATCCGGTACGCGGAACTTGTAGTCGAAGTATTCGCCGGGCAGCACCGGCAGTTGCGAGACGTAAGGCACGCCGTCCATTTCCAGGGGCAGGCGGATGCCGTGCCAGTGGATGGTGGTGGCCACGGGCAGGTGGTTGATAAAACGTACCCGCAGCCACTCGCCTTGACGTACCCGCAGCTCGGTACCCGGTGCCGATGGTCCGAAGGCCCAGGCCTCGGTCTTGTGCCCCGGCACCAGCTCCACATCCAGGGGCGCGGCAATCAGCTCGTAGTCGTGGCCCGCTTCAGCGTCAGCCATTTTCCCCAGCCAGTAACGCGAGGCGCCACCCGCTCCCACGCCCACCACTACCAGACCGGCCAGACCACCGAGTATTTGTCGACGGGTAAAGGACATGGACTCAACTACCTCACGTATCTGCGGCGGACCCAGGCCCGCAAAAGGCGAATACGATACACCCGCAGTTGAGAAACAGTAAGGCCGGCGTGGCGACCGGACGCAGGCAGGACGGGGAAACGTGGGGTATTTTCGAGCATCTGCTCGCTGGCAAGCCCGCCGCTCTCGTAGGAGCCGGCTTGCCGGCGAACAAGCCCCTCAGCCCTGCAATCCCAACAGCAGATGCACCACGCCACCGGCCAGGGGCATCACCGCCGGCACCCCAGCCACTCGCAGGGCGCTGCTGTCCAGCAACTGCGGATCATGCAGCTCCAGGCGCAAGCGGGTCAGGGCCAGTGGTTGCTGGCTCTTGATGTTGGCGCTGCCACCCAGTGCCGCCAGCATCGCGTCATTCAGAACACTGCCGTTGGCCTTGGGGGCCTTCGGCTGATCAGGCACCAGATCCGGAGTCAGGGCCTTCCAGAACGCCCGTTGCAATTTCTCGAACATCTTCAGTTCTCCAGAACCAGTGAGTCGGCTGCGACTTGCTGCTGTTGCAGGTATTCGCGTACCTGTACCGCGTCTTCCAGATCGATGATCCGCGCCGCCAGGGCCTGGCACTCGCTCAGGTCCAGCTCCCGTACCCGGGCCTTGATGGCGGGGATCAGCGGCACGCTCACCGACAGTTCGTCCACTCCCAGGCCCAGCAACAGCGGCACCGCCAGGGTCTCGGAAGCCAGTGCGCCACAGACGCCGACCCACTTGCCGTGGGCATGGGCAGCCTGCACCGTTCGCGCGATCAGGCGCAGCACCGACGGATGGAAGCTGTCGGCCTGACTGGCCAGACGCGGATGATCACGGTCCATGGCCAGGGTGTATTGGGTCAGGTCGTTGGTGCCAATGGAGAAGAAGTCCACCTCCGGAGCGAAGCGGTCCGCCATCAAGGCCGCCGAAGGCACCTCGATCATGATGCCCAACTTGGGCCGCTCCGCCAGACCCAGGGCCCGAACCTCGTCATCCAGTAGCTGCCGCGCCTGACGCAGCTCCGCCAGTTGGCTGACCATCGGCAACATGATGTGCAGGCGAGCCTGCCCGGCGCTGGCGAGAATCGCCCGGAACTGCTCGCGCAGCAGTTCGGGACGCTCCAGGCACAGGCGGATACCCCGCAGGCCGAGAAAGGGGTTGACCTCGCTGTCCATGGGCACATAAGCCAGAGGCTTGTCGCCACCCACGTCCAGGGTCCGCACCACCAGATTGCGCGTCGGCCCCAAGGCCTGGGCAATGGCTCGATAGGTTTCGGCCTGCTCCTCGGGGCTGGGGGCGTGGCTGCGGTCCTGGTAGAGGAACTCCGAACGCAACAGGCCGACGCCTTCGCCTCCCAGGCTCATTGCCTGCTCGGCCTCCGCCAGAGACGCGATATTGGCCGTTACCTCCAGATGATGACCATCGCGGGTCACCGCCGGTTGCGCCGCCTGGGCCAGATGCTGACGCTGGCGCAGGCGTTGCTGCTGACGCAGGGACTCCAGTTGCTGCAGGCGTTGCGGGTCCGGGTCCGTATGCAGTTCGCCGCGATCGGCATCCAGCAGAACCCGGGAGCCGTTGGCCAGGGACAGGACTCGGGAAGACACGCCACAGATCGCCGGCAGGCCCAGGGCCCTGGCGAGGATCGCCACATGGCTGGTGGCGCCACCGCCCACCGTGACAAATCCCAGCACCTTGCTGGTGTCCAGGCTGGCGGTCTGCGAGGGCGTCAGTTGCTCGGCAATCAGAATGGCCTGGTCCGGCAAGCTCAGGGCATGCTCCTGCACCCCGAGAATCAGCTTGAGCACCCGTTGGCCGACGTCCGCCAGATCCACCGCGCGCTCAGCCAGCAGCGTACTGCCCAGGCCCTTGAACAGCTCGGCGGTGACCTCGATGGCGCTGTTCCAGGCAAAGGCAGCACTCTTGCCGCTGACGATCAGGGCTTCGGCCTGCTCCAACAGGCTCGGGTCGTCGAGGAGTTCCTGGTGGGCACGGAAGATTTCCTGCTGCGCTTCACCCGGGGCATTGTCCCGCAGCTGTTGCAGGCCCCGGACCGCCTCCCGCAAGGCCCGCTCAAGGACTTCGCGCTCCTGCTGCGGGTTCGCCGCCAACTCCCTTATCTGCAGGCGCTGCTCAGCCACCTGCAGCACCTGACCGACCGCCGAACCCGGTGACGCACAGACACCCCGCAGAACCGTCTCCAGCGACTCATCCCGCGCCGCTACCGGCGCAGGACTCGGCGCCACAGCACTGACCTTTTCGCCACAACCCGAAGCCAACAGCTCCACCAGAACCTGGATCGCCCGCTCGGCATCCGCACCCGCAGCACTGACCTGCAAGACATCGCCCTGCACCGTCTGCAACGCCATGATCGACACCAGGGACTTGGCGTTGGCCGAGTCCTGGCGCCGGTGCAGGCAGATGTTCGCGGCAAAGCCCTTGGCGGCCTGGGCCAGCAACGCCGCCGGACGTGCGTGCAGCCCCTGGGGGTTGCCCAGGATCAGCGGTTTGGAAAACAGCGCCTCAGCTTCAGCGTCCTCGGCCTTGGCGACCTCCTGCGCGGAGGCGGGCTCGATCTGCAACAGCGGCTGTCCCAGCTCCACCAGCAGGCTGCCGGACACCAGCCCCGTCACCGCCTCGCCACTGACCACCAGCATCAGGGTCAACAGGCTGCGCGCGTGCTGGGCCAGATAATCAGCATCGAACTCGATCAGTGGCTGGCCTGCCGAGACCTGCTGCCCCTCCTCCACCAGACAGATGAAGCCCTTGCCCGCCAGGTTTACCGTGTCCAGCCCGATGTGCATCAGCACCTGCTGGCCCTGTTCACCGGTGATGCTCACCGCATGGCCGCTGTGTTGCAGGTTGTTGACGACCCCGGACAGAGGCGCACAGAGGGTCTGGGAAGTCGGGTCGATGCACAGCCCGTCACCGATCACCCGGCTGGAAAACACCGGGTCCGGAACCTGGTCCAGGGGCAGCAGCATCCCGGACAGGGGCGCGAGCAATTGCAAGGGTTGGGTTATGGCCATGACGTCACCTGCTAATGATTCCTTGAAGTGCCGATGGAGCGCGAGCCCCGACAGCATCGCTTATTTCCACCAGTACTCGACCTGCAAACCGACGTTCGCACCGTGACGGGCGGTGCCGAACACACCGCTGTCGGACAGCGCGGAACCGGCCGCCAGTTCGTTGGCCGCGCGCTTGGCGGCCTCGTTCCAGCTGGCATAGGTGTAGTACAGGCGCACTTCCGGCCGGGCCCAGAAGTCTGGCCCCTTGGGTGACCAGGTAGGCGCGAAGGTGAACTTGCTGAGTTTGCGGGTGCCTCCCGGCGCCTCCACCTGATCGTGGCCAAACTCGGTCACCAGCTTGAACTGCTCGGTGATGGCATAGGCCGGGCGCACGCCCAGGGAGATCCAGTTCTGGTCCTGGCCGTCGGGGCGAATGTCCTTCTGATAGACCGCCTCTACCTGGCCACCGAAGCGCGGGGTGACCTGCCAGTCGAAGAACTCCACCAGGCGATAGCTCTTGTTGCCGTCATCCAGGTAGGGATTGCCGGTGTAGCCCAGGCCGGTACCGGGACCCTCACCGTATTGCAGGGCCAGTTTGTTCTTGCCGCCGAAAAAGTCCTTCTGCACATGCTGGGTGGTAATCGCCCAGCCATTGTGGGCACCACGGCGATCGGGCTTTTCCAGGTAGCTCAGGCCCAGCTCCAGCTCGCCGCCGGGATTGGTCTGGAAACCGGCAACGTTGAAGTCGTGACGGCTCACGGCCTGCTTCTGATAGAGGTTGTCCTTGCGGGAAAAGGCGTAGCTGTATTTCAGATCGCCGATGCGCACGTCCTCGACCCCGCCGCCGGTGGCGCTCTGGTTCCAGTAGTAGAAGTCGGAAATATGGATGTCGTTACGCTTGTAGTAACGGCGCCCGGCCCACAACGAGCCGCCATTGAGGCTGGGCAGGTTCGACCACTGGGCGTACATCTGCGGCATGCGCGCCGAGCCGTTCTCGCCCTGGAAGGTCAGGTTGCGGTCGTAACGGTTGTAGAGCGAAGCCATGCCGTCGACGCTGAGCACCGAGCCGTCTTCCAGGGTGTACAGGTCCTGGCGCAGCTCAAGCTCGGCGTACTGTTCACACTCGTTGCCCAGACGGTACTTGGACTGCGCGCCGGGCAACTGGAAGCAAGACTGCGAGCCACTGTTCACCGAGGTGCCAAGACCGCTGCGCAGGTACCCGGCAAACTCCAGGGCCTGGGCCGGTAACGGCAATGCCAGGCACAGGCAAGACGCCGCCAGACCGCGATTTATTGTTGTTTTCATAAGCCACCCCATTATTTTTATTGTGATGTTTGGATTCGTCGGAGCCGGTTTGGCGGCGAATGCCTGGGCCAGAAAGATCGCCTGGCCCGGTTCGCCGGCAAGCCGGCTCCTACAGGGTCAGGTGCAGGACGAAGGACTCGTAAGGCCGCAGGCGCAAGTGCTGGCTGCGCGGCTCGTGGTCCGGGTAGTTGCTGATCAGCAGACGCTGTTGCATGCCGGCGCTGATCACCGCTTCCGGCAACTCGACCTCACACGGCGAGCCGTAGAAGTTGTTCACCACCAGCAGGCGTTCGCCGTCGCCTTCACGCACATAGGCCCAGATCTGCCCATGCTCGGGCAACAACTGGCGATAAAGGCCGTGCTGGATCAGCGCCTCGTGACGACGCAAGGCAATCAGCCGGCGATAGTGATGCAGCACCGAATCTTCGTCGTCGAGTTGTGCCTCGACATTGATCTGGCTGGCATTGGCCGGTATCCCGATCCAGGGCTCGGCGCTGCTGAAACCGGCATTGACCCCGGCATTCCACTGCATCGGCGTGCGCCCGTTGTCCCGGGACTTCTGCTGGATCGCCGCCATGATGGCCTGCGGCTCTTCACCGGCCTCGCGCTTGAGGCGGTGGATATTCAGGGTCTCGACATCGCGATACTGCTCGATCCGCTCGAAGTGCGGATTGGTCATGCCCAGTTCTTCGCCCTGGTAGATGAAAGGCGTGCCCTGAAGCAGGTGCAGCGCAGTGGCCAGCATCTTCGCCGACACTACCCGATGCTCGCCGTCGTCGCCAAAACGCGAGACCACCCGCGGCTGGTCGTGGTTACACCAGAACAGCGCATTCCAGCCGCCACCGGCCTGCATGCCGGTTTGCCAGTCGGAGAGGATGCGCTTGAGTTCGAGGAAGTCGAAATCGGCCCGCAGCCATTTCTGCTGGTTGGGGTAGTCCACCTTCAGGTGATGGAAGTTGAAGGTCATCGATAGCTCCTTCGACTCCGGATGCGAGTAACGGATGCAGTGCTCCAGGCGAGTGGAGGACATCTCGCCGACATTCACCAGATCGTGCCCGGCGAACACTTCCCGATGCATTTCCTGCAGGTACTGGTGCACGTTGGGGCCGTCGGTATAGAAGCGGCGGCCGTCGCTCTGATCCTCGGGGAAATCCGCCGGCTTGGAGATCAGGTTGATCACATCGAGGCGGAAGCCGCCGACGCCCTTGTCGCGCCAGAAGCGCATCATCTTGAAGACTTCAGCACGCACCTGGGGATTGTCCCAGTTGAGGTCGGCCTGGGTGTGATCGAACAGGTGCAGGTAGTACTGCCCGGTCTGGGCCTCGTATTCCCAGGCGGAGCCGCCGAACTTGGATTCCCAGTTGTTGGGCTCATCGCGCCAGATGTAGAAATCCCGGTAGGGGTTGTCCAGGCTGCTGCGGGCCTGCTGGAACCAGGCGTGCTCGATGGAGGTGTGGTTGACCACGATATCCAGCATCAGCTTGATCCCGCGCTTGCCGGCTTCGGCGATCAGCAGCTCGCAGTCGGCCATGCTGCCGTAGCTGGGATCGATGGCGTAGTAGTCGCTGATGTCATAGCCGTTGTCCCGTTGCGGCGAGCGCAGGAACGGGGTCAGCCACAGGCAGTCGACCCCCAGCCAGTGCAGGTAGTCGAGCTTGTCCACCACCCCCAGCAGGTCACCGGTGGCCTGGCCTTGGTGGCTGTGAAAACTTTTCGGGTAGATCTGGTAGATCACCGAACGCTGCCAGTCTTGCATGGGGGAATCCTTTGGAAAGTGCGAGGGCGTTCGCCGGCGAGCCGGCGCCTACAAGGCCGGTCAGGCCACTCGGTAGCCGGGGCGGATGATCTTCAGGCTCAGGCCGCAGGTCAGGACAAAGGGCACCACCAGGGCGATGACCATGCCAATGACGAACGTCGGGATGTACTGGGGAATGATCGAAATGAACCCCGGCAGCCCACCGACGCCGATGGCCGAGGCCTGGACCTTGTTCAGCGAGAGGAAGATGCTGCCCAGGGCCGAGCCGATCAGCGCGGCGTAGAAGGGAAACTTGTAGCGCAGGTTGACGCCGAACATCGCCGGCTCGGTGATGCCGAAGTAGGCGGAAATCGCCGAGGTCGAGGCCATGCTGCGATCACGAGCATTGCGGCTCATGGTGAATACCGCCAGGGCCGCGCTGCCCTGGGCCAGGTTGGACATGACGATCATCGGCCAGATGAAGGTGCCGCCCTGGGTGGCGATCAGTTGCAGGTCGACGGCCAGGAACATGTGGTGCATGCCGGTGATCACCAGCGGTGCGTAGAGCAGGCCGAAAATGGCGCCCCCGAGCACGGGAGCCAGGTCGAACAGGGTGACCACGCCTTCGGTGATGAGGATCCCCAGGTGCCGGGTCACGGGCCCGATGATCGCCAGGGCCAGTACGCCGGTGACCACGATGGTGGTGATGGGCACCACCAGCAGGGTGATGGCGTTGGGCACCCGGGCCCGCAGCCACTTTTCGATCACGCTCATCACATAGGCCGCCAGCAGGATCGGCAGTATCTGCCCCTGGTAGCCGACCTTCTCGATCTGGAACAGACCGAAGATATCGAAGTACGGCAGGCTCTGGCCGTCCAGCCCGGCCACAGCCTTGCCATAGTTCCAGGCATTGAGCAGGTCGGGGTGCACCAGCATCAGCCCCAGGACAATGCCGAGGATCTCGCTGCCACCAAAGCGCTTGGCCGCCGACCAGCCCACCAGGGCCGGCAGGAATACGAAAGAGGTGTTGGCCATCAGGTTGATCAGGCTCCAGAGCCCATCCAGCCCCGGGTAAGCCTCAAGCAGGGTCTTGCCCTCGATGAACATGCCCTTGGCGCCCAGCAGGTTGTTCACCCCCATCAGCAGGCCCGCGATGATCAGGGCCGGCAGGATGGGCATGAACACATCGGAGAACACCCGCACCAGACGCTGCATGGCGTTGGTCTTTTCCGCGCCCTTCTGCTTCACGTCGGCAATGGTGGAAACCGCAAGGCCCGTCTGTTCTCGCAGGGCCGCGTAGACCTTCTCTACCTCGCCAGGGCCGATCACCACCTGGAACAGGCCACCGGTGAAGAACGAACCCTTGACCAGATCGATCTGGTTGAGTGTGGCGCTGTCGACGAGGCTCGGGTCCTTGAGGGCCAGGCGCAGGCGGGTCACGCAATGGGCCGCCTGTTCGAGGTTGTCGGCGCCACCGAGGCTGTGCAGCAACTCGCTGGCGATTATTGAATAGTCGTGGCTCATGCTTGTTCTTCCACCTGAGATTTTTGTTATTGGCAGCACGCCGAGGGGCAAATTACTCGTCTGTACGAGTTAAATCAATAACTCGTACAGACGAGTTTGAAATTTTCTTCCGGCGTGACCCTGCGCCATGCTTTTTCCACCCGGGAAAGCATCACCAGGGCGCATGGACAAATGCCCCGTCCAGCCCTTAAGGTGCCTGCCTTGAGCACAGTCCGGCACAGAGCCATCCCATGAGCAAATACAACCAGATCTACAGCGATCTGCTTGCCAGCATCACCACCGAACGTCTGGAGCGTGGCGCCCGCCTGCCTTCGGAAAGCGAACTGATGGACAGCTACCAGGCCAGCCGCGGCACCGTGCGCAAGGCCATCGAACTGCTGCAGGAGCGCGGTTTCGCGCAGAAGATCCACGGCAAGGGCACCTTCGTGCTCTCGCCCAATCCCATCGAGTTCCAGCTGGGCGGCATCGTCAGTTTCCAGGAAACCTATCCAGGGCTGGGGGATGACGTCAGCACCGAGGTGGTGGAGTTCAGCCAGTTTCCCCTGCAAGGCGCCCTGCGCAACCATCTGCAGGCACAAGAAGGCAGCCTGATCACGCGGATCAAACGAGTGCGACGGATCGACGGCAAGCGGGTGATTCTCGACATCAACCATTTTGTCGCCGAGCTGATTCCGGGACTGGACCGAGAGATCGCCGAGCATTCGATCTACGCCTACATCGAACAGACCCTGCAACTGAACATCAGCTACGCCCAGCGCACCATCGAGGCCAGCCCAAGGAGCAAGGACGACCAGCAGCTGCTCGACCTGGACGGCCAGAGCCATGTGATCGTGGTGAGCAACCAGACCTTTCTCCAGGACGGGCGGCAGTTCGAATACACCGAATCACGGCACACTCTGGACAAGTTCTACTTCTCCGACGTGGCCCGGCGCTAATCCCCACCCTGCCCCGTCAGCCCAACAGGGCCACCAGTTCACCGCTGAGGGGGCCGATGCGCTTCGACTCCTTGGCGGTGTTCACCTGCTGCGCCACTCGCGCCACTTCGATCACCGGGTGCTTGAGGGGATAGCCGCCCTTGCTGTCCAGCCAGCTCAAGACTTCCGCCAGATGCCACAGCGAAGTGCTGCCTTCATGGATCGCCAGGGGAAAACTGTCGGCGTGACCGAGCATCAGTTTGCGCATGTTCTGCCGGGACACGCCGACGATCTCGGCGATCTCGCTGAGGCCGACAAAATCCGGGCTGGCCTCTACCAGCCGAGCCTCGGGAATGATCCGCTTGATATCCCCCAGGGCACTGAACAGCGCCGCTTCGGCACTCTCGGCCTCGCGACTGAACTCCAGGGCCAGGCGCCCGGCCAGGCCGGTTCCCACCAGGACGTCAGTGCAACCCGCCGCACCGAGGCGCTCCACCAGTTGCAGCGGATCACAGCCCTCGAGCGGCAGCAGGTAGTTGAGGGTGAACAGGTATTCCATGGTCCTTACTCCTTGCGGGCTGCCGGGGCCCTGGCCCCACGCAGCTGGTTCAGGGTGCAGTTGTCGATCACCCGGCATAGCGCCCGAGCGTGCTGGCTTGGGTTCTTCGGCGTGCGCCACACGCTGGTAATGCAGAACTCGCCACAGCGACACACCTCGTTGTTGTACGGGCAGTAGATCCGGCCCCAGGCATGGCCGCCGCCGACCTCAATGCGCCAGCCCTGCCATTCGGCGTAGCGCAGGGCCATTTCAATATCCTTCTTGGGATGAGTTGCACGAGCCATCCGTAGCCTCCAGTATCGCCAGCCATGCACGGTTGTCAACTGACAACCTTAAGCAATCCGATCAAACCCGCACCACGAACAAGCCGCAGTAAAAACAGCGGGGGAAGACCCAAGGGTAGAGAGAAGCCCGGGACAGAGCGCCGAACATGTCTTACGTGATATTGCCGGAAGGCGAAAAAGCGCCGCTTCTAAAGGTTCTGCAACACAAATGTCGATGTGTAACGGATTCAATCCCCCAGAAACGACAATGGCGATCGACACCCCAAGGTCCCGATCGCCATTGTTTACCGCGAATGGATCAAGCGCCGATCACTCGGCCCCGATCACTCCCACTCAATCGTGGCCGGCGGCTTGCTCGACACGTCGTAAGTGACGCGGGAGATGCCTTCGATTTCGTTGATGATCCGGCCGCTGACGGTTTCCAGCAGCTCGTAAGGCAGGTGCGCCCAACGTGCGGTCATGAAGTCGATGGTTTCCACGGCGCGCAGGGCCACGACCCAGGCGTAACGGCGGCCATCGCCGACCACGCCGACGGATTTCACTGGCTGGAACACTACGAATGCCTGGCTGACCTTGTGGTACCAGTCGGCCTTGCGCAGTTCTTCGATGAAGATGTGGTCGGCACGACGCAGCAGGTCGGCGTATTCCTTCTTCACTTCACCAAGGATGCGCACGCCCAGGCCCGGGCCCGGGAACGGGTGACGGTAGACCATGTCGTACGGCAGGCCCAGCTCCAGGCCCAGACGGCGGACTTCGTCCTTGAACAGCTCGCGCAGTGGCTCAACCAGCTTGAGGTTCATTTCTTCCGGCAGGCCGCCCACGTTGTGGTGCGACTTGATCACGTGGGCCTTGCCGCTTTTCGCGCCAGCCGACTCGATCACGTCCGGGTAGATGGTGCCCTGGGCCAGGTACTTGATGTTTTCCAGCTTGCAGGATTCGGCATCGAACACGTCGATGAAGGTGCGACCGATGATCTTGCGCTTCTTCTCCGGGTCAGCTTCACCGGCCAGGTTGCCCAGGAACTGCTCCTCGGCGTTGGCGCGGATCACCTTGACGCCCATGTTCTCGGCGAACATGGCCATCACTTGCTCACCTTCGTGCAGGCGCAGCAGGCCGTTGTCGACGAAGACACAGGTCAACTGGTCGCCGATGGCCTTGTGCAGCAGGGCTGCTACCACCGAGGAGTCGACGCCGCCGGACAGGCCCAACAGGACGTTGTCGGTGCCGACTTGGGCACGGATCTGAGCAATCGCGTCTTCGGCGATCTTCGACGGCGTCCACAGTGCTTCACAGCCGCAGATGTCGAGGATGAAGCGCGACAGGATGCGGCCGCCCTGCTTGGTGTGGGTCACTTCCGGGTGGAACTGCACGCCGTAGTAGCGCAGGTCGTCGTTGAACATGCCGGCAATCGGGCAGCTCGGGGTGCTGGCCAGGATGTGGAAGTCTTCCGGCATCTTGGTGACTTTGTCACCGTGGCTCATCCATACGTCGAGGCCGAACAGGCCATCGGCGTCGACGTGGTCTTCGATGCCGTCCAGCAGGCGGCTCTTGCCGACCACATCAACGCGGGCATAACCGAATTCACGCAGTTCGGAACCTTCGACCTTGCCGCCCAGTTGCTCGGCCATGGTCTGCATGCCGTAGCAGATGCCGAAGACCGGAACGCCCAGGTCGAATACCGCTTGCGGGCAGCGAGGGCTGTTGGCTTCGTGCACGGACTCGGGACCGCCGGCGAGGATGACACCTTTGGGAGCGAATTCGCGGATCGCTTCGTCGTCCATGTCGAACGGATGCAGTTCACAGTAGACACCGATCTCGCGCACGCGGCGGGCGATCAATTGGGTGTACTGGGAACCGAAGTCGAGGATCAGGATACGGTGAGCGTGAATGTCGAGGGCCATGGTCAGTCTCGTCTAATTTCAGAAACGACACGGGGCTGAAAAACACAGCCCCGGTTACTAAATTCGTCAATCGCCTCCGGGCCTGAGCCTGGAGGCGATCACTATCAACCTACGCGATAGTTTGGCGCTTCCTTGGTGATCTGCACGTCGTGGACGTGGGATTCAGCCATGCCGGCGCCGGTGATGCGGACAAACTCCGGCTTGGTGCGCATTTCTTCGATGTTGGCGCTACCGGTGTAGCCCATGGAAGAACGCAGGCCACCCATCAGTTGATGGATGATCGCGGTCAGGGTGCCCTTGTACGGCACGCGACCTTCGATACCTTCCGGCACCAGCTTCTCGGCACCCGCGGAGGAGTCCTGGAAGTAGCGATCGGAAGAGCCCTGGGCCTGGGACATGGCGCCCAGGGAACCCATGCCACGGTAAGCCTTGTAGGAACGACCCTGGAACAGTTCGATCTCGCCCGGCGCCTCTTCGGTACCGGCGAACATCGAACCCATCATCACGCAGGAGGCACCGGCCACGATGGCCTTGGACAGGTCACCGGAGAAACGGATACCGCCGTCGGCGATCAAAGGAACGCCCGTGCCGACCAGTGCTGCTGCAACATTGGCGATCGCGCTGATTTGCGGCACGCCAACACCGGCAACGATACGGGTGGTGCAAATCGAGCCAGGGCCAATACCGACCTTGACGGCGTCAGCGCCAGCTTCGGCCAGAGCCTTGGCTGCAGCGCCGGTAGCGATGTTGCCACCGATCACCTGGACTTCAGGGAAGTTCTCTTTGACCCAGCGAACGCGGTCGATCACACCTTTGGAATGACCGTGGGCGGTGTCTACCACCACCACATCGACACCGGCGTTGACCAGCGCAGCAACGCGATCGCCCGTGTCTTTACCCGTGCCGACTGCAGCGCCTACACGCAGACGACCTTGATCGTCCTTGCTGGCCAGTGGGTAAGCCTTGGCTTTCTCGATGTCGTTGACGGTCATCATGCCCTTGAGGGCGAAGGCGTCGTCAACGATCAGTACGCGTTCGATGCGGTGCTTGTGCAGCAGTTCACGGACGGCGGTCTTGTCGGCGCCTTCCTTGACCGTGACCAGACGCTCTTTAGGCGTCATCACTTCGCGGACGCTGACTTCCAGACGGCTTTCGAAACGCACGTCGCGGGAAGTCACGATGCCCACCAGATCGCCGTTGTGCAGCACGGGCACACCGGAGATGTTGTGCATGCTGGTCAGTTCGAGCAGATCACGTACGGTGGCGTCGGCTTCGATGGTGATGGGGTCTTTGACCACACCGGCTTCGAAACGCTTGACCTTGCGCACTTCGGCAGCTTGCTGCTCGATGGTCATGTTCTTGTGGATGATGCCGATGCCGCCTTCCTGAGCCATGGCAATTGCCAGACGGGCTTCAGTGACGGTGTCCATGGCGGCGGAAACCAGTGGAATATTCAGCTCGATGCCACGGGTCAAACGGGTCTTTAGACTGACTTCATTAGGCAGTACTTCGGAATAACCGGGCACTAAGAGGATGTCGTCGAAGGTGAGGGCTTCTTGGCTGATACGCAGCATCGCGGGGGCTCCCGGGCGGGAAAATGGAAGCGCGCCATTATACTCAGACACCTACCCGGGCTCAATGTAAAACTCTGTCTAATATCGCTGGAGTGATAGATGGAGATATCGCCACGCTACAGCTCGACCTTCACCCAACTCACTGGCTGATCCAGCCAATCGGCAAATTCGTCGATAAAGCTCTGTTTGAAGCCCGCCTCTGCCCAGTTGTTGAAGATGAACCCCAGGTTGGAAAAACCACAGGCCTGTAGGAACAGAAACCCGTTGATGTCATCTTCATGACCGCATTCGGGGCAGGTAAAGTTGTCGGTCCGCCCGGGCATCCAGTCTTCCAGGCTCTCGAACAGCGCTTCGCCCACTTCCTGGCGACACTCGGCGCAGCCGGCTTCTTCGAGAAAGCCTCTGGCCGGGGTATAGATGCAACGCTTGGTGATGATCTCCAGGCCATTGATCGGCTCGCCAAAAGGCAGTGCGTCCGGGCGCAGCACAACGTCCCGGGCACCGGCGGCAATGGCATGGCCCATGCGATTGCCGGTACGCCCACAGGTGCTCAGGGTTTCCTCGACGATATTCTTGCGCACCAGCCAACGCACAATGGCCCGAGCCCGGGGCTCGTGCACCGGCAGGGTGGAAATTTTCGGGACGAGGATGCTTTGCGAATTCATGGATAAGCCTGGAACATGCTGGGACGGTACGAACGCTTTCGCCGGCTAGCCGGCGCCTACCATTAATTGTAGGAGCCGGCGGGCAGGCGAACAGATTTAAAGGCCCGCAGCTTAATCCCTGAACCTCGCAGGTCAAGTGCTCAGGTAGCGCCCGATCAAGGCAACACCACTGGCCAGCACCAACCAGGTCACCAGGCGCACAAAAGCTTCCCGAGACAGCCTCATGGTCAAGCGCCGTCCCACCCACAAGCCCAACGCCATCGCCGGCAGCAAACACCCAGCCAAGAGCAACAGCGGCAACTCGGCATACACCCCGGCCACGGCAAACAGACTCAGACGCACCACGGTGCTGCAACTGATCAACGCACTCTGGGTGGCCCGGGCCGGGTCCTTGGGCAAACGGCTGTTCAGGTAAATGGCATATAGAAAGCCGCCACTGCCGAACAAGGCACCAAACATCCCGCCGACAATCCCCATGGGCACTGACCACCCCACCGCCAAGCGTGTGGGACGCGCCTTAACCCACAAGCTGTAAACGGCATAAGCGCTGATAAACAGCCCCATTAATAGAAGCAACAAATCGGACTTGAGGTTGAGCAAAAAGATCACCCCCAAGGTACAACCCAGCGCCATGCACGGCAGCAAGCGCAACAACTCGGGCTTGGCCACATCCTTGCGCGACGGCAGCAGGTTGCCGAAGGCCGCGACAAAGTCGAGCAACACCAATAGCGGCACGATTTTCGACAACGGCATGAACAGGATCAGGATCGGCCCCGCCACCAGCGCCGTGCCGAAACCGGCAATGCCAAACACCACGTACGCCAGCGCGATCCCCAGACCGATGACCAGCCAACCGCCCGGACCGAAAGACCACTGGTTCAAACCCTCGATGATCACACTCATCACTGCAACTTCCTTAGTCAGTACGCAACGACTTTAGCCAGCAGCGAGCCTTGCGACTAATATCTTCAAAGTCGCCTACTCATCACAAAAAGGCATGTCTTGTGATTTCAACCCGTCAATTGCGCTACTTCGTGGAAATCGCCGAATGCGGCAGCTTCAGTGCTGCGGCAGAGCGCCTGTTCGTCGCCCAATCGGCCCTCAGCCGGCAGATCAAGGAGCTGGAAAGCCAGCTGCAAACCCCACTGTTCGAGCGCACCGCACGCCTGCCACGGTTGACCGCCGCCGGTGAGGCGTTCTTCCCCAAGGCGCGCAACCTGCTGACCGAGCTGCACAAGGCCAGTGAACTGGCCACCCAGGTGGGCCAGGGGCAATTGGGCACGCTACGGCTCAGTCATTCCAGCACCGTGCCCATGAGCGGCCGCCTGCTGCAGGGCATCAGCGGTTATCTGCAATCCTGCCCCGGAGCGTCCATGGACATGGTCAAACTGTCCTCCGAGGGGCAATTGGAAGAACTCGCCGAAGGCCGGCTGGATATCGGCCTGCTGCGCCTGCCGGTACTGCGCCAGCGGGAAGGCGTACAGATCGTGCCGTTGTTCAGTGAGCCGCTGCTGCTGGCAGTGCCTGCGGAGCATCCGCTGGCACTGGACCCTGCGCCTCATGGGGTGGACCTGGCACAGCTCAGGGACCAGGCCTTTATCTCCATCCCTCATCCACAGCGCGGCGGCTTGAGCTACCTGTCGGCCGAGCTGTGCATGCGCCAGGGTTTCTTTCCCAAGGCGGCGCGGGTGATGTCGCGCAAGACCACCCAGTTGCAGTTGATCCAGGCCGGGTTCGGCATTGCCCTGCTGCCCGCCTCGATGCAGGACATTGCCCCGGCCGGCGTCCGCTTCTTGCCCCTGGCCGATAGCGACTGCCAAAGCACCGTCGCCCTCGCCTATCGTCAGCAACCCACGCCCCTGGTGGCACAGTTCGTCGAACATTTGCGTGCTCACCTGGATCTGCCGATTTGCGTTGTTCCATTGCCAGACAGCCCTTTAAACTGAGCCCATGATTAAAGATCCCTTTGCACGACTCGGCCTGAACCGCGAGGTCCTCACCGTCACCCAGCTCAACGGCCGCGCTCGGGTGCTGCTCGAGGATGTGTTCAGCAATATCTGGGTCGAAGGCGAGATCTCCAACCTTGCCCGCCCGGCTTCCGGCCATGTGTACTTCACCCTCAAGGACAGCGGCGCCCAAGTGCGCTGTGCGCTGTTCCGGCAGAATGCCGCGCGGGTCCGTCTAGCGCTGAAGGACGGCCTGGCGGTCAAGGTCCGGGGCAAGGTCTCGCTGTTCGAGGGACGCGGCGACTATCAGCTGATTCTCGACACTGTGGAGCCCGCCGGTGACGGCGCCCTGCGTCTGGCTTTCGATGCGCTGAAGGAAAAGCTCAGCGCCGAAGGGTTGTTCAGTGCCGAACGCAAAGTAGCGTTACCGGCCCATCCGCAACGCATTGGCATTATCAGCTCGCCCACCGGCGCGGTGATCCGCGACATCATCAGCGTATTCCGCCGCCGAGCGCCCCAGGTTGCACTGACGTTGATCCCCACGGCCGTGCAGGGTCGCGAGGCCACGGCGCAGATCGTCCGCGCCCTGCAATTGGCCGATGCCCGAGGCTTCGATGCCTTGATCCTGGCTCGGGGTGGCGGCTCCCTGGAAGACCTCTGGTGCTTCAACGAAGAGGCGGTAGCCCGGGCGGTCGATGCTTGCGTAACGCCGATCGTCAGCGCCGTCGGCCATGAAACCGACGTCTCCATCAGCGACTTCGTCGCCGACGTAAGGGCCCCCACCCCTTCGGCCGCCGCTGAACTGCTGGCCCCCGACTCCAGTGACCTGCAACGCCGGGTCGAGAGCCTGCATCGCCGCCTGGTGATGCGCATCCGCGACCGGCTGATGCGCGACCGCTTACGCCTGGACGGCCTGGCCAGACGCCTGCGCCATCCGGGCGAACGTCTGCGTCAGCAAGCACAACGCCTGGATGACCTGGATATGCGCATGCGCAGGGCCTTCGAGCGCAACCTCAATACCCGTCGCGAGCGCCTGATCCGCCTGGAAACCCGCCTCGGCGCCCAGCATCCAGGACGGCAGCTGGCCCTGTTGCGCCAGCGCCTGGACAGCCTCGCCGAACGCCTGCCCCGAGCCATGCGCGAAGGCCTGAAAGCCCGACGCCTGCAGTTGCACAGTCAGATGCAGACCCTGCATGTGGTCAGCCCCCTGGCCACCCTCGGGCGCGGCTACAGCATTCTTCTGGACGACCGCGGCCACGCCATCCGCACTGCCGCCCAGACCCGCAATGGCCAGCGCCTCACCGCCCGCCTGGGCGAAGGCGAACTGCAGGTGCGAGTCGAAGACAACCACCTGACGCCTGTCACTCTTTCTCTATTGGACTGATCCATGCCGCGTTTTCTCGCTTCCCTGCTGTTGCTGTGCCTGGCCTTCAACGCCAACGCCGATAGCTACATCACTCGCCTGTTGAACAAACCCGTGCCTGGTGGCGTGGCGGTAGTGGACCTGGGCAGCGCAGCCCAGGCACCCAAGGCCAGCTACCAGGGCAAACCCGTGCTGGTGGTGAAGGAGCAGAACAACTGGCTGGCCATTGTCGGTATCCCCTTGACGGTCAAGCCAGGCACCCAGCAGATCAGCGCCGGCAACCGCAGCCTGAACTTCGTGGTGGGCAGTAAGAAGTACCCCGAGCAGCACATCACCCTGAAGAACCAGCGCCAGGTCAATCCGAACCCGGCTGACCTGAAACGCATCGATGGTGAACTGGCAGAGCAGCTCCGTGCCTATCGCAGCTTCAGCCCCAACACCCCGAGCAATCTGCTGCTGGACAAGCCAGTGAACGGGCCGCTGTCGAGCAAGTTCGGTGTGCGCCGGTTCTTCAACGGCGAGGAGCGCAACCCCCACGCTGGCCTGGATTTCGCAGTGCCGGCAGGCACACCGATCAAGACCCCGGCGGCCGGCAAGGTGATCCTGACCGGCAACTACTTTTTCAATGGCAACACGGTGTTCGTCGACCACGGCCAGGGCTTTATCAGCATGTTCTGCCACATGTCGAAGATTGACGTGAAGGTGGGTCAGTCCCTGGCCCGTGGGGCAGTGGTGGGCAAGGTGGGTTCGACCGGACGCGCGACCGGCCCGCATATGCACTGGAACATCAGCCTGAACGATGCACGGGTGGATCCGGCGATCTTTATCGGGGCGTTTCAACCCTGATCCCGGGCCCTGATCGCCGGCAAGCCGGCTCCCACGAGGATTGCGCAGGCCATCATGACTGCGCAATCGTTAGTATTCTTTCAAAGAATAGGCAGCATAAAATCTCGATATAGTTTCTATTTCGAGTATTCCTCTCAATTTTTTTCGACTGCTTGCCATCTCTCACCTCAGTGGTTAGGGTTGAGCACATGAAAACCTCTCACACCCTCATTCAGCGTCGTCAACACCGGAGCCTCTGCCTCGTCAGCGCACGACTGCCAGGCTGAATCGCGATGCCTCATCCCCCTGCGTCAACACCTCACTCTTGACTCACCGGTAGGCCGCCTCTTTTCGGCCCGGACAATAAGGATTTCGCCATGACCATGCTCAAAGACCCATCCTCCAAGTACCGCGCGTTCCCGACCATCAACTTGCCGGACCGCACCTGGCCGTCGAAGACCATCACCAGCGCGCCGATCTGGTGCAGTTCGGACTTGCGTGATGGCAACCAGTCGCTGATCGAGCCGATGGATGCGGTCAAGAAGCTGCGTTTCTGGAAGACCTTAGTGGCCGTCGGCGTGAAAGAGATCGAGGCTTCGTTCCCCGCGGCCTCGCAAACCGACTTCGACTTCGTGCGCACCCTGATCGAAGGCGGCCACATCCCGGACGACACCACCATCCAGGTGCTGACCCAGGCCCGTGAAGACCTGATCGCCCGTACCTTCGAATCCTTGCGTGGCGCCAAGAAAGCCATCGTCCACCTGTACAACGCCACCAGCCCTTCGTTCCGCCGTATCGTCTTCAACCAGGACAAGGCCGGGGTGAAAGAGATCGCAGTGAACGCGGCCAAACTGTTCGTCAAGTACGCCGCCCAGCAGCCGGAAACCCAATGGCAGTTCGAGTACTCGCCGGAAACCTTCAGCGCCACCGAACTGGAGTTCGCCAAGGAAGTCTGCGACGCCGTGGTGGAAGTCTGGAACGCGACGCCGACCAACAAGGTGATCCTCAACCTGCCGGCCACCGTTGAAGTGGCGACGCCAAACATCTATGCCGACCAGATCGAGTGGTTCTGCCGCCACATCAACCGTCGTGACAGCGTGCTCATCAGCCTGCACACCCACAACGACCGTGGCACTGGTGTAGCCGCCACCGAACTGGGCCTGATGGCGGGCGCCGATCGTGTCGAAGGCTGCCTGTTCGGCAACGGTGAACGTACCGGTAACGTCGATCTGGTCACCGTAGCCTTGAACCTCTACACCCAGGGTGTGAACCCGGAACTGGACTTCTCCGACATCGACGGCGTGCGCAAAGTCGTGGAAGAGTGCAACCAGATTGCCGTACATCCGCGTCATCCTTATGTTGGCGACCTGGTCCACACCGCCTTCTCCGGTTCCCACCAGGACGCAATCCGCAAGGGCTTCGCCCAGCAGAAAGCCGATGGCTTGTGGGAAGTGCCGTACTTGCCGATCGACCCGGCCGACATCGGTCGCAGCTACGAGGCGGTCATCCGCGTCAACAGTCAGTCGGGCAAAGGCGGTATCGCCTACCTGCTGGAACAGGAATACGGCATCAGCTTGCCGCGCCGCATGCAGATCGAGTTCAGCCAGGTGGTGCAACGAGAAACCGACCGCCTGGGTCTGGAGATGACTGCCCAGCAAATCCACGCGCTGTTGCACAGCGAATACTTGCAGGCCAACACTCCGTACGCGCTGGTCAGCCATCGCCTGCAGGAAGAAAACGGCCACAGCGCCGTGGAAGTGGAAGTGTCGAGCAAGGGCCAGGGCGAGACCAACCTGAACTGGCGTGGCAAGGGCAATGGCGCCCTGGAGGCCCTGGTGGCCGGCCTGCCAATACCTGTAGAGATCATGGACTACAACGAACACGCCATTGGTGCGGGCACCAACGCCAAGGCCGCGGCCTACATCGAACTGCGGGTCAACGGTGAACGTGCGGTCCACGGTGTTGGTATCGACGAAAACATCACCACTGCCAGCTTCAAAGCGCTGTTCAGTGCCCTGAACCGCTCCCTGAGCGAGCAGGAAGCCAAGGCCGCTTAAGCAGCCCTGACAAAAAAGGCCCCGGGGAGTCCTGCTCCTCGGGGCCTTTTTGTATGTGGCATTAACCTAACAACCGGCGACGCTCGCCTCAGGCATGTACGTCGACGCTGAACATGGCCTGCAACAAGGCTGCCTGCAACACTTGCAAAGTGCTGTTGGTCACGGCGATCTGGGTCTGGATCTCCATCACCTGCTGGGCTTTCTGCTCGTCGCTGGCCTGGCCCTTCTCGGTGCTGGCCAACTGCGCCTGCTGTTGCTCAAGGATCTTCTGGGTCTGCTCGATCTGCTTCTGCAGTTGCTTGACCGGATCGCCTCCGCCTTTCACCGCATCGATGCTGGCATCGGCAGAGTTGACCCGCAGCTCCTTGTCTTCGCCGTCCTTGCCCTGGGCAACCGGCGCCAGCGGGCTGGTGTCTTCGGCTTCGCCGGTCGCTGTCTTCGGTGCCGACAGCGGGTAAGGATTGACGACATTGGCATTGATGGTGGTCATGACTGATTCCTCCTGAATGTCCGTCCTATCGGCCTTCATCCCTGAAGCTTGATATGTGCAACCTGTAAAAAAGTGTAGAGCCGCGGCCCAGCCCTTCTAGGTGAACCTGAAGGTATCGGCGTCGAGATTCGCGGGAAAGCGCGCTCGGTAGGCGGCCAACTCACCGGCGTTCAAGCGTACCTGGAACACCCCGTCCGCCTCCCCGGCACTGAGCAGGGTCTCGCCCTGATAGTCCAGCACCTGGCTGTCACCGGTATAGGCAAAGCCCTTGCCGTCGGTACCCACCCGGTTCACCGCAGCTACATAGCACAGGTTTTCAATGGCCCGGGCCGGCAGCAAGCGGTTCCAGTGCAGCCGCCGAGCCCCGGGCCAGTTGGCGGTGTACAGCAGCAGATCAGTGTCCTGGGCATCGCGGCTCCACACCGGAAAGCGCAGGTCATAGCAGATCAGTGGACGAATCCGCCAACCCTTGAGTTCGAACTGCACCTGGCGCTCGCCAGGGGTGAAGTGATTGTGCTCGCCGGCCATGCGGAACAAGTGGCGCTTGTCGTAGTGCCAGACTTCGCCGTCGGGACGTGCCCACAACAGGCGGTTGCGGTGGCTGCCGTCCGCCGCCTGGATGATCACACTGCCAGTGATCACCGCATCGAGCTTCTTCGCCTGGCAGCGCAGCCATTTGCTGGTGGGGCCGTTCTCCGCCTCAGCCAGGGTGCTGGATTCCATGGAGAAACCGGTGGTGAACATTTCCGGGAGAATGATCAGATCCGCACCGCGGGCCTGCTCCAGCAACTGCTCGAAATGCTCGAAATTGGCCTGGCGGTCATGCCAGGCCAGGGTAGTCTGGATCAATGCCAGATTCAGATCGGGTAACGCACTCAGATCACGCATAGTTTCTCCGCTGCCTGACGCAGCGTCTCCTCGCGCTTGGCAAAACACAGCCGAACCAGACGCTGCCCCTGAGGCGGCTGCTGATAGAACACCGACACCGGAATGGCTGCCACGCCGTGTTCGCGGGTCATCCAGATCGCCATGTCGACATCATTCAAGTCTGGACGAATCTGCGAATAGTCCACCAGTTGAAAGTAGGTGCCGGCCACCCGGGTAAAGCTGAAGCGCGAAGGACTCAGCAAATCGCAGAACAGATCACGCTTGGCCTGGTAGAAGGCTGGCAGCTGTTCGACATGTTCCGGGCATTCGGCCATGAAGTCCGCCAGAGCGTACTGCAAAGGGGTCACGCCGCAGAAGCTGACATATTGATGCACCTTGCGCAGCTCGGCGCTCAGGGCCGGCGGAGCAATGACATAACCGGTCTTCCAACCCGTCACGTGATAGGTCTTGCCGAAGGAGCTGACGACGAAAGCCCGCTGATACAGCTCCTCGTGGGCCAAAACGCTGACATGGGGGACGCCGTCGAACACCAGATGTTCATAGACCTCATCGCTGACCAGGTAGATGTCGCGATCACGGATCAGCACTGCCAACTGGTCCAGTTCGGCACGGCTGATCAAGGCACCACTGGGGTTATGCGGCGTGTTGAGAATGATCATCCGCGTACGCGAACTCAGGGCTTCGCCAAGTTTCTGCCAGTCGATGGCAAAGTCCTCGTGGCCCAGTTGCACATGCACACAACGGCCACCGGCCAGCTCCACTGCCGGCTCATAACTGTCGTAACAGGGATCGAAAACGATGACCTCGTCACCGCGCTGAATCACCGCCTGGATGGCACAGAAAATGGCCTGGGTGGCGCCCGGAGTGATGGTCACTTCGCTGTCGGCATTGACCTCGACGCCATAGCTGCGAGCGATTTTCGCCGCTACCTGTTGGCGCAGGGACGGCAAGCCGGTCATGGGTGCGTACTGGTTATGGCCATTGGCGATATGCCGCCCAACCGCATCACGCAAGGCTTGGGGACCATCGAAATCAGGGAAGCCCTGGGACAGGTTGAGCGCTCCGGTTTCAACCGCGAGCTGGGACATTTGCGTGAAGATGGTGGTGCCGACATTCGGCAGCTTACTGGTGATCATGAGGATTCCCTGCTGAACACCCGGCTCTACGACGGCGCGGGAGGTCCCGAGAATAGCCCAAACACCGGGCATGAAAAAGGGCGCATAAAGCGCCCTCTTACCCACACAAATCCCGGTTGCTCAGCGCTTGTCGCGGCGCTTCTTGTCGGCCTTCTTGTGGTGTGACATCAAACGACGCTTCTTGTTGACCTGGCGGTCGGTCAGCGTGTTCTTGTTGCCTTCGTACGGGTTCTCGCCACCCTTGAACTCGATACGAATCGGCGTGCCCACCAGCTTCAGTACGCGACGGTAGGTGTTTTCCAGGTAACGCACGTAGGACTTCGGTACCTTCTCCACCTGATTACCGTGAATCACGATCAGCGGCGGGTTAGCACCCCCCAAGTGGGCGTAGCGCAGCTTGATCCGACGGTTGTTGACCATGGGCGGTGCGTGCTCGCCAACGGCATCTTCGAGGATCTGCGTCAGGCGGCTGGTCGGCCAGCGGGTGACCGCCGACTTGAAGGAGTTCTGCACCGACTGGTAGAGGTTACCCACACCGGTACCGTGCAAGGCCGAGATGAAGTGGATATCGGCGAAGTCGACGAAGAACAACCGGCGTTGCAGCTCGGTCTTCACGTAGTCGCGTTCGCTCGGCTGCATGCCGTCCCACTTGTTCAGGGCAATCACCAGGGCCCGACCAGCTTCGAGGGCAAAGCCCAGCAGGTTCAGGTCGTGGTCTACCACGCCTTCCCGGGCGTCCATGACAAAGATCACCACGTTGGCGTCTTTGATCGCTTGCAGGGTTTTGACCACCGAGAACTTTTCAACTTCCTCGTGGATCTTGCCGCGCTTGCGCACACCGGCGGTGTCGATCAGCGTGTACTTCTCGTCGTTACGTTCGAACGGAATGTAGATACTGTCGCGGGTAGTGCCGGGCTGGTCGTAGACGATGACCCGGTCTTCACCGAGCATGCGGTTGACCAGCGTGGATTTACCCACGTTGGGACGACCGATGATGGCGATCTTGATCCCGTCTTTCTCGCTCGGGCCAGGAATGCGCTTGGCTTCCTCGCCTTCGGCGACGATCTCTTCCTCGCCTTCTTCCGGCTCGTCGGCGTCATCCTTGGGGAACTCGCTCAGGGCGATTTCCAGCATCTGGGTGATGCCGCGGCCATGGGCACCAGCGATCGGAACAGCGTCGCCCATGCCCAATGGCGCGAACTCGGCACGGGCCATGTCCGGGTCGATGTTGTCGACCTTGTTGGCGATCACGTAGGAGGTCTTGTTACGTTTGCGCAGGTGTTCGCCGATCATCTGGTCGGCCGCGGTAAACCCGGCCTTGGCGTCCACCAAAAACAACACCACATCGGCTTCTTCGATGGCCAGCAGCGACTGCTCGGCCATCTTTTCATCCATGCCATGTTCGTCACCGGAGATACCGCCGGTGTCGATCAGAATATAGGTACGCCCTTGCCACTTGGCCTCACCGTATTGGCGATCACGGGTCAGACCGGACAGGTCGCCGACAATGGCGTCGCGAGTCCGAGTCAGGCGGTTGAACAAGGTGGACTTGCCGACGTTAGGTCGGCCCACCAGGGCGATTACGGGAACCATGCGGCTCTCCACTGCGTTAATTCAGAAAATACAAAAGCCGCTGCGAGGCAGCGGCTGGTGCTCGGGGCAGCACTGTAGGAGCGAGCTTGCTCGCGATTGACTCCATGGCGCCGCGCTCATCCAGCAAGCTGGCGTCACCTGGCATCCATTGCGAGCAAGCCCGCTCCTACAGTTCGCTTGGGGATCCCCCCAAGCATAGTCAAACCATTACTTGATGGTCAGGGCTTCCAGTTTGCCGCTGTTGCCATACACATAAATCATGTCGCCCACTACCAGCGGACGAGCGCGCAGGCCGTCGCTATCGATGCGGGTACGACCGACGAAACGACCGTCAACCTGGCTCAGCAGGTGCAGGTAACCTTCCAGGTCGCCCACCGCTACGTAGCTGGAGAAGACTTCCGGGGCCGACAGTTGACGACGGGCCAGGGAGTCGTTGCTCCACAGGGCCGTAGTCGAACGTTCGTCCACGCCTTCCACGGTGCCCGACGACAGGCTGACATAGACGCTGCCAAAACCTTGCGCCACACCGGCATAGCTGGAAGCGTCACGCTGCCACAGCGGACGACCGCTCTCCAGGTCCAGGGCAACCACACGTCCCTGGTAGCTGGCGACGTACAGGGTACCGCCGGACAGCAGCAAGCCGCCGTCGATGTCCACTACCCGATCCAGCTCGGAACGGCCTTGTGGAATAGCGACACGCTGCTCCCACACCGGCACGCCGTTGCGGATATCCAGCGCCACCACCTTGCCAGTGGAGAGACCGGCCAGGGCCAGACGGTTGGTGGCCAACGGCGCACTGGTGCCCCGCAGGGTCAGTACCGCTGGAGTGCTGTCGTAGAGCCAGAGCTGGTTGCCGGTGCTGGCATCGAGGCCAATCACCCGGTCATCCTGAGTCTGGACCACCACCACGTCACCGTTGGTGGCTGGCGGAGCCAGCACTTCACTGGTGACCCGGGCGCGCCACTTCTCTTCACCGCTGGAAGCATCCAGGGCAACCACTTCGCCTTTCAGAGTGCCGATCATGACCAGGCCGTAACCCACGCCCACGGCGCCGGAAACAGGCAGTTCGAGATCTTTCTTCCATTTGACGTCGCCGTTCATGCGATCCATGGAAACCACAACGCCAGTCACGTCGGCGGCATAGATGGTGTCACCATCGATGGCCGGCACCAGCATGTTGTAGGTTTCGCCCTGACCGTCACCGATCGAACGGCTCCACTGCTTCTGCAGGACCACTTCTTCTTTGAAGTCGACCAGTTCAGCCGGCGGCAGTTCTTTCTTGCTGTTGCTGCTGCAACCCGCGGCCAACAAGGCCAGAGCCAGCAATGCTGCATGTTTCCAACGGATCACGTCATGCATCCCCTTTGGCCAGGTCGTCCAGCTTGATTTGTAAGCCACCGACCGCTGCTTCATCCGAGAGCGCCGCCTTGGCTTTTTGGTATGCCGCATGGGCTTCATCCACACGGCCCAACTGGACCAGCAGATCACCCTTGAGTTCTTCGCGGGTCGCCAGGAACGCCTTGTCGGCATCACCGTCGAGCAGCTTCAGGGCTTCATCAGCCTTGTTCTGCGCTGCCAGTACCTGGGCCAGACGCTGACGCGCCACTTCACCCAGGGTCGGGTTCGCCGGCTTGTCGGCTACCGCTTTCAACTGCGCCGCTGCGTCGTCCAGCTTGCCGGTGTCCACGGCTACCTTGGCCACGAACAGGTTGCCGTATTGCGCATAGGCAGTGCCGCCGAATTCGCTGTTGAGCTTGCCGGCCAGATCCGCAACCCGGGCAGCGTCAGGCTTGCCATCCGGCGTCAAGGTGGTTTCAAGCAGTTGCTGATAGAGCACCGAAGCGCCTTGCGACTGATTGTTCTGATACTTGTGCCAGGCCTGCCAGCCGAACACGATAACCAGGGCCAGCAGGCCGCCAGTCACCAGGGGTTTGCCGTTACGCTGCCACCAGTCTTTCAATTCCGCCAGCTGTTCATCTTCGGTACTCGACACCCCAATACTCCTTATTCGCTAAATCGGCTGTTTGACAGCTTCAACCCTGCACGACGCAGGTGGCCAGGTGCGCAGCGAGCGCATCCCAGGCAATGCTTTGTTGTTCACCCTGGCCACGCAGGGGTTTGAAACCTACCACTTGCTGGGCCAGTTCGTCGTCACCGAGGATCAGCGCGTACAACGCACCGCTCTTGTCGGCTTTCTTGAATTGGCTCTTGAAGCTGCCGGCACCGGCATTGATCTGCAGACGCAGGTTCGGCAATTGGTCTCGAACGCGCTCACTCAGCGCCAGTGCGGCCAGTTCGGCAGCCTCCCCGAAGGCGCAGAGGTAAACGTCGACCTGACGCGAGATCTCTTGCGGGATCTGCTCCAGGGTTTCCAGCAGCAGCACCAGACGCTCGATCCCCATGGCGAAACCAACACCCGGAGTAGGTTTGCCGCCCATCTGCTCGACCAGACCGTCGTAACGGCCGCCGGCACAGACAGTCCCCTGGGCGCCGAGCTTGTCGGTGACCCACTCGAAAACGGTCTTGCTGTAGTAATCCAGCCCGCGCACCAGCTTCGGGTTGATCACATAAGGGATGCCTGCGGCGTCCAGACGGGCCTTGAGCCCTTCGAAGTGCACACGGGACTCTTCGTCCAGGTAGTCGGCCAGTTTGGGCGCGTCCACCAGCACGGCTTGAGTGTCCGGGTTCTTGGTATCGAGCACGCGCAGCGGATTGGTCTTCAGGCGACGCTGGCTGTCTTCGTCCAGCTTGTCCATGCGCGCCGACAGGAACGCCACCAGCGCGTCGCGATAACGTGCTCGGGCCTCAGCGGTACCCAGGCTGTTCAGTTCCAGCTTGACCGCATCACGGATACCCAGCTCGCCCCACAGGCGCCAGGTCAACACGATCAGCTCAGCATCGATGTCCGGACCGTCGAGGTTGAAAACCTCGCAACCGATCTGGTGGAACTGGCGATAGCGGCCTTTCTGCGGGCGCTCGTGACGAAACATCGGGCCGATGTACCAGAGCTTCTGCACCTGACCACCGCCAGTGATGCCGTGCTCGAGCACAGCACGTACGCACGCCGCGGTGCCTTCCGGACGCAGGGTCAAGGAATCGCCGTTGCGGTCTTCGAAGGTGTACATCTCTTTTTCGACGATGTCGGTCACTTCGCCGATGGAGCGCTTGAACAGCTCGGTGAACTCGACGATTGGCATGCGGATCTGCTTGTAACCGTAGTTATCCAGCAGACGCGCCACAGTGCCCTCGAAATAACGCCACAGGGGGGTCTGCTCGGGCAGGATGTCATTCATGCCACGAATGGCTTGCAGAGACTTGCTCACAAAAAATCCTTAAATACGTTCGGTTAGCCGCGAGCGATCAGCGCTGCGTCGGCTTCGACCTTTTCGGCCGCCTTCTGCCGGATCAGCTTTTCAAGCTCGTCCACCAGATTGTCATTGGTCAGTTTCTGTGCCGGCTTGCCGTCGATGTAAATCAGGTTCGGCGTACCACCGGTCAGGCCGATATGCGCTTCCTTGGCTTCACCCGGACCGTTGACCACGCAACCGATCACTGCGACATCCAGCGGTACCAGCAGGTCTTCAAGGCGCCCTTCCAGTTCGTTCATGGTTTTCACCACATCGAAATTCTGCCGCGAGCAGCTCGGGCAGGCGATGAAGTTGATGCCACGGGAACGCAGGTGCAGGGACTTGAGAATGTCGTAGCCGACCTTCACTTCCTCGACCGGGTCGGCCGCCAACGAGATGCGAATGGTATCGCCAATGCCTTCGGCCAGCAGCATACCGAGGCCGACAGCGGATTTCACCGTGCCTGAACGCAATCCGCCGGCTTCGGTGATCCCCAGGTGCAGGGGCTGGATGATTTCCTTGGCCAGCAACCGATAGGCTTCGACGGCCATAAACACATCGGATGCCTTCACGCTGACCTTGAAGTCCTTGAAATTCAGGCGTTCAAGGTGCTCGACGTGGCGCAGTGCCGACTCAACCAGCGCCGCTGGGGTCGGTTCGCCGTACTTTTTCTGCAGGTCTTTTTCCAGGGAACCGGCATTGACCCCGATACGAATTGGAATCCCGCGGTCACGGGCGGCATCCACCACCGCACGCACCCGGTCTTCGCGACCGATGTTGCCGGGGTTGATCCGCAGGCAATCGACACCCAGCTCGGCTACGCGCAAGGCGATCTTGTAGTCGAAGTGAATGTCGGCCACCAACGGCACCTTGACCTGCTGTTTGATGCGGCCGAACGCCTCGGCGGCGTCCATGTCCGGCACCGAGACCCGCACGATGTCGACACCAGCAGCTTCCAGGCGGTTGATCTGGGCGACGGTTGCGGCCACATCGTTGGTGTCGCTGTTGGTCATGCTCTGCACCGCGATCGGGGCATCGCCACCGACCGGTACCGAGCCGACCCAGATCTTGCGGGACTCGCGACGTTTGATTGGAGATTCGCCGTGCATGACTTATTGACCTAGCTTCAGGCGAGCGGTCTCGCCACTGGTGAACGGGGCGATATCCACCGCCTGACCGTTGTAAGAAATTTGTGCGCCACGGGCATAACCCAGACGTACGGCAAAAGGTGGCTTGCCGCTGACATCAACCGCTTCACCCTTGCGCTTGAGGGCGCTGAGCAGAATCTTGCCGTTGCCATCGATAACCTGGGCCCAGCAATCGGCGCTGAACTGGATCTGCACCTGGGCCGAACCTGCAGCTGGGGTTGCCGGGGCCACTGCCGCCGGGCTCAAGGCGTTGGCAGGCGCGGCTGCCGGAGCAGGCGCCTGAACCACTGGAGCGGTAACGGCCGGTGCCGTAGCCGGCGCCGCGCGTGCCGGAGTCACTGGCGCAACAGGCGGCGTAACAGGCGTTGCAGCCGGAGCCGTCGCAACAGGCGCTGCCGGACTGGCAGGCGCTTCACCCGCTGCCTGGCTCTCCGGCTGCCCGGCGTTGACCACCGCTTCGCTCTGACCTTCGGCGACGGCCTGGTCTTCCGGCTCGTCGATTGGATGGATCTGAGTGGTGCCATCGGCACCCTCGACCTCGACATGCTCGGGACTCAAGGAGATCGGCTCCTTGCCGCGCAAGGAGGACTGATCCTGCCACCAGATGAAACCGCCACCCACCACAGCCACCAACAGCAGCAAGCTGACGATGCGCAGGATGGTGTGGGAAACCCGTACCGGCTCTTCGATACGACCCAGGGCGTGAACGCTGCTGCCTTGGGAGTCGGTACCGGTGTACTGATCGAATTCCTGTACCAGGATGGCCTGGTCCATGCCCAGCAGTTTGGCGTAGGCGCGGATATAGCCGCGGGCAAAGGTGTGCCCCGGCAGCTTGTCGAACGCGCCGGCTTCCAGATTGCTCAGGGAGCTCACGGTGAGGTTGAGCTTGTGGGCCACTTCAGCCAGCGACCAACCATTGCTTTCGCGGGCCTGACGCAGGGTCTCACCGGGGTTTACGCGAGTCACTGCTTGAACTTCGGGATGCGCCGCTTTCATCATTGCTCCGACAGGTATTGCTGATATTCCGGCGTACCGGGATAAAGTCGTTTTAGTTGCAGACCGTAACTGGCGGCCTTGTCGCGATCTTCGAACACCGTTGCCAGCCGAACGCCGAGCAATAGACTACGTGCATTTTGCTCTTCGAGCAGGCTAAAACGATCGTAATAGTCACGCGCGGGCACATAATGCCTGTCTTCGTAAGACAACTCAGCCATTTCCAGCAATGCGCGGGGCTGTTGGTGATTCAAGCGCAGGGCTTTTTCCAGTTGCAGTTGGGCCAGCTCACGCTGGCCCAGCTTGGAAGCGGTCATACCGAGGTTTTCGAACACCCGGGAACGCTCGGGGTACAGAGTATCAGCAGCGGCCTGCTCGAAGCGCTGATAAGCCTCTTTGTAACGTTTTTCTTCGAACAGGAAGCTGCCGTAGTTGTTGAGGATACGCGCACTGTCCGGACGGGCTGCGAGGGCTTGGCGAAAGTGCTCATCGGCAAGCACAGGTTCCATCTCGGCCTGGAACACCAGCGCCAGGGCGGCATTGGCGTCAGCATCGGCAGGCGCCAGCTCCAGGGCCTTTTTCAACGGCACCTTGGCCCTTTCGCTCATCCCCTGCTGCAGATACCCCAGGCCCAACTGTACGTAGGCCTCACGTGCCTCATCGCGGCCCTTGCTGGTGTTCATCGGATTGGAATCACCCGACAGAACACAGCCAGCACAGAGGCTGGCAACAAGCAGGAGCAGCGCGAAGCGCAGGGTCATGGAGATCCTCTCTCAGGTACGGGTCGCGGCGCTTTGCGGCATATCGGCGTCGGCGCTCAGCTCACGCACGGCGATATAACGTTCGCTACGACGGGTGCGGTCCAGCACCTGCCCGACCAACTGACCGCAGGCGGCATCGATGTCTTCACCGCGAGTCGTACGCACGGTGACATTGAAGCCGGCATGATGCAGTTGATCCTGGAAGCGACGAATGGCGTTGTTGCTCGGACGCTCGTACCCGGAATGCGGGAACGGGTTGAACGGGATCAGGTTGATCTTGCAAGGAATGTCCTTGAGCAACTCGATCATTTCAACCGCGTGTTCCAGCTTGTCGTTGACGTCCTTGAGCAGGGTGTACTCGATGGTCAGCACACGCTTCTCGCCCAGGGAGGACATGTAGCGCTGGCAGGACTCGAGGAGCATCTTCAGCGGGTACTTCTTGTTGATCGGCACCAGCTGGTTGCGCAGCGCATCGTTGGGTGCGTGCAGGGACAACGCCAGGGACACGTCGATGTGCTTGGCCAGCTCATCGATCATCGGCACCACGCCGGAGGTGGACAGGGTCACACGACGCTTGGAAATGCCGTAGCCCAGGTCGTCCATCATCAGGTGCATCGCAGCGATGACGTTGTCGAAGTTCAGCAGCGGCTCACCCATGCCCATCATCACCACGTTGGTGATGGCACGGTCGACGGTCGCCGGGACGCTGCCAAAGGATTTGTTGGCAATCCACACCTGGCCGATAACTTCGGCGGCGGTGAGGTTGCTATTGAAGCCTTGCTTGCCGGTGGAGCAGAAACTGCAATCCAGGGCACAGCCTGCCTGGGACGAAACGCACAGAGTGCCGCGTTTGCCCTGGGGAATGTAAACGGTCTCGACGCAGCTGCCGGACGCCACGCGCACCACCCATTTGCGGGTGCCGTCGCTGGAGATGTCCTCGCTGACCACTTCCGGACCGCGAATCTCGGCAACGGCCTTGAGCTTCTCGCGCAAGGCCTTGCCGACATTCGTCATGGCGTCGAAATCATCGACGCCAAAGTGGTGAATCCATTTCATTACCTGACCGGCACGGAAACGCTTCTCCCCGATTGAGTCGAAGAATTTCTCCATTTCCGGTTGAGTCAACCCCAACAGGTTAGTTTTGCCGATCGATGTAGTCATGGTCTCACCCCTCACTCGCCAGCCTTACTCAGCGAGCGGTTACTTCAGTAGCTGCGAAGAAGTAAGCGATTTCGCGAGCAGCGGCAGCTTCGGAGTCCGAACCGTGAACGGCGTTGGCGTCGATGGACTCGGCGAAGTCAGCACGGATGGTGCCGGCAGCAGCTTCTTTAGGGTTGGTAGCGCCCATCAGCTCACGGTTGCGAGCGATGGCGTTTTCGCCTTCCAGAACCTGAACAACAACCGGACCGGAAGTCATGAAGGCAACCAGTTCGCCGAAGAAGCCACGCTCGCTGTGCTCAGCGTAGAAGCCTTCAGCTTCAGCCTTGGACAGTTGCTTCATTTTCGAAGCTACAACGCGCAGGCCGGCTTCTTCAAAACGGGAAACGATCTTGCCGATAACGTTTTTTGCAACAGCGTCAGGCTTGATGATGGAGAAAGTACGTTGAACAGCCATGGTGTAACTCCAGAAACGGTGATTAAAGCGAAAAATTAAACCCGCGAATTATACGCGGGTTTATAGGGATTGCCTAACTGCGTAGCCCGCGGATTCAGTCCGCTTCGTCGATCCAGGCGGCCTGAATTGCTTCAAGAACCTTCTCGCCTCCGCGAGCCGGATCGTCGCTGAACTCTGGCAGTGCCAGAACCCATTGGTGCAAGTCGACAAAGTTCACATAACGCGGGTCCACATCCGGCTTGGAATCAGCCAGCTGGATCGCGATTTCCAGTACATCAACCCACTTCAGACTCATGACGACTCCTTGAATCAGTGCGGCGCTTCGGCGGCATGGTTGAGTGAGTACTTGGGAATTTCAACGGTCAGGTCTTCATCACCAACGATGGCCTGGCACGACAGGCGCGACTGTGCTTCCAGGCCCCAGGCCTTGTCCAGCAAGTCTTCTTCCAGCTCGTCGGCTTCGTTCAGCGAGTCAAACCCTTCACGAATGATGCAATGGCAGGTAGTGCAGGCGCAGACGCCGCCGCAGGCGCTCTCGATCTCGATGTGGTGGTCGTGGGCCACGTCGAGCACCGAAACACCGGGCTCGACCTCGACAACCAGACCGTCCGGGCAGAACACGGCGTGTGGCAGAAAAATGATCTGCGGCATCAGTTATTCCTCGATTTCATTCAGGTTGCGCCCCGCCAACGCGGCTTTCACCGTCGAATCCAGGCGGCGGGCAGCAAAGGCATCGGTCACTTGCGACAGACGCTTGGTCTGCTGCTCGATGGCGTAACCATCGGTGCCACGCATCAATTCACTCAGTTCCTGCATCTGCAGTTCGATGACCATGCGCTCTTCAGCGTCCAGCAGACGATCACCGTCGGCGTCCAGGGCGCCCTGCACGGCCTCGATCAGGCGCAGGGCATCAACCTGCTGCTCACGCAGCACGCGGGCCACCTTGTCGTCGCCGGCGTACTGGAAGGAGTCCTTGAGCATCTTGGCGATTTCGCCGTCGGTCAGGCCGTAGGACGGCTTGACCTGAATGCTGGCTTCAACACCCGACCCCAGCTCTCGGGCAGAGACACTGAGCAGGCCATCGGCGTCGACCTGGAAGGTCACGCGAATCTTCGCCGCCCCGGCCACCATCGGTGGGATGCCGCGCAGTTCGAAGCGCGCCAGGGAACGGCAGTCGCTGATCAGCTCGCGCTCACCCTGCAGCACATGAATCATCATGGCCGTCTGGCCATCCTTGTAAGTGGTGAAGTCCTGGGCACGGGCAACCGGGATGGTGGTGTTGCGCGGAATCACCTTCTCCATCAGCCCGCCCATGGTTTCCAGCCCCAAAGACAGCGGAATCACGTCCAGCAGCAGCAATTCGCCGCCTTCACGCTTGTTGCCGGCCAGGGTATCGGCCTGGATCGCGGCACCAATGGCCACCACTTGATCCGGATCGATCTCGGTCAACGGCTGGCGACCGAACATTTCAGCCACCGCCTCACGCACACGCGGCACGCGGGTCGAACCGCCCACCATGACCACCGCCTGCACTTCATCCAATTCGACATTGGAATCGCGTACAGCACGACGACAGGCCTTGAGGCTGCGGGCAACCATCGGCTCGATCAGCGCATCGAAGGCTTCGCGAGTCAGGGTGGCACGCCAATCGCCATACACCACCTCCACGGACGCGGCGCCGGTCAAGGCTTCCTTGGCCGCACAGGCGGCTTGCAACAGACTGCGCTGGGTACCCGGGTCGAGGTCGGCGGACAGGCCCGCGCCCTCGATGATCCAGCCGGCAATGGCGTGATCGAAGTCGTCGCCGCCCAGGGCAGTATCGCCACCGGTAGCCAGGACTTCGAAGACACCGCCAGTCAGGCGCAGAATGGAAATATCGAAGGTGCCGCCACCCAAGTCATAGATCGCAACCACGCCTTCGGCGTGCTGATCCAGACCATAAGCCACAGCTGCCGCAGTAGGTTCGTTGAGCAGGCGCAGCACATTCAGGCCAGCCAGCTTGGCCGCATCCTTGGTGGCTTGACGCTGGGCGTCATCGAAATAGGCCGGAACGGTAATCACCGCCCCCACCAACTCGCCACCCAGGGCCGCCTCAGCACGCTGACGCAAGACCTTGAGCACTTCAGCCGAAACTTCCACCGGGCTTTTCGGCCCCTGGATGGTCTCGATGAACGGCATGTGCGACTCACCATCAACGAAGCGATAAGGCAGTTGCTCACCCAATTGCTTGACGTCGGACAGACCGCGCCCCATCAGGCGCTTGACCGAGAGCACGGTGTTCAGGGGGTCGGAGGGCGCAGCCAGGCGGGCGGACTCGCCCACTTCAACGCGGTCGGCGTGATAACGCACGGCCGACGGCAGAATCACCTGGCCCTGCGCGTCGGCCAGAGGCTCGGAAAGACCACTGCGCAAGGCAGCGACCAGCGAATTGGTAGTGCCCAAGTCGATCCCCACAGCCAGACGACGCTGGTGCGGTTGAGGACTTTGGCCGGGTTCGGCGATCTGCAGTAGGGCCATGCTTATCTGGACTTATCTGTATATCAGGCGTGCGACCGGAGCGGCACTGGGTTAATCGTCGAGGCGCTCTTCTAACTGGCGCACTTCGTAGGTGAGCTTGTCGAGGAACTGCATGCGCCGCATCAGGCGTTCGGCCTGCTCGCGTTGCGCTGCATCATCCCAACAGGCTGCGAAGCTTTCGTTCAGTTCATCCTGCGCAGTCTTGAGTCGACGCTTGAATGCCGCCACTCCAGCCAGGTCGGCGCTGTCCTGCAAGTCTTCGAGCTCTTCGCGCCACTGCATCTGCTGCAGAAGAAACTCCGGATCATGCACCGTGACCTCCAGCGGCAACTCACCACCATTCAAGGCCAGGAGATAACGGGCGCGCTTGGGCGGACTCTTGAGGGTCTGGTAAGCCTCGTTGAGGCTTGCCGACTGCTCCAGGGCCAGGCGCTGCTCGCGCTCGGAAGCATCGGCAAAACGGTCTGGATGAACCCCACGCGCCAACTCACGGTAGCGCGCGGCCAACTGCTCGAGATCCAGGCGGAAACTCGGTTGCAGCTCAAATAAAGCGAAATGACAAGGAGTACCCACAAGAAGCCTCAGATGTTGAAGCTTTCGCCGCAGCCACATTCACCGCGCACGTTGGGGTTGTTGAACTTGAAGCCTTCGTTCAACCCTTCCTTGACGAAATCAAGCTCGGTGCCGTCCAGATAGGTCAGGCTTTTCGGGTCGATAATCACTTTCTCGCCGTGACTTTCGAACACCTGATCGTCCTCGCCGATCTCGTCGACGAACTCCAGCACATAGGCAAGGCCGGAACAGCCTGTGGTGCGAACACCCAGACGAATCCCATCACCCTTGCCGCGCCCATTGAGGGAGCGTCGCACGTGTTGAGCAGCCGCTTCTGTCATGCTGATAGCCATCGTGACTCCTTACTTGTCGCCAAATCTGTGAAAGCCGATCGATCAGATCAGGCCTTTCTTCTGCTTGTAGTCGCGAACGGCGGCCTTGATGGCGTCTTCGGCGAGAACCGAGCAGTGGATCTTCACTGGAGGCAGGGCCAGCTCTTCAGCCAGCTGGGTGTTCTTGATGGTTTCGGCCTCATCCAGCGTCTTGCCCTTCATCCACTCAGTGGCCAGGGAGCTGGAAGCAATGGCGGAACCGCAGCCATAAGTCTTGAACTTGGCGTCTTCGATGATGCCCTGCTCATTGACCTTGATCTGCAGGCGCATCACGTCGCCGCAGGCAGGAGCGCCGACCATGCCGGTGCCGACATCCGGATCTTCCGCATTCATCTTGCCGACGTTGCGCGGGTTCTCGTAGTGGTCGATGACCTTTTCGCTGTAAGCCATGATTCTTAATCCTCACTCATCAGAGAGTCGCTCTTGGGTTCTGCAAATCGCCGTTATCGGTACGCTCTACAGAACCCTGTGCGGCGACTTATATTCAGTGCGCCGCCCACTCGATCTTCGAGATATCGACGCCATCTTTGTACATGTCCCACAGCGGCGACAGAGCGCGCAGCTTGGTGACGGCTTCGCAGACTTTCTGCGCCGCGTAATCGATTTCTTCTTCGGTGGTGAAGCGGCCGAAGGTGAAGCGGATCGAGCTGTGAGCCAACTCGTCGTTGCGGCCCAGGGCACGCAGCACGTAGGAAGGTTCAAGCGAAGCCGAAGTACAGGCCGAACCGGAAGACACTGCCAGGTCCTTGAGGGCCATGATCAGCGACTCGCCTTCAACGTAGTTGAAGCTCAGGTTCAGGTTGTGCGGTACACGAGCAGTCATGCTGCCGTTGATGTACAGCTCTTCCAGGTGTTCAACCTGCTTGTAGAAGCGATCGCTCAGTGCCTTGATGCGAGCATTTTCGGCGACCATGTCTTCCTTGGCGACGCGGAAGGCTTCGCCCATGCCGACGATCTGGTGAGTGGCCAGGGTACCGGAACGCATGCCGCGCTCGTGACCGCCGCCGTGCATGGTGGCTTCCAGGCGCACACGAGGCTTGCGGCTGACGTACAGCGCGCCAATGCCTTTAGGGCCGTAGGTCTTGTGGGCAGAGAAGGACATCAAGTCGACTTTCAGGGCCTGCAGGTCGATTTCGACCTTGCCGGTGGACTGAGCGCCGTCGACGTGGAACAGAATGCCTTTGGAGCGGGTCAACTCGCCGATGGCGGCGATGTCGTTGACGGTGCCGATTTCATTGTTCACGTGCATGATCGAAACCAGAATGGTGTCGTCACGTAGGGCCGCCTCAACCATGGCAGGAGTGATCAAGCCATCTTCGCCCGGCTCGATGTAGGTCACTTCGAAGCCTTCGCGCTCGAGTTGGCGCATGGTGTCCAGGACAGCCTTGTGCTCGATTTTCGAGGTGATCAGGTGCTTGCCCTTGGTGTGATAGAAATGCGCGACACCCTTGATTGCCAGGTTGTCGGACTCGGTAGCACCGGAAGTCCAGACGATTTCACGCGGGTCGGCGTTAACCAGGTCGGCCACTTGGCGACGGGCATTCTCCACCGACTCTTCGGCCTTCCAGCCAAACACGTGAGAGCGGGACGCCGGGTTACCGAAGTTTCCGTCGACCAGCAGGCATTCACTCATTTTTTGCGCAACACGCGGATCGACCGGCGTGGTCGCTGAGTAATCAAGGTAAATCGGCAATTTCATGGACTCTCTCCTAAATCAGGCTGGCTGGCGTGCCGCTAGCTCTTTGGCTGTCATTCGACGGCGGACGCTTCAATCTTGTCCAGGCGCGGCGCCTTGCCATTACAGCGGCGCTGGTCCTGACGCTGGGCTACTTCTTGTACCTCACGGCGAGTAACAAGATCAGCCAAGCTGATACCGCTCAGAAATTCGTGAATCTGCAGGCTCAAATCGCACCACAGGTGATGGGTCAGGCAGGTGTCGCCGGCATGGCAGTCACCCAGCCCCTGGCATTTGGTTGCATCGACCGATTCGTTCACCGCATCGATCACCTGAGCCACCTGGATCCCCTGCATGTCACGGGACAGCTGGTAGCCGCCACCAGGACCCCGGACGCTGGACACCAGATTACTGCGGCGCAGTTTGGCGAAAAGCTGTTCGAGGTAGGACAGGGAGATGCCTTGGCGCTCAGAGATATCGGCCAGGGAGACCGGGCCATGTTGCGCGTGCAACGCCAGATCAAGCATGGCGGTCACGGCGTATCGGCCTTTAGTAGTCAGTCGCATGGACAAGTACCACGGAGTTTCGGAATGGAGGCGAGTATGCAATACCCGAGTAATCGAGTCAACTATAAGACCAACTACTTTAGTCGGGTTTACCCGCAAAAGAGCGCGCGAATCATAGCAAAGTCTGCGACGTAATGGCACAGCAGGATGGCAGTAACTGACCCACGGGGCGTTTACCGGCCATCGCGACCATTTCGCCAGCGAGCCAGCCCCTGCAAGGAGCCGGCTTGCAGGACTTCAGCCGACCTGGCTGCCGTCCTTGCCCTTGACTTCAGCGAAGTCCTCTTCACGCAATTGGGGCAGATCCTTGGCGCAGTAGTCACTGCCCAGATCCTTCAGCGCGCCGCACATATCCTCCAGGCGACCATCAACTGCCTGCAAGTGATCCAGCAACTGCCCAATCGCCCGAGCCACCGGATCCGGCATGTCCTCGCCGACTCCGTAGGCATCGAAACCGAGCTTTTCCGCCATGGCCTTGCGCTTGGCTGCCTGCTCGTCGCTGGACTTCATGATGATCCGCCCAGGAATGCCCACCACCGTCGCTCCGGCCGGCACCGCCTTGGTCACCACCGCATTGGAACCGACCTTAGCCCCCGCTCCCACAGTGAAGGGCCCCAGCACCTTGGCACCCGCCCCCACCACCACACCGTCTTCCAGGGTCGGATGGCGCTTACCCTTGTTCCAGCTGGTGCCACCCAGGGTCACCCCCTGATAGAGGGTCACGTCATCGCCGATCTCGGCGGTTTCGCCAATGACAATGCCCATGCCATGGTCGATAAAGAAGCGACGGCCGACTTTGGCTCCCGGATGAATTTCGATCCCGGTCAACCAACGACCGAAGTTCGACACCAGCCGGGCCAGCCATTTCCAGCCCATGCCCCACAAGGCACCGGACAAACGATGAATCCAGATCGCGTGCATGCCCGGGTAGCAGGTCAACACCTCGAAGGCATTGCGCGCCGCCGGGTCACGATGGAATACGCTTTGGATATCTTCACGCAGACGCTCGAACATCACTGATCCTTCCGCTTCTGTAGCTCTCCACGGGCCGCTTTCTGGGTTTCCGTGAGAATGCCACGCAATATATTCATTTCCGCCCGGCTGACCGAGCTGCGACCGTATAACCGACGCAGGCGCGCCATCAAGTGCCGCGGCTTTTCCGGATCGAGGAAGTCGATGGCCACCAGCGTCTGCTGCAGATGCTCATAGAACCGCTCCAACTCATCCATGGTCGCCAGTTCTTCACTGCGCGGCGAAGCCACTTCATCCTTCTCTACCTTGGTTGGCCGGCCTTGGGCCGCCAGCCAGGACATGCGCACTTCATAAGTCAGCACCTGCACCGCCGTAGCCAGGTTCAGCGAGCTGAACTCCGGATCCGACGGGATATGCACGTGGAAATGACATCGCTGCAGCTCATCATTGGTCAGGCCGGAATCTTCACGACCGAACACCAGGGCGATCTGCGCACCCTGCCCGGCTTCCTCTACCACCTTGAGGCCGGACTCACGCGGATCAAGCAAAGGCCAAGGAATGCGCCGGTCGCGAGCACTGGTGCCAAACACCAGCGTGCAACCCGCCAATGCATCCTCAAGGGTGGCGACCACCTGGGCATTGGCCAGGATATCGGTGGCGCCGGAAGCCCGCGCATCCGCCTCGTGGGACGGAAATACCCGAGGCTCCACCAGCACCAGCCGCGACAAGCCCATGTTCTTCATGGCACGCGCAGCCCCGCCGATATTGCCCGGATGACTGGTATTGACCAGGACGACACGAATGTTCTGCAGCAAGGGATGCGCTCTCGGACACGGTAAGGGGGAGCAAATCTTACAGAACAGGCAAGACTCCCGCCTCAAAAATAACCACCCGAAAGATTCCGACATTCTATAAAGGCGCCCAGCAAGCGACACAAACACTCGCCACCGGAGAACGCCACACAGCGGATCAATGCAATCAAAAGCGAACACCGACCTTCATCTGCAAAAGTTTTCTGCTAGAATGCTCGGCTTTCTTTAACAACCTTAGGTGACCTATCCATGCAGCCAATGCTGAATATCGCGCTGCGCGCCGCCCGCAGCGCCAGTGAATTGATTTTCCGCTCCATCGAGCGCCTGGATACCATCAAGGTCGACGAAAAAGACGCCAAAGACTACGTATCCGAAGTTGATCGCGCTGCCGAGCAGAAGATCATCGACGCGCTGCGCAAGGCCTACCCGACCCACGCCATCCTCGGCGAAGAAACCGGCCTGCACGCCGGCAGCGGCGAAGGCGAAGACTACCTGTGGATCATCGACCCACTGGACGGCACCACCAACTTCCTGCGCGGCATCCCGCACTTTGCCGTGAGCATCGCCTGCAAATACCGTGGTCGCCTGGAACACGCTGTGGTCCTGGACCCGGTTCGTCAGGAAGAATTCACCGCCAGCCGTGGCCGTGGCGCCCAACTGAACGGTCGCCGTTTGCGCGTCAGCGGCCGCACCAGCCTCGACGGCGCCCTGCTGGGCACCGGCTTCCCCTTCCGTGACGACCAGATGGACAACCTGGACAACTACCTGGGCATGTTCCGCGCCCTGGTAGGCCAGACCGCCGGCATCCGTCGCGCCGGCGCTGCAAGCCTGGACCTGGCCTACGTGGCTGCCGGTCGTTTCGACGCCTTCTGGGAATCGGGTCTGTCCGAATGGGACATGGCAGCAGGCGCCCTGCTGATCCAAGAAGCCGGCGGCCTGGTGAGCGACTTCACCGGCGGTCACGACTTCCTGGAAAAAGGCCACGTGGTGGCTGGCAACACCAAATGCTTCAAAGCGGTCCTGACCGCCATCCAGCCGCACCTGCCGGCTTCGCTGAAGCGCTAAACGCCAGCGACAAAAAAGCACCCCGAGGGGTGCTTTTTTTATGTCCGCAAAACCCGACCTGTAGGAGCCGGCTTGCCGGCGAAGGCGATCTCAAAGCCCATTCGCCGGTAAGCCAACCCCAACAAGCGAGGGTTATTGGCCAGGTTGATTCTGGTTCTGACCCAGAATCAGGCGACCCTCTTTATCCACCGGAATCTGATTGCCGGGATCACGATCCATGCGCACCTGGCCTTGCTTGCCGCCCAGGTCGTACTTCACGTCATAACCCACGACCTTCTCACTGATGTCATTGACCGTGTTACAGCGAGTCTGGGTGGTGGTGTAGGTGTCACGCTCCTGCATGCCTTCCTGCACCTTGTTGCCGGCATAGCCACCGCCAACGGCACCCGCCACGGTGGCGATCTTCTTGCCATTACCACCACCAATCATGCTACCCAGCAGACCACCGCCCACCGCACCCGCCACGGTACCCAGGATCTGATGCTCATCCTTGACCGGGCGCTGGCGAGTCACGGCGACGTCCTTGCAGACTTCACGAGGGGTCTTGATCTGTTGTTTGACCGGCTGTACGGCCAGCACTTGCGCATACTCAGGGCCGCTTTTAACCAGGCTGTAGGTGGCAACAGCACCCCCGGCGGTGACACCGACAGCACCCAATACCGCACCAACCAGCAACGACTTGTTCACGTGAACCTCCTGACCATACAAACGGGACTTAGCCCGCGCTTCTCCCAGCGTTGGAGCAATAAAAAAGGCGCGAGTTCAACACTCGCGCCTTTTTAACTGACAGCCGGAAAAGGGCTAGATCCTCACGGACGGTCGTCCACTTCCTTCTCGGTATTAGCCGGAGGAATCAGATCCTCGCTGTTCAGGTTCAGCCAGATCAACACCACGTTGGCGATATAGATCGACGAGTAGGTACCCGCCAACACACCGACAAACAGAGCGATGGAGAAGCCCCACAGGTTGTCGCCGCCGAAGAACAACAGAGCCACGATCGCCAGCAAGGTGGAGATCGAGGTGGCCATGGTGCGCAGCAGGGTCTGGGTGGTCGAGATGTTGATGTTCTCGATCAGACTGGCCTTGCGCAACACACGGAAGTTCTCACGCACCCGGTCGAATACCACGATGGTGTCGTTGAGGGAGTAACCAATGATCGCCAGCACTGCCGCCAGCACCGTCAGGTCGAAGGTGATCTGGAAGAACGAGAGGATACCCACCGTCACGATCACGTCGTGGATCAGCGAAACGATGGCGCCCACCGCGAACTTCCACTGAAAGCGGAAGGCCAGGTAGATCAGGATGCCACCCAGGGCCATGAGCATGCCGAGACCGCCCTGGTCCCGCAGCTCTTCACCCACTTGCGGGCCGACGAACTCGACGCGCTTGACCTGCGCCGGGTTGTCACCGCCAACCTTCTGCAGCGCTTCGGCCACCTGATGACCCAGTTGCGGGTCCTCACCCGGCATCCGCACCAGCAGGTCGGTGGTAGCACCGAAGCTCTGCACGATAGCCTCGTGATAACCGGCATCGTTCAGCTGCGAACGCACCTTCATCACGTCCGCCGGACGCTCGTAGGTCAGCTCGATGAGCGTACCGCCGGTGAAGTCCAGACCGTAGTTCAAGCCTTTGTGGAACCAGCTGAACAACGCCAGGATGGTGAGCAGCACGGTGACGCCGAACGCAACGTTGCGCACGCCCATGAAGTTAATAGTACGTAACATGGCAGCCCCTTAAATCCACAACTTCTTGAAGTCACGACCGCCGAAGATCAGGTTGACCATCGCACGGGTCAGCCAGATGGCCGTGAACATCGAGGTAAAGATCCCGAGGGACATGGTCACCGCAAAGCCTTTGACCGGACCGGTACCCATGGCGAACAGAATGCCACCCACCAGCAAGGTGGTCAGGTTGGAGTCCAGGATCGCGGTGAATGCCCGGCCGAAGCCTTCGTTGATTGCCCGCTGCACAGTCATGCCCGCGGCGATCTCTTCACGTATCCGCGAGAAGATCAGTACGTTGGCGTCCACCGCCATACCCATGGTCAAGACGATACCGGCGATACCCGGCAGGGTCAGCGTTGCCCCCAGCAGAGACATCAGGGCCAGCAGCAGCACCATGTTCAATGCCAGTGCCACAGTGGCGATGACACCGAAGAAACGGTAGATGGCGATGATGAACAGCGACACGAACAGCATGCCCCACAGCGACGCATCGATACCCTTGGTGATGTTGTCAGCACCCAGGCTTGGACCGATTGTGCGCTCTTCGGCGAAGTACATCGGAGCCGCCAGACCACCGGCACGCAGCAGCAGCGCCAGCTCGGAAGATTCGCCCTGGCCGTTCAGGCCAGTGATGCGGAACTGGCTGCCCAGCGGCGACTGAATGGTCGCCAGGCTGATGATCTTCTTCTCTTCCTTGAAGGTCTGCACCGGCACGTCTTTCTCAACACCGTTCACCACTTGCTTGGTGTAGGTGGTGGTCGGCTTCTGCTCGATGAAGATCACCGCCATGCTGCGACCGACGTTGGTGCGGGTCGAACGGTTCATCAGCTCGCCACCGTGACCATCAAGCTTGATGTTCACCTGTGGACGGCCGTGTTCGTCGTAACCGGCCTGGGCATCGGTCACCTGGTCACCCGTGATGATCAGGCCGCGCTCGATCTGCGCGGGAGGACGGTTGCCCTCACGGAATTCGAAAGACTCGGAAGTCGCCTTGGAAGCACCCGGCTCGGCGGCCAGACGGAATTCCAGGTTGGCGGTCTTGCCCAGGATCCGCTTGGCTTCAGCAGTGTCCTGCACGCCCGGCAGCTCAACCACGATACGGTTGGCACCCTGACGCTGAACCAGAGGCTCGGCCACACCCAGCTCGTTGACCCGGTTACGCACGGTGGTCAAGTTCTGCTTGATGGAGTATTCGCGGATTTCCGCCAGCTTGGCCGGGGTCATCGCCAGACGCAGCACCGGCTGGCCATTGAGGTCGGCCGGTACGATATCGAAATCGTTGAAGTTCTTGCGGATCAGCGAACGAGCCTGTTCACGGCTGTCTTCATCGCTGAAGCCCAGCTGGATGGCGCCGTTGAGCTGCGGCAGGCTGCGATAGCGCAGACGCTCTTTGCGCAGCAGGCTCTTGACGTCGCCTTCATAGACTTTCAGGCGGGCGTCGAGGGCTTTGTCCATGTCCACTTCCAGCAGGAAGTGCACACCACCGGACAAGTCCAGACCCAGTTTCATCGGGTGCGCACCGAGGTTGCGCAGCCATTGCGGGGTGGTTTGCGCCAGGTTCAACGCCACCACATAGTCATCGCCCAGCGCCTTGCGCACTACATCCTTGGCCGGAAGCTGGTCTTCCTTGTTGATCAAGCGCAGCAGGCCGCCCTTGCCGTTGGCAGCAATGGAAGAAGCCTTGACGTTGATACCGGCGTCGGTGAGCGCTTTGCTCGCACGATCCAGATCCGCCTGAGTGACCTGCAACGCAGTGCTCGCACCGCTGACCTGAATGGCCGGATCATCAGGGTATAGATTGGGAGCGGAATAAATAAAACCGATCGCCAGCACCGCCAGGATCAGTAGGTACTTCCACAGAGGATATTTGTTCAGCATCACGCCGCCCGTTTATGACGCGGGGCGCCTTGCGCGCCCCGTCGATTGGTAAAAGATGAAACTTAGATGGCTTTCAGCGTGCCTTTTGGCAGCGTGGCAGCGATCGCGCCCTTCTGGAACTTCAGTTCAACGGAGTCCGACACTTCCAGAACCACGAAGTCGTCGGTCACCTTGTTGATCTTGCCGGCGATACCGCCAGTGGTCACAACTTCGTCGCCTTTCTGCAGGCTGCCCAGCAGGTTTTTCTGCTCTTTGGCGCGCTTGGCCTGTGGACGCCAGATCATCAGATAGAAGATGGCCAGGAAACCGATCAGGAAAATCCACTCGAAACCAGTGCCAGCAGGACCGGCAGCGGCAGGTGCAGCGGCGTCCGCATACGCGGCAGGGATCAAAAAGCTCATTTAACACTCCGATAATTGCAAAATTAGTGGCTTAACGTCTTTAGAACTTATTCTAAAGGCGGCACGGGCAACCCGCGTTTGGCATAGAAGGAATCGACAAAGGCGGCCAATGTACCTTGTTGAATAGCCTCGCGCAAACCAGCCATAAGACGCTGGTAATGGCGCAAATTATGGATGGTATTGAGCATACTCCCGAGCATTTCCCCGCACTTGTCCAAGTGATGCAGATAAGCACGGGAGAAGTTCTGACAGGTGTAGCAATCACAAGTTGGGTCCAGCGGCGAATCATCATGGCGATGGAACGCGTTACGGATTTTCAGCACGCCTGTATCGATGAACAGATGCCCATTGCGGGCATTGCGGGTTGGCATCACGCAATCGAACATGTCCACACCGCGGCGCACACCCTCAACCAGATCTTCCGGCTTGCCAACTCCCATAAGGTAACGAGGTTTGTCGGCAGGCATCTGGCCCGGCAGGTAGTCCAGGACCTTGATCATTTCATGCTTGGGCTCGCCCACCGACAGGCCGCCGATGGCCAGGCCGTCGAAGCCGATCTTGTCCAGGCCTTCCAGGGAACGCATGCGCAGGTCCTGGTGCATGCCGCCCTGGACGATACCGAACAGCGCCGCCGTGTTGTCGCCATGGGCGTTCTTGGAACGCTGGGCCCAGCGCAGGGACAGCTCCATGGAAATCCGCGCCACGTCTTCATCGGCCGGATACGGGGTGCACTCGTCGAAGATCATCACGATGTCCGAACCCAGGTCGCGCTGCACTTGCATCGACTCTTCCGGGCCCATGAACACCTTGGCACCGTCCACCGGCGAGGCGAAGGTCACGCCCTCTTCCTTGATCTTGCGCATGGCGCCCAGGCTGAACACCTGGAAACCGCCGGAGTCGGTGAGGATCGGGCCGTTCCACTGCATGAAGTCATGCAGGTCACCGTGAGCCTTGATCACCTCGGTGCCCGGGCGCAGCCACAGGTGGAACGTGTTGCCGAGGATGATCTCGGCGCCGGTGGCGACGATATCCCGCGGCAGCATGCCCTTGACCGTGCCGTAGGTGCCCACCGGCATGAAGGCCGGGGTTTCCACCGTACCGCGGGGGAAGGTCAGGCGACCGCGACGAGCCTTGCCATCAGTGGCCAGGAGCTCGAAGGACATACGACAGGTGCGACTCATACAGTTTCCTCGGGGGCCAGATCCTTGGGAGCGGTTGGCGCGGGATTACGGGTGATGAACATCGCATCACCGTAGCTGAAAAAGCGGTATCCATTTTCCACCGCGGCGCGATAGGCGGCCATGGTCTCGGGATAACCGGCGAACGCCGAAACCAGCATCAACAGCGTGGATTCCGGCAGATGGAAGTTGGTCACCAGGGCATCGACCACATGGAACGGCCGGCCCGGATAGATAAAGATATCGGTGTCGCCACTGAACGGCTTGAGCACACCATCGCGCGCGGCACTTTCCAGGGAACGCACACTGGTGGTGCCCACCGCCACCACCCGACCACCGCGAGCATGGCATGCGGCAACCGCATCCACCACGTCCTGGCCGACTTCCAGCCACTCGTGATGCATATGGTGATCTTCGATGCGCTCGACCCGCACCGGCTGGAAAGTGCCGGCGCCGACATGCAGGGTCACGAACGCTGTCTCCACGCCCTTGGCAGCAATGGCCTCCAGCAGCGGCTGGTCGAAATGCAGCCCCGCCGTGGGCGCCGCAACAGCCCCCAGACGCTGGGCGTACACGGTCTGATAACGCTCACGGTCCGCGCCTTCATCCGGGCGGTCTATATAAGGAGGCAACGGCATGTGCCCGACCCGATCCAGCAGCGGCAGCACCTCCTCGGCGAAGCCCAGCTCGAACAGCGTGTCGTGGCGCGCCAGCATCTCGGCCTCGCCACCGCCGTCGATCAGGATCTTCGACCCAGGCTTGGGCGACTTGCTGGAGCGCACATGGGCCAGCACCCGATGGCTGTCCAGCACCCGCTCGATGAGGATCTCCAGCTTGCCGCCGGAGGCCTTCTGGCCAAACAGACGGGCCGGAATCACCCGGGTATTGTTGAACACCATCAGATCGCCCGGACGCAAATGCTCCAGCAGATCGGTGAATTGACGGTGGGCCAAGGCGCCGGTTGGCCCATCCAGGGTCAACAGACGGCTGCCGCGACGCTCGGCCAAAGGATGGCGGGCGATCAGCGAATCAGGAAGCTCGAAGGTAAAGTCAGCAACGCGCATGATGGGGTTCGTCTAGCAGGGCCGGAAAGTTTAGCGGAATAACTAAAAATTGACCACGAAAGCCGATTGACCAACGGTAACCGCCTCTCTATACTTCGCCGCCATTGAGCCCTGATGGCGGAATTGGTAGACGCGGCGGATTCAAAATCCGTTTTCGCAAGAAGTGGGAGTTCGAGTCTCCCTCGGGGCACCAAGTACATATCTCAAGATGCCGCTCAATGCATCTTGAACCCAAAAAAACCGGCCACTTGAGCCGGTTTTTTTGTGCCTGTCCGAATCCTCATTCGATCTGAATCGCCCCCTTGGTTCCAGCATCGCTATCCATCCAGACGTCTTCATTCTTCAGGCGTCGATCACCTTGAATGGTGAACAGCAGCGTGCCCTGGCGAAATTGCAGGGCGCCATCCGTGCGTTTGGCTTTGACCTGTTTGCCGTTCACCCACACATGCTCTTTGGCATCGATACGGATGCTGGCCACTGTCGCGCCAGTAGCGCTTTTGGCCGTCCATTGTCCGGCGTAGGGGGTCTGTTCCTTGGCGCTGTCAGCAGCGGCGGCGGGTGTGTAAGGGTCGGCAAATCCGGCCTTGGCGTTTTCCGCCTTGCTCTTGTGGATGTCGCATCCCTGAAGCTCGGTCATCTGGGTACAGCCCGACTGCTCAAGCTGCTGGCGATACTTTTCATTGATGGCGTGGGCCGGTGACTGGGCAAACAGCAAAACAACCAGTGCCGGCCAAATGAACTTGTTCATCGTGCGCTCTCTGCTGATCGAATCTCTGTACTCAACAATAGCCCCGCTGCAAACCCTTGCTCCGCGATATCCGCTCGGCAAGGCCGCGCTCAAAGCATCCCCGTCAGTAAACGATCTCACTGCGGATGGCCTGTATCACGATGTTCGATAGCCGTTCGGTCAGCGGGTCTGGGGTTGCCTCTCGGCGATGCAGCGTGAGGGCGATTGAGGGCAAGGCTGGCAAGCCGCGGTCGCCGGCCTGCAGAAGCTCGGTGCCTGGTTGCAGGCCCAGGGCCGTGCGGATGGTGTAGCCCAAGCCGGCTTCGGTTGCCGCGGATAGGCCATTGAGGCTGGAGCTGGTGAACGACAGCAACCAGGGAATCCCGTCACGGTTGAGGGCTTCAGTGGCCATCGAGTGAAATGGACAAGGCGCGTCGAACGCAATGATCGGCAACGGCGTTCCCGACTCGACGCGCCAGTCGAGGTATTGATGCGATGAGCCGATCCACTGCATGGGCAGGTCCGCCACCACTTCCTGATACCCGGTGGTCCGCTCTGCCCCCCAAGCCACGGCGAGATCCAGGGAGCCGTTTTCGATGCGGCTGAGCAGATCGCCATTGCGCGCGATGCGGGCTTCGACCCGAACATCCGGATGGGCCCTGGCGAAGCGGCCCAACACCGTGGGCAGGAAGCTGCCCAGGTCTTCCTGAAGCCCCAGGCGCACCCAGCCTTTGAGCTTGAGCTCGGACACCGCGGTGATGGTTTCATCGTTGAGGCTTAAGAGCCGCCGGGAGTAGTTCAGTAGCACTTCCCCGGTGTCCGTCAGTGCCAGCCTGCGGCCGGCCTTCTTGAACAAGGGCGAACCCGCCTGGGCTTCGAGTTTCTTCAACTGGGCGCTGATGGCCGATGTCGAACGAGCGAGCTTTTGCGCCGCCTTGGCAAAACTGCCCAATTCAACCCCTGTGACGAAACTGCGCATGACATCCAAATCGAAATTTACTGGTCTCATGACAATCCTGTTTTTTGGGACTAACACGCAAAATTATTTGATATTCGAGACGATACTCCCATGAGAGTCTTTTGACCCACAACTATTTAACTAGTGGGATTCTTATGCCTGTAGATAACGGTCACCGTTGGAAAGTGCTCGGTGTCGGCGTTGCGGCCAACGCCAGCTTTTCCAGTGTGGTGGGGGGACTGCCCGCTACAGCGGTCTATATGCGCGCCACCTATCAGCTGGACAACGCCGAGCTGGGACTGGTTCTGGGGGTGCTCGGACTGGGCATCGCCATCAGCGAGATTCCGTGGGGGCTGCTCACCGATCGCTGGGGGGATCGTCCGGTTCTGTTGACCGGGCTTCTGACCTCCGGCATCGCCTTGCTGATCCTGGCCATGCTGGCCTTTTATGCCCCCACGGTGGTCCTGCTGGCGGCGGGGCTGTTCACCGTGGGCCTGCTGGGCAGCAGCGTCAACGGCGCCAGCGGCCGGGCCATCATGGCCTGGTTCAAGGAAGGCGAGCGAGGGCTGGCCATGAGCATTCGGCAGACCGCTGTACCCGGGGGCTATGCCTTGGGCGCGGTGGTGTTGCCCTACCTGGCTCATACCTACGGTTTTATCGAAGTATTCACGGCATCCGCCCTGTTCTGCCTGGTGGCCGCCCTGTTTGCCTGGTTATGGCTGTATGAGCCGGACTTCTCCAGCAGCGCAGCAAAAAAACAGAGCCTGGAGAGCAGCAACAGCCCATTGAAAGACCCGAGAATCTGGCGAATCGTCTTGGCCATCGGCCTGCTCTGCGCCCCGCAATTTGCCATCCTCACCTATGCGGCGGTGTTCTTTCATGACTTTGGCAACATCAACATCACCCTGGTTTCCGCGACCTTGGCGGTGATCCAGATTGGCGCAATCGTCAGCAGGATCTGGAGCGGACGCTGGACCGACAAAAACAAAAACCGCCGCAGCTACCTTAAAGCCTGCGCCTGGTTGAGCACCCTGACCTTTGTGGCCTTGAGCGCAACGGTATCGGCCGCCAGCTTCTATGGCATCAGCCAGACCCCGCTGGCCAGCGCCGTGATCATCGGTGTGATGGTCGTCGCCGGGATCAGCGTGTCCGCCTGGCACGGTGTTGCCTACACCGAACTGGCCACACTGGCCGGCGCCAGTCGGGCCGGTACAGCCTTGGCCATGGGCAATACCTGCGTGTTTGTGGTGCTGTTCGCGACCCCCATCGCCGCGTCCGCGCTCATGACTCACTTCTCCTGGAGCCTGGTGTGGCTGGCAGCCGCCTTCTGCGCCCTGTTGACCGTACCGCTGTTTCCGCGCGTTGAAAAAAACTACGCGCTGGAACTTGGCTCGGCTTGAAGCTGCTCCTTTACAAACGTGTCACAACTAAAGCGCGTGCTGCATAACTTGAAGAGCGGCACGCGTCGCACTCTGACTTACATACGCTAACAACCTAACCACTCGATTAACTAGTCCGATCTTATTCCATGGAGGAAACCAATGATCCCGCTATTTATTTTTGAAGCCGGTGAAAAGGCGCAACTACTGAGTCTTCTTGAACACGTCCAGCTATCGCCCTACAAGAACTACAGCGACTTTTCAGAAGAAATACGAGAGCTGCATTCCCAGGTTCCACAGCGTTTTGTAAAGGCCTGCCAAACCATCAGCAATGAACGAGCCCGTCATCAGCAAAAGATCCACGTTATACGTAACTGCCCTATGGACAAGGTGATCCCCGAGTTGGACCCCGACGATCCAGTCAGTGACAAACACCTGAAAAAGAACAAGTTCATCAGCGAAGCCTTTCTCGAACTGTTCGCCCAACTGACAGGCACTCCGCTGCTGTCCTACGAAACCAGAAACCAGGGTGACTTCTTTACCGATGTCATCGCGATCAAGAAATACAGCGGGCAGCTCACCGGGTTCAGCGACAGCGAGCTGGTGTTTCACAACGACCGCACAGCACACAAAGTCCGGGCCGACTACATCACCCTGCTGGGCATGCGCTGCCCCGATGATGACCTGATCTACACCGGCTACATCGACGGCGCGGACATCGTCAGCAACCTCGAGCCCAAGCACATCGCCTGCTTGCGCGAGCCACACTTCTATACGGTTTTCGATGTCTTCTCACGGGACATGAACAAACAACTGAGCACCTCCGAGAAACACCCGATCCTGAGTAACGCTCACTCCATTCGCTTCCTTGACACCATGACCTGTGTCGCTGAAGAAGCGCCGCTCGAAGCACGGGATGCCTTCATTGCCTTCAAAAGTGCGATGACCCGCTCTCAATGCAAGCGCCACCGCATTCTCACCGGCGACCTGCTGACGTTCGCCAATCAGGATGGCCTGCATAACCGGGAAAAGATCGACATCCTCAATCCTGACAGTGCCGCTGCGCGCTGGCTGTTGAAGACCTATGCCTTCAAGGACTCCCGCACTGCCGAAAGTTTCGAAGCGTATTGGGCCAATAACCGGGCCGGCTGCGTCATCGACTAAGTTCACCGTTAAAACAATAACTTCATTATCAGCATGACCAGTCAGGGTGATTTAAATGCGCCTACACGCATTCTCCAAACGGGTTGAAAACCTTGAGCTTTCGGAAACTTACGCCATTTTGGATATGGTGCGCAGCCTGCGTGAGCAGGGGGAAGATATCGTCGATCTCGGCGGTGGTGAACCTGACTTCAGGACGCCCGATCATGTCGTAGATGCTGCCGTTGAAGCACTTTCAGACGGTGACACTCATTACACACCCAGCCGTGGCACCAAGGCACTGCTGGACGCCGTGGCCCATAAATACAAGACCGAGCACGGGCTCGATCTGGTGGCCGACAAGAACATCATTGTCACCCCATCGGCAAAGCACGCGCTGTTCATCACATTGATGACCTTGCTGGACCAGGGCGATGAAATCATCATCCCAACCCCCAGCTGGGTGAGCTACAAGGCCATGGCGGCCATGGCCGGGGCCACCGTCAAGGCGGTGCCGCTGGACGGCAAAAACGGCTTCATGCTCGAAGCCGACGCCCTGGAACAGGCGATCACGCCACGCACCAGAGCCATTCTGATCAACAACCCCAACAACCCCACCGGCCGCGTGCTGACCCGCGAAGAGGTCACCGGGGTGGTCCAGGTGGCGCTGAAACACGGGCTGTACATCATTTCCGATGAGATCTACGAAAAGGTCATCTACGGCCAGGCCCGCCATATCAGCATCGCCAGCATCGAAGGCGCCCAGGACATCACCGTTACCATCAGCGGCTTTTCCAAAGCCTACGCGATGACCGGATGGCGCCTGGGCTACGTCGTCAGTTCCGAGCGCATTTCCAATGAGCTGCTCAAGGTCCATCAGCATACCGTCGGCTGTGCGGGCTCCTTTATTCAACGCGGCGGCGTCGCTGCCCTCAAAGGTTGCCAGCACCGAATAGCCGACATGGTGACCTCCTATCAAAAGCGCCGCGACCGGCTGATCGAAGGCCTTGAGAGCATTGCCGGCATCAAGTGCATAGCCCCCGAGGGCGCACTGTATCTGTTTGCCTCCATCGCCGACCTGGGTTTTGAAAACTCCCTGTCGTTTACCCGCTGGCTGCTCAGCACCGCGAAAGTCGCCGTCACCCCAGGCACCGCCTTTGGTGAGGGGGGCGAAGGCTATATCCGACTGTCCTTTGCCGGTAGCGATGAAGCCATCGACGAGGCCGTCAGGCGCTTTCATCAAGCCTTCAAATAATTGCCCGCCCCTCTAGAACCGTCATCACATACAAACAGGAGTTAGTATGTCTCTACGACACATCACGCCTTCGTCGCCTGCACACCGTATCGCTATCATTGGCAGCGGCCCCCGTGGTCTGTCTGTGCTGGAGCGCCTGGCCGCACTGATGCTCATGGACGCCCCGATCAAGCCAGTCATTGTCTATCTGATCGACAGCGCGCAAATGGGCTCCGGCCGGGTATGGCGCACCGATCAACCACGCCACTACGTGATGAATACCGTCGCCGAGGAGGTTTCGTCCTTCTCCGGGCCGTTGGACGACGGCCCGATCAGACCGGGCGCCGGGCCGTCGCTGGCACAATGGTGGAGCTCCGTGGACCCGGCCTACCCGGGGGCCAATGCCTATGCTCCGCGCGCGGTACATGGCGAGTACATGCAGTTCGTCCTGGCGACCATCGAGGCCAGCTTCACGCCGAACATCTCGCTGCAGCGCGTACCGGCGGTGGTCGTCGATCTGGTCAACGATGAAAACATCCAGACCCTGGAACTGGATAACGGGTCTTTTCTCCAGGTCGACAAGGTGGTCATCGCCACCGGGCACCCCACCCCCGAGTTGATCGGCTGGGAAAAGCAGCTGCAACAGTTCGCCCAGCAGACTGCCGGGCTGGAGTTCTTTCGCGGCGACTCCGCAGCCGACATGCCGCTGTCGCGAATCCAGTCGGAGCAGCAGGTGGGGATCGTCGGCCTGGGCCTGGCGTTCCACGACATCGTTGCCGCCCTCACGGTCGGTCGTGGTGGCCGCTTCAGCGTTGTCGACGGTGTTACCACCTACATCCCGTCGCACCGTGAACCCAAGCTGTTCGCCGGGTCCCGCAGCGGCATGCTGATCCCCGCCAGGGGCCGCAACCAGAAAGGCCCGAACTTTCAATACCAACCGCTGTGCATCACCCGGGACAAGATCGATGCACTGCAAAAACGCGGTCACATCGACTTTGCTGCCGAAGTGCTTCCGCTGCTGCTGGTTGAAATCAACATCGTCTACTTCGCCACCGCCCTACGGGCCAAGGCGGGGCAGGCAGCCGAGCAGCAGTTCAAGCAGCGCGTGGCGCAACAGCAACTATTCTCCTTGCCGGCCCTTGTTGCCGCGGCCGCCGACTTCGGCGTGAGCGACCTTCCGGTCCTGGAGCTGGACCGACTGGCCAGGCCGTTCCGCGCCCAAGAGTTCCACAGCCCGGCAGACTTTGCCCAAGCCCTGGATCGGGTACTGGAAGATGACTTGTGCAGCGCCCGCGAGGGCAACGTCGACAACCCGATGAAAGCCGCCCTGGATACCATTCGCGATACCCGCGCCCTGATCAGAAGCGTGGTGGATTTCGGCCGGCTCACCCCGCGCTCGCATCTAGAAGACTTCCTGCAGTACTACGCCCCTACCAGCCTGTTTCTCACCGCAGGACCGCCCCTTTACCGCACCGAGCAAATCCGCGCCCTGATCGCGGCGGGGGTACTGACGCTGGTGGGACCTGAAACGGTCTATGGCATCGATACCCAGCACCACAAGTTCAGCATCGAGTCCCCCAGGGTCCGTCACTCCAGGCAACTGATCGATGTGGTCATCGACGGGCGCATCCCTTCGCCAGACTTGCTCCGAGACCCGTCACCGCTGACCAGAAACCTGGTGCGGCGCGGGTACTGGACCAACTACATCAACCAGGGGATCGACGAGGACTTCGTCACCGGCGGCGTCGCCGTCACCCCCGGTCCTTATCACCCGATCGACCGCTCGGGCCAGCCCATCAAGGGGCTCTATGTACTGGGCCTGCCTTCCGAGCACACCCGCTGGTTCATGCAGGCCGGCAGTAGCCGCCCCGGCTTCTGGACCGACTTTGCCCAGGATGCCCACTACGTGGCCTTCGATGCACTGCAGTCGGCCTACGCCCAAGCGCCTGTGGCAATCACTGAAGTGGCCTGATCGCCCCCCTCATTTAAAGGAATGAATGATGTCTGCAAAGAAAGCACTGCTGGTCATGGACTTCATCAATGAAATTGTCCATCCCGAAGGGGTTTATGCCCGTGAAGGCTATTACCAACAGACCGAGGAACGTCGGGTGGTGGAAAAGGCCGCATCGGCCTTGAACTACGCCCGCAGCAATCAACTGCCGATCATCTTTATCGTCGTCGGTTTCAACGCCCACTATGAAGGCTTCCCCCCGCACTCCCGAGTGTTTGCTCCCGCCAAGGAACATGGCGTCTTGAAGTTGCAGACCTGGTCCACCCAGGTGCATGACGACCTGCGCCCCCGCGAAGACGAAATCGTGATCGCCAAGAGCCGGGTCAGCCCGTTCTATCAAACCAACCTGGAATTGATACTCCGGACCCAAGGTATTGAAGAGTTGGTATTGACGGGGGTATCGACCGAACACGTCATCCTCGCCACGACCCTCGACGGGCATGACAGGGACTTCAAGATCACCGTGCTGGAAGATGCCTGCGCGGCGGTGACCCAAGAGCGTCACCTGGCGGCGATAGAAAGAATCTCCCGCACGGCGACCATCAGTTCGACCTTCAACTTCATCACCTCTTCTCTATAACAGGCGCACATCCATGAACCCGACAGTCTTCAATCTGCTGAATGTATCCAGCGAGCCGGATTCGATCCAATGGTCGACTCATCAACAACTGGGTCGCAGCGGCGCCAGCATTCACACGCTGTTCGAATGCCAGGAGAGTGCCCAGCGGATTGCCTTGATCCGTTGCGACGCGGGCGCCAGTGCCCAAGCTCACCACCATCACGGCCATGAAACCTTTCTGATCCTGGACGGTGACTTTGAGGATGAAAACGGTACTTACCTCAAGGGCGATCTGGTGATTTACCCGCCAGGCAGCACCCACGCCTGGAAGTCCTCCAAGGGCGCGTTGATCTATGCCACCTGGGGAGGCGCCGTAACCTCGAAACCAGCGCCAGCCGCCGAGGCCGCCAACCATGCCGCCTACGACAACAGCGTCTATGACGGTCGGCACTTGATCTGAAACCGTCGGCCATTTCTTTTGGGGTGAATCATGGGTTTCAAGCTTGACGCAAAGCTGCTTTTTCTCAGCAGCGATCCTTTGAAAGTGTCACGGCAGTTGGGGGGGCAAACACTGACCCTTGAGGAGGCACGGCCCCTGCGCGATGACATTTCAACAGACGAAATAACACCGATCCCGGTGCTGGCTTTTTTTGACCACCGGCTGGGTTCATACCCCTATGTCGGCCTCAAGACCGGCCCGGTACTGCCTATCGGCAAGGACGATGTCGCCGCCGCAGGGTTTACAGTGACCGTGGCGGGTACCCGCTACGGCAAAGGCTCTTCCCGCGAGCACAGCCCGCTGGCGGAGAAAAAAGCCGGCATCCGCCTGGTCATCGCCGAAAGCTTCGAGCGCATCTACCGACAAAACGCCGACAACATCGGCCTGCTGACCTCCACCGACTTGTCCTTGGTGCCGCGCTTGCAGGCCGGCGAAGAGCTGTCGCTGGAGGAACTGATTGGCACCAGGGATGCGCTGTCCACGGCAATTCTGCGCAGCGGCGGGCTGCTCAACTACGGTCGCGAGCATTTGCGTCAGCAGCCGGACCAGCCCGGGGAGCCGTCGCCGCAGCTGCCCACCGGGCCACTGACCTTTGCCGAAAAAATCATTCATCGGCATTTGATCAAGGCCCGCGGGGCCGAGCGCGTCGAACAGGGCGCCGGCATTCTGCTGAAGGCCGACTGGCGCTTTATCCACGAGTACTACACCGGGCTTTGCGCCCATTTGCTCGACGATGCCTTCGGCGAAAACTTCTCTGTGTACCAGCCGGAATCGATCCTGGCGTTTGAGGACCACTTGTCCTACAAGCGCCGAAGCCCGGCGCACCTGCAACAGAGCCTGGTCGGCGAACTCGATGGCTTGTCTCAGGCCCATCGGGACTTCGTCGCCAAGCATCGACTCAGCGCCCACGGCTATCTGCCGGCAGAAGGCAGCGAGGGCATCTCCCACGCGATGATGGCCGAGCAATATGCCCTGCCCGGACAAGTGGTGGTCGGCACCGACTCCCACACCCCCCACAGCGGCGCACTCGGTTGCCTGGCGTTTGGCGTGGGCACCACCGACATGGCCAACGCCTTCATGACCGGCTCGGTCAGGACGGTGTATCCACAGGTGCTACGCATTTCTCTGGTCGGCCGCTTGTCCGCTGGCGTGACCGCCAAGGATCTGGTGCTGGCCCTGTTGGCCGATGGCCGGATCAAGGCTGGCCAGGGTGTCGGCAAGATCTTCGAATTCGGTGGCCCGGCCCTGGCGTTCCTGTCCACCGACGAACGCACCACCCTCACCAACATGACAGCGGAGCTGGGTGGTTTCAGCGGAATCGTCGTACCCGATCAGGAGACCGTTCGTTTTCTCAAGGAGCGGCGCCACCTCGACTTCGTGCTCGAGCCCTGGATGACCAGCGACCCCGAGGCGAACTACGCCGACACGATCGTCCTCGACTGCGATCAGATCCTGCCGATGATTGCCTCTCCGGGCGACCCCGGCAACGGACAGCGCCTCACCGATCTGACCGAGCGGGTCATGGTCGATATCGCCTATGGCGGCTCCTGCACGGCCGGCAAGCGCGATGACTTCGATCATTATTTCGAGGTGATCAACTGGGCACTGGAAAACGACCTGCGGCTGCATCCCGAGGTCAAACTCTATTTGCAGTTCGGGACCGTGGATGTCCGCGACTACTGCGAGGAAAAGGGCTACCTGCCGGCCTTCGAAACCTTTGGCGCGGAGCTGCTGCAGCCGGCCTGCGGAGCCTGCGCGAACTGCGGCCCTGGTTCATCGACCCATCAGGAGCAGGTCACCGTCAGCGCCATCAACCGGAATTTCCCGGGGCGCTCCGGTCCAGGTCAGGTCTGGCTGGCCAGCCCACCGACGGTGGTCGCCAGCGCCATCGCCGGTTACATCACCTCGTTCGGCGCCCTGCAAACCCGGCACAGCGCCACCCCCTCGGCGCCCGCCAAGCCCGGCCAGCGTGATCCTGCGGACAGACGCCCGGCCCTGGCTCACTGAAAACGACAGGCGGCGGGTTGATATCCGCCGTCCTTTCACCCCCCCGCGCATCGAGATCCTGCGGCGCAATTGCCAGTGGTGATGGTCTCCGCCTCAGGTCAGATAGCTCCCGAGCGAGCCGCCGAAAAAATCTCAACTGATTACCGACTTTTCCTTATTACAAACTTGATCGAGATCAACGGCCGCCAACTGCCCAGCCCTAAAAATGACCGGAGGACATTGAACGCAACTACAGGCCCCCTCCCATGAGTGAAGAATCCACCGCCCTGCCCCTGCCACCTGCTCCAGTGAAAAAAGCTCCGGCCAGCAGCACCCCGGCCGCCAAGACCGCTGTGCGTAAAACCACCGCCCCCCGGACCCGTCGCCCACGCACCGCCACCCAGGCGGCGCCGGCGAAAACCGCCGAAGCCGACATCAGCGCCATCAGCCAGAAACCCATGGCCCTGCAAGTGGCCAGCGCCCCGCGCGGCTCCAATGAAGACAGCGTTTCAGCCTCGCTGCCGGGTAGCTACCCCTACCGCAACCGGATGCGCCGGGCCGAGTACGAAAAGGCCAAGAACGAGCTGCAGATCGAGCTGCTCAAGGTACAAAACTGGGTCAAGGAAACCGGGCAGCGCATCGTGGTGCTGTTCGAAGGCCGGGACGCGGCCGGTAAAGGCGGCACCATCAAGCGCTTTATGGAACACCTCAACCCCCGTGGCGCACGGATCGTGGCCCTGGAGAAACCCTCGGAACAGGAAAAGGGCCAGTGGTACTTCCAGCGCTATATCCAGCACCTGCCCACCGCCGGGGAAATGGTCTTCTTCGACCGCTCCTGGTACAACCGCGCCGGGGTGGAACGGGTCATGGAGTTCTGCTCGCCCCTGCAATACCTGGAATTCATGCGCCAGACCCCGGAGCTGGAGCGCATGCTGTGCAACAGCGGCATCCTGATGTTCAAGTTCTGGTTCTCGGTGAACCGCGAAGAGCAACTGCGGCGCTTCATCTCGCGCCGGGACGACCCGCTCAAGCACTGGAAACTCTCGCCCATCGACATCAAGTCCCTGGACAAGTGGGACGAATACACCGCCGCCAAACAGGCGATGTTCTTCCACACCGACACCGCCGATGCGCCGTGGACGGTGATCAAGTCCGATGACAAGAAGCGCGCGCGGATCAACTGCATCCGTCATTTCCTCCACGAGCTGGACTACCCGGGCAAGGACCTGAAAGTCGCCCACGCCCCGGACCCGCTGCTGGTAGGCCGCGCCTCGCGGGGGCTGGAAGAGGATGAACGGACCCAGGCGACGGCGGACGCCGGCGCGACACGCCTGGCACTGACGGCCTGAATTGCGGGCAAAAAAAACTGCGCGCAGACAGGCGGGTCTGTGCGCAGTAAAAGTCGAGCGGAACTATGAGTTGAAGGGAGCTAACAGCTGGCCCCCTGCATCAGGTCGAGGCCTCAGGCGGCCTCGGTCACCGGCGTCACCTTCTCCGGCGGTTTGATCGAACCGATGTACACCGCAAAGATGGTCAGCAGCGCGCCAGCGATCTGCAGCGCCGAACTGGCCTTGCCGAGAAACGCCACGTCGACGAAGTAGGTGATCACCGGCTCCAGCAACAGGATCAACCCCGCCAGCCCCAGGCTGATGGCACCGATGGAACGGTTGACCAGCAACCAGCCGACGAACTGCACCATCACCCCGTAGATGATCAGCATCACCAGGGTCTGCCCATCGACAATGGCCAGGCTTTCCCCCATGGCCAGGGCGTAGACCAGCAGCACCAGCGCGGCCCACAGGCTCAGGTTGAGCATCTGTGCGATCTTGTCGCCACCGCCGTCAGGCAGTTGGGTGTTGACCTTGAGGAAATACACGCAGATGGCGTAAGCCAGACCCGAGAGCACCCCATACACCACGCCCTTGATGCCCACTGCGCTGGTCATTTCCGGCAGCAGCAACAGGTACAGGCCGACGAACGCCAGGGTGATGGAGATCAGGAAGTAGATCGACGGTTTTTCCTTGAGCAGGTACAGACCCAACAGGGTCATGAAGAACACCTGGCAGTTGGTCAGGATCGAACCGATGCCCGGGCCGACGATGTAGATGCTCTGGTGCCAAAGCACCAGGTCGATGGCCAGGAACACCCCGGCCAGGGCCGTGTACAGCTGCGCCTTGGCGCTCTTGAGCAACACCGGGATGCGGCGCACCTTGAGCAGCAGGAAAAACAGGATCGAGGCGAACAACATGCGGTAGAACCCCGCGCCGCCGGCACCGATATGCGCGAAGGCCACCGCCAGCGCCGACAGGCTGAGCATCAGCCCGCCGATGGTCAGTTCGATGATGGCGCGGTTGGTATTAGTCGACATGCGCGACTCCATTGATGAAGACCAGAGGATCAACGTCCTGGTCCGGGTCACTTAGCGTGCCCTGCTCCAGTACCTGTTGCATGGCATCGAAAATACTCGCCAGGCCGACCTGCAGCGTTTCGCTGCTGATGGTCAGCGCCGGCATCAGCTTGAGCACCTGGTCCACCGGACCGCAGCGCTCGATGATCAGGCGACGAGCGAAACAGGCACGCATCACCGCAGCGGCCAGGGCCGGATCGTGGAACTCGATGCCGTAGAACAGACCGCGGCCGCGCACGTCCTTGATGTGCCCAGCAAAGCGTTCGGTGACTTCGGCCAGCCATTCCTTGAGCTGCGCTTCGTTGGCCTGGATGTGCTTGACCAGACGGTCGTCGCTCCAGAACTCCTGCACGGTCTTGGTGGCCGCGACAAAGGCCAGGGTATTGCCGCGGAAAGTGCCGTTGTCCTCGCCGGGGGACCATTGGTCCAGCTCCGGACGATGCAGCAACAGGGCGAACGGCAAGCCGTAGCCACTGAGGGACTTGGACAGGCAGACCATGTCCGGGGTGATGCCCGAGGGCTCGAAGCTGAAGAAGGTCCCGGTACGGCCGCAGCCGGCCTGGATGTCATCGACGATCAGCAGGATGCCGTGTTCGGTGGTCAGTTGCCGCAGACGCTGCAGGAACTCCGCCGAGGCCACATTGATCCCGCCTTCGCCCTGGATGGTTTCCAGGATCACCGCTGCCGGAAGGTCCATGCCCGAGCTGTTGTCCTTGAGCAAGCGCTCGAAGTACTCGATGGAATCCAGACCCGCCAGGTAACCGTCGAAAGGCATGCGGAACACATAGGGATCGACACCGGGCTGGCGATTGTCGCGGTTGCCGGTCAGGCCCAGGGAGGTGTTGGACATGCCGTGGAAACCGTTGGTGAAGGCCACGATGTGCCGGCGTCCGGTGACCTTGCGCGCCAGTTTGACCGCCGACTCCACCACGCTGGTGCCGGTGGGCGAGGTGAACTGCATTTTGTAGGGCAGGGTCCGTGGCGTGAGGATGATCCTGCGGAAGTTGTAGATGAACTCCTGCTTGGCCCGGCTGTGCATGTCCAGGGCGGCCTGGATGCCATCCCGTTGCAGGTAGTCGATCACCGCGGCCTTGACCGCCTTGGGGTTGTGTCCGTAGTTGACTGAACCGGCGCAGCTCAGGAAATCGATATAGGCCTGGCCTTTCAGGTCATACAGATGACTGCCCTGGGCCTGGTCGAATACCACCGGGAAGCTGCGGCAGTAACTGCGCGCCGAAGACTCCACATCCGCAAATACACCCAACTCATCCATTTCTGAAATATCCATTGCTGCCTGCTCACATAAAGGGGTCGAGGTTCAGGGTTCGATGCAGCGGCTCAGGCGATCTTTTCCGCCGCCTGGGCCAGGCCCAGTTGCTGGTTCAGGGAGTTGAAAATGTCCCGCGAGCGCAGCGACAGCAGGCTGAAGGAGCCGGCATCGCCATAACCGTGGGAGGATTCGCACAGGCCATTGAGGTACAGCGCCGGCAGATGGCTGCCCTTGGCGGCGGCCAGGCTGTAGTCGCGACCGATGCGGATCACGCCCTGGGCATCGCAGTCCAGGTGCTCGGCCAGGTCCTTGAGAATCGCCGGGTAGCGTTCTTCCTGGGGGCCGGTGCCGAGGTTGCGAAAGCCCGTGGCCAGGACCACGGCATCCAGCCCGCCCAGCTCTTCGGTGGCGTGGGTGTTGCTGTTGCGCAGCGACAGGCGATAGCCCTCGCCGTCCGGGGTGCAGCCCTGGATATCGCTGTGGCCTTTGATGATCACGCGCTCACGGCCCTGCAGTTTGTCCTCATACATGCCCACGTAGAGTTCCTTGATCACGTCGGCATCGGCAGCGGAGTAGTTGGTGTAGTGCAGGTGGCGGTTGATGTTCTTCTTCGCTTCGGCGGAGCTGTTGTAGTACTGGTCGACGAAGGACGGGAAGTACACATGCTCGCTGAACTGGCTGGTGTCCTTGAGGCGGAAACCGTAGCCGCGCTGCACGTTGACGATTTCCAGGGTCGGATAGGTGTGGCGCAGGTGCAGGATGATCTCGATGGCGCTCTGGCTGCCGCCCACCACCGCCACCCGCTTGAGCTCGCCCTTCTGGGCCAGGTTGGCCAGGCGGCCCAGGTACTGGGTCAGGTGGAACACCCGATCCGCTGCGGCATTGGCGAACACCTGCGGAATCACCGGGGTGCGGCCCGGGGCCAGGACCACGGAGCGGGCCTGGTACTGCACGCCGGCCTGGGTGGTGATGGTGTAGAGGTTGCTGGCCGGGTCGACCTGGATCTGCGCCACGCTCTGGTTGTAGGCCACGTCCCGGGCGAAGAACCCGGCGACCCAGCGCACGTACTCGGCGAACTCGCTGCGCAGCGGGAACTCCAGGCCCAGGTTCAGGTGTTCGAACAGCCGGTCGTTCTCGAACAGGAAGTTGGTGAAGGTGTAGCGGCTGCGCGGGTTGCGCGGGGTCACCAGATCGCGGCTCGGGTGGTTCTGGATATCGCTGCCGGAGAGCATCATCTCCGGCTGCCATTGAGTGCTCGCGTGACGCTCGAGAAACAGCCGGGTGCCGGCAAACTCCATCTCTTCCATGGCGATGGCCAGGGCGATGTTCGCCGGGCCAAAGCCGATGCCGATCACGTCGTAAACTTGCCCATCACGGCCAACATCCTTGGCAGTCACTTTATGAACACTCATAAATTCCCCTTTTCGCAACAAAAGTCAGACTCGAAAAAGCAGAAAAAACACCAGGGTCTTTTCTGCCTTCAGTCAAATAATCATTAATTTTTAGTTAGCGTTATTCGTTATAACTACTTGGCTTTTTTCAAACTTCTGCTGCAGCCAACTTCAGCCACTTCTGCACCGGCGGATAGGCCAGAACTTGTTCGACATAGGCTTGAAGTTGCGTCGGCACTGCAATGCCATAACGACGGAAGCGGAACACCACCGGTACGAACATCGCATCGACGATGCCGAAGTCGCCGCACAAGAACTGCTTGGAGCCGCTGGCCTCGCGCAGGTTGTTCCAGATGGCGAAGATCCGCTGGATCTCTTCCTGGGTGTCGGCCGTCAGGGGCTCGGGGGTGTCACCGGTGTTCAGGCCGAAGGACATCTGGGTGCGCAGATTGACGAAACCCGAGTGCATCTCGGCCGCAGCGGCACGGGCCTGGGCCTTGATCAGCGCGTCCTGGGGCCACAGGTTGGCCGACGGATAGGCACCGGCGACGTACTCGCAGATGGCCAGGCTGTCGTTGATCACCACCTTGTCCAGCAGCAGCGCCGGCACCTTGCCCGACGGCGAATAGCGCAGGATCTGCTGACGGGTGTCGTCCTGTTCCAGCTTGACTTGAAGGGTCTCGAAGGAGACGTCTGCCGTTACAAGAACCAGCCATGCACGAAATGACCATGAAGACTTTTTGTAATCCCCAATAACTAGTTTTGTAGGCATCACTTCCCCTAGCTTGCGTTATGAAATGGGTGCTAAATTTAGCGGCCCATTTTTCCAACGTATTGCACAAAACTGGACAAACTCATGGATGAGCACAAACCCGGCAAAGTCTTTAGGCCAGACAAGGATTTCGTGCAGTTTTGGCGAATACCCGAAGGCGACTGTGAGTTGTTATCTGCGCGTTACAGCACTCAGTCTTTTGGCCGGCATTCACATGATCGATATGCAGTAGGGGTTATAAGCAGCGGGGTTGAAAAACTCTTTTATCGGGGCAGCTACTACTTGGGGAGCGCCGGTAGCGTCGTCACCATCACCCCGGGGGAGATTCACGACGGCTTGCCCGGGCATGACCAGGGCTGGATGTACCGCATGCTTTACCTGGACCCGGGCTGGGTCAACCGGGTGATCTTTCAAGGACGCTTCGGCGCCGAGCATATCCATCTGTTCCAGAGTGCATTGAACCTCGACCCCAGCTTTGCCCTGACCTTCCTCCAGCAACACCAGATCATCGAAAACTCCCCACCCAGCCTGGAGCGCGAATCCATCCTCCTGGACCTGGTGACCCAACTTTTCGAACGCAGCGGCGCCCCCATTGCCGCCATCGCCAGCGCCGAACGCAGCGCGGTCAAGTTCATCAAGCAAAAACTCGAAGACGAATACGCCCGGCACATCCCCCTGGAGGAACTGGCGCAACTGGTGGACATGGACCCGCTGTACCTGATCCGCGTGTTCAAGAAGACCGTGGGCGTGTCGCCCCACAGCTACCAGATCCAGAAACGCGTGGCCCAGGTGCAGAACCTGCTGCGCACCGGCGCCAGCCTGGCGGAAGCCTCCTTCAGCTGCGGCTTCTTCGATCAGAGCCACATGACCCGCGCCTTCAAGAAAGTCGTGGGCATCACCCCCGGCAGTTTCCGCAACAGCCGCGCCTGAAGCGCGGCCTTCTTTCCCTGTCATTCCCGTTTGTTCAAGGACCCGCTGCATGCCCGCAATCCCGACCCCGGAACTCACACAACTGCCTGCTGGCGCCGTCGCCTACCCCGACGCCCGTGAGCTGTTCGTCGCCGACCAGCAGGAACTGGCCGAACACCTGCTGCCCCTGCTGTCCATCGATGCCAGCCAGATCAACCCCGAATGGTCCGGGCGCCTGCACCTGCTGAGCCCCATCGAACCCGATGAAGGCCTGGTGGGCGAACTCACCCAGGACGAAGGTTTTGGCAGCGAGCTGCTGAAGACCAACTGGATCGGCTTCAAGATCGAGAACGGTCGCTACCGCCTGTGCGGTGATCCACGCTACTTCTTCCTGCACCCGGACAATGCCCAACTGCCCGAATCGCGGCGCAACCAGCGGGCCCAGCTGCAAAGCCATTACGCCCTGGAGCACGCGGCTTACCAGACGGCGCGCCAGCGTTACCAGGAACTGGGCTATCTGACCTGGCCGGAAGATGACGAGCAGCGCCTGACTTTTATCAATGAAATAGGCGGCGTGGCCGAGGGTTACGGCAACTGGGTGGAAACCGTGGAATTCCCCATGGATATCGTTGAAGCCACAGACGACAGCGGCGATATCGACGTCTGGCCCCTGAGCCCCGCGGGCCGGCGCTTCCAGCACGTACTGGGGGTGCCCGCCAGCCACTACGGCATCAGCGGCGCCGACCTGATCGTGATGTTCTATGAGCCGGTGGAGGGCCTGGTGCTGTTCTGCTTCGACTGGTCCTGATATGACCCGGTAGCCACCTCAGGCCGTGATCGGTTGGGCGGCGTTGCCTCTGCAACGCCGTCCTGCAGAAGCTCGCCAAATCCTGCAGGGTTTTGTTGGCCGCAGAGTCCTGACTACACCGGCAATTCCACCCGCGCTTCCAGCCCACCCCCCTCACGATTGAGCAGCCGCAACTCGCCACCATGCTCGCGGACAATCGCCCGCGCTGCCGACAACCCCAGGCCCACGCCGCCGGTGCTCTTGTTGCGCGAGGACTCCAGCCGGAAGAACGGTGCAAACACCTGCTCCAGCGCCTCGGCGGGAATCCCCGGGCCACGATCCAGCACCCGCACGCGCAATTGATGCGCATCGTGTTCCAGCACAATGGCCGGCTCGCCCCCGTACTTGACCGCGTTGTCCAGCAGGTTGGTCATCACCCGCTTGAGCCCCAGGGGCCGGCCGCAATACACCAGACGCGGCGGGCCGCTGAAAACGATCGGAATCGACTGGTCGCGATAGTCGTCCACCAGGGTCTGCAACAGTTCGGCCAGATCGAAATGGGTGGCCTGTTCCAGCCGCGCATCGTCGCGAAAGAACTCCAGGGCGGAATTGATCATGGCCTGCATTTCGTCCACATCGCGGAACAGGCGCTGCTGCTGGTCGGCATCCTCGATGAACTCGCCGCGCAGGCGCATGCGGGTCAGGGGCGTGCGCAGGTCATGGGAAATGGCCGCGAGCATCTGCGTGCGGTCCTTGATGAAGTGCTGCAACTGCGCCTGCATGGCGTTGAAGGCCAGGATTGCCTGGCGGATCTCGTGGGGCCCCACCGGATCGATGGGCGGTGCACGAAAGTCCACGGCAAAGCGCCGCGCGCCCTGGGCGAACTGTTGCAGCGGCTTGGCCAGACGGCGCGTGGCGATCAAGGCCACCAGTCCGGTGGAGATCAGCACCAGGGCGATCACGATCAGGTTGCGTGTGCCCTCCTCCAGCCCCCAACTGCGGGACGCCGAGGAAAACATCAGCCAGCTTTGATCGGTCAACTGCACCAGCAACGCGTAGCGCCCGTCCGGGCCCGACCAGTCGCTGGGCTGGTAAGCCTCGATATGCCGCTGGGGCGGTTGCAGCATGGCGCGGATGCCTTCCGAGCCGACTCGATACTCCGGGTCGTCCAGCTCAGGCAGGGCAAAGCCCTGGCGCGTCGGCCTCCAAGAGATGCTCAGGTGGTCACTGCTGACGGCCTCCGCCAGTCGCGGGCGCTGGCCCGGTTCCGAGGCTTCGATCATGCGCACGATGGCCGCGGACTTTTCCAGCAACCCGGTTTCCGCCAGCGGCGGATAGGCCCAGACCCCGGCCAACTGCACGAACAACGCATTGAAGGCCAGGGCGGTGAGCATGGCCATGATGATGGTCAAGGCGATCCAGCGCGCCACGGTGTCGCGTAGGCGATAACGCCACAGCGGCTTGATCAGCTTCACTGGCGGGTCACGCTGGGGGTGAACAGGTAACCGCCGTTGCGCACGGTACGAATCATCGCCGGGCGCTTGGTGTCGAACTCCAGCTTGCGCCGCAGGCGACTGACCTGGACATCGATGCTGCGATCGAAGGCGTCATGGGCCTGGCCCCGGGCCAGATCCAGCAACTGCTCGCGGGTGAGGATGCGTTGCGGGTGCTCGACAAACACCAGCAACAGGTCGAACTCCCCCGCCGACAACGGAATCATCACCTGGTCCGGCGAGCGCAGTTCACGGCGAGTCAGGTCCAGCTGCCAGTCGGCGAACTTGATCAGGGGCCGCGGCACGTCCGCGCTCACCGGCCGGACCTCTCCGGCCCGGCGCAGCACCGCCCGCACCCGGGCCAGCAGCTCGCGAGCATCGAAGGGCTTGCTCAGGTAATCGTCGGCGCCCATCTCCAGGCCCACCACCCGATCGCTCAACTCGCCCATGGCGGTGAGCATGATCACCGGCGTGGCATGCTGCTGGCGCAGACGCTGGCACAGGGTCAGGCCGTTATCACCAGGAAGCATCAGGTCGAGGATGATCAGGTCCGGCACCTCCCGCTCCAGAGCCGCCCACAGCGAAGCGCCATCGGTGGCCACGGCCACCTGATAGCCCTGTTGGACAAAAAATTTCTTCAGCAGCGCGAGGACTTCAATGTCGTCGTCCACGATCAACAGGCGGCTCACCAGCGGGCATCACTTCAAGTCGGAAAGAGCCTTTATCTAAAACCATTCGCCGCCCTGCGTCATATATTTCAACGCAGTAACAAACCTTCACCTGCGCAATAAAGCAGACATCTTTGCGCAAGGTTCGCCTGCCAGCATCGGCTTCCCCCTGCTGGAGAACCCTGACCATGCACCTGATCAAGTCCGCCTCGGCCCCAGCCCCTCTAGTCGCGAAGGAGCTGCCCATGTCCACCTCCGATCAACACGCCCTGATGCTCCTGCAACGCGTGACCAAACTCGACGACGCCAGCCTGCATTGCCGCGAAGTCAGCCTGCGCATGTCCGAAGACCAGAATCATTTGATCCTGACCCGCTACAGCGAGCACTACAGCCCCGAAGGCATGGAGTGGGTGGAACGCAAGCACCGGGTTTCGGTGACCGAGCTGTTGCGCTGGGTGATAGAGCAAGGCCAACCGCAGAGTGTGGAGCGCGGCGAAGAACACAAAGCCTCGGCCTGAGGCCTGCAGGAGCGAGCTTGCTCGCGATGGACGTCAACGATGACGCGCGTTCGCAGGGAAGAATGCGGCGCTCCTAGCATCATCGCGAGCAAGCTCGCTCCTACAGAATTTCCTTAACTGATCTGACTTGCTGGGGCCCGCAGAAACTCTTCAAAAACCCTCAAACCTCTTCGGCAGGCGCCGGCTTAACCTCGTCCCCACGAATACGAACCTCCCGACACGCCAACGCACTCAGCGCCAAACACCCCGCCGCCAGCGAATACACCCACACCGTCGATGCCACCGGCAGCAGCAACCCGGCGATCAACGGCCCGATCCCGGCACCGATATCCCGCCACACCGCATTGGCCGCCAAGGCCCGCACCCTTCCCGCCCCCGGATGCCGCTGGGCCACCACCGTGACCACCAGCGGCAGTTGCAGGGCCCGCAACACCAGCACCAGGGCGCCGCCGACAATCAGCCAATGGCAACCAAAACCCACCAGGGCCACAGAGGTCAGCAGGGAGAAGACGATCAACATCCGCGTCGCGCCCCAGCGTTGTGCGGCGATACCGCCCAGGGGGCTGAGGAGCATTTCCGAGACGTAGCGCAGGGCCAGAAGCCCGCCCGCCACCAGCACCGCGTTACCCGCCATCAGCTGTTCGGCCAGCAGTGAAAGACCAATGATGAACAGACCATCCAGCACCAGGCCTTCGATAAAGGACCAAACCGCCACGCTGTCGGGACGCCGGAAGCGGCGGCTGGAACTGGCCAGCGGGTGAGGTTTGGCCGGCAGGCCGAAGGCCAGGAGCATGGCGATCAGCGAGGTCAGGGCCATCAGCAGGAAGATCACCCGCGGGCCGTATTCGACGCTGACCAGGGCGCCCAGGGGCAAGGCCAGCATCGGCCCGGTAGCGATCAATGCTCGGGAACGACCGGTGCGGCGAGCGGCGCCGCTGGGCTCGGCGGTGGCCATGACCTGGGTCGAGAGGTTGAGGGCGGCGTAGGTCAGGCCCCAGCCCAGACGCAATAGCAGCAGCCACCAGAAACCGGACAAGGTGGCGTAACCCAGGGCGCAAAGTGCAGCAGTGGCGGCGGCCATTACGCAGACCGGGCGGTCGCCACGCCGCGCGTAGAAGCGCATCACATGGCTGTAGCCGAAGATCCGCACCAGGCGGTTGGCTGCCAGCAGCAGGCCGGCTTCGGCCAGGGTCACGCCGAAGGCCTCGTGCTGCATGGGCAGCAGCAGGTAGAGCAAGGTGTCGCCGGGCAGGCACAGGCCGAGGATCGAGGCGGCGCGGGCGGAAGCTTGATCGGTGGTGCGGACATGGGTATCGGGCATGGCAGGCAAACCGGCAGGTCACGAATGGTTTCAGCCTGACGTTCCGCTGTGGCACTGACAAACGCTTTTATTACGCCGTATAGGTGACTAAATTAGACACATGATCACTGACCTGCCGCCCCTGAACGCCGTCCGCGCCTTTGCCGCCGCCGCTCGCCATGAGAGTTTCAGCCGCGCGGCTGAAGAACTGCACGTGAGCCACAGCGCGGTAAGCCGCCATATCAAGTTGCTGGAAGAGCACCTGGGAGTGCTGCTGTTCGAGCGGCGCATTCGCCAGTCGGTGCTGACCCCCGCCGGGCAAGCCTTCTATGAACAGGTCAGCGTGGCCCTGACCCAGATCGCCGCAGCCGCGGTCTCACTGCGCCGCGGCGCGGCCCTGTGCAAGGTGACTGTCAACGTGCGGCCGTCCTTCGCGGTGCGCTGGCTGATTCCGCGCTTGCCGCAGTTCATGGCGCTGTACCCGCAGATCCAGCCGGAGGTGGTGACCAGCACCCTGCTTCCCGATCCGGCCAAGGAAACCTTCGATCTGGTGATTCGCCGCGGGCGCTCGGGCTGGGCTGCAGCCCTGCAGCCACAGCGCTTGCTGGAAGATGAAATCCTGGTGGTGGCCGCGCCATCGCTGTTGCAGAGCACAGCGCTGAACAGTGCCAAGGATCTGGGACGCCATACCCTGCTGGTCAGCCGCACCCGCGCCAACGACTGGCAGAAATGGCTGGAACATTGCGGCCTGAAACCACTGCGCCAGCCACCGACCTTGCATTTCGACCATCTGCACTTCGTGCTTCAGGCCTGTGTCGACGGACTGGGCCTGGCGCTGTGCCCGGCCTCGTTGCTGGCCAAGGATCTGACCAGCGGCCGCCTGACCTGCCCCTTGCCGGAACTGCGTCAGCCACTGACCCGCTATTACTACGCCGTCGCCGCGGATGCCGCCCCCGAAGCCCAGGTGTTTATCGACTGGATGCTGGCGCAGATTCAGCAGGACGCGGTGACTCATCTGAGCCAGTTGCCCGCCCGGTCCAGCGGCGCCTGACAGGCTTTGTAGAGCCTGTGCATGGATCTGATTTAGGCACATCAGCCGTGCAATTAAAGCGTTTGTCAGGCCGCCAACCGCGGAGCAGGCTGCGCCCCTTCAATGGCTCGTTTCTGGAGTGTTGCATGGCAAGTTATGGAGTGTTTTTACTGCTGGCCACCCTGACTATCCTCAGCCCCGGCCCCGGGGTGGTGCTGACCCTGTCCAACGCCCTGCGCCACGGCTGGAGCGGGGCACTGCCGGGCATTTTCGGTATCGCATCGGGTGCCTTTGTGGTGGCGGGAATTTCCGCCAGCAGCCTGGGTTTGGTCCTCGCGGCCTCGACCACCGCCTTTACCCTGCTCAAGTACATCGGAGCCCTGTACCTGCTGTATCTGGGGGTAAAGATGTGGCGCACTCAGAGTTTTATTCCACCGATCAAAGACAACCAGGCCCGCCCAGGGCGGCGCTTTGTCGAGGCCCTGTCGATCCAGTTGCTCAACCCCAAGGCCGGTTTTTTCTTTCTCGCGGTGTTCCCGCAGTTCATCCAGCAGCAAGGCGATTACTACAACCAGTTCTTTATGCTGGTGGCGTCCTACAGCCTGTTGGTGATTGCGGTGCACAGCGGTTATGCGCTGATGGCCAACGGCGCCCGGGGCTGGCTGTCCAGCCGCCGGGGGGCTCGGATCGTTGGCAAACTGTCGGGGATTACCTTTCTCGGGTTCGGCGTGATGCTGGCCAGCGCTAATAAATAATCGGATACAAAAGCCTTGCTTGAGCCCCCACAGCCGACGTTTCTTCGACATCGGCTGCGCTACCATTGCGCGCCCTTTGCAACCGCCAGAGATCTCGCTGCAGATGCCACAGACTACGCCCACCCCTGCCCTGCCCCCTGTTCTCGCCGGCCCGCTGCTGCGCCGCCTGGAACCGACGCGGCTGGTGCTGTGGCTGGTGGGTTCAAGGGCGTTGCCGCTGACCCTGCGCCTGCAAAGCGCTGGCAATCCGGCATTGGAACTGCCCCTCAATCAGCAGCAATGCCAGGTCATTCCTGTGGGCCGTCAGGCCTTTATCCACCTGATCGATGTGCCCCTGGACGCCGCCCTGCCCCAGGACGAAGCGATTGCCTATGACTTGCTGATCAATGACGCCGAGGACGGCGCCCGAGCCATTGCCGACTGGGCGCCACACCTGTTGTATGGCGATGCCAGGACTCCAGAGTTCGTGCTCCACAGCCGCATCGACAACCTGCTCCACGGCTCCTGCCGCAAGCCCCATCACCCGTCCACTGATGGCCTGCTCTGCGTCGACCGCCTGCTGGCGCAACAGCCCGAGCCTGCACAACGCCCGGCCTTGTTGATGATGAGCGGCGATCAGGTGTACGCCGACGATGTGGCCGGGCCGATGTTGCGGGCGGTTCACGCCCTGATCGAGCGCCTCGGGCTGTTCGATGAAGAGTTGGACGGTGCCGTGGTGGCCGACAGTCAGGCGTTGTACTGCCATGGCGCCAGCTACTACCAGCGGGCCGAATTGCTCCCGGCGCTGAAGAGCAATGAAACCCTGCGCGAGCGGTTTTTCGGCGGGGTGAAAAAACCGATCTTTACCAGCAGCAACGCCGACAACCATCTGGTGACGTTCGCCGAGGTGCTGGCCATGTACCTGCTGGTGTGGTCACCGCTGCCCTGGACCCTGATCGCGCCACAGCCGCCGCAACTGACGCCGGAACAGCAAACCCGCTACACCCGGGAGCAGCAGCGCATCGACGATTTTGTCCTGGGCCTGAAGGGTGCCGCGCGGGTCTTCGCCCACCTGTCGTGCCTGATGATCTTCGACGACCACGACATCACCGACGATTGGAACCTCAGCGCCCAATGGGAAGAAACCGCCTACGGTCACCCCTTCTCCAAACGCATCATCGGCAACGCGCTGCTGGCTTACATGCTGTGCCAGGGCTGGGGCAACAACCCGGATGCCTTCGTCCAACTGCTGGAGCAGACCCGCGCCTTGAGCACCACAGCACAAACTCCGGAACGCATGCTGGAATGTCAGGCCCAAAACGACCTGATCGACCAGTTGCTGGGTTTCCAGCAGTGGCAATACGTATTGCCCAGCACCCCGGCCCTGGTGGTGCTGGACACCCGCACCCGGCGCTGGCGCAGCGAGTCCAACCTGGGTCAGCCCTCAGGCCTGCTGGACTGGGAAGCCCTGAGCGAACTGCAACATGAACTGCTGGATCACCCCTCGGCGATCATCGTTTCACCGGCGCCGATCTTCGGCGTCAAGCTGATCGAGACGGTGCAGAAGGTCTTCAGCTGGTGCGGCTACCCACTGCTGGTGGACGCGGAGAACTGGATGGCCCATCGCGGCTCCGCCCAGGTAATCCTCAACATCTTCCGCCACTCGCGGACCCCGGGCAGCTACGTGATTCTCTCGGGGGATGTGCATTATTCCTTCGTCTACGAAGTGTTGATCCGCCACCGCCAGGGCGGCCCGCGAATCTGGCAGATCACCAGCAGCGGCATCAAGAACGAATTCCCCGCCGCCCTGCTGGAATGGTTCGACCGCCTCAACCGCTGGCTCTACTCGCCGCGCTCGCCGTTGAACTGGTTCACCAAGCGTCGGCGGATGAAGGTGATGCCCCATGTGCCCGAGCATGCCGAGGCCGGGGAGCGGCTGTGGAACTCGTCGGGGATCGGCCAGGTGTTTTTCAATGAGCAAGGGCAGCCCGTGGCGATCTATCAGCACAATGCCAATGGCACGGCGCCGACACGGATGATTGCGCCGAGATAGAATCCGCTGTCGCCGGCCACCAGGAAGGACTAGCCCGATGGAAAAACAACCCTTGTACCGCAAGGTCAACACCCGGACCCGGGGCGTGGGACACAAGAACTCACCGTCCTACGCCAAACAGCGCCACAGCAAGGCCCTCCTGGCCAGGAAACAGCAACGCGGCAGCATGCACTCCGACAAGCGCCTGGGGCTGGATTACACGCCGTTGTTCCGTTTTCTGCTCAGCCGGGTCGGCAAGCCGTGGGATGGGGTATTCAGCGAAGCGAAAGGCCGGCTGGATCGGGAAGAGCCGATTTTCTGGTTGGTGGCCCTGCATGAGCACGAACGACAGGATTACGTGGGGCTCAGTGGTTGCGCCTATTTCAGCGGTCTGTACGTCGATACCCAGGGCCTGCTGCAGAAGGTCAATGCCCAACTGAGCGCAGCCACCATGAGCCCCAATTGCCCTTGCTGCACTCACACCTTGAACGGGGTTCCCTTCGGCCAACCCTATCGTCGCTGGTGAGCCCGTCGCAGCGCCTCATCCGGCGCCGAGAACATCGAGGACAGTCTGGATCGGCGGCCCTACGGCCGCTGTCAGGCGTTTCGCAACCGTGTGTTGATCCGCTGGATCCGCTTACGCGGAGCCTCTATCTGGGAGGAAATCTGCGAGCACTATGCGCCCTAGATTCGCGCTCTATCGGGCATCGGCGCTGCAATAATCGGTAGGGCGCAGCGGCACCCGCTCTGGCAGCATCTCGCCCTGATCGTCGATCTTGCGCAGCATGGCGGTGCACATCTGGTCCTGGAGAAACACCATCTGATAGGTCGCGCCGGCCTCGGGCACGAAGGTCACGCTTTGTTCGCAGACAAAGCGGTAGTCCTTATCCATCCCGGGTTCGGTGTTGTAGAACATGAAGGCAAACGGACGATTGGCCGGGATCTTCAGCTCGTTGGCGCCAAAGCCTTCCTGACGGCGCATGCGGTCGGTGGCGGCCGTCATGGGAATGCCCAGGTTGCGGAAGTTGGGATTGGCGATGCCACGATGGGGGCGAACCATCAGCCCCGACGCCGGTTTGCGCCAGTCGATGCAATCGCTGTAGGGCACGCCCCGCACCAGCCCCTGGGCAACGATGCGGATCAGCGCGGTGTCACCGGCATCGGCCGGCACCCGGTAGCTCACGGTGGTGGCTTTGAGGGTGGAGACGAAGGTACAGCCACCGAGCACCAGGGACAGGCTCAGCAACAGGATCGAGGGGAGCCGCATGATTCATCCTTGAGAAACCGACAGCGAAGGCTGACGCAAAGGATGGCAATCTTACCTCGGCGCCACGCAGCGTCGGCAGATTTTTCTGCGGGGCCTGTAGCCGCAGCCAAAGGCGGCGACTACAGGATCAAGCCCTCAGTAACGGGCGTCCGCCGGGCGGCCACCGTTAGGCCAGTCCTTGACCTTGTCCGGGAAGTCCGGACGCGGTTGGTGGGAGAAATACTCGGCCACGTCCAATGCCTCCTGATCCGACAGGCCGCCCTGGCCCAGGGGGAATTTCTCGTGGAAGCCAATCGGCATGTTGCGTTTGACGAACGCCGCCGCGGTGTAGGTGCGGGCCATGCCGGCGCCGATGTTGAAGGATTGATCGCCCCACAGCGGCGGGAAGATCAGGCTACCGTCGGCACGTTTCAGACCTTCGCCATCAGCGCCGTGGCACACCGCGCATTGCTTGGCGTACACCTGCTTGCCATTGTCGGCGTTGGGCTTGAGGGCCGGGTCGATCTTGCCCACGCCACGTCCGGCCACCTTGTCTTCGGGGCGAGTGTTCATTTTCATCCACTCGAAGTAGGCCACCATGGCTTGCATGTCGGCACCGTTCACCGGCAGCGGCTTGCCGTGCATGGAGCGGCGGAAGCAGCCGTTGATGCGCTCTTCCAGGGTGATGGTCTTGCCCGCCCGCGGCGCGTAGCCGGGGAAGAACGCCGAGACGCCGACAAAGGGTGAACCGTCGGCCACGGTGCCGGCGTTGAGGTGGCAACTGGTGCAGTTCAGCGAGTTGCCGACGTTGTCCGGCAGCAGGGCCTTGGTTTCCAGGTGCAGGCGCATGCCACGCACCACTTGCTCGGCATTCGGCGCCGCCAGCAGGTTGGCCAGGCGCGGGGTTTCGAACAAGGTGTTTTCCACTTGCGGGCTCAGTTGCGCACGCATCTTTTTCACTTGCTCGGCGCTGATGGCCGAACCATTGTTACCCCAGCTGCTGCGGACAAAACTGAGGATCTCGGCAATCTCGCCATCCGCCAGTTGGGCAAACCCGGGCATGGTGTAGACCCGTGGATGAGCCGCGGTCTGCGCGGTCTGCCAGCCGGTCAGGGTGATGTGCAGCAAGGAGGTCGGGTTGGCCGAAGCGACGCTGGGGTTGCCCGCCAGGGACGGGAACATCTGCGGCACCCCAGCGCCATCCTGGCGGTGGCAGTCGGAACAGAATTGCGCGTAGCCCAGGCCGCCACGGGAGGTGAACAGGTTGTTCGGTGGGGCCGCCGGGGTCAGTGCCACCGACGGCATGGGCAGGTCATCTTTGCCGGCCGGCAGGGATTTGAGGTAGGCAGCGATGGCGGTCAGGTCGGCGTCGGTGAAGTGCTGGGTGCTGTGGTGGATCACGTCGGCCATGTTGCCGGATACCGTGGCGAAGCGGTTCTGTCCGGTCTTGAGCAGTTGCACCGTGTCTTCCACGGTCCACAGGTTGCGCAGGCTCAGGGCTCGCCACTCTTCCACCGTCTCGCCGGCCAGGTAGTGCCGGCCGCCGGACTCGGTGTCGCTCATGGCCTTCTCCTGGAAGGCAATGCCTCGTGGGGTGTGGCAGGAGCCGCAGTGGCCCAGGCCCTGGACCAGGTAGGCGCCGCGATTGAGCTGCTCGTCCTTGGCCGGATCAGCCTTGAAGGGTTGCTTGTCGACGAACGCCAGGTTCCAGAACCACAGGCCCCAGCGCTGGTTGAAGGGGAAGCCCATGTCGGCTTCCAGGTTGCCCTGGGCCACCGGCTCCACGCCATGCATCAGGTAGGCGTAGAGGGCGCGCATGTCCTCTTCGGTCATCTTGGCGTAGGACGGATAGGGCATGGCTGGGTAAAGATGGCTGCCATCGGGGGTTACGCCTTCGCGCATGGCGCGGTCGAATTCTTCGAAGCTGTAGCTGCCGATGCCGGTGCTTTTGTCCGGAGTGATGTTGCTGGAGTAGATGGTGCCCATGGGCGTCTTCAACTCCAGGCCACCGGCCATGGTGGCCCCGCCCTTGGCGGTGTGGCAGGCGATGCAGTCACCCAGCTGGGCCACGTACAGGCCACGCTGGATCAGCTCGGCGTCGGGTGGGGTAACCGCCGTTGCCGGGGTCGGCTCACTGGCTTGCAGAGGGGGTACGCAGAGCAGAGCAGCGCCTAGCAGGCACAGGCGCGACAGAGAAAAAGCCATCAGGTTATTCCTTTAAAATCCGCCTGGGGTGGTCCCCTCGGCCGATATCCACAAAGGTTTTTATTGGTTATCCCGGCCTTCACGGTGCAGGCCAGAGGCTCGATACCTTGTGAGTCCGAGCCTGATGCCCTTGTAGCGGATTTTTCTGAAAACCCTGTTGATATGGATCATGGCGCTGTAGGCAATGTCCTGTATGCCCGCCTGCGTGACGCTTTTACTCGCTGGTTTCCACTCCCAACCCCGCCGCTTGCCAGTCGCTGAAACCCTCATCAAGGCGTCGCACCTTGAAGCCCTTGGCCCGCAGCAGGGCCGCAGCATTCTGTGACAACACACAGTACGGGCCACGGCAGTAAGCCACCAGTTCCTGATCGGCGGGCAGTTCGGCCAGACGCTGTTCCAGGTCGTCCAGCGGAATGTTGATTGCCCCGGGTAAATGCCCTTGAGCGAACTCCTCCGGGGAGCGCACGTCCAGCAGGGTCATGCCACCTTCCTGCAAACGCTGACGCAACTCTTCCCGGGAAATGCCCTCCAGTCGCGCCGGTTGCTGCTCGCTGTCGGCCAACAGTTGGCGAATCAGTCCATGGTTGTACTCCACATACTCACGCAAGGCGCCCAACAGGCTCACCAGCGGCCCCGGGCTCAGGCTGTAGAGCACCCGTTTGCCATCACGCCGGGTCTGCACGAAACCGCCCCGCCGCAGCTGCTGCAGGTGTTGCGAAGTGTTAGCCACCGAGAGCCCCGAGGCTTCCACCAGGCGTTCCACCGGCTGCTCGCCGCGAGCGATGTGCTCCAGCAGGATCAGGCGATGGTGGTGGCCGAGAACACGCGCCAGCTCAGCCATGTCGGCCAGAGGCTGCTGAGAGGAAATCGAATCGGTCATTGACAGCTCCTGCTGCTTTATTGATCATTCAATCACTTAATTGAATGAAATTCTAACACATCAAAGCACAGCCTGAACCCCAGCGCAGCGTGCTTCAAGGAGTCTTTATGCATGAAGTCATGGCGGTGATTGTGCCGGCGCTGCTGATCGGTATCGGTGCGACCCTGATCCTCGACCTGTGGACGTTGTTTCTGGCCAGGGTATTGAATATTCCTGGGCCTAACTGGGCCATGGTCGGACGCTGGATCGGCCACTTTCCTCGAGGGCAATTTGTGCACCAGAGCATCGCCCAGGCCGCTGCCATCTCTGGGGAACGGGCCTTGGGCTGGGTGGCCCATTACCTGATCGGCGTGATCTTTGCCGTACTGCTGCTATTGATCTGCGGCCTGGACTGGGCACGGCAACCGACCCTGGCACCCGCGCTGATCATGGGCGTGGCGACGGTAGCCGCCCCCTTCTTCCTGATGCAACCGGGCATGGGCGCAGGCGTCGCGGCGAGCAAGATGCCCAAACCGAATGTGGCCCGGCTGCGCAGCCTGATTGCGCATTCGGTGTTCGGGTTGGGGCTGTATGGCGCGGGGGTGTTCTGGGTGCAGGTACTGGGGCAGGCTGCGTGACCGGCCATTCAGTCAATGTCGACTAGACCCAATCCTCAACCCGCAAGCCAGGAACACGTTCAAATTCCCGAAGGTTGTTGGTAATCAGCGTCAACCCCAAAGATCGAGCGTGTCCAGCTATCAATTGATCGTAAGGACCTATCTGCTTGCCCAGTCGGGCCAGCTCAGCATGCAACTGGCCGCTATGGATGGCGGCGGCATCGTCATAATCAAGCACCTGCAACCGCGCCACAAAACCCTCGACGCGGCTGAGATTTCTTTCGGGGATGGCAGATTTTTCCGCACCGTAAATCAGCTCCATCAAGGTGATGGTGCTGATGCACAAACGCCCCTGATGACGCCTGAACGCGTCGCGAACCTGTTCAGGTTTGTTCTTGATGGTAAAGATGCAGATATTGGTATCCAGCATGTACTTGAGCATCAGAACTCCTCGCGCACTTGCTCGGCTGGCTGGTCCCGTTCATTCATGAAGTCAGCGCTTACACGGTCGTCCTCGTCGAACCAACTGTCCCAGGACTCCCCCGCCGGGGTAATGATACGGGTGCGACCAATCGCGACGATGTCTACCCGTGTGACATCATCCGGCAGCGCCACAGCTTTAGGCATGCGAATGGCCTGGCTGCGATTACTTTTGAACACTGAACCGGTTTCCATAGGATCACCTGTCGAATGGGCCAAAGGTATCCTAAGTCTAACGACACAACGGGATATGTCCAAGGTATATCCCCGTCTACTTGAACTGTAAATGCCAGCCGGCACATCAGAAAAAAGGCACTCAAAGCCAAGATCGAGACTCGAAGTCATGGCGCACTTCACACATTGAACAGGGATCTCCATGCTCGAACACCTCGACCTCAACGCGCTGATCGCCGCCTACGGCTATTGGGTGATCTTCATCGGTTGCCTGCTGGAAGGCGAAACCGTGTTGATCCTCGGCGGCATGGCGGCGCACCAGGGCAGCCTGCAATGGCCGCAAGTGATCGGTTGGGCCACCCTCGGCGGCATCCTCGGTGATCAGCTGCTGTTCTGGACCGGCCGCTATGGCGGGGCGCGCCTGCTGCCCAGGCTCAAACGTCATCAGGCGGCCATCGAACGGGTCCAGGGACTGATCCAGCGCTACCCCTCGACCTCGGTATTCGCCGTGCGCTTTCTTTATGGCATGCGCCTGGTCGGCCCCATGGTGATCGGCGCCAGCGGCCTGGCCCCCTGGCGTTTCGCCCTGCTCAATGTGCTGGGCGCGGCAGTGTGGGCCTCGCTGTTCGTCGGTGCCGGTTACTGGGCCGGAGAAGCCCTGCAACATTTCCTCGGGGACCTGAAACCCTATCGCCTGCCGATCTTCGTTGCCGTGGTGGCACTGGTCGCCGTTGCCGCGCTGATCCGTCACCTGCGCAAACGGCGCAAGACCGGGGATCGTTGACACGACGCTTTCGGCACATCGGGAATTTTCATACTGACCCGACGACTTTATTTCGTTTGTCCCACCCCCTTGAGGTTGGCTTAGATAAGGGCTCGTTTCCGGCACCCAGAGCCCGCATCCATGAGCCACGAGAACATCAGCCGTTCGCTTTCCACCGTCCACCCGATCCGCCTCAGCCACGGCCGCAACGCCGAAGTCTGGGACAGCGAAGGCAAGCGCTACATCGACTTCGTCGGCGGCATCGGCGTGCTCAACCTGGGTCACTGTCATCCGCGGATCGTGGCGGCCATCCAGCAGCAGGCCACCCGGCTCACCCACTACGCCTTCAACGCCGCGCACCACCAGCCCTACATTGAGCTCATGCAGCGCCTGACGGACTTTATCCCGGTGAGTTACCCGGTCAGTGGCATGCTCACCAACAGCGGTGCCGAAGCCGCGGAAAATGCCTTGAAGATCGTCCGCGGCGCCACTGGGCGCAGTGCGGTGATCGCTTTCGACGGCGGTTTTCATGGCCGCACCCTGGCCACCCTCAATCTCAATGGCAAGGTGGCGCCCTACAAGCAGAAAGTCGGAGTACTACCCGGGCCTGTGTACCACCTGCCCTACCCCAGCGCCGACAACGGCGTCACCTGCGACGAAGCGCTGAAGGCCATGCAGCGCCTGTTCAGTGTGGAAATCGATGTCGAGGAAGTGGCCTGTTTCATCCTCGAACCGGTGCAGGGCGAAGGAGGCTTCCTGGCCCTGGACAGGCCATTTGCCCAGGCCTTGCGGGCCTTCTGCGACACCCATGGAATCCTGCTGATCGCCGATGAAATCCAGTCCGGCTTCGGCCGCACCGGGCAGCGTTTCGCCTTCTCCCGGCTGGGTATCGAGCCGGACCTGATCCTGCTGGGCAAGAGTATTGGCGGTGGGCTTCCGTTGGGCGCGGTGGTGGGTCGCAGGGAGTTGCTGGACGTGCTGCCCAAGGGTGGCCTGGGCGGCACCTATTCAGGCAACCCGATTGCTTGCGCCGCCGCCCTCGCCACCCTGGAGGAAATGACCGACGCACATCTGCATGCCTGGGGCGAACGCCAGGAACAGGCCATCGTGCAACGTTATGAGGGCTGGAAAGCCGATCGGCTGAGCCCGTATCTGGGACGCTTGACCGGCGTCGGCGCGATGCGCGGCATCGAGTTGGTCGATGCCCGCGGCGAACCGGCGCCGGAACAGTTGAGCGCTCTGCTCAGCAATGCCCGCGAGGCCGGACTGCTGCTGATGCCCAGCGGCAAGTCGCGGCACATCATTCGCCTGCTGGCGCCCTTGACCACCGAGCCTGAAATCTTCGAAGAGGGCCTGGATATTCTCCAGGAGTGCCTGGCACGCCTGTGATTCCCGGCGCGCCTCAGGGCGAGGTTAGAACAGGTAGCCCATGTAGGCGGCAATGCCACCACCGGCCTGTGGTCCGACGTTCATGCCAGCCATGACCACTGCGCCCTTGGCCGAACGCAGCAGCTGCTCGTTGACCTTGATCGAAGCCATCATGGTCGCCGGGTTGCTTCCCAAAACGACGGCCAGGGCCAGTAGCTTAGGGTCCAGGCCGAACAGCAGGGCCGTGGCCGAACCGCCCACCACCAGTCCGCCCCCGACTTCGGTATAGAAGCAAGGCCCGGTGATGTCGTCCTCGGTCAGGTCCCGGCTGCGAAGGGCATCGCTGACAAAGACCTTGCCGGTGCTGGGAAAAGCCTCCGCCGCACCGGCACCACTGACGCTCTTGCCCTTGACCTGGATATTGACCTTGCCGAAACGCGGCAGGCGCCCACCAAAGCCGGCGCCCACCCCCAGACCGCCGTAGCGATAGCTGACGTCCTTGCCCTGGGGCGAACGCAGGGTGATCGATCCACCACCGCCGGCCACGAGGGCGATGGTCAGGCCGCCGCCGCTGGCGGTCTGGTACAGCCATTTACTTTCGTTGACCGGAATCGGAATGCTGAGGTTCATGGGGTCAAAGTCCTTTTGCTCTTTGTGAGGCTCGTCCGCGCTGGCTGATGACACCCACCAGGCCGGCCAGGGTAAATACCAAACCGATCAGGCCGAGCACACCCGGGGTGGCCCAGAGTGCTGCCGGGTCGTCGATGATGGCGCTGTTGGCCGGCCGCTCGGGCTGGTAATACACCCGCACCGGCTGGTCCTTCTGGTAGCCGAAGATAAAGCCGCCTTGGGGGTAGGAAATTTTCTCACCGCTGCCGGTGGTAAAGGCGATCTCGGGGTGCGAACCACCAGCGTTCAGGTCGCTGACGATACCGTCGGCGGTCTGGGCACTGGCGAGGAATTCGCGACGATCGAGGGTGAGATTGACAGCAATGGCCAACAGGCCGATGCCGATCAGAACAAACAGCAGACCCTGAAGGATCTTGCCGAGGCGTGACGGGGTGGAGTTAGCCATGGGCTGTCTCGATATTCGTCCGTGAAAGAGGGAGGCCACGATAGCAAGAAACCTACCCCCAGAAAAACCGCCGCAGCGGCGTTCAGGCGCCCAGGAGATCCGCTTGAGCGCCTGCTGCCAGCGCTTACAAGCCGAATACCCGACGGGCATTGCCCTGGAGGAATTTGTCCGCAATCGCCGGCGGAAGTTCCAGCCCCCGGACCTGCTCCAGGCATTTTTTCAAAGACAGCTGGGGAAAGTTGCTGCCGAACAGCACCTTGTCCTGGCCGTAAGTGCGGATGAAGTGCAGCAGTTGCGCAGGGTAATAGGCAGGCAGGTAGGCCGAGGTATCGATGTGGATATTGTCATGCTTCCAGGCCAGGCCGATCATCTCGTCGGTCCAAGGATGGCCGATGTGCCCAGCGACAATCACCAGTTCGGGGAAATCCAGCGCCACCTCGTCCAGATAAGGCACCGGGCGCCCGGTTTCCGAAGGCATCAACGGCCCGGTATGACCCACCTGGGTACAGAAGGGAATACCCAGTTCGACGCACTTCACATACAACGGGTAATACCAACGGTGATTGGGTGGCAGTTTCCATAACCAGGGCACGATGCGCAGGGCCTTGAAGCCCAGCTCGTTGACCGCCCGATCCAGCTCGGCCACAGCCGCCACCGGCCGGCTCAGGTCCACCGTAGCCACGCCGACGAAACGCTCGGGAAAAGCCCGGGTGTAGGCTGCAATCTCATCATTGCTGAAGACCCAGCCTTCAGGCCGGCACCAGGCCGAGAGCATGAGCGTCTCCACCCCGGCCTGATCCATCAGCTCCACGGTCTGTTCAATGCTCAGGGCCTGGTCCAGCAGGTGCGCCGACCCGGACTTCTCGAACAGCCGTGCAACTTCCGGCAACAGCGCCCGGGCACGGCCGTTGGCCGGTTGCGCCCAGGCATCGATGACTGCGAATGCTGACCTCATGGCGCTGCTCCTGCGCTAGTTATTGAAGCCCCAGCCTAGGTTTGACGGTTGGCCACAACAATGTTCCGAGCGCTCGATGGAATTGACCGATTCCATCAGGGTGAAGAGCCGCAGGACAGATCAACTCCATGACCGGTGCCGTCCCCGGCCCCGGTCAACGTCGTTGGTTTCAGTCTTTACGCCACACCGTGCGGTTGATGTAGTCGGTGTAACTCAACACCACCCGCACCACCTGAACTGAGACAGGCCCACCTTGATAGTCTTGCACCAAAGGCACTTTGCGCTGATCGCGAGAATGCTGGCTGGTCACGACTCGCACAGCGTCCATGACCGACTCTCGCTTGAGACCGCTCATGATCAGCGTGCCTTCGTCCATCCCTTCGGGACGTTCATGGGCATTGCGCAAGGTCACCGCCGGCAGGTTCAGCAGGGAAGCCTCTTCGGTGATGGTGCCGCTGTCGGAAAGCACACAGAATGCCGACATTTGCAGCTTGATGTAATCCAACAGGCCGAACGGTTTGACGAAACGAATCAGCGGATGGTCAAGGCTCTCACCCAAGGCCTCCAGACGCTTGCGCGTACGGGGGTGGGTGGAGACGATCAACGGGAATCCGTAATGATCGGCCAGCGCTCGCAGGGTATCCAGCAGGTCGCGCAGGTTATCGGCGGTGTCGACGTTTTCCTCGCGGTGTGCACTGACGATGAAGAACTTGTCCTGCTCCAGGCCGCTGCGCTCCAGCACGTCAGAGCTTTCAATCCCCGGCATGTAGTAGTCGAGGACTTCCTGCATGTGCGAGCCGGTCTTGATGATGGTTTCCGGGCGGATGCCTTCGGCGATCAGGTAACGACGGGCATGTTCAGTCAATACCATGTTGATATCGCTGAGGTGGTCGAGCACCTTGCGGTTGAGCTCTTCAGGAACGCGCTGATCGAAACAGCGGTTGCCCGCTTCCATGTGGAACACCGGGATCTTGCGCCGCTTGGCAGCAATCACGGCCAGGCAGGTGTTGGTATCGCCATACAGCAGCAGCGCATCGGGTTTTTCAAGCTCGAAGATCGCATCGGACTTGGCGATCACCTCGGCAATGGTCTGCGCGGCTGTCTCGCCGGCAGCGCCGAGAAAATGATCCGGCTTGCGGATCTGCAGGTCATCAAAAAAGACCTGATTGAGTTCGTAATCGTAGTTCTGTCCCGAGTGCACCAGTACGTGGTTGACCTGACGGTCCAGCTCGGCAATCACCCGACTCATCTTGATCAGCTCGGGGCGGGTACCGACCAGGGTCATGACCTTAAGCATCGAGTTGCTCCTTGATGTAGTCGAGCTTGAGCAGCAGCTCCTTGATGCCTGGTACGTCGAGGCGGGAGGTGTTGTGAGAGGTGTAGTCGTCGAGTTCGGAAATACGCTGCTCACCTTCAACAAAATACTTTTTGTAGTTCAGGTCACGATTGTCCGCAGGAATCCGGTAGTAACGACCCATGTCCTCGGCCTTGGCCATTTCCTCTCGGGAGACCAGCGACTCGTACAGTTTTTCACCATGACGAGTACCGATGACTCTGACTTCATTGCTTTTACCGAACAGCTGCTTGAGTGCCTCGGCCAGGTCGCCAACGGTGGACGCGGGGGCCTTCTGGATAAACAGGTCACCCTGCTGTGCATGTTCGAAGGCGTGCAGGACCAGGTCCACCGAGTCTTCCAGCGACATCAGGAAACGGGTCATTTCCGGGTCGGTCACCGTCAAGGCTTCATCGGAGCGCAGTTGATCGACAAAGAGAGGGATCACCGAGCCTCGAGAGGCCATGACGTTACCGTAACGCGTTGCACAGATGATCGGCCCCTTGGCCGGAATCATCCGCGATTTGGCAACCATCAGCTTCTCCGCCATGGCCTTGGAAATGCCCATGGCGTTGATCGGATAAACGGCTTTGTCGGTGCTGAGCACGACGACCCGCTGGACTCCGGTAGCGATGGCCGCATTGAGCACATTCTCTGTACCCAATACGTTGGTACGCACAGCTTCCATCGGATAGAACTCACAGGACGGGACCTGTTTCAGCGCCGCGGCATGGAAGATATAGTCGACGCCAACCATGGCCTGGGCCAGGCTGTCGTAGTTGCGAACATCGCCTATGTAGAACTTGACCTTGTCATTGGCCAGGGCGATACGCATGTCTTCCTGCTTCTTCTCATCGCGACTGAAGATGCGAATTTCACGCACGGCGGTATTGAGAAAACGCTTGAGGACCGTATGACCGAAAGAACCGGTTCCACCGGTGATCATCAATACCTTGTCGTCGAACATGTACACCTTCCAAATTTTTTAGCGATTGGCATGCATCAGCTCAATGAGCTGAGGCCAGGATGGAGCCTTGTACCCAGTAGCGTGAGTGAACCGATCGCTGTTGAGCGAGCGATCGATCACTAGTTTGGCATCTGGATGTATATCGATTGTCTTTTCATATTGCCGGGCAATCAGCGCCAGCAGGTCGGACTTGGCAATCGGCTCCGCGGCAACATGATACAGCCCATTAAGTTGCGGATGCGGCAAGACGAAGTCTTTCATGACCCGAGCCAGCTCCACGGTAGGCAAACCGGAGAAAATGGCACGGGTGAAGCCCCGCACGCTGCCCTGCTGCTTCAGGAACCAGTCCACCAGGGAATGATCGGAGTTCAGTTCGTGCCCGATAATGGAGGTCCTCAAGGTAATTGCATGAGGCTCATCATGCAGCTCCCCGATGTACTTGGACTTTCCGTACAGATCTTCGGCATCGGAAGTATCCGTTTCCAGGTAGCCGCCCTTGGTTCCGGAGAACACGCAGTCGGTGCTGACGTGAATCAGGCGTGCGCCGCTCAAGGCACACAGCTGTGCCAGACGATGGGGCAACATGGCATTGATCGGGAGCGCGGTCAGCGGGTCCTTGGCATCTGCAAGTTGCTTGATCAGGCCTACGCAGTTGATGACCACATCCGGATGGACCTGGACCATTGCCGCCGTCAGGGCATCCTGATCCAGCACGTCAACGCCTGACAGGACCCGCGCGTGGTCAGGTAGAGAAGAGTGCTTCAGGGCGGACAGACTGCGCGCCGTCCCCCAGACCTCATGCTGTGGATCCTGGCTGAATACTTTAAAAACAGTACTACCGAGCATGCCGGTAATACCCAATACCAATACCTTCATAAATATGACTCAGATCCGGACCTTGAATGTATCCCATGCGCTACAGACTGGGACCGAGGGGCTATTAGCCCCCTCAAAAATGGCCGTATTGTCCAGCAACAGGAAAAAAATAGCACTGCTTGGAAAACCACCGCGAGCCAGGCAAGCAAGCGATACATCTCAAGCCTTCAACAACTCCACCAGGCTGCGGACCTGCTGGCCCATTTCGAAATGCGCGGCAAAGTAGGTCCGTCCACACCGCCCCATTTCCTCCCGCTGTGCATCGTCCAGGCTATACATCTTCCTTATGTTGGCGACCAATGGCGCCACTTCTTCCGCCGGACTGGTGAGTCCCGCCCGGGCTTCTAGAACTACTCGCGCGCCTTCGCCGTTCAGACTGGCAATGATTGGCTTGCCGGACGCCAAGTAGGATTGAACCTTGCTGGGGATGGTCTGGGCAAAGATGCTTTCATCATTAAGTGACACCAGCAATGCGCTGGACTGGGCAAAAACTGCAGGCATTGCCACCGCCGGAAAGCGCCCAGGAAGTATCAGATTATCCAGTGAATGAACTTGCTTCTGCTCCTTGAGCCATTCCAGCCGGCTGCCACTGCCCACCAGAACCAAGCGAATGTCCGGCTCGTCACGCAGTTGTTTCGCAGCCTCAACTAACGTCTCCAGTGCCTGGGCAGTTCCAAGATTGCCAGCGAACACTACACAGAAATGCGCCTTCAAGACCTGCAACAGCTGCTCGTCAACTTCTACTTCTGCATTAAAAGCCTGGGCATCCACAGAGTTGGGATAATAGGTAATCTTCTTTCTGGGCGCGTAGCGGGCCACTGAATCGACAAAAGCATGAGATTGAACCAGCAGCCGATCACAACCTGCATAAATCCCACGGACCATCCAGCCAACCATTTTCAATAGATAGGGTTTTTTCACGAATCCAGTGGCAGCAAGACTCTCTGGCCACAGGTCTTGTATCCACAAGGCCAGCCGCGCCCTCTTCAACCACTTGATAGGAATCGCCGGAATGGCCTGGGTGATGGGCGAAGGAGCGAATACCAGAATCGCATCGAACTCGCGCTTGCGTAACATCCATGGAAAAAATATCAGTCCGGCTACAACAAATGACAGGTAGTTAAGAACCATGTTCTTTGCACCACCGTCGCCGCGCGGCCATAACGGCACCCGCAGTACATCAATAGAGTCCAGATAACGCTCGTAGTGACATCCCCATGCACGATAACCGGTAAATATTCGACCATCTGGATAGTTAGGTTTGCCAGTAGCAACTACTACCTCATGTCCCTGGGCAACAAGAGTCCTGGCTATATCGTTGATGATGAAATTTTCAGGACTAAAGTACTGAGAAAAAATTAATAACTTCAAAAAATTCACTTTCTATTCGGTGAAAACAATACTGTCCGCGCGACCACTTTACTCATTCACGGGGCCTCAGGACGGCGCCTCATATACGCCTATTGCCATTCATCGGAAGCAGCAATCATTGACGTGAGCCGGCAGTAACCTGCCGGGAGCACAGGTGCCCGGTTGATTGACGCGATGGGACCACAGCCACTTCCATAGCGGCAAGGAGATTTTACTTTTCCTGATTGGCAAGGCTCGGCAGCCGGCTTGACCGGGGGCGGGGAAGCTGGAATCGAGTAAATGTGCCCGGCCTGTCGCCCGAGGCGCCTTGCCAGTGTAGAATCGCCGCCAATTTGGCCGCATACACAATGAATTCGCCCTCCGATCACACCGCTGTCGGATGACGGAGCATTCTGTTTCTCAACGGCTTGACGCGTGGACTCTAATGAGTCGCTCGCCTGTTGATCGCATCCTACGATAGGTCTGATACCCAGGTGTGTAAGAACAAGAACTAGTTCACACGCTCTTGCCGAAAAAGTAACGGAAGGCCTGCTGCATGCATCGAACCTGTATTACATCGGAGCTAAAATGCCTGACCAAAAACAAACCTGCATCGCCAAGTTCAAGAACAAGGAAGCCCTGATTGGCATCGTAGGGCTCGGCTATGTGGGCTTGCCGCTGATGTTGCGTTACAACGCGATCGGCTTCCGGGTGCTGGGTATCGATATCGATGATTCCAAGGTAGCCAAGCTCAATGCTGGCACCAGCTATATAGAACACATTGCCAGCGAGCACATCAGCCAGGCCAGAAACTCGGGATTTGAAGCGACCACCGACTTTCGCCGTGCCGGTGAGTGTGACGCACTGATCCTTTGCGTACCGACGCCACTGAACAAGTATCGCGAACCTGACATGAGTTTCGTGATCAACACCACCAATGCACTCAAGCCTTACCTGCGTGCAGGACAAGTGGTTTCCCTGGAAAGCACCACCTACCCGGGTACAACAGAAGAAGAACTGCTGCCCCGAGTACAGGAAAACGGCCTGATCGTTGGCGAAAACATCTTCCTGGTGTATTCACCGGAAAGGGAAGATCCGGGCAATGCCAACTTTGAAACCCGCACCATTCCCAAGGTAATCGGTGGTCACACCCCCAACTGCCTGGACGTGGGTATCGCGCTCTACGAGCAGGCAATCGACCAAGTAGTGCCTGTCAGCTCAACCAAAGCGGCGGAAATGACCAAGCTGCTGGAGAATATCCACCGCGCGGTCAACATCGGTCTGGTCAACGAAATGAAAGTCGTTGCCGACCGCATGGGCATCGACATCTTCGAAGTCGTCGATGCCGCTGCAACCAAACCTTTCGGCTTCACGGCCTATTACCCTGGCCCTGGCCTGGGTGGCCACTGCATTCCCATCGACCCCTTCTATCTGACCTGGAAGGCTCGCGAATACGGTTTGCACACGCGTTTCATCGAGCTCTCCGGCGAAGTCAACAAGGCAATGCCCGAGTACGTCCTGAGCAAGCTGATGGATGGCCTGAACAACAGTGGCAAGGCACTCAAGGGCTGCAAGGTCCTGGTCCTGGGCATCGCTTACAAGAAGAACGTGGATGACATGCGTGAATCTCCATCCGTGGAGATCATGGAGCTGATCGAGGCCAAGGGCGGCATCGTGGCCTACAGCGACCCTCATGTTCCGGTGTTCCCGAAAATGCGCGAGCACCACTTCGAACTGAGCAGCGAGCCGTTGACCGCAGAGAACCTGGCCGCATACGACGCGGTGGTCCTGGCGACAGATCATGATAAGTTCGATTACGAACTGATCCAGAATCACGCGCAATTGATCATCGACAGTCGCGGCAAGTACCGTGCTGCAGCGAGCAACGTCATCAAGGCCTGATCGACCACGAGACATCGCAGCGAGTTGCATGAGACAGGGGGCCATAGCCATACGGCCTCTGTTTCATGCCTCCTGCCACAGGCAGCTGAAACTCTTCCCCGAGGAACTCCATGAAACGCTTTGCCCTGATCGGCGCCGCCGGCTACATCGCCCCGCGCCACATGCGTGCCATCAAGGACACCGGCAACGAGCTGGTTTGTGCCTACGACATCAACGACTCCGTCGGCATCATCGACAGCCTTTCGCCTCAAAGCGAATTCTTCACCGAGTTCGAGCGCTTCTACGATCACGCCTGGCGTCTCAAGCGGGATCCGGCAACCGCCCTGGATATCGTTTCGATCTGCTCGCCCAACTACCTCCATCACGCTCATATCACTGCCGGCCTGCGCCTGGGGTGTGACGTGATCTGCGAGAAGCCGCTGGTACCCAGCGCAGCACTGCTGGACGACCTGAGCCTGACTGAACGCGAAACCGGCAAGCGCCTTTGGAACATCCTGCAACTGCGTCACCATCAGGCGATCATCGACCTGAAGAACCGTGTGCAGTCGCAACCCAGCGCCCATAAGCACGAGGTGGAACTGACGTACATCACCAGCCGTGGCCGCTGGTACATGGAAAGCTGGAAAGGCGACCCTCGAAAGTCCTTTGGTGTCGCGACCAATATCGGCGTGCACTTCTACGACATGCTGCACTTCATTTTCGGCAAGCTGCAGCGCAACGTTGTGCACTTCAGCAATGCCGACAAGGCCTGCGGCTATCTGGAGTACGAGAATGCCCGGGTACGCTGGTTCCTTTCCATTGATGCCAACGACCTGCCTGAATCGGTCAAAGGCAAGAAACCTACCTACCGCTCGATTACTGTCGACGGCGCGGAAATCGAGTTTTCCGAAGGTTTCACCGATCTCCATACCGTCAGCTACCAAGCAGTGCTCGACGGCAAGGGCTACGGTATCGAGGATACCCGGCACTGCGTGGAAACCGTCGAGACCATCCGGACCATGAACCCTGTCAGAGCTCAGGACAACGAAGGCCATCCCTTCCTGTCCCGCCTGGTCTGACAGTCATGAGCCATTACCAGCACCCTAGCGCCATCGTCGATGATGGTGCACAGATCGGCGAAGGTTCACGGGTCTGGCATTTCGTGCATGTATGCCCAGGCGCACAGATCGGCAAAGGGGTCTCCCTTGGCCAGAACGTCTTCGTCGGCAACAAAGTGGTCATCGGTGATCATTGCAAGATCCAGAACAATGTCTCGGTATATGACAACGTGACCCTGGAAGAGGGTGTGTTCTGTGGTCCAAGCATGGTCTTCACCAACGTCTACAACCCACGCTCATTGATCGAGCGCAAGGACCAATACCGCGACACCCTGGTGAAAAAGGGTGCCACGCTGGGCGCAAACTGCACCATTGTCTGCGGGGTCACCATCGGCGATTACGCCTTCGTCGGCGCAGGTGCTGTCATCAACAAGGATGTACCGGCCTACGCACTGATGGTTGGGGTGCCCGCACGACAGCTGGGCTGGATGAGCGAGTTTGGTGAACGCCTGGAACTGCCGGTCAAGGGAGAAGCCGAATGCCTCTGCCCACATACCGGCGCCCGCTATGTGTTGCGTGGCAACAACCTGAGCAAAATGGACGCACAGTAAATGATCGAATTCATCGACCTGAAGACCCAGCAAGCCCGCCTCAAGGACAAGATTGACGCGGGAATCGCTCGCGTTCTGTCCCACGGCCAGTACATCCTCGGCCCTGAAGTGGCTGAACTGGAAGAGCGCCTGGCCGCCTATGCAGGGGCAAAGTACTGCATCACCTGCGCCAACGGCACCGATGCCCTGCAGATCGCGCTCATGGCCCTGGGCGTAGGTCCAGGCGATGAAGTCATCACTCCTGGCTTCACCTACATAGCAACGGCGGAAACAGTCGCCCTGCTGGGTGCCAAGCCGGTCTATGTGGACATCGACCCGCAAACCTACAACCTGGACCCGGCCCTGCTGGAAGCGGCGATCACTTCACGCACCAAAGCCATTATTCCGGTCTCCCTGTACGGGCAGTGCGCCGACTTCGACGCCATCAACGCCATCGCCGGCAAGCACTCTCTTCCAGTTATAGAGGATGCTGCACAGAGCTTCGGAGCCAGCTACAAGAGCAAGGCCTCCTGCAACCTGAGCACCATTGCCTGCGCCAGTTTCTTCCCCAGCAAACCCCTGGGTTGCTATGGCGATGGTGGTGCGATCTTCACCAACGACGAAGAGCTGGCGACAATCATTCGCCAGGTCGCCCGACACGGCCAGGACCGCCGCTACCATCACATCCGCATCGGCGTAAACAGCCGCCTGGACACTCTGCAAGCCGCCATTCTGCTGCCCAAGCTGGAGATCCTCGAAGAAGAGATTCAATTACGCCAGCAAGTCGCGCAGAATTACGCACGACTTTTGACGCAAGCGGGAATCGTCGCGCCCTATATTGAATCCCACAATATCAGCGCCTGGGCACAGTTCACCGTACAGGTGGACAACCGCGATGCCGTGCAACAGCACCTCAAGCAATGCGGAGTGCCGACGGCGGTTCACTATCCGATTCCGCTAAATCTCCAACCGGCGGTCAAAGACGAGCACGCACAGCTTCCTGTGGGTGACGTTGTGGCAACACGAGTCATGAGTCTGCCGATGCATCCTTACCTGACTGCATCAGATCAGTCGCACATTGTCGAAGCGCTGGTCACCGCTAGCAAAATTTGATTGGAGTACACGCATGAAAATTGAAGGTTCAAAAGTTCTGGTCATCGGCGGCGCCGGATTCATCGGCAGCTTTGTGATTTCGGAACTGCTCAAGGCCGGCGTGGCCGAAGTTGTGGTTTATGACAACTTTGCCCGGGGCAAGCTCAGCAACATCTCCGAGCAGCTCAAGGATCCCCGCTGCCGCCTGTACGCCAATGGCGGTGACGTTCGCGAGATCGACCTGCTGAACGACGCCATGCAAGGCATGGACGGCGTCATCCACCTGGCCGCCATGTGGCTGCTGCACTGCAAGGACTTCCCACGCACAGCCTTCCACGTCAACGTCGAAGGCACCTTCAACGTTCTTGAAGCCTGCGTGAAGAACAACATCAAGCGTCTGGTCTACTCCTCGTCCGCCTCGGTCTATGGCGACGCAGTGGAAGTACCGATGACCGAAGACCATCCGTTCAACAACCGCAACTTCTACGGTTCCACCAAGATTGCCGGTGAAGCCATGTGCCACGCGTTCCACGACCGCTACGGCCTGAGCTATGTCGGCCTGCGCTACATGAACGTCTACGGCCCGCACCAGGACCAGACAGCCGCCTACACCGGCGTGATTCCGATCATGCTGAACAAGATCGATGCCAACGAAGGCCCGGTGATCAACGGCGACGGCAGCCAGGCTTACGACTTCATCTATGTCGAAGACGTTGCTCGCTGCAACGTCAAGGCGTTGGAAGCGGACGTCACCGACCAGTTCTACAACGTTGGTACTGGCGTACAGACCAGCATCAAGGAACTGTGCGACACCATTCTCGACATGAAAGAGTCCGACCTGGTCGTCCAGTATCGTCCCTACAGCGCTGACGATGCCCGTCGCATGGTACAGAACCGTATCGGCTGCCCGAAAAAAGCGGCTGAAGAACTGGGGTTCACCTACCAGTACGAGCTGCGTGAAGGCCTGCAGAAACTTATCGATTGGCGCACCACGCACGGGGCGGAGTAAACACAATGGAAAAGCGTAACATTGCTATCTCGTTACCCAGCACCGGCGAAGAAGAATGGCAGGCAGCACGTGAGCCGCTGATGACCGGCTGGTTGACCCAAGGCCCCAAAGTGGCAGCCTTTGAAGAAGCCTTTGCCAAGCGCCATCAGGTTCCTCACGCACTGGCAGTGACCTCTTGCACCACGGGTCTGCACCTGGCGCTCGCCGGCCTGGATATCGGTCCGGGCGACGAAGTCATCGTTCCGACCTTCACCTGGATCGCCACCGCCAACGTGGTGCTGTACTGCGGCGCCACTCCGGTATTCGTCGACATCGACCCCCTGACCTACAACCTGGATATCAGCCAGGTCGCCGCCAAGGTCACCGACAAGACTCGGGCCGTCATTGCCGTGCACCTGTTCGGCCGTTGCCTGGATATCGATGCTCTGCGAGCGGCGCTGCCGGCGCAGGTCGCCATTATCGAAGACGCCGCCTGTGCCGCAGGCGCTGACTGGAAAGGCCGCCCTGCCGGCAGCCTGGGCGATGCCGCGGCATTTTCCTTCCACCCGCGCAAGTCGGTGACTACCGGCGAAGGCGGCATGGTAACCACCAGCAACCCGGAGCTGGCTGAACGCATGAGCCAGTTGCGCAGCCACGGTGCCTCGCTCTCCGAAGAACAGCGCCATCTGGGCCCACGCCCCTATCTGCTGCCGGAGTTCAACCTGCTGGGCTTCAACTACCGGATGACCGACCTGCAAGGTGCAATCGGCCTGGTACAGCTGGGCAAGCTGGACGGCTTTATCGACGAACGTGCGCGCTGGGCCCAGTACTACTGCGAACAACTGGCCGATATCGACTGGCTGCGACTCCCTACCACTCCGGAAGGCAGCCGCCACGGCTGGCAGGCATTCGTTACCTACATCGACCCGCAAAAAGCCCCGATGCCGCGTAACGACATGATGGAAATTCTCCAGGCCAAGGGCATCTCCACCCGTCCTGGCACCCACGCCGTGCACATGCTGGCTTACTACCGTGAACGTTTCGGCCTCAAACCCGAAGACTTCCCGGGCGCCCGCGACTGCAACGACCACACCATGGCGATTCCGCTGCACAACAGGATGAGCGAAGAAGACTACGCCTACGTAGTCGAGGCCATTCGCCAACTGCGCTGAGTAACAGCACCTGCATCCCGCTCACTCGAGCGGGATGACCTTTTTCAGGCAACGGAACTGCGCAGACCTGCGCATTTCCTACTGCACTCCCCCCGATCCAAAGGAGCATCAAAACGCATGTGCGGCATTACCGGCCTCATCCATCTCGATAACAACCCGGTATCGCCTGCAGTTCTGCAGCGCATGACGGATGCCATTGCCCATCGCGGTCCCGATGGCGAAGGGCATTGGATTGAAGGCAATGTGGGCCTGGGCCATCGGCGCCTGGCAATCATCGACTTGTCTCCTGCCGGCCACCAGCCGGCCGCCTCCCTCTCCCAGCGCCATGTACTGGTCTACAACGGCGAGGTCTACAACTTCCGTGAGCTGCGCACCGAACTGGAAACCCTGGGCTACCAGTTCCGTTCACGCACTGACACTGAAGTGGTTCTCAATGCCTTGATCGCCTGGGGGGCACAAGCACTGGAGCGCTTCAACGGCATGTTCGGCCTGGCCCTGTGGGATCGCCAGGAACAAACGCTGTTGCTGGCCCGGGATCGCTATGGCATCAAGCCGCTGTATTACGCACATCAAGGGCAGACCCTAGCCTTCGGCTCTGAACAGAAAGCCATCCTGGCGATGCCCCAGTTTCAGCGCAGCCTGGACAAGGAAGCCCTGCTGGAATACTTCACCTTCCAGAACATCTTTACCGACAAGACATTGCTCAACGATGTGAAGCTGCTGCCCGCCGGCCACTATGCCGTGCTGGACATGAAGCGGCGCACGCCGGCCCTGCAATTCACCCAGTACTGGGATTACAACTTCCAGGAACCCAAGGTCAAAGCCAGCGACGAAGAGTACCGTGAAGAGCTGGACCGTTTGTTCCAGCAGGCCGTCAACCGGCAGCTGGTGACTGACGTTGAATTGGGCAGTTATCTGAGTGGCGGAATGGATTCCGGCTCGATCACTGCGATCGCGGCCAAGTCCTATCCCTACATGAAAACCTTTACCTGTGGTTTCGATCTCAACTCCGCCTCGGGTATCGAAATGGGGTTCGATGAGCGCAGTAAAGCCGAATACATGTCCTACCACTTCAAGACCGAACATTACCAAATGGTCCTGAAAGCCGGAGACATGGAAAGAGCCCTGCCCAAACTGGCCTGGCACCTGGAAGAACCCAGAGTGGGCCAGAGCTACCCGAACTACTACGCCGCCCAATTGGCATCGAAATTCGTCAAGGTAGTCATGTCCGGAGCCGGCGGGGACGAGTTGTTTGGCGGCTATCCATGGCGCTACTACCGTGCCGTGGTCAACGATGACTTCGAACACTACATCGATAAGTACTACGCATTCTGGCAGCGGCTGATTCCCAACAATGAGATCAAGCAGGTCTTTGCGCCGATCTGGAAAGATGTAAAGCATGTGTGGACCCGGGACATCTTCCGTGATGTCTTCAAACACCACGCAGACAATCTGTACACCCCGGAAGACTATATCAACCACTCGCTGTACTTCGAAGCCAAGACCTTCCTTCATGGTTTGCTGGTAGTCGAAGACAAACTCAGCATGGCCCATGGCCTGGAAAGCCGTGTGCCATTCCTGGATAACGATCTGGTTGATTTCGCCATGCGCTGCCCGGTTCATTTGAAGCTGAACAATCTGGCCGATGTGATAAGAGTCAACGAGAACGATCAGGGCGATAAAGTCAGCAAGTACTTTGAAAAAGCTCGAGACGGCAAGCAGATCTTCCGCGATGTCATGAAACGATACATTCCGGACGATATCGCCCGGGCTGAGAAACAAGGCTTCTCCGCGCCGGACTCCAGCTGGTTCAAAGGCGAGAGCATGGAGTTTGTCAGAAGGAAACTGCTGAATAAAAACGCACATATCTATGACGTTTTTGACCAGTCCGCACTGACTTCGCTTGTCGAGGAACATCTTTCAGGAAAACAGAACAGAAGGCTGTTGATCTGGTCCCTGTTGAATATGGAAGAGTATATGCAAGGCTGCTTTGCATGATCTTGTTGTACCAGCCTTGACCCGTCATATATAAAGCCGCCGTGTGAAACATCACGATCAAGATCCGGCCATAGCAGCACTGACCCAGCGCTGCTATGGCTGCAGAGTCAGCATGAAAGAAGCAATGCACAGGACGTAAAATGAAAATCATCTTCAAAATAGCCCAATCTGCATGCTTCTTTTTATTCTCGTTTTTTTGCTTTGCCTTATTCCTGCTGCCGGCCCTGGCCATGAGAATCAAGCGCAGTTGCAGCAAGCGGCCGGCAAAACCTGAATATGTCTTTGTCGGCATACACGAGATTGCCAACAACATCAGCGAACTGTCTGCCGCATTGGCAAAACAGCACATTACCGTGCGCAGTGCTCGCTCCCACGCTGGGGTCTTCTACGGAGAAACCGACGCACAAGGCGCCTCTGCCCTGGCCCTGAAAATCCGCCTGTTCAGCGAACCACTCTGTCGTTCCCGACATTTACCCTGGATCCTTTTACGCGCCGATCAGGCCTGGTTCATCTGGTGCACCAGCCTACTCGCGCTGAACCTCGACTACATCCTCTATCGCCTCGCCGGGGTTGACCTGGTTGTTCAGCACTGCGGAGATGATGTGCGTTGCCGCCACCTGCATGACGCATTGTTTGAAAAGTACACGCCCGGTATAGCGATTGGTTCCTATCCCGCACTCCCCCTGGTGGACATGCTGAGAAAGTACTATCGCCAGTTCATGGCCGAGCGCTTTGCCAAGACGATTTCCTCAAGGAACCAGGCGACCTTCCAGACTGGGATGCTGGGACACTTCACGTTCAGCCAGACGTCGCTACTGACCGGCCCGCGTCGTCCGGGAGAGATCCCGGTTCTCGTTCACGCCCCCTCGAACCGGGCAGTAAAACGAACCGACCTCGTGCTGGAGGCAGTGGAAACGCTCCGACAAAAGGGCTACGCGTTCGAGTTTCACCTGCTGGAGCACATCCCCAATCACCAAGTGGTCAGCATGTTGCTGGCAGCGGACATAGTTGTCGACCAGCCAGCCACCTGGCCAGGTCGATTCGGCATCGAAGGCGCTGCCGCATCCTGTGCAATCGTTTCAGGAAACTATGATGTTTTTACTGGCTTGCCGGCCTCTCCCATCATCCAGTTTCCTGTTGATGCGAACCTGCTGACCTCTTGCCTGGAAAAACTGCTGGCCGATCGTGCTTATCTGGAAAGCGTCATGGCCGCGTGCTGGGGGTTCTGGAAGGAAAAGTACAGCGAAGAAGCATTTATCAAAAATTACTTCAAAATCTGGAACAACCAACACGATACATTCCCACCATTACCTGAGCAGAAGGCAATACTCCTGGCTGCCGCAAAAGGCAAACTTCAACGCCTGTTCATCAAGTACTTTTACTTTCCTTCAAACCAGGATAACCGCTAGGGTTTTGCCGACATATGTTCAAGCTCTTTATTCGAGACAGTGTCATTTACGCAATCCCCGCACTGCTTTCGAAGGGGCTCGCGCTATTTCTGGTGCCGTTGTACACCCGAGTGCTGAGCCCGGAAGACTACGGTTCTCTGGACTTGTTGCTGGTTTTCTCAGGCCTTATCGCACTGACCATTGCCCTGGAGGTGTCCCAGGGCATAGCGCGCTTCTATTCAGCGGAAACAGACCCTGATCGCCGTTGCGCCTATGCATCGTCCGCCTTCTGGTTCACTGCCGGGTGCTACTCGCTGTTCGCCGTGATCACCCTGGCCTATGCCGATGATCTGTCCACCTGGATCATGGGGCGCGAAGGACTGACTGGCGCCTTCAAGGTCGGCATTGTCTACATTTTCTTCAACGGTCTGTTCAACCTCATCCAGAACCAGTTCCGCTGGGAATTGCGCAGCAAGCACTATGCACTCGTCAGCATCATTGTCTCCCTGGTCACTGCTGGAGCTGCAGTACTCCTCACCTACGGTGCAGGAATGGGCTTGCAAGGGCTGCTATGGGGCATGAGCGCCGGAGTCATCATTGGCACTGTCTACGGGCTGTATCACCTGCGGCAGAGCTTTCGCTTTCGCTTTGATTGGGCCCGGCTCAAGGAGATGCTGGCGTTCTCCATCCCCTTGGTCCCTGCCAGTGTGACGGTCCTTGCCAGCATTTATATCGACCGTTTGCTGATCAACCACTTTGTGTCGATCGGCGAGGTCGGGCTGTATGGAGTCGCTGTCCGGTTGGCCAGTGCCGTCAGCCTGGTCATGGTCGGTTTCCAAGGGGCCCTGACACCATTGATCTATACCTACTACCGCGAAGCCGATACTCCCAGGCAGTTGGCGCGTATTTTCAGGGTGTTCTGCTGCTTTGCATTACTGACTTACCTGACACTTGGGCTGTTTGCCCATGACGTCCTGGTACTGATGACAACCTCAGACTACTACTCAGCCTCCAAGCTGATTGTCTTCCTGGTACCGTCAATTCTCCTGGCCCAGATGTACATTTTTGCCCCTGGCATCAGCATCGCCAAGAAAACCCACATGACCATCTGGATCAATCTCGCGGGGCTGATTGCCAACATTGCCCTGGGACTGATCTTGATTCCTCGTTTGGGAGGCAGCGGCGCCGCCATTGCAATGCTCCTGGGAAGTTCGCTGACGTTCGTCATCTATATGCTGTGCAGTCAAAGGCTGTATCCCGTGCCGCATAAGTGGTGGCCGCTTTGCGGCTCAATGACTGCAACGGTCGTGGCGCTGTTTCTGGCACTGCGATTGGGTTCAGAACTGGACAGCTACTTGCGTTGGTTGGTCAACCTGATGTTCATCAGCAGCACGGCAGTGATTTTTGTGGCCTTGGGGCTTGTTCAGGTTTCCGAGCTGCGTAAAGCCGGACAGATGGTCCGCAGCCGCCTTAAACTTTTTTCGCAAAGAAGTAGCTAATTTATGTGTGGAATACTCGGTTTCTTCTCCGTCAGCGAAACCCACTCTTACTCCCAGAGTATCGACGCGGCCATTCAGACCTTGCGCCATCGTGGACCGAATGACTTCGGCTACGAAGAGATGCCGGTTGCCTCCAACAAACTAGTGCTGGGTCACACGCGCCTATCCATTATTGACTTGTCCTTAGCCGGCCATCAGCCGATGCACTCCAAGGACCAGCTTTTTTCCATCGTCTTCAATGGCGAAATCTACAACTACCGCGAATTGCGTACTGAGTTGCAAGCCCTGGGGCACGTGTTCCATTCAGACTCCGACACCGAGGTGTTGCTAGCGGCCTGGATTCAATGGGGAGCCGACTCCCTTGCACGCTTGCGCGGAATGTTTGCGTTCGCGGTTTTTGACCGAGTGGCCAACAGGCTCTCCTGCATTCGCGATCCCTTCGGGATCAAGCCGTTCTACTACACCCGTGAAGGCGACAACTTCCTTTTCGCCTCAGAAATGCCAGCATTGAAAGCGTTGAAGCAGAACAAGGTTCAGCTCAACTGGCAACGCGCCTACGACTACCTGGTGCATGGCGATTACGATTCCCAGGCCTCGACCTTTTTCGAAGGCGTGCATCAGCTGATGCCCGGGCACTTGTTGCACCTTGATCTATCCAACGGCCAGCTCAGTGCACCGCAACAGTGGTGGCGACCGAAGGTAGAACAGACGTCAACCCTGAGCTTCTCGGCAGCCGCTGATGAGTTGCGCGAACGTTTCCTGCATAACATCAAGCTGCATCTGCGCAGCGACGTTCCCCTGGGAGCGGCATTGTCCGGTGGACTGGACTCTTCGGCAGTGGTTTGCGCCATGCGCAAGATCGAACCGGATGCAGCCATCAATACATTCAGCTATATCGCCCGCGATAGCGCCGTATCAGAGGAATCCTGGGTCGACCTGGTCAACGCCAAGGTCAACGCCAAGGCTCACAAGGTACTGGTCAGCCCCCAGGAACTGTCCAATGACCTGGATGACATGATTCGCGCTCAAGGTGAGCCCTTTGGCAGCACCAGCATCTACGCCCAGTACCGGGTCTTCAAGCTGGCCAAAGACAACGCCATCACGGTAACGCTCGATGGTCAGGGAGCCGATGAGTTACTGGCCGGCTATCACGGCTACCCAGGAAAACGCATCAAGAGCATGCTCGAACAGGGCCATTACCGGCAGGCTCTGAACTTCGCAAGGCAGTGGTCAAAATGGCCAGACAGAAGTTTGAAGCACTGCTTCAAGACGGTCGTTGCCGAGTGCGCCGAAGGCCCCGTGTACGACTTGCTCAGACGTGGAAACGGCATGCAGGCCAGCCCTTCGTGGATAGATACACAGATGCTGCGTGACGCCGGTGTGCACATCGGTTATCCACAACAGAAATCACCCTACGATCTGCCCGGACGCAAACTGGCCTCCGAGCTGGCATTCTCACTGACCCACCGCGGGCTACAGTCACTGTTGCGCCATGGCGATCGGAATTCGATGCGTTTTTCCATCGAGAGTCGGGTGCCTTTCCTCACCTCCGACATGGCCGACTTCCTGCTTTCCTTGCCAGAAAACTATCTGATCTCGCAATCAGGAGAAACCAAGTCCGTCTTCCGGGCAGCGATGCGTGGAATAGTTCCAGACGCCATCCTGGACCGAAGGGACAAGATCGGCTTCTCTACCCCCGAACAGGTGTGGCTGGTACAACTGGCCGAGCAGATCCGAGGCTGGCTGAAGATTGATCTTGGACTGCCATTCCTGAACCAGCCACAAATCCTTGAAGAGTTCGAGAAAATCATTTCAGGGAAAGCTGCTTTCTCCTGGCAAGTCTGGCGCTGGATCAACTTCACCCGGTGGTATCAACATAACTTTGAACTGCGCTGATTGAGGCAACCCGGCCAAAGCTCGATTAACCCACCGGGGATGGCAGCCAAGTCTTGAGATTGAAAAAGTGAGAACAGTGATGACGATTAAAACTGATTCGCCTAAAGACCCGGGAGCTTCACCAAAGGCTGACGAAGCACTTTTGCAACAGGTAAAAAGAGTAATCAACCAATTACGCGCCGATATATTCTCCAAGTTCAAGAGGCATGTCTCGATAAACGACCTGCTCTCGGATCGCTGGGAGACGGCCAGGTTCTACGGATTTGGAGAAGGGACATCCTGCTACAACAACGTGCTGATCCTGGGTGATGTAAAGGTTGGAAAAAACACCTGGATTGGCCCCAATGTGGTGCTGGACGGCTCCGGCGGGTTGGAGATCGGCAGCTACGTGTCCGTCAGCTGCGGTGTACAGATATACACCCACCACACCGTGGAATGGAGTACATCCTTGGGGCAAGTTGAAGCCAGCCGAAAACCTACGAAAATAGGCGACGGAGTCTACATCGGCCCCAACTCGATCATTCAGATGGGTGTCAGCATTGGTGACGGTGCGATTATCGGCGCCATGAGTTTTGTAAACCGCGATGTTCCTGCGGGTGCAAAATTCTACGGTGCTCCGGCTCGGCAACAGGGGTAATAAGCCGCCTGGGTCAGCATACGTATGTACCCCATTACTGACCGATTGCTGCGCGATAGAACGGTTCTTGATTCTGGATATTTTCCCTCTCCAATGGCAAAATAATGCGTCTGTGCAGCTATTGAGTGCAAGCTATAATAGAGCTCTAAAGTTTGAGTACTCAACAAAGCCTCATATTGATATTCAGAAACTAAACATTAACGTAACGCAATACTGCATACGCCCCATCCAGGACTTGACGACCAGAAGATGAATATAGTTTTTATCGTGCATTATTTCCCACCTATTAATAGTGCAGGTGCGAAACGAATTGAAGCCATCTCCAAATACTTGGCTGCAGAAGGTCATGCAGTCACAGTCATCACGACCAAGAAAACCTCTGCGGATGGGGATTTCAGTGAGTCCCTTCCCGACAAGGTCAACGTTCTGGAACTCGACAAGATGGGGCGAATTTCCACGTCGGAAAAAGCCGATGTAGCTTTTGAGCCCATGTATGTAGGCACTCCCTCCTGGCGGAGAAAACTGAAAAACTATATTCAAAACATACTGGGACAGGTTCCGGACCCAAGACTACCTTTTGCTTTTTCATTCTTGAGTCCATGGTTAGACCCTCAAGCAAAGGCAGCCTTGGCTGCCGCGGATATCGTTGTCGGATCATCGCCCCCATGGCCCATGTTGCTGGCTGCACTGTTCTGTAAAAAAAGATTCAATGTGCCTTGCGTCCTCGACTACAGGGATCAGTTCAGCGAATGTCACGGTATGCCAGGCGGTCCATTTGCCAAATGGCTGGAGTTACGTATCGATCGTTGGTTGGCCCGCAGTGCTGATCATGTGGTTACCATTTCAGAGCCCATGGCCTCTTACTATAAAGCTATGACTACCAATGTGTCGGTCATCATGAACGGCTATGATCATCTGGTCCTAAGTCAGGCTCGATCAACTCCGGTAGTACGTTCGGCCGATAAAGTAACTATCCGCTACATGGGAGTAGTCTCTCCTGAAAGAGTTCCTCACAACATTATGAAGGCACTGGCTCAGTTAAAAAAAGACATTCCTGAAAATTATGAGAAGTTTAATATCGAATATTATGGTCGCGCAGAACTGGTCAAGCAGGCCATTAAAAATCAATACCCATCAATTGCATCCGCATTCAGCTTCAACTCTGCGGTGGCTTACACTCGTTCACTAGAGTTGATTATCCACTCGGACTATCTTTTGTTCGCTGAAACCTCTGTCCGCAGCTCATTGAGCGCACAAGGAATTTTGACAACCAAGCTGTTTGAGTACATCGGCTCAGGGCGCCCGGTGCTCGCAGATATTTCCGCTGACACACTGGCAGGATCGATATTGAAGAGGGCCCATCCCTCAAGTCTTGTAGACGATAACCAGGACAGTTTCCTCAGCGCCTTTAGCCATCCTGACTTTTATCCAAGACAAGAGGATTCACTCTCAGAGTTTTCCCAAGGCTTTTCTCGTCAGTCACAAGCCCTTCAATATGCTGATCTGCTGACCTCCGTAATTAACGGAAAATGAGCTGACGCAAACACACTAGCGGCTTGGAGAACCCTCTCCAGGCCTCTAGTCCTAAGTAACTGCCCTGTATCGTCAGTGGCATCACTCACTGCCACGCAGACCAACGCAAAAGACGTCAGCCCCCATCCACATACTCGTGCAGGCGCCTTCAACTTTCTCCGAAAGTCCATGTTTGCCAGGATGGTTTCAGTGTCCAGACAATGGATAAAGCCTTCCCTCCTCCCACCGCCCTCGCAAGGACGCTCCATGACCGATACACCCCCCCCAGAACAATGGCCTCCCGCCGGCTGCCCTCCCCTGGCCTGGCCGGACCTGCCCGATCAGGCCGCACGGCTGAGCTGGTATCTGGCGGTCATCGGCGCCTACGGTGCACTGTGGGAGGGCCACGTCAACGAGCCGGAATTGACCCCTGTCAGCGAGGACGCCTTGCAGGCGCTGGAGCAACGCCTGGGCTGCCCATTGCCGCGGTCGCTGCGCGACTACCATCGGCAACTGGGGGTGCTGTCCCTGGCGGAAATCCTCTGTAGCGTCGAGCCCGGCACTATGCCCATCCAGCCACTGCTGAAAGCCTATCCCGGCATCGTGGACATTCCCGGGACCGATCTGGACCTGTCCCTGGCCCAACAGCTGATCGCCTTCGGCGACTACTTGGGCAACGGCAATATGTTCTGTTTTGAACGCAACAGCGGCGTGGTGTACTACTTCGATCACGACACAGGCATAGCGCTGACACGCTTCTTCGACTCCCCCGAGGAGTACCTGGATGCGCTGATGCTGTTCTGCCTGGCGGAGGTGTATGACGACGATGATGCTGCCGAAGCATTGATCAGCCAGCGCTACGGAGAGGACCTGGTGCGCAAGTGGCGCTACTGAATAACAAGGCCCTCGGTCTCTGCTGAGGCTGATGCCCGTGCACAATCTGCGACTCCTACCCTCGAACAAGGATGCTCCATGCTTCAGCGTGCCCTGATCTGCACACTCCTGGCACTGATTGCCTTACCCGCCAGCGCCGCGCCAGCCAAGGTCGAACGCCGTTGTGGCTGGTTCGAGAATCCGACCCCGGCCAATGCCACCCTCACCGACCGCGACGGCGTCTGGGAAATAGCCACCCAAGGCGGCTATCAGGCCGAGGGCGACTGGCCCACCTTCAACGACCAGCAATGGGTGCGCACCAACAACCACTACGGCTACGGCTGTGCCTGCGTCAGCGCCAGTGCTGATCCACAGACCCATCGCCTCGACCAATTGCACAAGGCCCAGGCCCGCCCGCTGTCCGCCTGTCGCAGCGATCCCAGCCTGTATGAACCCTTGCGGGAGGAAGACGGGATACCGGTATTACCCAAGGATTCGCCACGCTTCAACGGACCGGGATTCAGCCTGCAGTACCCCCAAGGTTGGAAGCTCAGCCAGACGCAAAACTGCCTCACCCTGGACCACCCGAAAAAACGCCCGAACGAGGAATACACCCTCCACCTGTGCCTGCGGCAGGGCAGCCTGGAACAGGCCGCCGAAGAGCTGTTTTTCTATCAGGAAAGCGGCGTCTGGATGCGCAGCGCCGGAAGGGATGCACCCAGCCCGGTGCAGGACATCTCAGGCCACGGCTGGAAAGGCTTGCGGGCCTATCAGACCTGCGGCATCAGCGATGAGGAAACCGGCTTTCACGCCTATGGTGGCACCTGCCTGATGGCGTTGCTCGACAGTGGTCGGCGTCAGGTGGTGGCTGACAGCGTGGGGTTCTTCCAGGACTTCGCGACCCTGGATGCGATCCTGCACTCGATCCGCTTCGACCCGGTGCCAGCGGCGCAACAGAACCCGCACTAAGGCACGGCCCTATAGAGGGTCTGCAGGTGGCACAGGCGCAAGCCGCAGTGCTCCAGGTTGCGCCGGCTTTGCGAGTTCACCAGTGCGGTGGCCGCCACACTCTGGGCGCCGAGGGCGACGGCCTGCTGCAGGCGATGGGCGATCAGGGCCCGGTGATACCCCTGGCCCCGGGCGGCCTTGGTGGTAAAGGCGGTGCCCAGGTAGGCCACGCCGTTGTCGGCAATGAATAGCGCCGCACCAGCCACCGCAGCGCCCTGGTCCCGTAGCAGGTACAGATGCCCACGCCCATCCTTGAGCAAGCCGCCGAAGGCCGCCTGGTTGACTGGGCGGGCGGCCGCTGGGGTATTGAAGCCTTCGCGGTGCAGAACGCAGAAACCTTCCAGGGTCGATGCGCTCACCAGCTCGATATCCAGCACCGAAGGCGGCACCACCAACTCGTCCACCGAGGCGAACAGCTGTCCGTGGGTCCAGCCCTTGAGGCGCTGCAAGCGCTGCCCCTCCAGATCCAAGGTGGGCGTCACCTTGGCTGACTCGGTGATCAAGGCGATCGCCGGGGCGTAGGCCGCGCAGGTCTGTAGCAGATCGACAAGACTGCGGGGCTGTTGCGTCCTGTCGCCGTGCACCCGGTTCATCATCGGACTGGGATTGCCGCCCACGACAAAGGCTCCGCAATCCTGATCACCATAGAGCTGCGCCTGATAAGGGTTTCCCGGCAGACTCGCCACGCCCTGGACCCGGGCCCGCAGGTATTGGTGCTCCGCGTATTCAAGCGCCAGGGCGCGGCGGCGATCCATATCAGCGACCGCCTATCGGGGTTTCGCTGACCCAGGGCACCCGAACCTGTTCAGCAATGCTCGCAGCCTGCTGCTGCAGGACCTCGAGTTTGGCGCGACGCCCAAACAACCCGCTGAAGTGCAGCAGCAGGCGCCCGGCAAACCCCAGGGCATCGCCACGCTTGCGCGGGATCAGGTGCAGATGGGCATGGGGGATGTGCTGGTTGGTGGCCCGACCATCATTGACCAGCAGGTGGGTGCCTTCGACGCCGTAGCCGGCACGCCGCTGCGCGGCCACCAATCCATCGAACACCTGATACAGATGCTGACGGACGAAGCCGGGCAATTGATCGAGCTTTTCCACGTGGGGCTGGGGAATCAGCAGGACATGACCCGCCCCCAGGGGATGCACGTCCATGAAGGCCATGCAGTGTTCATCGCGGTAAACCACGGCCGCCGGCAGGGTGCCGGCGACGATCTGACAGAAAATGCAGTTCATCCATGAATCCTCAAGTGACAAGGTGCGTCCTGGCGGGCTACGTCAATGTAACCCACCTTGTCCCTTGAAGGCCTGTCCCTTGAAGCCCGATCTCTCGAGAGTCCGTCCGCAGAACAGTCCTGCGGATCAGTCCAGGGCCAGATAGGCGCCGGCGTCGACTTCGATCATCACCGGCTGTTGGATATCCCTGAGACTCTGCAGCAGTTCCTGCAACTGCGCCGGGCTGTCGGCGCGATGGTGCGCCACATGGAAACTTTGGGCCATGGCCTGGAAGTCCGGGGTGAGGATGTCCACCCCCAGCGGCGCGATGTCCCGGGCCTGCATGTAGTCGCGGATCTCGCCGTAGCACTGGTTGTTCCACACCAGCAGGATCACGCCGATCTGCGCTTCCCGGGCGGCGATCAGTTCGCTGCTGGCGAACTGCAAGCCGCCGTCCCCCACCAACGCCACCACCGGACGCTCGGGCTGTGCCAGCTTGGCGCCCATGGCTGCCGGCAGGCCGTAGCCCAGGGTGCCGTAACCGCTGCCGGCGTTGAACCAGCTGGCCGGGGCCGGGGCCTGGTAGCCGCAGGCGCCCTGATACACCGGCTGGGTCGAATCCCCCACCAGGATCGGGCTGCCCAGGGTGTCCCGCAGCAGGTCGAGCAAGCCCTGCAAGCCTTGTTGCTTGGGCGTCCAGCCGGTGCGTTCGGCCTGGTTGACCCGCTGTACACTGTCCACCGCCCAACGACCGCGAGAGCTGGGTTGCGTCACTTTGCCGAGCAAGGCTTGCAAGCCTTCCAGGGCGTCGCCCACCAGGCCGACATGGGCCCGTTGCACGCCCATGACTTGCATCGGGTCGATGTCCAGGCGGATCAACGAGCCTTTGAAACGCAGGGGGCCCAGGCCGAAGAAGTCGTAGTCGGTTTCCCCCAGCTCAGTGCCCACGGCCAGCACCACGTCGGCTTCGTCGATCAACGCCCGGCCATGGGTCGAAGACTGTACGCCGTCGAGCAACAGCGGGTGGGCGCAGGGCAGCAGACCCCGGGCGTTGGTGGTCAGCGCTACCGGCGCTTGCAGGCGTTCGGCCAACTGACGCAGCGCCTCGGCGCAACCTCGGGCACCGCCGCCGGCCAGGATCAACGGCCGGTGGGCGCTGTTGAGCAAGGTCGCGGCCGCCTCGATCGAGGCTCCGGCCGGGGCCGGAGCACCGGGCAGGCTACGGGGCATCAGGTTGAGGTCAGCAGCGGGCATGTCCAGCACGTCCAGGGGAATCTCGATATGCACCGGTCGTGGCCGCGCGCACTTGAACACGGCAAAGGCCCGGGCCAGAAGCTCCGGCAGTTCCGCAGGCGACTGCAGGGTGTGACTGAAGGCGCAGACCCCAGCCACCATCGCCCGCTGGTCCGGCAGTTCATGCAGATGGCCATGGCCCAGGCGCAGGTGTTCGCGACGGTTGACCGTGGAGATCACCAGCATCGGCACCGAGTCGGCGTAGGCCTGGCCCATGGCGGTGAGGATATTGGTCATGCCAGGGCCGGTGATGATGAAGCAGACCCCGGGTTTGCCACTGGCCCGGGCGTAGCCGTCGGCCATGAACCCGGCGCCCTGTTCGTGCCGCGGGCTGACATGCCGCAGGCGACTGCCGTGCAGGCCGCGATAGAGCTCGACGGTGTGCACGCCAGGAATCCCGAACACCGTGTCCACGCCATAACCTTCCAGCAAACGAACCAGCGACTGCGCACAGGTGGTCATCGACTACTCCTCTTGTTCTTATGCGTCCGGACGACACCCTGCGCCCGGCTGATGTCGAGGGACATTAGTCGCTGCACCCAAGGAGCAACAATCGAAAAAAATCGCGGCGATTGCTCAATAAAATTCACGCTTTGCCGTTGCGTCGCGGCTCCGGGTGCAAGCGAGTGATGCCCTGCAGCTGGGATTTGACCCATTCGCTGAAGGCCAGCACCACCGGGCGCTCGGCCTTGAGCAAATCGGCCACCAGGTAGTAGCCGCGATTGGATTCGATCTCGGTGCCGAAGGGCTGCACCAGTTGCCCCCGAGCCAGGGCCTCGCCGCTGATCAGGTTGTCGCCCATGGCGATGCCCTGGCCGGCGATGCAGGCCGACTGCACGAAGTGCGCGTCGGCGAAGATGATGCCCCGGCGCACATCGACATTAGGCGCCCCGGCCGCTGCCAGCCAGACCCGCCAGTCGGAGTAGTCGATCATGTGCAGGAGCAAAGCGTGATCGAGCGCGTCGAGGGTTTTCAGGCCCCCCATGGCGTTCACCAGGCTCGGGCTGCACACCGGGAAATAACGCAGGGAGACGATCTTCTGTACATGCTGGTTGGGCCAATCGCCCATGCCGTAGGCAACGAACAGATCGACACCGCTGTCACTGGTGTCACCTGGCGTGCGAGGTGACACCAACTGCAGTTCCACCTGGGGATACAGCGCCTGGAACTCGGCGATATGGGTGCACAGCCAGTAGGTGGCGAACCCCGGCGGGCTGCTGATGCACAGCCGACCACTGACCTGCTGGCCATCGGAACGCTGCCCGGCTTCGAGGATGTTGGCCAGCAGCAAGTGAATGTCCCGAGCGTAGCGCTCACCCTGGTAGGTGATGCGAATGCTGCGGCCCAGGCGCTCGGTCAGGGCAAAACCCAGGGTCTGCTCCAGGCTCTTGATCTGGTGACTGATGGCGCTGGGGGTCAGGTTCAGCTCATTGGCGGCTTCGGCGACACTGCCCAGGCGGGCCACCGCGTCCAGCGCGCGCAGGGCGGTCATGGAGGGATAACGCATACCGATCAGGCCTCGACTGCAAAAAAACGAGTGCCAGCACCATAGCTGCAAACGCGATCCGGCAATAGCCTTGTCGGTCGCCGAAAAAAACGTCCATTGCTGAAAAAAATTACCGGGTCCGGCTAAAAATGCTCGATTGACCCCAGGCCATCGATGGCTAATTCTCCAGTCCTACCCTGTGCCGGGTACTGCCCGGCCATCGCACAATAACAAGAGGGTCGACCCTTGCAATCGCAGCCCAACTCCGTCAATCCCGTGGTGGCGATCGATGACTTGCACAAGAGCTACGCCGACCACCACGTGCTCAAGGGCATTGCCCTGCGCGCCAATGAAGGCGAAGTGGTCTCGCTGATCGGTTCCAGCGGCTCGGGCAAAAGCACCCTGCTGCGCTGCATCAATCTGCTGGAGATTCCCTGCAGCGGCAGCTTGCGCATCAATGGCGAAGAGGTGCGCATCAAGACCGATCGCGCCGGCAATCCCCAGGTCGCCGACCCGGCCCAGGTTGCACGCCTGCGCACTCAACTGAGCATGGTGTTTCAGAGTTTCAACTTGTGGCCCCATCGCACCGTGCTGGAAAACGTCATCGAGGCGCCGGTGTATGTCCTCGGTGAAGACCGCAAGGACGCCATCGCCCACGCCGAGCACCTGCTGGAAAAAGTCGGCCTGGCCAACAAGCGTGACGCTTTCCCCTCCTTTCTCTCCGGTGGCCAGCAGCAACGGGTGGCCATCGCCCGGGCCCTGGCCATGCGCCCCCAGGTGCTGTTGATGGACGAACCGACCTCGGCCCTGGACCCGGAACTGGTGGGCGAAGTACTCAAGGTTATCCAAGGCATCGCCGAGGAAGGCCGGACCATGATCCTGGTGACCCACGAGATGGCCTTCGCCCGGGATGTGTCGAGCAAGGTGATGTTCCTCCACCAGGGGTTGGTGGAAGAGGAAGGCCCGCCGCAGCAAGTGTTCCTCGACCCGGTCAGCGAACGCTGCCGGCAATTCGTCATGGCTCAGGAAAACCGCGTCTGACGTCCCGCTTCAATCCTTGAAAACAACAACTTCGATAAAGGGTAAAGCCATGAAAAACCTGCTCAAGGTGCTTGCCACCGGTTGCCTGTTCAGTGCACTGGCCAGCCACGCCGTGGCCGCCGACAAGATCGTCTTCGGCATCGCCCTGGAACCCTACCCGCCGTTCTCGATGAAAAGCGGTAACGGTGACTGGAGCGGCTTCGAACCGGAGCTGATCAAGGCGCTGTGCGAACGCATGCAGGCCCAGTGCCCGCTCAAGGAGGTGGCCTGGGACGGCTTGATCCCGGCCCTGCAATCGAGCCAGATCGACGCCATCCTCAATTCCCTGAGCATCACCGATGAACGCGAGAAGGTCATCGACTTCTCCGCGCCCTACTACCAGACCCCGGCCATGTGGGTCGCCGACCAGAGCCTGGAGCTTGCGACCACCCCCGAAGGCCTCAAGGGCAAGCTGATCGGCGTGCAGGGTTCCACGTCCAACGCCACCTTCGCCAAGACCTACTACGGCAAGACCTCGACCCTGCGCTACTACACCACCCAAGACGACATGATCGCCGACCTGCAGAGCGGGCGCATCGACGTAATGCTGGCCGATGCCCTGACCATCGAGCCGATCCTCAAGACCGCGGCCGGTGCCGGTCTGGCGGACAAGGGCCTGGCGCCGAAAGACCCGCTGTTCGGCTCGGGCATCGGCGTCGGCCTGCGCAAGGGCGACAGCGCCCTGCAGCAGCGGATCAACACCGCCCTGGCTTCGCTCAAGGCTGACGGCACTTACGACAAGATCCGCAGCCGCTACTTCAGCGTCGACATTTCTGCCAACTAAGCCGTCCGGCGAGCCCGCTGCGGCGGGCCGCCGGCGTTGACTGGATACGTCATGATTTCTCTGTCCGACCTTTCCCAACTGTTCGTCGCCGACGGCTGGCTCGGTGCCCTTGCCCAGGGCGCGCTGGTGTCCCTGCAGATTTCCGCCGGGGCCTTCGTCCTCGGCCTGGGCATCGGCTTGCTGGTGGCGATGATCAAGCTCAAGGGGCCGCGCTGGCTGGTGAAGCTGGCCAACGTCTACACCACCCTGTACCGGGCCATGCCCGAGCTGCTGCTGATCCTGCTCCTCTACTACGCCGGTACCGACCTGTTGAACATGGCCATGGCCGCCATGGACCGTCCGAGTGTCACGGTCAACGGCTTTATCGCTGCGGTTCTGGTGCTGGGCATTGTCCAGGGCGCCTATTCGGCGGAGATCATCCGTGGCGCGATCCAGGCCATTCCCCACGGCCAGATCGAAGCGGCGCGCGCCTACGGCATCGAGCGCTGGCTGCTGGTGCGGCGCATCCTGCTGCCGAGCATGCTGCCCTACGCCATGGCCGGGCTGTCGAACCTGTGGCTGGTACTGGTCAAGGACAGTGCGCTGATCAGCATTGTCGGCTACAGCGAACTGCTTTCAGTAGGCAAGCAGGCGGCGGGTTCCACCAAGCATTACCTGGTGTTCTACCTCGCGGTCGCGGCTTTCTACTTCGTCATCACCCTGGTGTCCGGCAGCGTGTTCCGCGTGCTCGAACGACGCACCAACCGCTGGCTGCCCCAGCACTAGGAGACTCGGATGGACTTTTCCTGGATCAACGGTTTTTCCAGCGAGCTGCTGCGCGGCCTGGGTATCACCCTCAAGCTCCTGCTGCTGAGCGGAATCTGCGGCTTTGCCCTGGCAGTAGTGGTGGGCCTGGGCCGGGTGTCGCGCAACCCTCTGATTCGCGCGCCGATGCAGTTCTATATCAGTGTGTTCCGCGGTACGCCGCTGCTGGTGCAGATCTACATCCTCTATTACGGGGTAGGCAGCCTGTTCGCCGCCTACCCGCCGATTCGCGGCAGCTTTCTCTGGCCCTACCTGCGCGAAGGTTTCTGGTATGTCGCCCTGGCCCTGACCCTGAGCGTCGGCGCCTATGTCGGCGAAGTACTACGCGGCGGCCTGCGGGCCGTGCCCCGGGGCGAGCTGGAAGCGGCCCGTGCCTATGGCATGGGTCACTGGCTGACCCTGCGCCGGGTCTGGCTGCCCCGGGCCCTGGAACTGGTGCGCCCGACCCTGGTGGGGGAATGCGTGCTGTTGCTCAAGGCCACTGCGCTGGCGTCCACCGTGGCGGTCACTGATTTACTCGGCGCGGCCAACCTGGTACGCGCCCAGACCCTGAAGGTCTACGAGCCGCTGCTGGCGGTGGCGCTGATCTACATCGTCCTGGCCTTTGTCATCGAACATCTGTGTGCACGCTTGGGCACCGCTTCTCAGAATCAGCGGCCGCAGCGTCAGGCCTGAACCCATTTATTGCGCGGGCAACGAGGCCCGTGAGGAGAACAGCATGCGTTACTCACCTTTCGTTCAGCGCATCAGCGGCGAATCCGTCAGCGCCTGGGATATTCACTACGCAGCCATCGAGGCTCGGGGTCGCGGCGAGGATGTGATCGTCCTCAGCGTCGGTGATCCGGACTTCGCCACCGATGCACGCATCAGTGCCGCTGCCAGCGCTGCCCTGGAGCAGGGCGACACCCATTACACCCACGTCCTTGGCCGCCCGGCCCTGCGTGAGGCCATCGCCGCCAAACAGCGGCGCCTGCTGGGTATCGACGTCAGCGCCGACAACGTGGCCCTGGTGGCTGGCGCCCAGAACGGCCTGTTCGCCACGTCGCTGTGCCTGTTCAGCAGTGGCGACGAAGTGCTGGTGCCGGAACCCATGTACCTGACCTATGAGGCCTGCATCCACGCCTCGGGGGCCAAGATCGCCTGCGTCCAGCAACCGGCGGCCAACGGCTTTCGCCTGACCGCGGCAGCCCTGGAAGCGGCGCTCACCGACAAGACCCGCGGCATCGCCCTGGCTACGCCCTGCAACCCCACCGGCAACGTCTACAGCCGCGAGGAGCTGGAAGCCGTGGCCGAGGTGGCGCGCAAGCATGACCTGTGGGTGATCTCCGATGAGGTCTACGGGCAACTGACCTACGACCGCGAACACCTGAGCATCGCCTCGATGCCGGGCATGGCCGAACGCACTGTGATCCTCAACAGCCTGTCGAAAACCCACGCCATGACCGGCTGGCGCGTGGGCTGGGTCATCGCCCCGCCGGCATTGGTCGGGCACCTGGACAACCTGCTGCTGTGCATGCTCTACGGCCTGCCCGGGTTTATCCAGGAAGCCGCGCTCAAGGCCCTGGAGCTGGATGAAGAAGTGATCGGCAGTGCCCGCGAGGTCTATCGCCGTCGCCGCGACTTGGTGGTGGCCGGGCTCAAGCCGGTGCAGTTGCTCGATTGCCGCGAGCCGGAAGCCGGGATGTTCATGCTGGTGGACGTGCGCCGCACCGGGCTGTCGAGCATGGATTTCGCCTGGCAGCTGTTCCGCGCCACCGGGGTCTCGGTGCTCGATGCCCAGGCCTTTGGTGCCAGCGCCGAGGGCTTCGTGCGGATCTCCTTCACCGTCGCCGACGACGTGCTCAAGGACGCCTGCCAACGCATTGCCGGCTTTGTCGAAACCCTGGGCGCCACCCGCTGAGCGCATTACCCGGGCCGCCCCGCGGCCCTCGTACCTCTGACAAGAACACTGCTGCGCCTTACTTTTTTGCCCACCTTTGAAGGGCCCCCTACTTGAGAGGTTGACCCCGTGACCGCTTCCGACCAATTCAACTCCACCCATAGCGCCGTCGATCAATATGCCGAACTGGTGCTGCACAACGGCCGGATGTACACCCTCGATCCGGCCCAGCCCTGGGCCGATGCCGTGGCCATCCGCCAGGGCAAGCTGATCGCGGTGGGCAGCCTCGCTTCCCTGGCCTCTCTGATCGGCCCCAACACCCGCCAGCACGATCTGGACGGGGCCTTCTGCATGCCCGGCCTGCACGACATGCACACTCACCCGGACCTGGCCCTGGCGCCGCGCTACGCCGACGACCTGGATGTAGGCATCGAAGACCCGACCCCGGAGCAGCTGACCGCGGCGATCCACGCCTACGCCGACAGCCACCCCGGCGATGGCTGGATCTACGGCCAGTACTGGGTGCGCTACACCTTCCGCGAAGCCGGCCTGACCCCGGGCCGTGAGTGGCTCGACAGCGTCATGCCAGACCGCCCGGTGGCCCTGCTGGATCGCATGTGGGGGACCATGATGGTCAACTCCAAGGCCCTGGAACTGGCCGGTATCGACCGTCACACCAGCGATCCGCGCAACGGTTACCTGGAGCGCGATGAACTCACCGGCGAACCCAACGGCCTGCTGATCGACGGCGCCTACGCACTGATCCACGCCGCCATGCCGCCGACCCCAGTGTCGGTGCTGCGCCGCGCCTATCGTGATGGTGTGCACTTCCAGACCTCGCGCGGGGTCACGGCCACCAAGTACGTGCACGTCTGCGAGAACCGTCTGCAGGCCCTCAAGGAACTGGACGATGCCGGCGAACTGACCCTGCGAGTAGAAGCCGCCATCAGTTGGCAGGACGATATCTTCCCGGTGCGTCGGCGCTGGGAGCTGCTCAGCGGCGAACGGCATTTCTATCGCAGCGCCCGCCTGAGCGCCAACGCGGTGAAGTTCCACTTCGACGGCACCGTGGAGCCCAAGTCTTCCTATCTGCTGACGCCCTGGCCGGAAGAGTCGAGCTGGCGCGGCAAGCTCAACCTGACCCCGGAACACATCACCGACATGGTGGTGGACATGGACAAGCGCGGCCTGCGAGTGATCGCCCACTGCACCGGCGACGGCGCCTCCGACGTGTTCCTCGACGCCGTGGCCGAAGCCCGTCGGCGCAACGGCAACAGCGGTATCCGTCACCAATGCGCCCACAGTACCCTGCTGCACCCGGGCAACCTCAAGCGCTTCCAGAGCCTAGACGTGATTGCCGAGTTCTCCCCGGCGGCCTGGTATCCGACCCCATTCGCCAGCGGTGCCCGCTCCGGCTACGGCCAGGAGCGCCTCAAGCGCATCTATGACTTCAAGGGCGTACTGGCAGCCGGTGGCATCGCGGTGTTCGGCACCGACTGGCCGGTGGCGTCCATCGACCCGTGGCTGGCCCTGGAAACCATGGTTACCCGGCAGAACCCGTGGAACCAGGAACCCGATACCTTCGGCGATCCCATCAGCCTGGAACAGGCCCTGCAAGTGGCGACCCTCAACGGCGCCCATGCCATGGGCCTGGAACACCTGACCGGCAGCCTGGAGACCGGCAAGTCGGCGGACCTGATCGTCCTCGACCGTGACCTGTTCGCCCAGGGTGCGCGCAACTACATCCACCACACCCAGGTGCAACTGACCTTCGTCGAAGGGCAACTGGTCTACGACCGCCAGGGCACCTTCAGCGACACACCGCTGCAAGCGGTCTGGGAAGGCCTGCCGCCAGTGATCGAGGGCAAGGAATAATGAACAGCACCCCGAGCATTCCAGTGACCGTGGTTGCGGGCTTTCTCGGCGCCGGCAAGACCACCCTGCTCAACCGCATGGTGCAGCGCGCCGACAGCGGCCGACTGGCAGTGATCGTCAACGATTTCGGTGAGCTGAACATCGATGCGGCGATCATCGCCGAGGTCACCGACGCGGTGTACAGCCTGCAGAACGGCTGCATCTGCTGCACCGTGCAGGAGGACCTGCTGGCGCAGCTGGTGAGCCTGTCCAAGCTGCGCCCGGCCCTGGAACGGATCGTCATCGAGTGCAGCGGTGTCTCCGACCCGCAGCGCATCGTGCAGACCATCAGCTACCCGCAACTGCGCAACCGCCTGCACCTGGACGCAGTGATCACCCTGGTGGACGCCAGCGGCTACCAGGAACTGGAAGGGGAAATGGCTCGGCTGTCCCGGGCCCAGGTGGCCTGCGCCGACTGGGTGCTGCTGAACAAGGCCGACCTGGTGAGTGCCGAGCAGTTGCAGAGCATTCGCGCCAGCCTCGGCGGCCGCGCCCCGGTGTTCGATACGGTGCAAGCCGAGCTGCCGGCGGAGTTGCTGCTGACCCCGCCGGTGCGTTCCACCGAGGTGCTGTTCAAGGCCCTGCCCCAGGCTCACGACCAGTTGTTCGAAAGCTGGGTGTGGAAAAGCTCGCGGCCGCTGCAACCCAAGGCCCTACGGGACTGGCTGGCGCGCCTGCCCGCCGACCTGCTGCGCCTCAAGGGCCTGGTGCGCCTGGAAGGCAATGAACAACCCTATTGGTTGCAGCATGTGGGCAACCGCAGCCAGTTCACCCTGGCGGCCGATCAGCCCACCGAGCATGCCGCGCAGCTGGTGTTCATCGCTCGCCGGGGCAGCGATCTGCGCCAGGAACTGGAGGCCGGGGTCAGCGATACCCAAGTGATGTAAACGGCGAGCACCGGGAAGCTTCACGGCACGACGGGCCTGGCGCATCATGAGCCGCCCGTTTTCCGCTGAAGCAAGGACGCAGCACATGCTCGACATCCTCCAAGGCACGCCCCTTTGGGTGTACGCCGTCTTCGCCCTGATCTGTTATTACGGCCTTCGCGCAAGAGCCACCACCCGTGAGAGTCGCCGCTCGCTGATGATTGCCCCGGTGATTCTGCTGATCTGGTCGCTGTGGTCAGTGAACCTTGGCCTGCACCCGTTACTCGCACTGGGAGCCTGGATCGGTGGTGCCGTGTTGGGCAGCCTGCTGGCCATGCTGCTGTTTTCCAGCGCCGGGGTGATACTGGAGTCGGGCGGCGAGGCCATTCTGGTTCCCGGCACCCTGAAGATCCTTGGCATCTCACTACTGTTCTTCGCGGTTAAATACTGGATCGGCTATCAGACCGCGGTGCACCCCGAGCACGTTGCCAGCGTCCAGATGCTGAGCATCAGCGGCGCTGCGGCGGGCTTCACCGTGGGTCTGTTCTGCGGCCGGGCCCTGAAGTTGTACCGCCACTGGCTAACCCTCCAGGTCAAGGCCTGAAGGCGCCGGGAGAACGGCGGCGGACGCTGGGGAATCTTCCTCGCAAATGCCGGTCTTTAGGGACAGCGCGGTTGGCTGGTCGCTTGGTCCGTGACAATAGGCCCCGGGTCCAATAGATTAGGCGCCCCCGAAAATCCCCCTGGGCCTTTCGCGCCTCAAACCTGTTAAACCAAGTAGTGGATGTTCAATGCCTGATTCCAACACCGAAGAATCCGTGATCGCCCTGTCCAACAAGGCCGAATACGAAAACGCCATTCATCTTTCCCAGCACGTGTCCCAGGCCAAGACCATCAGCGAGATGGTGCTCGACGCCTTCCACAGCTCGAAAGAAAGTGACCAGATTCGCGAACTGCGTGCTGCGATTCGCCAGGCCCACGACCGCTTTGACGACGACACTGCCTATGAACTCATGGGCCAGCTCAAGCAACTCAAAGACGCCGAGGCCGCCGACCTGGCCGCCCTGGAAGACCTGAGCAAGAAATTCCCCATCAGCCGGATCCTCTCCAGCTACAAGGACGACCCGGACTTCCAGGAGCTGGTCTACGGCCTGGCCCTGAAAGTGCTGAACCAGACTCACCAGGCCATCAGCAACCCCAGCGGCGGCAAGAGCAAGGCACGGCCGAAGAAGGAAATGGAAGTGTTTGCCATCAGCAAGGACGGCATCAGCGTCACCCTGCCGATGCGCCCGCGCTCCAAGGCCAACGTCGACCGTGAAGCCTTTGAGTTTCTCGGCTTCAGCTTTGTGGGTGAAGGCGACGAGGCGGAGCTGGAAAGCGAGACCTTCCTCGACAGCAACGGCAACGAACAGCAAGCGACCCGCAAGAACATCGTCACCGCGATCCAACAGCAGACCGCATTTGCCGGCTACAGCGCGCAACAACAGCTGTAACCCGGCCCTGTAGCGAGCTTGCTCGCGAAGCCGCCAGCCCTGCCTGAACGGCCAAGAAAAAGCCCCGCGCTTCAACCTGAAGTCGGGGCTTTTTCTTGGCCTGCTCCTCAGCTATCCCGATAATCCGCAATGGGATACCGCAAGCACAACGCCTCCACCTCTAGACGGAACATCTCCTGCAACGCCGGCGCGAGGCTGTACTTGTGCTCGCCGAGGGGCGCCACCTTGTCCAGGATCCGGCAAACCAGATCGACGACCTGGCGGCACCCTTGGGAATCGATGTGGCGTTGGGCGATAGAACCGGCGCCGATGCACAAACCATCACCGACAAAGGACGATCGGGTTTCCCCCGGCGCGCGTTTTTTGTTCACGATGATGCCGCACGCCTCCAATGCCGACTCAGCAATGGAGCCGGTGATGCCCCCTCGCAACTGAAGCAGAATCGTGTGGTTCTCCGTCCCGTCGCCCACGACCTCATAGTCCTGGGCCATGAACGCGCTGGCCATTTCATCCGCGGTGCTCCGAACCCGGCCCATGCAGGCATCGAATCGGGGAGACATGGCATAACCCAGCGCGGCTGCCTTGGCCGCAATCATGTTGACCGCCGGTGCCCCCCTGTATTCCCGGGAATACGGCTTGATCGAGGACAACGCGGAAAGTTGACCTCAAGCCGGGAACCTTGGTGTCCGCATCGCGCCCCGACAGAATCAGGCCTCCGCGCGGCCCCGCGAGCTGCTTGTGGGTGCAGGTCGTAGTGACGTGTGCCGCGTCGATGGGGCTTGGATGCCGCCCCGTGGCCACCAGACCGGCGATATGTGAAATGTCCGCGAGCAGGATCGCCCCGGCTTCATCGGCGATTGCACGGAATCGCTGAAAATCCAGGGCCCGCGAATAGGCAGTCGCACCGCAGATGATGATGCGCGGACGATGGGCGAGCGCCAGCTTGCGCACCTCATCGTAGTCAATGACGCCCTGGGATGTGGTGCCGTAACGAATCGCCTTGTAGTTGGCCCCCGTGAAGGCGAGAGCGCTACTGTGGGTAAGGTGCCCGCCATGATCGAGGGCCATGCTGAGGATCGTATCCCCTGGCTCGGCCAGGGCTGTGAGCACCTGGTAGTTGGCATTGGAGGCCGAGTGCGACTGCACACCGGCATATTGGGCAGCGAACAGTTCCTGGGCCCGACGAATCGCCAGGGATTCAACCCGATCGGCGTTCTCGCACCCGGCGTGATGACGCCGGCCTGGAGTGCCCTCTACGGTAACGTTGAGCAACGCCGATGCCGAAGCCGCCAAGGTCCGTGGGCCGGCCGCGCAGGACGATGAACCCAAGGACAGTGTGCAGTGTTGGCGCGTGACTTCCGCGTCCAGGATGCTTGCCAGTTCGGCGTCTTCAGTACGCAGATCGGCCAAGCCTCGTCGCAGCAGGTCGGCCTGGGTCCTGAGTGGTTCAGTATCAGCTGCCATTATTCTGTGTCCCTTCCTTGTGTATTGCGCGCCACGAACGACAGCACGCTTCCTGAGTTTCACGTTCGTTTATGCGGATCAGGCTCATCCAAGCCTTGGTCCAGACTGTATAAGGCACAACAGGATTAATCAAAGAATTAAACATTTTCCAAATTAAATGATTCTTTTTTTAAGACGAAAGGACACCCGCCTTGCCTCGCTGCGGGGCCTTGGCCGGCCAAGGGCCATCACTACAGTCCTGAGGGGCTTTATTGTGATGGCTGGCGCATGCAACACTTGTCCATTGCGGCGTCCCCCCCGGAATCGGCCCCTTCCACGATTCCAACGCCCTCAATACCGACGGCGAAGTATCCCTGGACGGATGCAGCTGACTAAAGGAGCACTAGCAAGTTGGTACATATCCGTAAAAAGTCTGAAAAAAATCTGCTGCAGTAACCCAGTCACTGGTGCCGAACATCAAGTACGGCACGACCGCTATAAAAATCAATATGTGGCGACTATAAGGAAATGGTGAGCATTTGATGCACAGAAGAGAAAGAACAGAGTATTTAAAGAGCAACATTAAATACCTGATAAAAAGTCGCGGTGAGACGCAACTGTCTTTGTGCAATGCCAGCGGCCTGACCAGAACAACTATTTATAATATTCTGGAAGGTAAGGTAACCAATGTACAGCAGTCCACCATTCGAAAGATTTCCGATTTCTTCGGCGTTTCCTATGAAGAGATCGAAACCATCGACTTTGAAGAGAAGGAGATCATCGAGAGCAGTATCTCCCCTCAAGGCAACATGAATCCGGCTGCCGTACCGATCATCAAGGAGAGCTTGCTGATAGCCAATATGGATAGACGGATCGGTGAACTGGCCACGCTTTACCCATTGACCTATTACTTCGGCACATCCTACAACTTGATAGCGGTGTTGCTGGAGCATGCAATCAATGGCTTGAATGAACCTGGCGATCTCCTGATCGTACAAAAGGGATCCTCGACTGACGATAAAGAGAAGCTGGTTTACGACAGGCTGACAAAGAAGCTGCTCATCATCAATGGCCCGTACTCCGATACCGATCGCCTATCTGTAGTAGGCGACATCATCGAGGAGCGATTCAATGACAGCCTATGAAGCAGAAGCCGAGAACAGCAAGTACAAGTTACTGGGGTTTGAAAATAACAAAAGCCTGGCCGTAATCATGATTATCGCCACAGGCAAGGTCATCAGAATCAAGTTAAGTGAAGTGCTGAACAGCGAAATAATGGACAATCTAAATAAAATGGAAATCAAAAATCTTTACAAGAAATTCTATTCCCAAGGAGGGGCACTGACTGCGTACGACCTGAACGACCGACACGAGAACTCATGGATGATTTACATCATCCTGAACCTGCTGCTCTTTACGTTCTACATTTTCACCAGTATTGCTGCGACCAAGCCGATTTATCTGGAGACGCTCGATATCATTATCACTCCAGGCACCTTCCTCTATCCTCTGACATTTTTAATCGTTGACTTGCTGAACGAAAACTTCGGGCTTAGGCTTGCAAGAAGAGCCATTTTGTTCGCCTTTGCAAGCAACGCCATGATTATCATCCTGCTCTATGGATCGACCTTTCTCCCCGGACTACCGGGCTGGAAACTCGACACGCCCTACAATGACGTCATCATTCATGTGTCGTCTGTATTGGTAGCCTCCTCCGTCTCTTTCCTTGTTTCTGAGAATATAAATTCATACTTGTTGTGCAAGATAAAAGAGCTGACGAATTCCAGATTTCTATTTCTGCGAATATTTTTGAGCACCTTGTTTGCAGTCATCATCGACAGCTTTGTATTTTGCTACATCGCATTTTATGGAGCGATGCAAAACAGCGACATCCTGAACATGATCTATGTTCAAATCGCGATTAAAGTATGTTTTGCCTTCTTCAACATCCTGCCAGCTTATGGTGCCAGGTCATTGTTCAAGAGATACATCCCGGACGGCCAGAACAAGCAACAGAGTGCCTGATTGTCTCAAGGCATTGGATTCAACACTCATCTGACAGCCAGACGCAGTGTTGAATCCCATTGGCCAGCAATCAAGCCTTTAGCTGAGACTCAACTTGCCTTTCAAGCTATTCATGACCTCTGTCTTGTTCTCCAGATAGCTGTTCAAGCCTCTTGCGCGAAGATTGCACGCATCGCAATTAGCGCAGCCACTGCCCATGATCCCGTTATAGCAAGTCAGTGTTTGTTCACGAATCAGGTCCAGTTGGCTGTGGTAGTCAGCCAACGCCCAGGTTTCTGCCTTGTTCAGCCACATCAGTGGAGTTTCAAGCTGCAGCTTGTACTCCATGCCCAGCTCCAGCGCCTTGTTCAAGGCCTTTACAAACTCATCGCGACAATCAGGATAACCAGAGAAGTCCGTCTCACAGACACCGGTGATGACAGTCTCGGCTTTTACCTGATAGGCATAAATGGATGCCAGGGTTAAAAACAGAATATTGCGTCCCGGCACAAAGGTACTGGGCAGGCTCTCACCTGAACTGTTCACCGTCGGCACCGGGATATTGTCCCGAGTGAGACTGCTGATTGCCAACTCGTTCAGCAGCGAAGCATCCAGCACCTTGTGAACTGTCGCTCCCAGTTGTTTTGCAAGCCGCTGCGCCGTTTCTATCTCTGCGTGGTGCCGCTGACCATAGTCAAACGTAATGCAGTGCACCTCGTCATAAAGCGGCAATGCGTGGATCAAACAGGTTGTCGAGTCCTGCCCGCCACTAAAAACGACGACGGCTATTTTCTTCATCATTCTGCTTCCTGCATAAGTAGAGTCATTTCATGAGTTAAACGGCCCATTGACGGGCTCTGAATAAAATACCCCGCACTTCTCTCGAAGGCGGGGCTTTTTTGTCTAGGACAAAAAATCAAGCCGAGGGGCTGCTACCGGCCATGCGCCGCAGGATATGCGCCTGGCCTTTGACACAGTGCAGGATCACCGCCGCGACATGGCCCACGATCAGTACCAGCAAGGTCCAGCCCAGCAAGCTGTGGAAGTTGTTGCCCAGGTCGGTCATCCACTGGATTTTCGCCCCCTCGAAGCCGCTCATCACCGGCAGGCCAAAGGCGGAAAATGCCCGCCCCGATCCGTACTGGCGCAGCAGTCCGAGAAACGGAATGGCGAACATGCCGACATACAGCAACCCGTGCCCCAGACGCGCGGCGAAGTTCAGGCTCGGCGGCCGGCGATGACGGTTCAACAGGCTCCAGAGCACACGCACCAGCAACAGGCCCATCAACAGCAGCCCCACTTGCTTGTGGGTCGGCCAGAGAAATTCATCCAATGCCGATTCGGCCAGCAGGTAATGTGCACCGGTGGTGCTGTAGATCCAGACAAAGGCCAATGCCATGGCCCAGTGCAATCCGCGACTGATAACGCCATAACGCGCCTGCGAATCGTATATTTCGATACGGCTTTCCATTACATCCACTCAGGTTCATCCACGAACGAGGCATTTTACCCGGCCATGCAAAGTCATCGGGCCGAAAAGCTTTAAATGATGTGACGGTCCCCCCGAGCGGTATAAAAAAGCCCCGCGCTTCTCTCGAAGGCGGGGCTTTTCTGTGGCCTGGACAGCTTAGTGTGCGTAGGTCAGCAAGAGCTCGGTCGGGGCCTTGAAATCCACCGACATCATCACGCTCAGGGCGGTGATGGTGAAGATCGAGAACACGAAGAGCTTGCGCGCCCACACAGTGTCATCCACTGCCTTGTAGCCGGTCCAGGCCATGTACAACCAGTACATGCCCATCGCCGCCGCTACCGCCAGGTAGCTCATGCCGGCGTAACCGCTGAAGGTCAGCATCAGGGTCGCCACCAGGAATGCCAGGATGTAGAGCAGGATGTGCTTCTTGGCCACGCGAATGCCACGCTTCACGGGCAGCACCGGAATCGATGCGGCCAGGTAATCGTTGAAGCGGAAGATCGCGATGGCGTAGGAATGCGGCATCTGCCACAGGCTGAACATCACCAGCAGGGTCAATGCGGCCATGTCGAAGCTGTTGCTCACAGCCACATAACCGATCACCGGCGGCATGGCCCCGGACAGACTGCCCACCAGCGTGCCGTGAACCGACTTGCGCTTGAGGTACAGGCTGTAGAGACCGACGTAGATGACAAAGCCGATTACCGCGAACAACGCAGCCAACGGGTTGGCCACGTAGTACAGCAGGGCGACGCCGGCGACACCGAGGATGGAGGCATAGACCAGGGCCGCTTCCAGGGAGATCAAGCCCTGGACCAGCACGCGGTTCTTGGTGCGCTCCATCTTCAGGTCGATGTCACGGTCGATGCAGTTGTTGAACACGCAACCGGACGCTACCACCAGCGAGGTGCCGATCATGGCGGCCAGGAAAATGGCCAGATCGACATGCCCTTTCGAGGCCAGGAAAAACCCGCCTGCCACAGAAAGCACGTTACCGAAAATGATCCCCGGTTTGGTGATTTGGATAAAGTGCTTGAGCGACATCGGGTTTACCTCACTTGGCCATCATGACGGTGTGGATGCTGAACATGATCCACAACGACAGACCAACCAGCAGAACAATGACCAACGCGGCGAAGATGAACGCCACCACGTTGTTGCGCTGTGCCGCGGAACGGTCCAGGTGCAGGAAGTACACCAGGTGTACCAGCACCTGGATCACTGCGAATGCCAGGACGATCCACAGGGTCACGTCTTTAGGCAGCGACGGGTACATCACCAGGCCGAACGGGATCAGTGTCAGGATGACCGACAGGATGAAGCCGATGGCGTAGGACTTGACGCTGCCGTGACCGGCTTCGTCGTGGGAGTGTGTGTTGGCCATTTACATAGTCCCCATCAGGTAAACAACGGTGAATACGCAGATCCACACCACGTCCAGGAAGTGCCAGAACAGGCTCAGGCAGCTCAGACGGGTCTTGTTGGTCGCCGTCAGGCCGTTTTTCTGCACCTGATACATCATGATCGCCATCCAGATCAGACCGCTGGTCACGTGCAGACCGTGGGTACCAACCAGGGTGAAGAAGCCGGACAGGAAGCCGGAACGGCTAGGGCCGTAGCCTTCGGAGATCAGCAGGTGGAACTCGTTGATCTCCATGCCGATGAAGCCCAGGCCGAACAGGAACGTCATGCCCAGCCAGCCCAGTACCTGCTTCTTGTTACCCCGGAAGAACGCCAGCATGGCGAAGCCATAGGTGATCGAACTGAACAGCAGCAGAGCGGTTTCGCCCAGTACGTAAGGCAGTTCGAAGATGTCGTGGCCCGATGGGCCACCCGCTACGTTATTAACCAGTACCGCGTATACCGCGAAGATCGACGCAAACAGAATGCAGTCGGTCATCAGGTAGAGCCAGAAACCGAATACGGTCATCTCGCCCGAGTCGTGGTGATGGTCATCGTGCCCATGGTCATCGACATGGGCGTGTCCAGCATTGGTCACTAAGTTCGACATGGATTAAGCCTGTTCCAACGAGGTTTCAACACGGGTAGCCGGGATCTTGTTCTCCGATACCAGACGCTTGTGCTGCTCGGCTTCGATGCGTTCGATCGTCTCGACCGGCACCATGTAGCCTTGATCATCACGGGCAGCGTGGATCGCGAAATAGATCACGGTGCCGGCCAGGCTTGCGATGGCCAGCCACCAGATGTGCCAGATCATGGCGAAACCGAACACGGTCAGCAGTGCCCCCATGACCACACCGGTAGCGGTGTTGTTGGGCATGTGGATCGGCTGATAGCGGCCTGGCTTCGCGTAGGCAGTGCCGTCTTCCTTGGCTTCGGTGAACGGGTCGATGCCTTCGGCTTTCGGCAGTACAGCGAAGTTGTAGAACGGCGGTGGCGACGAGGTCGACCATTCCAGGGTGTGGGCGTTCCATGGGTCGCCGGAGACACACATGTTCTGCTTGCGGTCACGCACACTGACATACAGCTGGATCAGCTGGCAGGCGATACCCACAGCGATCATCAGTGCACCCACCATGGCGACGTACAGGTACGGCACCCACTCAGGGTTGGTAGTGGCGTTCAGACGACGGGTCATGCCCATGAAGCCCAGTGCATAGAGCGGCATGAAGGCGACGAAGAAGCCCGAGATCCAGAACCAGAATGCTGCCTTGCCCCAACCTTCATGCAGCTTGAAGCCGAAGGCTTTCGGGAAGTAGAAGCTGAAGCCGGCGATGTAGCCGAATACCGCGCCGCCGATGATCACGTTGTGGAAGTGAGCGATCACGAACAGGCTGTTGTGCAGGACGAAGTCCGCACCCGGGATGGCCAGCAGTACGCCGGTCATGCCGCCGATGGCGAAGGTCACCATGAAGCCCAGGGTCCACAGAACCTGGCTGGTGATGCGCAGACGGCCGTGGTAGATGGTGAACAGCCAGTTGAATAGCTTCACCCCCGTCGGGATCGAGATCAGCATGGTTGCCAGGCCGAAGAAGGCGTTGACGCTGGCACCCGAACCCATGGTGAAGAAGTGGTGCAGCCAAACCATGAAGCCCAGGATCGAGATCGCGCCGGAAGCGTAGATCATCGAGTGGTGGCCGAACAGGCGCTTGCCCGAGAAGGTCGAGATGACTTCGGAGAAGATACCGAACGCCGGCAGGATCAGGATGTACACCTCGGGGTGACCCCAAGCCCAGAACAGGTTCACGTACATCATCGGATTGCCACCAAGTTCATTGGTGAAAATGTGGAAATCCATGTAACGGTCAAGCGTCAGCAGTGCCAGGGTAGCAGTGAGGATCGGGAACGAAGCCACGATCAGCACGTTGGCCCAGGTGCAGGTCCAGGTGAAGATCGGCATGTCCATCATCTTCATGCCCGGGGTACGCATTTTCAGCACGGTGGCCAGGAAGTTGACCCCCGTCAGCGTTGTCCCCAGACCCGATAGCTGTAGCGCCCAGATGTAGTAGTCCACACCCACGCCCGGACTGTATTGCAAGCCCGACAGCGGCGGATAGGCAACCCAGCCGGTCTTGGCGAATTCACCAACGCCCAGGGACAGGTTGATCAGCACCACGCCCGATACCAGCAGCCAGAAGCTCAGGGAGTTGAGGAACGGATAGGCCACGTCACGCGCGCCGATCTGCAGCGGCACGACAAGGTTCATCAGGCCGGTGAAGAATGGCATCGCCATGAAGATGATCATGATCACACCGTGGGCGGTGAAGATCTGGTCATAGTGTTCAGGTGGCAGGTAGCCAGGCGAACCCTCGGTGGCCATGGCCAACTGGGTACGCATCATGATGGCGTCAGCGAAGCCACGCAGCAGCATGACCATGGCGACGATGATGTACATCACACCGATTTTCTTGTGGTCGACGGACGTCAGCCACTCGGTCCACAGGTAAGTCCACTTCTTGAAGTAGGTGATTGCCGCGAACAGCGCCAGACCACCGAGCGCGATCATGGCAATGGTCACCATGACAATCGGCTCGTGGAACGGAATCGCTTCCAGACTTAATTTACCAAACATCGTTTACTCCTCTGCCCCGGCAGCTGAATGCGAACTCACGTCCATCCCTTCGGTTGCGGCCACTTCCTTTTCTTTCTTCTCGTGCTTGAGCGGCTTGCCCGGTTTCATGCCTTCATACTTGTCGATGATGGTCTGGAACAGGTTCGGCGCGTACGCGGAGTAGAGCTCTACAGGATTGTTCTGGCTCGCCTTGGAAAGGGCTTCGTATTCAGCGGTGTCCAGCTGTTTAGGTGCCTTCTTGACTTCGTTTACCCAGGCGTCGAAATCTTCCTGACTGGTTGCGATCGCTTTGAATTTCATGCCGGTAAAGCCCGCGCCACTGTAGTTGGCGGAGATACCTTCAAGTTCGGTGTTCTGGTTGGCAATCAAGTGCAGCTTGGTGGTCATGCCCGCCATCGCGTAGATCTGGCCGCCCAGGCCCGGGATGAAGAACGAGTTCATCACGGTGTCGGAGGTCACGCGGAAGTTCACCGGGGTATGGGCCGGGAAAACGATCTTGTTGACGGTGGCGATCCCTTGGTCGGGATAGATGAACAGCCACTTCCAGTCCATGGCGACCACTTCGATGGTGACCGGTTTGGCGTCGGACTCCAGCGGACGGTAAGGGTCCAGGGCGTGGGTCGACTTGTAGGTGACATAACCCAGGGCAATGATGATCAGTACCGGAACCAGCCACACCGCAATTTCGATCTTGGTGGAGTGGGACCACTTCGGCGCGTAGGTCGCGTCCTTGTTCGAGGCGCGGTATTTCCAGGCGAAGGCGAAGGTCATGATGATGACCGGCACAACCACCAGCAGCATCAGAATGGTTGCCGTGATGATCAGGTTTCGTTCATCCAGACCGACCTGACCCTTAGGATCGAGCAAGGTCCATTTGCAGCCTCCCAGCATCAACATGCCGAGCAGCGGCAATAAGCCTAGTAATCTGGGGTACCTGTTTTTACTCATCTCACGACCTCTAAAGCAGCTTGCGCAATGCAGTTGGGTTTTGATCGCCAACACTTCACCCTGCCAAGGGTTGGCATTTTTCTTCAATTGAATAAGGGCCTGCCCGTTGGGTTAAACGCTCAACGACACATCCCGGGCTAGCAGTGGTTCTTATTCGATCTCGTGGTCAAAGGCCTTGTTACAGACCAATTCCATTTGGTGCGGAAGTTTGGAAGGCGCCGACACCCGCAGTCGCATGGAGCGCTCTATCCGCCCCTCGACCGTCCTCGTGTGCTCAGGGATGAGCAGCGTCGGAAATTCAGTGCGGGCGATTGTAGATATGTCGCGTTTTATAAACCATGTCTTATCCCGAAATAATTTTTATCGCTGAGCGCAACAATCGCTCATGATTGTTGCGAAGGATCGCAATCATAACGATTTTCATTATCAACAAAAAGCCCCAAAAAGGACTCCACAGCGCCCGGCTACCGGGCCTCCGCCCGCCCCTGAAAGCCGTCTTTCATATGGCTTCACCCCTTGTAAAACGGGGTCTGTGAAGAATTGTATAGATAGCAGGCTATGGGTTTTCCCCAACAGCGCGGCTTACACAAACTGACAGACTTGCATGGAACCAGTTGCTCGGAATGCAGTCTGTTGCAAGCCCCCGATCGCCCCTCTGCGACTGCGACAGTGTGACAACATGTCGCACTTTTGCCGCGCCCCGACTTGCCGCAAATCACGGACTTTTCAGGTGTCGAATGAACGGCATGAAAAAGCCCCGGCCTCTGTTGGGAGACCGGGGCTTTTCCGGGTGGATCAGTAGGTTTTCTTGCGATTGCGGACAATGCCCAGCGGCACCAGGATCACCGTCAGCACGAACGCCAGCAGTGCCCACTGGGCCAGGGACAGCCCAAGGATCGGCGGATACGGCGTGGAGCAGAAGCCATCTACCTGAAAGCCCAGGGGAAAGATCGTCGCCAAGGGCAGGCTGTCGACAATCGGCTGCAGCACGTCAATGCCGCAGCTCACCGCCGGATAGAACTGGGTGTACACATGGTGCCCGGCGACTCCCGCGCCGGCGATGGCACTGATGACCACCAGGGCCTCCATGATGGTGATGCCCCGTCGCGAGCTCAGGGCCGCGCCGATGAAAGCGAACAGTGCAATCAGCAGCAAGGCGTAGCGCTGCAGGATGCACAGTGGGCAAGGCGCTTCGCCCAATACCACCTGCATGTACAGGGCCCCGCCGATCAGTGCCAGGCAGATAACCCCCAGCAGCACCAGGAAGCGCCGTTCACGTCCCAAACGCAGTCTGTCGTCACTCATCCCTATTCCTTTTTTCTGTTGTCTGTCCAACCGGGCCGCCAGTGCTGGTCACGGCAGCCCGCGGTTGAATTGCGAAGTTGATCTGATTGCCATCGGGTGCCCGGAAGTCTACACGCTGATCATGACCTTTGAATGCATTGCATCGAAGGCAACACCCCAAGGTTTACGGGCCTGGAGGACGCACAATGAAAGGGCCGGCATGGCACTGCCATCCCAGCATCGAGGGGAATTAACGACAGGCAGGTTAAGCACGGATTAACAGCCCTGCCCCATTGCAGGGCTGACGTGTGCAGGAGCTGGCTTGTGTAGGAGCTGGCTTGCCAGCGAAGGCATCGGTGCCGATAGCACTTGGGTCACCGGCGGATGCACCGGCAAGCCGGCTCCTGCAGGCAGGAGCCGGTGACAGGGTTACTCCAGGGCCGCCGCCGGGCCGAAGAACTCATAGCGACTTTGTTGCTCGGGGATGCCCAGGGCCTTCAGGTGGCGCTTGATGGCCGCCATGAACCCCTTGGGACCGAGGAAATAGGCATCCAGGTCACGCTGCTCCGGCAACCAGTCGGCCAACTGCTCCCGGGTCAGCAGCCCCAGTTTGTCCGCCGCGGGGCTGACGCCGTCGTCCTCGGCATAGCAGTAGAAACGCTTGAGCTGTGGATAACGTTGCGCCAACTCGTCGACCCAGTGACGGAACGCGTGCACTTGGCCGTTGCGTGCACAGTGGATGAAATGCACCGGGCGTTCGGTAGCCAGCGCTGCCTCCAGCATCGGCAGGGTCGGGGTGATACCGACCCCGCCGCTGATCAGCACCAGGGGCTTGTCGCTGGCCACCAGGGTGAACTCACCCGCCGGCGGAAACAGCATGATGCGCGCGCCCACCGGGCACTGGTCATGCAGGTAGTTGGACGCCAAGCCTCCGGCCTCGCGCTTGACACTGATGCGGTACTGGCCCTGGCTGGAAAGCGCCGACAGGGAATAATTGCGCCGCACTTCCTCGCCCTCTATGAAGAGCTGCAAGCCAATGTACTGCCCAGGCTCGGCGGCGAGGATCGGCCCCTGGTCCGATGGTTCGAAATAGAAGGAGGTGATTTCCGCACTTTCCTCGACCTTATCCACCAATTTGAATTCCCGCGCGCCACGCCAGCCACCGGGGGCCTGGGCCTTCTCGTCGTAGATGGCCGACTCGGCGCCGATCAGGATATCCGCCAGCTGGTTGTAAGCCGCGCCCCAGGCATTGATCACTTCAGGAGTGGCGATCTCGCTGCCCAGCACCTGCGAAATGGCCCGCAACAGGCAGGTGCCGACAATGGGGTAATGCTCCGGCAGGATCTGCAGGGCCACATGCTTGTTAATGATCTTGGCCACCAGATCCCCCAGTTGATCCAACTGGTCGATATGCCGGGCATACATCAGTACGCCGTTGGCCAGGGCCCGGGGCTGATCACCGCTGGCCTGGTGTGCCTGGTTGAACAGCGGACGCACCTCGGGGTACTCGGAGAGCATCATCCGGTAGAAATGGGTAATCAGGGCTTCGCCACCGCTTTCCAGCAGGGGCACAGTGGATTTAATGATGGCGCGATCTTGAACGCTTAGCATAGGGACAACTCCTGGACTTTTTGACTGCTTGCAGGTTGCCCTTGTCTAATCAGTTTTCATGCCAGAAATTAAATTCTTATAAATCAATAACTTGAAATATATATAGTCATAAAGACACTTATGCATTTATAGTCATTAGGACAACATGGAGTCCTTATGACTGCAAAATCCCTACTCATGACCCTGCTGCCCCTGGTGACCGACCTGTCTCGGGAACTGCCCGAGGGCGAGCGTTACCGCCGCCTGCTGGAAGCCCTGCGCGCCCTGCTGCCCTGCGATGCCACTGCGCTGCTGCGCCTGGATGGCGAATGGCTGGTGCCGCTGGCGGTCAACGGCCTGAGTACCGATACCCTGGGCCGGCGCTTCAAGGTCAGCGAGCACCCGCGCTTTGCCGCCCTGCTCAGCAGCCCGGGGCCGACCCGTTTTGCCAGCGACAGTGAACTGCCCGATCCCTATGACGGCCTGGTGGAAGGTCTCGACGATCACCTGGAAGTCCACGACTGCATGGGATGTCCGCTGTTTGTCGATGAGCGCCCCTGGGGCCTGCTGACCCTCGACGCCCTCGATCCGCAACGCTTCGAACCTATCGAGCTGGACGCCCTGCAAGCCTTCGCCAGCCTCGCAGCGGCCACTGTCAGCGCAGCCGAACGCATCGAGCGCCTGGCACTGCGCGCCGAAAACGAGCATCAACGGGCCGAGGTCTTCCGCCAGGCCAGCGGACAGAACCGCGAGATGATCGGCCAAAGCAAGGCCCACAAGCGTTTGCTGGAAGAGATCAGCCTGGTTGGCGGCAGCGACCTGACCGTGCTGATCACCGGTGAAACCGGCGTTGGCAAGGAGTTGGTGGCCCAAGCCATTCACGCTGCCTCACCCCGGGCTGAGCAACCGATTATCAGCCTCAACTGCGCGGCCTTGCCCGACACCCTGGTGGAGAGTGAGCTGTTTGGCCACGTGCGCGGCGCCTTTACCGGGGCCACCCAGGATCGTCGGGGTAAATTCGAGCTGGCCAATGGCGGCACCCTGTTTCTCGATGAAGTCGGCGAGCTGTCGCTGACGGTGCAGGCCAAACTGCTGCGGGTGCTGCAAAGCGGTCAGTTGCAGCGCCTGGGCTCGGACAAGGAACATCAGGTAGACGTGCGCCTGATCGCCGCCACCAACCGTGACCTGGCAGAAGAAGTACGCAACGGTCGCTATCGCGCCGACTTCTACCATCGCCTCAGCGTTTATCCGCTGCGGGTGCCGGCCCTGCGGGATCGGGGCCGGGACGTGCTGCTGCTCAGCGGCTACTTCCTGGAACAGAACCGCTCGCGCATGGGCCTGGGCAGCCTGCGCCTGAGCGCCGATGCGCAACAGGCGCTGCTGGCCTACAGCTGGCCGGGCAACGTCCGCGAGCTGGAGCACTTGATAGGCCGCAGCGCCCTCAAGGCCTTGGGCAACTGCCGTGAACGGCCGAAAATCCTCAGCCTGGATGCAACGGACCTGGACCTGCCACGGGTCAGCGAAAAGGCGCCTGCCGTGCCTGAGCAAGCCCTAGAAAGCGCGCCCCTGGCCCTCGCCAACGGCGATCTGCGCCAGGCCACCGAGCACTATCAGCGCCAACTGATCAACGCCTGCCTTGAACGGCACCAGCACAACTGGGCCAGCGCCGCCCGTGAGCTAGGCTTGGACAGGGCCAACCTCAGCCGTCTGGCCAAGCGCCTGGGCCTGCGGTAGACGCCAGGGGCAGGCTCGCAGGAGCCGGCTTGCCAGCGAAGGGCACGCCGCCAATCCAGGGACCTGCGCACCGGCCGACGGAAAGCAGCCTCGCCGCTAAAGCCCGCCCTGAATACGTCGATAACCCGTTATCAAGGGTTATCCGTGGGTCGAGCCACAAGCCAATTTTTTCCAGAGAAGGTTTTTATGTCCTCCAACAAAGCCCGCGCAGACTCGCTTTCGCTTCTGCTGTTTACCTTGCGCAGCGGCAAGCTGATGGCAATCAACCTGCTTAAAGTCAGTGAAATCATCCCCTGCCCGCCGCTGACCAAGCTGCCGGAATCCCACCCCCATGTGAAAGGCATCGCCACCTTGCGGGGCAACTCCCTGTCGGTGATCGACCTCAGCCGGGCCATCGGCGAGCGCCCCTTGGCAGACCCGGACAGCGGCTGCCTGATCGTCACCGACGTCAGCCGTTCCAAACAGGGCCTGCACGTACAGGCGGTGAGCAAGATCGTCCATTGCCTGACCACCGATATCCGCCCGCCACCCTTTGGCTCCGGCGGTATCAAGTCCTACATCACCGGGGTAACCCAGGTGGACGGCACGCTGGTGCAAGTGCTGGATATCGAGAAAGTGATCCACGGCATCGCCCCGGCGCAGATCGAGATGGCGCCCACCGAACTGAGCATGGAAGACGCCGAAGCCCTGGGCAATGCACGCATCCTGGTGGTGGACGACAGCCAGGTAGCGCTGCAGCAATCGGTGCACACCCTGCGTAACCTGGGCCTGCAATGTCACACCGCCCGCAGCGCCAAAGAGGCCATCGACTGCCTGCTGGAGCTGCAAGGCACGGCCAACGAGATCAACCTGATCGTCTCGGACATCGAGATGTCGGAAATGGATGGCTATGCCCTGACCCGGACCCTGCGGGAAACCCCGGACTTCGCCCATCTGTATGTGTTGCTGCACACCTCGCTGGACAGCGCCATGAACAGCGAGAAAGCCCGCCTGGCCGGAGCCAATGCGGTGCTCACCAAGTTTTCCTCGCCGGAACTGACCCGCTGCCTGATCGACGCCGCCAAGGCCATCGCCAGCCAGGCGGCCTGAGCCATGAGCGAGATCCACTGCCTGCTGCTGCGCCGCGATCTCAGCGCTCCCCAGACCACGCCACAGTGGCCGGCGGGTATCACCCTGGAGCACTACAGCCCGGAACTGGCCGAAGCCGTGCATCAACTGATGCACCTGGGCTACCAGGACGGCGGTGGCCGGGTGCCGCCCCTGGAAGACTGGCGCCGGGCCTTCGAAACCGATGCCGAGTACGACCCCCAGCTGTGCCTGGTGGTGCGGGATGCGGAGGGCGTGGTGGCGGTGGCCCAGTGCTGGACCAGCACCTATATCAAGGATCTGGTGGTGCACCCTCGGGCCCGTGGTCAAGGACTGGGCCGCGCCTTGCTGCTACAAGCCTTCCTGATGTTCGCCGAACGCCGGGAAGGCTTTGTCGATCTCAGGGTACTGGAGGACAACCTGCGGGCGCGGCGCTTGTATGAAAGCGTCGGCATGCATATCGTGCGTCGCGAAGTCGTGCCCTAGACGACAGCCATCAAGACCCGACAGCTGGCGTGCAACTTGCTTCGACACGCTCCCTGGCCGCGTCAATAACAGCATTTATGGCGCTATCCCTGTCGACCCAGAACGGTTTACTCGCTCCATGAATACTCAGTTTTCCTGCGTTGGTTGCGGCAAGTGCTGCAACGATCACCATGTGCCCCTGACCCTCACCGAAGCCCGGGCCTGGGCCGCCGACGGCGGTCAGGTGATCGTTCTGGTGGAGGCCTTCCTCGGCAATGGCCTGGGGCTGCCGACGCAACAGCGCGAACACGCCGAGCGCCGTTCCTGCCGGGTCACCAGTGGCAGTACCGAAGCCTACGTGGCGATCACCTTTGCCGCCTACAACGTCGGCCCCTGCCGGAATCTTGACGAAGACCAGCTGTGCCGCATCTATGAGCGTCGCCCCCTGGTGTGCCGCATCTACCCCATGGAGATCAACCCCCATATCCCCCTCAACCCACTGGCCAAGGAGTGCCCGCCGGAATCCTGGGAACAGGGACCGCAACTGATTCTGGGGGGAGCACTGGTGGATAGGGAACTGGCCGAGCTGATCGACCGCTCGCGCCAGGCCGACCGCGATGATATCCATACCAAGGAAGCCATTTGCGCCCTGTTGGGCATTCGCACCACGGCCCTCAAGGGCGACGGCTTCACCGCCTACTTGCCCGACATGAATGCCCTGGCCAAGGCCATCGATCAGGTTCAGGCAGCGCCACCCGCGGCATCGAATCAACCCTGGCGCTTTCACCTGTCCGGGAACGACATCGCCGGCCAGGTCCAGGCTGCCGGCGCCCTGGTGGTCAGCGAAGCCGCACTGGACTATGCCTTCATCTCGCTGCGCGCCGCCTGACTCCGCAGGATCAGGCTTGCCGGCGAACCGGCGCCCCGCGAACCGGCCTATCCACGCTTGTGCCAGAACTCCTGGGCCAGTTGCCGCAAGTCCCCCGCCAGCCCGGCCACGTCGCCTGAATTGACATGACTGAGCTGGCCGGCACTGACCGTCACTTCACAGGCATTGCGAATACCGATGATGTTGCGGTTGATGTCCTCGCTCACCGCGCTCTGCTCCTCCACCGCTGCGGCAATCTGCAGGCTCATTTCGGTGATCTGATTGACCCGCTGGCTGATGCCGTCCAGCGCCACCGCGGCGCGCTGGGCCTGATCGACGCTGCTTTCCACATGCTGACTGCTGTGCTGCATGGCCTCCACGGCATTGCGCGCCGCATTTTGCAGGGTGCTGATCATGCGCTGGATTTCGTTGGTGGAATCCTGGGTCCGCTGGGCCAGCCCGCGCACCTCATCGGCCACTACGGCAAAGCCGCGTCCCTGCTCACCGGCCCGCGCCGCCTCGATCGCAGCGTTCAGAGCCAACAGGTTGGTTTGCTCGGCGATGCTGCGGATCACCTCCAGCACACCGGAAATGTCCGCGCTGTGGTTTTCCAACTGATGAATGACCTCGGTGGCCCGCTCCAGCTCACTGGCCAGGCGCAACACCGCACTGCGGCTTTCACCCACCAATAGATGACCTTCGCGGGTTTCGCTTTCCGCCTGATCCGCCGCCACCGATGCCTGCTGGGCATGGGTGGCGACTTCCGCCACGCTGGCGGCCATCTGGTGAATGGCGGCCGCCACCTGATCGGTTTCCGCCTGCTGCTCCAGGGTGCTGTTGTGACTGCTGTGCAGATGCTCCACCAGCTCCGCGGCATGCCCGGCCAATCGCTGGGACGCATCGCCGATCCGCCCCACCACTGCCCCCACCTGGGCCTCGAGCATCTGCAAGGCGAACTCGATACGCCCGAACTCATCGGCACGACCGGTGTAGATGCCCTGGCTCAACGGGTTGTCGCCGATCTGCCGGGCCCGCTCGGTCAGCCGATCCAGCGGCCGCAGCTGGGCACCGACCGCGACCAGGCTCAGGCACCAGCCCATGGCCATCACCGCCCCCTGGACCATCCAGGATTCGGGCAGCAACCACACCGAAACACCGTAGGTACCAACGAAACCGGCGCTGATCGATGCCCACAAGCGCAGACGCAGACTAATGACCGGCAACAGACTCCACCAGGAAGCTCCCGCCCCGTTGAGCCGGGCATAAGCCCGTTGCGCAGCCTCGATCTGCTGTGCACTGGGCTTGGTGCGCACCGACTGGTATTCCACCGCCTGCCCGTCGCGGGTCACCGGCGTGACGTAAGCGCTGACCCAGTAGTGATCGCCGTTCTTGCAACGGTTCTTCACCAGGCCCATCCACGAACGACCGCGCTTGAGGGTACGCCACATGTGGCCGAACGCTGCCGCAGGCATGTCCGGATGGCGCATCAGGTGGTGGGGCGAGCCCAGCAACTCCTCGCGGCTGTAACCGCTGATCTCGATGAAATCAGGATTGGCGTAGGTGATCGCGCTGGTCAGATCAGTGGTCGAGAGGATGTTCGCATCAGGGGCAAAGTCCACGTTTCGCCCAGTAACCGGAAGGTTGATCTTCATGGGAAGCGCGCTCGTAATTGTTAGGAGGAGTCGGCAGGGCTGCTGACTCTAAGCGCACTGATGCCACGAATACTGATCCAGCTCAGGTTTAAAGCAATTAGCCATCATTGCGATTAAAAAGCGCAAATCGAGGCAATGTCTTCGATTGTCGGCGATATCAACGTTTGCCCATGGAGCGCCGAGTGCCGGGAGGCGCTGCGCCGGGGGTCTTGGTGTGGCCATTGCTGGCGCCGTTCTTGTACCAGGGCTGCTGAACGTTTTTTGCCGCGGCGAATTCGGACGGTTTGAAGGGAAACTTGAACGCCGGGATCGCAGCCTTGCCCTCGGTTTCAGGGGTGACCGGCTCGGCCGCAGGATCAACGCTCAGGGCGTCATCCGCAGCAGGTTGTGCAGGGGAAGTCATGGAAACTCCAAGAGAGAAAGAAAAGCCGGGCCGAGGGACGGGCCACAGTGGCCGGCAGTATACCTGTGTGCCTGCGATCTTTGACCTGGATCGCAACGGCTGGCAGGTACTTTTCTGACAGGGCTGACAGCTGGCCGTCACCCTGCTGACCGAGTTAGCGGACTATAACTGTGCACAGATCATGGCCACCCTTCCGACATTACTGCCCGGCGCCCTCCCCTCATGTCCATTGCCAAGAAAACCGTCGTGACCGCAACGCTTCTCCTGGCTGTCGCCGCCGCTGCGATCTGGTTCCTCAACAAACCCACGAGCCCCAGGCTCGCCGCGCCCACGGCGATACCGGTACGAGTGGTGCAAGTGATCCAGCAGGACGTACCGCGCTACACCAGCGGCATCGGCTCGGTGCTGTCGCTGCACAGTGTGGTCATTCGCCCCCAGGTGGACGGCATCCTCACCCGGTTGCTGGTCAAGGAAGGGCAACTGGTGAAAGCAGGTGACCTGCTGGCCACTCTCGATGACCGTTCGATCCGCGCCAACCTGGATCAGGCACGGGCCCAACTGGCGCAAAATCAGGCCCAGTTGCAGGTGGCGCAGATCAATCTCAAGCGCTACAAGCTGCTGTCGGTGGATGACGGCATCTCGAAGCAGACGTACGACCAACAGGTGGCCCTGGTCAATCAGCTCAATGCCACAGCCCAGGGTAACCAGGCCGCCATCGACGCCACCCAGGTACAACTCTCCTACACCCAGATCCGCTCTCCCGTCACTGGCCGAGTGGGTATTCGTACCGTGGATGAGGGCAACTTCCTGCGCATGACCGACACCCAGGGCCTATTTTCGGTCACCCAGATTGACCCCATCGCCGTGGAGTTCTCCCTGCCCCAGCAAATGCTGCCGACCCTGCAACAACTGATCCGCGCCCCCGAGCCGGCGACGGTCCAGGCCTACCTGGGCGCCGACAGCAACACCCCCAGCGCTCTGCTGGGCAACGGCCACCTGACGCTGATCGACAACCAGATCAATGCTGGTACCGGCACCATTCGCGTCAAGGCCGAGTTCGACAACGCTCAGCAAAAGCTCTGGCCCGGACAATTGGTGACAGTGAAGATCCAGACCGCGCTGGACCAGGCCGCGCTCACCGTACCGCCTACCGTGGTCCAGCGCGGCCTGGATCAGCACTTCGTGTTCAGGGTCAAAGGCCGGCAAGTGGAAAGCGTGCCGGTGCAGGTGGTGTATCAGGACAGTGGCCTGAACATCATCTCCGGCGTCCAGGCCGGAGATGTGCTGGTCAGTGACGGTCAGTCGCGGCTCAAGCCCGGCTCACAGGTCCAGGTGCTGAGCGACCCGCCGCCCCTGGTGCAGGCTTCGGAGTCCAAGCCATGAAGGGCGGTGGCTCGGTGTCCGCCTGGTGCATCGACCATCCGGTCGCCACCGTGTTGCTGACGTTTGCGCTGGTGCTGCTGGGGTTGATCGCATTTCCGCGCCTGCCAGTGGCGCCGCTGCCGGAAGCCGAGTTTCCCACTATCCAGGTTTCCGCCGCCTTGCCCGGGGCCAGCCCGGACACCATGGCTTCCTCGGTGGCCACGCCCCTGGAAGTGCAGTTCAGCGCCATCCCCGGCATGACCCAGATGACCTCCAGCAGCGCCCTGGGCTCGTCCCTGCTGACCCTGCAGTTCACCTTGAACAAAAGCATCGACACCGCCGCCCAGGAAGTCCAGGCGGCCATCAACACCGCCGCCGGCAAGCTGCCCAAGGACATGCCCACCCTGCCGACCTGGAAGAAGGTCAACCCGGCGGACAGCCCGGTGCTGATCCTCAGCATCAGTTCAACGCAGATGCCTGGCACCGAACTGAGCGACTACGCGGAAACCCTGCTGGCCCGGCAGATCAGCCAGATCGACGGCGTTGGTCAGATCAACATCACCGGCCAGCAGCGCCCGGCGATCCGGGTCCAGGCGTCGGCAGACAAGCTGGCCGCCATCGGCCTGACCCTGGCCGACATCCGCCTGGCGATCCAGCAGACCAGCCTTAACCTGGCCAAGGGCGCGCTGTATGGCGAGTCGAGCATCTCCACCCTGTCCACCAACGACCAGCTGTTCCATCCCGAGGAATACGGCCAGTTGATCGTTTCTTACAAAAACGGCGCGCCGGTGCATCTGCAGGACGTGGCGCGTGTGGTCAACGGTTCGGAAGATGCCTACGTCCAGGCCTGGTCCGGTGACCAGCCAGGGGTCAACCTGGTGATCTCGCGCCAGCCGGGGGCCAATATCGTCGACACCGTGGACCGTATCCAGGCCGCGCTGCCGGGCCTTGAGGCCATGCTGCCGGCGTCGGTGCAGGTCAAGGTGCTGGTGGACCGCACCCAGACCATCCGGGCCTCGCTGCACGAGGTGGAGATCACTCTGCTGATCGCCGTGCTGCTGGTGGTGGCAGTGATGGCGCTGTTCCTGCGCCAGTGGTCGGCGACCCTGATCGTCTCTGCGGTGCTGGGGGTATCGCTGACCGCCAGCTTCGCCCTGATGTATGTGATGGGCTTCAGCCTGAACAACCTGACCCTGGTGGCCATCGTCATCGCCGTGGGATTTGTGGTGGACGATGCCATCGTGGTGGTGGAGAACATCCACCGCCATCTGGAGGCCGGCGACGGCATGCGCGAGGCGGCGATCAAGGGCGCCGGAGAAATCGGCTTCACCGTGGTCTCCATCAGCTTTTCCCTGGTGGCAGCGTTCATTCCCCTGCTGTTCATGGGCGGCGTGGTGGGGCGGCTGTTCAAGGAATTCGCCCTGACCGCCACCTCCACCATCATGATTTCGGTGGTGGTTTCGCTGACCCTGGCGCCCACCCTGGCGGCCCTGTTCATGCGCACCCCGGTGCACCCGGCCCATGCCCAGCCGGGCTTCGGCGAGCGCCTGCTGGCCTTCTATGAACGCGGCCTGCGCAAGGCCCTGGCCCATCAGAAACTGATGCTGGGGATTTTCGGCCTGACCCTGGGCATGGCCATTGCCGGCTATATCCTGATCCCCAAGGGCTTCTTCCCGGTGCAGGACACCGGCTTCGTGCTCGGCACTACTGAAGCGGCGGCGGACATCTCCTACCCGGACATGGTGAAAAAACACCAGGCCCTGGCGGAAATCGTCGCTGCCGACCCGGCGGTGCAAGCCTTCTCCCACTCGGTGGGTGTCTCCGGCAGCAACCAGACCATCGCCAACGGCCGCTTCTGGATCTCACTGAAAAAACGTGGCGACCGGGATGTTTCCGCCAGCGCTTTCATCGATCGCATCCGCCCGCAACTGATGCAGGTGCCCGGCATCGTGCTCTACCTGCGGGCCGGCCAGGACATCAACCTCAGTTCCGGACCGAGCCGTGCCCAGTACCAGTACGTGCTCAAAAGCAACGACGGCCCGACCCTGAGTACCTGGACCCAGCGCCTGACCGAGAAGCTGCGCAGCAACCCGGCGTTCCGGGATGTTTCCAACGACCTGCAACTGGGCGGCAGCATTACCCACATCAACATCGATCGGACCGCCGCCGCGCGCTTCGGCCTCACCGCCAGCGATGTCGACGAAGCGCTGTACGATGCCTTCGGCCAGCGTCAGATCAACGAGTTCCAGACCGAGATCAACCAGTACAACGTGATCCTCGAACTCGACACCCAGCAACGGGGCAAGGCCGAGAGCCTCAACTACTTCTACCTGCGCTCGCCGCTGACCGGGGAAATGGTCCCGCTGTCGGCCCTGGCACGCTTCGATGCCCCCAGCATCGGTCCTTTGTCGATCGCCCACGACGGCATGTTTCCGGCGGCCAACCTGTCGTTCAACCTGGCCCCCGGCGTGGCGCTGGGGGACGCGGTGATCCTGCTTGACCAGGCCAAGAGCGAGATCGGCATGCCGGCGGCCATCAGCGGCAACTTTCAGGGCGCGGCCCAGGCCTTCCAGAGTTCCCTGGCCAGCCAGCCGTACCTGATTCTCGCCGCGCTGGTGGCGGTCTACATCATTCTCGGGGTGCTGTACGAAAGCTTCGTGCATCCGCTGACGATCATTTCCACCCTGCCTTCGGCCGGGCTCGGCGCCTTGTTGATGCTCTGGCTCTGCGGCCAGGATTTTTCCATCATGGCGTTGATCGGCCTGGTGCTGCTGATCGGCATCGTCAAGAAAAACGGCATCCTGATGATCGACTTCGCCCTGGAGGCCCAGCGCAACCGTGGCTTGCCGCCCGAAGAAGCGATCTACCAGGCCTGTATCACCCGTTTCCGGCCCATCATCATGACCACTCTGGCCGCACTGCTCGGCGCCCTGCCGCTGATGCTCGGCTACGGCACCGGCGCCGAACTGCGCCAGCCCCTGGGCATCGCCGTGGTCGGCGGGTTGCTGGTGAGCCAGGCCCTGACGCTGTTCACCACGCCGGTCATATACTTGTGGCTCGAGCGGCTGTTCCACCGGCCCCAGCCGGCCCTTTCGCCGGCCACCAACACCTGAGGCGGGTCATGCGCGTTCTGATTATCGAAGACGAAGAAAAAACTGCGGACTACCTGCATCGCGGGTTGACCGAACAGGGCTACACCGTCGACCTGGCCCGAGAGGGCATCGAGGGTCTGCACCTGGCCCTGGAAGGCGATTATGCGGTGATCGTGCTGGATGTGATGCTCCCCGGCCTGGACGGCTTTGGCGTGCTGCGGGCCCTGCGTGCGCGCAAGCAGACCCCGGTGATCATGCTCACCGCCCGGGAGCGCGTGGAGGACCGGATTCGCGGCCTGCGCGATGGCGCCGACGACTACCTGGGCAAGCCCTTCTCCTTCCTTGAACTGGTGGCCCGCCTGCAAGCCCTGACCCGCCGCAGCGGCGGTCACGAGCCGGTGCAGATCAGCATCGCCGACCTGTGGATCGACCTCATCAGCCGCAAGGCCAGCCGCGCCGGCACTCGCCTGGACCTGACCGCCAAGGAGTTCTCCCTGCTCAGCGTGCTGGCCCGACGCCAGGGCGAGATCCTGTCCAAGACCTCGATTGCCGAGATGGTCTGGGACATCAATTTCGACAGCGACGCCAATGTCGTCGAAGTGGCGATCAAGCGCCTGCGGGCCAAACTCGATGGCCCTTTCGAACACAAGCTGCTGCACACCATCCGCGGCATGGGTTATGTGCTGGAGAGCCGCAGTGCCGAGTAACTCCATTGCCCTGCGCCTGAGCGGGCTGTTCACCCTGGTGGCACTGCTGATCTTCCTGCTGATTGGTGGTGCTCTCTATCAACAGGTGGACAAGGGCCTGGGCCTGCTGCCGGAAGCCGAGCTGGATGCGCGCTACAGCGTGCTGGAGTCGGCCCTGAATCGTTACGGCACCCCTGAGCACTGGACCAAGATCAACGCCAAGCTCAAGCTGCTCAGCGAGGAGGACAAACGCATCCGCTTCTGGGCAGTGAGCGGTGACCCCGGTTATGAATACGGCAACCCGGACCCACAGATCCGCGCATTCGCCCAAGGTCCGCTGGGCATGCGCGATCTGATTCTGAGCGATCATCCCTACCCACTGAGGGTACTGGTCAGCCAGTTGCCGGCCAAGGAACAGCGGCCGGCCCTGCGCTTTCTGATTGCCATCGATACCGATACCTTCCACCAGACCCAGCACCAGTTGCTGATCGCCCTGATCGGCCTGGCCATCGTCGGTGTTCTACTGGCCTCGGCCCTGGGTTACTGGGTGGCGCGGATCGGCCTCAAGCCGCTGATCAAGCTGTCCCAGGAGGCGCAGCGCCTGGCTCCGCCGCGCCTCTCCGGACGCCTGCAGCTCTCGCCCCTGCCGCCGGAACTGAGCCAGTTCGTCAACTCCTTCAACTCCACCTTGGAACGGGTCGAGCAGGCCTACTCGCGCCTGGAGTCGTTCAACGCCGACGTCGCCCATGAACTGCGCTCGCCCCTGACCAACCTCATTGGCCAGACCCAGGTGGCCCTGACCCGCGGCCGCTCGGCGGAGCATTACTTCGAGGTGCTGCAATCCAACCTTGAAGAGCTGGAACGGCTGCGTTCCATCGTCAACGACATGCTGTTCCTGGCCAGCGCCGACCAGGGCAGCAAGGCCACCAAGCTCACCAGCACCTCCTTGGCGACGGAAGTGGCCACAACCCTGGACTACCTGGACTTCATCCTCGAAGACGCGCAAGTCAGGGTCGAGGTCCAGGGCGATGCCCAGGTGCGGATCGAGATTGCCCACCTGCGCCGAGCCCTGATCAACCTGCTGAGCAATGCCGTGCAGCACACGGCGGCAGGGGAAGTGATCCAGGTGCGGATTGAAGTGCAGGAGCAGCAAGTGGCGATCGCCGTCAGCAACCCGGGCCAAGGCATCGCCAGCGAACACCTGCCTCGCTTGTTCGAGCGCTTCTACCGGGTCGATGCATCCCGCAGCAACAGCGGCGCCAACCACGGCCTGGGGCTGGCCATCGTCAAGGCCATCGCCCTGATGCACGGCGGCGACGTGTTCGTGCGCAGTGACCGGGGCATCAACACCTTCGGCCTGTACCTGCCTCTCTGACTCGGGATTCTCGGATTCTCGGATTCTGTAGGAGCCGGCTTGCCGGCGAAGGCGTCAACACATCCGGCGCATGACGATATGGCGCGTTCGCTGGCAAGCCAGCCCCTACAAGCCAGCGCCTACTGTTGTTTTTTTGGTAACAGTCCTTATCCTGTTCAGCTCTTTTTCCAGCCGCCTCATGGTTATATTTTTGTCGCACCGAATTGAACTTGCTCAGCAAGAAGGTCTTCAGAAATGTCCAACAGTATGGGTATGGCCAGCGCCTTTGTTTTGTCTTCCCTGTTCGTGGTGCCAATGGCCATGGCCGAAGAATCCCAGGGATTCGTGGCGAGAAATGCCGCACGCGCCGCCGCGTTCGAACAAGCACAGATTGCCCAGGCCGCCCAGCAGCAAAACACTCAGCAAGCCCAGAAGATCACCGCCGAGCACAGTAAGAGCGACGCTCAGAAAGACAGTTGATCCGCGCTACCGACTTGCTTCCCTCGACAACTTCTCTGCTTTCAACCCGGGAGTAAGTTGTCTTAAAGCCGCTGAGTTCAGCGGCTTTTTTTTGCTGTGGAGAAACCCATGGCAAATACGTCATACCCAGAACAAGAAACACCCGAATTCACAATAAAAAACCATGTTCATTCACCAAAGGAGCTACACGTTGTTCAGGACCACGCTGAGAATCAGCCCGCTATTCATTGCAATCGCTGCAACTATTCCCGCCTTGGGCCAAGCGGCCGAAGAGAGCGACAACCAGGGCTTCGTCGCCGGCTCGAGCCTCAAGCTCAACGCCCGCAACTACTACATGAACCGCAATCGCCAGCAGCAGAACAAAGACAACATCGAATGGGGCCAGGGTTTCCTCGGTGTCTTCGAGTCCGGCTATACCCAAGGCACTGTGGGCTTTGGTATCGATGCCAACGCTATGCTCGGCCTCAAGCTGGACGGCGGAGGCGGCACCACCAAGTCGAGCATCCTGCCCCTCAGCGAAGATGGCCGGCACAAGGCGCCCGGCTCGTTCTCAACCACCGGTGCCACCTTGAAGATGCGAGCCTTCGACACCGAGCTCAAGGCCGGCGACCTGTTCCTCAACAACCCGGTGATCGCCGGGGGCATGAGCCGCATGCTGCCGCAGACCTTCCGCGGCGTCAGCCTGACCAACCACAGCTTCGACGGCTGGTTGATCGAAGGCGGCCAGGCCAGCTTCACCAAGCCCTACAACCAGAGCGGTCACAAGCGCATCGGCACCTCCTACGGCGCCCTGCAAAAAGGTGACGAAAGCCTGCACCTGAATTGGACCGGGGTGGCCTGGAGCGGTGTTCCAGGCTTGACCAGCAGCCTGTATGCCTCCGAGCTCAAGGACATCTGGAACCAGTACTACTACGACCTGGACTACACCTACGCGCTCAACGATCTGGTCAGCCTCAATCCGGGCCTGCACTTCTATCACACCCAGGACACGGGCCAGGCGCTGCTGGGCAATATCGACAACAACACCTACAGCCTGCACTTCACCGTGGGCGTGGGCAGCCACAGCATCACTGCGGCCTACCAGCGGGTCAACGGCAACACGCCATTCGACTACATCGCCCAGGGCGACAGCATCTACCTGGATAACTCCCAGCAGTACTCGGACTTCAACGGTCCCAACGAGCGCTCCTGGAAGCTCAAGTACGCCTACGATTTTGCCGGCGTCGGCCTGCCGGGCCTGACCTCGGCCCTGTCTTACTCCCGGGGCGAGCTGGACCTGACCAAGGTCGATCCGGCCAGCCGCGGCTATGCCAGCTGGTACAGCGCCGACGGCAAGAATGCCAAGCACTGGGAACGTGACCTTGACCTCAAATACGTGGTGCAGGGCGGCACCGCCAAGGACCTGGCCGTGCGCTTGCAATGGGCTACCAACCGTGGTGGCAACGGCTACGGCGCACTGGACAACGACACCGATGAGTACCGGGTGATCGTCGACTATCCGATCAACGTGTTCTAAGCCGATATAAGCAAAAGGCCAGCATGTTTTGCTGGCCTTTTTTTTATTCGGGATTTATACAGGCGCGAAGGCGTGACCGATTTCTGTAGCCCACGTCCACACTAGACTTAAATCTGTCGACGTAGCAGAAATCAAAATCATGAGCGTGAGTAGTGCGACACCCCGCACAGGGAAAATCGCGTCAAATCCGGAACGTCTGTTGGTCCTGGCCAGTTCGCTGATCGTCGTGGCCATTCTCAGTATCGTCACCTACCTGTTGATCCGTGAACACGCTGCTGCCGAACAGGCTGCCACCCGTGCCGCGAACAACATCGTGCAACTGATCGACGCTGATGTACTGCGCAACGTCGAACTCTACGACCTGTCCCTCAAGGGACTGATCAGTGCGGCGCAACGCAACGACCTGAAGGACGTTTCGCTGCCCATCCGCCATCTGGCGCTGTTCGACCGCGCCACCGCAGCGCCCTACAAGGGCGATATCCTGTTGCTGGACAAGCACGGCGATGTGCTGGCCGACTCGGCTTCGCTCGTACCCCGTACGGGCAACTACGCCGATCGCGAGTACTTTCGATCGCACATCGACAATCCAGACCCGAGGATGATGATCAGCCCGCCGTTCCGCGCCCGCACCGCCGAGCATGACTGGCGGATCAGCTTCAGTCGTCGGCTCAGCAACGAGAATGGCGAGTTCATTGGCGTCGCCGAAGCGGCGATGCGCCTGAGCTACTTCAATGAGCTGTTCAAGAATCTGGATATCGGGCGCAACGGCTCGATCAACCTGATCAGCCGCGATGGGGTTCTGCTGGCCCAGCAGCCGCCCCTGGCAGACGACCTGATTGGCAAGAGTTTCAGTAACCGCCCCAACTTCGTCCGCATCCTGCGCGAAGGCAATGGCAGCTTCAGCAGCGTGTCCAGCGTGGATCGGATGCAACGGCTGTACACCTTTTCCCAGGTGGGCGACCTGCCGCTGATCGTGGTCGTGGCACTGTCCATCGATGAGGTCTTTGCTGCCTGGCAACGCACAGCGTTGCTGATCAGCGGCGCCACTGGGGCGCTGTGCATCGCCCTGTTCTGGCTGACCTGGCAACTGTGTCGCGAACTGCGGCGCCGGCAGAATGCCGAGCAGGAGCTGGCGCGCCTGGCAGCCGTCGATGCCCTCACCGGCCTGGCCAATCGTCGTACCCTGGACCAGGTATTGAACAATGAGTGGGCCCGGGCCCGGCGCGCAAACCTGCCCCTGTCACTGCTGATGATCGACGTCGACCACTTCAAGTCGTTCAACGACCGCTTTGGCCATCCGCTGGGGGACCAGGCATTGCGTGTGGTGGCGCAGAACATTGGCGCTTGCGCAGGACGCCCGGCTGACCTGGCGGCACGCTATGGGGGCGAAGAGTTCGCGGTGATCCTGCCGGGGACCGACAGCGCCGGCGCCGCCGTACTCGCCGAGAGAATCCGCGCCAGCATCGCCGCATTGCCGTCCGTCAGCGAACAGGCCACGCCCTTGACGGTAAGCATTGGCATCAACACCTGGTCGGGCAATCCGGATATCAGCCTCGACCAATGGGTGAGCGACGCCGACAAAGCCCTGTATCAAGCCAAGTACAGCGGCCGCAACCGAGTGGTTTCCAACATGTCACGGCGCAGCGCCTGAACCTTGCGGCATAAAAAAAGGCCATCCGGGGGGATGGCCTTCAAAAACAAAAGGAAAGAGAGAGTAATTACACGGCCGCGACCGGACGCATGTAAGAGATCGGTGCAGTGCTGGCATCTTCGAAGGTCACGACTTCCCAGGCATCTTTCTGCTCAATCAACTTGCGCAGTAGCTGGTTGTTCAGTGCGTGGCCCGACTTGAAGCCCTTGAACTCGCCTATCAGGCTGTTGCCCAGCAGGTAGAGGTCACCAATTGCATCCAGGATCTTGTGCTTGACGAATTCGTCTTCGTAGCGAAGACCGTCTTCATTCAGTACGCCATCCGAATCGACCACAATGGCGTTTTCCACGCTGCCGCCGAGTGCGAGGTTGTGCTTGCGCAGGTACTCGATATCACTCATGAAACCAAAGGTACGGGCGCGACTGACTTCTTTTACAAACGAAGTACTGGAGAAGTCCACGCTTGCACTCTGGGTGCGGTCACGGAAAACCGGGTGATCGAAATCGATCTCGAAGCTCACTTTAAAACCATCGAAAGGCACGAAAGTGGCGCGCTTGTCGCCGTCTTCCACGGTCACTTCACGAAGGATGCGGATGAACTTTTTAGCTGCGTCCTGTTCTTCGAGGCCAGCAGATTGAATCAGGAATACGAAGGGTCCGGCACTGCCATCCATGATCGGGACTTCGGACGCGGAGAGCTCGACGTAGGCGTTATCGATGCCCAGGCCAGCCATGGCCGAGAGCAAGTGCTCCACCGTGTCCACTTTGACGTCACCGTTGACCAACGTGGTCGACATCGTGGTTTCGCCAACATTTTCCGCGCGAGCAGGAATCTGCACCACAGGGTCCAGGTCGGCACGACAAAACACAATGCCGGTGTCGACAGGCGCAGGCTTGAGGGTCAGGTAAACCTTCTCCCCGGAATGCAGGCCTACACCTGTGGCACGGATAATATTCTTCAGGGTGCGTTGTTTAATCATGGCTTGGGCCGCTTCAGCGCAAATTGCGAACTGGTATCAACAAAGGCTGGCGATAATAGCAGACCATGCCTTTGCTGAACACCAATCACCCTAATACCCCTGATACATTCCATCAATCGGCCTGACGACGCAGGAATGCCGGGATGTCCAGGTAGTCCAGATCATCTTGCGGATTCAGCTTCGCCGCGGTCGCCGCGTTCGACTGCGCCTGATTGCGCATAACGGTCGGACGATCCAGGTCACGGTAGTTCACCGACGGCAGTTCCTGACGAGCAGCAGCTGGCGCTTGCGATTGTGCGGACATGGAAGTCTGAACGGTGTTGTCGATGACCTTCACAGGCTTCTCGATTTTCGCGCCCAGGCCGGTGGCCACTACGGTTACATGCAGCTCGTCACGCATGTCCGGATCGATAACGGTACCGACCTTGACCATGGCGTGTTCGGAAGCGAAGGCTTCGATGATGCTACCCACGTCGGAGTACTCACCCAGGGACAGGTCAGGACCGGCGGTGATGTTCACCAGGATGCCGCGTGCACCTTCCAGGTTCACGTCTTCCAGCAGCGGGTTGCGGATGGCCGCTTCAGTGGCTTCACGCGCACGGTTCGGACCGCTGGCGCAGCCAGTGCCCATCATCGCCATGCCCATTTCGCTCATCACGGTACGTACGTCGGCAAAGTCGACGTTGATCATGCCCGGACGCTTGATGATGTCGGAGATACCGCGAACGGCACCAGCCAACACGTCGTCAGCCTTGGCAAACGCCGACAGCAGGCTGGCGTCCTTGCCGAGGATGGTCAGCAGCTTCTCGTTGGGAATGGTGATCAACGAGTCGACGCTTTCGCTCAGCGCGCGGATGCCCTCATCGGCGATCTGCATGCGCTTGCGGCCTTCGAACGGGAACGGACGGGTGACCACCGCAACGGTGAGGATGCCCATTTCCTTGGCCACTTCAGCGATGATCGGCGCCGCACCGGTACCGGTACCGCCGCCCATGCCAGTGGTGATGAACACCATGTTGGTGCCCGCCAGTACTTCGGCGATGCGCTCGCGGTCTTCCAGAGCGGCTTGACGGCCGACTTCCGGATTGGCACCCGCACCCAGGCCCTTGGTCACACCGGTACCCAGTTGCAGGATGGTCCGCGCGCCGATGTTTTTCAGCGCTTGAGCATCAGTGTTGGCGCAGATGAACTCGACGCCTTCGATGTTGCTCTTGACCATGTGATTGACCGCGTTGCCGCCGCCACCGCCAACACCGATAACCTTGATTACCGGACTCTGCGGGATGTTGTCTACGAGTTCGAACATTTTCCCTCTCCTTTCATTTCTCTAGTTTTTCGCCTACTGCCTACTGCTTTGAAACGGTGTTGCGGTAAATCTTTAGAAGTTGCCCTGGACCCAGCTCTTGATGCGGTCCAGCAACGCGGTCTTGGGCTCGTCGCTGCTGTAGCTGTCGCGGCTGCCGATGCCGGAGAACGAGATGCCGTCGGACTGTTTCTGCAGTCCGTACAGCAGCAAGCCAACGCCGGTGGAATAGATCGGGTTGCGCACCACGTCGGACAGGCCCTTGACACTGTGGGGCACGCCCAGACGAACCGGCATGTGGAAAATTTCCTCGGCCAGTTCCACCGCGCCTTCCATCTTCGAGGTGCCACCAGTGAGCACGATGCCCGCTGGGATCAGGTCTTCGTAGCCGCTACGACGCAGCTCAGCCTGAATCAGGGTGAACAATTCGTCGTAACGCGGCTCGACCACTTCGGCCAGGGCCTGACGCGACAGCTCGCGCGGCGGACGATCGCCAACGCTCGGCACCTTGATGGTTTCGCCGGCACCGGCCAGCTTGGCCAGGGCGCAGGCGTAACGGATCTTGATTTCCTCGGCGTACTGGGTCGGTGTGCGCAAGGCCATGGCGATGTCGTTGGTCACCTGATCGCCGGCAATCGGGATCACCGCGGTGTGACGGATCGCGCCTTCGGTGAAGATCGCCATGTCGGTGGTGCCGCCGCCGATGTCCACCAGGCACACGCCCAGCTCTTTCTCGTCGTCGGTGAGTACCGAGTAGGCGGAGGCCAGTTGCTCGAGGATGATGTCGTCGATTTCCAGGCCGCAGCGGCGCACGCACTTCTCGATGTTCTGTGCCGCATTCACCGCGCAGGTCACCACGTGCACCTTGGCTTCCAGACGCACGCCGGACATGCCCAGGGGCTCGCGCACGCCTTCCTGGTTATCGATCACGTAATCCTGCGGCAGGGTATGCAGGACTCGCTGGTCAGCCGGGATCGCCACAGCCTGGGCTGCATCCAATACCCGCTCCAGGTCCGCCGAGCTGACTTCCCGATCGCGGATCGCCACGATGCCGTGGGAGTTCAGGCTGCGAATGTGATTACCCGCCACACCAACGAACGCCGAGTGAATACGGCAGCCCGCCATCAGTTGCGCCTCTTCCACCGCGCGCTGGATCGACTGCACAGTGGATTCGATATTCACCACCACGCCCTTCTTCAGGCCGCGGGAAGGATGGGTGCCGATGCCGACGATTTCCAGCGAGCCATCGGCCGCGACTTCGCCTACCAGCGCCACAACCTTGGAGGTGCCGATATCCAGGCCGACGATCATTTTGCCGCTTTGCACATTTGCCATGGTCCTGCCTCTTCTTAATTCTTCGCGACGGCAGGTTGCGCCGTCGTGGGTGCCGCCGGATCGCGCCAGCCCACGGCCAGGCCGTTGGCATAACGCAGATCGATGCGCGCGATATTCGTGATCTGTTCTTTCAGCGTTTTTTCATAAATGGCAATGAAGCGGCGCATCTTCTCCACCAGATGATCGCGACCCAGGAGCAACTCGATACCCGGACCGGCACTGCCGGCACCGGTGGTCAGGAACCAGCTGCCGCGCTCGCGCAGCTCCAGACGGGCGATCGAAAAGCCCAGCGGCCGCAGCATCTGGCTCAACACCTGATACTGCTGCATCACTTGCTGCTGGGCCCGCTGCGGCCCGAACAACTGCGGCAAGTGTTCATAGTTCGCCAGCTCACGCGGAGTGAAGGCCTGGCCCTGGTTGTTCAACAGTGCCTCGTCGCCCCAACGGGCTACCGGCAGTTGCTCTTCCAGGCGAATCACCACTTGGTCCGGCCACACCCGACGAACTTCGGCGTGGGCGATCCAGGGCATCTGTTCCAGTTCGGTGCGCATGCTCGCCAGGTCGATGGTGAAGAAGCTCGCCGCGACATAAGGCGCGATCCGCTGCTGCACCGCCTGCTGGCTGATGTAGCTCAAGTCCCCCTGCACCGCGATCTTGGTGATCGGGCGGTCGGCGTACGGCAACAGACGCTGGGCACCTTCATAGGTGCCAAACCCCAGAGCCACCAGCAGCACCGGCCAGAACAGGCTTTTCAGAAAGCCAAAGTTGGCTTTCGGCAGGCGCACCGACATCGGCTCTTTAGCCACCATTCGGCTGGCACCCCGCGGCACCGGCTTGCGGCCGGGTGCGGGTTGCTGATGACGAAGCGACGCGCCTTGCATGGACTTAACCTCTCGCCTCAAGACTGGCTGCCAGGATGGCCAGGACCAACTGCTGGAAATCCAGACCGGCCGCACGAGCGGCCATCGGCACCAGACTGTGGTCGGTCATCCCCGGAGCGGTGTTCACTTCCAGGAACCAGAACTGTCCCTGGGCATCCTGCATCACATCGGCACGCGCCCAACCGGCAATACCGAGCGCCTCACAGGCTTTCGCCGTGAGGTCCATGAGTTCCTGTTCCTTGGCGCTATCGAGGCCGCACGGAATCCGGTACTGAGTATCGGAAGCCAGGTACTTGGCGTCGTAGTCGTAAAAAGTGTGGGGAGTACCCAGGGCGATCGGGGGCAACACCTGATCACGCAGAGTCGCGATGGTGAACTCCGGACCTTGGATCCATTGTTCGACCAACACTTGCGAATCGTAGGTACTGGCCGCCTTCCATGCGTCGATCAATTCGGGCGCGGAAGTCACCTTGGCCATACCGATACTGGAGCCTTCATGAGCCGGTTTGACGATCAAAGGCAGGCCCAGTTCCGCCACTGCGGAAATACAGTCGGCCTCGGAGCTCAATACTGCGTGGCGCGGCGTCGGAATCCCCAGGCTGTGCCAGACCTGCTTGGTGCGCAGTTTGTCCATGGCCAGAGCCGAAGCAAGGATGCCGCTACCGGTGTAGGGAATCCCCAGGCACTCGAGCAGGCCTTGCATGCTGCCGTCTTCACCGCCACGACCGTGGAGAATGATGAAGGCGCGATCAATCTTCTCGCTCAAGAGGCGCTGCAGCAGGTCGTCGCCGACATCAATGCCGAAGGCGTTCACACCGCCACTCTGCAAGGCTTCAATTACGGCCTTGCCGGACTTCAACGACACTTCGCGCTCGGCGCTCTTGCCGCCGTAGAGCACGGCAACGCGACCGAAATCGCTCGGCTTCACGGTGGAGAACAGATTGGCGTAGGCAGCGGTCATTTCGCCCCCTTGCCAGCGGCCACAGCACCGGCGAACAGCGGGCTGCTGAGCAATTTAGGCGCAAGGCCGCCGATATCACCGGCACCTTGGCACAACAGGATGTCACCGGCGCGCAGCAACGGCTTGACCAGCGGCGCCAGATCGACGCCACGTTCGATGTAGATCGGATCCAGCTGGCCACGCTGACGAATGCTGTGGCATAGCTGGCGACTGTCGGCGCCGGGGATCGGCTCTTCGCCGGCCGGGTAGACCTCCATCAACAGCAGGACGTTGGCATCGGCCAGCACCTGCACGAAGTCGTCGTACAGGTCACGGGTACGGCTGAAGCGGTGCGGCTGGTAGACCATCACCAGGCGGCGCTCAGGCCAGCCACCACGCACGGCCTTGATTACTGCCGCGACCTCGGTCGGGTGGTGCCCGTAGTCGTCCACCAGCATGACGTTGCCGCCTTCCACCGGCAGCTCGCCGTAAACCTGGAAGCGCCGGCCCACACCCTGGAAGCCCGACAGGCCCTGGACAATGGCTTCGTCGCTGATGCCTTCGTCGGTGGCGATACAGATGGTCGCCAGGGAGTTGAGCACATTGTGGTTGCCCGGCATGTTCACCGATACATCCAGCGGCTCGCGGTCGCGACGCAGCACGGTGAAGAAGGTCTGCATGCCTTGCTGGCGTACATTGATGGCGCGCACGTCGGCTTCTTCGCTGAAGCCATAGGTCACGGTCGGACGCTTGACCAGCGGCAGGATATCGCGCACCACCGGATCGTCCAGGCACATCACCGCCAGCCCATAGAACGGCAGGTTGTGCAGGAAGTCGACGAAGGTTTTCTTCAGTTTGTTGAAGTCACCGTCGTAGGTCGCCATATGGTCGGCGTCAATATTGGTGACTACGGCTACCAGCGGCTGCAGGTGCAGGAAGCTGGCATCGCTTTCGTCGGCTTCGGCAATCAGGTAACGGCTGGTGCCCAGCTGTGCATTGGTGCCCGCTGCATTGAGCCGGCCACCGATGACAAAAGTCGGGTCCAGGCCACCAGCGGCGAACACCGAGGCCAGCAGGCTGGTGGTGGTGGTCTTGCCATGGGTACCGGCCACGGCCACGCCATGACGGTAGCGCATCAGCTCGGCGAGCATCTCCGCCCGCGGCACCACCGGAATACGGCGTTCCAGGGCAGTGGCGACTTCCGGGTTCGAGGTATTCACGGCGCTGGACACCACCAGCACATCGGCATTGGCGGCGTTTTCGGCGCGATGGCCGATGAAAATCTGCGCGCCAAAGGACTCCAGGCGCTCGGTGACCGGCGACGCCTTGAGATCGGAACCGGAGACCTGGTAACCCAGGTTCAGCAGCACCTCGGCAATCCCGCACATGCCCACGCCGCCGATGCCGACGAAGTGGATACGGCGGATGCGGCGCATTTCCGGTTGCGGCATGGCTTTTTGATTCTCAACCATGGACCACCTCCAGGCAGATATTCACCACATCACGGGTGGCGTCGGGTTTGGCCAGGCGGCGCGCGGCCTGGGCCATGTTGTCGAGTCGTTCTGGTTGCATCAAAACCTCTGTCAGGCGAGCGGCAAGGTCCGCTGCACCAGTCGTTCTTTGCGGCATCAGGAAGGCAGCACCTTCACGAGCCAAATATTCGGCATTGCGGGTCTGGTGATCGTCGATCGCATGGGGCAAAGGCACCAGCATCGAAGGCAGACCGGCGGCAGCCAGTTCGCTGACAGTCAACGCGCCTGCGCGACAGACCACCAGGTCGGCCCAGCCATAGGCTTGAGCCATGTCTTTGATAAAGGGCTGCACCTGCGCCTCGACGCCGGCCGCGCGATAGCGCTCTGCAGTGACTTCATCGTGGTTTTTACCGGCCTGATGGAACACCTCCGGGCGCAGCTCGGGGGCGACCTGTGCCAGGGCTTCCGGCAGTAATTTGTTCAACGGCTCTGCCCCCAGGCTTCCGCCCAGGATCAGCAAACGCGCCTTGCGTCCGGCCAGGGCCTCGCGCGGTGTTTCGAGGAACAGTTCGGTACGCACCGGATTGCCCGTGGTGCGGCGGCTGTCCGAGGCCCCGAAGGTGTCCGGGAAAGCTTCGCAGACTCGGGCGGCCAACGGCACCAGCAGCCGATTGGCGGTACCGGCCACGGCATTCTGTTCATGAACGATGACCGGCACCCCGGACAACTTGGCGGCAACACCACCAGGGCCGGTCACATAACCACCAAAACCCAGCACACAGACCGGATTGAGTTGGCGAATGATCCGCCGCGCCTGGAGCACCGCCTTGATCAGGACGAACGGCGCCTTGAGCAGCGACAGCTTGCCCTTGCCCCGCAGCCCGGTGACGTTGATCAGATGCAGCGGCAAGCCGGCCGCCGGTACCAGTTCGTTCTCGATCCCACGGGGAGTACCCAACCAGTGCACGCTGTAGCCACGGGCCTGGAACTCGCGGGCACACGCCAGCGCCGGGAACACGTGGCCACCGGTGCCGCCCGCCATGATCAGCACGTTAGCGCCCATGGACTGGATCCTCGGCAAAGTCACTCTCACTGAACTCCATCTCTTCACTGCCCAGGTGGGTTCTGCTCTCCCATTCGATACGCAGCAACAATCCGAGGCAGGCGCAGCAGATCACCAACGAACTACCGCCATAACTGAGGAACGGTAGGGTCAGCCCCTTGGTCGGCAGCAGACCGACGTTCACCCCGATATTGATCAAGAACTGACCAATCCATAGGAACGACAAGCCATAAGCCACATAGGCGGCAAAGAACTGCTTGGCTTTCTCGGCCCACAGACCGATGTACATGCCGCGAATACAGACGAATACGAACAGTGCCACCGTGCACAAGGAGCCCACGGCACCCAGCTCTTCGGCCAATACCGAGAACACGAAATCGGTGTGAGCCTCCGGCAGATAAAACTGCTTCTGCACGCTGTTACCCAGTCCAACCCCCAGCCACTCGCCGCGACCAAACGCAATCAGTGCCTGGGACAATTGATATCCGGCACCGAACTGGTCCGCCCAGGGGTCGGCAAAGTTGGTCAGACGCGCCATTCGATAGGGCTGCATCTGAATCAGCAAGACAACCGCTGCCACTGCCAGGACCACCATCAGGGAAAACCGGAACAGCCCGACACCGCCGAGGAACAGCATCGCCGCTGCGGCCCCCATCATCACCACGGTGGCACCGAAGTCCGGCTCCATCAGCAGCAGGCCCGCCATTGGGAGCAGAACGATGAATGGCTTGAAGAAGCCCATCCAGCTTTCACGCACTTCCTTCTGGCGCCGCACCAAGTAGCCGGCGAGGTAGATCACCACGAACACCTTGGCAATCTCGGAGGGCTGAACGTTAAAGAAGCTGAAACCGATCCAGCGCATCGAACCGTTCACTTCACGGCCGATCCCCGGAATGATCACCATCACCAGCAAACCGAAGGCACCAATCAGCATCATCCAGCCCAGGCGCTGCCAGGTGGCGATGGGAATCATCATGGTAACAATGCAGGCCCCCAGGCCCAGCACGATGTAGATCAGGTGGCGAATCATGTAGTACAGGGCACTGCCCGACTGCGCCGCCGCCACTTCGGTAGAGGCCGATGCAATCATGACCAGCCCCAGGCCGAGCAGCGTCAGGCAGCCGGCGAGCATCGGGAAATCCAGGTCGATGCCACGCCCGGTGATAAGCGGCGACGGATACGGCTTGATGAAATTCCTCAAGTTCATGCCAGCTCCTCCACGACACGGACGAACTGGTGACCCCGGTCTTCGTAATTCTTGAACATGTCGAAACTGGCGCAGGCGGGCGACAGCAACACCACGTCGCCAGGCTGTGCAGCGGCGCGGCATTGAGCCACAGCGTCGGCCAGCGAATCGACACGAATCAGCGGCACGGCATCGCCAACCGCCTCACCGATCTTGTCGGAGTCACGGCCCATCAAGATCACCGCGCGGCAGTTGGCCGCTACCGGATCCCGAAGATCCTTGAACTCGGCGCCCTTGCCGTCGCCACCGGCGATCAGCACGATCTTGCCATCGATGTCCGCGCCCAGGCCTTCGATGGCAGCCAGGGCGGCGCCGACGTTGGTGGCTTTGGAATCGTTGTAATAACCCACGCCATCCACGTCGCGAACCCACTGGCAACGGTGCTCCAGGCCGGCGAAGGTGCGCAGAGCCGAAAGCATGGCGTCGAACGGCAAGCCGACCGCATGCCCCAGGGCCAATGCCGCCAGGGCGTTGGACTGGTTATGGGCACCACGGATCTTCAGTTCGCGCACCGGCATCAGGTTCTGGAACTCGAAGGCCAGGTACTTCTCACCCTTTTCTTCCCGTAGGCCAAAGCCCTTGAAATCGGGCTTACCCAGGCCAAAGGTCCAGCACGGCAGGTTCTCACTCAGCAACGGCCGGGACAGCGCATCCTGGCGATTGACCACCACTTGCCGCGCGCCCCGGAAGATCCGGTGCTTGGCCAGGTGATAGGCCGGCAGGCCGCTGTAGCGGTCCATATGGTCTTCGCTGATGTTCAGCACGGTGGCCACTTCAGCGCACAGCTGGTCAGTGGTCTCCAGCTGGAAGCTGGACAACTCCATCACGTACAGCTCGACGTCGTCGCTGAGCAGATCCAGGGCCGGAGTGCCCAGGTTGCCGCCCACGGCGACCCGCTTGCCCGCCGCAGCGGCCATCTCGCCCACCAGGGTGGTCACGGTGCTTTTCGCGTTGGAACCGCTGATGGCGACAATCGGCGCCTTCGCGTTACGCGCGAACAGCTCGATGTCACCGGACAATTTCACGCCACGGGCAGCAGCGGCCTGCAGGGCCGGGGTCGCCAGGGCCAAGCCTGGGCTCACGTAGAGCTCGTCGGCACGGCACAGGAACTCGACATCCAGCTCGCCACAACGCACGTCCACCTGCGGGTAGTCACGACGCAGCGTGGCCAGCTCAGGTGGATTCTCCCGCGTATCGGCCACCGCAAAAGCAACGCCCCGGTTCGCCAGGAAGCGAACCAGGGACATGCCGCTCTTGCCGAGGCCGACAACGATGCGGAAGTGGTCAGAAGCGATCAGAGACACTCGTTCTACCTCAGCTTCAGGGTGGCAAGGCCGATCAACACGAGAATCACGGTGATGATCCAGAAACGGACGATCACACGAGGCTCGGGCCAGCCCTTGAGTTCAAAGTGGTGGTGAATAGGTGCCATGCGGAACACACGGCGACCGGTCAATTTGAAGGAAGCCACCTGGATCACCACCGACAGGGTCTCCATCACGAACACGCCGCCCATGATGAACAGGACGATTTCCTGACGGACGATCACGGCGATGGTGCCCAGGGCCGCGCCCAGCGCCAGCGCGCCGACATCGCCCATGAAAACTTGTGCCGGATAGGTGTTGAACCACAAGAAGCCCAGGCCGGCACCGATCAGCGCACCGCAGAAGACGATCAGCTCGCCCGCCCCCGGTACATAAGGAATCAGCAGGTATTCGGCGAACTTCACGTTACCCGACAGGTAGCAGAAGATCCCCAGCGCGCCGCCGACCATCACCGTCGGCATGATCGCCAGGCCATCGAGGCCGTCGGTCAGGTTGACCGCGTTGCTCGAACCGACGATGACGAAGTAGGTCAGGACCACGAAACCGATGCCCAGAGGAATGCTCACGTCCTTGAGCATCGGGATCAGCAAGGTGGTTTCCACCGGGCTCTGCGCGGTCATATAAAGGAAGATCGCAGCGCCCAGGCCGAACACCGATTGCCAGAAATACTTCCAGCGGCTGGGCAAGCCACGGGAGTTCTTCTCGATCACCTTGCGGTAGTCATCGACCCAACCGATGGCGCCAAACGCCAGGGTCACCACCAGCACTACCCACACATAGTGGTTGCGCAGGTCGGCCCAGAGCAGGGTGCTGATACCGATGGCGGAAAGAATCAGCGCGCCCCCCATGGTCGGTGTACCCGACTTGGACAGGTGAGATTGCGGACCGTCATTACGCACGGCCTGGCCGATCTGCCGGTTTTGCAGAGTACGGATCATCCACGGACCCAGGCACAGCGCCAAAGACAGCGCAGTCAGTACCCCGAGAATCCCGCGCAGGGTCAGGTACTGAAAGACCGCGAAGCCTTTGTAGAACTGTTGCAGGTACTCCGCTAGCAGCAGCAGCATCAATGTTTCTCCGTGCTCGAGCCGCACAAAGCCGCGACGATGTTTTCCATCACCGCGCTGCGCGATCCCTTGATCAAAATGGTGGTATTTGGGTCTTGCTCGACGTCCAGGGCAGCAATCAGATCAGCCTGGCTGGCGAAGTGGCGCGCGTGTTCGCCGAAGGCGGCGACAGCATGAGCCATCATCGGGCCTACGGCGTAGAGGGCCGAAACCTTGCCAGCGGCATACGCACCTACTTCGCGGTGCCCCTGCTCCGCCCACTCGCCCAACTCGCCGATGTCTCCGAGCACCAGGACGGTGCGGCCGGAAAAGCCGGCGAGTATATCAACGGCGGCACACATTGAGGTGGGGTTTGCGTTGTAAGTGTCATCAATCACCCGCATGCCGTTCTTGGCCAGTTGGGCAACGGTGCGGCCCTTGACCGGCTGCACCGCATTCAGGCCGGTGACGATGCCGAACAGCGAGACGCCCATGGCATGGGCCGCGGCTGCGGCGGCCAAGGCGTTGGCCACGTTATGGGTGCCAAGCAGGTTCAATTGCACCCTATCCACGCCCTTTGGGCTGTGCAATGTGAAGGACGGGCAACCACGGGCATCACGACCGATATCCGAGGCATGAAAATCTGCTGCGCTGTTGTCCAGGGCAAAGCTCAGCACCTGACGACCGGCGGCGCGGGTCTTCCAGATCGGGAAGGCCTTGTCGTCCAGATTCAGCACGGCAATCCCGGCGCTATCGAGCCCCTCGAGAATTTCGCCCTTGGCTTCGACGATTTTCTCCGGGCCGCCGAACTCACCGACGTGAGCGGTACCAGCGTTATTGATGATCGCCACATGGGGACGAGTCATGGCCACGGTGTAGGCGATTTCGCCGATGCGCGACGCGCCAAGCTCGATCACGGCAGCGGTGTGTTCGGGGGCCAGCTCCAGAAGTGTCAGCGGCGCGCCCAGGTCATTGTTCAGGTTGCCCCGGGTTGCCAGCACCGGACCACGGGTACGCAGGATACTGGCCAGCATCTCCTTGACCGTGGTCTTGCCGCTGGAACCCGTCACCGCAGCCACCGGCCGGGTAAAGGCGCCACGATTCAGAGCACCCAATTGGCCGAGGGCCAGACGGGTGTCCTTGACCAGCAACTGAGGCAGCGCGCTGTCGGGAACTTCACGTTCGACCAACGCGGCTACGGCACCTTTGCCCGCCACTTCGTTCAAGTAGTCGTGACCGTCAAAACGGGGGCCGGTCAAGGCAACGAACAACTGACCCGCCTGAATCGCCCGGCTATCGATACTGACACCACTGAAACGCACATCGCCCGCGATCAGGCGGGCGTCCAATGGGGCCGATACTTCACTGAGCAGCAAGGCTTTAAGCATGTGCCACCTCCCATGCAGTCAAGGCCTTGTCGGCTTCAGCAAGGTCGGAGAAGTCATGGCGCTGGCCATTGATCTCCTGATAATCCTCATGGCCCTTGCCCGCCAGAACCACCACATCGTCTGCCGACGCGGCGGCGATCAATCGAGCAATGGCGAGACCACGACCGGCTACAAAATCGACCTTGTCTACCGCGCTGAAACCAGCACGGATATCGTCGAAAATCTGCGCTGGGTCTTCGCTGCGTGGATTGTCATCGGTGACCAGCACGCCATCTGCCAGGCGCTCTACCACTTCTGCCATCAGCGGACGCTTGCCGCGATCGCGGTCACCGCCGCAGCCGAACAGGCAGAGCAGGCGCCCCTTGGCGTGAGGGCGCAGGGCCAGCAATACTTTCTCCAGAGCATCCGGAGTGTGGGCGTAATCCACGACCACCAAGGGTTGAGTACCACCCCCCAGGCGTTGCATGCGCCCAGCAGGACCTTCGAGCTTGGGCAGCACGGCGAGAATTTCATCCAGTGCGTACTCCAGGCCCAACAAAGCACCGACCGCCGCCAGCACATTGCTCAGGTTGAAGCGTCCGAGCAAGGTGCTGCGCAGATGGTGTTCACCCTGCGGAGTCACCAGGGTTGCGCGCACGCCGTCGTCATCAAAGTTCGCCTCACGGCAGTACAGATAAGCAGAGGCATCCTCGAGGCTGTAGGTTATCAACCGCGATTCGTGCTTGTCCGCTGCCAGTTGCCGACCGAACTCATCATCGAGATTGATCACCCGGCAACGCAGGTCAGTCCAGTTGAAGAGCTTCGCCTTGGCTGCGCCATAGGCTTGCATGGTTCCGTGGTAATCCAGATGGTCGCGGGACAGATTGGTCAGCACCGCAACATCGAAAGCCAGGGCCGCCACGCGCCCCTGATCCAGACCATGGGACGAGACCTCCATGGCCACCGCCTTGGCACCGGCGTTCTTCAGATCAGCCAGGGTCGCCTGCACCGCGATAGGGTTAGGCGTGGTGTGCAAGCCACTTTCCAGCGCGCCATAGAAGCCAGTACCCAGCGTGCCTACCAAACCGCAACGCTGGCCCAAAAGATCCAGCGCCTGGGCCACCAACTGGGTGACGCTGGTCTTGCCGTTGGTACCGGTCACGCCCACCAGATTCAGCTGGCGGCTTGGATCCCCATAAAAGCGCCCGGCAATGTCCGACAACTGCGCCGCCAGGCCCTTGACTGGAATCAGCGGCACATCGGTCAGCGGCAGCACGGTTGCACCTTCCACCTCATAGGCCACTGCAGCAGCACCGCGCTGCAAGGCGTCGGCAATATGTGCACGGCCGTCAAACTTGGCGCCGGGTACCGCCAGGAACAAATCACCGGCACGTACATTGCGGCTGTCCAGCGTCAACTCGCGGATCAGCAGATCGCGGCCGGCGTGGGCGAAAATCTTGTTCAGGCTAAGAGACATTAGCCGCGCCCTCCATTGGCTCGTACTGGGGTACCGGGCGCCACATTGGCCTGTTGCGTGGCCGGCAGATTATCCGGAGTGATGTTCATCAGGCGCAGGGTGCCGGACATCACTTTGCTGAACACCGGAGCCGATACCAGGCCACCGAAGTAACCGGCCTTGCTCGGCTCGTCGATCACTACCACGATGGCGTAGCGCGGATCGCTCATCGGGCCGAAACCGGCAAATAGCGAACGATAGGAGTTCTCGGCATAGCCCTTGGTGCCTACCGACGTCTTGCGCGCGGTACCACTCTTGCCAGCCACGTGATAGGCCGGGACCTGGGCACGGAACACGCCCCGGGGAGCCTCGATCACCTGCTGCAGCATGCCCTGCATGGTTTTAGCGACGTTTTCCGGAATCACCTGAGCGGTTTGCGGCGTCTTGTCGGATTTGATCAGCGTCAGCGGAGCAATCCGACCATTGTTGGCCAACGCGGAAAACGCGTGGACCAGTTGGATCGCGGTCACCGAGAGGCCGTAGCCATAAGACAGAGTTGCGGTTTCAGCCTTGCGCCACTCACGGTAGTTCGGCAGGTTGCCGACTCGCTCGCCAGGGAAGCCGAGGCCTGTGTCCTGACCCAGACCGATCTTCTGCGCCAGACGGAAAATGGTTTCGCCACCGATATCGAAGGCGACCTTACTCATGCCGACGTTACTGGAGTTGATCAGAATACCGGTCAGATCGAGCACCGGCCCTTCGGTCTTCGACACGTCACGAATGGTGTACTTGCCCAACTGCAGGGTGCCCGGATAAACCTCGACAGTATCGCTGGGCTTCCAGCGTCCGGTTTCCAGGGCGGCACTCATGGAGATCGCCTTCATGGTCGAGCCGGGCTCGAATACGTCGATCATCGCGCGGTTACGCATCATCGCCGGCTGCAGATTGCGGCGATTGTTCGGGTTGTAGGTCGGCTGGTTGACCATGGCCAGGATCTCGCCGGTCTTCACGTCCATGATCACCAGGCTGCCGGCCTTGGCGCCGTTTTCGACAATGGCATTGCGCAGTTCACGGTTGGCCAGGTATTGCAGGCGCAGGTCAATCGACAACGCCAAGGGCTTGCCGGCCTTGGCGTTCTTGGTGACCTGGACATCCTTGATCAATCTGCCTCGCCGGTCCTTGATCACCTGGCGCTTGCCGGGAACGCCGGCGAGCCATTCGTCATAGGCCAGCTCGACCCCTTCGCGGCCACGGTCGTCAATGTCGGTAAAACCAACCATGTGCGCAGTCACTTCGCCGGCCGGATAGAAACGCCGGAACTCCTCGATGCCATAGACGCCCGGCACCTTCAGATCGAGCACCGCTTGGCCCTGTTCAGGGGTCAGACCCCGAACCAGGTAGATGAATTCTTTATTGGCCTGAGCTTCGAGACGCTCAGTCAGCGCCTTGGGGTCCTGACCAAGGGCCATGGCCAATGCTGGCCAGCGGTCCTTGGCCAATTGCATTTCCTTGGCATTGGCCCAAAGCGTGGTCACTGGCGTACTTACGGCCAGAGGCTCGCCATTGCGGTCGGTGATCAGGCCACGATGGGCAGGGATAGGAATATGCCGGACACTGCGCGCATCGCCCTGCCCCTTGAGGAAGTCACGGTCGACCACCTGCAAATCGATAATGCGCCAGCCAATCGCCGACACCATGATCGCCAGCAAGCCCAGCACCACACGGAAACGCCAAGGGTAGAGAGCGCCTTCAAGTTTCATGGCGCCACCATGCGAACTTCAGCCGCGCCCGGGATGTGCATCTTCAGCTGTTCAGTGGCCAGCACTTCGATCCGGCTATGAGCGGTCCAGGTGCTTTGCTCAAGAATCAACCGTCCCCATTCGGCCTGGGCCTTGTCACGCACACTCAACTCGCCATACAGCGTATTGAGTAATTGACGATTCCAGTGAGCGCTGTAGGACACCGCAATCGCGGAGACCAAAACGCCAACGAATAGCAGAAGCATGAAAAAGCTTCCGCCTGGAAGAGGCTTGGCGAAGAGCTTGCTCACCGAAGCTTCTCCGCAACACGCATGACCGCACTACGGGAACGGGGATTGGCTTTGAGCTCGGCCTCGGAGGCGAACTGCGCTTTGCCATGAATCTTGATTTTCGGCACGAAGGCTTCAAAACGTACCGGCAGGTTGCGCGGCAGATTGTCGGACTCGCCCTTCACCAGGCGCCGCATGAATAATTTGACGATGCGATCTTCCAGGGAGTGAAAGCTGATCACCACCAAGCGACCGCCCACTTCCAGCGACTCCAGCGCTGCTTCAAGGCCGGCCTCGAGATCGCCCAGTTCGTTATTCACATGGATGCGCAATCCCTGGAAAGCCCGGGTAGCAGGATTCTTGCCCTTCTCCCAGGCAGGATTGGCGACTTTCAATACTTCGGCCAGATCGGCAGTACGTTCGAAGGGCTGGATTTCACGACGCTCGACCACGGCTCGCGCCATGCGCCCGGAGAAGCGCTCTTCGCCGTACTCCTTGAACACACGGGCAATTTCCTCGACGGGCGCGGTGGCAATGAACTGCGCAGCGCTAATACCACGAGTCGGGTCCATGCGCATGTCCAGAGGGCCATCATTGAGAAAACTGAAGCCACGCTCAGGATCGTCCAGCTGTGGAGAAGACACGCCAAGATCCAGCAGAACACCACTGACCTTGCCTGCCAGGCCGCGCTCCGCGACCTCCGAACCCAACTCGGCAAAACTGCGCTGTACAACGACAAAGCGGCCGTCTTCGGCCGCTAGCGCTTGCCCGGTGGCAATCGCTTGGGGGTCCTTGTCGAATCCGAGGAGCCGGCCCTCCGTTCCGAGCTTGCTGAGAATCAAGCGGCTATGCCCGCCACGGCCGAAGGTGCCATCCAGATAGCAGCCATCAGGGCGCACGGCGAGAGCCTCGACGGCTTCGTCAAGCAGCACGGTGATGTGGTTAAAGCCGCTATCAATAGTCACAGGATCAAATCACGCAGTTCATCAGGCATGGCGCCCGGTTGTTGAATAGCCGCCAGGTCAGCTGCAGAAACAGCATCCCAGGCATCCTCGTCCCACAATTGGAACTTGTTCAGTTGGCCCACCAGCATTGCGCGCTTATCCAACTTGGCATATTCACGCAGGCGCGGTGGCACCAGAAAACGACCACTGCCATCGAGCTCGAGATCGACGGCATTACCAATCAGCAAACGCTGCAAACGACGGTTCTCTTCGCGAAGCGAAGGCAGTGCGCGCAGCTTGGTTTCTATCAGCTCCCACTCATCGAGGGGGTAAACACACAAACAAGGATCAACCGCGTCAATGGTGACGATTAATTGCCCAGAACTTCGCGAAACGAGCTCGTCACGATACCGGCTCGGCATGGCGAGACGGCCTTTTGCATCGAGACTGATAGCGTTAGCTCCGCGAAACACGTCAGCGTTTCTCCAAATTTTAGCGTTTTGCGCTCAAAAAACCCACTTCATGCCACTTTCCGCCACTTGCGCACACTATAGGAATGCGCCCACACCACCGTCAAGGCGCGCAGCGACGGAAAAGCCTTATAGAACGGAGATTTAGGAGACTAAAAGGAGAGGTAACGAGAATTCGGAGGGCATTCCAGAGCATCAACTTCAGACAGCCCAATAAGCTGCAGCACGAAGTTAAAGTAATTTATTAAGAGTAAGATTTTTTCGGTATTACAAAAACGCTTCTGCTATTGATTCAAGCAGGGAGGGAAAAGGTGGAGAGTCGATCTGTAAGCCGGGTTCTGTCGAGGACAGTCATTCCTCTACGATGGCCATCACTGGACATCTTTAGCAACCTACCCGGTTCCAGCGCGGGCCACGCCTTGGAACCCTATTTGGTCTTGCTCCGAGTGGGGTTTACCTAGCCACGAACTGTTACCAGACGTGCGGTGCGCTCTTACCGCACCTTTTCACCCTTACCGGCACCGAAGTGCTTAGGCGGTTATTTTCTGTGGCACTTTCCGTAGGCTCACGCCTCCCAGGCATTACCTGGCACTCCGCCCTATGGAGCCCGGACTTTCCTCCCCCCTCTAATTTTCATAGAGGGCAGCGACTGTCCAATCGACTCTCCGCCGCGAAGGTTAACGGCAGAGAGGCCCAAGAACAAGCGCTAAAAGCCTTTGGCCACCCTGCTACGCAATTTATTGCTCTTTCTGTTTATTCAGGGCCACCTGATACAGCACATTCTTGCGCTCACCCGTGATCTCAGCCGCCAGCGCCGCCGCCCTTTTGAGAGGCATCTCCTCAAGCAACAGGTCAAGAATGCGCATCGACTCACTACTGATCGCCTCATCGCTTTCCGGCGCCGTCCATCCCGCCACCAGCACTACGCACTCACCGCGCTGCTGGTTGCTGTCGGCCTCCACGAACTGACGCAACTCGGAAAGTGGTAGCCCCTTGAGGGTCTCGAAGGTCTTGGTCAGTTCTCGAGCCAACAGTGCCGGTCGCTCGCCACCAAATACCGTCTCCATATCCTGCAGACACTCAAGAATACGATGCGGCGCCTCGTAAAAAATCAACGTGCGAGGCTCTTCCTTGACCAACTCCAAACGCCCCCGCCGCCCAACGGCCTTGGCCGGCAGAAAACCCTCGAAGATAAACCGATCCGATGGCAGGCCTGCCGCCGACAGTGCCGCGATCAATGCGCAGGCCCCTGGCACAGGAACCACATTGATGCCTGCTGCACGGGCCTGCCGCACCAAGTGATAACCCGGATCGGAAATCAACGGCGTTCCGGCATCGGAAATCAATGCGACATCATCACCCGCCAATAAACGGGTAATGAAACGACTGCCCTCATCACGCTCGTTATGCTCATGGCAGGCTGCCAAGGGCGTGGAAATGCCAAAGTGCTGCATCAGACGCTGTGAGTGCCGAGTATCCTCGGCAGCGATCAGGGACACTTCGCGCAACAACTTCAGGGCCCGGGCACTGATGTCGTCCAGGTTGCCGATGGGCGTCGCCACCACATAAAGCGAGCCAGCAGCGGAATTCAAAGGACCTGGAGCAGTCAAAGCGCACACCTCTTGATCGGCAAAAGCGCCATTGTAGCGCGTTGAAGTCCTCTCAATATGCCTGGCGATCGTTCAACACTGCAGCCCTTTGTGGCCTTTTATGCGCTACAGCAACATTTGCACCCGTTAAATAGACGGTTTATCGCCAGTAACATCGCGCCCCGGCCAGCGCTTGGGTACAATTCCACGCTCATTTGATCGAGTATCAGGAACACTTACATGATCGCTTGCCTGCGGCTGCTTCTTGCCCTCTGCCTGGCTACCCTTTTGGTGGCTTGCGCCAGCTCGCCCTCTTCCAGCCTTGGCGAACTTCCACGGACACCGGATGCCAGCATCGAGCAATTGCTCGAACAGGCCGCCACCAGCAAAAGCCCGGACAAGGCAGCCCTGCTGCGCTTGAGCGCAGCAGACCTGGCATACCGCCAGGGCAACGCCGGACGCGCCGGACAAATCCTCCAGCAAGTGCCGCTGGATCAGCTCAAACCTGCCCAGCAGATCTTCGCCAGCACTCTGTCAGCAGAGCTGGCCATGATCCGCAATCAGCCGAAAGCCGCACTGACTGCGCTGAGCCACCCAAGCCTGCAGCACCTCAGCGAACTGCCTGCAACTCAGCAGATCCGTACCGGCAACGTTTATGCGCGCGCTCTGGAAGCGGACGGCCAGACGCTGGCTGCCGCCAAGCAGCGGATTCTTATCGCGCCCCTGCTGAAAGATGAAGCGGCGGCAAAGAACCATGAGGCCATCTGGGTACTGATTGCCGCGCTGCCCACCGACCAACTGCAATCTGCAGGCAACGATGACCTGGCCGGCTGGTTGAGCCTGGCCTTGGCAGTCAAGACCGCCGGTACTCTGGAGCAACAACAGTCGGCCATTGATAACTGGCGCGCGCAGAATCCAAAGCATCCTGCCGCCATTCAACTGCCTCAACCGCTGACCCAGCTTAAAGAGCTGGCTAGCCAGCCTGTTTCGAAAATTGCCCTGCTACTGCCACAAGATGGGCCCTTGGCTTCGGTTTCCAAGGCCCTGCGTGAAGGCTTCATGGCCGCTCACTACCAGGCTCAGCAAGCCGGGCAAAAGCCACCCAGCATTGAGTTTTACGACAGCTCGCGCCTGAGTTCCCTGGACGACTTCTACCGCAAAGCCCAGGCTGCCGGTGTGCAACTGGTAGTCGGCCCCCTGGAAAAACCACTGGTCAAGCAACTGGCTACACGCTCGCAGCTGCCGATTACCACCCTCGCACTGAACTACAGCGAAGGCGAACAAGGCCCGGCGCAACTTTTCCAATTCGGCCTGGCGGCCGAAGACGAAGCCCGTGAAGTCTCTCGTCGCGCCCGCGCCGATGGCCTGCATCGCGCTGCGGCGCTGGTCCCCAAGGGTGAGTGGGGCGACCGCGTGCTCAAGGCCTTCCGCCAGGACTGGGAAGCCAACGGTGGTAGCGTGATCGGCATCGAGCGAGTCGATCAGCCTGTCGCTCTGGCCCAACAAATTGCCGACTTGTTCCGACTGCGCCAAAGCGAGGGTCGCGCCAAGAGCCTGCAGAGCACCGTAGGCACTCAAGTCGCCGCACAACCGTCGCGCCGCCAGGATATCGAGTTCATTTTCCTCGCTTCCACTCCGCAGCAGGCACAGCAGATCAAGCCGACCCTGAACTTCCAGTACGCTGGCGATGTTCCAGTGTATGCAACCTCCAACGTGTTCAGCGCCAGCGGCGATCAGAATCAATACAACGATATGAACGGTGTAATGTTCTGCGAAACACCTTGGCTGCTGGATGCCAATGGCCTTCTGCGCCGCCAGGTCACTGCACAATGGCCACAAGCTGGAGGCAGCCTCGGTCGCCTGTACGCAATGGGTGTCGACGCCTATCGCCTGGCACCACGCCTGGGTCAACTCAAGGCCCTGCCTGACAGCCGGATCGAGGGCGAGTCCGGTAGCCTGGGCATGGCCGCCGGTCAGCGCATTGAGCGTCAACTGCCCTGGGCCAAGTTCGTCAATGGCCAGGTCACCCGCCTGCCCGACACACCGCGCTAATGCTCCAAGGATCACGCCAGCAAAGCGGAAGAGATGCCGAAAGCCAAGCGCTCCGGCATCTCCAACAGCAAGGGCTGCGCCTGCTGGCGCAGAACTGGCTGTGCAAACGCGGCGAGCTTGATCTGGTCATGCTTGACGGCGATACAGTAGTATTCGTCGAAGTCCGCTACAGACAACACACGCAATGGGGTGGAGCTCTGGGCAGTATCGATGGGCGCAAGCGTCAAAAACTGATTCTCGCCGCGCAGATTTTCCTGCAACGCGAGTCACGCTGGTCCAACCACCCCTGCCGTTTCGACGTGGTCGCCATTGAAGGCGCCCCGGGTGCAGAAGCCCGTTTGAACTGGCTACGCAATGCCTTTGATAGCTGAAAGACGCCCTCAGGCCGCACCCATTTTCACTCAACTTTTTTGCTCTTTGCTTTGCGGGCTGCACATTCACGTGCCACCAAGCCGCGCCACTTAAGGTCACACAGATGGACATGCAATCCCGAATTCGCCAGCTTTTTCAGGCCAGCATCGACACCAAGCAACAGGCGATGGACGTACTTGCACCGCACATCGAGCAGGCCAGCCAGGTCATGGTCAATGCCTTGCTCAATGAGGGCAAAATGCTCTCCTGTGGCAACGGTGGCTCCGCCGGCGACGCCCAACACTTCTCCTCCGAGTTGCTCAACCGCTTCGAACGTGAACGCCCCAGCCTGCCCGCCATCGCTCTGACTACCGACAGCTCGACCATCACTTCGATTGCCAACGACTACAGCTACAACGAAGTCTTCTCCAAACAGATCCGTGCTCTCGGCCAACCCGGCGATGTGTTGCTGGCAATTTCCACCAGCGGTAACTCGGCGAACATTATTCAAGCCATTCAAGCCGCACATGATCGTGAAATGATTGTCGTAGCATTGACCGGTCGCGATGGCGGAGGCATGGCCTCGCTGCTACTGCCTGAAGACGTGGAAATTCGCGTACCGGCCACCGTCACTGCACGTATTCAAGAAGTCCACCTGCTGGCGATCCATTGCCTTTGCGACTTGATCGACAGCCAATTGTTCGGGAGTGAAGAATGACCCCTAATCGCCTTGGCCTTCTGGCCTTGACCTTGTGCCTCGGCATCACTGGTTGCAGCTCGGTGATTACCGCCACCCGCGACAAACCAATCGATGACGATCGCGGCACCCGCACCTTCGGCAGCAAGATCGACGATTCACTGATCGAAACCAAAGTCGCCGTGAACGTTGCCAAGGCCAACCCGGACCTGGAAAACAACTCGCACATCGTCGTCACCAGCTTCAACGGTATCGTCCTGCTGGCCGGCCAGACACCGCGCCCCGACCTCAAGGCCATGGCCGAACAGGCCGCCAGCGAGGTGCAGCGAGTCAAGAAGGTACATAACGAACTGCAAGTGCTGCCGCCCTCCGGATTCCTGGCACGGCAGAACGATGGCTGGCTGACCACCAAGATCAAGACCCAGATGCTTACCGACGCCAGCATTCCCGCTTCACGGATCAAGGTCGTGACCGAAAACGGCATCGTCTATTTGCTGGGCCTGCTGACCCAACAGGAAGCCGCCCAAGCCACCAGCCTGGTACAAGGCGTCTCCGGCGTACAAAAAATCGTCAAGCTGTTTGAATATATCGACTGACACAGCACAGCAGCAGATACAAAAAAGGCGATCCATCCGGATCGCCTTTTTTATTACTTGACCACTTTCAGGCTCGGCCGGCCGCTAGGCCGTGGCGGCTCGCTGTCCGGTGGAGGCAGGTCGTCTTCCGGCTCGATATCGTCCTCCTCATCCAGAGGCGATTCCAGATCAAAGACCATGCCCTGCCCATTCTCCCGCGCATAAATCCCAAGGATCGCAGCAACCGGCACGTGCAGACTATGAGGTACACCGCCGAAGCGCCCCTCGAAAGTGACTGCATCATTGTCCATATGCAGATGGCGCACGGCGCTGGGAGATATATTCAGGACAATTTGCCCATCACTGGCGAAACCCTGGGGCACCTGCACAGCCGGGTAATCGGAGTTGACCAGCATGTGCGGGGTGCAATCGTTGTCCACAATCCACTCATAGAGCGCGCGGACCAGATAAGGTCGACTGGAGTTCATAGCGGCTCCTTAAGCCTCAGCGCATATCACGTTCGACACCAGACAAACTCGCCTGGAAAGCCTCACGCGCAAATTGGCGGTCCATATAATCAAGCAGCGGCTTTGCCTGCCGCGGCAGTTCGATACCCAGAATTGGCAATCTCCAGAGTATGGGCAGTAGGCAGCAGTCCACCAGGCTTTGTTCCTCACTGAGGAAAAATGGCTTATCGGCGAACAACGGAGAAACCCCTGTCAGACTTTCGCGTAATTCCTTACGCGCCTGCACCCGCACCGCCTCTTTGGTCCGCGAATCCAGAATCAGGTCCACCTGCCCACACCAATCACGCTGGATGCGATGTATAAGCAAGCGGCTGTTGGCACGCGCAACAGGGTAAACCGGCAGCAATGGAGGATGAGGGTAACGCTCATCCAGGTATTCCATCACCACTGTCGACTCCCACAACGCCAGGTCCCGATCGACCAGCGTTGGCAAGCTCCCATAAGGGTTCACTTCGATCAGTTTCGGCGGCTGACGCCCCGCCTCCACACTGATGATCTCGGCGCTGACACCCTTCTCCGCAAGCACAATGCGCACCCGGTGGGAATAGTGGTCGGCGGGGTCGGAGTAACAGGCCAACCGATTGGTCACGCCCATGGCGATCCTCCTCGCTTGTTGAAATTATCGGAAGCAGAAAAAACAAGCGCGCCCTCAGGGCGCCTCTGGTAACCCCCGAATGATACAGGGTTGTTACAGCTTCAGAGACGCCCTTGGGCGCGCATGTTCAACAACTGACGCTTAAAACGCTATCAATGCACATCCTTCCAGTATTCGCGCTTGAGCAGATAGGCGAATACGAAGAAGAAGGCCAGATACAAGAGTACGTAAGTACCGATGCGCTGGTGTTGCAGCTTGACCGGGTTGGCCGAGTAGGCCAGGAAGGTCACCAGATTCTTGACCTTCTCATCGAACTGCGCCTCATTGAGGGTGCCGGTGTTTTCCTTGATCGTCAGCTGATCACAAGCCTCATGAGTCAGAGGAGTACCGGTCAGCGGATCGTATTGCTTCTTACCGTCTTCGACGATCTGAACCTGTTTGCAGCCAACCACCTGACGGCCTTGCAGACCGACCAGGACGTTAGGCATGCCCACATTCGGGAAAACCTTGTTGTTCACACCCCAAGGGCGGGCCGGATCCTCATAGAAGGATTTCAGATAGCCATAGAGCCAGTCGGTACCACGAACGCGAGCCACCAGGGTCAGGTCAGGTGGCGCAGCACCGAACCAAGTCTTGGCGTCCGCCGGCTGCATACCGATGTTCATGTGATCACCGATCTTCGCACCGGTGAAAACCAGCTTGCTCAACATCAGGTCATGAGGAATGCCCAGGTCATCCGCAACTCGCTCATAACGCTGGAACTTGGCGCTGTGGCAGCCCATGCAGTAGTTGGCAAAGGTGCGCGCGCCGTCTTGCAAGGCAGCCTTGTCAGACAGATCGATATCGATCTTTTCCAACTCAGGACCACCGTGCTCGGCCGCGAAAGACAATACAGGCATAGCAGCAAGAATCAGTACAGCAAATAGCTTTTTCATCAGCCAGTCACCCTTTCCGGAACCGGTTTGGTCTTCTCGAGCCTGGTGTAGAACGGCATCAGAATGAAGTAGGCGAAGTACAGGAAGGTACATACCTGCGACAACAACGTACGGCCTGGAGTCGGCGCCAGTACACCCAGCACACCCAGGATCACGAACGAGATGCAGAACACCAGCAGCCAGATCTTGCTCAGCCAGCCTTTGTAGCGCATGGACTTGACCGGACTACGGTCAAGCCAAGGCAATACAAACAGGACAGCAATCGCGGCACCCATGGCAATAACACCCATTAGCTTGTCAGGCACCGCACGCAGAATCGCGTAGAACGGAGTGAAGTACCAAACAGGAGCAATATGCTCAGGCGTCTTGAACGGGTTGGCCGGTTCGAAGTTCGGCTTCTCGAGGAAATAACCACCCATCTCCGGGAAGAAAAATACGATCGAGCAGAAGATGAACAGGAACACCACCACGCCGACAATATCTTTCACGGTGTAGTAAGGGTGGAAAGGAATGCCATCCAGCGGGATGCCGTTCTCATCCTTGTTCTTCTTGATGTCGACGCCATCCGGGTTGTTCGAACCCACTTCGTGCAGCGCCAGGATGTGCAGCACCACCAGACCGAGGATAACGATCGGCAGGGCCACCACGTGCAAGGCGAAGAAGCGGTTCAGGGTGATACCGGAAATCAGGTAGTCACCACGGATCCACTGAGTCAGGTCATCACCAATGACCGGGATCGCACCGAACAGCGAGATGATCACCTGGGCTCCCCAGTAGGACATCTGGCCCCAGGGCAGCAGGTAGCCCATGAACGCTTCGGCCATCAGCGCCAGGTAGATCAACATGCCGAATAGCCATACCAGCTCACGAGGTTTCTGGTAGGAACCGTAGAGCAGGCCACGGAACATGTGCAGGTAGACCACAATGAAGAACGCCGAAGCGCCAGTGGAATGGAGCAGACGCAGGATCGCACCGTACTCGACGTCACGCATGATGTACTCAACGGAAGCAAAGGCCTCTTCCGCCGAAGGGGTATAGCTCATGGTCAGCCAGACGCCGGTGACGATCTGGTTGACCAGAACCAACAGTGCCAGGGAGCCAAAGAAATAGAAGAAGTTGAAGTTCTTCGGAGCGTAATACTTGCTGAGATGGTCTTCCCACATTTTGGTCGCGGGGAAGCGCGCATCGACCCAATCCATGAACTTGCTCATCACGCTTTCTCCGTGTCGACGCCAATGACAATGATGTCATCCGACTCATAGGAATGCGGGGGTACTGGCAGGTTCAAAGGCGCAGGTTGCGACTTATAGACGCGACCAGCCAGATCGTAGTGGGAGCCGTGGCAAGGGCAGAAATAGCCACCTACCCAGTCCTTGCCCAGATCCGCGGGCGCCACTTCAGGACGGAAGGTCGGAGAACAGCCCAGGTGGGTGCAAATACCGATCAGCAGCAGAATTTCTGGCTTGATCGAGCGCACTTCCGGGTCGACGTAGGTTGGTTGTACCGAGTTCTTGGAGTCAGGGTCAGACAACTGGCCCTCGATCTTTTTAAGATTCCCCAGGATCTCCTCAGTCCGGCGGACGATGAATACCGGCTGACCACGCCATTCAGCAATCATCTGCTGACCTGGGTCGATCTTGCTGATATTCACTTTCACCGGTGCACCTGCGGCTTTCGCCTTGGCACTGGGAAACCATGACCCCACGAACGGGACCGCAGCCCCCACCGCTCCAGCAGCACCCACCACGGATGTGGCTGCTACTAGGAAGCGACGCCGGCCTGCATTCACGCCGTCATTGCTCATTCAGTCCTCTCCCATCAGCTTTGTGGCCTGTTAAATCAGGCATCTACTAAGTAAAAATCTGAACTTATAAAAATTTTGCCGAATGGTAATGAAAAGCCCCTATTCTGACAAGGTAATTACCAAGCAGACCCAGCCCGAAGCCTTGTAGTATAGGGCCTCCGCGGATGTGGCAAGTTGTCACAGCGCAAATTCTAGACAATAAAAAACGCCCAGCTCCGCGAGGAGACTGGGCGTTTTTGAACGCAGTAGCGAATTAACGCTTGGAGTATTGCGGACGCTTACGCGCTTTACGCAGACCCACTTTCTTACGCTCAACTTCACGTGCGTCACGGGTTACGAAACCAGCTTTACGCAGAGCGCCGCGCAGAGTTTCGTCGTAATCCATCAGAGCGCGAGTGATACCGTGGCGGATTGCGCCAGCTTGACCACTTACACCGCCGCCGATAACGGTAACGTAGATATCGAACTTCTCAACAGTCTCGGTCAGCTCCAGCGGCTGACGAACTACCATGCGGGCAGTTTCGCGACCGAAGAAGTTATCCAGGGAGCGGTTGTTGATCGAGATGTTGCCAGTGCCCGGACGCAGGAAAACGCGTGCGGTTGCAGTCTTGCGACGGCCAGTGCCGTAATTTTGAGTCGCCGACATAATGAACTATTCCGTTAAATCTTCAGTTCTTGGGGCTGCTGAGCAGTATGAGGGTGAGCAGCGCCCGCATAGACTTTCAGCTTACGGTACATGTCGCGACCCAGCGGGTTCTTAGGCAGCATGCCTTTTACCGCGGTCTCGATCACGCGCTCAGGGGCTTTAGCGATCAGTTTTTCGAAGTTGATCGACTTGATGCCGCCCGGGAAACCGGAGTGGGAGTAGTACATTTTGTCAGTGGTTTTAGCGCCAGTAACACGTACCTGCTCGGCATTGATCACGACGATGTAGTCGCCGGTATCAACGTGAGGAGTGTACTCAGGCTTGTGCTTGCCACGCAGACGGCTCGCGATTTCGGTGGCCAGACGACCCAGGGTCTGACCTGCAGCGTCGACGACGAACCAGTCGCGCTTTACTGTTTCCGGTTTAGCAGTAAAAGTTTTCATTCTTTATAGCCTCAGGGGCCGCCCAGCAAAATAGACGGCGGATCTTACTGAATAGTGCGTACTTTGACAAGGTCAAAGGCAGCCGGACACAGACGCTATCGGGGGCTCGGGTCAGCGCGTCTGAAATACGGCAAGATTCTTCGGCAGGCGGCGCATCACTTCCACTGCAGAAAGAGCTGCCGAATTATGCAGATTGCGAAAAAAATTTCAACCTGCTTTTATGATTGTTTTGCCGAGGGAGCACCCGATGGACTATCGCCAGCTAGGCCGAACCGATCTGAATGTGAGTGCGATTTGCCTGGGAACCATGACCTGGGGCGAGCAGAACACCGAGGCTGAGGCCTTCGCTCAGATCGAGCGGGCCAAGAATGCCGGAATCAACTTCATGGACACCGCCGAGATGTATCCGGTGCCCCCCAAGGCCGAAACCTACGCCACCACCGAACGCTATATCGGCAACTGGTTCAAGCAACGCGGCGACCGCGCCGACTGGGTCCTGGCCAGCAAGATCGCAGGCCCGGGCAACACCATCGACTACATCCGCGATAAGCAGCTCAAGCACAACCGCAAACATATTATTGAAGCCGTGGATGCCAGCCTCAAGCGCCTGCGGACTGACTGGATCGACCTCTACCAACTGCACTGGCCCGAGCGCAGCACCAACTTCTTCGGCCAACTGGGCTACAAGCACCAGGCCGACGAAGACTTCACCCCGCTGGAAGAAACCCTCGAAGCCCTGGACGAGCAGGTCAAGGCCGGCAAAATCCGCCATATCGGCCTGTCCAATGAAACACCCTGGGGGACCATGAAGTTCCTCGCCCTGGCCGAAAGCCGCGGCTGGCCAAGGGCCGTTTCGATCCAGAACCCCTACAACTTGCTCAACCGCAGCTTTGAAGTGGGCCTGGCGGAAATAGCCATTCGCGAACAGTGCGGCCTGCTGGCCTACTCGCCCCTGGCGTTCGGCTTTCTGTCCGGGAAGTACGAAGATGGCGCCCGCCCAGCCAAGGCGCGACTGAGCCTCTACAGCCGCTTCAGCCGCTACTTCAACCCACAGTCGGAAGCCGCCTGCAGCCGCTACGTGGCTCTGGCCCGCGAGCACGGCCTGGATCCGGCACAAATGGCCCTGGCCTTTGTCACCCAGCAGCCGTTCGTGACCAGCAACATCATCGGTGCCACGACCCTGGAACAGCTCGACAGCAACATCGCCAGCGCCGAACTGAAGCTGTCGGAAGAAGTGCTGGCCGGAATCGAAGCAATCCATAAGGACCACCCCAACCCCGCACCATAACGCTCCCGCAGGAGCTGGCTTGCCAGCGAATGAACATAACGCGCAATGCGCTTCGTTCGATTCGCCGGCGAACCGGCTTCTACAATGAACGAGCGATGATTTCCTTCATGATCTCGTTGGTCCCCGCGTAGATACGCTGCACCCTGGCATCCGCCCAGGCCCGGGCGACCGGATACTCCCACATGAAACCGTAGCCACCGTGCAACTGCACGCATTCATCGAGCACCTTGCACTGCAGGTCAGTTCCCCAGTACTTGGCCATAGCGGCAGTCGGCACATCGAGCTTGCCTTGCAGATGCAGCTCCAGGCAGCGATCGACAAAGACCCGGCCGATCTGAATTTCCGTGGCCATTTCCGCCAGCTTGAAGCGGCTGTTCTGGAAATCGGCAATTGCCTTGCCAAATGCCCTGCGCTCACGGGTGTACTCCAGAGTCCATTGCAAAGCGGCCTCAGCGCTGGCCAGCCCGCCAATCGCCACAGTCAGGCGCTCCTGAGGCAATTCCTGCATCAGATAGGCAAACCCCATCCCGGCCTGCCCCAAGAGGTTTTCCTTGGGCACCCGCACATCCTGGAAGAACAGCTCCGAAGTGTCCTGGGCCTTCATCCCGACCTTCTCCAGTCGCTTGCCCTTGGAGAACCCCGGAGTGTTGGCCTCCACCAGAAACAGGCTGGTGCCCTTGGCTCCCGCCTTGGGATCAGTCTTGGCCACCACAATCACCAGATCGGCCAGAAAGCCATTGGTGATAAATGTCTTGGAGCCATTGATCACATAGTCGTCACCATCAAGCACCGCGGTGGTCTTTACCCCTTGCAGGTCGGAGCCCGCCCCCGGCTCGGTCATGGCGATAGCGGTGACCATCTCACCCGACACCAGCCTGGGCAGGTACTTCAATTTCAACGCTTCACTGCCGTAATGCAGGATGTAGGGAGCGACAATGTCCGAATGCAAGGAAAAGCCAATGCCGGTCAACCCCAAGCGACCGACCTCCTCGATCACTACAGTGCTGTAGAGAAAGTCAGCACCCAAGCCGCCGTACTGCTCCGGGATGTGCGAACACAGCATCCCCGCCTCCCCCGCCTTGCTCCACAGCTGACGGTCGATATAGCCCTGCTTTTCCCAATCGCCATGGAAGGGCACCGCTTCCTTCTCGAGAAAGCTGCGCACGCTGTCACGGAAGAGTTCGTGCTCGGAACTGAACAAAGTTCTGGGAATCATGCAGCCACCTGTGGTTGTTGTTGATCGGGATTGGCTGCCAGAGCCTAAGCCCAGGCACCTGCACGGGACACTGGACACATCCGACAAAAAATAAGACGATCCAGCCGTCTGGTGACCACTTTCCCCTATAAGAACAATTGAATTATGTCTAACCAAACCTCCACGCCCTTGCGGCGCGTCAGCATCCTGGCTATCGACCGGGTTTTCGCTTCCACCCTCATGCAGGCCAAGGATTTTTTTCATCTGGCCAGCCTGCGTTACGGCAAACAACTGGGCCAAGGCCTGACTCCGGCGTTCGAAACCCGCCTGGTCAGCCCCGACGGCCAGCCGGTCTGCAGCTTCAGCAATGTGATCATGCCAGTGGATGGTGCGCTGGAAGACGCCGAAGTGATCATTCTCCCGGCCTTCTGGGATGACTTCGACACCCTGTGCCAGCGTTACCCACAGATACTGCCCTGGCTGCGTACCCAGCACGCCCGCGGCGCGGTGCTTTGCGGTGAAGCCACCGGGGTTTTCTGGTTGGCTGAAGCCGGATTGCTCGACGGCAAGGAAGCCACCACCTACTGGCGCTTCTTCAGCACCTTCAACGAACGCTTCCCCAAGGTCCAGCTCAATCAGGACAAGCACCTGACGGACGCTGACAACCTCTACTGCGCCGGCGGTACCACCTCGGCCTGCGACCTGTACATTTACCTGATCGAACGGTTCTGCGGAGCCAACGTAGCCCAAGCAGTAGCTCGGGACATCCTCTACGAAGTGCAACGCAGCTACGCCCCCGGGCGCATCGGCTTCGGCGGCCAGAAGCTGCACCAGGATGTGATCATCCTGCAGATCCAGCACTGGCTCGAAGAGCACTTCGCAGACAAGTTCCGCTTCGAAGACGTGGCCCGCGAACATGGCATGAGCATTCGCAACTTCATGCGCCGCTTTCAAACCGCTACCGGTGACAAGCCCCTGCACTACCTGCAGCGTCTACGCATCGAAACCGCCAAGGGTCTGCTTTCAGGGACCCGCAAGAGCATCAAGACCATCAGCTATGAAGTCGGCTACGACGACGCCAGCTTCTTCGCCCGCCTGTTCCGCCAGCACACCGAACTCTCCCCCAATCAATACCGCCAGCAGTTCCAGCAACAGGCGGCATAAAAAAAGGGCCTGCAATGCAGGCCCTTTTTCATTGGCTCGAGATTATGGCTTGTGCGCCCGCGACAGAAACTCGTGGGACTGCATCTCCAGCAACCGGCTGAGGGTGCGCTGGAACTCGAACGTCAGGCGCCCTCCGGTATAGAGGTCCTTGAGTTCGACCTCGGCGGAGATGATCAGCTTGACGTTACGGTCATAGAACTCGTCGACCATGTTGATGAAGCGCCGAGCGATATCGTCCGTGGTGACGCTCATCTGCTCCACGCCGCTGAGCAGTACCGCATGGAAGATCTTGCCCAATTCGATGTAGTCGTTCTGGCTACGAGGGCCATCGCACAGTTCGCGGAAGTCGAACCAGGCCACGTCATCACAGGTGCGCAGCGCACGAATTTCTCGGTTCTCGATGATCAACACATCGTTTTCCACTGACTGAGTGCACTCTGGCGTCAGCGCACGGAAGCTCTTGCGCAGGCTTTCATGGGCAGCTTCGTCCAATGGATAGTGAAACAGCTCCGCCTGCTCCAGATGCCGCAGACGGTAGTCGACGCCACTGTCGACGTTGACGATCTCGGTGTTCTGCTTGATCAGGGCGATGGCCGGCAAGAAGCGCGCACGCTGCAGACCGTCCTTGTACAAACCATCCGGAACGATGTTCGAAGTCGCCACCAGGGTCACACCGTTCTTGAACAACTCTTCCATCAAGGTGCCAAGAATCATCGCGTCGGTAATGTCAGACACGAAGAACTCATCAAAACAGATCACCCGCGCCTCTTGTGAGAAACGCTTGGCAATGATGGTCAGCGGATTCTTCTCGCCACCCAGAGTTTTCATTTCTTCGTGTACGCGCTTCATAAAGCGGTGAAAGTGCGTACGAACTTTTTCCTTGAACGGCAAGGCTTCGAAGAAGGTGTCCACCAGATAAGTCTTTCCGCGCCCTACGCCCCCCCAGAAGTACAGACCCTTGACCGGCGTCTGATCCTTCTTGCCAAAGAGCTTGCCGAGCAGTCCCGGCTTGTTTTGCTCGGCCGCGATCAGATCCTCATACAGGCGCTGCAGATGACGCACAGCGGTTTCCTGTGCCGCGTCATGAAAGAAGTCCGGGCGTTTCAGATCTGCTTGGTATCGTTCTAGGGGCGTCATAATTCGTTAGCAAGGCAACAAAAACGGGCCGTCACTTTAGCGACGGCCCTGGGGAATGGCAATCAGCCCTTGGTCGGGAAGATTCCGATTAGTCCTGCGCCGGGGTCAGCGCAATCCGCAGTGCATCTATGGCTGCGTCACGCGCGGCAGTGTCAGCGAAGGCTGGGCTGTCAGCCACGCAGGCGCCATCCAGCCAAACGCTGAAACTGCCGGCTTCGCTACGCAGATCCAGCTCCTGCCCCGATTGCAGCAGTTTGGTCACCGCACCGGCGGCCTTACCGTCGGCGAAGTTGCGCGACAGCAGCAACTGCTCACCATCGGCGGACAGCAAGCGGAAACGGAAGCTACCATCGTCTTCACGGAAGCTGATGAAGCGCGCGGCCTTGGCGGTCTTTTTCTTGGTCGTGGCGGCAACCTGCACCTGGCTGGCAAAGGAACGCAAGCCCACGGCTTCGCGCAGCTCGGCAAGGAACGGCGTGGCCACGGCACGAGCTTTAGCGGCACCGGCACGCAGAATGTCTTCCAGGTCCCCGGGACGGGCGATCAACTGGTGGTAGCGCTCACGGGCCTCACCCAATTCGCCATCCAGCAACTGGAACAGACGGTTCTTGGCTTCGCCCCAGCCCAGCCCCTGCAACAGCTCAGTACGGAACTCGGCGGCCTGCGACGGGGTAGAAAACGCCTGGAACAGAGTGAACAGATGGGAGTTGTCCGGGTCCTTGGCCTCACCCGGCGCCTTGGAATCGGTGACGATCCGCGAGATCGCGTCCTTCATGTCCTTGGCACTGGTGAACAGCGGAATGGTGTTGTCGTAGCTCTTGGACATCTTGCGACCGTCCAGGCCAGGCAGGGTGGCAACACTTTCCTCGATCAATGCCTCGGGCATGGTGAAGAACTCCTTGCCCTGACCAAACAGATGGTTGAACCGCTGACCGATGTCCCGGGCCATTTCCACGTGCTGGATCTGATCACGACCCACCGGCACTTTGTGTGCGTTGAACATCAGGATGTCCGCAGCCATCAGCACCGGATAGCTATAGAGCCCCATGGTGATGCCAGCATCCGGGTCTTCACCGGTTTCGAGGTTCTTGTCCACCGATGCCTTATAAGCATGGGCGCGATTGAGCAGACCCTTGGCGGCGACACAGGTCAGCAGCCAGGTCAGTTCCGGAATCTCCGGAATGTCCGACTGACGGTAGAAAGTCACACGCTCCACATCCAGACCACCTGCCAGCCAGGTAGCCGCGATTTCCTGGCGCGAACGCTGAATGCGCAACGGGTCATCGCACTTGATCAACGCGTGATAGTCGGCCAGGAAGTAGAAGGAGTCGGCATTGCTGTCGCGGCTGGCGAGGATCGCCGGGCGAATCGCGCCGGCGTAGTTGCCCAGATGCGGGGTGCCGGTGGTGGTGATGCCGGTGAGGATACGCGTACGAGTAGTCATGGGTAATCGCTTATCAGACTGCTATCAATTCGAAAGTCGCGGCAGCACCAGATCCTTGAGATCAGTGAGCTTGCCATGAAAAAAGTGCCCGCATTCTGCCACTTTCAGCAGCTCATGGGGGCGAACAAGCGCGTCGGACCAGTCATAGACCGCTTGAGGGTCAATGACTTCATCGGTTTCTGGCTGGATCAGGGTCAGCGGGCAGTTTTCCGGCAGCAGGTCGGTATCGCGCAGACGGGTCACCGCCGCCGCCACCATGAACAGGTGCTTGAGCTGCACGCCCTGGGCCTCCAGGCGCCCGCCAAGGCTGGCGGCGACAAAACCGCCGAAGGAGAACCCCAGCAGGGTCAAGGGCAGCTCCGGATGCTTGGCCTGCAACCATTGGGCGGCAGCCTGGGCGTCATCGACTTCGCCACTGCCCATGTCGTGACTGCCTTCACTGGCACCAACACCTCGATAGTTGAAACGCAAGGTGATCAGACCGGCATCCCGTGCGGTGCGCTGCAAGGTGGACACCACCTTGTTGAGCATGGTGCCGCCCTGCACCGGGTTGGGGTGACAAATCAGTGCCACGCCGCGAGGATCGGGCACCTCCAGATACAGGGCTTCCAGTTGGCCCACCGGGCCGGCAATCACTACAGGGGTTTCACGCATTAGCAAGGAAGGAACTCCGTGACCTCGAAGGGGGTCGACTCGTCTAGCAAATGGTCTGTGCCAATCTATTGCGAGTGAATCGCGGTATACAGCGCAGGTTCGAGCCGTTAACGTAAAGCAAAGCCGTTTATAGAGGAAGGACTCGTGGAACACTCGCTCTTAGTTTGGTTGTTGCCGACTCTTGCCCTGGTCGCGGGTGTCGCCATTGGATTCCTGGTTGCTCGCCTGCTGCCCAATGCCGCGCCTAACCGCACGCAGCGTCAGTTGGACGATATTCAGGAACGTTTCGACAATTATCAGAATGAAGTGGTCACCCATTTCAACAGCACTGCCACCCTGGTGAAAAAGCTCACCCAGAGCTATCAGGAAGTGCAGGACCATCTCGCCGAGGGTGCCAATCGCCTGGCCCTGGACGAGCTGACCCGGCAACGCCTGCTGGCCGCACTGCACTCGGAGTCGGCACAAGCTCCGCGGGAGCGTCTGACTCCACCGCGGGATCAGGAGCCACCACGGGACTACGCACCGAAGACACCAAACGCTCCGGGCATGCTCGACGAGCAATACGGCTTGAAGAAGTAATCCGCTTCAGTCATTAAAAAGCCCGCCCGATTTGCATCGGGCGGGCTTTTTTATATCTGGGATTCCAGTCGACTCAATCAGTACTGCTGACCTTGCTGCTGGTAGGGCTGCTGGTATTGCTGACCAGGCTGCTGATACTGCTGGCCCGGGATTGCCTTGAGGTTGACCTCTACACGACGGTTCTGTGCTCGGCCGTTGACGTCGGCGTTGCTGGCGATCGGATTATCCGGACCAGCACCGCGAGCGGACAGGTTGGCACTGCTCACACCCTGGGAAGTCAGGTAGGTCGCCACGCTCTGGGCACGACGCTGGGACAGGTCCATGTTGTGCTGACGGCTGCCGGTGCTGTCGGTGTAGCCGACGATCTCGATCTGGTTCTGGTTGAACTCGCGCAGGGAGTTGGCCAGGTTGTTCAGCGGTTGGTAGAAGCTTGAGGCGATGTTCGCCGAGTCAGTGGCGAACGTGATGTTGCCCGGCATGATCAGCTTGATCTGATCACCCTGACGCTGCACTTCAACCCCGGTATTGGCCATGCTGGCGCGCAGTTTCTTCTCCTGCTGGTCGGCGTAGTAACCGTAACCGGCGGCGGAGGCACCCACTACGGCGGCACCGATCAACGCGCCCTTGCCACGGTTGTTGTGGTCAATGGCAGCACCGGCCAATGCACCAGCCAGGGCACCCAGGCCACCGTATTTTGCAGTTTTGCTCATGCCCGACGAACCGCCGTCGGCCTGCCCCTGGTTGTCATAGGGGTTAGGCGAAGCGCAGCCGGACAACAAGGCCACAGCAGTAGCGACAATAATCAAACGACGCGAGGTGAACATGGAAAGCTCCTACATTTTGCATTCTGTGGTGCAGCGGACGTTGGCAACAGACCTTTGCTGGCGTTGGAACACACAGAGCGGCAAAAATTCCGTCAGCGACCAGGCAAAAAGTCAGGCTCTCACAAACGGGTTCTGGCGCATCTCATCGCCCAATCGAGTGTCTGGGCCGTGCCCGGCAATCACTGTGGCGTCTTCATCGAGGGTATACAGACGCTGCTTGATCGAACGCACCAGGGTGGCCTGATCACCGCCCCACAAGTCCGTGCGCCCGACCCCGCGCTTGAACAGCGTGTCGCCGGCAATCAGAAGCTTAGCCTCAGAAAACCAAAAGCTCATGGAACCTGGGGTATGCCCGGGAGTATGCAGAGCCACGCCGCAACCGCAGGCCAGTTCCTCATCGTCGTCCAGCCAGCGGTCCGGGGACGGGACCGGTGTGTAGGGCACGCCAAACATGCTGCACTGCATCTCCAGGTTGTCCCACAGGAACTGGTCGTCCTTGTGCAGATGCAAGGTGGCGCCGGTCTTTTCCTTCATCTGCCCGGAGGCGAGAAAATGATCCAGGTGCGCATGGGTATGAATGATGCTCACCACCTTCAACCCCAGGGAATCGAGGCGGGCCATGATCAAATCGGGATTGCCTCCCGGATCGACAACTATGGCTTTCTTGGTCAGCGGGTCGCCAATGATGGTGCAGTTGCACTGCAGCGGGCCGACGGGGAAGGTTTCACGGATAAGACTGGGTTTGGCGGCGTCCATGGAAGGGTTCCAGAAAAAAACGATGACGCATTCTGGCACAGCTCGCCGCCAGCACTCACTCAGAACGCCAGTTGCAGCGTCTCCTCGCCTTCCAGCGCCAGCAGGAACTGCTTGGCTTCAAGCCCCCCGGCAAACCCGGTCAGGCTCCCCGAAGCGCCGATCACTCGGTGACAGGGAGCCACAATCGAGATCGGGTTACGGCCATTGGCTGCGCCCACTGCCCGCACCGCCTTGGGACTGCCGATCTGCCGGGCAATCTGGCTGTAGCTGCGGGTTTCACCGAAAGGAATGGTCAGCAACGCCTGCCAGACCTTGCACTGAAACTCGGTACCGGCGAAATCCAGCTCAAGCTCGAAGCGCTCACGGCTGCCAGCAAAGTACTCCCGGAGCTGACGCTCGGCTTCCAGCAGCAGAGGATGGTCAACCGCCTCCTGCAAAGGCCCGAGACGTACCCGGTTCTGCCGTTCGTGCTCCCAGAGAATCGCTGCCAGCTTCGTCCCTCTGGCCACCAGAGTCAGTTGGCCAACGGGGGACGCCATCAGTTTGAATACGCAGGACATCTCAGGTCTCCTTCAATCCGCCAGTGGAATCGGACCCGGAACCCTGTGGTTCATGGCCTTCCTCTCAGTACACCGACACTGTAAAGCGAGATTCAAGCGCAAGAACCACGTTTCTTGCGCTTGAACTCGACGGCGAATCATTCTGAGTGCCGGGCAGAGCCGAAGCTAGTCGTCCTCATCCACCAGGAAACAGTTGTCACTGCTACTGCGCTGGCCATAGGGATCGACAATGAAGGCCCCGCGCCCCTGGCCGCATTCGAGCAAGCGCACCGGAGACAGTTCGCGCTGCCGGTCGATCTGCGCATTGAAGCGCATGATGTAGACCCCCAGGGAAATCGATACACAGAGAATCAGCACCAGACACAACACCAACTGATCGGTGTAGCTGGCGCCGCCCTTATCAGCATGCACTGATGACATGATCGGATCCTGCCTGCTCAACGCTGTGGCCAATCAGTAACCAGTTCAGGGGGCCGCCCCCTCCCAGGCGCCCCCAAGGTGCCTGGGAAGGCAGGGCGCAGGCCATCAGGACGAGAAGAATCAGAACCAGCAGGATTCCTTTGACCACCGAAGTCAGGTTCATGGCGGTGCCACGCTCTGGAGTTAAGAAGAGCCCCAGCTTAGAGACGGCCGGGTTAACACCGGGTAAACATCGGCAGAAAGCCGCCCGACTCCGCTATCCTTCGGCCCATTGAGCGCCAAGGGTCCAAGGGGACGTTTCCGTGCATATTCAACTGCTACTGGTCGAGGACAACCTCGACCTGGCCAATACTGTCATCGAGTACCTGGAAATCAGCGGCATCGTCTGCGACCACGCCAGCAACGGTCAGACCGGCCTTAACCTGGCTCTAAGCCAGCACTACGACGTTATCCTGCTGGACATCATGCTGCCGCGACTGGACGGCCAGCAGCTGTGCCAACAGTTGCGCCTGCAAGGCAGCCAGACACCGATCCTGATGCTTACCTCGCTGGATGCCCTTTCCGACAAGCTCGCCAGCTTCGCTGCCGGGGCCGACGACTATCTGGTCAAGCCCTTTGAAATGGCGGAACTGGTGGCCCGTATTCGCGCCCTGAGCATGCGCCGCAGCGGCCAGGCGAGCCGCCTGCAAGTGGCCGACCTGGTGATGGAACTGTCTACCCGCAAGGTCAGCCGCGCCGGCCAGGAGCTGCATCTGTCGCCCATTTGCTGGACCCTGCTGGAGTGTCTGATGCGTGCCAGCCCGGAGCCGGTGACCAGGGAACGCCTGGAGGCAACAATCTGGGGCGACGAGCCACCGGACAGCAACACCCTCAAAGTGCACATGCACCGACTGCGCAAGACCGTGGACAAGTCCTTCGGCCAGCCGCTGATCCACACCCTCCCCGGTATTGGTATCCAACTGAGGTCACATGCGTAACGGTTTGGGTCTGAAATGGGTGATCAGCGGCAGCTTCCTGCTATTGATCGCCGTGGTGTTGTTGATCTACAGCCTGCTGCTGCCGGAATACAGTGTCCGCGGCCTGCTCTATACCGCCAGCGCGATGATGGAGGAGGAAGCCCAGTACTTCGCCAGGCATTACAAGAAAGATCCGAACACCCCACCGCCGCACAACTACTTCTATACCAGCGTCATCGGCAAAGAGGCGCTGCCAGAGAAAATCCGTCAGATGCTGGACACGCCACCCAGCCTGTCCTTCGGTGCGGTGCAGGTGTTTGGCGACCTGGAGTCCGATGATGAGGATGAAGGGCGGGCGATCCTGGCCCAGCCCCTGGCTGACGGCAAGACCCTGTACATGTACGACGTCGACCACGACCAGGAAGAAGGCGGCGAAGTCGAAACGCCACTGTCCGATGCCTACCTGGATCATGAGCTGCGAGGCGTCATCTTCATCAGCCTCGCGGTGTTTATCCCGGCGCTGATCATCATTGCCCTGCTGGTCTGGTGGCTGGTTCGTCCACTGGGGCGACTGGCCCAGTGGTCCACGACCCTGAAGGATGCGGAGTCCAGCCAACGGCCGAATTTCAGTTTCAAGGAGTTCAATATGCTGGCCGACGCCCTGGCCCAAAGCGTGCAGCAAGTTCAGGCCGCGAGCCTGCGCGAAGGTCGCCTACTGCGCTATACCAGCCATGAACTGCGCACGCCGCTGGCGGTGCTCAAGGCCAATATCGAACTGCTGACCCTGCAATCCGGCGGCGTCCTGCCCCCGCCCCTGCAACGTATCGAGCGCTCGGTGCTGAACATGCAGCGCATCGCGGAAACCTTGCTGTGGATGAGCCGTGAACTGCCTGAGCCCTTGCCGGAGGAAGCCATCGACATGAGCGGCCTGGTCAATGAACTGATCGAGGAACACCGCTACCTGATCGGCACGCGGGATATCGAACTGATCCTCGACATCAGTAGCGAACCCTGCCGCCTGCCCCTGACCGCCTGCCGCATCGTGGTGGGCAACTTCCTGCGCAATGCCTTGCAATACGCCGATGAAGGCAGTGTCGAGATCAGCTTCGAGCACCCGCAGTTGCGTATCGTCAACCGCATCCGCGAAGCCAAGCAGTTGGAGCCCTCCAGCGACTTCGGCTATGGCCTGGGCCTGGAGTTGATGTGCCAGCTATGCGCACGGCTGGGCTGGCATATCGAAGTGCTCGACGAGCAGCAGCACTTTACTGTCACCCTGAATTTCGAAGCTGCTCCATCCCCCGAGCCGTTACCGGCTCCAGAGAGCCCGCCCGACGCCAACGGATAAGCCTCGTGTTCCTGGTCCAGGACCCGGAAGGCGAGGAAATATGTCTTCGCAAGCGATGAAAAAACTGCCTAAACCTCGTCCTTTCCAACAGCGCTTATGGGTATTGTTGAGGGACAAAAAATCATGCCTGGGGCTGGCCGGTGCATAACTTGCTTGCATGGAGCGCAATGCGATTGGCGTGATGCAATCAAGCGCCGAGTCAGTACGACCCATCCCCGTGCCCAGGCAAAGAATGAGGTTCGCTGTGGCCGCCTACAATCTGCGTCAACTCAAGTACTTCATCACCACCGTCGAATGCGGCAGTGTCGCTGAAGCGTCACGCAAGCTGTACATCGCCCAGCCGTCGATCTCCACCGCCATCAAAGGCCTGGAGGACAGCTTCGGCGTGCAGTTGCTGATCCGCCATCACGCCCTGGGCGTATCCCTGACCCCAAGTGGTGCACGCTTCTACCGCAAGGCCCAGGAGCTGCTGCGCATGGCCAAGGAGTTCGAGCAGAACGCCCTGGCGGACAACGACGTGGTGGCCGGACAGATCGACATCGGCTGCTTTGAAACTGTCGCGCCTTTGTACCTGCCACAACTGATCGCCGGCTTCAGTGCCCTGTATCCCGGGGTGGAGATCCGTATCCGCGATGGCGAACAGCAGGAACTGGTACAGGGCTTGACCGGCGGCGCCTTCGACCTGGTGATCCTGTACGAGCACGAACTGGACGGCACCATCGAAACCGAGCCGCTGATGCCACCGCAAAGGCCCTACGCGTTGCTTCCCGCCGACCACCGCTACGCCCAGCAAGCCCAGGTTTCACTGCGGGACCTGAGCCTGGAACCGATGATCCTGCTGGATGTGCAGCCGAGCCGGACCTACTTCGTCAGCCTGTTCGAGGAGCTGGGATTGACGCCACAGATCGCCTTCAGCTCGCCGTCCATCGAGATGGTGCGGGGCATGGTGGGCCAAGGCTTCGGTTTTTCGATTCTGGTAACCCGCCCCCACTCCCAGTGCTCCTACGACGGCAAGCCGGTGGTGTGCGTGGACATTGTCGAGGACGTGACCGGCTCCGGGCTGGTGGCGGCCTGGCTCAAGCGTGGCCAATTGACCAAACCGGCGCGCCTGTTCGCCGATTACTGCAAACAGCACCTGGCCCGATAACCCCGGGCCCGGCGCAGTGTCAGGACGCAGATGCTGCCAATCGGCCCACAGCGATGGGCCAGCAGAAGGCCTCGCCAGCAGAGTGGCGCCTAACCCAGCAACCCCAATTCCTGGGCCCGCGCCACAGCCTGTGTACGGCGCTCCACCCCAAGCTTGCTGTTGATATGGCTGGCATGGGTTTTCACCGTATGCAGCGAAATGAACAAGCGTTCGCTGATTTCCTGATTGGAACAACCCTGGGCAATCAATTGCAGCACCGACAGCTCCCGGGAACTCAACGACTCACTGTGAGCCGCCACCTCAGGAAGCTCACGGGGGGCTGCAGGCAAGCGCTCCAACAAGGCCTGGGTCAAGGCGGTCGACACGCAGTGCTGCAGTTGCTCGCGCATCCAGCAGGGGTGACTGCGGATCAAGCTCTCGAAAGGTTGCACCGCGCCCCCCACCGCCGCTTCCAGGGCCCGGGCAAAGTCCTGTCGTGCCTCTGGGCCGCGCCCGGACGCCAGTAACAGCAGGGCTTTCTGGGTCAGGGCCATAACGCTCAACAACTGCCGACCGCTTTGCTGGCCATGTTCCACCAATCGATTCAAGCGCTGTTCGGCCCGGGCAGAGTCGCCCTTGATGGTTTCCAGCTGGGCCTGCTGCAATTCGATGTGCAAGGGCAACTGCGGATGGAACTCCGGCGGCGCCGCTGCCTGTTCCCCGGTGTAGGTCTGGCCCAGCCTCGCCAGCCAGGCCTCGGCCAGGTCGGTGCGGCCCTGGGCCAGCCAAAGTTCGCATTTCACCAGGGTGATCATCGCCAGGTAGTAGATCGGTGGCACGTCCCAGATATGCATCAGGCGCTCGGCCTCGGCGAGCTCGGCAAAGGCCCGGGAAAACTCGCCCCGCAGGCCCTCCTGCTTGGCGATCACGCAATGAGCGATCAGCACACTGATATCGCGACAGGCCCGGGCCTCCACCAATCCGGCTTGTAAACGCACCAGGCCGGCCTCGGGCTGGGCTCGCAAGGTCAACAGATAACCCTCATAGAGGGTCAGCCGGGCCCGCACTGCGTACAGTCTTTGAGCCGACAGACCCTGCAGGCGCCGTAATCCCTGATGCACCTCTTCCAGGGCCCGTAGCACTTCACCCCGGGCCTGCAGAACCCGCGCCCGATCATAGTGGGCCAGGGCCTCGAACAACGGATTGCCGACCCGCTGCGCCAGCTCCAGAGACTCGCGATTGAGGCTGCGGGCGCGCCACAGATCGGCGTCGGTAATCGCCAGGTTGGACAAGGTCGACAGGCACATCAGGCGTTGCCCGTAGCGCTTGTGCGGCAGGCTTTCCAGGGCTTCGCTGCAGTAGGCCAGGGTCAGCTCCCGTTGCCCGCGCCCGCGAGCGATGATCCCGCTCAACGCCAGCCATTGCGCCAGCATCGACTTCTGCGCAGTGGCCGAAGGCGCCGGCAGGAAACGACTCAGGTGATCCGCCAGCTCCTCTGCCGCATCCAGCTGGCAGGCCAGGCCCAGGGCCCAGCTGTAGAGCACGATCAGCCTTGGTGTGCTGATGAGCAGGCTGTCAGGCAGGTCCATCTTCCAGCGCAGCAGCATGCCGACATTCTGCTCAGCCAGCAGTTGCTCCTCCGACAGGTTCTGCACCAGGTTGGCCGCCACATCCAGGTGTCCGGCGCGCAGCGCCTGCTCCACGGCCTCGTCCAACAGCCCTTGAGCGTTGAACCAGCGACAGGCCCGCAAGTGCAGACTGGCGGCCGGCACCAGGGTATTGGCCGTGGGCCGGGTGCGCAGCAGATCGGAAAACAGATGGTGATAGCGATACCAGTGTCCGTGTTCGTCCAGGGGCACCAGGAACACTTGGTGGGCCTGCAGAAAACCCAGGATCTCGGCACTGTCATGGGCTTCGCGCAGGGCGTCGCAGAGCTCGGCGCAAAAGCGCTCCTGGGGCGCCGTGTCATAGAGGAAAGCCTGGACTTCGGCGGGCAGGCAGTCGATGACTTCTTCCAGCAGGTAGTCGCGGATCAGCCCTTCGCCTCCATGCAATCCCTGGGGCAAGGTGCCCAGCGCACCCGCCTCGGACGCTGCCAGTAGCCAGAAACGCAATCCGGCAACCCAGCCCTCGCTGCGCTGGATCAGGCTTTCCAGAGCCTCGCCGCGCAAGGAGCTGCTGTGGCGGTCCAACAAGCTGAGGGATTCGTCATGGGTCAGGCGCAGATCCTGCTCATTCAGCTCCAGCAACTGTCGTGAGAGCCGCAGCCGCGCCAGATGCCAATCCGGACGCTGACGACTGGTGACCAATACCAGCAGACCATCGGGCAGGTGATTGAGAAAAAACTGCAGGCAACGATCGAGCACCGGCCCCTGGGCCAGGTGATAGTCGTCCAGGACCAGCAACAGCGGCGTGTTGCTGGACAGGTGAATCGCCAGTTCGTCCAGCAAGCCATCCAGCCACTCTTCAAAGGCGAAAGGCTGATGGCGCTGGCGCATTTTCAACAGACCGAGAGACTGCCGGCCCAATTGGGGATAGTACTGCTGCAAACCGGCCAGCAAGCGTTCGAGGAAGCGCCCGGGATCACTGTCTCGGCGGCTCAACCCCAACCACAGGCTCTGCCAGTTGCCCGGCAACCCCTGGCAGAACTCCACCGCCAGCGAGCTCTTGCCGAACCCGGCCGGCGCACTGACCAGCAACAGTCTTCCCTTCAACCCGGCACTCAAGCGCTCGCAAAGACGCGGCCGCTGCACGTATCCGTCGGGCAGAGGGGGTCGATAGAAACGCCCTTCCAACGCAGGAATCACCGCGCTGGCAGACCGTTGAAGGGGGGACAGCTCAGTCATGGCCAACTCTTATTGATGTAGGGTTGTCGGCGTAGCAGATGCCCGCAGACTAGCGGTAAAAAGCGACCTGTTGAAGATTTTTGCGACCATTCGAGTGAAAAAGACTATGACCAAATGGGTCAGATACATCTGATTTATCAGCCGACATTTCAGTTATTTATCCGGCAACCTACTAATTCGCCTAGAGAAAGCCCGCCGGAGCAGCCTAGATTGTTGTGCATATCTGCGAATGCACAATTTTTCAGGCAAAAAAAAGCCCCGAACCAGTCGGGGCAATTTCCGAGGATGCGGCCTCTATTGACAGCGGATCAGCGAACTCCGTCCTGACGCAGGGCGGCTGGAGTGAAGTCACTGGTGGTTGCGGTGAAGCCGAAGTCATACGCCTGCTTCTCTTCGTTCTTCATGCCCAGTGCCAGGTAGCGGCCGGACTGCAGGTCGTAGAGGGTTTCCAGGGCATACCACGGCACTTGCTTGTCGTAGTAGTTCTCGGCGTGGGCTTCGGCCACACGCCACAGTTGGCCACGACCGTCATAGTGGTCGATCACCGCAGCTTGCCAGGTGTCTTCGTCGATATAGAAGTCACGCTTGGCGTAGATGTGGCGCTGGCCTTCCTTCAAGGTGGCGACCACATGCCAGACCCGGCGCAACTCGTAACGAGCCAGGTCCTGGTTGATGTGCCCGGCCTTGATGATGTCGGCGTACTTCAGGCTCGGCGAGTCGAGCTTGTAGCTGTCGGAGGCGATGTACATCTCCTTCTTGCCTTCCAGTTTCCAGTCGTAGCGATCCGGCGCACCGTTGTACATGTCCAGGTTGTCGGAAGTCCTCAGACCGTCGGCGGCGGTACCCGGGCCGTCATAGGAGACTTGCGGAGCACGACGCACACGACGCTGACCGGCGTTGTAGACCCAGGCCGAACGCGGTTCCTTCACTTGGTCGAGGGTTTCGTGGACCAGCAGCACACCACCGGCCAGACGCGCCGGGGCCGTCACTTTCTGCTTGAAGTAGAACAGGATGTTGCCCGGGTTCTTCGGATCGTAGTCCTTCATCTTGTCGCGGAACACGAACTGGTCCTGGAAGTACACCAGGCTGTAGGAGCCGTTGGCCTGCGGCGTGGCCTGGGTCACCAGACGGGTCACGCTGCCACCGCGATAGCGGGTGATGTGGTTCCAGATGACTTCCACACCGCTCTTGGGAATCGGGAACGGAATCGCGGTTTCGAAGTTCTCCAGGCCGTTGCCGCCGGACACCAGGTTGGTGCTGGTGGCGTTGCGCTTGATCGCGGCGAACACCTCAGCCGGCACCGTGGCCCCGCGATGGGACGGATAGACCGGCATCTTGAAGGTTTCCGGGTAGCGCTTGAACATCGCGTACTGCCCCGGGGCCAGCTTGTCCTTGTACTGCTCGACGTTCTGCGCGGTGATGGTGAACTGCGGCTGCTCGCTGCCATAAGGGTTGGACAGGAAACCCTTGCTGTCCACAGTGCCGGCGTTGGTTGCCAGGGGCTTCCAGGCGGGAATGGTGCCGGCAGCGTTACCGGCCATTTCCGCGCCCATCGGCGTCAGGCTGGTGCCCAGCTTGGCCGCTTCATCGGCCGAGACCGCGGCCATGACCCCGGTCGCTAGCAGTGACAGTCCCAGCACACCGACGTGCAACAGACTCTTGGTGATTTTCATATTGTTGTTCTTCCTGAAAATGCAGTGTGCTTAGAAGTTCACGCCAACGCTCAAGGCGAGGAAGTCCCGGTCATCCACGGTGCTGTAGTCGCCACCGAAGAAGTTGGTGTAAGCCAGGCTCGCGGTGTAGGTGTTCTGATACTCGGCGTCCAGGCCCAGGCTGATGGCCTTGCGACCTTCCTCGAAGTTGGCGCCAGGACCTGGCGAGTAGCCCTTGACGTCGTGGGACCAGGCCACGTTCGGCTTGAGGTTCACACCGGCGAATACATCCGGGTATTCCCAGATGGCCCGACCGCGGTAGCCCCAGGAGGTGGCGGTGGTGAAGCCGTCGTTGTTGCAGTTGCTGCTGAGATTGCTGGCATCTGCGCCCGGTCCTGCGCCGGCGATGGTGGTGGAGTTGAGTGCGCGACAGGTGTTTTGCCCGCCGGTGGCTGGCAAGGCGCCAGGACCAAACACCGGATCACGTCCATAACGGACATCCGACTTGCTCTCCAGACCGCCGACGTGGGTAACCCCCACCTCACCCACCAGAGTCAGACGGCTGGCGCCCATGACCTGATCAAAGAAGTGCGTGAAGGTGGTCTGGAATTGAGTGATTTCCTTGCGGCGATAGCCATGCAGGTCCTGTCCAGGAATCCCGTCGAGCAAGGAGGCGTTGGTGTAGGCCCCCCCCAAGCGCCGAACAGCGGAATAGAGAATATCGGTACTGTTCAACTGCACCGGCGCATTCGGCCGATAGCTCAGTTCGCCGCTCCAGGCGGTACCTGTAGGCAAAGTGGTGGAGAAGCTCAGTCCGTACAGGCGGATGTCTTCCGGATACTCGATAAAGTACTTCGAGTTACCGGCAATCCACACCGGCGCCAATGCGCCAAACGCTCCGGCGATGTTGTATGCCGACTGAGGAGCCCCCGTAGCACTGAAGATCGGTGCACGGCTGTGATAGTTCATGAAGTAAGCGCCGAACTCAGTGTCCAGCGGCTCGAAGTTGTAACGGAACGCCGCGCCAAACTGACCACTGTCACGGGCGTCACGGTCGCCACTACGGCGCACCAGAGCACCCTCCTCGTTTATATCTACTCCACGTGCGGTAAGGTTCGCCAGGCCAGCAGGGCTCAGCCTGGCAATGGTCGAACGCTTGGACAGGAGTCGCAGATTGTCGTCACAGCCATCGGAAATGTTGTCCGGCTGGGAGAAGAAGGTGCCGCAGTTATCGGTAACGGTCTGGTCCCATTCCAGCTGGTAGAAGGCTTCGGCCGACAGGTTCTCGGTCAGGTTCTGGGAGATGTAGAACATGTTGACCGGGATCAGGCCTTCCTTGACCTCGGCACCGGGACGGCGGAACGCCGACACGTCGATGGGGTTGATCGAGTTGATACCGCCGCCGATGAAAGTACTTTCACCCCAGCTTACGACCTGCTTACCCAAACGCACCGAACCCGGCTCATCGGCAATGGAGTAGTTGTGATAGACGAAGGCATCGAGGATCTGCCCGCCGGAGGACTTGGCGCCTTCCTTGCGGTTGTTGTCGCTGATGTTCTTGAAGTCCATGTCTTCGTCTTTGAGCTTGAAGTCATACCAGTACTTGCCACGAACAAACACACCGGTATCGCCGTACTTCAACTCCAGGTCATGGATGCCCTTGAAGATCTTCGAGAAGGTCTGGCCCTTGTTGAAGTTCAAGTGGCCGTCATCGGTGGTCTGGGACAGGCCCTTGCCGCCATTGTTGACCCCGATCAGGTCCTTGTTGCGTCCGGCGGTCGACCAACTGGCCCCCACCGACAGGGACGAATCGAAGCTACCTTCGATTTCACCGATATTGAAGCTAACGCCGAATGCAGGCCCGGCGAGCGTGGAGGCGAGACCGACGGCCAGGGGCAGTTTCGCCCGGCGCCAGAACTGGTTTGCTGATGTCATCGACGCTACTCCATGTGCATTATTGTTATGGCAGTACGCTTTTCTGAAAACGCTTCGAATACCGGTTGGATGAACACTTGTCCCGGCTCCGAAGTTGCGTGGCGCGAGCACCCCGCAATGCTCCGTCGTTCAGAAAAATCCGTGAACGGACTATATCCAGCAGGGATTACTGCTTGATCCCTCTAAAGTGTGATTTGCAGCCACCCACCGCACTGGAACAGCCCTTTGCCACAACCTTTGAAAAACGGCGCGGCAAGAATGACTGAAAAATCCGTGAGTACAAGGCAAAGGCTTGCCGGGTGGGCATGCCGTGCCCTGGCGGGCACGGCAGAGGAAGCTCAAAGCGTGGAGAGGAAGGTGCTGTTACTGGCTTGCCATTCGCTGATGTCGACACGGATGCGCTTCTTGTCGAGCTTGCCAACGCTGGTCTTGGGAATTTCAGTAACAAGGGCAATCTGACTGGGAATTGCCCATTTGCTGAGGTGCCCCAGTTCCACGAACGGCTTGAGGTGTTCCTTGAGCTCACGGGCACCAATCTCATGGCCTTGGCGGATCACCAGCAAGGCAAACGGGCGCTCGCCCCACTGCGGATCGGCAATGCCCACCACTGCTACCTCACGTACCGCCGGGTGGCGACTGATGAGGTCTTCCAGGTCCAGGGACGAGATCCACTCGCCACCGGTCTTGATCACGTCCTTGATCCGGTCGCGGATGTCGATCACCCCCATGCTGTCCAGGGTCGCCACATCGCCGGTGTGCAACCAGCCGCCGTCCCAGAGCTCGGCGCCCTTCTGCGGCTCGTTGAAATACCCCTCGCTCAGCCAGGGCGCCCGCAGCACCAACTCGCCCTGGGACTCACCGTCCGCCGGCAGGAAGTTGCCCTCGGCATCGATGATCGCCGCTTCCACCAAGGGCCCCGGCACCCCGGCCTTGATCCGGTAGGTGGTGCGTTCATCCTCGCTGCCCGCCATCAACTCCTCATTGAGGTGAGCGCAGGACACCAACGGGCCGGTTTCCGACATGCCGTAGGCGGCGGTCAGCTGGATGCCCTTGGCCTTGGCCGCCTCGTACAGCGCACGGTTCAACGCACTGCCGCCGATGACGATCTTCCAGCCACCGAAATCGGTGTTCTGGGCCGCCTTGGCATTGAGCACCATCTGCAGGATGGTCGGCACACAGTGGGAGAAGGTGACCTTCTCCCGGCGCCACAGCTCCACCAGGTACTCCGGGTCGTAACGCCCGGGATAGACCTGCTTGAGCCCAAGCATGGTGGCCACATAGGGCAGACCCCAGGCGTGCACATGGAACATCGGCGTAATGGGCATGTACACGTCGTTGGTGCCCAGCAGGCGCACGCTATCGATGGAGCCCATGATGGTGGACACACCCATGGTGTGCAGCACCAGTTGCCGATGGGTGAAATACACACCCTTGGGATTGCCGGTGGTCCCGGTGGTGTAGAAGGTGGTGGCCACCGAGTTTTCGTCAAAATCCTCGAAGGAGTACTGGGGGCTGGCAGCGGCCAGCAGGGTCTCGTACTCGCCCACCAGATTCGGCAAATCGGCAGTCTTCTCCGGCGCGTCGGTGAGCAGCAGGGTTTTCTCCACCGTGGTCAAGTGCCCGGCGATGGCCTGGTACAGGCCGACGAACTCGCTGTTGACCAGCACGAAGCGGTCCTCGGCGTGGTTCATGGTGTAGAGGATTTGCTCCGGCGACAGACGCACGTTGATGGTGTGGATCACCGCACCGATCATCGGAATGGCAAACATGCATTCCAGGTAACGATGGCTGTCCCAGTCCATGACCGCCACGGTATCCCCAGCCTTGACCCCGGCCGCAGTCAGTACGTTGGCCAGGCGCGCCACCCGTTCGATCAGGGTCGGGTAGGTGTAACGCAACTGGTCACGGTAGATGATCTCGCGGGTTTTCTCGTAACGGCTGCCGGACATCAGCAACCGTTTGATCAGAAGCGGGTATTGGTAAGCGCCTTCGGCGGGAGGAATAACACGAGTCTGCAACATAAGAATCCCTTTTCTGACGGCTCGGTCGTGACTGGAGGATTCCCACTCTAGAGTTCCCGAGCGCCGGCTAAATCAGCCAAAGGGATGATTTGCAGGGCCGCACCAATACTAGCTCCAGGCCAGTATCGGTGCGGCTCAGGTGATCCTGTGTGTCCCGCCCGAGCATCGCGATCAATGCATCTCGGTGAACGCCAGTTTTACGCCAATGGCGATCAGCACCGCGCCCATGGTGCGGTCGAACCAGTGCCCCATGCGAGCGAAACCGGCACGCACTCGTTGCTGGCTGAAAAGCATGGCTACCAGACAAAACCAGACGGCAGTGGCCGCCGCCAGATACACCCCATAGCCAGCCTGGATCGCCAGGGGCGTGTGCGGATTGATCACCACGGTGAACAGGGAGAGGAAGAACAGGGTCGCCTTGGGGTTCAGCCCATTGGTGACAAAACCAGAAGTAAAGGCGCCGCGCGCGGTACGCACTCCGGCTTCCTTGTGCAGGTCGTCCGCTGCCGGCTTGGCCGGCTGGGCGCGCAGGGCCTTGTAGCCGATGTACAGCAGGTACGCCGCCGCCAACCACTTCAGGGCGTTGAACAGCACGATGGACTGGGAAACGATCAGGCCGATCCCCAGCAATGAGTAACCCACGTGCAGGAAGATCGCACAGCCCACTCCCAGGGCAGTCCAGGTACCGGCGCGGCGGCCGTGGGTCACGCTTTCGCGCACCACTACGGCGAAGTCCGGGCCGGGGCTGGCCACCGCCAGCAAGTGGATCAGGGCAACGGTCAAGAACTCGGTGAGGTACATGCAGGCTCCTGTGTATGTCTAATTATTTCATCTGTTAGGCTCGGCAGATTACGCCTTAGATCCCTCGTGCAAAAGGTACAGTTCATGATCAACAATCGCCGCGCCGTCTTCCTCGATCACAGCTCACTGGACCTGGGTGACCTGGATCTGAGTGCGCTGCATGACTGCTTCAGCCCCCTGCAAGTACATGCCCACACCCCCGCGGACCAAGTGATCGAACGCCTGCAGGGGGCTCAAGTCGCCATCAGTAACAAGGTGGCCCTGAGCGCCGAAACACTGGCGGCCTGCCCTGATCTGCAACTGATCCTGGTGGCCGCCACCGGCACCAACAATGTCGATCTGGCCGCTGCCCGTGGGCAAGGCATCAGCGTCAGCAACTGCCAGGGTTATGGCACCCCATCGGTGGCCCAGCACACCTTGATGCTGCTGCTCAATCTCGCCACTCGGGTTGCCGACTACCAAAAAGCCGTTGCTGCCGGCCGCTGGCAGCAGGCCCAGCAGTTCTGCCTGCTGGACTACCCCATCATCGAACTGGCGGGCAAGACTCTGGGCCTGCTGGGCAATGGCGAACTGGGCAGCGCCGTGGCGCGCCTGGCCGAAGCCTTTGGCATGCGCGTGGTATTGGGGCAGATCCCTGGACGACCGGCCCGACCCGACCGCCTGCCCCTGGAGGAACTGTTGCCCCAGGTGGATGCCCTGACACTGCACTGCCCGCTCAACGAACACACCCGACACTTTATCGGCGCCCGGGAGCTGGCCCTGCTCAAGCCCGGCGCCCTGGTCGTCAATACTGCCCGTGGCGGCCTGATCGACGAACAGGCCCTGGCCGATGCGCTGCGCAGTGGTCATCTGGGGGGCGCAGCCACCGACGTCCTGAGCGTCGAGCCGCCGGCCAACGGCAATCCACTGCTGGCCAGCGATATCCCGCGCCTGATCGTCACGCCGCACAATGCCTGGGGCAGCCGCGAAGCTCGCCAGCGAATCGTCGGGCAACTGACGGAAAATGCCCAAGCCTTCTTCAGTGGCGCCCCACTGCGGGTCGTGAGTTGATAAACTTCGCCACTTTTTTCGGGGGCGACCATGGACACTCGCAGTGAAGTACTGTTACGCCAGGCTCAATTGTTTCAAGGCTCACTGCTGCTGGCCGGCCTAACCGCGGATGACCTGCTGGGTCGCCTGCCCAACGCCCGAGGCTGGAGCTGGCACGCCGGCGATCAGGCAGCCCTGGAGGCACGCTTTCCAGGCCGCAGCCACTTTGGCGTAGCAGCACCGGCAGAATCCTTCGACAGCGCCGTGCTGTTCCTGCCCAAGTCCAAGGACCTCACCGACTACCTGCTCAACGCCCTGGCCTCGCGCCTGGCCGGGCGCGAGCTATATCTGGTGGGCGAGAAACGCAGCGGCGTGGAGAGCGCCGCCAAGCAACTCAACCCTTTCGGCAAGCCGCGCAAGTTAGACAGTGCTCGACACTGTCAGCTATGGCAGGTGACGGTGGCCAACGCCCCCACGCCGGTAGCGCTGGAGAGCCTGGCCCAGGAGTACGAGCTGCCCCTGGCCGAAGGTCCATTGAAAGTCGTCAGCCTGCCCGGCGTATTCAGCCATGGGCGCCTGGACCGCGGCACCGCGCTGTTGCTGGAGCATCTGGATCACTTGCCCGCCGGCCACCTGCTGGACTTCGGCTGTGGCGCCGGGGTACTGGGAGCCACAGTGAAACGCCGCTACCCGGACAACAGCGTGACCCTGCTCGATGTGGACGCCTTCGCCGCCGCCAGCAGTCGCCTGACCCTGGCCGCCAACGGTCTTGAAGCCGAGGTTCTGACCGGCGACGGCATTGATGCCGCGCCCATGGGATTGAACTGCATCCTGACCAATCCCCCCTTCCATACCGGGGTCCACACCGACTACCAGGCCACGGAAAACCTGCTGCGAAAAGCAGCAAAACACCTGCAAAAAGGTGGCGAACTGCGAGTAGTTGCCAACAGTTTCCTGCGCTATCAGCCACTGATCGAAGAGCACCTTGGACCTTGCGCGATCAAGGCCGAAGGTCAGGGCTTTCGGATTTATCGAGCCAAGCGCGGCTGACATTCTTTTTCGCAAACAAGGCTTGCCGAATGGATTTTGCCTAGGCAGAATCCGCTCCGTCCTAGGGGAGTAGTCTCCCACGAGCGCCACGCTCGTCCGGCATGCGTCAACATACTTGGTCCTCAGACCATGGCGCATGCGACCCAAGAGTCCGCACAGACGGACCGCAGGGTTTGACAAGACCTATGACACGCACACCTTACCCGGGGCGGGAAGGCTGTACGTGTCATAGCCGTGTCGACCCGCCCCTTAGGAAAACCCTGATGATGCTGGATTCTCTCCTCGTTCCCACCGCAATCGTTGCCTTGGCCGAAATCGGCGACAAGACGCAACTGCTCGCCCTGATTCTGGCCGCCCGCTTTCGCAAACCCTGGCCCATCATCGCCGGTATCGTCGCCGCGACCCTGGCCAACCATGCGGCCGCCGGCGCGGTAGGTGCCTGGTTCGGCAGCTTCTTCTCCGACGCAACCCTGCACTGGATTCTTGCCGCCAGCTTCACCGCCACGGCCCTGTGGACCCTGGTTCCGGACAAGATGGATGACGATGAGGCCACTACCGCCCGCAAGTTCGGGCCCTTCCTCACGACCCTGATCGCGTTCTTCCTGGCTGAAATCGGCGACAAGACCCAGGTCGCTACCGTCATGCTGGCGGCGCAATATCCGGATCTGTGGCTGGTGATCATCGGCACCACCCTGGGCATGCTGATTGCCAACGTACCGGTGGTTCTGGCGGGTAACTTCGCTGCGGACAAACTGCCCCTGACCCTGATTCGTCGACTGGCGGCGACGGCCTTCTTCATCCTCGCCGTGGTGGCGGTGTACAAGGCCATGCAGATCAGTGGCTGGCTGTAAATGAAATCGCCGGCAAACCGACTCCCACACAACCTGTAGGAGCCGGCTTGCCGGCGAAAGCCTCAGCGAAAATGAGGCGAAGGGATCAGGACTTCTTGGCCTGCTCATACAGCGGCATCACCTTCGGAATCGCCGCCTGCAAAGACGCGATACGGCTGGTGGAAGCCGGGTGAGTACTCATGAACTCGGGCGGCGCAGAACCACCGGCAGCCTGACCCATCTTGTTCCACAAGCTGATGGCCGCGTTCGGGTTGTAACCGGCGCGGGCGGCCAGCTCCAGACCAATCAGGTCCGCTTCGTTTTCGTTCTCGCGGCTGTTGGGCAGAGTCATCAGCAGGCTCACCCCATTGTCACCCAGGGCAACCGTTTCCTGGGAAACCCCGAACAGGGTAGCGATCTGCTTGCCTGCACCGACCGCGTACTGCTTGGACATCGCCTCACGACCATGCTCACGCAGGGCGTGTGCAATCTCGTGGCCCATTACCGCAGCAATTTCATCGTCGGTCAGTTTCAGTTTTTCGATCAGACCGGAGTAGAAAATGATCTTGCCGCCAGGACCGCAGTTGGCGTTGAGTTCGTCGCTCTTGATCAGGTTGACTTCCCACTTCCACTGCGCGCAGTCGGGGCGGAAGGTCGGCGCCTGGGCGATCAGGCGGTTGGCGATGACCTGCAGGCGCTTGGCGTTGGCACTGGTCTTGTCCAGCACGCCCTGGCTGCTGGCCTCTCCCAGGGTCTCCTGGTAGGACTGGGCATAGGACTGATTGACCTCGGCACTGGACACCATGCTGAACATGGATTGCTTGCGATCCACACCCACCACGCCACCGCTGGTGGTGTTGACCGTTTCACAGCCGGTCAGCAAAACAGCGGCGCTCAATGCACATACGAGTAACGACTTCTTCATCATGAAACCTCCCTGAAAACATGGCGCGTATCCTAAGGGCGGAACTGTGTCCGCGCCAGATGCAAAACACGCATTCAGTCGCAATTCAGATACATCCAGACCCTGACAAAAAAACTTCACATACCGCCCAAGGCCTCCAACCGCCTGCAACACGTCCCCGCCAATCACGACCTCTACCCATCTGAAACAGGCATTTCGCCTCTCAAGGCTAATGACCGGTGAGGCTGCGGCCGATACAGCACGGCAGACCTAAATTCCTGCGCCCGGAGCCTCTATGAAGTTCAAGTCGATCCAGTTTTCCGTCGCCGCCCTGGCCGGTGCCATTGTCCTCAGCGTGGTTGCAGCCCTGGTGCTGTACGCCCTGTTCTCCGGCGCCAGGACCCAGCAAATGGTGCAAGAGCGGACCCAGGCCCAATTCGAGCAAGTCATCGAACAGCGCCTGAGCGGCCTGGCGCAGACTCAGGTCAGCCAGATCCAACGGGAACTGGAAGCGCCACTGCTGATTGCCGGCGGCCTGGTGCGGGTCAATGCCCTGATGGGCACCCAGGACTCCCAAAGCCATGCCGGACTCAGCCTCACCCGTGAACAGCTGATCGCCCTGATCAAGGAAAACGTCACCCAGAATCCGAAGATCCTCGGCGCCTACATCGGCTGGGAGCCTGGCGCCATCGACCACAATGACGCGGCCTACGTCGGCACCTCGGTGGTGGGCATCGACGCCGCCAACGGGCGCTTCCTGCCCTGGTGGTTCCGCAACGAAGACGGCAGCCTGGGCCTGGACAAGCTGGCCGACGTCAACGACCGGACCCTACTCTCCACCGGCGTGCGCACCAGCGAGTACTACCTGTGCTCCCAGGACAGCCTCAAGTCCTGCGTCATCGACCCCGCCCCGTACAAGGTCGGCGACAAGGTGGTGATGCTCGCCTCCTTTATTCAGCCCATCCTGCTCAACGGCAAATTCCAGGGCATCGTCGGCGCCGACCTGTCGGTGAACTTCATCCAGGACATGCTGGTCGCTGCCAATCAGAAGCTCTACAGCGGCGCCGGAGAAATGGCCCTGATCGGTGGCAATGGCCGTCTGGTGGCGTACACCAAGGATTCAAGCAAGTTCGGCGAGAAGGTCAGCGATGTTCTGCGCCAAGACACCGTGGCCAGACTGTCCAACCTCAAGCGCGGCGAAGTGACCTACAACGTCGACCAGGCCAACGGCCAGATTGCCCTGTACCTGCCGTTCGGTATCGGCCAGACCGATGCCAACTGGACGTTGATGCTGCAACTGCCCTTGGGGGCGGTGATGGCCGATCTGGACAAACTGCAGGGCGACCTGGCTGAACAGCGCAAGGCCGACACCTTCGGCATGGCCATGGTCGGCCTGGTGATTGCCGGCCTCGGCCTGCTGGTGATCTGGTTGGTGGGGCATGGCATCGCACGTCCGCTGCGGCAAATGGTGGCCATGCTCGATGATATCGCCCAGGGCGAAGGTGATCTGACCCGGCGCCTGACCAGCGACCGAGCCGACGAGCTGGGCTCCATCGCCAAAGGCTTCAACACCTTCCTGGCCAAGCTGCAGGCAATGATCAGCCAGGTGGTGACCTCGGTGCAGAGCGTCAGCGACTCCTCGGAACACACCGCCGATATCGCCATTCGGACCAACCAGGGCGTGCATAAACAGATGGTGGAAATCGATCAGGTGGCCACCGCGGTGCATGAAATGACCGCCACCGCCCAGGACGTGGCACGCAATGCGACCCAGGCCGCGCAAGCGGCCAGCCATGCCGATCAGGCCGCCAGCCAGGGCATGCAGATCGTCCGCGACACATCCAGCGCGATTGGCGCCCTGGCCGAGGAAATCGGCCGTGCAGTCGGCGTGGTGCAGACCCTGGCCAAGGACAGCGAAAACATCAATGCCATCCTCATCGCCATTCGCGGGATTGCCGAGCAGACCAACCTGCTGGCCCTTAACGCAGCGATCGAGGCGGCAAGGGCCGGCGAACAGGGCCGCGGCTTTGCCGTGGTCGCCGACGAAGTGCGCAACCTGGCACAGAAGACCCAGCAGGCCACGGAAGAAATCCAGTCGATGATCCAGCAACTGCAGCAGGGCACCCGGGAAGTGGTGCGGGTCATGGAGGACAGCCAGCACAAGACTGACCAGAGCGTGGAGCATGCAGCCAAGGCGGCCCAAGCCCTGGAAACCATCACTCAGGCGGTGTCGGTGATCAACGACATGAACACCCAGATCGCCAGCGCCGCCGAGGAGCAGAGCGCAGTGGCCGAGGACATCAACCGCAACGTGATCAACATCGGCCAGGTGGCCAACGAAGTGGCCGGCGGCGCCGACGAATCCAGCGCCGCCAGTGCCGGGCTGACCAAGCTCGCCGAACAGCAACGGCGCCTGATCAACCAGTTCAAGGTCTAATCACGGACCTGTAGGAGCCGGCTTGCCGGCGAAAGCGATCCTGGCTTGGGCAGCAAACCAGGGGGCCTCTTCGCTGGCAAGCCAGCTCCTACAGCCAGCTCCTGCAGTTGATGCTTCAGGCGGGGGTCAGGCACTCGGGGCCGTTGAGCTTAGGGTCGTTGACCAGATTGGCCAGGACCCGCTCGCGCAAGGCGGCAGGCGGGCTGGCGAGCAAGGCTTGCAAGGCATGCAGCGGTGTCTCGGGATCGAGCCAGACTTCCTGGGCGCCAGCATCCAGGATCAACGGTCGACGCAAATTGGAAGCGGCCTGAGTCACCACGGCAGTGCTCAGCCAGACCTGTTCCTGTACCGGATAGGCCTCCCAGATCGCAGCAAAGAAGATCGACGACCCCTCGCCTGGCGTCAGCCAATAGGGGCGTTTGCGACTCCCTCCGCGCCATTCATAGAAGCCGTTGGCCGGTAGCAGGCAGCGGCGCTCACGGAATGCCTGGCGAAACATCGGCTGCTCCGCCAGGGTTTCCGCCCGGGCATGGGCCGGCGTACGCGACAGGTCTGTCAACCAGGGCGGGGTCAGGCCCCAACGAGCCCGGGCCAGAGCGCGCTGGCCGTTTTCGGCCCGCTGGATCAGCACCGAATCATTGGGCGATATATTCCACTGCGCGCGCTGATCCTCGGGAAATCCCGGCAAGGCGGCAAATGCAGGGTTCCAGCGAAACAGGGCATAACGTCCACACATGGGGCAATACAACTCTCGGCAAATCGGCGCTCAGCCTAACAGACCAGCACCCCGGCAAAACTATCCGGTTCTTCAAAGGGCAACGGCAGGGCCGCATTGTACGCAGCGATCAACTCCCGCGCCTGCTGCGCCTGATCGTTCTCCACCGTCAGCCCCAGCAGCCCGAACAACGGCAACTCCCCCGCCCCACCCAGCAGGTCGCGCCCTTGCAGGTGCGCCTCGATGCCCTCGCTCGCCAGCATGCACTGGAGCAACTCGCCTTCCATCAGATTTTCCGGCTCGTAGATGCGCTGCATAAGGACCACTCCCCACTCAGTCATTTTCACTGTGGACGTCGAGCATCCATTCCCGACCATCGGTTTGTAGCGTGAAGACAATGGGTCGGCAGCACACCGGACAGTCTTCAATATAGGTCTGGTCGCCAGCGGACAGGTCCAGTACAGCTTCCGCCTGTTCGCCACAGTAGGGGCATTGATAATGGTCGGTTTCCAGCATCGCCGTCTCCAGAGTGACTTATGCGTATAATCGCCGGTCTATTTGCAGGGCTTTTTTTGTTTGAGCTGAACTTTCAGACCATGCCCGGCTTTTTTCGATACAAACCTTTTCTTACCCTAGCCGTTTCTAACAAGAGAGCATGATGGGCGAATTCGATGCCATCCGACCTTACCACGACAGCGAAGTACCAGCGGTGCTGGCCCGGCTGCTCAGCGACAAGGCGTTTCTAGATATCCTCACCCACTTTCGCTTCCCGCGTTTTGCCCATACTTTCGGCTGGCTGCTCAAACCCCTGATCGCCCATCGCCTGCGCCGCGAATTCGCCGGAGTCACTTCGGTGGCGACCCTGCAGGACAAGGTCGAGTTCTACGTCGACCACACCATTGAACGTGCCACCGACGGCGTGACCTATACCGGCGTCGAGCAGTTCAAGTCCGGCACCGCCTATGTGTTTCTGGCCAACCATCGCGACATCGTCATGGACCCGGCCTTCGTCAACTACGCGGTATATCACGCCGGCCTGCCGACACCGCGCATCGCCATTGGCGACAATCTGCTGCAGAAGCCGTTCGTCAGTGACCTGATGCGCCTGAACAAGAGTTTCATCGTCCACCGCTCCATCAGCGGGCGTCGGGAAAAACTCGCGGCCTATCAACTGCTCTCGGCCTACATCAACCATTCGATCCGCAACGACGGCCAGTCGATCTGGATTGCCCAGGCCGAAGGCCGGGCCAAGGATGGCGACGACCGCACCGAGTCGGCGATCCTCAAGATGTTCCACATGAGCCGCAAGGATGAACCGTTCGGCGAAGTCATCCAATCGCTGAACCTGACCCCGGTGTCCATCAGCTACGAATATGACCCGTGCGATCAGGCCAAGGCCCGGGAGCTGTATATCCGCGCCACCACCGGCAGCTACACCAAGGCGCCAGGGGAGGATGACGTGAGCATCGCCAAAGGCATCACTGGCTATAAAGGCCGGGTCCACGTGAATTTTGCCGCCCCCATCAGCGAACTGTTCGAAGACACCAAGCAATTGGCCATGGAAATGGACCGGCAGATTCTCGGCGGCTATCGCCTGTTCCCGGTGCATTACCTGGCCTATGCCCAGTGGAACGATGCCGACCCGCAACTGCAGGTACCGAGCGCCGCCGAGGTCTTTGCGCCCCAGGAACTGGCCAAGGCTGAGGAAGAATGGCAGCGCCGACTGGACGCCTGCCCACCGGAGCACCGCCCTTATCTGGTGCTGCAATATGCCAATCCAGTGCGCAATCAGTACCGGGTCAAGGCAGGCCTGGCGCTGTAATCGCGGCACTGCAATGCACAACGGCGCCTGCGGGCGCCGTTGTCATGTCTGCGGTGCAAGGATCGATCAGAAACGCGTACTGATCCAAGAGACCAGCAACGCCAGCCCCAGGCAGGCAAAACCGAAGCGGTAGAAGAATCGGTTCATTCGCAAAGTGGCGGGGTCCAGCATCAGCAGAGGCTGATCCACGGCCCGGCCTTCACTCTGGACTGCCAGGTTGGCCAGGGCCCGCCGTTCACGGCGACGAGTGGCGTGCAACAGCCAACTGCCCGGGCAAGCGAACAGCAACGCCAGCAGGTTGATCAATTTGGCAGGGTGGGCATTGAACATCGACCAGATCAGTTGCAGCGACATCATGAACCTCGAATGAAACCTGTATTCGGGCCGTCGAGTGCACCCGCGGCGCGGATTCTACTCAATCCCCGAATAAACGCGGGGGGCTTTCCGACCAATAACGAGGCGTCGATCAATTAATTTAAAACGTCATCTTTTCGTCATCTAAACAAGCCAGTCTGTTGCCCCTCGATGCCCCACGGAGCTTGTCATGCTGCACGCAGAAAACCAGGATCGCCTTTATCTGATCGCCCCTAGTGAAGAACAGCAGGCGCTGGTGAGCGCCCTGGCCTTCAACGTTCAGGACCGACACTGGCTGGTGTATTGCGCCCTGGGTGGACATCAGCATGCGGACCTGCCGGAAACCGATCTGCTGACCGGCGTCAGCATGCTGGACTTCTACGTCGAAGCGGCCTGATCTGCGCCCATAAAAAAGCCCGGCTCGCCATCAGGCAGCCGGGCTTTGGCATTACTTGGCCAGGGCTCAGGCCCCGGCCAGGCACGGATTACTCACCGAGGATCTGGCCCACGGTCGGATCCTTGAACAGACGGGTCAAGGCATCGCTCAGTACATCGCCCACCAGCTTGGTGTTGGTGTCCTGGTTCGGTGCCATGCCGAAACGCTGGTCAAGGGACGCGCCATAGCGACCGCTGTAGCGCCGGTTGGCGTTCTGCACATCGGAACGGAAGGTGGCGCCAATGGTGGCCTCGGTCACGTACAGGCCTTCTTTGGGCGACTGATACTTGAGCTCGGCCAGGGTCACGGTCAACTGCGGAGCGTTGCTGCCGCCCGCCGTCGGGGTGAAGCCCAACAGACGCACCGCGGCTTCGGCCTGGGCCTGCAGCTTCGGCAGGATCTGCGCGCTCTGCACAGTAATGGCACTGGTTTCCGGATACAGGCCGCCACGGGTACCCAGGGTGGGCGATGGACGTCCATCAACCACTTTCACCACCACCGGCTGGCCATGGCCAACGGGGGCCAACTGGGTCGTGAGCTTCGGCTCCGGGCTCAGTTGTTGCGGGCTGTGGGCGCAACCCACCAGCGACAGGCTGGTCACAGTGATCAAACCGAACAACAGGCGTTGCAACATGCTCATCTCTCCAGGAATCAGGCACAAACAGGGCCGCAGTATAGCGGTGCATAACCGCGACGAACCAGCGTCAGGCAAGAGTTAGTCAAGTCTCAGACAGGTGCCGTACAACCAGGTTCCTGTAACCTGCCGTTCACTCGCAATACATCATGATGTAACGGCTCAAGGGCACTCTTATCGTCAATGACACACTCACAGGTGTTCGGTTATGAACTTCCTTCGCTCCCTGTTCGCCCCGCGTCAGCAGTTCCGCAGTTTTGCCCTGCTCGATGGCCAAGGCCGTTGCTGCGCCTTCAAGCACTGCCCCACAGCCCCCGTGGGTGACGGCTGGGTGGAAATCGAAGAGATTCGCCTGAACTGGTTGCACCAGGTATTGCCCGCCAGCGCCCGGATCAGCCCACGCTGCGCCCGGTCCGTGGTGCAACCGATACTGGCCACCTGACCAACAGCCTAATAAAAGTCACGAAACAGGATCATTTCTGCGCATTTCTTCGTTACAATCTCCCCCCGATTATAAGGACGTCTCCTGATCGGGCCTCGCAGTACCGCCAACGCCACTGCATTGGCACCCCGCACCGCCCACAGAGAGCCGCCCACACAGATCGAGTGAAGCTGGCGTGCTTGCTGTACCACCTTGCAAACCTCCACTTTTCGCGAATCTGCAGAGCTGCCATTGCTCGGCCACTGAAGCTGTTTGCCCGTTGTGCCCGCATGCCTTGCATGCCGGCAACACCGCTCGGGCCAGGTGCCAGGCCGAGGCAGCCCTTTTTTGAGGTTCACGTCTTCAAAAGAGCGTGAAAAAACGGGTTTTCACAACTTCACAAGAGTGTGGCGAGCAAATGAATAGTTTTGCGTCTGAACTGGCACCATTAGCCTCTACAACAGCCCAATTACACAGGACCGAGCCCTCCTCAGACACTTGCGCTTGATGCCTGTCCGCTGACGGATTTGGTTGCACGAACGGATGTATCGACCATAAGTCGAATTGCCCGAGGCTCCCCGAGATGCGTTCATATGCACCTTGAGGCCCGATTGGCAGCGTCCGCAGTAGTTGCAAAGAATTGCGAAGATTCGGACATGGCAATCCTGGCCATGGGTAACCTGGGGCATCACGTGAACCGCCCCATCACTCCTGGCAGCCATGCCGTCAATTTGGTGCTGCAGATTTTGGAGACGCGTTAATGGCGCATAACGAAGCAGTAGACGTCGTATTGGTTGGGGCCGGCATCATGAGTGCCACCCTCGCTGTACTGCTCAAAGAGCTCGACCCCGCAATCAAGCTGGAAGTCGTCGAGCTGATGGATTCGGGTGCCGCGGAGAGTTCCAACCCGTGGAACAACGCCGGCACCGGCCACGCAGGTCTCTGTGAGCTGAACTACACGCCACAGGCCGCCGATGGCAGCGTTGATATCAAGAAAGCCGTGCACATCAACACCCAGTTCGAGGTGTCGAAGCAGTTCTGGTCCTACTTGACCAAGCAAGGCACGTTCGGCTCGTCCAAGTCATTCATCAGCCCAGTGCCGCACCTGAGCTTCGTGCAGGGCGACAAGGGTGTGTCCTTCCTCAAGAAGCGTTTTGAAGTGCTGAGCCAGCACCATGCCTTCGCGGACATGGAATACACCGAAGACAAGGCCAAGATGGCCGAGTGGATGCCGCTGATGATGCCGGGCCGCCCGGCAGACGAAACCATCGCCGCGACCCGGGTGATCAACGGTACCGACGTCAACTTCGGCGCCTTGACCAACCAGTTGCTCAAGCACCTGACCAGCGCCCCCGATGCCCAGGTCAAGTACTGCAAGCGCGTGACCGGCCTCAAGCGCAACAAGGACAACGGTTGGACCGTGAGCATCAAGGACGTCAACAGCGGCAACAGCCGTGAAGTCGACGCAAAGTTCGTGTTCCTCGGTGCGGGTGGCGCGGCCCTGCCGCTGCTGCAGGCTTCAGGCATTGAAGAAAGCAAAGGCTTCGGCGGCTTCCCGGTGAGCGGCCAGTGGCTGCGTTGCGACAACCCGGAAGTGGTCAAGCAGCACCAGGCCAAGGTCTACAGCCAGGCCGCCGTGGGTTCGCCACCAATGTCCGTGCCGCACCTGGACACCCGCGTGGTCGATGGCAAGAAGTCCCTGCTGTTCGGACCTTATGCCGGCTTCACCACCAAGTTCCTCAAACATGGCTCGTTCCTGGACCTGCCGATGTCGGTACGCGCCGGCAACATCGGCCCGATGCTGGCCGTGGCCCGGGACAACATGGACCTGACCAAGTACCTGGTCAGCGAAGTCATGCAGTCCATGGAGCAGCGCCTGGAATCCCTGCGTCGCTTCTACCCGGAGGCCAAGGCCGAAGACTGGCGCCTGGAAGTGGCCGGCCAACGGGTGCAGATCATCAAGAAGGACCCGAAGAAAGGCGGCATCCTGCAGTTCGGTACCGAGCTGGTGGCGGCCAAGGACGGCTCTCTGGCCGCCCTGCTCGGCGCTTCGCCGGGTGCTTCGGTGACCGTTTCGATCATGCTGGAACTGATCGAGCGCTGCTTCCCGGCCAAGGCCAATGGCGAATGGGCTGCCAAGCTCAAGGAAATTTTCCCGGCGCGGGAAAAGGTCCTGGAAACCGACGCGGCGCTCTACCACAAGATCAACAGCGAAAATAACCTGAGCCTGGAGCTGGTCGAGCCAAGCAAGGAAACCGAAAGCTGCGCCTGATCTGACGCCCATAAAAAACGCCCCGGCCTGCAAAGGACGGGGCGTTTTTTTATGCCTTTTGAGCGGTTCAGCCGCGGGCGTTGTCCATCAGTTCGATGTAGTCGGCGGCGTTACGCTGATCCTTGATCAGGTCGACGAAGGTCTGGCTGTGCTCATCCTTGCCGTCCAGATCCAGACCGGCTGCAACGAAGAAGGTCAGGAAGCGCTCAAAGTCGTCGATACGCAGGCCACGATAGGCCTTGATCAGTTTGTGCAGGGACGGCGAAGTGGCGTCGACCGGCTCGAAATCGAGGAACAACTTGATCTGCTCATCGCCGATCTCGTCACCAATCACTTGTTTCTTATCTTTACGCATCGCCGACTCCAGCTCGCAGACATTTCACGGGGCGGGCAGTTTACCCTCAGCCCGCCTCAGGCCTCAACGCGGACGCACGCTGCCGGTGTGCAAGTCAGCCCAGATATGGCCATTGGCATAACTGAGGAACTGGCAATACACAGTGTCGTTACGCAACAGGTCCATCACCGCCCGGTACTGGGCCAGGGGGTAATACAAGGTCAGGGTTCTGGACTTGGCATCGTACTGGGGCTTTTTCAGGCTTTTGCTTTCACCATCGAAATTCACCAGCACCTGGCTGATGGTGGCGCCCTTGTTCAGCGGCTTGCCCTTGAGTCGCACCCATACCGGCGATGTCACCGGAATCGGCTGCTGATTGGATTGGCGCTGGCTGCCGATCACCACGGAATACTCGGTGACCTGCAACAGCTGCTGCTGTTCAGGGACCGAGTCGCGCAGAGTCAGGTCGTCAGGCGGCAGAAATTGCCCATGCAGGGGCGCCGGGGCGGCTGCCAGGGGTAGGCTCAAGCTCAGAAGAAGGGCCGCGCTAGTGCGAATCAACAGGCTCATGACAGGCTCCAATCAAGGGCTGAGCACTCTAGCACGGGTTTTTACCGCAAATCCTGCGCCGCAGTCTGAGGCGACTGCCCCAGGCTGCGGATGCGACAAGCGGGGCACACCATCAGTCGAATTGCGCGCGCATCCAGGCCTGGTATTGCGCCACACCGGGTTCGCCTTCCCGGGGGGCCCAACTGGCCTGCTCGCCCTCGCCCACCGGACGGTAGGGCCCGGCCTTGCACTCGAACATCAGGCTGTCGGGCTCAAGCACCACCAGACCATGGAAGACCCCGGCCGGCAGATCAACACCGATGCAGTCACCACCGGCCTGCAAGACCCGTTTGTCCTGGACCTGGCCCGCTTCATCGAAAATCAGCACGCCAAGCCGCCCCTTGAGCACCAGCAGGGTCTCGGCCTTGTCGGCACTCAGGTGCCGGTGCGGCGGAACGTAGGTGCAAGGTTGCAGCGCCACTGCCATGCGATGGCAGGGCTCTTCCATGGCATGGAAGTTGTGATGCTGACGACCACGGGGATTGGCCGAGGCCTTCTCAGCCAGGTCGCTGAACAACGCTTGATCGAGAAAGCTCGGCCCGGACATGTCTTACATCCCCTTCACGGCGTAAATGCCGGCTGCGTTGCGCCAGTAGCCTTTGTAATCCATGCCGTAGCCGAAGACGTAACGGTCGACGCAAGGCAGGCCCATGTAGTCGGCCTTCAGGTCCGGACGGGCCTTGCGATCGTGTTCCTTGTCGATCAGCACCGCGGTGTGTACTGCACGGGCACCGGCGTGCTTGCAGAAGTCGATGATGGCGCCCAGGGTGTGACCTTCATCAAGAATGTCGTCGATGATCAGCACGTCGCGATCAATAAAGGAGACTTCCGGCTTGGACTTCCAGAACAGCTCGCCGCCGCTGGTTTCGTTGCGATAACGAGTGGCGTGCAGGTAGGAGGCTTCCAGGGGGAACTGCAGGTGGGTCAGCAGTTTGCCGGCGAAGATCAGGCCGCCGTTCATGACGCAGAACACCACCGGATTGCGCTCAGCCAGTTCTTCAGTGATTTGTGCACCGACACGGGCGATGGCCGCCTCGACTTCAGCTTCGGTGTACAGGCAGTCAGCCTCGCGCATGATTTGACGGATATGCTCGAGATCAGCGGACATGGCGCTCTCCAAGGGGGTGGCAGTTTCGGAAAAGCGGGCAAAGGTACGCATCCGGCCCGATCAGATCAAGCGTTTCTGGACTAACGTACTTTATGTCTATAGGACAACAACCCCGGATAGATTAATCTAGGCCGTTTTTTTTGCCCGCCGCCGGAGCCTTTCCCTATGCCCATCCGTGAGATCCGCCATCCGCTGATCCGACACAAACTTGGCCTTATGCGCCGCGCAGACATTAGCACGAAGAACTTTCGCGAGCTCGCTCAGGAAGTCGGTGCCCTGCTGACGTACGAAGCCACCAAAGACCTGCCCCTGGAAAGCTACGAGATTCCAGGCTGGTGCGGCCCTGTCCAGGTCGAGAAAATCGCCGGCAAGAAGATTACCGTAGTACCGATCCTGCGCGCCGGTATCGGCATGCTCGAAGGCGTGCTGAGCCTGATCCCGGGCGCCAAGGTCAGCGCCGTGGGCGTGGCCCGCAACGAAGAAACCCTGCAGGCCCACACCTACCTGGAAAAACTGGTTCCGGAGATCGACGAACGTCTGGCGATGATCATCGACCCGATGCTGGCCACCGGCAGCTCCATGGTCGCCACCATCGACCTGCTGAAAAAAGCCGGCTGCCGGGATATCCGCGCCATGGTCCTGGTGGCCGCCCCGGAAGGCATCGCCGCCGTGGAAAAGGCCCACCCGGACGTGACCATCTACACCGCTTCCATCGATCAGAAGCTCAACGAGCATGGCTACATCATTCCAGGTCTGGGTGATGCCGGTGACAAGATCTTCGGCACCAAGCAGAAGGACTCCTGATCATGCAGGACGAGTTCAACGATCCGCTCTGGCGCCAGGTATTGTCTGGCGCGCAGATGCTCTTCGTGGCCTTTGGCGCCCTGGTGTTGATGCCGCTGATTACCGGTCTTGACCCGAACGTGGCGCTGTTCACGGCGGGTCTCGGGACTCTGTTGTTCCAGGTAGTGACCGGACGCCAGGTGCCGGTCTTCCTGGCGTCGAGCTTTGCCTTCATCACCCCGATCATTCTCGCCAAGGGCCAGTTCGGCCTCGCGGCGACCATGGGCGGGGTGATGGCGGCAGGCTTCGTCTACACCTTTCTGGGGCTGGCGGTGAAGATCAAGGGCACCGGTTTCATCGACCGTCTGCTGCCACCCGTGGTCATCGGCCCGGTGATCATCTCCATCGGCCTGGCCATGGCCCCGATCGCCGCCAACATGGCCATGGGCAAGGCTGGCGATGGCAGCGAGCTGATTCATTACCAGACGGCGATGATGATCTCGATGCCGGCGCTGCTCACCACGCTGATTGTCGCGGTGTTCGGCAAAGGCATCTTCCGTCTCGTACCGATCATTTCCGGGGTGCTGGTGGGCTTTGCCCTGTCCTTCTACTTCGGCGTGGTGGACACCGCGAAGATCGCCGCCGCTCCCTGGCTGGCACTGCCGCATTTCACTGCTCCGGAGTTCAACTGGCAGGCGATCCTGTTCATCGTCCCGGTCGCCCTGGCTCCGGCCATCGAACACATCGGCGGTGTGATTGCCGTCGGCAGCGTCACCGGTCGCGACTACCTGAAGAAACCCGGCCTGCATCGCACCCTGTTCGGTGACGGCATCGCCACCACCGCTGCCGGCCTGTTCGGCGGCCCGCCCAACACCACCTATGCCGAAGTCACTGGTGCGGTGATGCTGACCAAGAACTACAACCCGAAAATCATGACCTGGGCGGCGGTCTTCGCCATCACCCTGGCCTTTATCGGCAAGTTCGGCGCGCTGCTGCAAAGCATCCCGGTACCCGTGATGGGCGGGATTCTCTGCCTGCTGTTCGGTTCGATTGCAGCGGTAGGCATGAACACCCTGATCCGTCACAAGATCGATCTGGGGGAAGCCCGCAACCTGGTGATCGTTTCGGTGACCCTGGTGTTCGGCATCGGCGGCGTACTGGTGGGAACCGGTACCGGTCCGGACGACTTCGGCCTCAAGGGCATCGCCCTGTGCGCCATCGTCGCCATCGTGCTGAACCTGGTGCTGCCGGGTAACGACGGCTGGAAGAACAAGAAGGCCGACGAGCCTCTGATCTGAAGACGCGTTCGCCGGCAAGTCTGCTCCGTAGGAGCCGGCTTGCCGGCGAAGCTGTTTACAACGCCAACGGCGCCCTGGCGCACAAGGTGTTCAAGGCCTGAGCCCATTGCGGGTCGTCATTCAGGCACGGGATCAACACCAGATCCTCCCCTCCGGCTTCGCGGAACTGCTCAAGACCGCGATCACCAATTTCCTCCAGGGTCTCGATGCAATCGGCGACAAATGCCGGGCACATCACCATGACCTTCTTCACCCCCTGCTTGGCCAATTCATCAAGCCGCGCCTCGGTGTAAGGCTCGATCCATTTGGCCCGTCCCAAACGCGACTGGAACGACACAGACCATGTGCCATCCGCCAACCCCAGGTACGCGGCCAGGGCCGACGCCGTCCGCATGCACTGGGCGCGATAACAGGTGGCCAATACCGCCGCAGATGCATTGCGGCAGCAATCGGCGTCCTTGAAGCAATGCTGGCCGGTAGGGTCCAGCTTGGTCAGGTGACGCTCCGGCAGGCCGTGAAAGCTGAGCAGCAGGTGATCATGTTCCTGGGCCAGGTACGGTTTGGCACTGGCCGCCAGGGCCTCGATGTACTCCGGCTGATCGTAGAAGGGTTGCAACACGCTGAACTGCACATCCAGCTTGCGCTCGCGCACCACGCGCTTGGCCTCTTCGATCACCGTAGTCACGGTACTGTCGGCGAACTGTGGATAGAGCGGTGCCAGGGTGATTTTCTTCTGTCCCTGGGCCACCAGCTTGAGCAGCGCCGACTCGATCGAAGGCTCGCCGTAACGCATCGCCAACTCCACCGGGCCCTGCTTCCACTGCTCGCTCATCACCTGTTGCAGCCGGCGGCTGAGCACCACCAGCGGCGAACCCTCCTCCCACCAGATCGACGCATAGGCGTGAGCGGACTGCTCAGGGCGCTTGATCAGGATCAGCGACACCAGCAAGCGCCGCACCGGCCAGGGCAGGTCGATGACATAGGGGTCCATGAGGAATTGGTTGAGGTAGCTGCGCACATCCGCCACCGAGGTGGAGGCCGGCGAACCGAGATTGACCAGGAGCAACGCGTGATCGGTCATGCAACGTCCTATTTCAAAGGCGGCTGGACACATCGTCCAGGGCCGCGGACAAATCAGTGAACTGGAAAGTGAATCCTGCCTCCAGCAACCGCGCGGGAACGGCACGCTGGCCACCCAGCAAGAGCAACGACAACTCACCCAGCGCCAGGCGCAAGACAAAAGCCGGCAGCGGTATCAGCGCCGGCCGGCGCAGCACGCGCCCCAGGCTCTTGGCGAATTCGCGGTTGCGCACCGGCTTCGGCGCGCAGGCATTATAAGGACCACGTGCCTCATCCTGATGCACAAGAAAATCAATCAGAGCGATTTGGTCGTCGATATGAATCCACGGCATCCACTGACGACCGTTGCCAATCGGCCCGCCCAGCCCCAGCTTGAACGGCAGCAGCAGGCGCGACAAAAAGCCGCCCTCGGCCGCCAGCACCAAACCAGTGCGCACCAGCACCACACGCACGCCCATGGCTTCGGCACGTTGGGCAGTTTCTTCCCAGGCAATGCACAACTGGCTGGCAAAGTCCTCGTTGACCGGAGGCGAATCCTCGCTCAGCTCCCGCTCGCCACCGTCGCCGTACCAACCCACTGCCGAACCAGAGACCAGTACCCGTGGCTTTTGCTCGCGACTTTCAAGCCAGGCCAGCAGGGTTTCGGTGAGGGTGATACGACTGTTCCACAGCAGCGCCTTGCGCTTGTGGGTCCAGGGTCGATCGGCAATCGGTGCTCCGGCCAGATTGATCACCGCGTCCAACGGCGTCTGGTCCAGCTCTTGCAAAGTCTTGATGGCCCGTACCTGGGGACCGCACAGGGCGGCAACTTTTTCGGGTTGGCGAGTCCATACACTTAGCTGGTGACCCTGGGCCTGCCAATGACGACACAGTGCACGCCCGATCAAACCAGTACCGCCGGTCAGCAATATATGCATGACATCTTCCTCACGTGGCGTTTTACCCGAATCACTAGTCTATTTTTATAAGCAGGGATCTTTTCAAGCGGACAGGCTGTTATCTAACGATAGACAACCTGCCCAACCGATGACGCCGAAAGCTATACCAAAAAACAATATTGTACAGGTTTTAGTAGCGGCGTAATCTGTACAGAATGGTAAACGAGGCCCCTATGACAGTACCCATCGCAATCATTGGTACCGGCATCGCCGGACTCTCCGCCGCCCAGGCACTTCGAGATGCCGGGCACAGCGTCCAACTCTTCGACAAAAGCCGCGGCAGTGGTGGGCGTATGTCGAGCAAACGCAGCGATGCCGGCAGCCTGGACCTGGGGGCCCAGTATTTTACCGCCCGCGACCGCCGTTTCGTGACCGAAGTCCAGCGCTGGCAAGCCAAGGGCTGGGTCGCCGAATGGGCGCCGCAACTCTACAACTCCCACGGCGGACAACTCAGTCCTTCTCCCGATGAACAGACTCGCTGGGTCGGCACGCCGCGCATGAGCGCCATCACTCGCGCCCTGATCGGCGACCTGGAAGTGCACTTTGCCTGCCGCATCACGGAAGTCTTCCGCGGCGAACAACACTGGCACCTGCAGGACGCCGAAGGCTTTACCCATGGTCCCTTCAGCCACGTTGTGATCGCCACTCCGGCGCCCCAGGCCACGGCCCTGCTGGCAGCCGCGCCGAAGCTCGCCGGAGTCGCCGCCGGGGTGAAAATGGACCCGACCTGGGCGGTCGCCCTGGCCTTCGATACGCCTCTGGAAACCCCCATGGAGGGTTGCTTCGTCCAGGACAGCCCACTGGACTGGCTGGCCCGCAACCGCAGCAAACCCGGACGCGACAGCCATCTCGACACCTGGATTCTGCATGCCACCAGTGCCTGGAGCCGGCAACACATTGACCTCAGCAAAGAGGCCGTGACCGAGCAACTGCACGGCGCCTTCGCCGAATTGCTGCACAGCGTCATGCCTGCCCCGACCTTCAGCCTGGCCCATCGCTGGCTCTACGCCCGACCGGCAACCAGCCATGAATGGGGCGCGCTGGCCGACGCCGACCTGGGGCTGTACGTATGTGGTGACTGGTGCCTGTCCGGTCGGGTCGAAGGCGCTTGGCTCAGTGGCCAGGAAGCCGCACGCCGTTTGCACGAGAGCCTGCAGTGAATCGACTCAACCCGCGCAAACTGCTGCTGTCGAAATGGACAGCAGCCCACCCGCAACACCGCGAGAAACACTTCCTGGTCACCGAGCTTTTCTGCGACGAAGAAGGCACCGTGCTGGACATCGAACTGCAAGCCGTACTCACCCGACGCAGCCAGCGCCTGAATTGGCAAACCCTGCTCAACGACAGCGACTGGCGAATGGGCTGGCAGTAACCCGACAACCTATCGAGCAATACCTATACAAATAATTTGACTTGTACAACTTTAATTCTATGATGAAGACAAGTTGTACAACGTTGCTTTTTTGTACAGGTAAGCCCCGGAGGTTGCACCATGTCCACCAAGCCGAAAATTGCCATCAGCGCCTGCCTGATGGGCGTCGAGGTCCGCTACAACGGTGGACACAAGGAGTCTCGTCTGTGCAGCCGAGTACTCAGTGACTACTTCGATTTCGTGCCTCTGTGTCCAGAAGTTGCGATCGGCATGGGCACCCCCCGCGAACCTATTCGACTGGTCGGCGACCCCGAGCAACCTCGGGCCGTAGGCACCGTGGATGCCAGCCTGGATGTCACCCTGCCCCTGGCGGAATATGGCGAGCGCATGGCGGCCCAGGTAGGCGATATCTGTGGCTACATCTTCATGCAGAACTCACCATCCTGCGGGCTGGAGCGGGTCAAGGTGTACCAGGCCAACGGCATTCCCCATAGAAACGGCGGCCGGGGCGTCTATGCCCAGGCATTCTGCGCACAGCATCCCAATCTGCCGGTGGAAGAAGCCGGACGCCTGAACGACCCGGTACTGCGGGAAAACTTCCTGACCCGGGTCTACGTCTATCGCGACTGGCAGGCGCTGCTCAAGCAAGGCCTGACCCGCCGCGCCCTCACCGACTTCCACTCGCGCTGCAAATACCTGCTGATGGCTCACCATCCCGTACAGTACAAGACCCTGGGCAATCTGCTGGGCAGCATGGGCAAGGGCGATCCGACCCTGATCGGCCCGCGCTACTTCAGTGAACTGATGGCAGCATTGAGTAAATGCGCGACCCGTGGCACCCACAGCAATGTCCTGCAGCACCTGAGCGGCTATCTCAAGCAGTCCATCAGCGCCGAGGACAAGCAGGAAGTGCAACACGTAATCGGCCAATACCGCCACGGCATCGTGCCTCTAGTCGTGCCACTGACCCTGCTCAAGCACCACTTTCGCCAACACCCCGATCCCTACATCGCGCAGCAGTTATATCTGCAGCCACATCCGGAAAATCTCAGCCTGCGCAACGCGATCTGAGCCATGAAACAACTCGCTCAAGAAGCCGACAACAGCGCCCAGTACCGACGCGCCCTGGAACAGGGATGGCTGCCGATTCGCGAAGTGGCGCGCCAGACCGGGGTCAACGCCGTCACCCTGCGCGCCTGGGAGCGCCGCTACGGATTGATCGTGCCCCTGCGTACGCCCAAGGGCCATCGCCTGTATTCCCAGGATCAGGTGCAAGAAATCCTGACCATTCTTACCTGGCTCAATCGCGGGGTCGCGGTCAGCCAGGTCAAGCACTTGCTGGACAGCGCCCCAAGCATCAGCACACCGGCCGAGAATGACTGGCAGCGCCTGCGCCAGACCCTGAGCCTGGCCATCAGCCAATTGGCGGAACGCAAGGTCGACGACACCTTCAATCAGGCCATGGCCCTGTACCCGCCCCGCACCCTGTGCGAGCACTTGCTGATGCCATTGCTGGCGGAGCTGGAACAGCACTGGCAGGGCCAGTTCGGCAGCCAGATGGAGCAGGTGTTCTTCTATTCCTGGCTACGCAGCAAGCTGGGGGCGCGGATCTACCACAACAACCGCCAACTGCAGGGCCCTCCACTGCTGCTGGTCAACCAGTCGGACCTGGCCCTGGAACCCCATCTGTGGCTGACCGCCTGGCTGGCCAGCAGCGCCGACTGCCCGGTGGAGGTCTTCGACTGGCCGTTGCCCGGCGCCGAACTGTCCCTGGCCATCGAACGCCTGCAAGCCCGCGGCCTGCTGCTGTATTCCAGCAAAGCGCTCAATCCCGCGCTGTTGCCCAGGCTGCTCAACGGCATTGCCTGCAAAAAAATCATTGCCGGCCCCGCGGTGTGCATCCACCCCGCCGACTGGTCCGTATGTATCACTGAAATCGCTGATCTGTACCTGGCCCAGGACCCGATCTCGGCCTGCCAGGCACTGCTTGAGCGAGGACTCTTCTGAACCGGGAATCAGCATGCAATTGATCTGGCTGCGCAGCGACCTGCGCCTACATGACAACACCGCCCTGAGCGCCGCCGCCCAGCGTGGCCCCACCGTGGCCGTGTACCTGCTCAGCCCGGAACAGTGGCAAGCCCATGATGATGCACCGTGCAAGGTCGACTTCTGGCTGCGCAACCTGCAAACCCTGAGCAGCGCCCTGGGCCGCTTGAACATACCCTTGCTGATCCGCAGCGCCAGCACCTGGGACCAGGCACCCCAGGTGCTGCTGGAACTGTGCCGGCAACTGCAGGTACGCATGCTGCACTTCAACCAGGAGTACGGCATTCACGAGAGCCGCCGCGATGCCGCCGTGACCCGGGTCCTGGAAGAAGCCGACATCAGCGTCCAGAGCTACCTCGATCAATTACTGTTCCAACCCGGCACCGTGCTGACCAAGAGCGGCGGCTACTTCCAGGTCTTCAGCCAGTTCCGCAAAGTCTGCTACAGCCGCCTGCACAGCGCACTCCCGCCCTTGGTGAGCGGCCCCAGGGCGCAACTGCCACTCTCGATCAATGCCGACCCGTTGCCGCGCCGGATCGAAGGTTTCCCGCAGCCCAGCCAGGCTCTGCGTGACCTCTGGCCCGCAGGTGAAGATGAAGCCCTGGGCCGTCTGGAACAGTTCACCGACGAGCAGATCAACTACTACCAGAGCGAACGCGACTTCCCGGCCAAGCCCGGCACCAGTCAACTCTCGCCCTACCTCGCCGCCGGGGTGATCTCGCCCCGACAGTGCCTGCACGCCGCCTTGCGCTGTAACCAGGGAGAGTTCGAAAGCGGTAATCCCGGTGCCGTCACCTGGATCAACGAACTGCTGTGGCGTGAGTTCTACAAACACATCCTGGTGGGCTACCCGAGGGTTTCCCGGCACCGCGCCTTCCGTCCGGAAACCGAAGCCGTGGCCTGGCGCGACGCACCCGAGGAACTCGCTGCCTGGCAGGAAGGCCGCACCGGCCTGCCGATCATCGATGCCGCCATGCGCCAACTGCTGGAAACCGGCTGGATGCACAATCGCCTGCGGATGGTGGTGGCCATGTTCCTGACCAAGAACCTGTTGATCGACTGGCGTGAAGGCGAGCGTTTCTTCATGCGCCACCTGATCGACGGAGACCTGGCGGCGAACAATGGCGGTTGGCAGTGGAGCTCCTCCACCGGCACCGACGCCGCGCCCTACTTCCGCATCTTCAACCCGGTCAGCCAGTCGGAACGCTTCGACGCGGAAGGACGCTTCATCAAGCACTGGTTGCCACAACTGGCGGGGTTGAACAAAAAAGATATCCACAACCCTGGCGCCATGGGCGGGCTGTTCGCTGTCGCCGATTACCCGGCGCCCATGGTCAACCTGTCGATGTCCCGGGATCGAGCTCTGGCGGCGTTCAAAGCCCTGCCTTCGCGCCTGGATGCGGGAGACGCCCATGAATGACTTCCTCGACCGCTTTGCCCGGGATTTCTCCAGCCTCGACAAGCACAGCTTGCAACGCCTGGACCAGCTCTACAGCGAGGACATCCAGTTCACCGACCCGCTGCACGAGATCAATGGCCTGCCGCGCTTGCGGCACTACTTTGCCGAGCTGTACGCCAACGTCAGCGAACTGCGCTTCGACTTCCATGGCGCGGACCCCTGCGGCGAGGACCAAGGCTATCTGCGCTGGACCATGAGCTACTGCCACCCGCGCCTCAAGGGCGGCCAGATGATCCGGGTCCCCGGCTGCTCGCACCTGCACTGGCGCGACGGCAAGGTCTACCGCCACCGGGACTATTTCGACGCCGGTGCCTTGCTCTATGAACACCTGCCCGTGCTCGGTGCGGTGATCGCCTGGCTGAAAAGGAGGCTCGGATGAACCCTGCAATGCCCCGGCGGATCTGGCTCACCGGTGCCAGCAGCGGCATCGGTGCGGCGCTGGCCGAAGAACTGCTCAAGACCGGCGCCCAAGTGGCCATCAGTGCTCGCTCGCGCGAGCCCCTGGAAGCGCTGGCCCTGCGTTATCCGGGCCGGGTGCTGGTGGTGCCCGGCGATCTCACCGACGCCCTGCAGGTGCGCGAGATCGGCAAGCGCATCGCCCAGGCCTGGGGTGCCCTGGACACGGCGATCCTCAATGCCGGGACCTGTGAATACATCGATGTGCAGCAATTCGACGCGGCGTTGATCGAGCGTGTGCTGAACAGCAACCTGCTGTCCGCCAGTTATTGCATCGAGGCTGCGCTGCCGCTGCTGCGCGCCGGCAATCGCCCCCTTCTGGTGGGTGTGGCCAGTTCCGTGACCTATCTGCCGCTGCCACGGGCCGGCGCCTATGGTGCTTCAAAGGCCGCCTTGCGCTACCTGCTGCAATCCTTGCGCATTGACCTGGCCGCCGAGGGCATCGACGTCACCGTGGTCAGCCCCGGGTTCGTCGATACCCCGCTGACCGCGCGCAACGACTTTGCCATGCCCATGAGTTGGTCCGCCGAGAGGGCCGCCCGACACATCCACAAGCATCTGTCACGCCGGGATCTGGAGATCGCTTTCCCCGCCCCGTTCATCTTCGGCCTCAAGCTGCTGTCCTGGCTGCCCGGCCGCCTGCAACTGGCCATCGCCAAACGCCTGGCCCGCACGGGGAATGCATCGTGAAAATCGCCATTATCGGTAGCGGCATCGCCGGCCTGACCTGCGCCTACGTCCTGAACCGTCGCCATGACATTCGGGTCTATGAGGCCGGCAGCTGGATCGGCGGCCACACCCATACCCTGGATGTCAGCCTGAACGGCGAAACCCAGGCCGTGGACACCGGTTTCATCGTCTTCAACGACTGGACCTACCCCAACTTCATCCGCCTGCTGGGGCAGATCGGGGTCAAGTTCAAACCCACCGAAATGAGTTTCTCGGTGTGCGATCCGGCCTCGGGCCTGGAGTACAACGGCAACAACCTCAACAGCCTCTTCGCCCAGCGCCGCAACCTGCTGTCGCCCGGGTTCTGGGGCATGCTGCGGGACATTCTGCGCTTCAACAAAGCGGCCCTGCGCGACTTGCAGCAGCAACGCATCCGCGCTGACACCACCCTCGGCGACTACCTCCGGGACCAGGGCTACGGCGAGCGTTTCATCCAGCATTACATCGTGCCCATGGGCTCGGCGATCTGGTCGATGTCGCGGGTGCAGATGCTGGGTTTTCCCCTGCAGTTCTTTGTGCGTTTTTTCAAGAACCACGGCCTGCTGTCGGTGAGCAATCGTCCGCAGTGGTGCGTGATCGAAGGCGGTTCAAGCCGCTACATCGAGCCGCTGACCGCCTCGTTCCGCCAGCACATCCGCCTCGACTGCCCGGTGCAGCGAGTCGAGCGTGACGAACTGGGCGTGGTGATCCACAGCGCTGCGGGCAGCGAGCGTTTCGACAAGGTGGTGTTCGCCTGTCACAGCGACCAGGCCCTGCAGCTGCTGGCCAGCCCCAGCCGGGCCGAACGGGAGATTCTCCAGGCCCTGCCCTACGCCGACAACGAAGTGGTGCTGCACACCGATACCCGGCTGCTGCCTCGGCGGCGCCTGGCCTGGGCCAGCTGGAACTACCGCCTCGACGCCAGCGGCGAGAAAGCTGCCGCCGTGACCTACGACATGAACATTCTGCAAGGTCTGAAGAGTGACACCACCTTCTGCGTCAGCCTCAACCAGACCGCCGCCATCGATCCGACGCAGATCCTCGCCCGCTTCACTTACGCCCACCCGCAATACAGCCTCGGCGCGGTAGCGGCCCAGGGGCGCTGGGGTGAACTGCAAGGCGCCCAGCACAGCTTCTACTGCGGCGCCTACTGGGCCAACGGTTTCCACGAGGACGGTGTGGTCAGCGCGCTGCGCGTGGCCCAGGCCTTTGGTGAACAACTGTGAACAGCGCCCTGTACAGCGGCTGGATCAGCCATCGGCGCTTTGCCCCCAAGGGCCATGCCTTCCGCTACCGGATCGGCCTGCTGTACCTGGATCTGGAAGAGCAGGACAGGGTGCTGGGGCTTTCGCCCCTGGCAGGCCAGAGTCGCTTCGCGCCGTTCGCCTTCCGCGAAAGCGACTACCTCAAGGGCTTCACCGGCCAGGGCATGCGCCTGATCGACGCCGTACGCCAGCAAGTGGCTGAGGCGATCGGTCATGTGCCCGGGGGCTCAGTGCGCCTGCTGACCCAGGTTCGCAGCTGGGGCCTGGCGTTCAACCCGGTGAGTTTCTTCTACTGCTTCGAGGCCGACGGGCAACTGGCGGCGATTCTCTGCGAGGTCACCAACACCCCCTGGCGCGAGCGCTACCACTATGTACTGCCGGCCCGCCCAGGCAGCGCCACCGCTCCCGAGCACCAGCACTTCGCCGTGACCAAGGCCTTTCACGTGTCGCCGTTTCTACCGCGGGACCTTGAGTACCGCATGAGCTTCAGCCCCCCGGCCGAACGGCTCGGGGTGCACATGGCCGACTGGCAGGGCGAGCTCAAGGTGTTCGACGCCACTCTCAGCCTGCAACGCCAGCCCCTGGACCGCCGCAGCCTGCACCAGTATCTGCTGCGCTTTCCGTGGATGACCGCCAAGACCTGCCTGGCGATCTACTGGCAGGCCCTGCGCCTGGCCGCTAAGGGCATCAAGTTCTTTCCCCACGAGGCTGCCGACGGCGCCTATCGCACAGCCGCTGTACAACCCAAGGATCGCCGCCATGAAATCCTCTAGCGTATCGGCCAGAAACACCCTGTTCAGCACCCACAGCCTCACTGCCAGCCTGCTGCGCCGTGGCGTACTGCGACAACTGGGGCAACTCAAGCACGGGCAACTGCTGATCGTCGAAGACGGCGAGCGCCTGGTCTTCGGCAGCAACAGCGCGCCCCTGATCGGGGAAATCCACATTCATGACAGCAGCGTCTGGGGGCTGGTGGCCAGCAGCGGTTCGATCGGCGCCGGCGAGGCCTTTATCCATGGCTACTGGAGCACTCCGGATCTGACGGCGGTGATCCGCGTATTCGTCAGCAACCTTGAGGTACTGGACGCCATGGAAGGCGGCCTGGCGCGACTCGGTCGGCCCCTGGTGCGCGGTCTGCACTGGCTCAATCGCAACACCCGCAAAGGCTCGCAGAAAAACATCGCCGCCCACTACGACCTCGGCAATGAGCTGTTCGAGCAGTTTCTCGATCCCACCATGATGTATTCCGCCGCACAGTTTCGCAGCGACGACGACAGCCTGGAGCAGGCCCAGTTGAACAAGCTGGAACGCATCTGCCAGAAGCTCGCCTTGCAGCCCGAGGATCACCTGCTGGAGATCGGCACCGGCTGGGGCAGCATGGCGCTGTATGCAGCCCAGCATTACGGCTGCCGCGTGACCACCACCACCCTGTCCAAGGAGCAGTTCGCCTTTACCCGGCAACGCATTGACGCCGCCGGCCTGCAGGATCGCGTCACCCTGCTACTGGAGGACTATCGCGACCTCACCGGGCAATACGACAAGCTGGTGTCCATCGAAATGATCGAAGCCGTGGGCCATCGTTTCCTGCCCACCTACTTCAAGCAGTGTGCGCAGTTGCTGAAAAGCAACGGCCTGATGCTGCTGCAGGCCATCACCATCCGCGACCAGCGCTACGAACAGGCGAAGAACGGCGTGGACTTCATCCAACGCTACATCTTCCCCGGCGGCGCCCTGCCCAGCGTGCAGAAAATGCTTGAAGTGGTCGGTCGCGACACCGACATGAATCTGTTGCACATGGAGGACTTCGGCCTGCACTACGCCCGTACCCTGCGCCTGTGGCACGAGAACTTCCGGCGCGCCCACGGTCGCCTGAGCGAGCTGGGCTATGACCCGTACTTTCTGCGGCTGTGGGAGTTCTACCTGTGCTACTGCGAAGGCGGCTTCCTGGAACGCAGCATCGGCACCGCGCAGATGCTCCTGGCCAAGCCCTCGGCAGTGCCGCAACCCTTGCTGGGCCGTTTCGATGCGTAAGCAACTGGCCAACGCCCTGCTGTTCCAGCTGGGCTGGTTCATCTGCGTGCTGTCTGGCGACAGCCCCTGGCTGCTGCTGGGGGTAGCCATCCTGCTGGCGCATTTACGCTGGATCGGCAGTTGGGCCGGGGAAGGTCGAATGATTGTCGGCATCGCCCTGATCGGCATCACCCTGGACAGCTTCCTGCACTGGCTGGGAGTGCTCCAGTTCAAGGAAGTGAGCCTGCTGATTCCCCTCTGGCTGATGCTGCTCTGGATGTTGCTGGGCACCACTCTGCGCCATTGCCTGGCATGGACGGCACGTCCCTGGTGGCTGGCCTGCATCCTCGGGGCGCTGTGCGGACCGCTGTCCTACTACGCCGGGGGCCGCTTGGCCGGAGTGACCTTTGCCTACGGCCTATGGCCAACCCTGCTGGGGCTGAGCCTGCTCTGGGCAGTGCTCCTGCCGCTGTTCCACGTGCTTGCACGTCCCACTGTCGAAGCGCCTCAACCGGCCATTCAGGACTGAGCGTCCGTCAGGGCTTTCACACAGCCCTGGCCCACTGCCTTACACTGCGCGCCTATGACTAACATCCCCGTTACCCCCATCCCCGAACCGGCCATCAGTTGCTCGACCTGCGCTGCTTGCTGCTGCCAGCTGGAAGTCATGCTGATCACCGACACCGGGGTGCCCGAACGCTTTATCGATACCGATGATTGGGGCGGCGAAGTCATGCGCCGCCTGGACGACGGCTGGTGCGCAGCACTGGATCGCGACAGCATGCGCTGCACCATCTATGAGTTGCGGCCGCTGATCTGCCGCGAGTTCGAACTGGGAGAGGCGGACTGCCTGAGCGAGCGCCGGGGAATCGCCACGGCGTATCGCTGAACCGGCTTTTTCACAAGTCGAAACGCTGAACGCTACCCGGATTGTTCCATAGCAGAGGAAGCACCTGAACAAAGTGCTGGACATCGCCACTGGTCCAGAAGCGCGCCTCACGGGCGACTCCCCGGGCACGCAGGTCGCTCTCGTCCAGCAGGCGCTGCAACTGCCGGGCAACCGCAGCACCGGTGTCGATCAGGCTGATGTGGGCAGGCAGCATCTGCACCAGCACCGGCTTGAGAAACGGGTAATGGGTGCAGCCCAGAATGATGGTGTCGCAACCGGCGGCCAGCAGCGGTTCGACATAGCCCTGCAACAGTTGGCACAGGGCGCTACTGTTGAGGTCGCCGTTTTCGATCATTTCCACCAGGCCGGGGCAGGGCTGGGTGACCACCTTCACATCAGCGGCAAAACGATCGAGCAAGGCGGCGAACTTGGCGCTCTGCAAGGTGCCGGTGGTCGCCAGCACCCCCACCACGCCGCTGCGGGTCGCAGCCGCTGCGGGCTTGACCGCAGGTTCCATGCCGACGATGGGCCAGTCCGGAAAGTCCCGGCGCAGCTCGGCCACTGCGGCCACGGTCGCAGTGTTACAGGCCAGTACCAGCGCCTTGGCGCCCTGCTCGCGGAAGTAACTCGCCATCAGTGCGCAGCGCTGGCGAATGAACTCCGGGGTCTTCTCGCCATAGGGGATATACCCGCAATCGCCAAAGTACAGCAACGATTCGTTGGGGAGTAGTTGCTGTATTTCCGCCAGTACCGACAGGCCGCCAACACCGGAATCGAACACCGCAATGGGCGCTTCACTCATGATGAACTCCGCAGACACTGCAACCGGGATCACGCTTGACTCGCAGTTCACGAAAGCGCGTGCCCAAGGCATCGATCAATAACAGTCGGCCCACCAGTGGCTCACCAAATCCGGCCAGCAGTTTCAGGGCTTCCAGCGCTTGCAGACTGCCCACGGTGCCCACCAGCGGGCCAAGCACCCCGGCTTCACTGCAGGTCAGCTCGGCTTCGCTGCCATGCCCGTACAAGCAGTGGTAGCAAGGGCTTTCCGGGCGCCGCGGGTCGAACACCGACAACTGCCCTTCCAGGCGAATCGCCGCGCCACTGACCAAGGGCTTGGAGGCCACCACGCAAGCGGCGTTCACCGCCTCGCGGGTGGTGAAGTTGTCAGAGCAATCAAGCACCAGGTCCACCGCGGCCACGGTAGCGGCCAGGCTGTCGACGTCCAGCGCGTGACGATGAGGCACCAGGCGGATTTCCGGGTTGAGGGCAGACAGCCGGCTGATGGCCGAGTCCACCTTGCTGACCCCGACACTGGCACTGTCGTGAATGATCTGCCGTTGCAGGTTGGTCACATCCACCGTGTCGAAGTCTGCCAGGTGCAGCTCACCAACACCGGCGGCCGCCAGGTACAAGGCCGCCGGGGCCCCCAGGCCACCCAGGCCGACTATCAGTACCCGGCTTTGCTTGAGGCGCAATTGACCGTCGATATCAACGTGTTGCAACAGAATCTGCCGGCTATAACGCAACAGTTCCTGATCGGTCAGCATGGCAGGCAACCGAGAGTGATGCGCTCATGCCCACCCAGGTCAACGCGGCTGTGGACCTCGATAAAATCCTGGGCCGTCAACAATTCGCGCACCGCTGCAGCCTGGTCGTAACCGTGCTCCAGCATCAGCCAGCCGCCGGCTTCCAGATGTTGCGGAGCCTGGGTGACGATCAGGCGCAGGTCATCCAGGCCGTCCTGGCCCGCCACCAGGGCGCTTTCGGGTTCGAAACGCACATCGCCGGCCACCAGATGGGGATCGGCCTCGGCAATATAAGGAGGGTTGCTGACGATCAACTGGAAGCGCTGGGACTCGACCGCGCTGAACCAGTGGCTGCTGAGCACGGTGACGTTGTTCAGTTGCAGGCGCTGGCGGTTGCGCTCGGCCAGGGCCACGGCTTCCAGCACCCGGTCCACGGCCGTTACCTCCCAGGCTGGACGTTCGCTGGCCAGGGCCAGAGCGATGGCGCCGCTGCCGGTCCCCAGGTCGAGGACCTTGGCCGGGCTCGCCGGCAGCAGCTCCAACGCCGCCTCCACCAGCAGTTCAGTGTCGGGACGCGGGATCAGGGTGTGCGGTGCCACTTCCAGATCCAGTTTCCAGAAGCCCTGCTGGCCGAGGATGTAGGCCACCGGTTCGCCGGAACGGCGTCGTTGCAGGTATTCAGTGAACAGCAACACGGCCTCGCTGGGCACGATGCGCTCTGGCCAGGTATGGAGAAAACTCCGCGGCTTGCCCAGGGCTGCCGCCAGGAGCAGTTCGGCATCCAGGCGCGGCGTCGGCGAATCGGGCAATTGGGCTGCGCGCAGCAGGCTGGCGATGATGGTCATTTACTCACCCAATGCCGCAAGTTGATCGGCCTGATATTCGGCCAGCAGCGGTTCGATCACCGCCTCCACGCCCCCGGCAAGGATTTCGTCCAGGGAATACAGGGTCAGGTTGACCCGATGATCAGTGACCCGGCCCTGGGGGAAGTTGTAGGTACGAATGCGCTCGGAGCGATCCCCCGAGCCCACCAGCAACTTGCGCTCGCTGGCAATGGCGTTGGCCGCAGCGCTGGTCTGCTGGTCGTTGAGCTTGGCCGAGAGCCAGGACATGGCCCGGGCCCGGTTCTTGTGCTGGGAACGCTCTTCCTGGCACTCCACCACGATCCCCGAAGGAATGTGGGTGATGCGGATCGCCGAGTCGGTCTTGTTCACGTGCTGACCGCCGGCACCCGAGGAGCGATAGGTATCGATGCGCAGGTCCGCCGGATTGATCTCGATGGTTTCCTGCTCATCCGGCTCCGGTAGCACCGCCACGGTGCAGGCCGAGGTGTGGATGCGGCCCTGTGATTCGGTGGCCGGTACCCGCTGCACACGGTGCGCGCCGGATTCGAACTTCAGCTTGCCGTAGACGTTCTCGCCTTCGACCCGGGCAATGACTTCCTTGTAGCCGCCGTGCTCACCCTCGTTTTCCGAGAGGATCTCCAGCCGCCAGCCACGCCGCTCGGCGTAACGGGAATACATGCGGAACAGGTCGCCGGAGAAAATCGCCGCCTCATCGCCGCCGGTACCGGCGCGGATTTCCAGGAACACGTTGCGACCGTCGTTGGGGTCCTTGGGCAACAGCATGCGTTGCAGGGCGCTTTCCAGCTCGGCCAGTTGCTCCTTGGCCTCACGCACTTCCTCGGCAGCCATTTCCCGCAGGTCCGGGTCGTTGTCCTTGAGCAGCGCCTGGGCACCTTCAAGGTCGGACTGGACTTTGAGTACCTGTTTATAGGAGGCGACGATCGGTTCGACTTCTGCGTATTCCTTGGAGTAGGCGCGGAACTTGGCCTGATCGGAAATGACCTCAGCATCGCCGAGTAAGGCGGTCAGTTCCTCGAAACGGTCCTGGAGAATGTCCAGCTTACTGAGCAGTGACGCTTTCATTACGGGGTTTTATCCGATGAGCCCTCACCGAGGGCAAAGAGTTCTTGGGCCATGGCCAGCGCATCGAGGCGGCCTTCGGCGGAGAGCTTTTTCAACTGCACGCTCGGCGCGTGCAACAATTTGTTGGTCAGGCCGCGGGCCAGTTGGGCCAGCACGTCCTCGGCGCCGCTGCCATTGGCCAGCATGCGCAGGGCTTTCTGCAATTCTTCGTCGCGCAGGCGCTCGCTCTGTTGACGATAGGCCTTGAGTACGTCCACCGCCGCCAATTCACGCAGGCGCACCATGAAATCCTCGGCGCCGATGTTCACCAGCTCCTCGGCGGCCTGGGCCGCGCCCTGACGGCTCTTGAGGTTTTCCGCGACCACTTCGTGCAGGTCATCGACGGTGTAGAGGTAAACGTCGTCCAACTCGCCGACTTCTGGCTCGATATCCCGGGGAACGGCGATATCCACCATGAAAATCGGCTTGTGCTTGCGCAGCTTCAGAGCGCTTTCCACCGCGCCCTTGCCGAGGATCGGCAACTGGCTGGCAGTGGAACTGATGACGATATCGCTGTGCACCAGCTCCTGGGGGATGTCCGACAACAGCACCGCGTGGGCGCCGAACTGCTCCGCCAGGAGACTGGCCCGCTCCAGGGTGCGGTTGGCAACGACGATGCGCTTGACCCCAAGGTCGTGCAGGTGCCGGGCCACCAGGGTAATGGTCTCGCCAGCGCCGATCAGCAACGCCTGGCTGCGCTGCAGATCACTGAAAATCTGTTTCGCCAGGCTCACCGCAGCAAAGGCCACGGACACCGGGTTTTCGCCAATGGCGGTATCGGTGCGTACTTGCTTGGCGGCACTGAAGGTAGCCTGGAACAGCCGCCCCAGCAGTGGGCCGACAGTCCCGGCCTCCCGGGCCACAGCGTAGGCGGACTTCATCTGCCCGAGAATCTGCGGCTCGCCCAACACCAGCGAATCCAGCCCCGACGCCACCCGCATCATGTGACGAACTGCCGCATCATCTTCATGCACATAGGCGCTGGCACGAAGCTCGTCTAGGCTCAGGTGGTGATATTCCGCCAGCCAGCGCAGCACCACATCCGCAGAAAGATGATCCTGTTCTATATAGAGCTCACTGCGATTGCAGGTGGAGAGGATCGCAGCTTCGCGGCTGTCGGTGAGTCGGCAGAGCTGCTGCAAGGCCTCAACCAACTGCTCAGGGGTAAAGGCCACGCGCTCGCGGACGTCTACAGAAGCAGTCTTGTGGTTAATACCGAGTGCAAGGAAGGCCATTCAAGGTCGCTGATGATGTCGAGAAGCCGACAATTGTCCTACTTCGACAGACGCAGAACAACTACCGCCGACTATTGTCCTAGTTTTGTGCCAAAACTCGCCGAGCGAAGATCAGGCAAGGCGAAAACAGGCGAGGAAGCGGAGTTTAGGGGCCTAAATGAGCATTCCGAGCCTGTTTTCAACGCAGCATGATCGAAGCGCAGGCAGTTTTCGCGCAGAAACTAATAGACTGCCTCTGTTCTGGCATCCCGTTGAGTCTCGGTTATGTTTGGCCGAAGGCTTGTGTCATGATGATCCGACCGCAGGTTAGTCGCCCTCTTCCTATATGAATAGATCTTCCGCGTTGCTCCTCGCCTTTGTCTTCCTCAGCGGTTGCCAGTCACTGGCCCCCGTTTCATCGGACGCTACGTCGCCGGTGGAAGACAGCACCCCCGCCCCTGAAAAGCCCAAGGTCTATTCATCGTTCAGCGAAGACACCATCTTCAGTCTGCTGAGCGCTGAACTGGCGGGCCAGCGCAATCGTTTCGACATTGCCCTGGACAACTACGTGACCCAGGCCATCAACACCCAGGACCCGGGCATCTCCGAGCGTGCCTTTCGCATTGCCGAGTACCTGGGAGCCGACCAGGCAGCCCTGGACACTTCGCTGATCTGGGCAAAGAACGCTCCCGACGATCTGGAAGCGCAACGGGCTGCCGCCATCCAATTGGCACGGGCCGGACGCTACGACGACTCCATGCTGTATATGGAGAAGGTTCTGCAGGGCAAGGGCGACACCCACTTCGACTTTCTTGCGCTGTCGGCTGCCGATACCGACCAGGACACACGCAACGGTCTGATGAAAAGCTTCGATCGTCTGTTGCAGAAGCACCCGCACAACAGTCAACTGATCTTCGGCAAGGCCCTGTTGATGCAGCAGGATGGCGACGCCAAGGATGCCCTGACCCTGCTGGAGCAGAATCCCCCGGAAGACGGCGAGGTGGCGCCGCTGCTGTTGCGCGCCCGCTTGCTGCAGAGTCTGAACCGCGGCAAGGAAGCCCTGCCGCTGCTGGAAAAAAGCATCCGCAAGTACCCGGACGACAAGCGTCTGCGCCTGACCTACGCCCGCATGCTGGTGGAGCAGGACCGCATGGAGGACGCCAAGACCCAGTTCTCCAGCCTGGTCCAGCAATATCCGGAAGACGATGAACTGCGCTATTCCCTGGCACTGGTCTGCCTGGAAGCCAAGGCCTGGGAAGAGGCCAAGGGTTACCTGGAAGACCTGATCGCCCGGGAAAGCCACGAAGACTCCGCACACCTGAACCTGGGACGAATCGCCGAAGAGCTCAATGACCCGCAAGGAGCGCTGATCGAATACGCTCAGGTCGGACCGGGTAACGATTACCTACCGGCGCAACTGCGACAGGCCGATATCCTGATGAACAACGGCCGCACCGACGAGGCGCAAAAGCGCCTGGTGGCGGCTCGCGACGCCCAACCCGACTACGCCATCCAGCTATACCTGATCGAAGTCGAGACACTGTCGGCGAACAATCAGGGCGATCGCGCCTGGAAAGTTATTCAGCAGGCGCTGCAACAGTATCCCGATGACGTGAACCTGCTCTATACCCGTGCCATGCAAGCGGAAAAACGCAATGACCTGGCACAGCTGGAAAAAGACCTGCGCCTGATCATCCAGCGTGAGCCGGATAACGCCATGGCCTTGAATGCTCTGGGCTACACCTTGTCGGACCGCACGACCCGCTACACCGAAGCCAAGGCACTGATCGAGCAAGCCCACCAACTGACCCCGGAAGACCCGGCGGTACTGGACAGCCTGGGCTGGGTAAACTTCCGTCTGGGTAACCTCGACGAAGCCGAGCGCCTGCTGCGCCAGGCCCTGGAGCGCTTCCCGGATCAGGAAGTGGCCGCACATTTGGGCGAGGTCCTGTGGAACAACGGCAAGCAGCGCGAGGCCAAACAGATCTGGAGCAAGTTCATCAAGGACCAGCCAGACAGCCCCGTATTGCGCGACACCATCAAACGCCTGACCGGATCAGAGACTCTTTAAGACTATGTTTTTGCGCCACGTTATTGTTTTCAGCTTTATCGCCCTGCTTGCCGGCTGCGCCGGCTTTGGCGCCCGTGAGTCCGTCCAGGGCCAGGGCAACCCTGCCCAATGGCGCCAGCACAAGGATCAGTTGACCGACCTCGACGGCTGGCAGATCAACGGCAAAATCGGCATTCGGGCCCCCAAGGATTCCGGCAGCGGCACGCTGTTCTGGCTACAACGCCAGGACTATTACGACATTCGTCTGTCCGGTCCGCTGGGCCGTGGCGCCGCACGCCTGACCGGCCGTCCCGGCCAGGTCAGCCTGGAAGTGGCCAATCAGGGTCGTTACGAAGCGGCCAGTCCGGAAACCCTGCTTGAAGAACAAATGGGCTGGAAACTACCCGTCTCCCACCTCGCCTGGTGGGTTCGCGGCCTGCCCGCCCCCGACAGCAAAAGCCGCCTGACCCTGGATGGCGACAGCCACCTGGCGAGCCTGGAGCAGGATGGCTGGCAAGTGCAATACAGCAGTTACTCCGAGCAGAACGGCTACTGGCTGCCCGAGCGGATCAAACTGCATGGCAGCGACCTTGACGTCACCCTGGTGATCAAGGAATGGCTGCCTCGCAAGCTGGGGCAATGACATGTCCGTGGAAAAACTGACACTGCCCTCCCCGGCCAAGCTCAATCTGATGCTGCACATTCTGGGTCGCCGTGAAGACGGTTATCACGAGCTGCAGACCCTGTTCCAGTTTCTCGACTACGGCGATGAAATCACTTTCGCCCTGCGCGATGACGGCGTGATTCGCCTGCACACCGCGTTCGAGGGCGTGCCCCACGACAGCAATCTGATCGTCAAGGCCGCGAAAAAACTCCAGGAACAGTCCGGCTGCACCCAGGGCATCGACATCTGGATCGACAAAATCCTGCCTATGGGCGGCGGCATCGGCGGCGGCAGTTCCAATGCCGCTACTACACTGCTGGGCCTCAACCATCTGTGGCAACTGGGCTGGGACGAAGACCGCTTGGCAGCACTCGGACTGACCCTGGGCGCTGATGTCCCGGTTTTCGTGCGTGGGCATGCAGCCTTTGCCGAAGGAGTCGGGGAAAAACTCACCCCTGAATACCCCGAAGAGCCCTGGTATCTGGTACTGGTCCCGCAAGTGTCTGTTAGTACAGCAGAAATTTTTTCCGATCCGCTGTTGACACGTGACACTCCGCCCATTAAAGTGCGCCCCGTTCCCAAGGGAAACAGCAGAAATGACTGCCTTCCGGTAGTCGCAAGGCGTTATCCAGAAGTTCATAACGCATTGAATTTGCTAGGTAAATTTACCGAAGCAAAACTGACTGGAACTGGAAGTTGTGTGTTTGGGGGCTTCCCAAGCAAAGCTGAAGCTGATAAAGTCTCGGCCCTTCTTACAGAGACCCTTACAGGGTTTGTAGCGAAAGGAAGCAACGTTTCGATGTTGCATCGCAAGCTACAGAGTCTGCTCTAAAGGAACCGAGTGCCAGGCACTCGAAGCAACAGATACAGGGGCGTCGCCAAGCGGTAAGGCAGCAGGTTTTGATCCTGCCATGCGTTGGTTCGAATCCAGCCGCCCCTGCCATTTTCCTTATACTCATCCAGGTATACCCTCAGCCTTCAGGTACTGCGCGTGTCCAAGATGATGGTCTTTACGGGGAACGCTAACCCCGATCTGGCTCGGCGTGTCGTACGTCAGCTGCATATCCCTCTCGGTGACATCTCTGTTGGAAAATTTTCCGACGGCGAAATTACTGCCGAGATCAATGAAAATGTCCGCGGTAAAGACGTCTTCATTATTCAGCCGACTTGCGCTCCGACCAACGATAACCTGATGGAACTCGTGGTGATGGCCGACGCCTTCCGCCGTTCCTCAGCAACTCGTATCACTGCTGTTATTCCTTATTTTGGTTATGCCCGTCAGGATCGCCGTCCGCGTTCCGCACGTGTGGCTATCAGCGCGAAAGTCGTGGCTGACATGCTCACCGTAGTCGGCATCGACCGTGTCCTCACGGTTGATCTGCATGCTGACCAGATTCAGGGTTTCTTCGATATTCCGGTAGATAACATCTACGGCTCCCCCGTTCTGGTGGATGACATCGAAGACCAGCGTTTCGAAAACCTGATGATCGTGTCCCCGGACATTGGCGGCGTCGTGCGTGCACGTGCCGTGGCCAAGTCCCTGGGCGTAGATCTCGGGATCATCGACAAGCGTCGTGAGAAAGCCAATCACTCCGAAGTGATGCATATCATCGGCGACGTCGAAGGACGCACCTGCATTCTGGTCGATGACATGGTCGATACCGCCGGCACCCTGTGCCACGCGGCCAAGGCCCTGAAAGAGCATGGCGCAGCCAAGGTCTTTGCCTACTGCACACACCCTGTGCTGTCGGGTCGGGCCATCGAGAACATTGAAAATTCCGTGCTGGACGAGCTGGTGGTGACCAACACCATCCCGCTGTCCGCTGCAGCACAAGCCTGTGCGCGTATCCGCCAACTGGATATCGCACCGGTAGTTGCCGAGGCGGTCCGCCGCATCAGCAATGAAGAATCGATCAGCGCGATGTTCCGCTAAGGGCTAGTCCCTGGCAAAACATCCCGATGACGAAAAGCGCCCCGTCCCAACCTGTGTTGGGACGGGGCTTTTTTGCCCATATCGCCTTTAGCGCTGGTCGCAAACGCTGGGGCGAGTGTGGTTATTTTGGAGATACAACATGAACGATTTTACTCTGAATGCTGAAGTGCGTTCCGACCTGGGGAAAGGTGCGAGCCGCCGCCTGCGTCGTCTCGCAAGCCTGGTTCCAGCTGTAGTTTACGGTGGCGACAAAGCCCCTGAATCCATCAGCATGCTGGCCAAAGAAGTGGCCAAGCTGCTGGAAAACGAAGCTGCCTACAGCCACATCATCGAACTGAACGTTGGTGGCACCAAGCAGAACGTCGTGATCAAGGCCCTGCAACGTCACCCGGCCAAAGGCCACGTGATGCACGCTGACTTCGTTCGCGTAGTTGCTGGTCAGAAACTGACCGCCATGGTTCCAGTGCACCTGATCAACGAAGCAGCACCGATCAAGAAAGGCGGCGAGATATTCCGCGCAGCCACCGAGATCGAAGTTTCCTGCCTGCCGAAAGACCTGCCTGAGTTCATCGAAGTCGACATGGCTGAGACCGACATCGGCACCGTGATCCACCTGTCCAACCTCACCGCTCCTAAAGGCGTTGAGTTTGTTGCTCTGGCACACGGCAACGACCTGGCAGTAGCCAACGTCTACGCACCACGTGTTGCTTCTGAGAAAGAAGAAGGCGCTGCAGAGTAATTCACTCTGACGCCGGAGTTGAGCGGAACACATCGCGGACTGGAACGTAGCGAGAAAGCGGGCGAGAACGCGAAGTTTGCCGCAAGGCAACCAAGCTCTTGTCGTCCCCTTTCGCCGTAGCACCGGTTGCGGCGATGTTATCCACCACTCCAAAGAAGGGCCCCTATCGTGACTGCCATCAAACTGATCGTTGGCCTGGGTAATCCAGGCGCCGAATACGAACAGACCCGGCATAACGCAGGGGCCCTTTTTGTTGAGCGCATCGCTGAAAAACAAGGTGTCAACCTTGTCGCCGATCGCAAATATTTCGGCCTGACCGGGCGCTTCAGTCACCAGGGTCAGGACATTCGTCTGTTGATTCCCACCACCTACATGAACCGCAGCGGCCAGGCCGTGGCGGCGCTTGCCGGCTTCTTCCGCATCAAGCCGGAAGAGATCCTGGTGGCCCACGACGAACTCGACTTGCCACCCGGCGTCGCCAAGCTCAAGACCGGCGGCGGGCATGGCGGGCACAACGGACTGCGGGACATCATCGCGCAGCTCGGTAATCAGAATACCTTTCACCGCCTGCGGCTCGGCATCGGCCACCCGGGTGTTGCCAGTATGGTTTCAAACTTTGTCCTGGGTCGTGCGCCACGCGCCGAACAGGAAAAACTCGATGCCAGCATCGATTTTGCCCTCGGCGTGCTGCCGGATATCTTCGCCGGTGAATGGAACCGTGCGATGAAAAACCTGCACAGCCAGAAGGCCTGACTCTACTCCTAGGGGAATACACCATGGGATTCAATTGCGGCATCGTCGGCCTGCCTAACGTCGGCAAGTCCACCCTGTTCAACGCCCTGACCAAATCCGGGATCGCGGCCGAGAACTTCCCCTTCTGCACCATCGAGCCCAACAGCGGCATCGTGCCGATGCCCGACCCGCGCCTGGACGCCCTGGCCGCCATCGTCGTGCCTGAGCGCGTGCTGCCGACCACCATGGAGTTCGTCGATATCGCCGGCCTGGTAGCCGGTGCCTCGAAAGGTGAAGGCCTGGGTAACAAGTTCCTGGCCAACATCCGCGAAACCGATGCCATCGCCCACGTGGTCCGCTGCTTCGAAGACGACAACGTGATCCACGTGTCCAACAGCGTCGATCCCAAGCGCGACATCGAGATCATCGACCTGGAACTGATCTTTGCCGACCTCGACAGCTGCGAGAAGCAACTGCAGAAAGTCGCCCGCAACGCCAAGGGCGGTGACAAGGATGCCGTGGCCCAGAAAGCCCTGCTGGAGCAGTTGATCGCCCACTTCACCGAAGGCAAGCCGGCCCGCAGCCTGATGAAGGACATGAGCGCCGACGAGAAGCTGATCATCCGTGGCTTCCACCTGCTGACCACCAAGCCGGTGATGTACATCGCCAACGTTGCCGAAGACGGCTTCGAGAACAACCCCCTGCTGGACGTGGTCAAGGCCATTGCCGAGGAAGAAGGCGCGATCGTGGTGCCGGTGTGCAACAAGATCGAGGCGGAAATCGCCGAGCTCGATGACGGCGAAGAAAAGGACATGTTCCTTGAAGCCCTGGGCCTGGAAGAGCCTGGCCTGAATCGGGTGATCCGTGCCGGCTACGAAATGCTCAACCTGCAGACCTACTTCACCGCAGGTGTGAAGGAAGTTCGCGCCTGGACCGTGCGTGTCGGCGCCACCGCGCCACAAGCGGCCGCCGTGATCCACACCGACTTCGAAAAAGGCTTCATCCGCGCCGAAGTCATCGCCTACAACGACTTCATCCAGTTCAAGGGTGAAGCCGGTGCCAAGGAAGCCGGTAAATGGCGCCTGGAAGGCAAGGAATACATCGTCAAGGACGGCGACGTGATGCACTTCCGCTTCAACGTGTGATCCCCTTCAGCCCCATTGCCTGGCAATGGGGCTGATTCCCCCGCTACATCCAGCGGCCTCAGAAGTAAGTGGTCGCCCCCGCGAAAAACGCCCGTCCGGGCACATAGAAGTTGGTCGATCCGTCCCGCAGGTCCTTGTCCATCAAGTTCTGCACCCCGCCATTCAGGGTCAGCCACTTGGTCACCGCCAGATTCGCCGTCAGGTCGTAAGTGGTGTAGGACTGCACGAAATCAGTGCCTATGCCCCGTTGCTTGCCGACGTGCTGCGCCGACAGTTCGGTACTCAAACGGTCGTTGACCTGCCAGTCCAACGCACTAAACGCCGACAGCTTGGGCGAGCTGATCAAGTCTTCGCCGGTAGACAGGTTCTTGCTTTCCAGCATGTAGGTGGCGTTGGTACGCCACGTCACGGAGTCACCCAGCGGAACCCGGGTGGTGCCTTCCCAACCACGGGTGCGGGCCTTGTCGACGTTTTCCAGCATGGTCCACCAGCGGCCCTGGTACTGGCCCAACGGACCATATTCGATCTTGTCGGTGAAGTCGGTGTGGAAGTAGGTCAGGCCGGCTTCCCAGCCGTCATGATCGAACGACACCCCCATTTCCTTGTTGGTGCTGGTTTCCGGCATCAGGTTCGGATTGCCGGCCATCCAGCAACTTCCGGTGACATAGCCCAACGGACGCAAGGAACCACAACCACGGCCACCGGATTCAGTCGCCGCTCCCGTACTGCCCTCCTTCAGGCTCGGCGCACGAAAGCCCTTGGAAACACCGCCACGCACGGTCCAGTCCGGGTGCGGGTGATAGACCACATAAGCCCGCGGACTGTTGTGGTTACCGTACTTGTCACTGTGGTCGAAACGGTTGCCCAGGGTCAGGGACAGGTTGTCCAGCAGAAACAGCTCATCTTCGATAAAGGCCGCCGAGTAATCACCCTTCAAGGTCGAGCCATTGACGGGCGTGCCCTGGTAATCCACCGGCACGGTGCCCAGGGTATTGGTGTTGGTCAGCTCCTCGCGCTTCCATTGCCCACCCAGCGTCAGGCGCTGATCCACCAGCAGCTCGAAAGGCAGATTGAGACTGCCCTCGACAATCTTCTCCTCGGAGTTGGCTTTGCCCATATCCAGGTCGTTACGGTACTTGTTCAGGTAGGCATCGAGCTTCGTGGTACCAAAGCTCCAGTCACCGGTGTGGGACAGGATGTAGCTGTCGCGAGTCAGTCGGCTGGGGCCAAAGGCGCCACCAATGGTCTCGTCCCAATCACCAAAGGTCTTCTTTGATGCCCAGGAACGTTCCACGCCATGCACCGCCTCGAAGGACAAGCTCTGTTCCTCGTTGATCTGCCAGTCCAGCAGTGCATTGAAGCTCTGGTCCTTGGAACCGCCCGCGCCGTCGTCGTACATGAAATCGCCTTGGGCATCGCGCCGCGCCTCGACCTCATCCGCAGCCCGACGCGTGACGTTGGCCCCCAGGCGCAACCCCAGGGATTCGGTCAATGGGCCCGACGCATTCACGCTGTACTGAGTGGTCTGGCCGCGATCGGAGTCCTTGGGCACGGTGATGTTGGTGCTGGCCGAACCGGTCCAGGTCCGCGAGACCTTGCGGGTGATGATGTTGATCACCCCGCCCATGGCGTCCGAGCCATAGAGTGACGACATCGGCCCACGCACGATCTCGATGCGCTCGATCATGTTCGGCGAGATCCAGTTCAGATCCTGGCGCGCCAGATCCCGGCGATAGCTCAGGTCACTGGAGCTGCCGACACGTTTGCCGTCCACCAGGATCAACGTGTATTTGTCGTCCAGGCCCCGCAACTTGATCTTCGACTGCTCGCCCACCGGGCCGAAACCACCGGTCACTCCCGGCACACGGCGCAACAGCGTATTGAGGTCATAGACTGGCTGGCGTTCGATTTCCTCACGGGTGATGACGCTGACACTGGCCGGAGCATCCTTGAGATCCGTGGCGCCGCCGGTGGCAGTGACGAAGGCGGTGTCCAGTTCCAACGGCGCCGGTTTGACCTCTTCTGAGGCCTCGCCGGCCTGCGCCAGCGGAGCCAGCAGGCCGACACCGGCGCTGAGCAGAAGCGAATTGAACAGGCAGGAGCTGACTTTCATTACAAACGATCCTTGTCGATGCAATGCACCTTGGTGGTGCATCAAGGGAGAGGGGATCGAAGTGTAATGCTAATAAATATCATTTAGAAATAGGAATGTTTCTCGACCGATACATTTCGGCCCCTGCCTGGCTGCAAACACTGCCCTGAAACCACCCCCTATGCGCAGGCGGTTCCAAGGCCGATGGTTCAGCAGATTTCTTCGTAAGGCAGGCCCACATAGTTCTCGGCAATGTTCACCAGGCCCGCGTGGGAATTGAGGAAATACTCCCGATCGGCCAGCTGCATCTTGTGGTCCCAAGCGTCCTGATGCTCGCCGAAATCGTGCAGCAGGTTAGTCATGAACCAGCTGAAACGCTCGCCCTTCCAGACCCGTCGCAAGGCCAGTTCGGAGTATTTTTCCAGCAGGTCGCGGCGCCCTTCGCGATAGACCTTGACCAGGATGCGGTACAGGTAGCACACGTCGGACGCCGCCAGGTTCAAGCCCTTGGCTCCGGTCGGCGGAACGATATGGGCCGCGTCTCCCACCAGGAACAGCTTGCCGTACTGCATCGGTTCAACCACAGAGCTGCGCAACGGCGCGATGCTTTTCTCCAGGGACGGTCCGGTGATCAGATCGTCCGCCACCTGCGCCGGCAAGCGGGCCTTGAGCTCATTCCAGAAGCGCTCATCGGACCAGTCTTCGACCTTGTCGGTCAGTGGCACTTGCAGGTAATAGCGGCTGCGGGTCAGCGAGCGCTGGCTGCACAGCACAAAGCCACGCTCATGCTGGCCATAGATCAGCTCATGGTTGACCGGCGGCGTATCGGACAACAGTCCAAGCCAGCCGAAGGGGTACTCGCGCTCGTAGTGAGTCAGCACATCCTCGGGAATACTCTTGCGCGCCACGCCATGAAAACCGTCGCAGCCGGCGATGTAGTCGCAATCGATGCGATGCAGCTGGCCGTCCTTTTCATAGGTGATGTAGGGCTGTGCGCCCTTCATGTCATGGGGCTGCACCTGATTTGCCGAGTAGATGATCGGTGCTCCGCTGGCGGCGCGCGCCTCCATCAGATCGCGAGTGACTTCGGTCTGGCCATAGACCATCACCGTCTTGCCGCCGGTCAGGGCCTTGAGGTCGATGCGCACACGCTTGCCGCCCATCAACAACTCCACCCCTTCGTGAACCAGGCCTTCGGCGTCCATGCGCTGCGCCACTCCAGCCTCGCGCAGCATGTCTACCGTGCCTTGCTCCAGCACGCCGGCGCGAATTCGGCCCAGGACGTAGTCCGGGGTCTGGCGCTCGACAATCACCGTATCGATGCCGGCCTTGTGCAGCAGTTGGCCCAGCAGAAGGCCGGAAGGTCCGGCGCCAATAATCGCAACCTGAGTTTTCATGCTGTCATCTCATTAGGGCATTCCAGTCACCGCGCAGGCGAAATCCGGAATTTATGGTTATTGTTGTACCCCTGCATTTTTGCCGACAAAAACCGTAAAAAAAGGTGATTTACCGGCGTAAAAATGCACTTTTGATAACAGCGTTCGATTATCGAGCATTCCTACGTCGCACATCCGCAGGGTCGCGCCCAATGAAAGCCAACCGCTCCAGCATCCCGGTGTTCAAGCTCTATGGTGAAAACCAGGCTTGGCCGACCCCGGACCTGCTGCACTGCGAATCCATCCCCAAGCGCAGTAGCCTGCACCATTGGGAAATCAAGCCGCACCGCCACGCCGACCTCTATCAACTGCTCTACGTGCAAGGCGGCCAGGCCCTGGTGGACGTCGAAGGACAGCGCGAGGAAGTGCGCGAGGCGGCGATCCAGGTGGTTCCGCCGTTGATGGTCCACGGTTTTCAGTTTTCCGAAAATATCGAGGGCTACGTACTGACCCTCGGAGCCCCGCTGGTGGCTCAGTTGGAAAGCCAGCTGGGCGCACCACTGGCGGTGCTGGCCGCTGCCGGCTGCTATCCGGTGGGCCGTGACCGGCGCAGCCTCAACAGCTTGTTCAAGACCCTGCTGGAGGAATACGAAGGCAGCGCCTCGGCACGGGACCTGTTGCTGCATTCGCTGGTCAACGTACTGCTGGTGTGGATCAGTCGTCGCCGCCAGCAGAACGTAGCGCCGAGCAATCGCAGCGAGCGCAATCAACAGCTGCTGGGGCACTTCATCAAGCTGGTGGAGCAGCACTACCAGGAGCACCCCACCGTGGAATCCCTGGCCCACCGCATCGGCCTGTCCAGCGTGCACCTTAATACCTTGTGCCGGGAACTGGCCGGACAGACCGCACTGCAGATCCTCCACCAACGCCTGATGCTGGAGGCCAAGCGCAGTTTGATCTACACCAACATCAGCATCAGCCAGCTCTCGGACAACCTCGGCTTCAGCGACCCCACCTACTTCTCCCGCTTCTTCAAGCGCCTCAGCGGCCAATCGCCCAACGCTTTCCGCCAGGGCGCCGGCTCACAGGACGGCTAAAGCACTCCGAAATGCAAAACGCCCGAGGCCAAAGCCTCGGGCGTTTTTGCATCAACCACTCACACAGGCGGCTTTCAGGCTTTCCTGGTGCGCGGCAGGAAAATTGCCAGCACCCCGAACAACGGCAGGAACGAGCACAGGTAGTACACGTATTCGATACCATGGATGTCCGCCAGGTGCCCCAGCAGCGCCGCGCCGATCCCGCCAAAACCGAACATCAGGCCGAAGAATACCCCGGCGATCATGCCGACATTGCCCGGCACCAGTTCCTGGGCGTAGACCACGATAGCGGAGAACGCCGAGGCCAGGATAAAGCCGATCACCACGCTGAGGACGCTGGTCCAGAACAAGTCGACATGGGGCAGCAACAGGGTGAACGGCGCCACCCCGAGGATCGAGAACCAGATCACTGCCTTGCGCCCGATCTTGTCGCCAATCGGCCCGCCGAAGAAAGTCCCCGCCGCCACAGCTCCCAAGAACAGGAACAGATGCAATTGCGAGCTGGCCACCGACAGGTCGAATTTCTCGATCAGGTAGAAGGTGAAGTAGCTGGTGAAGCTGGCCATGTAGAAATACTTGGAGAACACCAGCAGCCCAAGGACCACCAGGGCGCTAATCACCCGGTTCCTCGACAGGCCATGGGTCGCCGCCTGGCCCTGCTTGAGTTTGTACAGGCGCAGATGGTTGGCGTACCAACGGCTGATGGCGTAGAGCACCACCAGGGCAAACAGCGCAAACAGGCCGAACCAGGCCACATTGCCCTGGCCGTAGGGAATGATGATGGCCGCGGCCAGCAAGGGGCCGAAGGCGGTGCCGGCATTGCCGCCGACCTGAAAGCTCGACTGGGCCAGGCCATAGCGCCCGCCCGAGGCCAGCCGCGCGACCCGCGAAGCCTCCGGATGGAAGGTCGAGGAGCCAATGCCGATCAATGCAGCCGCCAGCAGGATCAAGGGAAAGCTGCCGACCTGAGACATCATCATGATGCCGATCAGGGTGCAGATCATTCCCGCCGGCAGCAGGAACGGCAGGGGCCGCCGATCGGTGTAAAAACCCACCCAGGGCTGCAGCAGGGAGGCGGTAAGCTGGAACGTCAGGGTAATCAGGCCGACCTGGGTGAAGGTCAGGCCGTAGTTGTCCTTGAGCATCGGGTAGATCGCCGGCAACACCGCCTGGATCAGGTCGTTGATCAAGTGCGCCAGGGCCACCGCGCCAATGATGCGCAGGACCAGTGGGCTGCTTTGCGAAGCGGGAGATGCTGTCGCTGCGACGCTCGGGGAGTTGCTGCTAGCCATAGAATTTTCCGTACAACGGGTGGGTGCACAGGGGCAGGTGCGTCAATGTGCCATTTTTTAGTGCGCCCGCGCCATCCCATTAGCTTGCTAACGACCCACTATCCGCGCCTCGGGGAAATCCGCTTCAAGCTCGGCCTTGAGCCATTGGATGAACCACTCGACGTCCTCCGACCACTCAGTGGCCGGGGTCAGCACTCGGTAGCTTTCCAGCTTCACCTGATCCTCCAGCACCCGTACCAGCGTGCCGGCCTTGAGTTCCTCGCGCACCAGCACTTCATTGGCCAGGGCAATGCCGCCACCGCTTTCAGCCACCGACAGGGCATGATCGTTGTTCACATAGATCAGGTCGGACGTGAGGTGGATATCCAGGCCATTGGCGGCAAACCACAGGTTCCACCACTCACCGTCATCAAAATGGATCAGCTCGTGACGGGCCAGATCCGCCGGGCCCTTGATCGGCTCGATTCCGGCCAGGTAAGCCGGGGTGCAGATCGGAAACACCCGAGGGCAGATCAGACCGACCCGGGACTCGGCATATTGCCCGTCCAGGCCATAGGCGATGCCCAAGTCGGCGCTCTTGGCGTCGACGTCGGTGAAGGTGGAGTTCGGCTCGATGGCGAACTTCAAACCCGGACGCACATGCCGCAGCGCCTCCAGGCGCGGAGTCAGCCAGCGCTTGGCGAACCCCGGCACCACCATGATCCGCAACCAGCGCTCGGCGGCCTTGGGCTGCGCCTCGCGTCCGGCCTCGATGATCAGTTGCAAGGCGGCGGCGATCTTGCGGTGGTACTTCTCCCCTGCCGGCGTCAGGGTCACCCCACGGGAGGTGCGCTCGAACAACTGCACGCCAAGCCAGTCCTCCAGCAACTTCACATGACGGCCAATGGCGGGCTGGGTCACGTGCAGCGCCCTGGACGCTTCGACATAGCTGCCCAGACGCGCCGCGGCATCAAAAGCCCGCACCGCATTCAATGGCGGCAAACGCTGTTCGGCCATGGTTCTGCACGCTCTCTGCTATTAAATTTTTTAACAGCCGGTATGTTAAAATTGATGTTTCGCCCCTGCAACCCCTCACTGATAATCAGCCCCAGCAGAACAATAAAAACTCCCTGAGAAGCCTGGAAAAACAGGCTCCTCAGACACCCGAACACATCTCGATCCTGCCCAAGAAAAACAATATCCATGGCCTGCACGGCAGCTCATGGGGGAATCGGAGGTAAGGCATGAATGCTCTGCATTCGCTGCAAACACTGGCGGTGTCCATCCGCTCGGTGCGCAAGGTTTACGGCGATCCACACAGCGGCCCGGTGGCCCTGAAGAACATCGACCTGAATATCCGCGACAACGAATTCTTCACCCTCCTGGGGCCCTCCGGCTGCGGCAAGACCACCCTCTTACGGATGATCGCCGGGTTCGAATTCCCGACCCAGGGCGAGATCCTCCTTTATGGCGAGAACATCGCCGACCGTCCGCCCTTCGAGCGTCCGGTGAACACCGTGTTCCAGCACTACGCCCTGTTCCCCCACATGACCCTGGCCGAGAACCTGGCCTTTGGCCTGGAATCCCGGCCCATGGGCCAGGTACTGAGCAAGGCGCAGATCGCCGAGCGGGTGCGCGAGATGCTGGCCCTGGTACAGATGGAACGCTTCGCCGGGCGCAAGCCCAACCAGTTGTCCGGCGGCCAGCAACAACGCATCGCCCTGGCCCGGGCCCTGGCGCCCCATCCCAAAGTGCTGTTGCTGGACGAACCGCTGTCGGCCCTGGACCTCAAGCTGCGTCAGGCCATGCGCGAAGAACTCAAGGCGATCCAGGCCAAGACCGGCATCACCTTCATCTTCGTCACCCACGACCAGGAAGAAGCCCTGACCCTCTCCGACCGTATCGCCGTGCTCTCCGAAGGCGAAGTGCAGCAAGTCGGCCGCCCGGAAGAGATCTACGAGCAGCCGCGCAATCGCTTCGTCGCCGACTTTATCGGTGAGACCAACTTTATCCAGGCCACCGTCAGCCGCATCGAAGCAGGCCTGGCCTGGTTCAGCGGCCCCGCCGGACAAGCCTTGCCGGCGCAGCCCTGCAAAGAGGTGCAAGTGGGCCAGCAAGTGACGCTGTCGGTACGCCCCGAGCGCCTGCACTTGTGCAGCGCTGCCACTGACGGCGCCTTGCCCTGCCGGATCGAAACCCAGATCTACCTGGGCACCGACCTGCAGTACCAAGTCAGTCTCGGCGACGGCACACGCCTTACGGTGCGCACGCCCAACAGCGTTGAGCACAACCAGCGCCTGGCCGTGGGCAGCAGTGCCGGGCTGGTGTTCGAACGCGGCAGCGCCAGCGTCCTGCTGGATTGACCACGAGGATCCGCCATGCACGCCTCATCGATTTCCCTCCATCTGGAACGGCGCAAAGCCTTGCGCAGTGTGCTCGGGGTCAGCCCGGCGCTGATTGCCATCGGCCTGTTTCTGATCGTGCCGATCCTGATCGTCATCGGTTACTCACTGATGGAAGCCAACCCCTACGGCGGGGTGAACAAGGTTTTCAGCAGCGACGCCTACACCTCACTGCTGTTCGAACGGCAGCTGGATGACAGCCTGGCCTTCGCCGACTCCTACCTGCTGATCGCCCTGCGCTCCATCGGCATTGCCGGGCTGACCACCATCATCACCCTGCTGATCGGATTTCCGGTGGCGGTGTGGCTGGCCATGCAACCGGTGCAGCGTCGGGGCCTACTGATCTTCCTGATTACCGTGCCGTTCTGGGCCAACCTGCTGATCCGCACCTACGCCTGGATCCTGCTGCTGCGCAACACCGGGGTGATCAACAACAGCCTGATGGGCCTGGGGGTCATCCACGAGCCGTTGCAACTGCTGTACACCGACGGCGCGGTGCTGCTGGGTCTGGTCTACACCTACGCGCCCTTCGTGGTACTGCCGATCTACGCCACCCTGGAGAAAATGGACATCCGCCTGCTGGAAGCGGCCCAGGACCTCTACGCCGGACGCTGGCGCACCTTGCGCAAAGTGGTGCTGCCAATCGCCAAACCGGGGATTTTCGCCGGCGCGATCCTGACCTTCGTGCCCTGCCTGGGGGCGATGATCGCTCCGGAACTGCTGGGCGGCGGCACTCGGATGATGCTCGGCAACCTGATCTTCCGCCAGTTCAGCGACGCCCGTAACTGGCCCTTCGGCGCGGCCCTGTCCCTGGTGCTGATGGCCGCGGTGATGCTGGTGCTGACCGTCTACGCCCTGCGCGCCCAGCGCCAGAAAACCCTTCAGGAAGGTGCATGATGATCAGCCTGTTCAAACGCAACGGCCTCGGCGTCCAGGACTTTCCCGGCTTCGGCGGTTTCAGCTTCCTGTTCTACCTGTACCTCTACGCGCCGATCCTGGTGCTGGTGGTGTTCTCCTTCAACGCCAACCAGTCGGCCACGGTGTGGAGCGGCTTCAGCCTCGACTGGTACCGCGCGGCGTTCGCCAACCAGGCCCTGCGCCAGGCGGCGGGCAACAGCCTGCTGATCGCCGTGTGCGCCAGCATGGCGGCCACCGCCATCGCCACCCTGGCGGCTCTGGGCACCTCACGCGGGGCGAAGTTCAAGGGCCTGCAACTGTCCATGGGCGCCATCATGCTGCCCCTGGTGCTGCCGGAAATCGTAGTCGGTGTGGCCACCCTGGCGCTGTTCTCCACGCTGGGGCTGTCCCTGGGCTACGGCAACCTGATCATCGCCCACACGGTGTTCTGCATCCCCTTCGCCTACCTGCCGATCCGCGCCCGCCTCAACGACATGGACCTGTCCCTGGAGCATGCGGCGGCGGACCTGTACGCAGGCCCCTGGCGCACCTTCCGCAAGGTGACCCTGCCGCTGCTGATGCCGGGGATCGTCTCCGGGCTGATGCTGGCCTTCATCGTCTCCCTGGACAACTTCGTGATCTCGATGATGGTGTCCCAGGCTGGCACCACCACCCTGCCGATCTTCATCTTCGGCCTGTTGCGCATGGGCGTGACACCCGACGTCAACGCCGTGTCGACGCTGATCCTCGGCGTCTCGGTGCTGTTCGTCAGCCTCTCTTATCTGCTGAGCAAGAAACACGCTTGAACCTTCCACTGACCTTGGGGAAATGACATGAGCAAGTTGATCGCAAGCCTGGGTACCTCGTTGTTGCTGAGCCTGCCACTGGCCGTGCAGGCCGCCGAGAAACTCAACGTCGTGAGCTGGAGCGGCTACTTTTCGCCGGAAATTCTCGCCAAGTTCCAGAAGCAGACCGGTATCGAGGTCACGGTGGACTCCTACGATTCCAACGAAACCCTGCTGGCCAAGCTTAAACAGGGCGGCACCGGCTATGACGTGGCGATCCCGTCCCACCAGTTCATCCCGATCCTGATCAAGGAGCAGTTGCTGGAACGCTTCGACCCGGCCAAGCAGTCCTATTACGCCAGCGTGGTCGACAACCTGAAGCAGCCCACCTGGGACCCGGAAGGCGCCTACTCGGTGCCCTTCATCTGGGGTACCACCAGCGTGGTGCTCAACGGCGAACGCTACACAGGCCCGAGCGACAGCTACAAGGTGCTCTACGAGCCGCCGGCAGAGCTGCAAGGACGGATCAACATGTTCGACTCGGTGAGCGAAGTGATCGACATGGCCAGCCTGTACCTGAACATCCCGCTGTGCAGCGAGGACCCCAAGCAGATGCAGCAGATCCTTGGCCTGCTCAAGGCGCAGAAGCCCTTCGTCAAGACCTACAGCTCCAAGGCCGGGGCGATCCGCGAGAACCTGGCGGCCGGGGAAATCGACATGTCGATGTTCTGGGGCGGCTCGTCGATGCGTGCCCGGGAGATGAAGCCCGGCCTGAAGTACCTCTATCCGAAAGAAGGTGTGCTGGCCTGGGTGGACAACATGGTCATCCCCAAGGGCAGCAAGAATCCGGCGAACGCCAAGGCCTTCATCGCCTTCCTCAGCCAACCTGAGAACGCCGCCATGACCCAGAACTTTCTCAAGCACCAGAGCCCGATCAAGGGCGTCGAACCCTTCCTCGACGCCGGGTTGAAGGATGCCCCCGAGCTGCACATTCCCGAGGGCACCAAGGTGGTCTTCAGCCAGACCTGCGGCGAAGGCGCGATCCGCCTCGCCGACCGTCTGTGGACCAACCTGATGCGCTGAGCTGCGTCGACTTCTGTCGCCCCGGCCTGGATGCCGGGGCGTTTCTAAAGCCGTTTGAAAGGCCCTCCTGCCATGATCGCCACCCCCCCCAGCGAACTGGTCCTGCTCCAGGCCCATGAACTCGCCGAGCGTATCCGCCTGCGTCAGGTTTCCTGCCGGGAAGTAATGCAGACCTACCTTGCCCACATCGAAAGCTACAACCCCAAGGTCAATGCCCTGGTCAGCCTGCAACCGGCCGACAGCCTGCTGGCCCAGGCCGAGCAGCGCGATGCTGAACTGGCCCGTGGCGAATATCGCGGCTGGATGCACGGCCTGCCCCACGCGATCAAGGATCTGTCCCTGACTCAAGGCATCCGCACCACCCTGGGTTCGCCGCTGTACCGGGATTTCATCCCCGAGCGCGACGGCATCATGGTGGAACGAATCAAGGCCGCCGGTGCGATCCTGATCGGCAAGAGCAACACCCCGGAGTTCGGCCTCGGCTCCCAGACTTACAACTCGCTGTTCGGCGCCACCGGCTGTGCCTATGACCCGAGCAAGACCGCCGGCGGCAGCAGTGGTGGCGCCGCCGCGGCCCTGGCCTTGCACCTGGTGCCGGTGGCCGACGGCAGCGACATGATGGGCTCGCTGCGCAACCCCGCGGCCTTCAACAACATCTTCGGCTTCCGACCGTCCCAGGGCCGGGTGCCCTTCGACGACAGCAGCGATCTGTTCATCGACCAGCTCGGCTACGAAGGGCCCATGGCCCGCAGCGTGCGCGACGCGGCCCTGCTGCTGTCGGTACAGGCCGGCGGCGATGCCCGGGCGCCGCTGTCCATCGCCGAATCCGGCCAGGGCTTCGCTGCCCCACTGGAGCGCGACTTCAAAGGCACGCGCCTGGGTTGGCTGGGGGACTTCAACGGTTACCTGCCGATGGAAAAAGGAGTAATGGAGCTCTGCGAAAAGGCCTTGGGCGATTTCCGCAGCCTGGGCTGCAGCGTTGAACCGGCCAGCCCCGACTTCGCCCCCGAGCGCCTGTGGAGCAGCTGGCGCACCCTGCGCCACTGGATGGTCGCCGGGTCCCTGGGCAGCACCTATGCCGATCCACAGAAGCGCACACAGCTCAAGGACGAGGCCATATGGGAAGTGGAGAACGGACTCAAGCTCTCCGCCTGTCAGGTATTCGAAGCCTCGGTGATTCGTAGCGACTGGTACCGCGCCATCTCCCGGCTGTTCGAACGCTTCGATTACCTGCTGCTGCCCAGCGCCCAGGTCTTCCCTTTCGACAAGAACAGCCCCTGGCCGCGCAGCATCGAAGGCGTGACCATGGACACCTACCACCGCTGGATGGAGGTGGTGATTCCCGGCACCTTGTCCGGCTGCCCAGTGGCCAGCGTCCAGGCCGGCTTCAATGCCAGCGGCCTGCCCATGGGCTTGCAGATCATCGGCAAGCACCAGGCCGACTTCGCCGTCCTGCAACTGGCATACGCCTACGAACAGGCCAGCCGCTGGTTCCAGCGCTGCCCGTCGCCGCTGATTTTCGGGGGGGAAGGGATAAACGGTTGATAGCGTAGATAATTTTTTTATAAAAACGCTTGACGCATTGTCGTTCTGCGCGAATAATGCGCGCCACTTGGCTACATAGCTCAGTTGGTTAGAGCATAGCATTCATAATGCTGGGGTCCGGGGTTCAAGTCCCTGTGTAGCCACCAAGTACTAAAAACGGCTTACCGCAAGGTAGGCCGTTTTTTTATGCCTGCAGAAAAGTGCCGGAGATTACGCCGCATTGATCCACAAACGCGACACCTGCATTGAGCCCCCGCCCGGGGTGAGATAGAACACCGGGGCAGTGTTTGTGAGAGCTGCGCAATCCTCACTTCAAGGGCTCGATAATGACAATAAAAAACCACAGGACTTCAGTCGCCCCCTGGCTGTTCTCGCTCCTGGCAATCACCTGTACTCCAGCCTTCGCCGAACAGGCCCCTACCCCGCCCTCCAACCTGCTGACCGCCGCCGTCGCCTGGAAACAGACCGCCGCCGAATTCGAGGCGCTGTACTATCAGGGCTTCAACATCGCCCGCCTGCAACTGGATCGCGCCCTGCAAGAACACAAGGCCGGCGACCGGCCGCTGGCGATCATCAGCGACGTTGACGACACGGTGCTCAGCAGCAACAGCTACTGGGGCTACATGATCAATTCGGGCAAAGAGTTCTTCGATGACGAGGCCTGGGACAAGTGGGTCGCCGACAATGGCCCGGTAGCCACCCCAGGCGCTGTGGAATTCCTCAAGTACGCGCAATCCAAGGGCGTCGAGGTGTTCTACGTCACCAGCCGCGATCAAGGGGAAAAAACCTACGAATACGCCCTGGCCAACCTGCGCAAGAACCAGCTGCCCTATGCCGACGAGCAGCACCTGACGGTGTATCGCGACAGCTCCAACAAGGAACCGCGGCAGCAGGAAATCGCCAAGGAGCACAACGTGGTACTGATGCTGGGCGACAACCTCAACGACTTCAAACGCAAGTACTACGTGGCCGACGTCAAGCAACGCAACAGCCTGATGACCGAGGACAAGGAACAGTTCGGGCGCAAGTTCATCCTCTTCCCCAACCCCACCGACGGCCATTGGCTGAAGGCGATCTTCGGTGATTCCGAACCGCCGGCCACCCCGGAAAACCGCGCCAAGTTCAAGGCGGCGGCCGCGTCAACGGCCTGGCAGGACAAGCCCTGACAGGACTTGGCAGACTGTGCGCAGCGCTGGCCCGCAATGGCCAGTGTTGCGCGCGCCCTGGGACGTCATAAACCGCCAGCCCCTGTATTCAGGGACCAGTCCCCCTATTCGATGGGTTCTTGTCCCCAGCGCTGGCAACGCGCCGAAAGCTGCCGCAGCCCCGGCGACTTAGAACCCTCGCCTGGCCACACCATCGATGACCGGTTCAATTGCGCCACCGGGGACAAGCAGGGCTGACCCAGAACGTCGGGCTAAAAAAACCGCAGCAAGCCGCGGTTTTTTTTCGCTCAGTTGAACGGTTGCGGACGCGGTGTCTGCGCCGAGGATGGCGGCAGGATCGGCAGCTTGAAGTCCGGCTGATCACCGGTCAGGGTCTCGAGGAACGCCACGATCTGCTGGATCTCCTCATCGCCCAGTTTGCGCCCCAATTGCAGGCGGGCCATCACGTCCACTGCCTCTTCCAGCTTCCAGTAGGCGCCATCGTGAAAGTAGGGGTAAGTCAGCGCCACGTTGCGCAAGGTCGGAACCTTGAACAGCATGCGGTCGGCATCCTTTCCGGTCAGCCCGGCCACGCCCTGGGCCGGGTTCTGGGTGACATAGGGTTCGATCATGCCCATCTTCTGGAACGAGCCGCCGCCCACCGCCTCACCGTTGTGGCAAGCCACGCAGCCAATGGACTTGAACAGTTGATAGCCCTTGAGCGCCGTCGGGCTGATCGCCGCCTTGTCGCCCTTGAGCCAGCGGTCGAACGGCGCATTGGGCGTCACCAGAGTGTCTTCGAACGCGGCAATGGCGTTGGTGGCGTCCTCGAACTTGATCTCATCGTTGCCATACACGTGCTTGAAAGAGGCCCGGTATTGGGGAATGGAACGCAGCACGTCCACCGCCAACTCATGGGTGAAGCCCATCTCCCCCGGGTTGGTGATCGGGCCGCTGGCCTGTTCCTGGAGCGTGGCCGCACGGCCATCCCAGTACTGGGCGAAGCTCAATCCGGAGTTGAGCACGGTGGGCGAGTTGATCGGCCCCTGGTGCCAGTTGTGGCCGATGGAGGTGGGCAGGTTGTCGCTGCCGCCCATGCTCAGGTTGTGGCAGGAGTTGCAGGAAATGAAACCGGACTTGGATAACCGTGGATCGAAGAACAATTGCTTGCCCAGCTCCACCTTGTCCACATCGGTAATCTTCGCCGGCTGTATCGGCAAGATCGGTTCACTGGGGGTTTCCCCCCGTACCTCGCCCCCCAACAGCAATCCGAACACAAGTAACCACTTACAACGGTGCATGGCGTCCTCTCATCAGGCTTATGGTTTGCTGCACCATGTGCCCAACAGTCCCCAGTTACCCTGACTCAGATCAAGCGGTGATCGAGTGCGACAGTGGCTGCGACCCCGTGAACAGGGGAGATCGCCGTTTCATGTCACCTTGCCGCTTCCATGGCCAGCACGCCCCTGAACCGCGTTCGGGGTCCAACTGCCAGCGCCACTGCTGTACATTCCCCCCACGGACGACACCTCATTTCCCAGTGAACGGAGCTCAACGCGTGTTCTCGATCTTCCATCCGCGTCACCACCGGCTGGCCCGCCTCAGCCTGCTCGCCGCCGCCCTCAGCCTCAGCGCCTGCAACAACCCGCCCTCTTCCAGCGCCCTGCCCGCCGCCCCGGAGATCGCCTCGGGCTACCGCAGCGACATGCAGACCCGGCACGCCGACAAACACATGGCGGCCGCCGCCAACCCCCTGGCCGCCGAAGCCGGGCGCGAGATGCTGCGCAAAGGTGGCTCGGCCATCGACGCGGCGATTGCCATGCAAGCGGTGCTGACGCTGGTGGAACCACAGTCCTCGGGGATTGGCGGCGGCGTGATGATCGTGCTCTGGGACGGCAAGGCCGTGCGCACTTATGACGGTCGGGAAACCGCGCCGGCCGGCGCCACCGAGCAGCTCTTCCTGCAGGCGGACGGCAAGCCCATGGCCTTCCCTCAGGCGCAGATCGGTGGACGCTCGGTGGGCACCCCAGGCGTGCTGCGCGCCCTGGAAATGGCCCACCAGAAACACGGCCGCCTGCCTTGGGCACAATTGTTCGAACCGGCGATCCGCCTGGCCGAGCAAGGCTTCGCCATCTCGCCACGGCTGCACACCATGATCAGCGCCGATCCGTTCCTGGCGCGCTCGCCGGACATGGCCGCGTACTTCCTGAATGCCGACGGCACGCCAAAAGCCGTGGGCACCCTGCTGAAGAACCCGCCACTGGCCGCGGTGCTCAAGCGCATCGCCAAGGAAGGTCCGGACGCTCTGTACAAAGGCCCGGTGGCCGCAGAAATCGTCGCCAAGGTCCAGGGCCACGCCAACCCCGGCAGCCTGTCGCTCAACGACCTGCAAGGCTACCGCGCCAAGGAACGCGCACCGCTGTGCAGCGACTACAAGCGCTGGCAGGTGTGCGGCATGCCGCCGCCCTCTTCCGGCGGCGTGGCGGTGGCGCAGATTCTCGGCACCCTGCAGGCCCTGGAACAGCGCGACCCGCGCTACACCCTGGCCAACCTCAAACCGCAGAAAACCAACCTGCCCGCCGGCCTGGAGCCAGCGCCACAAGCGGTACACCTGATCGCCGAAGCCGAGCGCCTGGCCTATGCCGACCGTGGCCTGTACGTGGCCGACAGCGATTTTGTGCCAGTGCCGGTGGCCGGCCTGATCGCCCCGGACTACCTGGCCAAACGCGCCGCGCTGATTGGCGAACGCAGCATGGGCAAGGCCGAACCGGGCAAGCCCCAGGGCATCCAGGTGGCCTACGCACCGGACCGTTCGCCAATGCGCATCTCCACCTCGCAAGTGGTGGCAGTGGATGACCTGGGCGGCGCCGTATCGATGACCACCACCGTGGAGGCGGCGTTCGGCTCGCACCTGATGGTCCAGGGCTTCATGCTCAACAACCAGATGACCGACTTCTCCTTCATCCCCGAGGAAAATGGCCAGCCGGTGGCCAACCGCGTCGAACCGGGCAAGCGCCCGCGCTCGTCCATGGCGCCGACCCTGGTCTTCGACCGCGCCAGCGGTGAACTGCTGGCCAGCGTCGGCTCCCCCGGCGGCTCGCAGATCATCGAGTACGTGGCCAAGTCGCTGGTGGGCATGCTCGACTGGAACCTCGACCCGCAAACCGCCGTCGGCCTGCCCAACTTCGGCAGCCGCAATGGCCCCACCGAACTGGAGAAAGGCCAGTTCAGCCCGGCGCTGAAACAGGCACTGCAAGCTCAGGGGCATGAGGTCAACGAGATCGACATGACCAGCGGCACCCAGGCCATCGTTCGCGTGCGTGATGCCCAGGGCAAGGCCTCCTGGGCCGGCGGCGCCGATCCACGGCGTGAAGGGGAAGCGCTGGGGGATTGAGAGTAATCGGATGAACCCGAGGGCTGGCCGTGAGGCTGGCCCTTTTTTGTGGGCGGGAAACAACGACGCTGTATGCAAAATTTTGCGGCGGTCTGTGTCTGACCCGGCCGGGGGATCTGCCCTAGCATCGTCCCTGTCCACCGAGGAACCGACGATGAACGAAATTGCAGCCGACCTAGATATCCCAGGCCTGAGTCCACGACGCCTGACGCCCCAGGACCTTGAACTGATCTGCCGCCATCGCCAGGCGATGTTTCTCGATGCGGGTAAGGATCTCTGCACCTTGCAAGTAATGACCGAGCACTTTCACCCCTGGTTGCGTGAACGCCTGGAGGACGGCCGCTACTACGGCTTCGCCCTGATGGACGCCGAGCAGAGCGTGGCCAGCATCGGCCTGATGAGCATCGACTGGCCGCCCCACCCTTCCCATCCGACCCAGGATCAACGCGGCTACGTGCTCAACGTCTACGTCGAACCGGCCTACCGGCGGCGCGGCCTGGCTTCGGCGCTGATGAAACTGGCAGAGGCCGAGTTCAGCCAGCGCGGGCTGGGCTTTGCGGTGCTGCATGCGACTGAGGCTGGCAAGCCGCTGTATCAGGGGCTGGGTTGGGCGGCGACCAGTGAAATGGCGAAGGTGTTGGAGGGTTGAGTGAGCGGCTTCGAATCATGGAACCGCCCTGAGCAGAGTTGCCCGGGTTTCAGGTCATGCAAAAGGTGACATCGGGGGCATGGATCACACACAAGAAAACGAATGGGCTGACTGGAAATCAGGACTCCGCTCATTGGAGTTGCAACTCCACGTTCTTAATCTTTCAGGAGTCATCTCCTAGCACCCACCATTGCCGCAAGGTACGTCAAAGACGTAAAACCCTCCCGCATGCTGGCGATCATAGAATCTCCGCTGTTTTCCAGACTCTGGCCCGATTACTGGTCCGAAGAAGAGCGTGGAGCGTTCATGACATTTCTTGCCAGCGACCCAGAGCCCGGCGTTGTCATCCCGGGTTCTGGCGGTTGCAGGAAAATCAGATGGAGCGTTGATGGACGTGGAAAAAGTGGCTCGGTGCGGGTCATCCATACCACCCAGCTCGCATGCGGAGCCCTGGTTGCGCTGGTGATCTATGGCAAAGGCGCTACCGAAAACATTCCAGCACCTGTTCTACGCAGAATTGCGAAGGAGATGAATCATGCCCCTTACTGAAAAAGAACTATTGGAGCGCGATGCCAAGCGCAATATCGGCCAGGAGCTTCTGGACGCGATCATCGATGTCAAAGCCGGCCGGCATGGCCATACCCATAGCATTCCGATCACCAAGGCCGCCGAAGCGCGCGGTAAAACCGGGTTGTCGCAACCCAAATTTGCGCAACTGCTTGGCGTGTCGGTAAGGACCCTTCAAGAGTGGGAGCAAGGTCGGCGCTCGCCTTCTGGAGCTGCCCGTTCATTGCTGCATATCGCAATGCTCAGGCCCGATGTATTTCGAGAGGTGCTGGCACAACCTCTGTAGCCGCTGCCGCAGGCTGCGACAAGGACCGAAGGGCCTTCGGCGCCAGGGAGTCGCTGCGACCGTTCGCAGCCTGCGGCAGCGGCTACAGGAGCGGTTCACAAAATGTCGCAGTAATGCCGTTGCGACTCCCCCTCCTCCAACCTATGGTTCGACCGTCGCTGCAAAATCAGCGAACAGGCTTGGCGGCCTGATAGAATCGAGGCGCAACAGCGCCCCCACCAATCATGCAGGCGCTTTTTTTGCGCCCGCATACCTGCGTTATGGCGGGTTGCGTGGGAGAACCTTCGGGTTCGCCGGTTCCTTGATTCCCGGTCCGCCAATCCTGCGCAATCCGCCACCCTGATCTGCTTGGCGGCAGACGGTGACGGTCCTTCGAATCAAGGAGTCGTGACCATGAACTGCTTCTGCAATCTGCTTCCCCAACACCTCCCGTCACACAAAACCGGAGGTGCCCGATGACCACTCAATCGCCCCTGACTACCCTCGGTGAAATCCGCTTTTCCCACTGCGGCGAACACTCGTATCCGCTGTTTCGGGTGAATGCCGACGTGCCGATCAACGACGCCCTGGAACACGCCTCGACCCTGTTGCATCTGGCAAAGCAATTCACCCTGGAGGCGGCCATGGAGCCCCGGTGCGACCGCTATGCTTGGGCGGCACACTACCTGGCAGAGATGGGCAAGGCACTGATGGACGACGTGCACGCCACGCTCTCTGCATGACCTGATCGTCACCGAGCCGACGTCGCCTGCGCGGGCAGATCCAGCGATCTGCCCGTACATCGCCTGATGCACTTGGTGACTTGTTTAAGTCCCATGACGGGACTAGGATCGCGCCATGAGAATTATTGCAGTCAGTCAGTTGAAGGCCTTCTGGGAGAAGTACCCGGATGCAGAGCAGCCTTTACTGGCTTGGATCGATGAAGCAAGGAATGCCGAGTGGTCCAACCCTGCGCAGATCAAGGAGCAGTATCGCAACGCAAGCATTCTCAAAAGCCGCAGGGTGGTCTTCAACATCAAGGGCAACGAGTATCGGCTGGTCGTTGCCGTGGCCTATCGTTTCGGCGCGCTGTACATCAAGTTCGTAGGCACCCACCGGCAGTACGACGCCATTGATGCCGACAGCGCAGACATGGAGTAACCCAGATGAACATCCGCCCTATCCACACCGACCAGGACTACCGCGCCGCGCTGAAAAGCGTCTCGCCCCTGTTCGACAACGAACCGCAGCCCGGAACACCTGAAGGCGATTACTTCGACGTGATGATCACCCTGATCGAGGCTTACGAAGCCAAACAGTTTCCCCTGGACCTGCCCAACCCGATCGAGGCGATCAAGTTCCGCATGGAACAATCCGGGTTGTCTGCCGCCGACCTGGCCCCCGCCATCGGCCGCACCAACCGCGTCTACGAAGTGCTCAACGGCAAGCGCGCGCTGACCCTGCCCATGATCTGGAAACTGCACCAGCTGTTCGGCATTCCCGCCGAGAGCCTGATCAAGCCGACCAAGTCGTCCTGAGCCTGGACATCATCCACTGCGCTGAGCACTTCGGGCTTGCGCACAACCTTACAGATACTCGGGATGTTGTCTTTTGCCTGACAAAAGACAACATGCGACCGAGGCTGGCCAGCCGCTTTATCAAGGAAAGGGGTAGAGCGCGACCAATGAGATGGCGAAAGACTGTGGCTGAAGAACGGTCAATACAACGGATAACGTGATTGGTGCGCAGAAAATAGGTACGCCTTTTCTTCCAGAGCATTCAGATACGGCTGAATTAACAGCGCCAGGTGGTTATTAAAGCCCCATGGGTCCACCCTTTCGTCTGCTTATCAAAGCAATGCCGTAACCCGCTTCAAAGCCATTTCAAGGATTTGAAATCGAGGAACATCGGATGTTCAGCCCAGCCAACCAGCCTCACTTCCAGCTATTGATCAATGACTTCCAACACGACCTGCGGGTCGTATCCTTTACCGGTCAGGAATACATTAGCCGCCCTTATACCTTCGATGTGGAACTGGTCAGCGAACGCCCGGACTTGAATCTGGAACAACTGCTCCACCGATCGGCCTATTTGACTTTCAGTGATCGTAACCACGTTATTCATGGACTGATTTATCAAGTTCAACAAGGCGCCCGGGGCAAGCGCCTGCATCAATACAACCTGACTCTGAAGCCGCATCTGGCCTATCTCAAACACCGAATCAACCAACGCATTTTCCAACACCTGTCAGTCCCCACAATCATCGCCCACATTCTTGAGGAGCACGGCATCCTGGGCGATGCCTACCAATTCCAGTTGAACAGCAACTACCTTGAGCGTGAGTACTGCGTGCAGTACCACGAGTCTGACCTGCAATTCATACAGCGCCTGTGTCACGAGGAAGGCATTCACTTCCACTTCCGTCATAGCCGTGCGGGAAATGTGCTGTCATTCGGTGATCATCAGGCTTCGCTCCCCCGCCTCCCTGAAGCCACCATTTTTCAAGCGGGAAGTGGCCTGGTAGCAGAACAACCGGTGATCACTCGCTTTGACCTGCGCCTGGAAACCCGCACCAGTCGCACCACTCGTCGTGACTACGACTTCAAAAAATCACGACTATTGCTGGAGTCGAGACACCACCCGGAACAACAAACCCTGCAGCCTGACTTGGAGGATTACGGCTACCCGGGACGCTTCACCCATCGAGATGATGGGAAACGTCTGAGTGAACGAGCCTTGGAGCATCATCGTAGTGACTACAGGATGGTCACTGGCGAGAGCGATCAGCCAGCCCTGGTAAGTGGTCATTTCGTCAAACTGCAAAACCATCCTGAACCAACCTGGAACGACTTGTGGCTACTAACTGGGATTGAGCATCAGGGCCAACAGCCACAGGTTCTTGAGGAGGCAATGCCGACTCAAACACAAGACTCACCGGACCTTCTCCCGGGTTACCAAAACCGCTTTGAAGCAATCCCATGGGACACTTTCTACCGCCCCCCTGCACCGCCCCCAAAACCACAGTTGGCCAGCCAGACGGCGATTGTCACAGGTCCCGAAAATGAGGAAATACACTGCGATCAATATGGAAGGGTCAAGGTGCAGTTTCATTGGGACCGGGAGGGAAAGCACGATGCCAAGAGCAGTTGCTGGGTGCGAGTGGCCTCCAGCTGGGCCGGCCCCAGATATGGCCAAGTAGTGATTCCACGCATCGGCATGGAGGTGCTGGTCAGCTTCCTGGAGGGTGATCCGGACAAACCCCTGATCACCGGCTGTATACCCAACAGCGCCAACCCCGTGCCCTATGAACTGCCAGCACATAAAACCCGCAGCGTGTTCAAGAGCAATAGCAGTCTTGGTGGCAAGGGCTTCAACGAGTTGCGCATTGAAGACAAAGCCGGCCAAGAAGAAATCTATCTCCACGCGCAAAAAGATCAGAACTTACATATCAAAAATGACGAGACCACTTTCGTCGGCCACGACCGCAGCGAGCGGGTAGAAAACGACGAGAGTCTAGGCGTCGGCCGCGACCGGCTGGAAACAGTCGGCCAGGATGAAAAACTCACTTTAGGCCGGGACCGACACCACGACATTGGCCAGGACGACTCCCTGTTTGTTGGTCGCAACCACAGCATCCGAACAGCCAAGGATCGGCGGGAAGACGTTGGGAACAACCGCTTCGACAGCACTCGCGCCAACCACGACATGAACATTGGCGGTGACCTTGCACAAACAATACAAGGCCAGCTCCGTCTTGATGTGGGACATGGTATCGACACCAAGACCCGTACTTATCACCTGCAAACCAGCGAACGCCTGGTGCTACGAGGACCGGGCGGAACCATCACCATGGACGCCAGCGGCATCACTCTCGAAGGTGTAGCAATCAACCTCAAAGGTCCTCTCGTTCACCTGGGAGATGGCAAAGGCAACCCGTTCATCATCAACGCTGAACTCGAAACAGCAGCTCTCAACCAGCAGCCATGGTCATGGAGCTTCAACCGCTGAGCTGCCACGGAGGTCATTGGTCATGCCAAAACCCTTGAAGCCAAGTGCACATATCGGATACCCCTTCAAAAATCAGGAAAGTAAGCGCTTCACCGACCCGCAACCAGCATATGAAGGTTTAGCGGGCGCCGAGGGTGGCCACTATCCGCTGGGCAGCAACGGTTTCTTCCACGGGGGCATTCATTTCACCAGCGGTACCGCCAACCGTTTTGAACAAAGCAGCGGTGTCATGTGTCTCGCCGATGGAGAAATAGTGGCGTATCGCATCAATCGTCATTATCCAGACGCAAGCCTTACCTCTGCAGTTCCGGCAAAACGCCCCCTCTCCACTGGCTTCGTTCTGATGCGCCATAGCCTGCAACCCCCCTCAGTTCCATCATCAGAGGCGCCCGCGACCGAAAAACGAGTACTCGAATATGGCGTTCGTCTGGCTGAATACCCCTTCGGCCCAAGCGTCGGCTGGTTACCGCTGGGAACACGGGTCAAACTGCTGGAGTTGAGACGCGATTGGGTTCTGATCGGCCAAGTTACCGGAGAGAAAGTGCACTGGCTGGCACAGCCAGTTGCCGATGCTTGGATACCCATAAGTGCATTGGGAGAAGTACCACAAGGTATAAGGCTCGCACGCCTGGCCGGCCACCCCCTCTCGCGCGAACTTGTCAGCGCCTGCACTCCCCACCCAGATCAGCTCCAAGCCGTGCTCGACGCCAAAGCGGCCCAAGCCGATTACCAACGCCAATGTGCAGCTGCAGCGGCGCGGCCGACCTTGACCTATTACAGCCTCTACATGCACTTGGCAGATGCTGCCAGTTATGCAAATGAGCCAACTCGTTCAGTCCCTGCATGGTGGCCATCGACCCATCAGGTTGGAGCAAAAGCAACCGATACATGGGTCGCAAAAAACCCACCCCTACTAGGGCTGAACATTCGTGAAAAACCAACTTCACGAAGCACATTACTGGGGCTGGCTCCTCGCGACTCAGTCATTGAAGTCGGCGAACACTCACCAAACAGGAAATGGAGGCGCATCAGGCAAGTACTGAAGGGCACCCTCGAAGTTTCACCAGCGGGGGCATCCGTGGAGACCCCTGCTGAAAAAGGCTGGGTGTTCCTCGAAGAACTGGAAGACGAAGTTCGTGCATTGAAAGACCAAGATTACGACCTCATCATCCAACCTTCCTCACCCATTCGCCTCAAGGCCGGTGCACTGATCGGTCACCTCGGCGAGGGCGTCTCATCACAGGCCGGACTAATCGGAGAACAGCCCGCCTCTTCACCTTTAATGCATCTTGAAGTCTTCAGCGCAGACGATGTACCCCGCTTCATCTATCTCTGCCGCAACTGGGTTGAAGACACACCCAAGGAGCAATGGAACCTGTTGGCGCTGCGCAAAGGCGAAAGCATAAATAGCCAGCCCAAAGCTGAAGCCGAAGCGTTGCTCTGCCTGCCAGATAACCTGACCCTCCCTCTCGCGGGCTTGCAGACCAACATCGACAATGCGGGGCAGCGTTGGTACCAGGTGAACATTCAGGGACTAAAAGGTTGGGTTCCTGAAATCGACCATCTTTGCAGCCCCTGGCATTGGCGCGGTTTCGAAGTGGTAGATGCCAGTAGCAGTGCTAGTGGGTGCTGGTGGGAAGGCGGTGCACAAGCGTATCTCAGCTATATCCTCAGAGGTCTGCGGCCAAAGGAAACACCGTTCTTCAGCAAAGTCAGGGAGTTAGTTGATACCGACGGCGACGGCCACCTAAGCGAGAAGGAACTGGATACCGCATTAAATAACCGCGTAGTGGCCGCCCGCCTCGGCGGCATGATTGCCTACCATGTCAATGCTTGGCATGTTCCTTCTTGGGCAGATCGTTTTGGCATGCTTGATGAAATTGCCGCGGGGCTGGGTAAAGTTGCCCAACATGCACTCGAGGCGGAAAAGCCAAGTGTGCAAATGTTGCAGTGGTGGAGCGTAGTGGCCAAGTCACTAGGGTTGCCGCAGGATGCCAAGGTTTATCACTTTCATCCAATTGGGTTGGCTGGATGTTTTGAAGCCTTCTCACCGATAGTTACGGCAGGGAAATTAACGTTTGATGGTGAAGGTAATGATGAACCAAGCTCTATCTACTTTAGTCGTGTAATACACTGGCCCGGAAATGACTTATCTGGTGTCACTTTAGGTCGAGGCTACGACATGGGCTTCAGAAGTGAGGATGAAATATATAGCCATATGATTTCATCCGAAATCCCTCCAGCACAAGCTAAGAAAATAGCAAAAGCTCATGGACTCAGAGGAGCATCAGCTAAAGACTTTGTATCTAACTACAAATTGGACATCGGTACAATTACGCAAGACCAACAAATAAATTTATTCAACACTATCTATCCAACATATGTAGAAAGAACAATAAAAAACTATGATTACTGGACCTCAGAAACTCCGGAAAAAACTCCTTGGGAGGAATTATCACCAATAATACAGGACGTTTTAGTTGACTTTGTTTACCAAGGCTTCACCAAAGGTGGGAAACCAATGACTGCAGGAATGAAAAATAATTTTGACATTTTGATCCAGTATATTGAGAACACTCCAGATATTAGTAAACATGAGCCTTCGAGACGTAGAGCCGAATACTTAAGGAGAAACAAATGAAAAACATCATTAAACAAAAATATCCACCCTTAAAACTTATGATGACAATAGCTTTTAGCCTCCCTTATACAATTCAAGCCGCTATTCCTTGCAAATCCGCCGAGAACAGTCAAGCTTTCTTTGAGTGCTCAGCAAATTATAAGAAAGATTCTGACACTTCATTAAAAATCTCATACAAAAACCTTGAAAAAAGAATAGCAACCCAATACACCAAAGCCCCTGACCTAAAAGCCTCTCTCACAAAAAAATTAGAAGACTCACAAAAAACCTGGACGATTCTCAGAGACTCAGAATGTGAAATCGAAGCTTTCATAATAGAAACAGGAACACTAGCTTATGAAACAGCCATAAACACTTGCAATGCCGAGCGCTCAACCACCCGAATCCAATACTTAGATTCTCTATTTCCAGACTAACAACACAATTAATGTAAAGGAGGCACGCGCTATGCGGCCGATCGCTCTTGTTGGTCACCGTCACTTTTGCCCCATTCACGACAGCGGAAACATCGTCAGCGGTGCCAGTGAAGCTAAGGTCAATGGCAGGGCCATTGCTCGTGTGGGAGACCGTATCAGCTGCGGAGCAGTGATCCTGAGCGGCTCACCGCAAATGTCCGTTGAGGGCAAGCCAGTAGCACGTATAGGAGACAACACCAGTCATGGCGGCACACTGGTAGAGGGTGATAGTAGCTGGTTGGTGGGTTAACAAAGTCTTTGATTCAAGGTTTGTTTAATTGCTAATCCCCAGGGTATTTACCGCTTAGATGCTGTGCTACCCACTCGCCTTGGTTTGCCTGCCGCAGCAAAATCGACGAACACGCTTGGTGTGTCCAAACGAATCACGATTCCCGCTTCCAGCCTAAAAATGAACCTCATATCTGCAATTCAGGAAACGAACGGCCTGAACCAGGACTTGAGCTTGCCCTTGGGTAAACCCTCAGACTGCCGTCCAGCCCCACCACCCAAAGGACGCTCCATGCTCACCATCGGACAAATGGCCCGCTGCCACAGCCTCACCACCAAAACCCTGCGCCACTACGACAGCATCGGCCTGTTCACCCCGGCCCTCACCGGCCGTGACAACGGCTATCGCTACTACAGCCCGGAGCAGATCGTGACCCTGGGCCGCATCGTCTGGCTGCGGCAACTGGGCATGTCCCTGGAAGACATCCGCGCTCTGGCGGCTCAAGGTGGCCTGGACAGCGTGCTGCACATGCAGCAATCACTGCAGGACCACGCTCGGCATCTGGAAAGCGAGATTGCCCGCAGCCAGAAGGTGCTCGGCCATCTGCAACGCTATCTGGCGCAACCGCAACGCCAGATTCCTGCGCCGCAAACGCCGGAAAAAGTGCTCTTGGCGCCGCTGCGGATCATCGGCATGGCCTGGCAGCAGGATGATCCGGGCTCCATCGCTGAACTCTGGCAACGCTTCGAACCCCGGGAGCAGGAGATCCAGCGACTGGCCGAACCCGTTGGCACTTACGGTATCTGCCAACCCCTGGACGACGACCACTGGCGTTACATAGCCGGCTTGCCGGTGGCGGCCGACGCGCCCTTGGTGCCGGGCATGGTGGAGTTGCAAATCCCCGGCCGCCACTACGCCAGGGTCGAGCATCACGGCACGGTGCAAACCTTGCCGGAAACCTTCCGCGCCGCCTACAGCGAGTGGCTGCCTGCGGCCGGGCTGCGGCCCATCGAAGCCCTGGAATTCGAGTACAGCGGCGAACGCTTTCTCGGCCCCATGAATCCCCACAGCGTGGTGGAGCTGTATATCCCGTTGAGCGCCTGAAACGCCCGGCAGACGGGCCCGCACTGGGACGACCGCTGGTCTGGCACCCTGCCCGGGCCAGTCGTTGTCAGCAAAAGTACCGCAGATGCCGTTATGCTCTGCAGCCATTCCCAGGTAACCGAGCGAAGGCCCGATGAGTTTCCAGGCAGGTGTGTTGCAGCAGATAAACGGTATCCGTCATGATTTTTCCATCGTGGGCGCTGCCCTGCCGGCCAATCTGTTCTTCTGCTCCCAGGTCCACAGCGGCGAAGTGGTCGAAGCCAGTACCACCCTGCCCAGCGGCATCATTCGCGGCGACGCGGTGCTGACCCGCTCGAGCCGGCCGATTGCGGTGGTCACCGCCGATTGCCTGCCGATGCTGATCAGCAGCCACGATGGCGCCTGGGTGGCAGCGGTGCACGGCGGCTGGAAAGGCCTGCACGGCGGGATCATTGCCAATGTGCTGGAACACTTCGCCGCCCGGGGCATCGGCGTGCATCAATTGCGCGTGGCCATCGGGCCGTCGATCAAGCCTTGCTGCTATGAAGTCAGCGCGGATTTCGTCAATCACCTGTCTGCCAGCCAAGGCCATCTGTGGCCCGCAGCGCAGGCCCCCTGGAGTCGTCAGCAACCGGCCCCATTGCTGCCGCCCGAGATCACCCCGCCGCAACCCACTCAGGAGGGTTCACTGTGGTTCGACCTGAGCCGCTATGCCCTGTACTTGCTGCGTGCGGCCGGGGTGAATGATGAACAGGTCGAGTTCAGTCCGCTGTGCACCTACTGCTCGACCCCGAAGCTGGCCAGCTACCGGCGCCGGGGCCATCGAGGTGACGAGAAGGCCTTTCAATACTCCTGGATTGCCCGCACATGAGCCCGGCGATTGCATTGCTGGCCACCACCGTGAACGATCTGGAAACCCTAGTAAAAATGCGTATAACGGCCATGCGCGACAGCCTGGAACGCATCGGACGCTTCGACCCGCAGCGCGCCCGAGAACGCTTTGTGGCAAGTTTTGCTTGCGAACGATGCGAATTCATCTGTCTCAACGGACAGCATGTAGGCTTCATTCAGAGCCAAGCCTATAGCGATCATTTGCTTTTGCAGCACCTGTACGTCATGCCTGATTTTCAGGGGCAGGGCATCGGCGAGAAGGCCTTGAAACCGCTGATTGATCGATCAACCCTGGAACAGTTGCCGATCCGCCTGGATGCTCTGCGTGGCAGTGACTCGAATCGTTTTTATCAACGCCTGGGTTTTGTTCAGGCCAGTGAAAGCGAATGGGATATTCATTACCTTCGCCCGGCAGATCCGCTGCGTCGTTGAGTCATCCTACGCAGACCTGCCTGAATGCCAGTAGGCGTCCCCCCGAGCGGCGCTAACAATGCCGCTTCTTCAGACCCAACCAAGGAGTGCCCGTGTCTGACAACCTCTATGCCCCGCCCAAGGCGGAACTAGTCACCCCTGATGCCCAAGCGCCGCTACAGCCCTTCTATGTGGTGTCCCGGGTCAAGTTCATCACCCTGTACATCGTCACTTTCGGCATCTACCAAGTGTATTGGGCCTACAAGAACTGGCATCAATTCAGGCATGCCAGCGGCCAGGAGCTGTGGCCGGTGGCCCGGGCCTTCTTTGCCATCTTTTTCACCCACGCGCTGTACCGCGAAGCCGATGCACAGCTCAAGCGCGACGGCCGTAGTCATGACTGGCGGCCCGGTGAGCTGGCAACCCTGTTTGTAGTGGGGCTAATCATCAACAACGTGGTGGATGCGCTGTCGCGCAAGAACATCGGCTACCCGGTGACCGACATCGCCAGTCTGGCGCTGCTGCCCGTTCTGGCGTGGATCACCTGGCTCGGCCAGCGGGGTCTGAATGCTGCAGCGGGCGATCCCGAGGGTCGCAGCAACGCCCGCTTCACACCGATCAACTATGTGTTCATCGTGCTCGGGGCGCTGCTGCTGGCGCTGGCTTGCATCGGGGTGATGCTGCCACCGGAATGAGCCCGGAATCAGGCGCTGACGTAGACCCAGGCTTCGATCCCGGAGGCCAGGGTCACGCTGACCCGCTTGTAGTCCGAGACTTCATAGCTGTCGGCCGCCGCCAGCTCCTTGGGCGTGATGCGAAACACCGTGCCGGCGATCGGCGCGCTGTCTGCCGACCCCGGGCGCAGGATCGGGTGATGGGTCTTGCCGCTGGCAGCCAGAACGTCGGGGTCGGTGATTTCCACCCAGCTCTGCTCGTAACCAAGCATCGCGTCCTTGCTGCCCTGTAGCTCACGGCCGAAGTTGGCCAGTTGAACCGCTTTGTCCTGCAAAGTGCCGTAGGAAAAAAGAAAAACCGATGCTTCTGTTACCACGCTCATCCGTTACTTCCCTAGTCAATTGAGCCCCACCTCAGCGGGTGATTTTCAAGGTTTGGCGCTCGCCATGACGCTCCAGGGCCAGCTCGATCAGCCGGCTGACCAGCTCGCTGTAGCTCATGCCGGCGGCCTGCCAGAGTTTGGGGTACATGCTGATACGCGTGAACCCCGGCAGGGAATTGATTTCATTGATCAGCACTTCACCACTGTCGGTGAGAAACACGTCAACCCGGGCCAGCCCGGAGCAACCCAGCACCTGAAATGCCTCGATGGCCAGGGCCTGAATCCGCTGGCTATCAGCCGGGCTGATCGCCGCCGGTACCACCACCTGGGCCGCCTGCTCGTCGATGTACTTGCTGTCATAGGAGTAGAAACCCTTGCTGACCACGATCTCGCCACAGCCACTGGCAAGCGGCTGGTCATTGCCCAGCACTGCGCATTCGATTTCCCGTCCGCGCACTGCCGACTCCACCAGCACCTTGTGGTCAAAGCCCAGCGCCAGCTCCACAGCGGCCAGATAATCGGCTTCGTTTTCGACCTTGCTCACCCCCACCGACGAGCCCTGGTTCGCCGGTTTGACGAACAGCGGCAGGCCGAGCTTGTCCCGGACCTGAGCAAAACCGTAGCGGCCACGACTGGCTCGGGTCAGGGTGATAAACGGCGTAACCGCCAGCCCGGCATCGCGCAGCAGGCGCTTGCTGATGTCCTTGTCCATGCACACCGCCGAGCCCAGCACATCGGAGCCGACAAAGGGCAGGTCGGCCATGCGCAACAAGCCCTGCAGGCAACCGTCTTCCCCCAGGGTGCCGTGGACGATGGGGAAGATCACATCGACATGCCCCAACAGTTCCTGGCTGGAGGTCTCCACCAGTTGCTGGCTGGCCTTGCCGGGTACCACCGCCAGTTCGCGGTTGGACTGGTTGAGGGCGATCAGTGCAGGGTTTTCCTGGTTGATCAGAAAGTTCGAGGTGTCATTGAGGTGCCAGTGGCCCTGCTTGTCGATGCCGATCAGCACCGGCTCGAAACGCGAGCGATCCAGGGCATCGACGATGTTGCGCGCCGACTGCAGCGACACTTCGTGTTCGGCCGAACGGCCACCAAAAATAATTCCGACCCGCAACTTGCTCATAAATGGTTTCCGTTGAAAAAGTGATTGCTGACGGCTGTAGGTTTCAGCTGGGGCTGTAGCGCAAATGGATCAGCGCCACCCGCTCCTGCTCCTTGTTCTTGCGCTCTTCGATGGCGAACGGCACAAAACCCAGCTTCGGATAGAGCAGCAACCCCGCCACGTTGCTGTTGAAGCACGACAGCGTCACCTCGCAGGCTTGGTGCTTGCTGTGGGCGATGTGGATCATCTGCCCGATCAGTTGCGCCGCCAGGCCCGCGCCGCGCACCTCTGGGTCGACGATGACATTGCCGATGGTGCAGGTGCCGCCGCTGGCCCAGCGGTAGAAGTTGGCAAAACCCACCACCTGCCCGTCACGCTCGATCACCGTCGAGTCGCTGCGCTGGGCGATGGAATCGCGCAGTTGCGCGTGGGTCAGTGGCCAGGTGGCGGCAGGAAAGAAGAAATACAACTCCTGGGGATTGCCCACGAAACTGCAGATCCGCGGAATGTCCGCCTCTGCCACCGGGCGAAAAACAACAGCCATGTTCAGTCTCCTGATACGGGGACGGGTCGTCCTTGTTGGGGGGCATATCCTGGCCAGCGCAAGGCGCCGGCCGTTCAGCGGTTGGCCAGCAGATGCCCGCCAAACAGCACATAACAACCACCGGCCAGACGGTCCAGCCAGCGACGGGCCCGGGCGTAGAACCCGGCCACCCGGCTGCTGGCGAAAAACAGCGCCACGCAGCAGTACCAGGACAGCGACAGGCCGGCCATGGTCAGCACTGCCAGCCCAAGCAGCAGAGGTGGCGGGGAAGCCGGCATCGACGTGGCAAAGATAGTGGCCACGAACAGCGCCGACTTGGGGTTGGTCATGTTGCCGAGAAAGCCCAGCCGGTAGGCCGAGAACAGGCTGCGCTCAGCATGGACCGCGCCATTGGCGGTTGGATTATCCAGGGCCGGTTTGCGCTTGAACTGCTTGAGCCCCAGGTAGATCAAGTAACAGCCACCGGCAACCTTGAACAACACGAACAGCGCCGGCGCCGCGCTGAACAGCGACTTGATGCCCAAGCCTCCCGCCAGCCCCCAGAGCACGGTGCCGCTGGCCACCCCCAGGGCGGCGAACAGACCATGGCGCCGCGAGTTGCCCGCCGCCAGTTGTGCGGTGGTGAAAAAGTTCGGTCCGGGGGTGATCACCGCCACGCTCCAGAGCAGGGCCAGCGACAACAGCGGGGCAAGGTAAACCAGGTGTGGGGCGTGCATGAGTGCGAGTTGCCGTAAAGGGGTCCGGGGGAACGACGCTACTCCACTCGCGCCTGCCCAGGCAACCGCCGATTGGCCTCGAAACCCGGCTCAGGCAATAGGCCGCGCGGCACCGGAGCCCTCCTGCAAGGCCCCCGGCTTCCGGCATCACCGCCACGGCGTGAACCGAGGGGCAAGACAGCCAGCGCGCCCCTGAGTTAACGTACCGCCCTCGGTTTCATCCATCAGGACCGTTCCATGGCCAAACCCGCAGCTGTCACCGACTGGGTTCACCGCGCGCCGCCCGCCCGGGGCCTGGAGCGCATCGAGGCGTATTTCGCCGGCCATGGCTATGACATGCACCGCCACGACACTTACGCCATCGGCCGCACCCTGCGCGGGGTCCAGAGCTTCCAGTACCGCGGCGGCTGGCGCCATAGCCTGCCCGGCGCCACCATGGTCCTGCACCCCGATGAAGCCCACGACGGCGAGGCCGGCACCCATGACGGCTTTCACTACCGCATGCTGTATGTCGAGCCGGCGCTGATCCAGCAGATCCTCGGCGGCCAGCCCCTGCCCTTCATTACCGGCGGCCTGTCCAACGACCCGCGACTGTTCGCCGCTACCGAGGCCCTGCTGCGCGGGGTCGAAAGCCCCATGGACCCGCTGGAACAGGAAGACGCCCTGTTCGACCTGGCCCATGCCCTGAACAGCGTCTCCGGGGTCGCCCAATCGCGGCAGCGCTTCGACTATGTGGCGGCCGAGCGAGCCCGGGAATACATTCACAGCGCCCTGGACCGTACCCTGACCCTGGAGGAACTGGCGGCCCACAGCGGGCGTGACCGCTGGAGCCTGTCCCGGGATTTTCGCCTGCTGTTCGGCACCAGCCCCTACCGTTACCTGAGCATGCGCCGCCTGGACCTGGTCCGCGCGCTGCTGGTGCAGGGCCAGACTCTGGCCAACGCCGCACTGATCGCCGGCTTCACCGACCAGAGCCACATGACCCGGCAGTTTCGCCAGACCTACGGCCTGCCACCGGCACGCTGGCTGAAGATGCTCGGCCGCTGAGCCACACACGATCGTTCAAGAAACCTTCGCCCCTGGCTGTTTACCCTCAGTGCTCATTCATCACTGAGGTGGACCGCAACATGCAAAACCCTGCCCCGCAAAACGCCTACCAGAGCATCAACTTCGCCCAGAAACTCGGCCTGTTCAGCGAACACTGGACCCCCAAGGTGATCGCCGAGATGAACGACTACCAATTCAAGATCTCCAAGCTGCAGGGAGAGTTCGTCTGGCACTGCCACGCCGACACCGATGAAACCTTCATCGTGCTCGAGGGCCTGCTGCACATCGACTTCCGTGACGGCCGGGTGACCATTGGCAGTGGCGAGATGTTCGTGGTGCCCAAGGGCGTCGAGCACAAGCCCTGGGCCGAACAGGAGGTCAAGCTGCTGCTGATCGAACCCAAGGGCGTGCTCAACACCGGCGATCAGGGTGGCGAACGCACCGCCCAGAACGACGTCTGGATCTGACCCTCACCGCAGAATCCGCGAGACGGAAAAAGGAATTTCTGCCTCATTAACGGAGTCAGACACAGCAACACGTCATCGATCAACTACCCTTTGCCGACCAATGGTGCGTCAAAAACTGTACGTCGGTGCAAAAAGCACAGGTAGAGTGACGCTCTCATTTTTCTGTGCGATGGCTCTAGTGCAGGGACTACAGCCTGGTCCCGGCTTTCGATGACGCCCATGGCGCGTCCATTACCTGTTGCGACCCCTGATCCCTGAATGCCCAAACCGCACCAAAACACTGCCGCTCCCACCCTGCTTCAAGACCTGCGCGCCGGCACCGCGACCTTGCACGTAGCCCTGGAAAAACGCCTGCCGTTCTTCTCCGAGCATCTTGATGGCGCCTGGTATCGACGCCTGATCCAGGCCTACTACGGCTTCTATCAGCCCCTGGAGGCGGCCCTGCATGACAGCGGCCTGATCCCTGCGGGCTACGATCCGAGCCAACGCCTGAAGACCCCGGCCCTACGAGGGGATCTGCATGCCCTGGGCTTGAATGCAGCCAGCATCGAGGCCCTGCCCCGCTGTGAGCAACTGCCGCACCTGAGCAGCGCCGGTGCCTGCCTCGGCACCCTCTACGTACTGGAAGGCGCGACCCTGGGCGGACAGATCCTGCGCCGGGAGATGGCCCAACGCCTGGATCTCGACGCCGATAACGGTGGCGCTTTTCTGGACATCTATGGCGCGGCCACCGGCCGGCGCTGGAAGGACTTTCTCGATTATTTGGGGCGCATGCCCGAAGACGCGAAGGCACGCCAACAAGTGGTCAGCGCCGCGCAATCCACATTTGCCTGTTTCGAACGCTGGCTCGACCGCCGCGAGGTGCTGCTATGACCCCACAAGACTCCCAAGCCTTCGAAAAGCTACTGGCCAACTGCGCCAACGAGCCGATCCGCTCCCCGGGAGCGATCCAGCCCCACGGTGTGTTGCTGACCCTGTCCGAGCCGCAACTGCGCATCCAGCAGATCAGTGCCAACGTCGACATCCTATTGGGTCGGCCGGCCGAACCGCTGCTGGGTCAGCCCCTGGAGCAATTGCTGGGAGAAGCGAATGGCCAACGCATCCGTGAGGTGCTGCAACTGGATCGGCTGTTCGATGCCCCGCCGCTGCACCTGTCACTCAACGGCACACACTTCGAAGGCTTGCTGCATCGCCATCAGGGGGTGCTGATGCTGGAGCTGGAAATCCAGCCCGATCACCCGCAACACCAGCACCTCAAGCAGCAGACCGAGAATCTCGGGCGCCTGCTGCGGCGCCTGCAAGCGGCCAAGACCTTGCACGAGCTGTACAGCATCAGCGTCGCCGAGATCCAGGCCATGACCGGCTACGACCGGGTGCTGATCTACCGCTTCGAAGAGGAAGGCCACGGCCAGGTGATCGCCGAAGCCACCCGCCCCGACATGGAGGTGTTCAACGGCCTGTTCTTCCCCGCTTCGGACATTCCGCAACAGGCGCGCGAGCTGTATCGCAGCAACTGGCTGCGGATCATCCCCAATGCCGACTACCAGCCAGTGCCGCTGCTGCCGACCCTGCGTCCGGACACCCAGGAGGCCCTGGACCTGAGTTTCGCCACCCTGCGCAGTGTGTCGCCGATCCACTGCCAGTACATGAAGAACATGGGCGTGCTGTCGTCCATGAGCATTTCCCTGCTCAAGGACGATCAGCTCTGGGGCCTGATCAGCTGTGGCAACCGCCAGCCGCTGCTGGTGCCCCACGAGCTGCGCATTGCCTGCCAGACCATCGGCCAGGTGCTGTCGTTGCAGATCAGTGCCATGCAAGCCCTGGACATCAGTCGCCAGCGAGAAGAAAAAGTCGCCGCCCTGGCCAGCCTCGACCAGGCCATGCGCGACTCCCCCGACAGCGTCTTCGACGGCCTGGCCCAGGCGTCGCAACAGCTGCTGGAACTGACCCAGGCCGGTGGCGTGGCGATCATCGAGGACAAACAGCTGCACTGCTTCGGCAACTGCCCGCCCCAGGACGAAATCCGCGCCCTGTACCGTTGGCTGCAAGGCACCGGGCAAGCGGTGTTCGCCAGTCATCACCTGGCCAGCGTCTACCCGCCGGCGGCGAGTTATCAACAGGTCGCCAGCGGCGTCCTGGCCATGAGCCTGCCCAAGCCTGTGGATAACGGCGTGCTGTGGTTCCGCCCCGAAGTGAAGGAAAACATCAACTGGAGCGGCAACCCGGAAAAACCCCTGGACCTGGAAAACTCAGACGCCGGCCTGCGCCTGCGGCCACGCACCTCGTTCGAGATCTGGAAAGTGGAGATGGCCGGCATTTCCAGCAAGTGGAGCCACGGCGATCTCTTCGCCGCCAACGACCTGCGCCGCTCGGCCCTGGAAAACGACCTGGCGCGCCAGGTACTGCGTGAACAACAGGCGGTGCGCGCCCGGGACGAGCTGGTGGCGGTGGTGTCCCACGACCTGCGCAATCCGATGACGGTGATTTCCATGCTCTGCGGCATGATGCAAAAAGCCTTCAGCTCCGACGGCCCACACACGTCACGGCGCATTTCCTCGGCCATCGACACCATGCAACAAGCCGCCAGCCGCATGAACAACCTGCTGGAGGACTTGCTGGATACCTCGAAGATCGAAGCCGGGCGCTACAGCATTGCGCCGCAGCCGCTGGAGGTCAGCCAGATCTTTGAAGAAGCCTATTCGCTGCTGGCGCCCCTGGCTCTGGACAAGGCCATCGACATCAGCTTTCACGCCGAGCCGGACCTGACCATCAATGCCGACCCCGAGCGGTTGTTCCAGGTGCTGTCGAACCTGGTGGGCAACGCCATCAAGTTCACCCCCAAGCAGGGCAAGGTCGGGGTGGTGGCGATGTCCGACGGCGAGCAGATCGTATTCAGCGTCCGCGACACCGGGGAAGGCATTCCCGCCGATCAGCTACCGTTCATCTTCGATCGCTACTGGACCCTGAAGGAAGGCAACCCCAACGGCACCGGCCTGGGGTTGTACATCACCCAGGGCATCATTCATGCCCACGGTGGCAAGATCGAGGCCCACAGTGAAGTGGGCAAGGGCAGCGAGTTCCGCTTCAGCGTGCCCCGGGCCAGCCTCTAGACCGCACTCCGGGGCTCCCTGCCGAGCCCCGCCCCCTCATTCAACAGATTGCGCCACCAGCCAGTCGCGAAACAGCTGGCCGCTGGCGGACAGGCGCTTGTGCCGCACATGCACCAGAAAGTCTGCCTGCCCAGTGCGAAACGCCCACTGGCCGACGCGCTGCAACTCGCCTTGGGCCACCAACTCACTGGCCATGAAATCCCAGCCCAGGCCAACGCCCATGCCCTGCTGCACAGCACTGAACATCAGCGTCAATTGGTTGAACCCCATGGCCCCTGGCGGCGCGCTGTAGTCCAGCCCGAAATGCCGGAACCAGTCGCGCCAGTCGATGCAGTTCCAGGCCGAGGCATCCAGCTGGATCAAGGGCAGTTCGGCCAGTTGTGCCAGCGCGTCAATGGCCGGCAACTCCAGGCGCCGGCTGGCGATGGGATAGACCATCTCGGCGAACAACGGCGTGGCGGTCAGGGACGACCAGTGCCCGGCGCCGTAGAGAATGGCGAAGTCGTGCTCGGCCACGCTGGACTCGTCCATGTCGTTGTTGGCGTGGATGCTCACGGTGATGTCCGGGTGTTGTTTGTTGAACGCCAGCAAGCGCGGAAACAACCAGAACTGTGCCACTGCATGGGTGCATTGCACGGTGATGGTGTTGGCGTCGCGCCCGGCCCGCAGACGGCTGACGCTGCGCAGTAACGCTTCCAACTGGGTACTGACCTCAGCAAACAGCGAGGCACCGCTGACGGTGAGTTTCACCCCCCGGGCCTGGCGCTCGAACAGCTCGGTCTTGAGCGACAGCTCCAGGGCACGAATCTGCTTGCTCACTGCACTCTGGGTCAGGCACAGCTCGGTGGCGGCGCGGGTGAAACTGGCGCTGCGTCCCACCGCCTCGAAGGTCACCAGGGTTTCCAATGGTGGTAAATGGCGGGCAAAGCGGCTCATCAGGCATTCCCCAAAAGAATAGGTGGGTGCCTATATATCCTTTGTCCGGTCGGTCAGCAATGACTAGGCTGCGCGCTTTGATGAATCGCTGCGAGTGTGTGCATGAAACGCGGAGTTGCTTACGCCGCCCTGGCCGGTGCGGTCTGGGGCCTGGCCATTGTGGTGCCCAGCCTGTTGCCGGAGTTCAGTCCGCTGATGCTCAGCTGTGCCCGCTTCACGCTGTATGGCGCATTCTCCCTGCTCCTGGCTGCGCCCCAGGCCCGGGAGCTGTTGCAACGCCTGACCTGGGGCGACGCCGCCTTGCTGGTGAAGCTGGCGCTGACCGGCAACCTGATCTATTTCATGCTCCTGGCCACTGCCATCCAGTGGGCCGGAGTGGCCAGCACCGCGCTGATCGTCGGCCTGCTGCCCCTGACCATCACTCTGGCCGGACGCGCCGACGCCGACGCGCTGCCCCTGCGCCGCCTGCGCTGGCCGCTGCTGCTGGTGTTCGCCGGCATCTGCTGCATCAACCTCGACACTCTGCTCACGGCACACAGCGATTCCGTGGAACTGGGTCAACGGGCCCTGGGTCTGCTCTGCGCTTTCGGTGCGTTGCTGTGCTGGACCTGGTTCGCCACCGACAACGCCCGTTACCTGAAGAGCAGCCGCTTCAACAGCGGTCAGTGGTCGACCCTGTGGGGCATCACCACCGGTCTGATGAGTGCCGTGGTCTGGCTGCTGGCCCAGGGCTTTTCACTGCCGGGTACCCAGATCGAGGCCAGCGATCAACGCTGGATGCTGTTCTGGGGCCTGAGCCTGTCCAGTGCCGTGTTGGGTTCCTGGTTCGGCAATCGCATGTGGAATGCCTCGACCCGGCGCTTGCCCTTGACCCTCAGTGGCCAGTTGATAGTGTTCGAGACCCTGTTCGCCCTGCTGTACGGCTTTATCTGCCTGCAACACCTGCCGAGCCTGATGCAAAGCTCGGCAGCCCTGCTGTTGCTGGCCGGGGTGCTGTGGGCCGTGCGCCGCCACTTGCCCCAGCCCGATTAAATCCCCCTCAGCCCTGGGCCACGGAACAGGCCGGCAAGGCCGCTGAGGCCCGGGGCAGGCGCAGCGCCAGGAGTGCCCCGAGCAAGGCCAGCAAGGCGCTGGCCGCAGTGGCCATTTCGATGCCATAAGCCTGGTTGCCCGTAGGGCTCAAGGTATTGGCCAGGGACACCAGCAACGCCAGCCCCAGCGCCCCGCCGATCTGCTGGCTGGTGGAGGCCACCCCCGCTGCCACCCCTTGCTCGGACGCAGCGATACCCTGCCCGGCCGAGACCCACATCGAGGTCCAGGTCATGCCCTGGCCGATGCTCATGACCACGATCCCCGGCAACAGGCCGACAAAACCGCTGCTGCCGGGCAAGGCCAGGTACATCATGCCGATGCCCACCGCCCCAAGCAGCAAGCCGCTGACCAGGGTCGCCCGCAAGCCGATACGCAGCAGCGCCCGCTCCGCCACCCAGATCCCGGCCGTGCACAGCAAGGTCGAAGGCAGGAACGCCAACCCGCTCTGCAACACGCTGAACTGGTAGACCTGTTGGAAATACAGGCTGAGAAAGTAGTACTGCACGCCAAAGCTGCTCATGAACAATGCGGTAATCACCATGGCCATGCGCAGTTGTGGATAACCCAGCAAGCGCAGCGGCATCAAGGGGTCCGGGCTGCGCTGTTCAAGTCGGACAAACAGCCAGAGCAACGCCAGGGACAGCATCAGGCAAGCCAGGGTCGCCGGCGCGGTCCAACCCCACTCCGGCCCCTGAACAATGGAAAACACCAGCAGAGTGCCCCCCAGTGTCACAGTCAGGGCACCGCGCAGATCGAACTGGCGACCGCGCTGGCGCGCCGGGTCGGCGGGAATCCAGCGCCGGGCCATCAGCGCGCAGGCACCGGCCAGGGGCACGTTGACCAGGAACACCGCTTCCCAGCCCCAGTACTGGGTCAACACCCCGCCCAGCAACGCCCCCAGGGCCAGCCCCGCCGCCGAGGCCGCGCTCCACACCGCAAAGGCGCGGTTACGTGCCGGGCCTTCGGCGTAGTAGGTGTTGATCAGGGCCAGGGTGGCCGGGAACAGCATCGCCCCGCCGACGCCCTGCACGGCCCGGGCCAGCACCAGCAACAGGGCGCTGCCTCCCAGGCCGCCGGCCAGTGACGCCAGGGCGTACAGGGACTGGCCAATGATGTAGAAACGCCGCTTGCCCAGCAGGTCCGCCGCACGCCCGCCCAGCAGCAGGAAACCGCCAAAGGCCACGCTGTAGGCACTGACCACCCATTGCAGTTGCTGAGCGGAGAACCCCAGACGCTGGCCAATGTCCGGCAGGGCAACAAAGACGATGGTGGCGTCCAGGGCGATGATCAACTGCGCGGTGGCCAGCAGTAACAGCATCCAACCCGACGGCTTGGTTAACGGGGTCGCGGACATCGCGAAAATCCTTGTATGAAATTAAGCGGCGGCCAGTGTCATCGATGCCGTTTAAATGATAAACAAGCCATTCTCTCTTTCAGTAATGACTTTAATCATGGATCTGAACGCCCTTCGCCTGTTGGTCCGCGTGGCCGAGACCCGCAGTTTCACCCGGGCCGCCGGCGACCTGGGGTTGACTCAATCCGGCCTGTCCCGGGCCATCTCCCGCCTGGAACAGCAACTGGGCGTGCGCCTGCTGCAGCGCAATACCCGCAGTGTCAGCCTGACCCCGGACGGCCAGGTCCTGGTGGACCGGGCAGGACCGCTGCTGGCGGAACTGGCCCATACCGAGCATCTGCTGCTGGACCGCCGGGACTCTCCCACCGGAGCGCTGAAGATCAGCACGCCCTCACTGTTCGGGCGCAAGGTAGTGATGCCGGTGATTGGCGAGCTGACCGCCCGCTATCCCGAGTTGAGCATCGAGGCGGTAATGACCGATCGGGTGGTGGACATCATCGACGAAGGCTTCGACGCGGTGCTGCGTACCGGGGTGATCAACGACCAGCGCCTGATCGCCCGGCCCCTGGCGCCCCTGCGCTGGGTAACCGTGGCGGCGCCGGCTTATCTGCAGCGCCATGGCACGCCCCGGCAACTGGCGGACTTGCAGCAGCACAACTGCCTGACCGTGCGTAACCTGCGCAGCGGCCGCCTGGTGGAATGGCAGTTCATGGACCAAGGCAAGCCCCTGGACCTGGCGGTCCAGGGACGGCTGATCTTCGACATCGGCGACGCCCTGGTGGACGCGGTGCTGGGCGGCTTCGGCATCGCCCAGTTGATGGAGTTCGCCGTGCGCGATGCCCTCGACGCAGGCCTTGTGGTGCCGGTTCTTCAGGCCCATGACGGACGCTGCCGGGAACTGTCCCTGGTCTACCCGCCCTCACGCCAATGCTCGCCGAAGCTCAACGCCTTTGCCGACGCCCTGGGGCAGGTGAGCTGGTAGCCAAGGCTCAGTCGGGGGCGGTGCTCTGGGCTTGCAGATCCTGGGTCACGTCCAGCAGACGAGGCTGGGCGATCCTCAGGTAGTCCTGGGTATCGAGCACCATGGACGCATCCAGGCGCCCGGCATTGAAAGCAACTTGCGCGTAGCGTTCGATCAGGTGCGGATCGACGATCAGCAGGATGCGCGGATCGAAACTCAGCGGTGGAATGGCACCGATCACACAACCGGTCAGTTCTCTGGCCAACTCCGCCGATACCAGTTGCGCCTTCTTGCCCCCCAGGGCCGCACCGACCTTTTTCATGTCGAGCTTCTGGTCCCCGGAGAGAATCACCAGCCCATACACATCACTCGCTCCCTTGAGACTGCAAAGCATGGCCTTGGCCCCCTGCCCCGGTTCGGTACCGCGAATCTCGGCAACCCGCGCCGACTGCCCTTCGGCCGGGTGCAGGATCACCCGATAGCGCGCCTGGTGGCTGTCCAGCAGGCTCACCAGACGCTGGAAAACTTCATGCATGTTCTGTCCTTGGAAAAGTCGCCAGGGGGTTGATTCAAGCATCCGCCGCCGCACCTGACCAGAGGCAGGCTACAAGCGCACCCGCTGCGCCAGGAAGTCGACGAACACCCGTACCCGCGACGGCACGTGGCCGCCCTGGCCGACATAGAGCGCATAAAAACTTTCCAGCGGCGCCTGGTTGAAGGCTTCCAGCACCGGCACCAGCCGGCCGCTGGCCAGGTCATCGGCGATGGTGAAGGCCGCCAGTTGCGCCAGCCCCGCGCCGTGCAACGCCAGATGGCGCAAAGCTTCGCCGTCGCTGGCCTGGACCCGGCCATTGGGCTGCAGCAGCTGGCTCTCGCCCGCCACGCCCAGGCGCCAGCCCGGCACTGCCCGGGCGTAGTCGAAGCCGAGCAAGTGGTGCGCGGCCAGATCCTCCAGGGTCTGCGGTACGCCGCAACGGGCCAGGTAGGCCGGGGAGCCGACGACAACGCCGCGGGTTTCCCCGAGCTTGCGGGCAATCAATTGCGAATCCGCCAGCGGCCCGGTACGGATCGCCACATCGGTCTGCTCCCCCAGTAGGTCCACCAGGGCATCGCTGTGCACCAGGTCCAGGGAAACTTCCGGGTACAGTTGAAGAAACTCCGCCACCAGGGGCGCCAGCACATGCAGGCCAAAGGACGCGCTGGTGTTGACCCGCACCCGGCCCACCGGGGCCCGGGCGCTGCTGGCCTCGCCTTCCACTTCACGCAGGTCCGCCAGCAGGCGCACGCTGTTTTCATAGAAGCCGCGCCCCTCCGGGGTCAGTTGCAACTGGCGCGTGGAGCGGTTGAGCAAGCGCACCCCCAGGCGTGCTTCAAGCCGCGCCAGCAACTTGCTCACCGAGGAAGGCGTCACCTGCTTCAATCGTGCCGCGGCCGACAAGCCGCCACACTCCACCACCGCGATAAAGGTTTCCATCTCGGCAAACCGGTTGATCTCGCTGCCCGCCATATGAATTCAACTCACAGATGCTGTGCCGGCCGGCAGTCTATTTCACTCAAGGGCCCGACTCTATGCTGGCGATCCCTTTATTCGAGGTATCCCCGATGAGCGTTTCAACTTCCCCGGACCGTCACTTGCTGGTGATCGGCGGCTATGGCGTGGTCGGCACCGCAGTGGTCGAGCTGATGCACCGTACCCCGGGCTGGCAACTGACCACCGCCGCCCGCCGCAGCCCACCAGCCAGCCTGCTGGACGGCAGCCCAGCACCGGCCCATCTCAGCGCCGACCTACTGGACGCCGCCGGCACCGCCCGCGCCTTTGCCGAACTGGGCAGCGTCACCGACCTGGTGTTCTGCGCCTACAGCGAGCGGGAAACCATGGCCGCCACAGTGGCACCGAACCTGGCGATGCTCGACCACAGCCTCCAGGCCCTGCGTCAGGCCGGGGCGAAACTGCGTCAGGTGGTGCTGATCGGCGGCGGCAAATCCTACGGTGAACACCTGGGGCCCTATAAGACGCCGGCCAGGGAGAGCGATCCGCGCTTCATGGGGCCGATCTTCTACAACGATCAGGAAGACCTGCTGTGGCGCGAAGCCGAACGCCAGGGTTTTGCCTGGACGGTGTTGCGCCCGGACGGAATCATGGGCCCCAGCCTCAACTCACCGATGAATATCCTCACCGGCATCGCCAGCTTCGCCGCCATCAGCCAGGCACTGCAGCTGCCGCTGCGCTTCCCCGGCAGCCTGCAGGCCTGGTCGGCGCTGCACCAGGCCACCGACTCCCGGGTGCTGGCCCAGGCCGTGCTCTGGGCCCTGACCTCACCGCAGGCACAGCAGCAGGTGTTCAACGTGACCAATGGCGATCACTTCCGCTGGCAGCACCTGTGGCCAGAAATTGCCGCTTTCTTCGGCCTGGACTGCGCAACACCGCAACCGATGCACCTGGGGGTGCAGATGGCCGACAAGGCACCGCTGTGGGCACGCATTGTCCAGGAGCAGCAGCTGCGCCCCACGCCCTGGGAACAGATTGCCGCCTGGCCCTTCGTCGATGGCTGGCTCAACGCCGGCTACGACATGGTGCAAAGCACCATCAAGATCCGCCAGGCCGGCTTTACCGGCTGCATCGACAGCCATCAGAGCGTGCTCGAACAGTTGCAGCGGCTGCGTGACTATCGGCTGATTCCCTGACTCAGGACTCGCCGGCCAAGGGCAACTGGTGACCGTCAATGGCGCCACCGATGGTCAGGAAGTGCCCGCCCGCCACATGGTGCAAAGTGCGCAGCGGGTCCTGACCGTCGAAGTGCCAACGCCCTTCGCTGAACACCCGGGCATCGGCCTGGGCGGCAATCACTTCGCCAAGGAACAGGTCGTACTGCTGGTGGTTGTGGGGCTCGGGCAACAGCCGGCATTCCAGCCAGGCTACGCAGCCTTGCAGCAGCGGAGCCTCAAGGGCCTGGCCGGCAAAGGTCGACAAACCATAGGCGGTAAACTTGTCGCGGCCGGCGTGGTTCAGCTCCAGTCCGGAGCTGTTGCCCAGGCTCTGCACAATGTCCACTTGAGCGGCGCAAGGCACGTTGAGAACGAAGGTGCCCGAAGCCTCCAGCAGTTGCCGGGTCCAGGTGGACTTGTCGAGTACCACCGCCACCTTCGGCGGCTCGAAATCCAGGGGCATGGCCCAGGCAGCGGCCATGATGTTGCGCTGGCCGCCCTGGGCGGCGCTGACCAGCACGGTCGGCCCGTGATTGAGCAGGCGGTAGGCCTTTTCCAAAGGGACCGGACGACGAAATGCGGGCATGGCAGGCTCCTGAAAAAATCCGATTGTAGCCCTATCCAGCCCCCGGGCAGACCACAGCATTAGATGGATTTTCTGGATAATCCGTCCAGCCGTCGACGGCTTATCCGTACCCCTCCAGAGACTAGACTCAGCCTTCACCTCAACCGTCGAAGGAGCCGCACCATGGCTGATCATTCCTTGAACAACAAAGTCGTGCTGATTGCCGGAGGGGTGAAAAACCTCGGCGGCCTGATTGCCCGTGACCTTGCCAGCCACGGGGCCAAAGCGCTGGCCGTGCACTACAACAGCCACGCCAGCCAGGCCGATGCCGAACGCACCCTGGCGGCGCTCAAGGCCCTGGGGGTCGAGGCCCACGCCTGGCAGGCCGACCTCACCAGCGCCGCTGCCGTGGAGCGTCTGTTCAGTGAGGTCAAGGCGCGCTTCGGCAAGATCGACATCGCCATCAACACCGTGGGCAAGGTGCTGAAAAAACCCATAGTCGACATCAGCGAAGACGAGTACGACCAGATGTTTGCGGTCAATGCCAAGAGCGCTTTCTTCTTTATCAAGGAAGCCGGCAAACACCTGGAGGACAACGGCAAGCTGGTGACCCTGGTGACTTCGCTGCTGGGGGCCTTCACCCCGTTCTATGCCGCCTACGGCGGTTCCAAGGCACCGGTGGAACACTTCACCCGGGCCGCGGCCAAGGAGTTCGGTGCCCGGGGCATCTCGGTCACCGCTGTAGGACCAGGTCCCATGGACACGCCGTTCTTCTACCCTGCCGAAGGGGACGACGCCGTGGCCTACCACAAGAGCGCCGCGGCGCTGTCGCCTTCGAGCAAGACTGGACTCACCGATATCGAGGACGTGGTGCCCTTCATTCGCCATCTGGTGACCGAGGGTTGGTGGATCACCGGCCAGACCTTACTGATCAACGGCGGCTACACCACCAAGTAATCCTGGCGTTCAAGGGGTAAATTGGCCTGCCGAGCCGCTGCATCGATCGCCTCGGACGATGCAGTAATTCACTGCCGCTCGGCGTCCCCGAACCAGGATCGTTCATACGATGGATAAGCTTGAACAATACCGCGTGTTCATCCAGGTGGCCGACATGGGCAGCTTCATCAAGGCTGCCCATGCTCTGGAGCTGCCACGGGCCACCGTCTCCTCCGCCGTGCAGCAACTGGAAACCGGCCTCGGTACTCGCCTGCTGCACCGCACGACCCGGCATGTGCAATTGACCGCCGACGGCGCCATCCTCCTGGAGCGGGCTCGGCGCCTGCTGGCGGATGCATCCGAACTCAGCCAACTGTTCCACCATCGCCAGGTGGACGTCAGCGGGCGCTTGAACATCGACGTGCCCAGCCGTATCGCCCGGCGCCTGATCGTACCTGCCCTGCCCCAATGGCTGGCGCAATACCCGGGCCTGCAACTGTCCCTGGGGGCCAGCGATCGCAGCATCGACCTGGTCCAGGAAGGCATCGACTGCGCGATCCGCGTCGGCAGCCTGGCGGACAGCAGCCTGATCGCCCGCCCCCTCGGGCGCCTGGCACTGATCAACTGCGCCAGCCCCGCCTACCTCGCCGAACAAGGCGAACCCCACACGCCCCAGGATTTGCAGAACGGCCAGTGGATGGTCGGTTACGCCTCCCCGGACACTGGCCGCGAACAGCCCTGGGAATACCTGCTGGAAGGTCGCGAGCACCTGCTGGGCCTGCCCAGTCGGGTGATCGTCAACAACGTCGAGAACTACATTGCCTGCTGTCGCCAGGGCCTGGGGCTGATCCAGGTGCCGCGCTTCGATGTGCAGCACCTGCTGGAGCGTGGCGAATTGGTGCAGGTGCTTCATGAACTGCCGGTGGCGCCCATGGAAATCAGCGCACTGTACCCCGACCGCCGCCATCGCTCGCGCCGTCTCAATGTGTTTATCGAATGGTTCGCCGAGCTGATCAAACCGCACCTGGAGGCTTGAAGCCGACCTGCAGAACGTGAGATGAAGGCGCCTTCAACGGATTGAGGCCACCGGACCATGACGCACCTGTACATCACCGCCCCACAGCCTGACGACGTGCATGAACTGCTGACTTTTGAAGAAGAAAACCGCGCTTTTTTCGAAGCCTCGATCAACGCCCGACCCGCTGCGTACTACTGTGCCGAAGGCGTCGCCGAGGCCATCGCCCAGGCTCGACAGGACGCCGAAGCGGATCGCGGCTATCAATTCCTGATCCGTGAAAACTCACAGCTGGTGGGACGCATCAACCTGCACCGGGTGCAGCGCCCCTATTTCAATTGCGCCGAACTGGGCTATCGAGTGGGCGCCCGTTTCAACGGTCGCGGCATCGCCCGGGCAGCGGTGGAGCAAGTCCTGCAACGAGCCTTCGGGGAGTTGCAACTGAGCCGTATCGAAGCCAACGCCCGACCGGAGAACCTCGGCTCGGTGCGCGTACTGGAGGCGTCCGGGTTCTCCTGCTACGGCCATTCACGCCGCAGCTTCCTGCTGCACGGGCAGTGGTTCGACCGTTTGCATTACGAATGCCATGGGCCGTTGCAGCACTGAGACCCTCCGCGTCCGCTGGGCCAGGCGGACGCGAAACTTGAACCCTCAGCGTGGCACTCAGTTGGACAGCTGACTGGCAAACTGCCCCACCGCGCCCACCACTTTCTGCGCACCGTCCTGGATCTCGACAATCACCGTGCCGGCCTCCGCCGCCAGGGTCAGGCCCTGCTCGGCCTGCTGCCGACCTTCGGCCATCAGCTCCACGGCCGAGCGGGCCATGTCCTGGTTGTGCCGGACCACACCGACGATTTCGTCGGTGGCCTTGCTGGTACGCGAGGCCAGTTGTCGGACCTCATCGGCGACCACGGCGAAACCGCGCCCCTGTTCACCGGCCCGAGCGGCCTCGATGGCCGCGTTGAGGGCCAGCAGGTTGGTCTGTTCGGCAATCCCGCTGATGGTCTTGACGATGCTGCCAATCACCAGGGACTGCTCGTTCAAGGCTTCGATACCGTCACCGGCCTCTTGCATGCACTTGGCCAGGTCACGCATCACGTCCAGGGTTTCGGTGACCACTGCCGAGCCGCGCTGGGCACTGGTGTCGGTTTGCCGGGAGATGCTGTAGGCGATGTCGGCGGCCTCGGCCACCGAGCGTTCCTGATTCACCTGATCAGTGATCAGGGTGGCGAACTTCACCACCTTGTAGAGTTGGCCGCTGGCATCCAGCACCGGGTTGTAGGAGGCGTCTAGCCACACGACCCGGCCCTGGCTGTCGATACGCTTGAAGCGGTCGGCGACATACTCGCCAGCGTTCAAGCGCGCCCAGAACTCCTGGTACGACGCCCCTTCATATTCCTGGGGTTCGCAAAACAGACGGTGGTTCTGCCCCTGGACTTCATCGAGGCGGTAACCCATGCACGCCAGAAAGCGCGGGTTGGCGGTCAGCACCCGGCCTTGCAGATCGAACTCGATCACCGCCGTGGAACGCAGCAACGCCGCCATCAGGTTTTCATGCTCGCAGGCGCTTTCCACCGACGCCGTCTGGTCGGTGCAGATCAAGGTGTAATGGTCGAGCCGCCCGGCACCGTCGCGAATCGGCTGAACACAGGTATGCAACCAGGCATCGCGGCCGTTGCCACGCTGCAGGCGCAGTTGACCGACATAGCTTTCATTGCGGCCCAGAGCCGACTTGAAGGCACGGTACAGCTCAGTCGCTTGTGGGTGGCGCGACACGATGCGCTCCAGGGAGTGTCCACAGAGCTGTTGGCCGTCGAGGTCCAGCACTTGAGTGAAGTTCTGGTTGATCCGGCGGATCATCCCCTCGCCATCGAGCTCGATGCTGAGCACCTGGGTTTCCAGACAGGCCTTGAACTGCTGCAGAGCATTGAACTCGTCGCTCAAGGTGGCAAGCTGTTGCTTCAAACGTTTGTTGAACATGGATACACCGACAGACTGAGAGTGGATACAGCGATCCTCTTGCCATCGGCGCCCCGTAACCTTTCTCCAAGCCGTGTTCGGCGTTTCAGAATATTCTTAAGGCCTCTTCGGAAACATCCTAAAGGCTGTCGGGGCCGGCGAGCGCCGCCCCGGGAGGATGAGCTGTGCCCCGTCACCGGGGCCCCACGACTCAGGTCGACAGTTGATTGGCGAACTGCCCGACCGCGCTCACCACTTTCTGTGCGCCGTCCTGGATCTCGACGATCACCGTGCCGGCTTCCGCGGCCAGGGCCAGGCCCTGCTCCGCCTGCAGCTTGCCTTCGGCCATCAACTCCACGGCTTCACGCGCCATGTCCTGGTTCTGCCGGACCACGCCGACGATTTCCTCGGTGGCCTTGCTGGTACGCGAGGCCAATTGCCGGACCTCATCGGCGACCACGGCAAAGCCCCGTCCCTGCTCACCGGCACGGGCCGCCTCGATCGCCGCGTTGAGGGCCAGCAGGTTGGTCTGCTCGGCAATCCCGCTGATGGTCTTGACGATGCTGCCAATCACCAGGGACTGCTCGTTCAGGGCGCCGATGCCTTCGCCGGCGTCCTGCATGTGCTTGGCCAGATCACGCATGACGTTCACCGCCTCGGTGACCACCGTGGTGCCACGCTGGGCGCTGTTGTCGGTCTGCAAAGAGGTGCTGTAGGCAATGTTCGCCGCCTCGGCCACCGCCAGCTCCTGGTTCACCTGATCGGTGATCACCGTGGCGAACTTCACCACTTTGTAGAGCTTGTTGTTGGCATCCAGCACCGGGTTGTAGGAGGCCTCCAGCCAGACCACGCGACCATGGGCATCGATCCGCTTGAAGCGTTCAGCGATGAACTCCCCGGCATTCAGACGTCTCCAGAACGCCTGGTAGGCCGCGCTGTTGTACTCCTCCGGCTCACAGAACATGCGGTGATGCTTGCCCTTGATCTGCGCCAGGCTGTAACCCATGCCGACCAGGAAACGGTCATTGGCGGTCAGCACATGGCCATTGAGGTCGAACTCGATCAGCGCGGTGGAACGCATCAGCGCGCCGATCAGGTTCTCGTGCTCGCGGGAGGCTTCGATGGTGCGGGTCAGGTCGCTGGAAAAGATCGCGAAGTACTTGATCCGTCCCTCGGAGTCACGAATCGGCTGGGAAATGGAGCGCAGCCAGGCTTCCTCACCGTTGCCCCGCAGCAAGCGCACCGCCCCGGCAAAATGCTCGCCCCGTGCCAGGGTCGCCTTGAAGCGTTGATGGAACTCGTCGTGCTTGACGTGATCCGGAACGATGTCCTCCAGGGCACGGCCCACCAGATCACCCCCCTTGTAGAGCATTTCCTGGGCGAAGTTGTGGTTGACCGATTGAATCCGTCCATCGGCGCTCAAATTGATCACGAGCATCTCGCTTTCAAGACTTTCCTTCACTTGCTGAAGGCTCGAGAGTTCTTCACGAAGCGCCGACAGCTCTTGCTTCAAGCGTTTATTGAACATGAGGATGCACCGGGGGCGGGGGACTGAAAAAATAGGCTGCTTTGGGCCTAACATCGGCCCTGAAAGAATTTTCTTAATAGCAACTGCGACTTGTCCGACAAAAAAACTTCAACGGCAGACAAAGCCCGTCGATACGGGGCTTTCACCGAAGATTCATCGCCGCGTTGGAGCGCGTATAGTCGGCTTCGGGAAATTCCACGGCGATCGACGGAGTTGGACTATGGATGCAACACGCAAGACACTTTTCCAGCAGACGGCAGCCCGGATCGGGCACAGTTTCGAAGGCGAGATGCGCATTGGCGGCAACTATGTGCCGGCGGTGCGCAATGGTGATGAGGTCTATGTCAGCGGGCAGATCCCGCGCATCGAAAACACCGTGATGGTGGTCGGCCGGGTTGGCGCCGAGACCTCCCTGGAACAGGCCCGGCACGGGGCACAGATCTGTACCCTGCGAGCTCTGGCGATCCTGGAACAGATGCTGGGCGACCTGCAGCGGATCAAGCGCATTCTGCGAATCAACGTCTATGTGCAGAGCGCTGCGGATTTCACCCAGCAGAGCGAAGTGGCAGATGGCGCCTCAGAGATCCTGTATTCGGTCTTTGCCGAGGCCGGCGTGCACACACGCACTTCGCTGGGGGTCTATCAATTGCCGAAAAACGCCTCGGTGGAAGTCGACATGATCGTTGCCCTGCACCCCGAGCCGGGCGACGCCTGAGGGCACGGCATCAAGGGCCCAGAGTCAGCTGCCGTTGTTACGGCACTGACCCACGACCTGATATTCGAGGGTCTTGAGCTGGCCGGCGGAGTCTTCATAGGTCATGCGTGAGGGCACCACCTCGCAGGACTTGATCGGAGGCGTCACGTTGACCACCCTGGCGATATCCAGCGCCATACCATAGCGGTAGTTCTGCACCACCGGGGCCGGTTTGCCCTGGCTCGCGGCATAGCGCTCCATGGCCTTCTGGTTCTCCACCATGGCGCGGGTAAAGATGCGATCACCGCCGCCCTCGGCCAGAGCCAGGGAAGAAATGGACAGCAGCAGCGCGGCGATACTCAAGTTGAAAGGCTTCATGACAGTTTCCTCGTCCAGTTGACACCAGCGAGGATAAGGAACCGACCCTGTCAGAATGATCGCGGGCACATTACTTATCTGTAATGCCCCTTCAGGCAGCCTCGTCCCTCATCGCCAGAGCCCCTGTTCATAGGGGATTCAGAGGCTTTTGCCGACCGCTATCACGGCGCTTTCTTGCACAATTGTAATCACCGGGTCACCCCGCCGTTATCGACTGTTTGCAACTATCGACCGCGACTTTCATGGCGTTTCTGCGCCTGTCAGTCCCCCCAATAAGAACGCCTCTGGCGATATAAAAGTTGATAGCTGCCAACACTCAGGAGCGACCCCATGCGAATCAATCCCCCTCTGTCCCTGTCCGTGCTTGCCGCGGTACTGGGGCTGTGTCCCGTGGCGGCGGTAGCCGCCGAGGAACGGCCCGAAGGCTTTGTCGAAGGCAGCCGCCTCGACCTGCTGCTGCGCAACTTCTACTTCAACCGCGATGATCGCAAAGGCCAGTCCAGCCCCACCGGCAACGGCTACTCCGAAGCCTGGGCCCAGGGCCTGATCGGCAAGTTCGAGTCAGGCTTCACCCAGGGCACTGTCGGATTCGGCATCGATGCCTTCGCCATGTACGGCCTCAAGCTGGATTCCGGCACCGGTCGCAGCGGTGGCGGTGGCTCCTTCGGCATGCTGCCGGTGAACCACGACAACGAGCCCGCCGACGGCTACGGCAAGGCCGGGGGCGCGGTAAAACTGCGTGCCCTGGATACCACGCTGAAAGTGGGCGACGTGTTCCCCAAGACGCCGGTGGTGCACTACGGCGACTCGCGCCTGCTGCCGGAAAGCTTTCGCGGGGTGACCCTGGAGAACACCAGCATCGACGGCCTGGATTTGCAGGGCGGACGCCTGCACGCCATGAGTCAGCCCGACAGCAGTGGCATGCGCGATGGCTTCGCCACCTTCTACGCGGGCAAGGTGGATTCGCCCTGGGTCGGCTACTTCGGTGGCGACTACAAGCTCAACTCCAACCTCGGTTTCAGCCTCTACAGCAGCCGCCTGAAAGACGCCTGGGATCAGTACTACCTTGGCGTCACGGGCAATTATCCGCTGTCCGACGAGTTGAGCCTGTTCAGCGGCTTCAACTATTACAAGGCCGTGGATGAGGGCAAGAAACTGTTGGGCGAGTTCGACAACAACATCTGGAGCGCCAAGGTCGGCGCCACCTACGGCGCCCACACCCTGGCCCTGTCGCACCAGCGCAACAACGGCAACGACGACTTCGATTATCTGCGCCAGTCGGACTCGATCTTCCTCGACAACTCGATCCAGTACAGCGACTTCAACTCGCCCAAGGAGCGCTCGTGGATGGTCCGCTACGACCTGGACATGCAGACCCTGGGCATCCCCGGCCTGTCGTTCATGACCCGCTACGGGCGCGGCAGCGGCGCCGACTACAGCAACGCCAACTCGGTATATATGCGCCGCGACGCGGCGGGTGATCCGCTGACCGATCAACGTCGCTGGGAGCGGGACATCGAAGCCAAGTACGTGTTCCAGGGCGGCACACTCAAGGACCTGTCCCTGCGTATCCGCCAGGCGACCATCCGCTCCAGCCAGTTCGAGTCCGACCTGGAAGAGTTCCGACTGATCGTCGAGTACCCCCTGGCCCTGCTCTGAAGTACCTGGCCGGGCAGGTTGACGCCTGCCCGGTGTTAAAACTTCTTCACAGACTCATGGCTTTCAGAACTGTAATATCGGCCTCACCTTCTCGTTAGGTTGGTCTCCATATACTCCCGAACACACTCGAATCCGCCGTGATTCCCCCGGCCGGCGAGCTTGTCAGGAGAAGCACCATGGGTCCCACCCGACTGTTGTTGATCGGCCTTCTGGCCACTACCAGCTCCGCCATCTGGGCTGCTGATGGCAGCGAACGCCCACAGCAGGCCCGCCAAACCTTCCTGGCCAGCCAGGAACAGATTCACGGCGACGCCAACCAGGAAACAGCCGCCGCTGACACCGGCACTCCCCCTTGCGACGCTTGCGCATCCGCTGCGGCCGAGGAAGATATTTAACGGCGATTGCCTACCGAGCACATTCATCTCTTGAAGCGTTTTTTTGATGCTCCTTTGGAAAGAGATGAATTTTTAGCGTCCCGCATGGGGCGCTTTTTTTTGCCTGCCCATTGAGCAGCGTCCTGCAGGAACTGACTTGCCGGCGCAGACATCCTCAAGAACGCCTTCGCCGGCAAGCCGGCTCCTACAGAAATTGACGCGATGTGCCTGCCCTCCGTAGGAGCTGGCTTGCCAGCGAGGACACCCTCAAGATCGCCTTCGCCGGCAAGCCGGCTCCTACGAGAATTGACGCGATGTGCCTGCCCTCCGTAGGAGCTGGCTTGCCAGCGAGGACATCCTCAAGAACGCCTTCGCCGGCAAGCCGGCTCCTACAGGAATTGACGCGATGTGCCTGCCCTCCGTAGGAGCTGGCTTGCCAGCGAGGACACCCTCAAGATCGCCTTCGCCGGCAAGCCGGCTCCTGCAGGAAGTGACGCGATGTGCCTGTCCACCGTAGGAGCTGGCTTGCCAGCGAAGACGCCCGCAAGAGCACCTTCGCCAACAGTCCAGCTAGAGGGGCTAGTCCTCTTCCTTGCGATGCGCCCATTGATACAGCGCCGGCAAGACCAGAAGAGTGAGGATGGTGGAGGACAGGATGCCGCCAATCACCACGGTAGCCAGGGGCCGTTGCACTTCAGCGCCGGTGCCGGTGGCCAGGGCCATGGGGATAAAGCCCAGGGACGCCACCAGGGCGGTCATCAGCACCGGGCGCAAGCGGGTCAGGGCACCTTCATGAATAGCCATGGACAGGGAACGCCCCTCCTCCCGCAGGTTGCGGATGAAGGCAATCATCACCAGGCCATTGAGCACCGCCACCCCCGACAAGGCGATAAACCCCACCCCCGCCGAGATCGACAGCGGAATGTCCCGCAGCCACAGGGCCATGATCCCGCCGGTCAGGGCAAAGGGGATGCCGGTGAAGACCAACAGGCCGTCCTTGAGGTTGTTGAACATCATGAACAACAACCCGAACACCAGCAGCAGTGCTACCGGCACCACCACTTGCAAACGCTGGGACGCTTCCTGCAATTGCTCGAACTGGCCGCCCCAAGTGGTCCAGTACCCCGCAGGGACCTTGACCTTCTCGCCGATCAACGCCGTGGCTTCCTCGACGAAGGAACCGATATCGCGCCCGCGCACGTTGGCGCTGACGATCACCAGGCGCTTGCCGTTCTCGCGGCTGACCTGATTGGGACCCAACACCAGATCGAGACTGGCCACTTCCGACAGGGCGATAAAGCCGATCTGCCCATTGCCACTGCCCGCCGTCGCCGGGATCGGGATCAACAGCCGCGACAGGCCGTCAATGTCAGTACGCAACTGGTCGGACAGGCGCACCACCATATCGAAACGGCGGTCGCCTTCGTACAAGGTGCCGGCCTGGCGCCCGCCCACGGCCACCGCAATGGTGTCTTGCACATCGCCCACGTTCAGGCCGAAGCGCGCCGCCTTGTCGCGGTCGATATTGATGGTCAGTACCGGCAGGCCGGAGGTCTGTTCGACCTTGACTTCCGAGGCACCGGACAACCCCTGCAGGGCCGTGGCGATTTCATTGGCGGTCTTGTTCAGCACGTTCATGTCGTCCCCGAAAACCTTGACCGCCACATCGCTGCGCACCCCGGAAATCAGCTCATTGAAACGCAACTGGATCGGCTGCGACAGTTCATAGGCGCTGCCCGGCACCAAGGCGCTGGCGCGCTGGATATCGGCAATCAGCGCCTCCCGTGACTTGCCCGGGTCCGGCCATTGCGCCTTGGGCTTGAGCATCACGTAACTGTCGGAAATATTCGGCGGCATCGGGTCCGAGGCAATCTCCGCGGTGCCGGTGCGGGCAAACACCCGCTCGATCTCCGGCACCTGCGCCAGCAGGGTTTTCTCCAGGCGCTGCTGCATGTCCACCGATTGCGTGAGGCTGGTGCCGGGCACCCGCAGAGCCTGTTGGGCGAAGTCGCCTTCGCTGAGGCTGGGAATGAATTCACTGCCCATGCGGCTGGCCAGCAGACCGCTGCCCAACAGGATCGCCACGGCCAGGGCGAAGGTCGGCGCACGATGGCCCATGACCCAATCGAGCACCGGCGCGTAGCCGCGCTTGGCGCTGCGCATCAGCAGGTTTTCCTCTTCCTTGACCTTGCCGGTGACGAACAGCGCAATGGCCGCCGGGACGAAGGTCACCGAGAGGATCATCGCCCCCAGCAGAGCCATGACCACGGTGAAGGCCATGGGATGGAACATCTTCCCGGCCACCCCGGTGAGGGCGAAGATCGGCAGGTACACCACCATGATGATCAACTGACCGAAGATCAGCGCACGCCGGGCCTCCTTGGCTGCGGCGAAGACTTCATGCAGGCGTTCGGAGCGGGTCAGCATGCGGCCGTGGTGCTGCTGGGCATGGGCCAGGCGGCGGATGGCGTTCTCCACAATCACCACCGCGCCGTCGACGATGATGCCGAAGTCCAGGGCGCCGAGGCTCATCAGGTTGGCACTGACCTTATTGCTGAACATGCCGGTAAAGGTGAACAGCATCGACAGTGGAATCACCAGTGCGGTGATCAATGCGGCGCGGATGTTGCCCAGGAACAGGAACAGAATCACGATCACCAGCAACGCGCCTTCGAAGAGGTTCTTCTTCACCGTGGCGATGGCTTTTTCCACCAGGTTTGTGCGGTCGTACACCGTGACTGCCACCACCCCTTCAGGCAGCGAGCGGTTGATCTCTTCGAGCTTTTTCGCCACGGCCTGGGACACGCTGCGGCTGTTCTCGCCAATCAGCATGAACACCGTCCCCAGCACCACTTCCCGGCCGTTCTCGGTGGCCGCGCCGGTACGCAATTCGCGACCGATCTGCACCTGGGCGACATTGCGCACGCGGATCGGCGTGCCGTCGCTGCTGCTGATGACGATGTTGGCGATGTCCTCGATGGACGCCAGTTGCCCTGGCGCACGGATCAGCAACTGCTCGCCGCTGCGCTCGATATAGCCGGCGCCGACGTTGGCGTTGTTGCGCTCCAGGGCCGTCACCAGATCATTGAGGGTCAGCTTGTAGGCCGCCAGGCGCTTGGGGTCCGGAGCGATCTGGTACTCCTTGGCGAAGCCGCCGATGGTGTTGATCTCCGCCACGCCCTGAACGTTGCGCAGTTGCGGCTTGATGATCCAGTCCTGAATCACCCGCAAGTCGGTGGGGGTGTAGGGGGTGCCATCTTCCTTGCGGGCACCGTCCTCGGCCTCCACGGTCCAGAGGAAGATTTCCCCCAGCCCGGTGGAGATCGGCCCCATCACGGCCTCCACGCCTTCGGGCAGTTGCTCCCGAGCCACTTGCAAGCGCTCGTTGACCAATTGCCGGGCGAAGAACAGGTCGGTGCCGTCCTTGAAGATCACCGTCACCTGGGACAGTCCCGAGCGCGACAGCGAGCGGGTCTGCTGCAACCCCGGCAAGCCGGCCATGGCGGTCTCGATGGGAAAGGTGATGCGCTGCTCGGTTTCCAGGGGCGAGAACCCTGGCGCTGCGGAGTTGATCTGCACCTGGACGTTGGTGATGTCGGGGACCGCGTCGATCGGCAGTTTCTGGTAGCTGGCGATGCCGACCCCGGCCATCAACAGCACCGCCAGGAGGACGATGATGCGCTGCTCGATGGCGAATTGAATGATGCGCTCAAACATGGGAAATCACTCTGTGCTGTGACCGATCAATGGCCATGGTCGGCCGAGCCTTTGCCCAGCTCGGACTTGAGGGTGAAGCTGCCACGGGTGGCGACCTGGGCACCGGCGGCCAGGCCTTCGCGGATTTCGACGAAACCGTCTTGAGTGGCTCCGGTGACCACCGGCGTGGCCTGGAAGCCCTCGGCTACCCGGACAAACACCGAAGGCCGGTCTTCCAGGGTCTGGATCGCCGTCTGCGGCACGCTGACCGGTGCTTCGAAGGCTTCAGTGGCCACTTGCACCGAGACGAACAGTCCCGGGCGCCAGGCGTCATCAGGGTTGGCCAGGGTCACCCGCACGGTGGCGGTCCGGGTCTGCTCCCCCAGCAGGCTGCCGACGTAGGCCACCTTGCCCTGGACCTGGGTCCCCAGCTCACTGGAGCTGACATTCACCGCCTGGCCGACCCGGACTTTGTCCAGGTCCTTGGGGAATACCCCGAAGGTGGCCCAGACCCGGGACAGATCCGAAAGGGTGAAAGCGGCGCTGGTTTCACCCACCACTTCGCCGACGCTGAGGTGTTTCTCCACCACCACGCCATCGAATGGCGCGCGCATTTCATAGCGATTGCCTCCCACCAACTGCGCACTGCCACTCAAGGCACTCATCTTCTGCCGGGCGTTGTTGAGGGCGATTTCCGCTTCTTGCAGGGTCTGGCGCGCCAACAGGTAATCCTGCTCGGCGGAGATCTGGTCGACCCACAACTGGCGTTCGCGCTCGAAGGTAGTGCGGGCCAGCTCCACCCGCCGCCCGGCAGCCGCCAGTTCGCTGCGCTGGTCGGACACCTGCTGGCTGGCAATGACCGCCAGCAGTTCGCCACGCTTGACCGCCTGACCGAGATTGACCTGCACCGACTCCACCACGCCGGCAGCCCGGGGCACGATGTGGGAGGTGCGATCCTCGTCAAAGCGGATTTCCCCCGGCAGGCTGAGCAGGCGGTTGAGGCGCCGGGGCCCGGCCTCGACCAGTTCGATACCGGCCGCCTGGATCTGCTCGGGGCTGAGCTCCAGATGCCCTTCAGGTTCTTCCTCGCCATGCCCGGCCGGCTCTGCCACTGCAGGTGCCTGGGTGCGGGCGGGGGTCGGGGTTGCGAACAGGTCCGGCAGCAGCAAGGCCGCCGCTCCCAGGCCGACCACCGCTGAAATGGCCATGACAAGGCTGCGTTTTTTATCCATGGGTGCTCCTGACAATCGATGTTCGGCAGCGCGAAAAGCGCCTTACGAGGTAGGCGGAAAGAAAAATGCGTCGAGAGCCCGGTGCCATTCATGGACACACCAGTGCCGGGGCGGCTCATCCGGCGGCGCCAATGGTGCACCGCTGCAATCGCTGACCAGCAAGGCGGCCAGGCACGCGAGGCCCCTCAACCAGGCTTTCACCAACGGCTGAGGTCGCCGTAGATGCGTTCGATCCGCACCCAGGCCTCGGTGGTTTGCGCCACGGCGGCAAGGTACTGGCTGCGGGCGCCGATCAAAGTGCGCTGGGCATCCAGTACTTCGAGGAAGCTGAACTTGCCCATCTCGAAGCCTCGGGTGGCACTGTCCACCGCGCGTTGGGCCGCGGGCAGGATGGTCTGGTTGAACGACTGCACCTCGCCCCTGGCAGTGCTCCATTGCTCCAGGGCCTGGCGGGTTTCGGTGCGCAGACGCAGCTCGGTGGCGTTGCGCAGGTCCCGGGCCTGATCGGCGCGACGGGCGGCGGACAGCACATTGCCCTGGTTGCGGTTGAACAGCGGCAGCGGCATCGACAGCCCCACCAGGTTCACCCGTTCACGGGCGGTGGCGTCGTACTGACTGCCAACGCTGACGTCGAGGTCGGGAATGCGCTGGGCTTTTTCCAGGCCCAGAGACGCCTCGCGCTGGACAATCTCCTGCTCCGCCAGACGCAGTTCTGCGGTCTCCTGCAACCGATTCAGCAATTGCGCCGAAGCCGGCAGAGTCGCCACCGACAGCGAGGGCTCCTGCACGGCGGCAAAGTCCGTGGTGGCTGCGCCCGTGACCCGGGCCAACTGCCGATAGGCATTGTCCTGCTCCATCTGGCCACGATTGAGCTCCAGGCGAACTTCCGCCAACTGCACCTGGGCCCGGGTGGCCTCCACCGGCGAGGCCTTGCCGGCCTTGACCCGGCCCTGGGCCACCGTGACACCACGCTCGGCCAGGGCCAGGGAACGCCCGGCCAGTTGCGTGCGCTCCTGGGCCCGCAGGGCGGCGTAGAAAGCCTCCAGGACATCGGCCCGCAGTTGGTTGCCCCGTCGTTCCAGCTCCAGGGCCGCCAGCGCCTGTCCGCGGCTGGCCACCTCCACCCGCGCTCCGCGCTTGCCTCCCAGTTCCAGCGCCTGGCTGAGTTTGACCGAGGTGGTGCGCGTATCCCTGCGGGTGTCCTCGGCATCCACCGACAGCACCGGATTGGGCATCAGCCCAGCCTGTTGGCGAGCGCCCTGGGCGATTTCGATCTCCCAGCGCGCGGCGGCCAGTTCAGGGTTGTTGGCAAAGGCATTGGCCAGAGCGTTGTCGAGGCTCAGCGAGGCGGGCTCGGCAGCACTCGGAGACTGCGTCACCAGCGCCAGCAGCAGCGCCGCGGAGCAGCGCCAGGCGGCCCGGGGAAGTGTTCTCGGGAAAGTCGGCATAACAGGTTCCGGCCCCTACAGAGGCAAAGTTTCTGCGAAAGTGCGGCGGAACATATCGGTGGTTATTCAACAGAGACCTGGCCGATATGAAACTGCAACATTCCGCCCATTGACAGAGAGAGTTTCAATATCGACCAAGGGTAACTTTCGCTGCTTATCAGCAGGGTGGCGCAAAGATTACAAATCCGTTAGCAAAGGCTCTGGCTCAATGTTCTGTATTAATATTCCGCCATCCAAAGACAGTGCCAGACACACTTTCAAAGCGCCCAGCACAAAGTTAAAGGCGCCTCAAGCCGTCTGTATAAAAGTGCACTTTCCAATTATTACTCCAGTCATTTACAGCAACTTTCCTTTATTGCCGCTTATCGCCGAGAACCTCATCAGCATGCGTATCCTGGTTATCGAAGACGAACTCAAAACTGCCGACTACCTGCATCAGGGACTGACTGAAAGTGGTTATGTGGTGGATTGCGCCAATACCGGCGCGGATGGCCTGCACCTGACCCGCCAGCACGCCTACGATCTGGTGATCCTGGACGTCAACCTGCCGCAGATCGACGGCTGGGGGGTGCTGTGCCAGATCCGCGAGGACAGCAACACCCGAGTGATGATGCTCACGGCCCAGGGACGGCTGGCGGACAAGATCCGCGGGCTGGACCTGGGGGCCGATGATTACCTGGTCAAGCCGTTCGAGTTTCCCGAATTGCTGGCCCGGGTCCGCACCCTGATGCGCCGCAGCGAACAGGCACCAGTGCCCGACGTACTCAGGGTGGCCGACCTGGAACTGGACCAAGGGCGGCACCGGGCCTTTCGCGGCAAACAACGCATCGACCTGACCACCAAGGAGTTCGCCCTGCTGCACCTGCTCATGCGTCAGAGCGGGGTAGTGCTGTCCCGGACCCAGATCATCTCTTTTGTCTGGGACATGAACTTCGATTGCGACACCAACGTGGTGGAAGTCTCGATCCGCCGCTTGCGCGCGAAGATCGACGACCCTTTCGAGCGCAAACTGATCCACACCCTGCGGGGCGTGGGCTACGTACTCGAAGAGCGTGACTGAGCCGCGCACCAGCCCCACCGCCCCGTAGGAGCCGGCTTGCCAGCGAAGAGGCCGGCAAGGCCACCTTCAATGCTCATCCACCTGCTGATGAAACCCCGCCTGCTCCACCTGCAGGGTGACGTGGGCGATCTCGAACCGCTCCTGCAGCAACTCGGTGACCCGGGCCAGGACCTCCTGTTCATCCCGGCCCTGCAACTGCGCCACCAGATGGGCACTGAGCACGTTCTTGCCACTGGTCAGGGCCCAGATATGCAAGTCATGCACATCGCTGACCCCGGGCACCTCGCGAATGCCCTGCTCCACCTGCTCGATATCGATCCCGTCCGGCACACCTTGCAGCAGCACGTTCATGCTCTCCTTGAGCAGGGTCCAGGTCCGTGGCAGTACCCAGAAGCCAATCGCCGCCGCCACCACGGAATCGACCCAGCCCCAGCCGGTGAACAGAATCACCAAGGCGGCGATGATTACCCCCAGCGAGCCAAGCATGTCGCTCCACACCTCCAGGTACGCGCCCTTGACGTTGAGGCTCTCGCTGCTGGCCGAGGCCAGCAGGCGCATGGAGATCAGGTTGACGATCAACCCCAGGATCGCGATCACCAACATCCCGATGGACTGGATCTGTGCCGGTGCCTGCACCCGTTGCCAGGCTTCGAACAGGATGTAGAACGCCACCACGAACAACAGCAAGGCATTGAATGCGGCGGCCAGGATTTCGAAACGGGCATAACCGAACGTGCGCTTGCGGTCCGCCGGGCGCTTGGCAACCTGGATCGCCACCAGGGAAATCGCCAGCGCCAGGGCGTCGGTCATCATGTGGGCGGCATCCGACAACAGCGCCAGGCTGCCGGTGACAAAAGCGCCAATGACCTCGGCAATCATGAAACTGCCGGTCAGGCCCAGGGCCATCCACAACTTGCGTTCATGCCCGGCTCGCACCTGGCCGTGACTGTGTCCTGCACCCATGGAACATCCTCCCGTGGCTTAAACAAGCGTCGGCCTGATGATAGTTCGATTGCCCGCCGCACCTGCACTGGATAACCCCATTGTCATGCTGCCGTTAGCGGGCGGTTATCTGCAGCCAGGCATCGTTAGCCGGGCAGCGAATGCGCCAAAAGCAGGCAAACACCCGCCGATTGCCGTCGGCGCCCTGTTCAGCGCCCCGACCCAAGGCCCTAAGCCGGGCCTCCGGTTCGGCGATGGTCGCCATTACCACGGCCGCGCAAGGGGCGTACGCGTGCGCCCCTTCTGCATCGGCAACAGCTCTGTAGAATGCCTGCTCCATTCTCAGCGCAAGGGACCGACATGCCTCATCAGCCATGGATCTTTGGCCTTGTCATCGCCGTACTCGCCAGTACCACTGGCTGGGCGCCTGCCCGAGCCGCTGCGCTGGACTGCGAGCACATCAGCGTCAGCGAACAGGTCGATCGCTGCGCCCAGCAGGACAAGGATCGCGCCGACGCTGCGCTCAACCAGAGCTATCAGGCGCTGCTGGTGCGGGTTCACAACCTGTATCCCAGCAGCCTGCTGCAAGAACAGGAATACCTCGGCAAATTGAAGAATGCCCAACGTGCCTGGATCAAATTCCGCGACAGCACCTGCGTGCTGGAGGCTTTCGAAGTGGAACCGGGCAAGCCGGCCCACGTCACCCTGATCAACCTCTGCGTGACCCGCCTGAGCAACGAACGCACCCGCTACCTGGACCAACTGCTGCCCCAGTAACCGCCCCACTAGCCCTATAGCAGCTGGCTTGCCAGCGAAGGTGTCCATGAGGGCGATGTGGGGCTTGAAGGACTTCGCCGGCAAGCCGGCTCCTACGGAAGAAAGGTGTACGGCCGCCTGTTGTAGGAGCTGGCTTGCCAGCGAAAGCGCCCCTGAGAGCGATGCAAGGCTTGAGGGCCTCTTCGCCGGCAAGCCGGCTCCTACGGGGCGGGGAAGCTCATCAGCGTTCCGTTCGCCGGGAGAACGGGCGGGGGCGGTAGGTGTGCAGCAGCAGGCAGGCCAGACTGACGAGCCAGGTAAAGCACAGCATGCCCAGGGAAGACTCGCGCCCGCGTAGGCGTTCCTGGCACTGCTCGGCGTTGATGCACTGGGCGGTGCACCACGGTTGATCGTCGCGACTGCAACTGAGCAGGTAACCCCGCAGGTGACTCAGTACCAGGGTCTGCCCTGTCAGTTGCGTGAGCGGCACCTGGAGTTGACTGAGGTCGCGACTCAGACGTAAACGCTGGCGCTCCCCAGTGTCGAGTTGTTCCACCAGCAGCGCCCCCGTCTCCACTGCCAGCACTCGGGCACTGAGGCTGTCGGGACTGGCGCCCTCCAGGCCGTAGTCCACCAGGTTGCAGGTCCAGGCCTCGATCAGGGCAAAAACCAGCCCCAGCACAAAGCTCACCAGCGCCACTTGCAACAGTGGCTCCAGGGTGGAGAAATTTCGCAAGGAACACAGCGTCGAACGAATCAAGACAGCTCCCGGAAACCCAAGCGCAGGCCGCGCATTCCGGGAGAGTAGCGGGAAAAAACCTTGGGGCTGAAGGCGAATTTTCAGCCCGATTGCTTCCTGGATTCAGAGGTTGAATGGCAAGGGCTCTAGCTCGCTGTTTCGCACAATCGCAATCCTCTGAAGAAAATTCAGCGAAGCTGATCAGTAGCAACCATCACTGTGCGCTGATGCGTGCCGAGCCCCACCCACGCGCCCACCAAAGTAGCCGGCACTGGCCGCCCCCACCGCCCCCATCACCGCGCAATAGATCACGCAGATCCATGGGCTCCAGGGCATCAGGGCAATCAGCAACAACGGCGTGGTGCTGGCCCAGAGGGCATAGGCGATGTTGTAGGTGAAGGAAATGCCCGAGACGCGAATCCGCGGCGGAAACAGGCTGACCATCACCGAGGGCACCGCCCCCACCACCCCGCAGCCCAGGCCGGCGATGGCGTAGGCCAGGCCGATCCACTCGCCGCCGCTGATCAGACAGCCATAGAGCACAGCAATGCCCAGGGGCAGCAGCAGGCTGTAGAGCATCACCGTGCGCCAGGCGCCGAGGCGGTCGACGATCAGCCCAGCCAGGATGCAGCCGATGTTGAGGAAAACGATGCCCAGGCTGCTCAGGGCAAAGGTATGGCTGGCGCTCATGCCGAAGCTCTTCTGCATCATGGTCGGGGTGATGACCACGAACACCACCACCGCCGAGGTCAGCACGCAGGTGAGGATCAGCGCCGGCAGGATCGCCAGCCGGTGCTCCCGCAGCACGGTCCGCAGGGGCAATTCGCCGGCGCTGTCGCGTTGGTTCTGCAGGGCCATGAACACCGGGGTTTCACTCAGCCAACGGCGCAGCCAAACGCCGATCACCCCAAACACCCCACCCAGCAGGAAGGGGTAGCGCCAGGCATGATCGAGGATTTCCTCGGGGCTGAAGACCCGCGCCAGCAGGGTCGCTGTCAGCGCGCCCAGCAGGTAGCCGAAGGTCAGGCCGGCCTGGAGGAAGCCCAGGGCATAACCGCGATGGGCCCGGGGCGCGTGCTCGGCGACGAACACCCAGGCGCTGGGCACTTCACCCCCCACCGCGGCGCCTTGCAGCACGCGCAGGGCCAACAGCAGCAAGGGCGCGAAGTAACCGATCTGGGCATAGGTGGGCATGATGCCGATCAGCAGGCAAGGCAGCGCCATCATCAGGATGCTCAGGCTGAAGACCTTCTTGCGCCCCAGCCGATCGGCGAAGTGGGCCATGAGAATGCCCCCCAACGGCCGGGCCAGATAGCCGGTGACAAAGATCCCGAAGCTTTGCAGCAGGCGCAGCCATTCAGGCATTTCTGGAGGAAAGAACAGCTGACTCAGGGTCAGGGCGAAAAATACGAAGATGATGAAGTCGTAGATTTCCAGGGCACCGCCCAGGGCGGCCAGGCCCAGGGTCTTGTAGTCGGAGCGGGAAAAGCGCGCCGGCGACGATTCTGTGGAAGGGGTCATAAAGGCAACTCGGGTGGCAGTCCAAAGCGAAGGCGCCATGGTCTACGCAAAAGATCCGGTGAACAACCCGTTGCGGGTCCTGGGTCGGTTTTCCGCGGTTCTCTGTGTATTGAATGCCCGGGCGCCGAGCCAATAATCGAGCACTTTCCAACCCCAGCAGAACCAGGAAAGTCGTCATGAGCATGCATACCCGCACCCGCCGTCTGAGCGTCCCGCAACTGGTGGCCATGAAAGGCCGGCAGAAGATCGTCTCCCTCACCGCCTACACCAGCCACATGGCACGGCTGATGGACCCTTACGTGGACTTCATCCTGATCGGCGATTCCACGGCCATGGTCGGCTACGGTCGCACTTCGACCCTGGACATGAGCCTGACGGAAATCATCGCCCACACCCGCGCCGTAGTCGCCGGCAGCCGTCTGGCCTGCGTGATCGCCGACATGCCCTTCGGCAGTTACCAGGAATCTGCGCAACAGGCCTACCGCAACTGCGCCGAGGTCATGGCGCGCACCGGCTGCGACGCACTCAAGCTGGAGGGCGGCAAGGCCCTGGCGCCGACCGTGGAATTCCTGGTGCAACGCGGGATTCCGGTGATGGCGCATATCGGCCTGATGCCGCAATACGTCAATCAGATGGGCGGCTTCAAGGCCCAGGGACTCGATGACGAGGCGGCTCGCAAGATCGAGGCGGATGCCCGCGCTCACTTGGACGCCGGCGCTTTCAGTCTGTTGCTGGAGGGGATCGCGGAACCCCTGGCGCGGCGCATCAGCGAGTTTTCGTCGATGCCCACCATTGGCATCGGCGCCTCACCGGCCTGCGATGGCCAGGTGCTGGTAACCGAGGACCTGCTGGGGCTCGGGGGGCCGCAAGTGCCCCGTTTCGTCAAGCAATACGCCGATGCCGGCGCCCTGATCGGCCAGGCCTGCGAACGCTTCGCGGCGGAAGTTCGGGACGGTGTCTTCCCCGAGGCGCGGCACTGCTATGGGGTGGCTCAGGACGCCTGATCCAGTGCCTGGGCCAACTGGCCCAGGGCTCCGGCGATGTCCTTGCTCCAATCCAGGGTGTAGCTCAGGCGCAAGTGATGCTGCCACAGGCCTTGCTGGCTGAAGATGGTTCCCGGGGCGATCACGATGCCCTGGGCCAGCAGTTGTTCGTACACCCGGGTCATTGCCACAGGCCGGCGTGCTTCGACCCACAAGGTGGCACCGCCGGCCGGGATCGGCGCGAACAATTGCGCCCCGGCCTGCTCCGCCAGCAACTGGCGCAACTGGTGCATGCGCTGTTGCAGCATGCCCCGCAGCTTGTGCAGGTGCTGGTCGATGCGCCCGGAGCTGAACAGACGGGCCACGGCTTTCTGGCGGATCGGTGAAAGCCGGAAGGAGCGCTCGAGAAACTGCCGATGCAGCTGCGGGCCCAGGCTACGACTCAACACATAACTGAAGGGCGCTTCGGCCCCTATGGCCTTGTCCAGGCTGGCAAACACCAGCAGGCGCTCGGGATCGGCGAAATCCCGATAACGGGCAGCCTCGGGGACAAAGCTGAATTCACCATAGTTGTCGTTCTCCAGCAGCCAGATCCCCCGTTCGGCAAACCAGCGACACAGCTGCTGTTTGTCGGCGGCGGGCATCAGGCTGCCGTGGGGGATGTTCACCGTCGAGGAGAGCACGGCCAAGCGCACCGGCTCGTGCTTGAGCAACACCTGCACCTGTTGCAAGTCGAAGCAGCCGGCGGCATTGAGCGGCAGTTCGATGATCCGCAGGCGCGCGGCCCGCAGTTGCCGCAGCACCGCCCAGGAACAGGGAGACTCCACCAGGGCCACGCCGCCGCCCAGGTCCAGCGCCTGCAAGGACAACTCCAGCACACTGCGCATATCCGCCCCTAGAAACACCTGGTCGGCCTGCCAGTAATCGCAGGTGGAGCGGGTGTAGCGCCGGGCCAGCTCGCTGCGCAGTTCCTGCTCGCCCAAGGGCTGGTACAGCGGCGCCTGGGTTCGCGGGTACTGGCGCGCCAGTTCGCGCTCGGTCATCAGCAACGGTTGCTCCAGGGACAGCAGCATTGCCGGGGCGTCGCTGCACAGTGCCAGGCGCCCAGGCTGGCGGGCATGGGCATAGAGGTCGTCAAGCAAGGCGGGGCCAGCCACGGGCAGAAGTGCGCCGGCCTTCACCCGGGTGAAGTAACCCTGGCGCGGACGCGAGCAAATGCGCCCCTCGTCCTCAAGCAGGGCGTAGGCGTATTTGGTGGTGGACAGGGAAACCTTCAAGCGCAGCGCCAACTCCCGCAAGGACGGCAGGCGCTGCTCCTGATCGCTGGCAACGCTGTCGAGCCACTGCAACAGGTAGCGATACACCGCCTGATAGGCGAAGGGCTGATCGCGGCTCACGCCTTCAGTTGCCCTTGGCCATGGCGATGGCGGCCTGGATCGCGGCGCGGGCCTGGGGGCTGTTTTTCCAGCAGCTGGACCCCACCAGGGCCGAAGCCTGGGTAACGATATCCAGGGCATCGGCGGCGGCCAGCTGGCTCAGGGAAATGATCCCCAATTGCTCCAGGCGGCCCACCACGGTGGGCCCGACACCCTTGACCTTGAGCAGTGCGGCGCGTTCTTCAGGGGAAAATGACATCGGCTTTGAGTCCTTTGCAGTCCGTGGCAATTGCCGCATTCTTGCACAGTTCTCGGCCGCCTCTGCCTGGGGCGGCCGACCTCCTGATAAACATAAGAAATCCGAGGTATTTCCGTGGCCGCTGATATTCAAGATAGCCGCTCCGCCCGCTTTGCCCTGCGCTGTTCGAACTGGGCCGAACGCTGGTTCCCCGACTCCTGGGTGTTCGCCGCACTGGCGGTGATCATCGTAGCCCTGGCCACCCTGGCCATGGGCGCCAGGCCCACCGATGCCGCCATGGCCTTCGGTGACGGCTTCTGGAGCCTGATTCCCTTCACCATGCAGATGGCCTTCGTGGTCATCGGCGGTTATGTGGTGGCCAGTTCGCCGCCGGCGGTGAAGCTGATCGACAAGCTGGCACGCATTCCCAAGAACGGCCGTTCGGCAGTGGCCTGGGTGGCGCTGATTTCCATGGTCGCGTCCCTGCTCAACTGGGGCCTGTCCCTGGTGTTCGGCGGCCTGCTGGTACGGGCCCTGGCCCGGCGCACCGAACTGCGCATGGACTACCGCGCGGCCGGTGCGGCCGCCTACCTGGGCCTGGGCGCTGTCTGGGCCCTGGGCCTGTCGTCCTCGGCCGCACAGTTGCAGGCCAACCCCGGCAGCCTGCCGCCATCGATCCTGGCCATCACCGGGGTGATTCCCTTCACCCAGACCATCTTTCTCTGGCAGTCGGGGGTGATGCTGCTGGCCTTGATCGTCGTCTCGCTGATCGTCGCCTACGCCACAGCTCCGGGGCCAAACAGTGCCCGCGATGCCCAGGCCTGTGGCGTCGACCCGAGCTTCAGCATGCCCAAGCCTCAGCCCCGTACCCGTCCCGGCGAGTGGCTGGAGTACAGCCCGTTGCTGACCATTCTCCTGGCGCTGCTGGCCGCCGGCTGGCTGTATCACGAGTTCGCCACCAAACCGGCGATCACCGCGATCTCCGGGCTCAACACCTACAACTTCCTGTTCCTGATGGCCGGCGCCCTGTTGCACTGGCGGCCCCGCAGCTTCCTCGATGCAGTGGCCCGCGCGGTGCCCACCACCACCGGGGTGCTGATCCAGTTCCCGTTGTACGGCTCCATTGCCGCGCTGATGACGGTGGTCAAGGGTGTGGACGGCCAGACCCTGGCCCACCACATCTCGACCTTCTTCGTGCAGATCGCCTCCCACGACACCTACGCCCTGCTGATGGGCCTGTACTCGGCGGTGCTGGGCTTCTTCATTCCGTCGGGCGGCGGCAAGTGGATCATCGAGGCGCCCTATGTGATGCAGGTGGCCAATGACCTGCAATACCACCTGGGTTGGGCAGTGCAGATCTACAACGCTGCCGAGGCCTTGCCGAACCTGATCAACCCCTTCTACATGCTGCCGTTGCTGGGAGTGCTGGGCTTGAAGGCCCGGGACCTGATCGGTTTCTCCTTCGTCCAGTTGCTGGTGCACACCCCCCTGGTGCTGGCCCTGCTCTGGGCCCTGGGCACCACCTTGGCCTACTTGCCGCCCGTGATTCCCTGAGGGCACCCCGAGCCCGCTCCGTCGTAGCGGAGCGGGCCTGTGGATAAGTCTTTGTCGACACGGATTTCAGACTTTTCACCGCTCATCGCAGTGGACTCTTGAAGCATTCCTGTAGTCTTTGCGTCATATTCGGTTGTTACCGTGCGACCGAAATAGTTTGTAACGAATTTTTCAGATCGACGTGCAAGGAGCCGACATGAGCGACGATACCGACCAGCGCGACACCGCCGAAACCAACACCGACCACCCCACCGACACCAGCCGCCGCCGCTTCCTTGGCGGCGTTGCCGTTCTTGGGGTCGGCGCCACCCTGAGCGCTTGCAGCAAGTCCGACGAACCCGCAGGCCAACCGGATGAGCGCCCGCTGTCCCCCACTGAGCTGGACAAGGCGCTGCGTGATCAGGTCAAGAACGTGGTGGTGCTGTTCGCCGAGAACCGCAGCTTCAACAACCTGTTCGCCAACTTCCCCGGCGTGGAAAAACCGCTATCGGCCCTCAAGCCCGAAGCGTTCCAGCAACGGGACCGCGATGGCAGCCTACTGTCGAAACTGCCACCGATCTGGGGTGGCATTCTCCAGGTTGGCCCACAAACCCTGGATGGCATTACCTACCCGGTGGAAACCCAGTTCCAGGAAAACCTGCCCAATGCGCCGTTCGCCCTCAAGGGCCCGAGCGGCGAGGACCTGCCTCTGGGCCTGGTGACCCGCGACCTGTGGCACGTGTTCTACCAGAACCAGATGCAGATCAACGGTGGCAAGAACGATGGCTTCGTGGCCTGGGCCGACTCCGGCGCCCTGACCATGGGCCACTACGCCCAGACCCGTTACTCCCTGCGTCTGTGGGATGTGGCGCGGGAGTTCGTGCTCTGTGACAACTTCTTCCAGGGAGCTTTCGGTGGCTCGTTCCTCAACCACCAGTACCTGATCAGCGCCAAGGTGCCGTTCTACCCCGATGCCGCCAACTCGGTGGCCAAGTCGCAGATCGCCACCTTGCAGGGCGACGACCCCAAGGGCACTCGCCTCAAGCCCCTGGACAAATCCCCGGCCAGTGCCATGGAAGGTGCGCCACAGTTCGGCCCCAGCGCCCTGACCCCGGACGGTTACGCGGTCAATACCATGGCCCCGCCCTACTGGCCGACCTGGATCCGCGATCCGGAGCGCCCGGACTACGCCAAGCCCGACCTGCCCAGCGTGCTGGTGCCGCAAACCCACGAGCACATCGGCGACAAGCTGTCGAAGAAGAACGTCGACTGGGCCTGGTACGGCGGCGCCTGGCAGGCGACCCTGGAGCAGTTCAAGGATTCCGGCGGGATTCCCAAGATCCCCAACTTCCAGTATCACCACCAGCCGTTCAACTACTTCGTGCGCCAGGGGCCGGAGAATCCAGCCGAACGTGCCAAGCGCCTACGCGACGGCGGCCTGGGGGACGAGTCGAGCACCAACAAGTTCTTCGCCGACGCCGAGGCCGGCAAGCTGCCGGCGGTGACCTTCTACAAACCCCAGGGCAACCTCAACCTGCACGCCGGTTATGCCGACGTGGCCGCCGGCGACCGGCATATCGACCGGGCGCTGAAAGTGCTGCGCGAGAGCCCGCAATGGAAAAACATGGTGGTGATCGTCACCGTCGACGAAAACGGCGGTTGGTGGGACCACGTGGCGCCGCCCCAGGGCGATCGCTGGGGCCCGGGCACGCGGATTCCAGCCCTGGTGGTGTCACCGTTCGCTCGCAAGGGCACGGTGGATCACACGGTGTATGACACCGCCTCGATCCTGCGGCTGATCACCCGGGTATTCCAACTGGAGACCCTGGACGGCATCAAGGAGCGTGATGACGCCATGCTTGCCCGGGGCCAGAAACCCATGGGCGACCTGACCAACGCCCTGCACTTCAAAGTCTGACCCCGGCGGGGCCCGCAACGGGCCCGCCAACCACCGCAGAACCGAAGCTCAAGACCCGCTTCGGCGCTGCGGTACCGGCGCCAATGATAGCCATCTAATATCACGCACTTTACCCATCCACCCGACGGGTAATATCCTGCGCGCCACTTATTTGTTTCATCAGTTTTCCGATTGCAAAGGGAGTTCGTCGTCATGATCGTAGGCATCGACCTGGGGACCACCAACAGTCTGGTGGCGGTCTGGCGCGACACCGCCAGCGAGCTGGTGCCCAACGCCCTGGGCCAATTGCTCACCCCCAGCGTGGTGGGCCTCGACGACGAAGGCCGGATCCTGGTGGGGCAAGCCGCCAAGGAGCGCCTGCACACTCACCCGCAGCAGACCACAGCGCTGTTCAAGCGCTACATGGGCAGCGCCACCGAAGTGCGCCTGGGGGATCGGACCTACCGCCCGGAAGAGCTTTCGGCGCTGGTACTCAAAAGCCTCAAGGAAGATGTCGAGCGCGCCTACGGCGAGCCGGTGGAAGAGGCGGTGATCAGCGTGCCGGCCTATTTCAGCGACGCCCAGCGCAAGGCCACGCGGATCGCCGGCGAACTGGCCGGGCTCAAGGTGGAAAAACTGATCAACGAACCCACCGCCGCTGCCCTGGCCTACGGCCTGCACCAGCGCGACAAGGAAACCTCGTTTCTGGTCTTCGACCTCGGCGGCGGCACCTTCGACGTGTCGATCCTGGAACTGTTCGACGGAGTCATGGAGGTCCGTGCCAGCGCCGGCGACAACTTCCTCGGCGGTGAGGACTTCGACAGCCTGCTGCTGGAGCACTTCATCGAACAGCAAGGCCAGGCGGCGGACTTTCCCGAACGTCAGAGCGTGCTCCAGGCCCTGCGCCGGGAAGCCGAGCGGGTGCGGCGCGCCCTGGGCCAGGAACCCAGCGCCGAGTTCAGCTTGCGGGTCGACGGCCGGCAATGGACCCAGACCATTACCCAGGCGCAACTGGCCAATCTCTATACGCCGTTGCTGGAGCGCCTGCGGGCGCCCATCGAACGCGCCCTGCGCGATGCGCGAATCCGTGTCAGCGACCTGGATGAGATCCTCCTGGTGGGCGGCGCCACCCGCATGCCCCTGGTGCGCAAGCTGGCGGCCGGGCTGTTCGGGCGCTTTCCCTCCATCAGCCTCGACCCCGACCAGGTGGTGGCCCAGGGCGCGGCGGTCCAGGCGGCCCTCAAGGCACGGTCCGCGGCCCTGGAAGAAGTGGTGCTGACCGACGTCTGCTCTTACACCCTGGGCATCGAGACCTCGCAGCAGTACGGCAACCAGATCGAGAGCGGGCACTACCTGCCGATCATCGAGCGCAACAGCGTGGTGCCGGTGAGCCGGGTCAAGACCGTACAAACCCTGCACGACAATCAGGAACAGGTGCTGCTGAAGATCTTCCAGGGCGAGAGCCGGCTGGTGCGCGACAACGTCGCCCTGGGCCAGCTGGAGATCAGCGTGCCCAAGCGCCCGGCCGGCGAAGTGTCACTGGACGTGCGCTTCACCTACGACATCAACGGCTTGCTGGAAGCCCAGGTGAGCATTCCCCTGACCGGTGAAAGCCACTCTCTGGTGATCGAGAACAACCCCGGCGTACTGACCCCGGAGGAAATCCAGGAGCGCCTCAAGGCCCTGGCGCAGTTGAAGATTCACCCCCGCGACCAGCAGGCCAACACCCTGCTCAGCGCCCGCCTGGAACGTCTGTATCAGGAGAGCCTTGGGGAATTGCGCGAACAGATCGGCTATTGGGCCGGGCAATTCCAGCAAGTGCTGGAGACCCAGGACGAGCGCAAGATCCGCGAAGTGCGCAGCCAGCTCAACGAACAACTGCAACGCCTGGAAAATGGCCACTGGCACTGAGGAGCAGCGACATGGATTGCTGGGCCCTGCTGGAACTGCCGGACGATGCCGATGAGCGCAGCATCAAGCGCAGCTATGCCCGGCAGTTGAAGATCACCCGCCCGGACGAGGATGCCGAAGGCTTTCAGCGCCTGCGCGAAGCCTATGAGCGCGCCTTGCAGCTGGCCCGCTGGCGGGCCGAGATCGAGGACGAGGTTGCCGAGGCCCAGACCGCCCCCGCGAACACAGCGCCCCCGGACAACCTGCAGCAATGGGCCAGCCTGGTGGAACTGGGGCTGCCGGAACCAGCGCCAGCACCGCTGCTACCTGTCCAGGCACAGCCCTGGGCCGGCCTGACCGAGGGCTACCCGCTGTCCGTCGAGCCGCTGCCGGACTGGGTCCCGCCAGCCCCAGCCGAGCCCGTCCCAACGCTCGCCCCCGCCTCTGCCGCATTACCGCTGCTCAAGGGACTGAGCGTCGAAAACCTGGCAGAGCGCTGGCAACAGGCTCAGCAGCAAGCATGCGAGGAGGACTTCCTACAACGCCTGCTGGTGTCCTGTTGCGCACACCCAGAGCAATACGCAGCGATCCTCGCCTGGACCGCCGAGCACCTGGACTGGCTGACGCCCTGGCAGCGCCCATCGATGGAAGCCTGGCAGGAAGCCTTCCTGGTGAAGACTCTGTTGCAGGAATACCGGCGGACGCTGGAGGAGTTGTTGCAGGCAGGCCAGGAACGGGCCTTCCTCGAACGCCTGACAAACTACTGCGCACAACCCTGGCTGCGGATCTTCGACCATCGCCAGAACTGGCAGCATGAAATGCTGCAGTTGCTCCAGCAGCAATCCTGGCAGGTGCCCTTGTTTGACCGGGTGTGCCAGTTGTTCGGCTGGGACGAAAGCCGCGGCAACACCCCCGAACCGGCGTGGATCTGGCAGTCGCTGATCGAGCGCTGCCGCCAGGAGGCGTTCTATCAGAACCTGGTGGCCAACGCCGGAAAAACCGGCGCGGCGACCCCGCACATCGCCGCTGCGCGCCTGCTGCTGAACCCCTTGCCGCGCCGGCGCCAGGTGGCCCTGGCGCGGGAGTTCGAGGACGAGCACTGGCAAGCCTGCATGGAGTTGTCGAACACCCTGGCCTCACGTTTCCCCGAACTCCTGAAGCGCCTGCCCCGCAGCGACGTGTTTTTCTGGCAAGAACTGATGCCTCGCCCACTGGGTGTGGATAACTGGATCAGGTCGGGGCTGGCCACCTGCCTGGCGCTGTGCCTGTTCTTCATTAACCTGCCGCGACACGACCCGGTAGCGGCGGTGATGCTGGGGCTGCTCTGTGGTGTAGCCCTGACGATGTTCGGGCTGGTCTTGCTTAGCAACTGGGTCCCCGCTATCGCCCACCTGCTGGCCATCGACCTGTGGCTGAGCGACCGCCTGGTGCCCAGGCGCCTGAACCCGCACCAGCACTGGCTGGTGCTGCGCCATGGCGTGCCGCAAGTGCTGATGCTGGGTTTTTTCGGCTTCTGGCTGGGGTTGCTAGGCGTACTGGCCTACCTGGGCTTTACCCTGATCGGCCTGCTGCATGCACGACGCATCGGCCAGCCGGACCCGGAGTTCTGTGCTCGCAGTCCCTGGCTGGGCGCCTTGCACTGGAATCATTTCAGCCCCTGGCAGCCGGTCTACCTGCTGTTCATGGTGGTGCTCATCCGTGCCTGCCAGATCCATGCCCCCGGTTTCCCCTGGACGCGCCTGATCCCGGGCTGAGCCCCGAGCAGCTGGGAGCCGCGGATATTTTTTTGCTCCTGGCTTCTTCTGCGCGCCGGGCTGTTTCAGTATGTCTTGCCCCCTTCGAAGGGGTTCACGCTGAAAAGGATCTGAGCATGTTCAAATTCGCAGGAATCCCCCTGGCCCTGGCGGCCGCAGCCCTGAGCACGATGGCCCAGGCCGATGTCGAGGTCGATCTGGGCAGTCCCCAGCGCGTCACCCAGCTCTTCGCCTACCCCAACAACTGCAATGTCATCTGCTATCGCAACTGGACCCTGGAAGAGACGGTGGCTCACTACCTGACCCAGAGCGTGCAGCGTGACGGCTATAGCGCTGCAAAAGTCAGCGTCAAGACCGCTGACGACAAGGTCCTGGCCTCCATCAGCGGGGTGCCGGAGGGCTACGCCAAGCCCTTGAGCGCCCTGCTGGATGCCGGCGACCTGGCCTACAAGGGCGCCAGCCAGCTCAATGCCGATGGCAAATGGGCCTACAGCTGGTACCTGTTCCTGCCTCTGGGCATGGCCCTGGAAAACCGCAAGAGCGTCGAGCTGCTGCACTTCCCACCGGACTATTCATTGACCCAGGCCCAGGACTATCTGGAGTCGGCCACCACCGACCGCTGGGCCACCCTGCTCACCGTCAACGGCATTGCCGCCGAGCAGACGCCGGCGTACCAGACCATTGTCGACATCGCACCGATCGCTGCGCCATCGAGCGCCGGCAAGGACCTGGAAGGGGTCTACAGCTACTTCAACAGCTACCAGACCACCATGGTCAAGCAGGTCAGCCAGAACGCCAACGGCGCAGCCCTGCCGATGGTGGCCTTCGGCGCACCAGTGCGCAATTGGCTCAAGCAGCAGTACGGGGTCACGGTGAATGTGCTGGGCCTGGCACAGATCAGCCCCAGCGAGGGGGTCAAGGTGCCGGTACTGGGCTCCAACCACCCGAGCTATATCTGGTACGCGGCAGACCCGGCGAACTACGACGATGACCAGGCCAAGGCCGATGCCGCGGGGTTGAAAGTGATGGGCCAGGACCTGAGTGCCGCCTGTTGGCAGGCCGGCATGGGCAGCAAGCCGGGGACGGACCCGAGCACCCTGCTCAGCCGTTGCACCCAGACCTGGCAAGTGACGCAGAAAGTCCAGACCTGCGAGCTGTTCTACACCTCGGTGCGCAAACTGACCGAGCAACAGGCCGCGGCCAAATGCACCAGCACGCCGGTCAAGACTCAACTCAACCAGCTCAAGGCCCCTGCCCCGGCGCCGAGCACCGAGGTGCCGCACATCTGAAGCCTGCCGCTGGCCGCTGCGCTTTCGACGCAGCGGCCAGCCAGCGTTCAGACAGCGCCGAGGGGACGCAGGCGATATTGCGGTGGCAGTTGCTCGAAACCGCTGATGGTCGCGTTCAGACTCTTCCAGCGACCGTCCTTGATCCCGTAGATGCAACCGTGGATCGACAGGCTCTGCCCACGATGCCAGGCGTTCTGCACGATGCTGGTGTGGCCGACGTTGGCCACCTGCTGGATCACGTTCAACTCGCAGAGGCGGTCGACCCGCTCTTCTTCCGTGGCCAATTGCCCCAGCGCCTCACGGTGCTCGTAGTACAGGTCGCGGATGGAACGCAGCCAGCCATCGATCAGGCCAAACTGGCGATCCTGCATCGAGGCACGCACACCGCCACAACCATAATGGCCGGTGACCAGGATGTGCTTGACCTTGAGTACGTCCACGGCGTACTGGATCACCGACAGGCAATTGAGGTCGGTGTGCAGCACCACGTTGGCCACGTTACGGTGCACAAACAGGTCACCCGGCAACATGCCGACGATCTCGTTGGCCGGCACCCGCGCGTCCGAACAGCCGATCCACAGGTATTCCGGAGTCTGCTGGCGAGCCAGCTTGGAGAAGAAGTCCGGATCTTCCTGCTTGATCGCCTCGGCCCAACGCTCGTTGTTATCAATCAGATCTTGTAGTTCGTTCATGCTGTGAAGCCTCAAGAATGATGCGCTGCTTTGACAGACGACCGCCTGTCGGGGTCACGCGTGTTGCTACAGATACCGGCTATTCCTTGCGGGGAATCTTCAGCGGGCTACTGGGGTCCACCCTTCAAGCCCCCAAAGTATGAGGAATCGCCATGACTGAATCACGACGCCCCTACGCCGCTCCCCAGCCCGCCCCCATCGACGATGATCAGGACCGCATGGGCTCCCTGGAGGAGCTGCATTTCGATGACGACGAACCTGCCGCCAGAAGCAGCGCCAGCCTCACCAGCGACGGCTCCAGCGACGATGACCTGAGTCCGGAAACCCTGATCCGTGAGGATGGAGCCCGTTCCGCCCGGGAAGCCGGAGCCGATAAACCGGCGGACTGGGATCTGAGTATTGTCGATGGCGCAGACATTGGTGGCGGCGCTGGTCTGGATGAAGCCGAACTTGCGCGCCGCGACCCGCTGGATGGCAAACCCTGAGCCTGGCGCTGTATTTACTGACGCCCTCTCCCGTAGGAGCCGGCTTGCCGGCGAAGAGGCCCTCAAGCCATGCATCGCCCGGTATGGCGCCTTCGCTGGCAAGCCAGCTCCTACAGTTGCCTGCGTGCTGGTTTAAGGCTCAGTCGACCAGAGTGCAGGCCATCACCAGGGCGTCTTCGCGGCCACCCACTGCCGGGTAATAGTCGCGGCGGCGCCCCACTTCATTGAAGCCATAACGCTCGTACAGCCGATAAGCGGTCTGGTTGCTGGAACGCACTTCCAGGAAGCACTCGCGCGCGTCCTTCTGGTAGGCACGTTTCATCAGTTCTTCAAGGAGTCGCAGACCCAGGCCACGGCCCTGGCTTTCCGGCTTGACGGTGATGTTCAGCAAATGGGCCTCATCGATGATCACCTGAATCACCCCGTGGCCCACTTGCTGGCTGCCTTCGAACATCAGCCAGACTTCGTAGGACTTGAAGGCATCCATGAAAATGCCCCGGGTCCAGGGATGGCTGAACGCCGCATATTCGATTTTCAGGATGGCATCCAGGTCCGCTTCGGTGGCCAGGCGGAAGGTCAACGCGTCACTCATTGGTCATTTTGCTCATCAGTGCTTTTCCAGCGCGTCATCAATCGACGCATGGCTTGCCAGACATCAGCCTTACGCTGTGGCTCTTCCATTAATAGTTCCAGGCCGGGCAAGGCCCAGGCCGAACCCAGGCCTTCGACCTGAAGTTCGCGGTTGTAGGATTCAGCGTTGGCTTCCCCGGCGAAACGTACCGCCGGCAGACCGATCAGCCACAGGCAGACGCAGGGCTCTTCTTCGATTCGCACACCGACAAAGGCCTGGACGAAGTCCCGGGCGGCTTCCGGGCCCTGGTCGAGGTTACCTCGGGTGAGCATCGGCCAGCGCACGGGCTCGGCAAGGATCTGCGGGCTGTCCGGCAGGCCGGCGGCGCGCAACATATCCTTGAGCAGCAGATAGGCCGGATCGCGGCTCTGAAAGGCTTCCCCTGTGGGTAACTCCACCAGCAGCAGGCAACGGCCGGCTCGCAGCAGTTGCAGGGCAAAGCGCGGCGGCGGTACCACCGGCGCCTTGACCACCGGGGCCGGGGCTTCTTCGCCTTCGACCACGGGCTTGCTGGCCGAGCGCGCGGGCGTGGCGGATGGCCGCGGCACTTCGATTTTCGGCCGCTCGCTGGTCCTTGCCGCCGGCGCCGCCGGGGCTTTGGCCTCGACCACAGGGGCAGGCGGCGCCGCAAGCTCCGGTTCCGGCAGGGCCAGCAACTCGGGGCGCGAAGGGGCGGCAAAGGGCAATTCGCTGCGCGGCAGCCAACTGACCACCTGCATGGCGGACAGATAAGCGCGACGACGGGACTCGATAAGCAAAGGTCGGCCACTTGTGGATAACTGAGGTGGGGGATTCTACCGTCCTTCGCCAAAGATCGCCTGCTGTTGATTGCCCACAAAAGCGACTGTCCATCTCATACCTGGACCTGGGGGTGAATCGTCAGCCCCCTGATGCAGTACAATCGCCGCTTTTCATTGCCAACCAGCCGGCCATTCCGATGATCGAACCCAAGCGCGTCTTGCGCGCCCTCGCCGAACACTGGGCACTTCTGGAGCCGCTGTGCGAGCACTTCGACCAAGGCACCCTGAGTCTTGCCGAACTGCGTTCACAGCTGTCTGCCCAACAACTGGACAGCACGCCCCAGGACATCACCCACCTGCTGGACGTATGGATACGCCTGGACATCCTGGTCCCGGTGGCGAAAAGCCCGAACCGTTTCGAGCTCAATGCGCAGATCCACGACTTCCTCGCCTACCTGCGCCGTGAACACCGCCTGGGCCTGTGCCTGGAGATCGAAGCCTACCTGCGCCACCTGGAGCGCCTGGCCGGTTACATCCAGGACGCCTTCGACGTGCGCGACGGCAACGACCTGGCTCGTCAGTTGCGGCTGCTGGACATGCGCGTGCGCGATGTCCTGAAGAAGCTCGCCAACGACGAACAGGCCCTGGTGGCCGTGGCCGAACGGGCCAAGACCAGCGACCGGCAGATCCCCCTGCGCCAGCGTTACGCCGAGGTGCTGGCCACCTGGGACGAATACGTCGAGCCGATGATCCAGCTGGTGAACGCCGACGGCGCCTTCGAACAGGGCGTGCGCAAGGTGGAGAACGTCCTGCTGCGCATGCTCACCGAGCAACAGCGCCTGGGCCACCTGGTGGACGACGACATGCTGTTGCGCACCCACGCGCGCATCCTGGAAATGCAGACCAGCGCCCAGCTGACCCTGCGCCACGCCCGGGAACTGCTGCTGCCGCTGCGTGAGGAAGCCCGCCGCCACAACGCCGTGACCCGCGGTGCAGCGCTGGCCCTGTCGGCGATCCGGCGCAAGGGCATCGACGCGGTGCCTCAGGCCGCCATGCCGATGTTCACCCGTCCGCAAAGCACCTTTCTCGGCAGCTCCGGCCAGGTGGAAGCCTATGTCTACGCCCTGGCCCGCTTCGAACCCAAGCCGGCGCGTTTCCCCAAGGCCCACAAGACCCACAAGGGCGTGGCCCCCAAGGCGCCGCGCACGGTCCGGGAAATGCTCGAGCGCTGCGAAGACGCTCTGCCGATGCCGGACCTGATGAGCTGGCTGCTGGACCAGGAGCCGGATGGCGCCACCGACGAATTGCTGTACTGGTTCTCCCGCCTGTCCCGGGAAAAACGCTTCAAGCGCGAGCGCCTCGAACGTCGCGATTACCACACCCAGGAGCACCAGGTCAGCCTGCGCTCCTTCGCCCTGCTCTCGGCCCGCGATGACGCCGCCGAGCATTCTGCGAGCAACGCCAATGCATCTTGATCTTTCCGAACTGTCCCAGCTGGCGCCGATCTTTCGCGAGCTGTTCAAGGGTTATCACGTCAGCCGCCGCGACCCGGAGCTGTACGCCCAACTGTCGAACTTCCAGGACCAGTACCGCACCCTGTTCAAGGCCCTGGGCTTCGAGCTGGTGTGCGATACCCGCGGCTTCTACTACTTTGTCCCCGACAACGCCGCCGCCCAGGTGAACAAGACCGCCCAGCGCCTGGCGCTGTTCACCTTCATCCTGGTGGAGCACCTGGCCGACCAGGGTCGCGACCCGATCGCCGTGCTCGATGGTGGCAGCCTGGGCCGTGACGAACTGCCCTCGCTGCTGGAAAAGTACCGCGACCTGTTTATCCAGGCCGAAGTACAGACCCAGGAAGAGCTGGAAGAGAAAATCATGCGCCGCATGACCCAGCTGGGTTTTGCCGCCGAGGAGCCGGGGATCTACCGCTTCCTGCCACCGATGCACCGCTTCCTCGATGTCTGCCTGTCGGTGCAGCAGGACCGTGACCTGGCCGCCAGCCTGCACAGCGTGCTGCCGTTGCCGACCCCGGTGCTGGTGGACAACGACAGCGACGAGAAACTGCTGCAGACCGATGACCCGCTGGACCTGAGCGAATTCGACGAGTCCGAAGAAAGTGAAGAAGACGCGCTGGCCCGGGCCATCGCCGAAGAACAGGAGCTCGACGCATGAGCAAGGAACGCTACGGCATCCGCCGTTTTGCCCTACTGAACACCGCCGGCTACAGCCTTGGCCTGTTCCCCCTGGAAGAGCCGCTGTCGGTCTACGGGGCCAACAACCTGGGCAAGTCGGCGTCGATCAACGCCCTGCAATTCCCGATTCTGGCGCGCATGTCGGACATGAGCTTCGGCAAGTACAGCCTGGAGCAATCCCGGCGCTTCTACTTCGCCTCGGACACCAGTTACATCCTGGTGGAAGTCTCGCTGCCCCACGGCCCTCATGTGATTGGCGTGGTCGGGCGCGGTCCGGGCGGCGGTTTCGGCCACCAGTTCTTCGCCTACGCCGGACAGCTGGACCTGGCGCATTACCAGAAGGACGACACCTGCCTGCGGCAGAAAGAGCTGTTCACCAACCTGGAGCGCCAGGGCCTGAAGGCCTATGAACTCAAGCCGGATGAACTGCGCCGTCTACTGGTGGGCGGCCATACGTCGATCCCCCTGGACCTGACCCTGATCCCGCTGCGCTCCACCAGTGAACAGAGCCTGAAGACCTTCCGTGCGCTGTTCATCAACCTGCTGCACATGCGCGAGATCACAGCGGCCAAGCTCAAGCAGCTGTTCCTCGATGCCTTCGAGCACAGCTTGCGCTCCGGTAGCGTCGACTACATCGCCGCCTGCGACGAAGCCTTCCGCGATGTGCGACGCATGGAGCAAGACTACAACTCCCTGGTGGCCGCGGGCCCTCTGGTAGAAGCCCTGGCCAACGGCGTGAAGCAGCGGGACATTCTGCGGGGCAAACTGCATCGCCTGTCGCCACTGCTGGATTCGCTGCTGGGCACTTGGTCGGACTACGCCGGCGCCCGCAAGGAAGAGCTGACCATCCAGGCCGAGCACTACCGCAACGAGCAGGACGCGCTGCAAAACGACCAACGCAGCAGCACCCAGGAAATGATGCGCCTGGAACGGGAAATCACCGGCACCCAGCGCTGGCTCGGCGAGCTGTCGGTGCTCAAGCACCGCTTCGCCCTGGTGGATGACGTCAAGGTCCTGGAACAGCAACTGCTGGCGGCCAAGGATGCCCACGATGAACTGGCCGGCGCCCTGGCCCAGTCCCGGCAGTTCTCCGCCGAAGACCTGGAAGAGCGCCTACGGGACCTGGAAAAACGCCTGAAGTCGGTCAAGCAACAGCTCGATCACGCCGACAACAACAGCTACGCCCGTCTGCGCGAGGAGTTCTCCCAACAGGACGTGGAACGCCTGATGCGTCTGTTCAACAGCGCGCTGTTCAGCCTGCCCCTAGGCGAGCACGGCATTGCCCTGGACGACAACGGCGAGTGGGTGAAGTCCGTGGAGCTGATCCTCGATGGCTTCAAGGGCGAGCGTTTCGAAGTGCCGGGGCTGTCCATCGACATCTCCCACATCGAGCCGCCAGCCTTGCAGGCCCTGGCTGACCGTGCCGCCCTGCGGGACCAGAAGGAGCGCCTGGAAAAAGAACTCAAGCAGCTCAAGACCCAGGCTGCCGTGGCTGCCGACCGCGCCGCGAGCAAGACCCAGACCGAAGCCCTGTACCAGCAGGTACTGGATGCGCAGAAGGCCCTGGAAGACTTCCGCCGTGCCCAGACCCTGAGCGCCGAGGAAGGCGAGAAGCTGGAGCAGCTGGCACAGATGGAAGCCGCTCAGGACGAACTCAAGCGCTCCAGTGACGCCTTCACCGAACGCGTCCAGCAACTGTCGGCCAAGCTGCAACTGGTGGGCCGGCAGATTGCCGACATGGAAGCCAAGCAGCGCACCCTCGACGACGCCCTGCGCCGCCGTCAGTTGCTGCCGGCGGACCTGCCGTTCGGCACGCCGTTCATGGACCCGGTGGACGACTCCATGGACAACCTGCTGCCACTGCTCAACGACTACCAGGACAGCTGGCAGGGTCTGCAACGGGTCGACGGACAGATCGAGGCGCTGTATGCCCAGGTGCGCCTCAAGGGCGTGGCCAAGTTCGACAGCGAGGATGACGTTGAACGCCGACTGCAGTTGCTGATCAACGCCTATGCGCACCGCACCGACGAAGCCCTGACCCTGGGCAAGGCACGCCGCGCGGCGGTGACTGATATCGCCCGGACCCTGCGCAATATCCGCAGCGACTACGACAGCCTGGAACACCAGCTGGCGCTGTTCAACCGCGAGATCAACAAGCGCCAGGTGTCCAACCTGCAGAGCTTCCGCATCGTCCTGGCGCCGAACAAGGAAGCCCTCAAGCACATCGATCAGATCATCCACAGCGCCGGGCAGTACGAAGAAGGCGAGACCCTGTCGGTGTTCGACCTGAGTCAGAGCGCCGAGCAGGACAACAAGAACGAAGAGGCCAAGGAGTACCTGGCGCGGTTGGTAGCAGCCAACCACAACCAGCTGGGCCTGAAGGACTTGTTCGAACTGGCGTTCGAGATCACCAAGGTCAATGGCCAGCCGGTGATCCACACCGACATCGATGGCGCGGCGTCCAACGGCACCACCATGACCATCAAGGCGCTGACCAACATGTACCTGTTGCTGCACTTGATGGACCGCGACCAGGCCGGGCGCATTCGCCTGCCCTACTACCTCGACGAGGCCGCGGACATCGACGAACGCAACCAGGCGGCGCTGCTGGAAACCAGCCTGCAGCTGGGCTTCGTACCGATCCTGGCCAGTGTGAAGCCGCAGGTGTCGGCCCAGGTAGCCATCGACCTGGAAGGCGGCAGCGGACCGAACGGTATCTACATCGACGAGGCGGACTGGAAGTTCATCCGTCGTCATGATCAGGTCAAAGCGACTCTGAACGTGGAACCCGAAGCCGAGGCAGAAGCGGAACTGGACGAAGTCTGATTTGCTAACGCTGTAACGAAGAAGGCCGCACTCTTTCGAGTGCGGCCTTTTTATTGGATAGCTTTTGTAGGAGCTGGCTTGCCAGCGAAGGCGTCCTCTGCGCTTGAAGACCTTTTCGCCGGCGAGCCGGCTCCTACAAGAGGGTTATTTGCCCAGGGGGATCTTGGGGGCCCAGGTCAGCCATTCATCCTCGAACTTGTCGAACAGCGGGAACGTCTGTTGCGGGCGGGCCGGGTTGCCCATGCGCTCGCCATCCGGGGTAGCGAATGCAATGCCGCCCTGGATCAGAGTTTCCAAGGATTCGGTGCGCACTGTGGCGCCCTTGAACAGACCAAAGTCCACGCCAAATCCACTGCTGTTCCAGAAGCGCGTACCACCGCGAATCAGCGGCGCATACTTGGGCTCGATGAGGATATGGATCAGTACCCGATCGGCGGTCTGTCCCAGTTCGTAGCCCGTAACCTTGCCCACTGTCACTTCGCGATAAGTCACGGGTACACCCACCTTCAACGAGCCGCGGCGAGCAGCGCTCAATACCAGACTCAGACCCGCTTCCTGGACGCTGGCTTCCGGCGGCTGCGGCAAGGCGACAAAGCTGGTTTGCACGCCCAGGTTCTTCGCTGCGGGCTGGACCTCGAGGTATTGCCCGGTGACCAGGGTTTCCAGGTTCGAGGTTTTCATCAGGCCCAGCTCCGGCTTGACCACCCAGAACTGGCTGCCGACTCGGGCAATACGCTCGGGCACTTCGGTGATCCGCGCCTTGAGCATCACTGACTGCATGTCGGCGCTGAGAGTCACCGCTTCCAGCTTGCCTACATCCAGGCCCTTGAAGCGCACTGGAGTACCGGCACGCAAGCCATCGGCACGATCGACCTTGATATTCACCAGGATCCCCCGCTGTGCGGCTTCTTCCTGGTTAGCGAACAGACGGAAGCGCGGGATGCGTTTTTTCAGCGGGACGTTGGGTTGTGGTGTCTCGAAGGAAATGCCACCGGCCATCAGGCTTTGCAACGACTCACTCTTGATCTGGATGCCGCCGGTGAGGCCGCCCGTGAGGGTGATGCCACTGACGTTCCAGAAGCGCGTCGAGCCGTTGACCAGCCCCTCGTACTCTTTCTCGATATGAACACCGATCACCACTTGCTTACGGGTGTGGGAGAACTGGTAGCTCTGTACCGAACCGACCTTGACCTGCTTGTAGAGAATCGGACTGCCCACATCCAGAGAGCCGAGATTGTCGGTAAACAGCACCATATGCAGGCCAGGTGCTCGCAGGTCCAGGGGAGGCGCCTTGGCCCGAGCTTCAAATTCCCGCTGGGGGGCGGCGCCCTTGTCACCGGGGCGGATGGCGATGTAGTTACCTTTCACCAGGGCCTCGAGCCCCGTGATACCCGCCAGGGAGATCGAGGGTTTGACGGTCCAGAACTGAGTGCCCTGGACCAGATAGTCCTCGGCCAGTGGATCGAGGGTCAGTTCGGCGGTGGCGCTGGTGAGATCGGAGTCGACCTTCAGGGCTTTCAGGCTGCCGACCTGGATGCCTTTGTACATCACGGGTGTGCGCCCAGCCTGCAGGCCTTCGAAATCGGTGAGCTTGACCTTGACCCGGATACCGGCCTGGGCGGCATCGAAATCTTCGTAAAGGCGGAACGGCAGGCTCGGGTCGGTAGGCGGACTGTCCCTGCGATTTTCCGGAGTGGCGAACGCGATACCGCCGGCCACTATGCTGGACAGGGACTCACTGCGCACTTTTACCCCGGACAGATTGGCGTCGATGCTGATGCCGCTGGCGTTCCAGAAACGCGTGTGTTTGCGCACCAGATTGGCGTAGGTCGGTTCGATGTAGACCTTGAGCTCCACTGTGTTCTGGTCTTCGGAAAGCAGGAAGCTCTTGATCTGTCCGACCTGGATCTGTTTGTAGAAGACCGGGCTGCCGCGGTTCAACGAACCCAGGCGCTCGGCCTTGATGGTCAGGTGCAGGCCGGGCTTGGCATCCGATAACGGCGGCTCTTCGGCCAGGGCCTTGAACTTGCGCGTGGGTTCTCCTTCTCCGGGATTGACCGCAATGTAATTGCCTGAGACCAAGGTTTCCAGACCGGTGATCCCGGCCAGGCTGACACTGGGCTTGACCAGCCAGAAGCGGGTGTTGGTCTTCAGGTACTGCTCGACATCCTTGTTCATTTCGACCGTGGCGATCACTCCCTTGGAGTTGCCCTCATCGTCCAGAGCCAGAGTCTTGACCTTTCCCACGGGCATGCCTTTGTAGACCACTTCGGTCTTGTTGGCCTGTATCCCTTCACCGCTTTCAAAGCGCAACTGGATCTCGATGCCGGTCTGGCTGTAGGCACGCCAGCCCAGCCAGCCGCCAATGATCAGGGCAATCAGGGGCAGCACCCAGATAGCCGACCAGTTGGAGGCCGGGCGGGTTTTGGCAGTAGGCAAATCACTCATGGTCGTCGTCCGACTCCGTGTTATCCCAGATCAGTCGGGGATCGAAAGTTACTGCGGCCAACATGGTCAGGATCACCACGCTGGCAAAGGCGACCGCACCGAGATTGGCCTCGATACTGGCCAGCCGGCCAAAGTTGACCACCGCCACCAGAATGGCGATGACGAAAATATCCAGCATCGACCAACGACCGATGAACTCGATAAAGCGGTACATGATGATCCGTTGCCGCGCTGACAGTGGCTGGTGACGCTGCACCGAGAACAGCAACAGGGCAATGCCCACCAGCTTGAAGGTGGGCACCAGAATACTGGCGACAAACACCACGGCGGCGATGGGGAACATACCGTGCTGCACCAGCTGGATGACTCCGGACATGATGGTGCTGGGATCGCCCTGCCCCAGTGAGCTGACGGTCATGATCGGCAGGACATTGGCGGGAATGTAGAGAATGGCGGCGGTAAGCAACAAGGCCCAGGTGCGCAGGATGCTATTGGGACGCCGTGGGTGTACCAAAGCTCCGCAACGAGTACAGGTCTGCTCGTCGCTGTCGGCCTCCTGCCGGTTCAATTCATGGCATTCGGTACAAATCAGAATGCCTGCATCAATCGCCCGCATGCACATCTTCTCCAGATAACGCCTGCCAGATCTGGTGCGGCGACATCACCACTTCCAGCCAGACCTGCACCAACAACAAACTGATAAAACACACAAGGCCAAGGCCCACGGTAATGGACGCCATATCCGCCAGCTTGACGATGGCCACCAGCACACCCATCAGATAGACCTCGAGCATGCCCCAATCGCGCAGATGATGATAAATGCGATAGAGCAGCAGGCCGTAACTGCGGCCGATGTCCCAGCGAATGCTCAACAGGACCAGCAGCTGGCAAATCAGCTTGAGCAATGGAATGCCCATGCTGCAGAGGAACACCACCAGCGCTACACCTTCCATGCCGGTATCGAACAGGCCTTGCACGCCGCTCCAGACGGTATCTTCGGAAGACTGTCCCAATAGATTGAGTTGCATGATGGGAAGAAAGTTCGCCGGCACGTAGAGCAACAAGGCGGCAATTACCAGAGCCAGACTGCGCTCAACGACATTGTGTCGATGGGCATACAGCTCATAGCCACAGCGCGGGCATTGGGCTTTCTCACCGTGGGCGAGCTTTGGCTTGCGCATCAGCAAGTCGCACTCATGGCAGGCAACCAGGTCGTCCAGTGGTAGTTCTGACAACCCGGAGGCGTCAACCGGATCTGACATAGAGGGCTCTGGAAGTGAAAAGAGTAGCGGCTATTCTAGTGTTCCAATTTGAAAATAACTGTGCAAATTTGTTTGCGAATAAGAACGATTTTTTCTCAGCGCAAAAACAAAACCCCAATTGCTTTCGCAATTGGGGTTTCGGAATTTAATCTTGACGATGACCTACTCTCACATGGGGAAACCCCACACTACCATCGGCGATGCATCGTTTCACTTCTGAGTTCGGGATGGGATCAGGTGGTTCCAACGCTCTATGGTCGTCAAGAAATTCGGTAGCCAGACCGTCGCTTATGCAACGTGCCAGCAAATGGGTATGTAATAGATTTGTGTGCTTTGTGAGCGGTGCAAACTTTCGGTTTGTTTCGTCTTCACACACCGCAACTCGCTTCTTAAGCAAATTGCTTGGGTGTTATATGGTCAAGCCTCACGGGCAATTAGTATTGGTTAGCTCAACGCCTCACAGCGCTTACACACCCAACCTATCAACGTCGTAGTCTTCGACGGCCCTTTAGGGAACTCAAGGTTCCAGTGAGATCTCATCTTGAGGCAAGTTTCCCGCTTAGATGCTTTCAGCGGTTATCTTTTCCGAACATAGCTACCCGGCAATGCCACTGGCGTGACAACCGGAACACCAGAGGTTCGTCCACTCCGGTCCTCTCGTACTAGGAGCAGCCCCTCTCAAATCTCAAACGTCCACGGCAGATAGGGACCGAACTGTCTCACGACGTTCTAAACCCAGCTCGCGTACCACTTTAAATGGCGAACAGCCATACCCTTGGGACCGGCTTCAGCCCCAGGATGTGATGAGCCGACATCGAGGTGCCAAACACCGCCGTCGATATGAACTCTTGGGCGGTATCAGCCTGTTATCCCCGGAGTACCTTTTATCCGTTGAGCGATGGCCCTTCCATACAGAACCACCGGATCACTAAGACCTACTTTCGTACCTGCTCGACGTGTCTGTCTCGCAGTCAAGCGCGCTTTTGCCTTTATACTCTACGACCGATTTCCGACCGGTCTGAGCGCACCTTCGTACTCCTCCGTTACTCTTTAGGAGGAGACCGCCCCAGTCAAACTACCCACCATACACTGTCCTCGATCCGGATAACGGACCTGAGTTAGAACCTCAAAGTTGCCAGGGTGGTATTTCAAGGATGGCTCCACGCAAACTGGCGTTCACGCTTCAAAGCCTCCCACCTATCCTACACAAGCAAATTCAAAGTCCAGTGCAAAGCTATAGTAAAGGTTCACGGGGTCTTTCCGTCTAGCCGCGGATACACTGCATCTTCACAGCGATTTCAATTTCACTGAGTCTCGGGTGGAGACAGCGCCGCCATCGTTACGCCATTCGTGCAGGTCGGAACTTACCCGACAAGGAATTTCGCTACCTTAGGACCGTTATAGTTACGGCCGCCGTTTACCGGGGCTTCGATCAAGAGCTTCGCGTTAGCTAACCCCATCAATTAACCTTCCGGCACCGGGCAGGCGTCACACCCTATACGTCCACTTTCGTGTTTGCAGAGTGCTGTGTTTTTAATAAACAGTCGCAGCGGCCTGGTATCTTCGACCGGCATGAGCTTACGGAGCAAGTCCTTCACCCTCACCGGCGCACCTTCTCCCGAAGTTACGGTGCCATTTTGCCTAGTTCCTTCACCCGAGTTCTCTCAAGCGCCTTGGTATTCTCTACCCAACCACCTGTGTCGGTTTGGGGTACGGTTCCTAGTTATCTGAAGCTTAGAAGCTTTTCTTGGAAGCATGGCATCAACCACTTCGTCACCTAAAAGGTAACTCGTCATCAGCTCTCGGCCTTAGAATCCCGGATTTACCTAAGATTCCAGCCTACCACCTTAAACTTGGACAACCAACGCCAAGCTGGCCTAGCCTTCTCCGTCCCTCCATCGCAATAACTAGAAGTACAGGAATATTAACCTGTTTTCCATCGACTACGCTTTTCAGCCTCGCCTTAGGGACCGACTAACCCTGCGTCGATTAACGTTGCGCAGGAAACCTTGGTCTTTCGGCGTGGGTGTTTTTCACACCCATTGTCGTTACTCATGTCAGCATTCGCACTTCTGATACCTCCAGCAAGCTTCTCAACTCACCTTCACAGGCTTACAGAACGCTCCTCTACCGCATCACTTACGTGATACCCGTAGCTTCGGTGTATGGTTTGAGCCCCGTTACATCTTCCGCGCAGGCCGACTCGACTAGTGAGCTATTACGCTTTCTTTAAAGGGTGGCTGCTTCTAAGCCAACCTCCTAGCTGTCTAAGCCTTCCCACATCGTTTCCCACTTAACCATAACTTTGGGACCTTAGCTGACGGTCTGGGTTGTTTCCCTTTTCACGACGGACGTTAGCACCCGCCGTGTGTCTCCCATGCTCGGCACTTGTAGGTATTCGGAGTTTGCATCGGTTTGGTAAGTCGGGATGACCCCCTAGCCGAAACAGTGCTCTACCCCCTACAGTGATACATGAGGCGCTACCTAAATAGCTTTCGAGGAGAACCAGCTATCTCCGAGCTTGATTAGCCTTTCACTCCGATCCACAGGTCATCCGCTAACTTTTCAACGGTAGTCGGTTCGGTCCTCCAGTCAGTGTTACCTAACCTTCAACCTGCCCATGGATAGATCGCCCGGTTTCGGGTCTATTCCCAGCGACTAGACGCCCTATTAAGACTCGCTTTCGC